>NZ_WOTB01000011.1 GCF_011516835.1 Acetobacter musti | reverse complement strand
CTTATCGCGAAAACAGGCAGCAAAGCGGCGGCTGAGCCCCAGAATGTCATCAGCCTGCTTCACCAGAATGACGCCCCCATCCGAACTCATGCGACCCCCGTCAAAACGGGCCACAACACGCCGTCCACAGGAGGCTGGAAACTCATACGCGCCTGCGCTACACTCTGTCTGCATCGGGTTCGTTTATTGCTTATGAAAAATTCTTTTGTGCAAAACAGACTTTTTCATAATCTAACCCGATGTACAACCCTTCTGTGAGATTTCCGCGTCGAAGGCATGACCGGGAAAAGAGCCAGGGTCGCCGCCACAACCAGCAGGGCCACAGTAATCGGAAGCTTAGGGCCATAGCGCCAGGCCAGCCTGGGCAGGAAAGGCGCCAGCGTGAGGACCCCGACTGCATGCATCGCGGCGTTGGCGCCGATGACCTTCTCACCGAAACCCATCCCGGTCAGATCAAGCGCCAGAAGAGGCGCGCTGAGGCCATAAGTCAGACCGAAAATCATGCCCGTCATCACGAGCGAGACAAGTGTGGGGCGTAACGACCTCGTCTGCACGCCCTCAAGAAGCTGCGTCTGTCTGGCCGCGCTGTAGCGCCGGCGCATTGTGCGAATACGGGTGAGCCACTGCTGGCGCCGGCCCGTCAGGATGAACTGAAGAGTCTGCGCGTAATCAAGGATCAGACCCGGTGTCCATGTCATGGCCTCAGCGCGTGCGCGCCACAGGGCAAGAAGCCACATCGCGGGATCGGTCAGCAGCAGCAGAACGGTCCGTAAGGGTTTCTCCTGCCCCAGAACACCTTCTGTCGCAGCGTCCAGGGACAGGGCGACGGTGGATGAGCAGTTCCGGCTGGTCAGATTGTAGACCGGCGTCTCGCGATAAAGAGCCAGAAACGCACGCAGGGCGTCGGCATTGTATCGATAAAACCGGATGTCCCGGTCGGGATTGCGCCACCCGGCGCATTCCTCTTCAAATGAAGGGCGAAAAGCGCCGGGAACATCGTTTTCCGTACCTGCGCGGAGCAGGGCTGCAAAATCTTCCGGTGAATGATCGATATCTTCCGCGGGACACAGGCTGACATAGTCTGTCGGCGGCAGTGAGAGCGCGGCATGCCCGGTTGAGATGACGCCACCTTCATCCATCGCTGCGATATAGCGGTCGATAATCGGGCGTCGTGCCGGATTGACGGCAGATCCGACAGCTGTCCAGACATAGACCGTCAGCGGCTCTTCATTGTTCCATGATTTTGGCACCACCTGCGATGGATGGAGCAGTCCGCGTCCATGCCAGTTCGGCCCCGCAAACAGGGGCAGGTCCGTCACTGAGGCTCCGGGCGGCAAACGAAGAAGCTGTATCCCGAGTTTTCCGAAACTCCAGGCCGCACCAAGCAGAGCGATCCCGAGGCAGAAAGGCACTGTGTTCCGGTACTGAACCGGCCAGGGGGACGCGATCAGTCCGGCGATCCCCAGTTCGAAAATACTGAAGGCGACAGCCTTGCGCCAGTGAACGGCGCGGATCACGATCGCGGCTGCCATCCGCAGAATGCCGTCGATGACAAGCGCCGTCCCCAGCACGATCGTTGCGACGATATTATGGTCGGCAGGAATATCGATCGCCATGAACCCAAGCGCGAAGAAACCGAGGGACTTCAGGACGGGAACAGTCGCGTTTGGAAAGCCGATTGCCGCAAGCGTCATCAGCCGCACGATCCCCTCGACAACGAAAGCGGCGCCAATGACGTCAATCGTAATGATCTCCGCCGGCCGGAAGAAGTCACCGACAAAGACGATGCCCGCAATCAGACAGAACAGCGCAATTCCAAGACATGCGCTCCATAATTTTCGCAGTGGACCCGTGCCAAGCAGAAGGATGATCAGACGAATCATCGCGCGGCTCCGGGCAGGCAGGGAGGCCTGCGCTGCCACGTCGGTGGGAAACCTTTCCCGTGTGGCCAGCAATGATTACGACTGCCTGATGCCGGCCCGATATTCATTGTCCGGAGCTCTCCGCAAGAACGCTGTCCACATTGAAGAGACCCGGCTGGTTCGGATCAGTTTCTCCGGTCCGGTAAAAGCGGGCGGTCAGCTCATCCCGCGGCTGGGCAAGCTGATAGGTTCTGCGGGACTGCTTCGATCCGTACGACGAAGACGGTCCCGGGACCTGCGTCTTCTGCTCGTTCAGGACGAGAAAATACTGGTACCCTGAACTCTTTGCCGTCCGGGCCGCTGAGCGGAACACTGCCTGCTGAACGCTGCTCATGGAATCCGTGCCGCTCCCTGAGCCCGAGACGGCCACTGTATGATCGTCAAGCATACGGGGCGTGGCCTGCACGGTGTTTAAAGCCGAACTGATGCCGGCGCACCCGGTCAGACAGGAGCAGAGCAGTCCTGTGAAACAGGCGTTTCCCCATGTCTGTTTCATAAAATTTCTCCTGTTCTGATCAGCATCCATCTGATTTTCGCAATCAGTCATTTTTATTCCGGCACGATTGAAATGTGGAAATCATCACTCAGAGTGGTCAGGGTTCGATAATGGAAAGCGGCTTCATGGCGTCGCCAGATCCACGGGCGATCAGTCCATCCGGAAGGTTTTTGCGTTGCCGGCTATAAGAGACTGTTTCAGAAACCTGCCTGTGAAATCTCCTTTAAATCGTAAAGAAATTTTTGGTGAAGCTTTTTTAAAAGCTTCAGAAGACGCCGCCTTTTTGGAAAAAAGGGGGCACCCAAAAACTTTTATTATTTTTTATCAAAGGCTTGTCGTGAGGAGCTTTTTGAGGCTGGCTGCGGCGAGCAGATGAGCGGGACTCAAAAACTATACCGTCGTCAGTCTGTTATGAGAATTTTTGGGCATCTGAAGGTTCTGAAACAGCCTCTGAGAATGGTTTTACCCTGAATGTTGTGATCCGCCATGGTCCGGTCTTCCAGTTCCGTTCAGAACGTGCCCGTTACGCTTTCCGTTTACGCTTTCCATTCCGTAAGATTATCATTCATAATATCGCAATAAATCCGTCATTTCCGACAAGAGATGTCAGAAAATGCGAACAAATCATTTGTGACGAATTGTTGAGGTCATTCCGGATTGGATCGATCTCTGTCGTGCTTTCGCGCGTGCGGTCGGGACGGTGAATTTCACGCGCTGCCGAAACGCTTAAAACAGCCCGTTCAACGATTTTCACCGCGATCCAGGAACTCGGGCGGGGCCGGCACGGTTGCTGACGTGTACGACCCGCTTCGTTCCGTTACCCGGATGGCGCGGCCTTGAGATCATTGCGTGAGAAATGCTGACCGACATGGGAGAAGCTGAAGCGTTGTTTCGGCAGGATGAGGCCGGGCCGCAAGGCGTGTTACATGTCAGTCTCACGGGCGTACCAGTCGGCTGATCATTGCTCCCCGGTCAGCATTTCCGGAACGTTGTCCGGCGGTCGATATCGAATCCGGAAAGAAGTTTATGGTGAATCTTTTTTTCAGAAAGCTTCAGAAGACGCCGCCTTTTTGAAAAAGGTGGCACCCAAAACCTTTAATCATTTTTATCGAAAGACTTATCGTTAAGTGCTCTCTGGTCCTGACTGAGTTTTCAGCTGCGGGGGTCCTGTGTGGTGCCGGCTTTTCGTCCGAACAGTTTTGAGCGGACGAGGCCGATCTGTTCCGACGGGCAGCAGAGCCAGGCGCCGGGGACATCCGCCAGGGGCCAGTTGACCAGGCCCATATCGGCGTAAATCGGCAGGAAGGTTTTGCCTGTGCGCCAGAAGACCGGCTGGTAGCCTTCCTGCATCGCCAGATCCCGCAGGCGCCAGATCACCGATGCGCAGTCTGCGTCCTCGCCGGCGGGGTCGCCCATTCCGACCACGAAGCTGCCCCGCCTGCGAAAGGGGATGGCCGCGTTTCCTGCTTCACCTGTCACCAGCCCGTCCGGCGCGGCGCCGGGGATGACGGACAGGGCGTGCGGGAGGCTGTGGTACCACTCGGCTGATTTTTCGTCCCAGGGCCGGACAACCACGCGGCCCGGGCGGGCCAGACGGGCAATCACCACCAGCGCGAGGACGACGGCGATCATCACGATCCACCGGGCGTCGTTGTCTTCCGGGACGAACAGTTCCCACCAGCCCTCCGCTCCGGCGCGGTTGGTGGCGATGACGACGGCGCATCCGATCAGCAGCAGCAGGGACAGGAGCGTGGAGAAGGAGAGCGGCTCGCTGAGGAGACGGGCGTGCCGGTAATAGCATCGCCGGAAGGGGGCGATCAGGAAGGCGGACAGGGCGAGGGCGAGCGGCACGAGGGGCGTGTTTCCGCGCAGGAATGTCGCCATTGCCGACAGTACCAGCAGGCCGAGCGTGGCGCCCCATGCCAGTGTCACACGCTGGGACAGGCCGATCGCCAGCGCGATCAGAGCCGCTCCGACCACGGTCAGCACGTAATCGCCGACGATATTCGACATGAAGGCGATGATCTTCGACCCGTCATGGGCGTGAATTGGATTCACCAGTGGCAGGATCAGCAGCAGGATGCCGCAGAAGGCGACCGTGCCGGTCGAGACGCCGACGGAAAAATCGGCCTCGCTCTCGCGCACCACCTGGCTTGGTCTGATCCGGCGGGGCTCCTCGCCGCCTTCGCGGGCCGCCTTGCGGGAGAGCAGAACCGCGTCGCCGCGCAGGAACAGTTCATGGCCCGCGAACATGCCGCCGGCGAGGAAGAGCGGCACGATGTAATAGAACAGCCGGAAGACGAGGATCGTTCCGAGAATCTGGGGGGCGGGCAGATAGGGGCCGAGGGCGAGGAGCATGGCGCCGTCGAAGACGCCGAGGCCGCCGGGGACGCTGGCCACGAGGCCGGCAGTGTAGGAGGCGATGTAGATGGCGAGGAAGGAGCCGTAATCCAGCGTTCCCGGCGGCAGCAGGACGAAGGCGATGGCGGCGGTGGCGGCGACGTCGGCGGCGGCGACGACGGTCTGCGCGATCGCCATCGGCGCTGAGGGGAGTTCGATCTGGCGGCCGCGGATGGTCAGTTCGCGCCATTTCAGCGTGGCGCCGATATAGGCCAGCACGCCGAGCCAGAGCAGCACGCCGGCGGCGCGGAGCAGGACGACGGGAACGCGGTCGCCCAGGACGGGCAGAACGCCGGGTTCGATCAGCAGGACGCTGCCGATGAGGACGGCGGCGCCGAGGAGGTAGGTGGCCGAGCAGAAGGCGATGATCTGGGCGATGGCGAAGGGCGGCAGGCCCCAGTTGCGGTAGAGGCGGAAGCGGACGGCGGCGCCGGAGACGGCGGAGAAGCCGAGATTGTGCGAGAGCACGTAGGAGCAGAAGGCCGCGAAGGCGGTGCGGAGGAAGGACAGCCGGCGGTGACCGACCTGGATGACGGCGAGGCGGTCGTAGAAGGACAGGATGAAATAGGACAGGAAGGTGCAGCCGACGCCGGCGAGCAGGGCGCGATGGGAGATACCCCGCAGGGCCGTTCTGATATCGGCCATGCTCAGCGTGTGCAGTTCCCGCCGGACGACCAGGATCGCGGCGACCATCAGGACGAGGCCGAGGAGGTGCGGGGCGTGACGCAGCCAGCGCTTCCAGCCTGCCGGAGGAACGTGGTCGGGGGGAACATGGCCCGAAGAAGTGTTGTCGGGCGAGGCATCGTTGGGGGAGGCGTGATCCGGGGCGGTCCCGCCCTGCGTTCCGGCCTGATCCGCCGCCGTGAAGAAGGACGGGCAGCTTTCCGTTTCAGTCACGGGGCCGGCTACAGGTTCCGTCACGCGTTTCGTCATGGGCGGAGTCCCGGTCTGCCTGCTGTCGGACATCCGTGCTTTTCCGGACATGGCCGGACCCTCAGGCCTCTGCGCTCCGGACCAGCGCCGCCTCGATCAGCGCGACCGTGCTCCGGACACCATAGAGTGCGATAAATCCGCCGAAACGCGGCCCTTCACTCTGTCCCAGCAGAACTTCGTAAAGGCAGGTGAACCATGCGCGCAGCGGCTCGAATTTGTGGCGTTTGCCGATCTCGAAAACCAGGTTCTGGAGCACCTCGGCGGTGGTGTCCTCGCCTTCGTACATTTTCAGCGAGTCCGCCAGATCCGCCAGTGCCCGGAGTTCCTGTTCGTCCGGCAGGCGGTAATTCTTCGCCGGGCGTACGAAGTCGGCGTAGAACACGATGGCGCGGTCGACGAGGGTGGCGAGCATCGGGTGGGTTTCGGGCGAGACGGCGGCGTCGTAACGGCGGAGGAAGCCCCAGAGGACGTCCGGGGTTTCGGCGTTGGCGACGCTGGCGAGGTTCAGGAGCATACTGAACGAGACCGGGCTGCCGGCGTGATCGGGGATGTGGCCGGCGTGGATGAACCAGGCGGGATTCGCACACAGGCTCAGAAGATCCGCTTCTGCTTCGGCGGCGGGGACGTCGGCGCAGCGTGCCTGGAGGGCGGCGGCCTTGTCCACGTGGGCGAGATATTCGTCGGTGGCCTTCGGGATCACGTCGAAGAACAGGCGCTTGGCCCGTTCGGGGTGATTGAACATGAACTGGCCGAGGCTTTCGGGCGGGGCGTAGCGCAGCCATTCCTCGACGGAGAGGCCGTTGCCTTTCGACTTGGAGATTTTCTGGCCGTTTTCGTCGAGGAACAGCTCGTAGGTCAGGCCGGCCGGGGGCGGGGCGCCGAGGATACGGCAGATTTTTCCGGACAGGCGGACGCTGTCGATGAGGTCCTTGCCGGACATTTCGTAATCGACGCCGAGGGCGTACCAGCGCATGGCCCAGTCGGCTTTCCACTGCATTTTCGCGGCGCCGCCGGTGACGGGGGTTTCGAAGCGCTCGCCGTTTTCATCGGTCCAGCAGACGGTGCCGGCGACGGGATCGACCTTATCCATGCGGACCTGCATGACCTGGCCGGTTTTCGGGTGCAGGGGCAGGACGGGGGAGTAGGTTTCGCGGCGTTCGGCGCCGAGGGTGGGGCGGATGACGGCGACGATTTCGTCATGCACTTCGAGCACGCGGCGCAGGGCGGCGTCGAACCGGCCGGAAGTGTAGTATTCGGTGGAGGAGGCGAAATCGTAGTCGAAGCCGAAGCCGTCGAGGAACGAGCGCAGGCGGGCGTTGTTGTGCGCCGCGAAGGAGTCGGAGGTTCCGAAGGGGTCGGGGACCTTTGTCAGCGGCATGCCGATGAACTGCGTGAGCATCTCGCGGTTCGGGACGTTGTCCGGCACTTTGCGCAGGGCGTCCATATCGTCGGAGAAGGCCAGCAGACGGGTCGGGCGGCCGGTCATGGCGGTATAGGCCTGGCGGACCCAGCTTGTGCGCGCGACCTCGCCGAACGTGCCGATATGCGGCAGTCCGGACGGGCCGTATCCTGTTTCCAGCAGCGCGGGGCGCTCATCGTCGCCTTTGGTGGCGACGTGTTCGGCGAGTTTTCGCGCTTCGGCGAAAGGCCAGGCCTTTGGCGCGACACCGGAGGAGAGCAGGGGGCGGCGATCCGCGGGAGATGTACTGTGCTCGGACATGGAGCGGGAAGCTAGAAACTGACCGACCTCCGGTCAATGCAAATCGTATCCGGGCCAGATCGTATGCCGGATCGTATACAGATCGTATCAGGGCTGTATCAGGGTTGTATCCGGGCGAGGCCGCAGCCCGGCCAGACTATATCCCGGACTGTATCCGTGTATCGGGGGAAATGCGGCTGCCGGACTGTTCCGGGCTGTGCGGCCGCGATTCACCGGTTTCGGGATTCACGGGTTTAACGTTACGGTTTAATGTTGCGTCCCGGATTTAATGTTACGGCCCTGACCGGGTCCGCCCAGATAAAGAGCATTGCCCTTCATGCGCCTCCCAGGCCTGCCCGTCCCCCGTCCTTTTCCCGTCCTTTCACTCAGCGCCGCCGGCGTTCTGTGGGCCGCGACTCTCTGGGCCGCGACGGCGCTCGCCCCGGTCGCGCGGGCGGAGCAGGGCGCGCCGCCCGCTGCCACTCCGGGGGCCGCTGCCACCACGGGACCCGCTGTCACCATGGGCACGCATGGCGTCCCGGACAGTTTCGCCGATCTCGCCGACCGGCTGCTGCCCGCTGTGGTCAACATCTCGACCACGCAGACGCTGAAAGGCGGCGATTCAGACGATGAGGACGGTCCGGAGGAGCAGGGGCCGCAGATTCCGGATTTCCCGCGGGGTTCGCCGTTCGAGAAGTTTTTTCATGACTTCATGAACCGCCAGAACGCGCCGAATTCGCCGCCGCGCAGGATGCAGGCGCTGGGCTCCGGCTTCATCATCTCCGCCGACGGCTATATCGCCACCAACAACCATGTCATCCGGCACGCGGACAAGATCACGGTCACGCTTCAGGACAACACGGTTCTGCCGGCGAAACTCATCGGCCATGACGAGCGCACCGATCTGGCCGTGCTGAAAGTCACCAGTCCGACGCCGCTGCCCTTTGTTTCTTTTGGCGACAGCGATACGGCGCGCGTTGGCAACTGGGTGCTGGCTATCGGCAATCCGTTCGGGCTGTCGGGGACGGTGACGGCCGGGATTGTGTCCTCGCGCAGCCGGAATATCGATCAGGGTCCGTATGACGATTTCATTCAGACGGATGCGGCGATCAACAAGGGCAATTCCGGCGGGCCGCTTTTTGACCTGAATGGCGCGGTTATCGGGGTGAACACGGCCATTTACTCGCCTTCGGGCGGGTCTGTCGGCATCGGGTTCTCCATTCCGTCCAATGAGGCGAAGGGGATCATCGACCAGCTTCGCAAAACCGGAAAGGTGTCCCGTGGCTGGATCGGCGTGCGGATTCAGGACGTGACGCAGGACATCGCCGATGGCCTCGGTCTCAGACCGGCGAAGGGGGCGCTCGTGGCGGGAGTGGAACCCAAAGGGCCTGCCGCGAAGGCGCAGCTTACCACGGGCGACGTGATTCAGCAGCTGAACGGCAAGGTGATCGAGGGGCGCGCGCTGCCGCGCCTGATCGCCGATCTTCCGGTTGGTTCTCAGGCCCGTCTGACCGTGTGGCGGAAGGGGAAAGACATCGACGTGCCTGTAACGATCGGAGCTCTTCCTCCGTCGAAGACCGATCCGGACGAGAAGCCCGCCAGGCAGGAGGCTCCGAAATCGGACAAGGCTGTCGATCTGGGGCTGCTTGGGTTCAGGGCCGCGTCCATCACGGAGGAGACGCGCAAAAAATTCCATCTTTCCGATGACCAGAAGGGTGTCGTGGTCACGGATGTCACCGATGGCGGCCCGGCCGCCGATCGGGGCATGAAGCCCGGAGATGTGGTGACCGAGGTGCAGCAGACGGCTGTGAACAGCCCGGCCGAGCTCAGAAAGGGCGTTGAGACCGCGCAGAAGGAAAAGCGTCATTCCGTTCTGCTGCTTGTGCATGACATGGACGGTCTGCGGTGGGTTCCGTTTCCTCTTGACGGCGGCGCGCGATGAGGACAGGCCGGGTTTGATGACCCCTGTGGGCTGTCTGATCGCAGCTGCTGTATGATCATGGGCTTCTGAATGGTCATTACGCCGCCAGGAAGATCGACGGGCGCTATTGTCCGGCAGGCGCTCCGCGTGCTGATCGCCATCGGCGCGTCGGAAGGGCTCAGCCTGCTGCTGCGTCTGCAGGACCCGGCCTGGGCGCTCATCACGGCGGCTGTCGTCACCCAGACCACCATTGGCGAAACCGTCTCGAACGGGCGGAACCAGCTTTTCGGCGCGCTGATCGGCGGGGCGGCGAGCATGGCGGCGATTACCCTTCAGCAGATGGGTCTGCCGCAGGAAGCGGCGCTGTGGTCCGCTCTTATTCCGCTTGCAGCGCTCGCGGCCTGGAAGCCGCAGACGCGACTCGGCCTGGTCACGGTGCTGATCGCCATGCTGTTTCCTTCCGACAATTCTCCTTTTTTCGTGCCGATCCAGCGCGTTATCTGCGTGCTTGCGGGTGTGATCGTCTCGATGGTCGTCTCGTTCGCCGTTCTGCATGAACAGACCCGGCGTGACGCGTTCCGGCTTGCCGCCGCCATGATCCGCGGCATTGGCGAGATCCTGGACGGCGCGGCGCATCATGACATCGGCTGGCATGACATTCAGGCTCTGGACGACACCAGCGCGACGTGCCTGCGTCTTATTGCAGCCAATGTCGGGGAGGCCCGCCGCGAGCGATGGACGAGCCTTGAGAAACGCGATCCGATGCTGGCGGCTCTGCCTCAGGCGCTGCAGCAGCTTCAGACCGATGCGATGGTTTTTGCCCGGACGGCGCTCGCCAGCCCGGTGCATGACGCCCGGGACGCCCAGATTCTGGTGCGCGGGCTCGTCTCCGCCCTGGATCATATCGCCGGGCTGTGTGACGAACAGGCGCATGGCCGCCCGTTATCGGAGGACCATGCGCGGGAGGCGATCGCGGTGATTCCGAGGGGGGAAGTCACGGACGCGCCTGAGTGGCGTTTCATCCTGCGCATCCTGCGCTCGGATATGACGACCTTTATCGGCTTCCTCACCAGTGCGCCGGCCAGCGGGGAGACCGGTGGGAATAGCGGCGGGGACAGCGGTGAGAAGACCGGTGGACGGGCCGGTGGACGGGCCGGTCAGGCCGCCCCGTCGGGGAAGAGCTGAAACGATGGGCCGGATGCGCGATTTCCTCTCGACAGCCGGGGCGCGGCCGCATAGCACGGCCCCGGCACGGAAGACGACGGAGACGGAACCCTGATGGCGCCAGCATTACGCCTGACCCTGCGGATCGATGTGGACGGGCATCCGACCCTTGGGCACGGCAAAATCAGGCTTCTGGAGCATGTGGCGTCCACCGGCTCGATTTCGGCCGCGGGCCGGGCCATGGGCATGTCGTACCGGCGGGCGTGGCTGCTGATCGACGCGCTGAACAATCAGTTCGCAAAGCCGCTGGTCGAGACGAAGCCTGGCGGAGGCGGGGGCGCGAGGCTGTCCGAAACCGGGCAGGCCGTTGTTGACTGTTATCGCGCGGCGGAAAAAGAGGCGACGGCGGGCGCGGAGGCCTCGCTGACGGCGCTTGCCGGTCTGGTGAAAGGTCCGTCTGTGCGGGCGTCCTGAGCCGGGTGGCCCGGGCCGGATGCGCAGGTCAGGTGCCCTGGGTCGGATGCCCTGAAAAAGCCGCAGCTTCGCAACAGAGTAACAATCAGTAAAAATACTACTGGACAGATTCGGGAGAACAGGAAGCGTGTCATCTTCAGTTTTGCGTCGCGATCTTCTGCGGACGGCGGGGGGCGCCGCCATGGCGACTCTCGCCGCCGATCTGTTCAGCGGCTCAGCGAGAGCCGCCGACGCGCCTGCCGCCGGTCCTGTTCCGTTCGATAACGGCACCGTCGCCCAGATTGCCCGCAGACTGGCGTCGAAACCTTACAGCGCCCCGGATCAGTCTCTGCCGAAAGCGATCGACAATCTGAACTTCGACCAGTTCCGCTCGATCGAATACCGTCCAGATCAGGCTCTGTGGCACGGCCAGAACCTTGCTTTCGATGTCGAATTCTTTCCGCGTGGCTTTCTCTATCGGCCGCGCATCGAAATCTTCGAGGTGGTGGACGGCAAATCCGCGCCGGTTCCCTACAATCCGGATCTGTTCACCTATGGCGATTCCATGCTGCGCGTCACCGATAATCTCGGTTTCGCCGGTCTGCGCCTGCGGTATCCGATCAATACGCCGGGCGTCATGGAGGAATGCGCCGTCTTCCTTGGCGCTTCCTATTTCCGCGCTGTCGCGAAGAACCAGAATTACGGGCTGTCCGCGCGCGGCTTCGCCGATGGCACCGGTGACCCGAAGGGCGAGGAATTCGCTCTGTTCCGTTCCTTCTGGCTGGAGAAGCCCCAGCCTGGCGTGGACTCTGTGGTCATCCATGCCCTGCTCGACAGCCCGTCCGTCGCGGGGGCGTTTCGTTTCACTATCCGTCCGGGCGAGACGACCGTTTTCGATGTGCAGTCCACGTTCTTCCCGCGTGTGAAGATCGAGGAATCCGGCATCGCGCCGCTGACGGGCATGTTCTATTTCGATTCCAATGACCGCAATCACATCGATGACTGGCGTCCGGCCGCGCATGACAGTGAGGCTCTGCAGATCTGGACCGGCTCCGATCAGGAGCTTTACCGGCCGCTGCGCAATCCGCTCGATCTGCAGCTGTCCGCCTTTACCGACGTTTCGCCGCGCGGCTTCGGGCTGATGCAGCGCCGTCGTTCGTTCCACGATTTCGAGGATCTGGCGCTCAATTACGAGAAGCGGCCGTCGCTGTGGATCGAGCCGATCGGCGACTGGGGCGCGGGCGCGGTCGATCTGGTCGAGATTCCGACCCCGAACGAGGTCAATGACAACATCGTCTCCTTCTGGCGTCCGAAGGCGGCGCTGGAGGCCGGGCATGAATACAGCTTCACCTATCGGATGTACTGGGGCTGGGACACGCCGTTCCCGACGAAGCTGGCCCGGATCGGCGCGACGCGCGTCGGCGCCGTGACCGACCATAAGGAAGACCGCTTCTTCGCGATCGACTTCTCCGGCGGGCCGGTGGCCAATACCGGGCCGGGCGCGCAGTTCCATCTGATCCCGCAGGCTTCGGCCGGCACGATCCGCAATGTCGTGGTCGAGCCCAATCCGAACATCAACGGGTGGCGCACGACGTTCGAGTTCGCGCCCGGCGATGCGAAACTGGCGGAACTCAGCGCCGTCCTCGCCAATGACCAGGGTCCCGTTTCAGAACGGTGGGTATATCGGTGGACACCATAACAGCAGTCTCCGGCACGGGATCGGCCACGCCGCTCACGGAGTTCCCGGCTCTCCCGCCGGGCGCGCCGCTGGCGATGGAGGCACAGGATCTCCGTGCCGCGCCCGATCTGCACGGGCGCGACAGGGTTTCCGAGACCGAGCCGAAGCTGATCGCGCTCCGGCGGCTCGCCGTCATCGGGTCCGCCCTGGCCCTCACGGGCTGGGGCGCGTATCAGATGCATCTCGTGCTGGACGCCAGCGGCGCCTCCGTGCTCGGCGTCATCATGCAGGTGCTGTTCGTCGCCCTGTTTCTGTGGATCGCGCTGGCTTTCACCTCCTCGATTGCCGGCTTCTTCTCGCTGCTGACGCGGGGCGGGCTCGGTCTTGGCATCCATCCGGACGGTCCGCTGCCGGCGCTGCGCACCCGCACCGCATTGCTGATGCCGACCTATAACGAAGACCCGCACCGGGTGATGGCGGGTCTGCGCGCCATCCATGCCAGTCTGCGGGAAACCGGCCGCGCTGAGGCGTTCGACATCTTCATCCTTTCGGACACCACGAACCCGGATGTCTGGGTGGCGGAGGAAGCCGCTTTCCTCGACCTGCGCCGCGAGACGGGCGACAGCACGCATATCTTCTACCGGCGCCGCGCGAAGAACATTGAACGCAAGGCGGGCAATGTCGGGGAGTGGGTTCGCCGCTTCGGCGGGGCCTATCCGCTGATGGTCACGCTGGACGCGGATTCCGTGATGGACGGACGGACGCTGGTGCGCATTGCCGCCGCGATGGAGCGCAATCCGGAGGTCGGGCTGATTCAGACGCTGCCGGTGATTGCGGGCGGGACGACGCTGTTCGCGCGGATGCAGCAGTTCGCCGGGCGGGTCTATGGTCCGCTGATCGCACACGGGATTGCCTGGTGGCATGGCGCGGCGAGCAATTACTGGGGTCACAACGCCGTTATCCGCACGGCCGCCTTCGCCGAACAGGCCGGGTTGCCGCATCTGCCGGGGCGCAAGCCGTTTGGCGGCCATATTCTCAGCCATGATTTCGTTGAGGCAGCTCTGATGCGGCGGGGGGGCTGGGCCATTCATATGGTCCCTGCCCTGCTGGGCTCCTATGAGGAAAGCCCGCCTTCGCTGACCGATGTCGCCATTCGTGACCGCCGGTGGTGTCAGGGTAATCTTCAGCATTACAAGGTGGTGCCGACGAAGGGGCTGCACTGGCTGAGCCGGCTGCACATGCTGATGGGCATCGGCTCCTATGTGACCTCGCCGCTGTGGCTGGTGTTTCTGCTGGTCGGCATTCTGATTTCGCTGCAGGCCCGCTTCGTGCGGCCAGAATATTTCGGCGATACGAAGACGCTCTATCCGCACTGGCCGCAGGTCGATCCGGTTCAGGCGAAGTTCATGTTCATCGCCACGATGGGCATTCTGCTTGCGCCCAAGCTGTTCGCCTATATTGCGCTGCTGTTCGACAGGGCGACGCTCCGGGGCTGTGGCGGGGCGCTGCGCACGGCGGCGTCCATTCTGGTGGAGACCCTGATTGGCGGGCTGATCGCGCCCATTGCCATGCTGATTCAGACCAGTGGTGTCATCTCCATCCTCAGTGGCCAGGATTCCGGCTGGAATGCCCAGCGTCGCGATGACGGACGCATTCCGCTGGGCGTGATTGCGCGGGGCTACTGGCGTTTCACCGTGTTCGGTCTCATCCTTGGCGGCTGCGCCTGGACCGTGTCTCTCGCTCTGTTTCTCTGGATGACGCCGGTTCTGCTGGGTCTTGTTCTCGCCATTCCGCTGGCGGCGCTGACGGCGAGCCGCGATGCCGGTCTGGCCCTGCGCCGGGCCGGACTTCTGCTCGTGCCGGAAGAGACGACGCCGCCTGACGTTCTTGTGAAAGCGGCGCATGCCCTGGCGCAGCCGGAGCCTGCCCGCCCGCATGACGCGCTCGCGGCTCTGCGGGCGGACGGAACTCTGCTCGCCAGTCACAGGGCCATGCTTCCGCCCCCGCGCCGTGCCGGTGATCCCATCGATGCGGACTGTCTCGTCGGGCTGCTCAAGCTTCAGGAAGCGCGGTCGCTGGCGGATGCCGAGACCCGGCTCACTCCGAAGGAGAAAGCCGCGGCGCTTACGGATGCCCGGAGCCTCGACCGGCTGATCGCTCTTCCCGGCTGACCCGCGCGGGTCTTTTGCGACGCCGGCTTTTTCTGGCATGCCGCCTTTCCGGGCGGCGCTTCCTGTTCCTGATCCGGTGTTCTCCGCGCGGCCTGTTACCGGAACCCCTGCCTGTGCCTGCCGTTCAGAACGCACACGCAGAGAGCAGGCCGCGAAACCGAAAATCCGATAACGCCGCGGCATCTCTCACGATCACGCCTGATGGCTGGCCCGATGACAGGCCTGATAACTGGGGAGATACGTCGTTTTGAGACTGAACCGGAACGCTTTACCTTCCGTGCCCGCGACCGTTTATATGCCTGGCTTCGACCCTGAACGATTGCAGCCCGGCATCGTTCATCTGGGATGCGGCAATTTTCACCGCGCCCATCAGGCGACAGCTACCCAGGCCGCGATCGGCCGGGAGGGAGAAGACGGTCTGCGCTGGGGGATCGTCTCCGCCACGATGCGCCGCCCTGATCTTGCGATCTGTCTCCGTCAGCAGGACAATCTCTACACCCTGCTGACACGGGAGTCCGCCGGCACCGTCGCCTCCATCATGGGCGCCATCTGCGAAACGGTTTTCGCGGGTGATGAGCAGGCCGGGCTTGTGGAACGCATTGCCGATCCGCGCACGAAAATCGTCACTCTGACGGTCACGGCCAGCGGCTATCATCTGACAGCCTCGGGGCAGCTCGATCCGGCGGCGCCTGACATTCTGACCGATCTGACGGCGGGTGCGCTGCCCCGCACGGCGCCCGGCATTCTGGCCGCCGGTCTCGCCCTGGTCCGCCAGCGCGGTCAGACGCCTCCGGTCATTCTGTGCTGCGACAATGTCAGCCATAATGGCGGGACGCTTCGTCAGGCCGTGATGGATTTCGCTGCGTTACGGGGCGACGATGCGCTCGCCGGCTGGATCGGCTCGACGGTGCAGTTTCCCGACACCATGGTGGACCGGATCGTCCCCGTGAGCACCGCCAGCGATCCTGACGATGCCCGCCGGCTGCTCGGAGGCATCACAGACGAAGCGCCGATTTCGGCCGAGCCGTGGTTTCAGTGGATCATCGGTCCGTTTGATGGCCCGCGACCGCGCTGGGAAGCCCATCCCGGAACGCAGTTCGTCGCTGATGTGGAGGTGTTCGAACGGGCCAAGCTCCAGATGCTGAATGGCGCTCATATGCTGCTCGCCTATGCCGGCGCCCTGGCGGATCTGAATACGGTTGCCGACGCCGTGTGTGATCCGGCGCTTGGCCGCATCACCGCCCGGTTCATGCGCGGGGAACAGACGGCGGATGTCGATCTGCCTGCTTCAGAACTCGATCGCTACACTCGGGATCTTCTGCAGCGGTTTCGCAATCCGGGAATTGTTCACGAGGCCGAACGGATCGGCCGGAACGGGTCGGCCAAAATGGCGGCGCGGGTCATCAGGCCGATGCGGAGCAACATCGCGGCGGGACGTCCGGTGCCGGGCGCCAGGCTGCTGATCGCAAGCTGGATCCGCTGGTTCGCGCTGCATGAGCAGGAGGCTCTGGAGATCTCCCTTACCGACCCGAGGGCCGACATGCTCCGGCAGATCTGCGCTTCCGCGCGGGACGACCATCGCGGTCAGGTCGAGGCCTTCCTTGCCATGGAAGACGTTTTCGGACCGCCGCTGCCGGACCATGACCGGCAGGTCGCGGCCATCGCCAGTCTGCTGCGCCGTCTGACCGATCATGATGTGCGGGGCGTGCTGCACGAACTTGCCGCCGTGTGAAACGATTTTTCCGGGTGGTAAAAACGATAAAAGTTTCTGGTGGAGATTTTTTCAGAAAGCTTCAGGAGACGCCGCCTTTTTGAAAAAAGGCGGCACCCAGAAACTTTTTTATGATTTACAGGATTTTCTGCGGGCAGGCTTCTGAGTCGGGTAAAAGACGGTTTTTATACTTTGAAAATACAGGGGCGGTGGCTTTTCGGGGCTTTGCCCCGGACCCCACAAAGGGACGCGGTCCCTTTGATCCCGGTTTGTTCAGGAGACTGTTTCAAACGCTTCAAAAGGACAAACCGTTCATAAGAAACTGATGATGTTATGTTTTTTGCGTTCCGCTCATCTGTTCACCTCAGCCAGGCTCCCACGACAAAACTTTGATAAAAAACAATAAAAGTTTTTGGGTGCCGCCTTTTTTCAAAAAGGCGGCGTCTCCTGAAGCTTTCCGGAAAAATCTCCATCAGAAACGTCTTTGCAATTCAAAAAAGATTTCTGAAACAAAGGGAAAAGGCGCGCTGCACGCTATGCTGCTGTTGCGTACTCGATATAGGAGCGCACGACGGTCAGGTCCTCGACCACGGCCAGCGCCTTGCCTCTGATTTCATCGGTCGCTTCCAGCAGGTCCGGGACCACGATGACGCGAATTCCGGCGGCATGTGCCGCGCGGGCGCCGGAATGTGAATCCTCCAGCGCCAGACAGTATTCCGGCGGAATGCCGATTTTCTGCGCTGCCGTCAGATAGGGTTCCGGGGACGGTTTCCCGGCCGAGACATCATCGCGCGTGACGATCGCGTCGAAGCGGTCCAGAAGCCCCACCAGTTGCAGATGATGATCGGTGCGGAACCGGCTCGATGAAGTGGCGATCGCCCGGGGCAGTCCCAGCCGGTCAAGCAGATCCAGCAGCGGGATCACGCCCTTTTTCAGCGCCAGTTGTCCTGTATCGACCAGATGCCGCAGATGCACTTCCTGCCGTTCGAAAAAGTGATCGATCGGAAAATCCGCGCCGTACGTCTCCCGGACCAGCCGGCGGCAGCCATCGGCCGGCACTCCGATCATCCTGCGGCAGAAGGACGCCGGCATGTCATACGCGAGTTCTTTTCCGGCGAGACCGAGGGCGTCCATGGCCAGCGTCTCGCTGTCGAGAAGCAGCCCGTCCATGTCGAAAATGACGCCGCGAACCGGCTCGTGGTCTCCTGTCATCAGGTGATCGGGCAATACGCATTCCGGCATGAGGCTGTCCTTCTGTGATTGATACTCCACAGACTCTTATGAGCCAGCCTCCCGGAAGTTGCATCAGCGCCCCGTTTCCGCTCCTGTTTCCTGTAGCCGGGCCGGTCTCGCGGACAGGGTCTTCCGGACCTGGCAGGTCAGGGTATTGTGGCGCGCGCATTGCGGTATGCCCGTGTGGCATACCGCTGCGGCACCCGCCGCTCCGTTCATGATCCCGCCGGGCTCGGCACCTGTTTGCGAATGCAAGTCATTTCTTATATCGTCTTGATAAAACTGGATTTTTTGATTGCGCCCGTGCGCGGAGCCGGTGTAAAGCCGGGATATTCCCTGATTCATAACCACCAGGAAGCATAGCAATGCCCATCAAGGACCCGAAGGTCATCGAGCATCTGAACACGCAGCTCACCAATGAGCTGACTGCGATCAATCAGTATTTTCTGCACGCCCGGACGCTGCGCCACTGGGGCGTCACGCTCCTCGGCAAGAAGGAATATGAGGAATCAATCGAAGAAATGCGTCACGCCGACTGGCTGATCGAGCGCATTCTCTATCTTGGCGGTCTGCCGAACGTGCAGCGGCTGAACACCATTCTGGTGGGCCAGGACGTTAAGGAAATCCTCGAATGTGATCTCAAGCTCGAGGAAAAGGCGCTCGGCGACCTCCGCGAGGGCATCGCATACTGCGAAAGCGTGCGCGATTACGTCTCGCGCGACCTTCTTCTGAAAATCCTTGAGAACGAAGAAGAGCATGAGGACTTCCTCGACCGTCAGTTCGACCTCATCAAACAGGTCGGCATCGAGCGCTACATCCACCTGAACTCCGCGCCGGCTCCAGAGCAGAGCTGAGGCTTCCCAACCGGGCACTGTGCGGCTGAACTTTCAGGCCGGCACACTGCTCATACCGGCACACTGCGCGGGGTCGCGCCATGCGGCCAGAGGACGTGGGTCATTCCCATGTCCTGACCGCGCCAGCGCGCGAGCGTCACCAGAGACGCCGCCGCGACGGGGCCGTCGCCGTGCATGTCGCCACAGGTGTCATGGCGACTGTTCCCATGATGATTTTCTGACATCACGGCGCTCTTTCCTTCTTCATCAGAGATGACGATGGCCGCTGCCGGCAGCGTCTCCCCGGCAGTTCCCATGCCCGCGCTGCGGCGCAGCCAGTAGCCTGCGGCAGCCAGGCAGGCGCCCAGCTGCGTGACCGCCGCGGCGAAGGGAGCGAGCACGTGGTGGTGGGTGAAGACGGGCCGGAGCGCGGACCTTACGGCCGATTCATCGCCTTTCTGCGCCGCCGCCGTTGCCTCCAGCAGCTGATGCTCGGTCGTGCTGATTTCGCGGCAGCCGCGCATCCTTATATCCAGAGGCGTCATGCCCAGTCCGGAGAGGCGGTCCAGCGCCGTCCGGAACGCGGCGCCGAGCGTTTCCACGTCCCGCCGGAAACACGAATCGACCAGGGCTCCGAGCCCCAGCCGGCAGACGGGCCGTCCCGGTCCGACGAAATAGCGCAGCATCCAGACAGCCATCCGCTCGTCACCGGACAAATCATTCAGAACATCGGAAATTGCGATCATGGCACCCTTCGGGCCAGTGGCCCGTCCCTGTCGTGATGCCTCACCTTAATTGCAAACAATTCTCAATTGCAATCAAAAAAAACCGGGGTGTTCCGACATTCCGTCATCGGGTCATATCCGGCCGGGTCAGCAACAGACGCGCATAATAAATTCTGAAAAATCAATAAATAAGAAGAATAAAATCAGGGAAGATCCGGTCGTCAAAAGAAAAAATATACTAAATGTAAACATTACAGGCCGAATGTCGGAGATCCTGGAAACCTTCTTCTGAAAGCCCCGTCCGGACCCGTTTATGACGACTTCCGCCGTACAGTCAGGTTCTGTTTTCACCGGCACCGTCTCCGCGGGCACTGAAGTCAGCGTCAGCAGTGGCGGTGTCATCAGCGGCGCGACGATCGTGGCTGGCGGAGGCGTGGTTATCGGGGCCGGAGGGGTGGCGGACGGCGTCACAACGGAGCATAGCGGGGAACTCACCGTCTCCTCCGGCGGCCTGGCCAGCGGAACCACTCTCGACAGCGCGACCTCGGCCAGGGGCAGTGACGGCAACCCGACCGATTACGCCGTCATGACGATTGAAGCCGGTGGAGCGGCGTCCGGCACCATCGTCCGTTATGGCGCGAGGGAAAATGTTTCCGGCGTATCGACGGACGCTGTCATCGGCGGAGACGCTTTTTACTCGATTTATACCGGCCCGACCCACACCGCCGGTTCGTTCTTTGTCTATGACTGGGAAAATGTCTTTTCGGGCGGCGTCTCCGTCAGCGCGACGGTTCTGTCCGACGGCATCCTCAGGACTTCGGGCACCGATGCGACCCTTATCGACCCGACCGTCGACGCATATGGTCAGATCTACCTCGACATCGGGAATGTCGAATCGGGTGGCACGCTGAATGCGGGCGCTTTCCAGACAACCCTCGGCACGGCTTCCGGGCTCACGATCAGCGGCGGTCTCGAATTTCTCATTGCCTCGCAGGCTGTCGCGATCTCCAACACCGTCGCCTCATCCGGATATCTGACTGTCGAAGCCGGCGCGGCCAGCGGCACGATCGTCAGTTCCGGCGGCACTCTCCTGCAGACCGGGGGTGCTGTCAGGGGCACGGTCGCCTCCGCCGCCGGTGCGGTCGTCATTTCCGGCGGGGGGACCGCCAGCGGCACGGATATTCAGTCGGGAGCGACGCTGACCGTGGCCGCGGGAGGCGCTGCCAGCGCAACCCGGCTGGAAGCCGGCGGCTCCGAAACCGTGCTGGCCGGGGGCACGGAAACCGGAGTCGCGGCCTATGGGGCGCTGACTGTTTCTTCCGGCGGCGTCGCCAGCAATGCCGCGCTTTATGCCGGCGGCACGGAAACCGTGCTTGGCGGCGTGTCCGAAAACACGGTTGTGCATGGCGGAACGCTCTCGGTTCAGCAGGCGACGGGCTCCGTCACCCTGAGCGGCGCCGCTGCCGGAGCCGTCATCAGCGTTTCGAACAGCGCTGTCCTGAGCGGCGGCACAATCGGCAACGGCACGACTCTCACCGTTGCGGGTGGCGGCGTCGCGTCCTCTCTCACCGTATCGCAGGGCGTCGTTACGGCGTCCTCCGGCGGAACGATTGCCGGCGCCACCATTTCAGCCGGCACCGGCTCCGCCGCGTCCGGCGGCGCGTGGAGCGGCACGACGATCCTCAGCAATACGGTGCTGTCCGTCTGCGCGGGCGGCAGCGCGTACGGAACCGTTCTGAACAACAGCTGGATGGCCGTCTATGCCGGCGGCTTCGCCTCGGGTGTGACTGTCAGCTCCGGAAGCGAAACCGGAAGCCTTGCCATTTCCGGTACGGTCATCAACCACGTCGGTCTCTATGTGCAGGGCTCGGCAGTCAGCGCGACGGTCTTATCCGACGGCATCGCGGAGGCTTACCAGGGACTGCTCAGCGCCACGACAGTCTCCGCCGGCGGTACTCTCAGTGAAGTGGGTCTCGGCCGTTCCCTGAGCGCCAGTATTCTCAGCGGCGGGTCCGAGCTGGTTTCGGCCTACGGCTACAGCACCGCCACCACACTTGCCGGCGGCGCCGTTCAGACCGTCTTCGCCGGCGGAATCGCCAGCGCGGCCGTGGTGTCCGGCGGGGCGACCCAGTCGGTCGCCGGCACGGCGGTGAAAACCACGGTGCTCAGCGGTGGCCATATCACCCTTTCGGCCGGGGGTGTCGCCAGCGCCACGCATCTCGAAGCCGGCGGAACCGAGACGATCTCGAAAGGCGCGAGGGAGACCGGCGGTTCCGTCTCGGGCACGCTGGTCATTCTGGGCGGCGGCTCCGCCACCAGCCTGAGCATCAATTCCGGCGGCGGCGCGCAGTATACCGACGCCACCGGCACGACCGCGCTTTATCAGGCGAACGTCACCGTCTCGTCCGGCGGCGTTCTCAGCAGCGCTGTCGCGGGGTTTGCCGGCGTCACGATCCTGTCCGGGGGGGTCGCCAGCGCTCTTGCTCTTCTGAGCGGGAGCGCCGCGGGTGGCGCGGGTTACGCTTCCGTCACGGTCTCCGCCGGGGGCAGGGCGACGGGGGTGTCGGTCGCCGATGATGACCGCCTCAGCGTTTATGGAAACGCGGGCGGCGACACCATTGGCAGCGCAGGCTGTGGCCTGACGGTCAGCAGCCCCTGGGCGTGGACCGCCGCCGCCAGTGAAACCGTGTTCGCCGGCGGTGTGACTTCGGCCGACACTGTTCTTCATGGCGGTGCGATCGTCCTGGCGGCGGGCGGCAGCGCGACGGGCACGACCGTCTCGTCGGGCGGCATGATGCAGGTCAGTGGCGGCAGTGCGGGCAGCGTGGTTTTCAGCGGAAACACGCTTGAGATCGTCGAGGCGCAGGGCACCGCGACCAGCCAGACCATCCATGGCGGCGGGATCGCGGAATACGATGCCGGCACGCTTGTCAGCGCCATCACCATCGATTCCGGCGGCAGTGCGCTCATCACTTCCGGCGCGGCCATGCGGTCCGCGACCTTCACCGGCGGCGCGCAGATCGATATTGCCGGCGCCGCGCAGGTCATCACCGCCACGCTTGGTCCTGACGCCGCTGTGACTGTCGAAACCGGAGCTGTGCTCAGCAGTGCCGGGGTTTCCGGTGGCACGCTCAGCATTCTGTCGGCGGGTGACGCCGCCGGGGTCGTGCTCTCTGCGGGGGGCGATGCCCGGGTATCGTCCGGCGGAGTCCTCAGCGCCGCGACCCTTTTATCCGGGGGTATTGTCTCTGTCTCGTCGGGCGGCGTCGTCAGCAGCGGCACCGTTCTTTCCGGGGGATCGCTCGACGTCGGATCGGGGGGTGTTGTCTCCGGTATCGCCATTTCCGCTGGCGGGACTGAGACTGTCAGTGACGGAACTTCTGACGACACTGCAATTCTCGGGGGGGTGCTGTCTCTTCAGGGGGGCGCCACTGCCGTCACCATTACGGAGGTTGAGTCCGGCGGCACGATCGACCTTTCGGACAGCGCCACGCTTGATCAGTTTGCTGTCGGTAACGGCGCTGTTTCCGCCTGGGACGGGGGCGCGGTCAGTGATGTCACGCTTGGCTCCGCTGGTTCGGCTGTTATCTCGTCTGGCGGAACTCTTACGACGGCAGCGGTTTCTTCCGGCGGTGAGGTCTTTGTCAGTTCGGGGGGCATTGCGTCCGGTGTCACCATTTCTGCCGGCGGAACTGAGACTGTCAGCGATGGCGTTTCCGACGATACGAGCGTTGCTGGCGGCACATTGTTTCTCCAGGGGGAAGACGCCACCGCCACCATCCGGGATGTCACCTCGGCTGGTACGGTCAGCGTCTCGGACAGTGCGACCGTCACCAGCCTGACTCTCAGTGACGGCACGGTTCTGGCCTGGGACGGGGGTGTCATCGGCAGCGCCACGCTTGGCTCCGCTGCTTCCGCCGTTATCTCCGCCGGCGGAACTCTCTCCTCCGCAACGGTCTTTTCCGGTGGTCAGGCTTTTATCAGTTCGGGTGGTGCTGCTCTCGGCGGCGGGATCGATGCGGGCGGGGTGCTTACCGCTTCCGGCGGCGCTCTGGTGTCCGGCGTCATCGTGTCCGGGCTGTCTGACAGCTCTGGCCAGACATCGGCAACGCTTGTCATTGAAAGCGGCGCGGTCGCGTCGGGAAATCAGATCCTGGACACCGGGTTCGAGGACATTTCCGGTATTTCCGACAACGATACAGTCGGGGACGGCTCCTCCTATACTCTGGATGTCGACAACAACACACTGAATGTCGGCGACCGGATCTCTGTCGAAAGCGGGGGTATCGCCAGCCAGACCCGGGTCGTGGCGGGCGGTGAGCTGGAAATTTTCAGTGGTGGACGGAGTGTTTCCGCGACGGTCGATTCAGAGGCCGCGCTTGTGGTCAGAGCAGGCGGGATCGAATCCGGGGCGATCCTCACAGATCAGGCGCGTGAGATTGTCAGCGGCCTTTCTTCCGACGCCATCGTTCACACCGGTTTTCAGGCGCTGTATGGCGACGGCTCCGCCGTCTCCGCCACTGTGTTTCAGGGTGGCATTCAGTATCTGAACGGCACCGCCGTTGCGACCGGCACCATTGTCAGTTCCGGCGGCCTGATCGACCTTTATGGCGGCAGCGCCGTGAGCGCTGTTGTCTCGTCCGGCGGCATCGTGAACGTCCGATCCGGCGGCATGACGAGCGCCGTGCGGTTCGAGAACGGCGCTTCCGAAACGGTGCAGTCAGGCGGAACCGATTCCGGCGGCATCGTCAGCGCCGGGGCGCAGATCGTTCTCAGCGGCGGCGGTGCTGTCGGGGCCACCCTTCTTTCCGGCGGCGCCATGACGGTCTCGTCCGGCGGCATCGCGGGCAATACGCGGATCGCCTCTGGCGGGAGTGAAACCGTTTCTTCCGGCGGGACGGATACCGGCGGCATCGTCACTTCCGGCAGCATTACCGTTCTGGCCGGCGGCTCTGCCGGCGATCTGACGCTTTCGTCCGGTGGCATTCTGTCTGTCGACGGCGCCGGCACGGTCAGCGGCGTTACCGGCAGCGCTGCGCATATGAGTCTGGCCGGCGGCACGGTCGGCGATGTCACCATTGATGGTGGTCTTCTGGAAGTTCTTGACGGCGATGTCACGACTTCCGCCGTGATCGGATCGGGAACTGTTGTCAGCGTCAGCGATGCCACCCTGATCAGCGCCACGCTGACTGATGGCACCCTTTCCGCATGGAACGGCGCTGTCGTCTCCGGCACGATGATCGGGTCCGGCGGCGTTGCGCTCATTTCCGCCGGAGGGGTGTTCAGCAGCGGGTCGGTTCTGTCCGGTGGCGCGCTGCAGATCGGCTCTGGCGGATCGGGCGGCACTGTCACCTTTTCCGGGAGCGGCACGGGCGATGTCCTGTCCGGTGCGGTTCTCAGCGGCGCGGCGGTCTCGGCGGGATTGCGGACGTTGAAAGCGGTGGTCTCGCGAGCGACGCCACACTCTTCTCTGGCGGTACGCTCTGTGTTCTTTCCGGTGGTGTGGCCTCTGGCACCACCATCCTGGCCGGTGGCCGTGAAACCGTTCTCGATGGCGCGTCGGAGGATACTGCTGTTACCGGCGGGACTCTTTCTCTTCAGGGGGAGGCTGCCACCGCTACCATCCGGGACATCACGTCCGGGGGTGAAATCGATGTCTCCGAGGGTGCTGGCGTTACCAGTGTCACGCTCAGTGACGGTGTGCTCTCCGCGTGGAACGGGGGTGTTGTCAGCAATGCCGCGTTTGGGTCCGCTGCTTCCGGCGTCATTTCTTCCGGCGGGATTCTGTCCACCGCGACTGTCTCGTCCGGTGGCTCTCTCAGCGTTCTTGGCAGCGGGTCGGCTTCCGGAGTCACTCTGCTTTCAGGCGGTTCGGCCAGCGTCCTGTCCGGCGGTGTCCTTACCGGCACCACCATCATCTCCGGCGGCGTTCTCACGGTCGACTCAGGTGGCATCGCCGGTGGCGACATTCTCTCCGCGGCGGGTTCGGAAACCGTTTTCGGAACCGCAGGCAGCACGACGATCAGCGGCGGCTCCCAGATTGTCGGCAATGCCGGGTCCGCTGTTTCCGCGACGATCACGCAGGACGGCGTCCAGTCCGTAGGCAGCGGCGGAACCGCTATTGGCACCGTCGTGACCATCGGCGGGCGCGTCAGTGTCACGGGCGGAACGCTGAGCGCGGCGACGGTCTCATCGGGCGGCGCTGTCTCCGTCTCATCCGCTGGCGTCGCCTCGGCCACGCAGATCCTCTCGGGAGGAACTGAAGCCGTCACCTCCGGCGGCGTCACCTCCGGCGCTGTTGTCTCCGCCGGCGGCACGGAAACACTGAGCGGCGGCAAGGCTCAGACCATCACGGTTCATGGCGGCCTTCTCGACGCTTCTTCCGGCGCGGTCATCAGCTCTGCCCTGATTGATTCAGCCGGCGTGGTCAGTGTCAGCGATGCTGCTCTGATCAGTGCTGTTCTCGATGACGGCACTCTCTCCGCAGGAAACGGTGCTGCCGTCTCCGGCACCATGATCAGGTCTGGTGGCGTCGCGCTGATTTCCTCCGGTGGTTTGTTCAGCAGCGGGTCGGTTCTTTCCGGTGGCGCGCTGCAGATCGGCTCTGGCGGATCGGGCGGCACTGTCACCTTGTCCGGGGGTGGCACAGGCGATGTCCTGTCCGGCGGCACTCTTTCCGCCGCTAATGTCTCTTCCGGTGGCGTACTCAGCGTTTCTGGCGGCGGGCAGGCGACTGACATCACTGTTGCCGCATCCGGCGTGATGACGGTTTCGTCCGGCGGATCGGCCACCACCATTACGATCTCTTCCGGCGGTATCACCGAAGTCACCGGCCAGGCCGGCCTGCAACGCTCTCTGAAGCTGTTCGCCGCCGTTACGGCTGATGCGGGCATGGACTCATCCGTTAGCCCGGGCGCGACTGTCAGCAATGTTACTGTCGATTCCGGCGGCGAACTGCTTGTCAGCAGCGGCGGGGTTGCCTCGGGTGTCACCGTTGACGGTTCCGGGACGGAAATCATTACCGGCGGCTCATCCGTCGATATTATTCTCAACGGCGGTCAGCTGAGCGCCATACAGAGCGGCGCTGTGGTCAGCAGCGTCACCGTCGATTCCGGCGGGACGATCAGTCTCTCCGATAACGCCAGCCTGACCGGCGCCACGATTGGCGACGGCATTGTCAGCGTCACATCCGGCGCGGAAATCACCGGTTTTACACTTGGGTCTTCCGGAACCGCCGGAATTTCCTCAGGCGGCACGGCCGGCAGCGCTGTCATCCTCTCCGGCGGATCGCTCGGCGTCGGGCCGGACGGCGTCGCTTCCGGTGTCACGATCTTCTCTGGTGGCAGCGAAACCGTTCTTGATGGCACGTCTGATGATACGACTGTTGCCGGCGGGATGCTTTCGCTTCAGGGGGAGACTGCTGTCGCTGCCATCCGGGACATCACGTCCGGGGGCGAAATCGACGTTTCCGATAGTGCTGGCGTTACCAGTGTCACGCTCAGTGACGGCGCGCTCTCCGCGTGGAACGGGGGTGTTGTCAGCAACGCCGCGTTTGGTTCCGCTGCTTCCGGTGTCATTTCTTCCGGGGGGATTCTCTCCACGGCGACTGTCTCTTCCGGTGGCTTTCTGAGCGTCTCCTCGGGGGGTGTGGCCTCCGGTATCACGATTTCCTCGGGCGGCAGCGAAACTGTTTTTGACGGTATATCCGACGATACTGCTGTTGACGGCGGCTTCCTGACCGTCGGGGGCGCGGATGCGGTTGTTATCGTTACAACAGTCGATTCAGGCGGAGAGATTGATCTTTCCGACAGTGCCACTCTCTCCGGTTTCGTTATTGATGACGGTTCCGTCCATGTCGGCGACGAGGCCGTCGTCAGTACCGTCACGCTTGGTTCCGACGGCTCCGCTGTGGTCTCGTCTGGCGGTGTTCTCCGCGATGCCGTGGTCTCGTCCGGCGACATGGTCACTGTCGGGGCCGGAGGCAGTGCTGGCGGCGCGATCCTTTCTTCCGGTGGGGCGGCCACCATTGCCGGCGTGGCGGACGCCTTTGCTGTCCAGGCCGGAGCCAGCCTGACGGCGGTGTCGGGAAGCCTGGTCTCGGGCACCATTCTCGACAGCGCCGCGTCAGTGACGGCTGCTGACCGCGCTGTTTTCACTGTCGAAAGCGGTGCGACGGCTTCGGCTACGCAGATCCGCCTCGGAGGCAGCGAGACTGTTCTCGGCACTGCGGCAGACGACATTATTGGCGGCGACGGTTTTTACATCGGGGATTCATCCGGCGGTGCGCTTACGGCGTATGATGCCGAGACCGTACTGGCCGGCGGGGTTTCACGCGATGCGACCGTCCTTGCCGACGGCGTGCTCACCCTTTCTGCCGGCGGGAGCGCGGTCTCCGCCGGCGCCGGGTCGGGCGCCATCATTGCCGTCTGTTCCGGTGGTCTCGCCTCGGATACACAGATCGGTTCCGGCGGCAGTGAAATCGTCTCCGGAGGCGGGGTCGGCTCCGGGGATCAGGTTCTTTACGGCGGCGGCCTCTCTGTGCAGGAAGGCATCGCCAGCGGCACCGTCGTCTCGTCGGGCGGTCTTCTCGCCATAAGTGGCGGCGGCAATGTGGTCGGTGCCACGGTTTACAGCGGCGGCAGCGAAATGCTGAGCGGCGGTGTTGCCGAAGATGCTACGATCCATGGCGGCACGCTCGGAATACTCAGTGGCGCCGTCGTCAGCACGGTTCTGATCGACTCATCCGGCGCCGTATGGATCGATAACGGCCAGGTAAACAGCGGCACCGTCAATGATGGCACCGTTATCGCCCGGGACGATGCCACTGTCAGCAACACCACGCTCGGATCGTCGGGGGTGGCGTTCATCTCGTCCGGTGGCGCGTTCAGCGATGGCGACGTTCTTTCCGGTGGCTCCCTTACCATTCTCAGCAGCGGCGTGGCCTCCGCCGTTATGCTCAGCGCCGGCGGTACCGTTACGGTCTCCTCCGGCGGTACTTTCAGTGATGCCACCATCTCTTCCGGTGGGTCCGTTCTGATCTCGTCGGGCGGAACGGCGGGGAGCGCCACCATTTTCAGTGGTGGCAGCGAAACGGTTTCAGGCGGAACGGCTTCCGATATCACCCTTCATGGTGGGTTCCTTTCCGTTGCCGAAGCCGGTGCGTCCGTTTCTCTCGATACGGTCGATTCCGGCGGGCAGATCGATCTGGATGACAGTGCGTCCCTTACAGGGGGCGCCATCGACAATGGCACACTCCGGATCAGTAACGGCGCCAGCGCGGCAACCATTACGCTTGGCTCCGCAGGCACAGCGACGGTTTCTTCCGGGGGCATTCTTAGCAGCACCATCGTTTCCTCCGGTGGGTCCGTCACCATTCTCAGCAGCGGCGCGGCCTCCGCCGTTACCCTGAGTGCCGGGGGCACTGTCACGGTGTCCTCCGGAGGCGTTCTCAGTGATGCCACCATATCCTCCGGTGGGTCCGTTCTGGTCTCGTCGGGTGGCACTGCGGGGAGCGCCACCATTCTCAGCGGCGGGAGCGAAACCGTTGCCGCCGGAGGGGTGGCGAGCGGGCTCACGATTTCCTCAGGCGGGGTGGCGCAGGTTTCCGGGCAGAGCTCCGGCACGGGTCTTCTCAGCCGGGCGTTCCGTCTGTTCGCGGCCGTTCTGACCACGACATCCAGCTCCTCCGCCGTTTCGTCCGGCGGAACGGTCAGCGGCGTCACCGTCGAGGATGGCGGCGAGCTTCTGGTCAGCAGCGGCGGCATCGCGGACAATGTGACCGTTTACAGCTCCGGCGAGGAAATTGTTGCCGGGGGGTCCGCTTATCAGACCATGCTTCATGGCGGGCAGCTCATACTCGGGCAGACGGGGGCTGTCGCCAGCGGCGTTACCGTTGATTCCGGCGGCGCGGTCATTGTTTCCGGCAATGCCACCCTCTCCGGGGCGACTGTCAGCGACGGGCTTCTTACCGTCAGCACGGACGCCGAAGCCGGCGATGTCACCCTGGGAGCGCAGGGGAGCGCCAGCGCGGTCTCGGGCGGTATTGTCAGCGATGCCAAAATTCTTTCCGGCGGCATTCTGGATATCGGCAGTGGCGGAAGCGCCACCGGCGTCACGATCTCTTCTGGTGGGGTCGCCGAACTTTCGTCCGGGGGAACGCTCGGCGACGAGCATCTTCTGTCCGGCGGCACGCTCAGACTCCTGGACAGCGCCATCGTTTCCGGCATGAGTCTCTCCGGTGGCGGCACGATTGAAGTCACTGACGGGGGCGTCTTTACCGGCGGCACCCTTTCCGACGACAGCCTGCTCGATATCGGGTCGGGGGGCACGGCGAGCGGTCTGACAGTCTCTTCGGGTGGCAGCGCCGTCATTGCCGATGGCGGCATGGTCAGTTCCGGTACGGTCAGCGCCGGTGGTGTGCTCGATCTGCATTCCGGCGGTACTGCGGACGGGCTTACGCTTTCATCGGGCGGTGTGATCGAGGTCGGGTCCGGCTCTGTTCTGAGCGGCACGGATTTCCTCAGTGGCGGCACCATTCTGCTGGAAGATGAAGTCTGGAACGCGGACGCGACGTATTCCTATGATTCGGCGACCGGCGTTCTCTCCACCGAAGAAAACGGCCATGTCTACAGTTTCGATCTGACCGGCACTTATGCGGACGAGACCTTTCAGGTTTCGGAAAGTGATCAGGATTTCACACAGATTCAGATCATCCCGGCCGGTGACGACACGCCCTGCTACTGCCGGGGCACCCTGATTCTGACGCCCGACGGACAGCGCCCTGTCGAAACGCTGTCACGGGGCGATCATGTCGTCACCGCGTCGGGCCGCGTCCGGCCGGTGGTGTGGATCGGGCGGCGGGTTTATGGCGGGACGTTCGCGCAGAGAAATCCCTCCGTGCAGCCGGTCGTTTTCCGAAAAGGGTCTCTGGGCGGAAATCTGCCGGCGCGCGATCTCTGGGTGTCTCCTCTTCACGCCATGTATCTCGATGGCGTGCTTGTTCCGGCCCGCGCGCTTGTCAACGGCAGCACCATTGTTCAGGTCCGCCGCTTTGACCGTGTCGATTATTTCCATATCGAGCTGGAAACGCATGATGTGATCCTGGCTGAAGGCGCGGCTTCGGAAACCTTCGTGAACGATGGCGGCCGTTTCCTGTTCCAGAATGCGGCGGAGTTCGCTGAGCTTTACCCGGATCATGTCGATCCGCCTGCTCTTTACTGCGCGCCGCGCATCGAGGACGGTCCGGAACTCGAAATCATCCGCAATAACCTGGGGCGCGGTCATGAGGCGGAGAGGCGGGCCGGTTCCGGCGCGGGCGCAGGTTCCGGCATTGTTACCGCGGGCTGGCTTGAGACGTCTGCCGGCGGGCGCCTCAGAGGATGGGTCCGTGCGGCCGGAGATGCGGAAGCCTTTGTTGAAGTGACCGTTCTCGATAACGGCGTTCCTCTGAAAACCATTGTCGCCGGCGAGAGCTCTTCGGAGTTCCGTCCGGGCGGGTCCCGCGTGTTCGGTTTCGACGATCCTGTCGGCGCATTGCCTGATCCCGGTCACGCTCATCTCATCGAGCTCAGGCGCGCTGCCGATAACGCGCTCCTGGCCGGCTCTTTCGTCTATGTCGCGCCCGCTCACGGGGCTTCGGCGGACCCGGAAGCGCCTTATCCGGACAGCGAAGAACGCCACGTGACACAGGAAGCCGCCCCTTTGACACCGGTTCAGGGTTATCTCGACAATGTCACCCGCAGGGATGCGCGGGGGTGGGCGTGGAATGGGCCGGATCAGCCGGCCCCTGTGACGCTCGACGTGTTTCTCAATGACCGGCGCATCTGTTCCACCGTGGCGAACCGTCACAGGCCCGATCTGGTCAGTCACTCCATCGGCGACGGGCGGCATGGTTTCCATGTCCTCTTTCCATGCGCCCTGTCACCGGCGGAGCGGCATGTCATCCGGATCTGCCGTGCGGTCGACGGCGCCGATCTGTATGGCTCGCCCTTTGTCATCGAGCCCGAAAACAGCTTCGGCGCCGATCTCGAAACTCTTGTTAGCCGCGCCGCGAGCGCGGCCGGAGACAGCGAGGAACGCGCCCGGATCATTCATTTCCTGAGAAGCCAGGCTGATTTTCTCGCGACGGCTGAGGCCGGAGAGCGGACGGAAAGGCTGGAGACCGAACTCGCCGTCCGTGAAGCGCGCCGCACGGGCATACGCCTTCCGGCCAGAGCGAAACGCGCCCTCGTCATTACCACCGTCCTGGAGAGCTGCGCTCCCGGCGACGTCACTACCGGCCTGCGTCAGCACATGCGGTTCATGCGCAAAGCCGGTTATGATGTCACCATCGTTCCGGCGGACCCGACCCGGATTCCGGCGGCGGTGCGGGAAGATCTCGAAGCCCCTGGCGTTACTGTCTGCGGTGCGCCTTTTGTCACCAGCGTCGAGGATATGCTGCGGCGTTATCACGATGCGTTCGATCGGGTCGTTATCGACAGCGCGGAGCTCACAAGGCGTTATCAGGCGCTGATCCGTGCCGAAATGCCGCATGCCCGCCTGCTGATGATTCCGCGTATTCCTCTCAGCAGAAGTGCTCCCGCCGCGCGGAACGTGAGCCTGTTCCCGCCCTCCGGTGTTGTTTTCTCTGTCGATACATTTCTGCCGTCCTCCTCTCAGGACGCGGAAGAACTGGAGCGGCGCTATCCCCGCGCCCGGATCGTCACCCTGCCTGTGCTGGGCAATCAGGACATTCGTGCAGCGCAGTCTTTCGACGGCACGTCAGGGATTTTTCTTACCGGGAGCCCGAACGAACATCTCCGCTGCGCCTGTGAGGATTATTTCCGGGCGACGATCCTGCCGCATCTCAGGACCGGCTGTCCCGACGCGGCGCTGTTACACGACGGAGCGCTCTGCTTTTCCGCCCGCGCGGGTCTCGTTCTTCCGGGCGCGGATCACGGCGTCACGCCGCAGATCATGGACCTTGCCGCAACGGGTGTGCCGGTTGTGTTCACGGGTCTGACGAAAGCGGAGACCGGTTCACTTCCTCTTCCGCTTCAGGGCATGATCGCCAGAACGCCTGCTGCCACCGCGAAGCTTCTTACACAGCTTTATACGAATTCCCGGTTTCACAGCATGATGTCCCGCGCCATGCGGAACTGGGCGATCAGAACCCATGAAAAGGCGCAGCTTGCCTGGGACGAGGCGCTTTCGGACAGGCGGGCCGGACAGGCACGGCAGCGTGCGTGAGAGGCGGGCTCGGAAAGCACTTCACGAGAAGTATTTAAAAAATAAAAGTTTTTGGGTGCCGCCTTTTTTCAAAAAGGCGGCGTTCTCTGAAGCTTTTTGAAAAAAGCTTCACCAAAAACTTCTTTATGATTCCAGAACAGACTGGTTCCGGTCACTCTTCCTGGGCCAGGGGCAGGTTGGGAATGCCGTGGCCGCCCGGGCGCATCACCCACAGCCGTTCTCCCGACCATGCCCGGTCCGACAGTACCCGGATGCCGTCGCGCCGCAGCCAGACGGCCTGAGCGCCTTCCCGCCAGACTGTGAAACGATCCACCGTCCGCACGCCGGCACAGGACCGCCGTGCCGGAGTGACGGTCACGAACAGATCCATGCCGGCGCAGACGCTGTCCGGAATCAGGTCGTTGCCGTCCGAGCGGTCCTCCGCCCGCAGCAGCACGGAACGCCCCGCGCGGGAGATTACACAGACGCCCTTCACACCATCCTCGCCGCAGGAGATTTCGCCGTCCTTTGTCTCGCTTCCCGCATCCTGCTCTTCCCCGGTTTGCATCCCGTCAGCCTGCACGCCGTTTACAGGCAGATCCGCCAGGGGACGCGCGAATGCCTGCGCCAGGGCATCCCGTTCAAACCACGCATCGCGGGAGTGGCCGGCCAGCAGAAGCTGTTCTCCGTCACGAACCGCCACCAGGCCCCCGTCCGGTGCCACGACCAGATCGGGCAACGGCATGATGAAGGGGGAGACGAACCCGGCCAGCATCGGTGCGAGACCCAGCAGCCGCCAGCGTCGCGTCCAGAGACAAAGCCAGCATAGCCCGAACAGGAACAGCGCCAGTCCCGGACCTGGTGTCATCGGCACGGCGATCCGTGCCGCGGGCCAGGACGCCACTTCCCGCGCCGACCAGACGATCGCGTGAATCCCCCAACCCATCGGGACGAAGGCCAGCGCCTCCAGATGAAACGGGACCAGCAGAACTCCCGCCAGCCCGGCCGGCATGACCCACAGCGCTGTCAGCGGCACGGCCATCAGATTGGCGACGACGAAAAATGGCTGAATCTCTCCGAAATGCGCCATCGACACGGGCAGGGTCGCCGTGCCGGCCAGCAGACTTGTCAGCGCGAGCATCAGCACATGCACCAGAAACCGCCGGCTCAGCCGCCCTTCGCCATGCAGCCGCATCAGGGGCAGGCGCAGGACCTCATATCCCACGATCAGCGCCATCACGGCCGCGAACGACATCTGGAACGGCACGTCCAGCAGGACCGATGGCCCGGTCAGCAGCAGCAATGTCGCCGCGACCGCCAGCCCGCGCATCGACGCCGCTCTGCGCCCGGTGACAAGCGCCAGCACGACCAGCGCCGCCATGACCAGGCTTCGCAGCGCCGGAAGATGCAGGCCCGTCATGACAACATAGACCGCCCCGCCCAGCAGGCCCGCGATCGCCGCGATCTCTTTGCAGGGCCAGCGCAGCGCGATCCATTCGACCGAAACCAGCCCGTAGCGTGTCACGGCCACCACCAGTCCCACCACGATTCCCAGATGCAGTCCGGCCACGGCCAGAAGATGCGACAGTCCTGATGCGGCGAAGGCATCGCGATCCGGGGCCGGAATGGCGCCCGATTGTCCCACGAGCAGCGTTGCGCCTATCGCGCCGTCGGTGCCGGGCAGCACCGACATGATCCGGGCGGCGATGGATTCGCGCAGGCGCTCGACCGGCCAGTGATCCGTGGGGGTGTTCCGCCGTGTAGTTTCGTCATCGGCGTCCGGTGTGTGCGGCTCAGCATGGCGGCCGGCTTCATCCGGTCCGGACGACAGGCCGGAGGCTGTCGCCAGGCCGTCATCGGCCGGTGCGAAGGCCGCCGCGCCGAGCGCTCTGCCGGTTCCGGCCAGGCCACCGAACCACGCCTCGCGCTGCAGATCCCGCGCGCCCGGCATGACCGGAAACGGTGGCGGGCTCAGCAGAGCCCGGATCCGCAGCCTGTCACCCGGTCCAAACACCAGGCCGTCATCGTCCCGCAGGCGGATCTTCAGATCACGGCGCAGGGGCGCCATTCCGGCATCCAGCCAGGTCATGAACCGCACGCCTGACAGGGTCACGCGCCGGCTGCCGGGATCGCCCTCCGCGCGGGACGGCAACTGCTCGACGGACAGGACATAGCCGGTCAGAACGACCGCGCGCCGGGGCAGTTCGGGCATGGGCGGCGCGCGATGTCCCTCGGTCCAGGCCGCCAGAAAGCCGAGAGAGACACAGAGCAGCGCAGAGCCGGCGAGCCGTCCGGACAGACGCCACCAGCCTGCGATGAGAATGGGAAGGGAGAGGATCAGCCCCGCCAGAGCCAGCCAGGGAGATGGCTCATACCGGGGCTGGAACCAGGCCAGCACGCCGGCCGCCAGCCCGACGGGCAGCCAGAGCGGCAGCCGGTGCCGTTCAGAGAGCAGGCGCGCCTGAAGACGGTCCGGCAGCGCTCTTTTCACCTCGGTCGGCCTCCGTCACGGCCTGTCAGTCCGCAGGCGTGCTGCCGTTCCGGGCGGGGAGGCTCCTGGTCCAGGGCGTCGTTACGGCGCCAGCGGGCGGCCTTCGGACGCGCCGTAAAAAACATAATGCAGAAACAGGTCACCCTCGTATCCGAGCAGATCCGGATTGGCGGCCACGTACTCTTTGCCGTCGAAAGCCGCGTTTGGCTGACGGCCTTCCTGATAGCCTACTGTCCGGTAATGTGTCGCCGCATCGACGCCGGCGCTGGCCACATCCGGATAATTCGTCAGATACCATTCCGAATCAAAATACAGCGCATCGCGAAGCGGCGGCGTTTTTGCCCGGACCGGCTCGGCGATCGCAACGATTTCAACGATCTCTTCCGCTTCCGGCTTTACTTCCGCTTTTTCGGCACGCTTTTTTCCCGCAACCGCTTTCGCGCTTCCACCGGTCCTGGCCACGCCCTGCCGTCCTGAGGGTTTCGCGGCCGGCGACCGTGCACTTACATGGCCTGCTGATGTTTTAGCCCTGGCTCGTGCCACGCGCTCTTCTCCTTAAGTCCCTGACGATCAATAAAGATCACAGAGCGCAATATTTATAGAGCCGCCCGGGAAACACAATGTGCTGTTGTGAAAGATTCGCGTAAAACAGCGCGGAACGTCCGGCATACACCGCAGGTTGCCTTACAATCAGGAGTCCTTTTCTTTTGGCCAAACGTCCGATTCATCGCTTTGTCTGCCAGAACTGCGGCGCTGTTTATCCGAAGTGGAGCGGAAAATGTGAGGCCTGCGGTGAGTGGAATACGATCGTCGAGGAAAGCATAGAGCCGACGGCGTCCCGCACCAGTCGTTCGAAAACACGGCTGACCCTGACGGGGCTTGAGGGCAACGCTGCGCCGCCGCCCAGGATTCAGACCGATATTGCTGAGCTGGACCGTGTGCTTGGTGGCGGCCTTGTTCCGGCTTCCGTTGTTCTTGTCGGCGGTGATCCGGGCATCGGCAAGTCCACGCTGCTTTTGCAGACCGCCTGCCGTCTGGCCCGCACCGGGCAGCATGTCGTGTATATTTCGGGCGAGGAGGCGGTCGATCAGATCCGGATGCGTGCGCAGCGGCTGGAGCTGAACGCTCCGACGCTGCAGCTGGCTGCGTCGATCAATGTGTCCGATATTGTCGCGACGCTCGATACCGAGACGAAGCTCGGGCTGGTCGTCATCGATTCCATTCAGACCATGTGGCTCGACAGCATCGACAGCGCGCCGGGCTCCGTCGCCCAGGTCCGGGCCTGTGCCTTTGAGCTGATCCGGCTGGCCAAGAAGCGGGGTTTTGCTCTGATTCTCGTTGGTCATGTCACCAAGGATGGTGCGCTGGCCGGGCCGCGTGTGATGGAGCACATGGTCGATGCGGTGATGTATTTCGAGGGGGATCGCGGTCATCAGTTCCGCATTCTGCGCGCGGCCAAGAACCGTTTCGGGGCCACGGATGAGATCGGTGTCTTTGCGATGACCGATCATGGGCTGATCGAGGTTCCCAATCCTTCTGCGCTGTTTCTGGCTGAGCGGCGGGGCAACATTGCCGGTTCCGCTGTGTTTGCCGGACTTGAGGGCACGCGGCCTGTTTTGCTGGAGGTTCAGGCGCTGCTTTCTCCGAAGGCCGGAGACGGGGCGCCGCGCCGGGCTGCGGTCGGGTGGGATACGGGGCGTCTGAACATGCTGCTGGCTGTGCTGGAGACGCGCTGCGGTCTCAAGCTGGCGGGGATGGATGTGTGGCTCAATTTTGCCGGGGGGCTGCGTGTCAGTGAGCCGGCCGCTGATCTGGCGGTGGCTGCAGCGCTGATTTCGGCTGCGACCGGTCAGCCGACCTCTGCCGGGACGGTCTATTTTGGCGAGATCGGTCTTTCGGGTGAGCTCCGGCAGGTTTCGCAGGCGGATCTGCGTCTGCGCGAGGCGGCCAAGCTGGGGTTCAGCACTGCTATTCTTCCTCGCCGGATCGCCCGTGCCACCAATGCCAGTATTCGTCCGCCGCCGGGGCTGACGCTGAATGAGCTTGGGCATCTGTCCGATCTGGTGGCGATGATGACGGAGGGGGTGAAGGAGTGACCGGGGGGATCGCTTAGAAACTGTCCCAGAAGTCTGCCTGTGAAGTCTTCTATAAATTATAAAGAAGTTTTTGGTGAAGCTTTTTCTAAAAAGCTTCAGAAGACGCCGCCTTTCTGAAAAACGGCGGCACCCGGAAACTTTTATTATTTTATCAGGATTTACTGTGAGGTGCTCTTCTGAGGCCGCCCTCGCCAGTTCGGCTCAAACATGCTCAACTCGTCTTCGGTGACACCGCCAGACGAGGACCGCATGACCACAGCGCCGTACGCCATTCACGCACGGCCCACACGGGGCAGGCTTTACTCAGAGCCCGAATCTCCCACCCGTTCTCCCTGGCAGCGTGACCGCGACCGTGTTGTCCACTCCTCCGGCTTCCGGCGCCTTCAGTACAAAACCCAGGTCTTCATCAACCACGAGGGCGACTTCTTCCGCACCCGCCTGACCCATTCACTTGAGGTCGCTCAGATCGCCCGTTCCATGGCGCGGCATCTGAATGTCGATGAGGATATTACCGAGGCCATCGCCCTTGCCCATGATCTCGGACACACGCCGTTCGGCCATGCCGGCGAAGACGCCCTCGCCCTTGCCATGGCGCCCTGGGGCGGGTTCAGCCACAACACCCAGGCTCTGCGACAGGTTACCGTGCTCGAACGGCGCTACTTACAGTTCGACGGTCTGAATCTTACCTGGGAAACTCTTGAGGGCCTTGCCAAGCATAATGGTCCCGTCGATCACCCCGACGGCTGGCTCCGCGACTATAACGAGGCCCATCCGCTCGAACTCGACACCTTCGCCTCCGTCGAAGCCCAGCTCGCCGCTCTCGCCGACGACATCGCCTATCATGGTCACGACCTCGATGACGGCGTGAAATCAGGGCTTCTTGCTCTTGACGACCTCGCCCATGTTCCCATTGTCGGCAATGCGCTGAAAGAAGCCCGCTCCCTCGCGCGGCATATGCCGCCCCGCAGCGCCCCGCATTACGGCGCGGGCGAAACCGGCGAGCCACCGGCTGAAGGCTCCGTCGCCATTCCCGCCATGGAACAGCGCCTCCGGCATGAGACCGTCCGCCGCGTCATCAACGTCCTGGCCACGGACGTCCTCACCCAGACGAAACGCAATCTCGGCAAACTCGATCCGCGCTCCGCCGACGATGTCCGCCATGCCGATCGCCAGATGGTCGCGTTCAGTCCGAAAATTGCCGACGCCAACGCCGCGATCCGCGAATTTCTCTTCGCGAAACTCTACCGGCACTGGAAGGTCAACCGCATGACCCACAAGGCGAAACATGTCGTCGCCGAACTTTTCGCCACTCTCGGCTCATCCCCCGGCCTGCTGCCCGATGGCTGGCGCGAGCAGGCCCTCGCCGCCGCGGATGAGGCCGAACGCAGACGCGTCGTCGCCGATTACCTCGCTTCCATGACCGACCGTTTTGCCATGGAAGAGCACCGGCGCCTCACCGATCTGTCCGTTCCGGGATAAAGCATTGATGAAAACAATTAAAAGTTTTGGGGGGCCGCCTTTTTTCAGAACGGCGGCGTTTTCTGAAGCTTTTTGAAAAAAGCTTCAGAAAAAACTTCTTTATAATTTACAGAAGATTTCGTGAGCAGACTGCTGAAATGCTCCCTGATAAAACAACTTCGGGCGCCGGGGTCGCATCCTGAACAACGGCCCCTACCGAACCAGACACCGGAACTTCACAGCCTGATGCCCTTCATTTTTCCCGTTTCCGACCACTGTGACGGCCAGCACTTCACTAATCCGCCTCTTCCCTCTGCCTGGCAGCCCGCGCCGCGCCCGCCTGCCTGGCCCGACGAGCCCGCCCCGGAAATTTCCTCCGCCATCCGGCGCAGACGCGGCATCAGACCCGCCCTGTTCCTGCGCTGGATGCTCTCCATGGTCCGGGACGAAAATCCTCCGCGTATCTGCGATCCCGCGCCCGTCGGCGACCCGCACGACCTTCCGGAGGCCGGTGCCGTCAGCGTCACTATGATCGGTCACTGCACCTTCCTGCTCCGCTTTCGTCAGAAAGACGGCGGAACGCTGACCATTCTCACCGACCCGATTTTCTCAGAGCGCTGCTCGCCATTTTCCTTCTTCGGCCCGAAGCGCTTCCGCGCCCCTGGACGCCACCTGGAGGATTTGCCGAAAATCGATCTGCTTCTGATCTCACATTGCCATTACGATCACCTGGATCTTCCCTCGCTGCGTCGTATCGCCAGTCGCGATAACCCCGTCACCGTCACTCCGCTGAACAACGGCGAGATCCTCCGCAAAGCCGGCCTGACCCGCATCGCGGAGGCGGACTGGTGGCAGACCATTCGCATGGGCGACGCCGGAATCACCTGCACTCCTGCCCGTCACTTCGCCCAGCGCACTCCCTGGGACGCGGCGAAGCGTCTCTGGGGCGGCTTTATGCTCCGTATACCGCAAGCTGGCGACAAGCCCCCGCTTTCCGTCTTTTTCGCCGGGGACAGTGCGCACGGCCCGCACTGGCGGATTATCCATGACCGCCTCGGGCCACCCGATCTCGCTCTGCTTCCGATTGGCGCCTACGCTCCCCGCGCTTTTCTGAAAGCCGTTCACGCCGATCCTGTCGAAGCTGTCGCCGCCTTTCAGGCCCTCCAGGCCCGGCGTGGCATCCCCATGCATTACGGCGTCTTCCCGCTCTCGCGTGAACCGCTGGGAGAGCCGGAACGCTGCCTCGCCGATACTGTCGCCTGGGCCGGGATCGCTCCCGACAGATTTGCTCCGATGGCGTTCGGGGAGACGCGGGAGATCAGGTTTGACTGAGATATGTCGTTCTCAGGCTTCTGTCATGAAATCTGCAAAGAGGTGCCGGGTTTTTGTCCTGGTTCAGAGGCCTGCCTGTGAAACCTCGTGTAGATTATAAAAAAGTTTTTGGTGAAGCTTTTTTCAAAAAGCTTCGGAAGACGCCGCCTTTTTGAAAAAAGGCGGCACCCAAAAACTTTTATCGTTTTATCAAAAGCTTGCCGTGAAGTGCTTTCTGAGGCTGACTTAGGCGAACAGGTCCTCATAATTAAAAAACACAACATCATCAGCCTGGTATGAAAGTTTTTGTCTCTTTGACTTTTGAGACAGCATCTTACGGAATATAATGTTCCGCCCGCAGCCGCTCGAAAAGATCGAAGAACGAATCAGGCGTGTACCGATATCCGCTGAAACCGAGTTTGCGGCTTTTACTCATATCGGTCACACACTCGACGGGCCGGCCAAGATCGGCGTCCGTGTGCCAGGCCGACGCCAGACGGTCGAGCACCGTCTCCCGGAGCCCGTATTTCCCGGCGATTGCTGACCAATCCGCGCCTTTTCCGGCCAGCACCTGTTCCAGAGACGTGGCATGGCCCGGATAAGCCGCCGCCTCGATCCCGAACCAGGTCGCCAGTTCAGACCACAGCCAGTTCCAGCGGAACACATCGCCGTTGACAACATTGAAAGCCGTATTGCGCCCGGCCGGACTCTGCGCCGCCCACAGGATCTGATCGGCAAGCTGACGCGCATCCGTCACGTCCGTCAGACCGTTCCACTGCGCCGGCGACCCCGGAAAGACAAACGGCAGCCCCGTCTCACGGCACAGCGTCGCATACACCGCCAGCGTCGTGCCCATGTTCATCAGATTGCCGATCGCATAGCCGATGACCGTATGCGGACGATGCACCGTCCAGGAAAACCCGAACGTCTCCGCCGCCGCGAAAAGCGCGTCTTCCTGATCATAATAGAAGTTTTCCAGATCCAGCCGCTTCATGCTCTCCCGGAACGGCGTCTGCGGCGGCGCCCCTTTCGCATACGCCTCGAACGGCCCGAGATAATGCTTCAGCCCCGTCACCAGAGTGCCATGAACCAGCGCCTCCGGCTTCGGCAGAGCCTCAAAGACATTGCGGATCATCGCGCTGTTGACCGCACAGTTTTCCGTCTCGGTCGCCTGGCGCGTCCATGTCGTGAAAAACACATGCGTCGGCACGATCTCCGCCAGCGCCGCGCGCAGCGATACCGGATCGAGCGTATCCGCCGCCACCGGAATGACAGTCCCCGGCAGCGTCCCGACACGCCGCGCAAGACCGTAAACGGTCCAGCCGTCGGCCACGAGCCGGTTTGCAAGATTCTGGCCGACAATCCCTGTCGCACCGACAATAAGAGCCCTGCGGGACATTCTGTTTCTCCCTGATATGAAACTCAGTCTTCACAGGCTGTCCGGAGTGGTTGCAAAAGACAATCCGGCACCTTTCCGTGCCCTGGCCACCCAGAGGTTCCCAGGAGCCCCGCATGACCCTCGCCCCGCTGCCCGATCAGTACCGCCAGCCGCCGTTTACGGAAGACTGCGCCCCCCGCCGCCTGCTGCGCCTGTTCAGCGGCAAATGGACCACCATGATCCTCCACACCCTGCACCTGCGCGGCGGCGCCTCCCGCCCCGGTCAGCTTCAGCGCAGCATTCCCGGCCTATCGAAAAAGATGATGACACAGACCCTGCGCGAACTCGAACATCTCGGCCTGGTGGAACGCGAGGTCATGGAGGTCATGCCGCCCGCCGTCGAATACCGCCTGACCAGCCTCGGCCAGGCCTTCGTCGAGCCTCTGGAGATGCTTTACCGCTGGGGTGCCGAACACGCGGCCCTGCTCGACCGTCTCGACCAGAACGCCGCCGCATCCTGACCAGCCGGAAAGTCAGACCTCTTCCGGCAGCGGCCCGTCGCCGGTGTTCCCGGCAATGAAAACGAGGATAAGCAGAGCGAGAAGAAGCGCGGCGCCCATTGTCGTGAAGACAGGGGTGGTGCCGCCCCACGCCGCGAGAGGCCCGGCGCCCATGGAACCGGCGATGGCGCCGATGCGGCTGATGCCGGAGGAGAGTCCCATGGCGCTTGCCCGGATGCGGGTTGGGAAAAGTTCCGGCATATAGGCGTAGAGTCCGGCGACGGCGCCGTTCAGTCCGGCGGACAGGCCCATGGCGGAGGCGATCATGAGCGGCAGGGTCGGTGCTGCGATCAGTCCCGTGGCGGAGAGGGCGGCGAAGCTGAGCGCACCGATCATGACCTGACGCCGTCCGATCACACCGTTGAGCCAGGCCGCGATGAAATAGCCGGGGATCTGAGCGGAAAAGATCAGAAAGGCGAGGCCGAAGCTCTTTGAGAGAGCGAGGCCGTGGGTCATCAGCAGGGAGGGGAGCCAGGCGAAGAAGCCGTAGAAGGAAAAGAACAGGCAGGTCCAGACGGAGACCGCTGTGAGGAGTCTTCCGCGCCAGGGGGTTTCGGTGAGGAGGGATGTCAGGGGGCCGCCCTGAAACCTGGCAGGGATAGCAGGCGCCTGCGCCCCTGCTGGTTTTCTCTGTGCGGCCCGGTTTCGCCCGGACCGGTTTCCGTGGCCGGCACGCGCCAGCCAGAGCGGCGATTCCGGCAGCGCGCGTCGCCACCAGAGGAGGAGGAGCACGGGCAGGCCTGTGATGACCGAGGCGATCCGCCAGCCGGACGGCGAGGCGGAGACCACGAACAGACCGAGCGCGGCCGCCGCGGTGTAGCCAAAGGCGTAGAAGCCGACGACGGCGCCGCAGAGTGCGCCTCTTTTCCGGGGTGGCAGAAATTCGGCGATGTAGGGGATGATGACCACCGCTTCGGCGCCGGTTCCGATGCCGCAGATGACGCGGAGGACGAAATAGGGTTTCCAGTCGTGCTGGAGGGCGCTGAGGCAGGAGGCGACACAGTAAATGGTAAGAGCGGTCATCATGATCCGGCGGCGACCGAAACGGTCGGCGAGAAATCCGGCGGCGAGCGAGCCGATCAGATAACCCTGTGACGTGCTGGAGGCGATCCAGCCGGACTGCCAGGCGGTGAGGTGCCATTCGGCGCGCAGGACCGGCAGAAAGAAGGCCAGCGCGGACCCGTCCATGCCGTCGAAGAGATAGCCCAGACCGGCGATCAGAAGGAGACGGAGATGCAGGCGTGAGAGAGGTCGGGCGTCGGGTTCCGTGAGTGTCGCGGCTGCTGCTGTCGTCATTCCTGTCCGCCCCGGTTATGGCGCTCATCATGAACCGGGGGCAAAACGATGCCAATATTGAAGTATGGCGGACCGGCGAAGGAAGACGGAACGCTGCCCGCGATGCCGGCGCATCACACATCCGGGTCAGGCCGCTTCGCAAGACGCCATGGATGCCGTAAGAAAAAAGCTCCCCAGGACCCCGGTCCCGGACCGCAATAAGAGGAGAGTCCCATGACAGACCAGGAAGACAGAACGTTCGACCAGGCCGAGGTCGAGGCCCTGTTCCTGAATGCAGCCCGTGACGGGGAGACCGACCTGGTCAGCGAATTCATCGCCGCCGGCCTCAGTCCCGATCTCGCCAACGAGAAGGGTCACTCCGCTCTCATTCTCGCCACCTATAACGGCCATGAGGACACTGCCCGCGTCCTGCTGAACGCCGGCGCCGCCATCGACCAGCGCGACGCCAAGGGCGCCACGGCCCTCGCCGGCGTTGCGTTCAAGGGCACCACCGCACTCGCGAAAATGCTGCTCGCGGCCGGCGCGGCCGTGGACGCCGCCAACGATGTCGGCCGCACGCCGCTCATGTTCGCCGCCATGTTCGGCCGCCGGGACATGGCGCGTCTTCTGCTGGAGGCAGGCGCTGACCCCGCTCTGAAAGACGGCGAAGGCCAGAGCGCGCGCGATCTCGCCCGGGCGCAGGGCTACCCGGAGATGATCACCCTGCTCGGAGACACGATGTGAGCCGTTTCTGGAGCCCGCTCGTCCACCGTCTGACGCCTTATGTTCCTGGCGAACAGCCCAAAATCGCCAATATCATCAAGCTCAACACCAATGAGAGTCCGTACGGCCCCTCTCCGAAAGCTCTCGCCGCCATTCGGGAGGCCACCGGTGATTCCCTCCGGCTCTATCCGGACACGGAATCCCTCGCTCTGCGCGAGGCCATTGCCGGCCGTCATGGCCTGACCGCGCAGCATGTCTTTATCGGCAACGGTTCCGACGAAGTCCTTGCTTTCGCTTTCCAGGCCCTGTTCAGCCACGGCGACCCGATTCTGTTCCCGGATGTCACCTACAGCTTCTACCCGGTCTGGTGCGGCCTGTACGACCTGCCTTTCCGGACCGTTCCCGTCGATGATTCACTAAGGATTCATCCGGAAGATTACGCCATTCCCAACAGCGGAATCGTCATCGCCAATCCCAATGCGCCGACAGGGATTGCTCTTGGCCGTGGGGACATCGAAAACCTGCTCGCCAGTCACCCGGACCGGGTGGTTCTGATCGATGAGGCCTATGTCGATTTCGGCGCCGAATCAGCCATCCCGCTGATCGAGCGCTACCCGAATCTGCTCGTCGTCCAGACCCTTTCCAAATCCCGGGCTCTGGCCGGGCTGCGCGTCGGATTCGCACTTGGCAACCCCGATCTGATCGAGGCTCTGGTGCGCGTCAAGGACAGCTTCAACTCCTATCCGCTCGACCGCCTGGCCCAGGCCGGGGCGCTGGCGGCGATTGAGGACGAAGAGTGGCTCGCCATGTCCGTGGCGAAAGTCATGGCGACGCGGGCCTCTCTCACGGACGCGCTGACAAAGCTTGGATTTGAGGTCTTGCCTTCCTGTGCCAACTTTGTTTACGTTCGGCATGCTGACCGCGACGCAGCCATGGTGGCTGCCGCGCTGAGAGAAAGGGCGATTATCGTGCGCCACTTAAAAGGCCCGCGAACGTCGTCCTGGCTCAGGGTGACGATCGGCACCGATCCGCAATGCGCGGCTCTGGCTGATGCTTTAGGGACAATCGTCCGCAGGAATACGACGCCCGGTTAGCCGGGCCTTTCCTGAAAAGCGTCACACTCCGGAAACAGACCGAAACCCGACATGCGGGCGAGACCTGATCGGCAGGATCAGAGCTCCTTAAAGCGTGTCGGAAAACACTGTTTCTTTCTTTTTTGTTCATGATCTGGTCCCATATAAGGGATCTTCACCTTTTGTCCTGCCTGAATGGGTTTTGAAATCATGCGTGCTTTTCACGGCCAGTTTTCGGACAACCAGCCGATCCGCCGCTCCCTTGCCGAGAAGCAGAAACAGCTTCGCGACCTCAAGGAAACCCTGGCGTCGATGAAGTCCCATACGGCCGCCACCCTGCGTGACAGCGTTCGTAAACGCATCGCGCAGCTGGAAGCCGAACTGTCTGCCGCCCCGGCTCTCAAAAGCTCCGGCGATGCTAAAAACAACACCCGGACGCCCCGCGCCGGCGACGCGCCGCGTCGTCCCCGCAGTCGCATCCGGTCAGACGTTCTGAGCTGAGCGCCGAAATCAGAAAACGCCCGGAAGGTTATCCCTCCGGGCGTTTTTTATGTCGTGCGAGCAGGAGACAGACCGGGATCAAAGGGACCGTGTCCCTTTGTGGGGTTCGGGGCAAAGCCCCGAAAAGCCATCGCACCTTTATTTACCGGGTATACAAACGCCTTTTTACCCGGCCGTGACTTCTGTCCGCGGGCTCTGCCCGCACCCGGCAGGGAGCGCGGCTCCCTGCACCCGGGTTTATTGAACAGATCGGGGTCAGAGGGGCGGCGCGCCGGGTCCTCAGGGCCGGCTGACAAAACTGCTGTGTCTGCCGTCGATACTGACCGGAACATCCCCTTTCACCGTAATCCGCCGCAGTTCACGACGCTGCTGATCGAAATCCGCCGGCGCATAATGCTGGGTCGCGCGGTTATCCCAGATCGCGACATCCCCTTCCTCCCAGCGCCAGGTCACGGTGTTTTCGACCTGCGTGATATAGCCCTGCAGAATTTCCACCAGTGCCCGCGCCTCACGGGTCGGAAACCCGTCCAGCCCGATAATGAAATGCCCCAGAACCAGCGTCCGCTCCCCGCTTTCCGGATGCACCCGCACGACGGGATGCTCGGTCACAAACAGTTTCGAGAGAAACTCGGCCCGGAACGCCGCGATCTCGCCTTTCTTGCCGTCGAACTTGTAATAGTTCGTGTCATAATCGTTGGAATGGATACCCCAGGCCGTATCCGCGAAATTCTTCAGCGGCTGCGGCAGATCGTCATACGCCGTCGCCGTATTGGCCCAGATCGTCCCGCCGCCATAAGGCGGGATATGAATCGCCCGCAGGATCGACGCCTTCGGATAATCCGGCACGAATGTCACATCCGTATGCCAGGAATCCGTCGAGCGTCCATGGCGTGATTTCAGCTCGAATGTGTATTTCGTGCCTTCGGGCGCGGCAATCGTCGGGTGCAGGATCGGCTCTCCGAACACACGGCTCAGCGCCTCATGCTGCGCGTCATCGAGAAACTGCTTCTTCAGAAAAATGACCTTGTTGCGAACAAGCTCTTTCCGCAGAAACTCCTTCTGCTCCTCATCCAGCGGCTGACGGGCGTCGATGCCATGCACAACCGCTCCGAGCCGCGCTCCGGCTTTCTCCGTGTAAAGACGTGATTTCGTAAGAGTCTCCGACATGACCGGATTATTCCTTTTTCAGCGTTGTGCGGGAGAAAATGCAAAGGAGGGCAGATCGCGCACCGGAGAAGGTGCGACCTCCTGCGGAAGTCTGATGAAATGAACCAGAACACCGCTGATCACGAACAGCAGCGCATAGACGGACAGCACGCCGGCGACACCGATGAAGGGCTGAAACACATAGACGATCAGCGGCCCGAGCCAGACGCTGCACCCCGCGCCGAAATTCAGAAAGGACATCGCCAGCCCTTTCCGCTCCGGCAGCAGGGAGGGGGCGAGGGCTGAAAGCGGCACATACCCCGCCAGCGTCAGCCCGAAAAACGCCGCCGCGCCATACAGCGCCGCAGGCGAGACATGCCCGAACCGCGCCGGCACCCAGTAGAGCAGCAGGCAGGCCAGGCCGCTGCCCACGCCTCCTACCCACATGATCGTCGCGCGCCAGGAAAACCGGTCGCTCAGCGCCCCAAAAAACACGTTGCAGACGATGTTGCTGGCGAAAATCGTCTCCAGAAACCGCAGCCACTGTGCGTTCGACAGCCCCAGTGTGGTCATGAAATAAAACGGCATGAACACGATGATTCCGTGTGTCGCGCTGGAATTGATCGCCCGCACGACACAGGTCAGTACCAGGGACGGATTGTCCCTGATGACCCCGAGCAGGTCGCGCGGCGCCGGCAGCGAGACATGCCCGTCGGCGGAACCCGGTGCCTCTTCCCGCAGGAGCACCAGAGACAGGCCGCCGCCAAGAATCACGGCCAGAAACGCTACCCAGAACGTGCCGTACTCGCCAAATACGGGCAGGGACGCACCGGCCACCACCGTTCCCAGCGTCGGCAGACCGCAGGTGAAGCAGAACCAGAACAGACCGGACGCCAGCCCGCGCTGCTCCCGGCGCACCTCGCGGACCAGAAGCGTCAGAATACCATAGGCCAGAAGCGGATATCCGAAACCGCGAACGCCGTAGGTCAGCAGGATCTGCCATGCGGAATGAGACGGAACCGCGACGGCCAGAAACAGGATCTGCGGCACGACCCAGAGCAGAATGCCGGAAAGGATCACCTTCCGGCAGCCGAAGCGGTCACACAGCACGCCCGATCCCCAGGCCGACACCGCCGCCGCCAGCCCGTACACTGTGAAAACCAGCGCCACGAAATGCTCGGTCAGGCCGCTTTTCACCAGAAAGGGCGAGAGATATCCGACCTCCACCCCGTCACCGATCATGAACAGGAGAAGCCCGAGATACTGGAACGAAAAATCATAAGGGCTTCTGCCCGCGAACTGTGCCTGCGCCGTCATGGTCACATGCCCCTTCAGGCCACTTCTTTCTTTTCGGACCAGACATGACGCGCCGCCGGATGATCCGCAGGCGGCCGCGCCGTGCCGTTTTCGGGAAACAGTGTTTCGCGCAGCGTCGGACCGGCGGATGACCGCAGACGCCCACGCGCCTTCAGTTCGGGAATCACCAGACGCCCGAAATCTGCAAAACTCTCCGGATTCACAAGCTGAATCAGATTGATCCCGTCGGTTTCCGTCTCGTCCAGCCACTGCTCAAGCTGGTCCGCGACCGTCGTTGCCGAGCCGACAAAGGTGCGCGCCCGTCCAAAACTGCCCTCAGGATTGGCCGCGTCGTCCAGCGTCCACTGCCGGCCGCTGACCGAAGGATCAAACTGCTTCAGAACGGACTGACTCGCTTCGGTCGGCTGATAACGCAGCACGCTGTCCCGTGGTGTCTTTGAAAAATCCACGCCGGTCATTGATGAGTAATGAATAATCGACCCGACCGGATCATAATACCCGTAATACTCGGCGAATTTCTCCTGCGCGGCCTCATCCGTCTCCGCCACCACGACCGCTACAGCCGTGATGAATTTCACATTCTCCGGCCGCCTGCCATAACGCGCCGCCTGCTCGCGGATGCGCCGCACATTGGCTCGCACCCCGTCCGCGCCGGCCCCTACCACAAACACAACCTCGGCATGACGGGCGGCGAAATCCGAACCGCGCGGGGAGGTGCCCGCCTGCAGGATCACCGGCACGCGCTGCGGCCCCGGTTCCGTCACATGACCGTCCGGCACCGTGAAATACTCGCCCCTGTGCGCGACGGGGTGAACTTTTTCCGGGTCGGTATAGACGCTGTCCGACAGATTCTTTTTCCGGATCACGGCATCATCCTCCCAGGAAGCCTGCCAGAGTTTGTAGGTCACCTCCAGAAACTCGTCGGCCACATCATACCGTTTGTCATGCGGCACCTGATGCGTCAGTCCCAGATTCCGCGCCGCGCTCTCCTGCTGCGAGGTCACGACATTCCAGCCGATCCGCCCTTTCGTCAGATGATCGAGCGTCGAGAACTTTCTTGCCGCCAGATAAGGATGTTCGTAGGTCGTGGACAGCGTGATCCCGAATCCCAGCCTTTCGGTCGTGGCCGCCATGGCGGAGACCAGCAGCAGGGGATCGATCAGCGGGGACTGGATGCCATGCCGCAGCGACGCCTCCGGGCTGCCGCCATAGACGTCGATCTGTCCGAGCGCGTCCGCGATAAACAGACAGTCGAATCCGGACTGTTCCAGCGACCGCGCCAGCTCCACCCAGTATTCGACGCTGGTGTAGCGATATGTCTGATCGCGGGGATGGCGCCACAGACCGTAATTGAGGTGTGAGACCGTCGCCATCGTAAAGGCATTCAGAATGATCGGCGCCTGGTTTTTTGCCTGATATGACATAGCATGACTCATAATTTCAGCATGACGGAAACCGGCTGCCCGGTTGCGTAATCCGGCCCTCAGACCGTCCCGACGCGCCACTGTCCCGGTGGCGGTTCGCCGTTGACCAGATAATCCCCGATCACCCGGGTGCGGTACACCCGCGGATTGTGACACCCGATCGTGCGGATGTTCCGCCAGTAACGGTCCAGCCCCGCCACACGCAGCGTCGCTGTTCCGCCCAGCGCATCGAACAGCAGAGACGTTGCATTCAGCGTCAGCGGGAAAATGATTTCCTGCGCCTGCCAGACTTCCAGCTCGGCCTTTACGGTCGCCGGTCCGCGCTCATCTCCTTCGCGGCTGTCCGCCGCCGCCTGAAGTGCCTCCGCCGCATGACGGACAATCGCCCGCGCCGTATGCGCCGCCGAGGCGACATGGCCGACAATTTCGAGAATCTGCGGATCATGCGCCGGAAGAGCATGATTGGCATGGCTGAATCCGCGCTTCCGTTCGCGAACCGCGCGCGCGATGTCCAGCGCCGCCGCCTGCGTGATGCCCGCCACCGTCGCCAAGTGATAAAGCTGGAAAAATGCCTGCGAATACGAAAAACCGGTGTTACCGTAACGCAGTTCGTCATCCTCGACCCGGACGTCCCGGAAATGCGCCGTGCCGCTCGCCGTCAGCTTCTGACCGACGCCGTCCCAGTCATCCACGATCTCCAGACCCGGATCGCTGCGCGCCGCCAGACATTTGACCGTCTCTCCGTCTTCGGTCGACCCCGTCACTGTCAGCCAGTCCGCGTAAAGCGATCCCGTGGTGAAAAACTTGCTGCCATTGATGACCCAGTGCCCGTCTTTCTGAGAGAACGTCGTTGCGAACCGGTCCCGCTCAGCACCTTTTTCAGCCGCCGCCGCGCCGGCCGTCTCACCCCGGCCCAGCCGGCGGAGCCAGCGTTCCGTGTAAGCGGAGGGTTCCTCCCACCGCAGCTGCTCGATAAAGCCGAAATGCGCGCGCAGGGCCTGGGCCACGTTGGAATCCGCCGTCGCCAGATCCACCACCAGCGAGAACAGTTCATGCAGCGGACGCCCGAGGCCGCCGAACTCTGCGGGGACTGTGAACGCCGTCAGTCCGCTCTCCTTCAGACGCGCGATCTGCCCGAACGGCAGGATGCGCTCCACCTCCGCGCGGAGGGACTGAGCCCGGATCTCTTCCAGAAGCGGCGTAAACTCCGCAATGACAGCGTTATATCCTGCGGGAGCCGTTTCGCCCCACAGCGTCGCGGCGCGTTCCTGTTCCACTGACTGATTCCGTTTCAGCACCATACATCTCCTGGTCACACAGGCCTCAGTCTTCCGGAACATTCAGCATCAGCCGGGAGGTTTCACACCCGGCGCGTGAAATACCGGCGGACTGAAAACAACGCCTGTGAATCGGACCTAATCCGATTCAACGATTCATACAAGTTCAAAAACTCACGCTTGAGCAATTATAATACATAATTGACTAGTTATATGTTGCCGCATAAAGAACCATAATGCACGATTCGCTGTGATTCATAGTGAAATAAACACAGAAATGAATCGTTTAATTAAACAGGCAGCTCACACAGGAGCCTATGGTGGACAGGACTCTTCCCGCGTATCTCGCCGGCACAACGGCGCTGGCGCTCTCCTTCGTCATTCTGTCGCCTTCCGCTAAAGCCGCGGACCGGAAACCCGCAGACCAGAGTGAATCTGTGGATACAGCCTCGACAACCGGCCACGCCGGGAAACCGTCCCGGTCCGGCGCTCCGCACAGGGACGTCCGGAATTCCACGCAGGCTCATGATGGGCAGGTTCATGATGGAAAGGCACGGACCATCAGGTCATCCGGGGAAGAGTCGGTCAGCATCCAGGGGAAACGTCAGGCCAACTGGGTCGTTACGCCCGTCACCGCGGCAACGATTGCGAACTATGTTCCCGGCACCAACGCGCTGAAGGCACTCTCGGTTCTGCCTGGCGTCATGTACAATTCCGGTGACCCGCAGGGCCTCAATCTCTGGGGCCAGTCCTTCCTCATGCACGGTTTCGATCAGAGCCAGATCGGCATGACCCTGGACGGCATGCCGCTGGGCGATCAGCAGTGGAGCAATTCCAACGGCCTCAGCCCGTCCGCCGCTATCTCTTCGGAGAATATCTCCCGTATGGACGTCTCCGCCTCCGCCGGATCGGAAGGCGCGGCCAGCATCAGCAATCTCGGCGGCACCGTGCAGTTCGTCTCGCGTGATCCCTCACATAAAGCCGGCGCCACCATCAATCAGACCTTCGGCAGCAATGCCATGTTCCATACCTTCGTCCGCGCCGACAGTGGCGATCTGAACCAGCAGGGAACCCGGTTCTGGGTGTCCTATATGCGCAATGACACCAGCAAATGGCGCGGCGGGCAGAATCAGTTCATGCAGCAGGTGAATTCAAAACTCATTCATCCGATCGGTCATGACAGCCGCATCACGGCGTTTTTCAATTACGCCGATGAGCAGATGCAGAACTATCAGGACTACAGCATGAATATGTTCCGCAACGGCGGCTACTATATCGATAACCTTCTTGGCACGCCGGGCGGTTATGAGACAGCCTACCGCCTCGCCCTGGCTCAGAACGGCCGGCCGGGCGGTGCTGTTCCGGCTGCCTATCAGAAGCTGCAAAGCCCTTATACCGCCTCGTTCTATGACGGCGCCGGCAGCCAGAGGCAGTATTTCGGCGGCGTCACCGCCGATCTCGCCCTGACGAACCGCCTGCGCTGGAACACGACCTTTTACGGCCACCGCTCCTGGGAGGTCGGTACCGTCACCAGCCCGCTGCTCGAATCAACAACCGGCGCTCCCTTCGTCGAGCAGGCGACCATTCCCACCACACGACGTTTCGGATTGCTGTCGTCCCTGACCTATACAATTGCCAGAAATGAAATCAATGGCGGTGTCTGGTACGAAAATACCCACTTCAACGCCGATAAGCGGGCCTATGACGAGCCGCTGCTCGAAGACGTGCTCAGCGGCGCGGCAAGACCCGTGGACGGGCTTCATCTGGATTCCGCCTATCAGCGCGAATACGAGCAGGTGTTCAACACGAACACCTTCGTCGCCTACCTGCAGGATACGTACCGTCCCATCGATACCGTCGCGCTGCATTTCGGCTTCCGCTCGGTGCTGAACACCACCCGTGTCGGTGAGCTCGCAAACTGGGAGCCCTATACCCGCACAACAGCCATCGCCGGTGGCGACGGTCTGACCACCGCCAAGCCTTTCCTGCCCCATATCAGCGGCCAGTGGAGCTTTCTCCCCGGTCATCAGGTCTATTTCGACGTCGCCAATAACGTAAAAGTCCTGCCAGTATCAGGCTATAACAGCGGCACGTCTCCCTTCGCCACCACTCAGGCCGCCTTCGACGCTTCCAGAGGCGGCATCACCTCGGAGACGGACTGGAACTACGCCGTCGGATATCGTTACAACTCCCGCATCATCGACGGAAACGTCTACGCTTACCATACGGATTTCTCCAACAGGCTTCAGAAGATCTCCAGCGGAAACCCGAATAATCCCTACACTGTCATCAGCAATGTCGGTAATGTCGCGATGAACGGCGTCGATGCCGGGATCGTCCTCAGACCTGTTAAGGGACTTCAGATCGGCAGCAGCATCAGCTACAATCACGCGACATATTCCGATAACGTGACGCAGACAACGACAGGCGGAATCGTTACCTACGCCACCAGAGGCCAGCAGGTCGTCGCCTATCCGCGTCTGATGTACAAAGGGCAGATCTCCTATCGCTGGCGTGATGCCGAAGTGCATGTCGACACCCAGTTCATCGGTCAGCGCAATCTCAGCTATACCGGCGATGAAAAAGTGCCGTCCTACTGGCTGACCAATGCCGGCGTCCGCTACAACCTGACGAGCCTGATCGGCCGGACTGCCGGCGCATCGGTTTTCAAGCGGGTCAGTCTCGACTTCAACGTTTATAACCTGACTAATCAGCACTACATTTCGACAATGGGGCAGAATGGTTTCCCCATGAGCGGAGATTACCAGTCCGTCGTTCTCGGGGCTCCGCGCCAGTATTTCGGGTCCGTTCAGGTCGATTTCTGACGATACAGCCAGGGCTTTCGCTGGTCACGCCTGCCTTTGCCGAAGTCTTCCGCTTCCGCGAAGGCAGGGTTCTCACCGGTCCGGGGACGCTCTCCGGGCATCTGGTCTCTGATACGTGCGGCTCGTGAAAATGGCCTCTGTATCCGGTGATTATCGGTTCACCTGAAATCTGGACATCACGCCCCGCTGCGGCATCCGTGGCCGGATGTCGGCAGAGGCCAGAAAGCCGCTCCGGATTAACCGAAATTCAATAATCCTCGCGCAATACTCCACAAAACGTCATAGTGGAGGCGCGGATGGCAACGACCATCGTCACGCAGGGTCAGGGCTACACCATCGCCCGCAGCGATGAGGCGCATTCAGCTGTTCCTTACAGACCGTCCGGTTTCGGTGGCGGCAATAAAAACCATGGTTATTTCGATCTTGTCGACCGGCCGGAACTTGCTGCCTTCATTCCGGAAGCACAGCGTTCGGCCGGTCTTCTGCGGCTGTTGCAGACGGTCAATAAACGTGGCTCCGCTTTTCTGACCTGCGGCTGTGAATGCGGTCTGGTGGCGCGCGAGACTGTCGCCTCCGACGAGCCGGACCGTTATGTCGGCTCTTATATCGCCATCGCCTTCCGCCAGCCCGAACGCAATACGCCGGACCGGATCTGCGATCTGGCCCGCTCCCTGCTCAGCCGCGTGACCGGCAGCGCCGAACACCATATCAGCTTTGAACTCACCCTTGTGCCGCTGCTCGATTTCTTCGGCCATGGCCGCTGCTGCATTCTGCACGTCAACGCCTCGGGCTTCGGTCACACGGACCAGCAGGCCTGGGGCGCCTTCGACTTTGCCTGCGCCGCCCTCGCCACGGCCACCGATCAGCTTAACGCTCTGCCGGAAAATGCGCCGCTGTTCACGGGGCAGCAGCCGCTTTTCGTCCGGTCCGCGCAGGCGGTTCCGGCGTGAGGGTTTCCGGGCTCTGCCCGGACCCGGCAGGGATCGCAGATCCCTGCACCCTGATTTATGAAAACAAAATGGTTTCCAAAGGTCTGTGACCTTTGGCGGGTTTCAGGGCAGAGCCCTGAATAAAAAGCCCCGCTCAGACCCCCATAGCATGCTTCACAAACGCCTTCCGCAGCCGCGGAAACTTCTGCACCGTCGCAATCCCCACATCCCGCGCCAGCCGCAGCACCGGATTGTCATTGCTGAACAGCCGGTCCAGCGCATCCGTCGCCAGGAACATCAGCATGTTTGTCGGACGGCATCGTGCCTGATACCGGGCCAGCAGCGCCGCCGATCCCGGATCTTCTCCGCGCTGATGCGCTTCGATCAGCAGGTCGGACAGGGCGATCACGTCGCGGAAGCCGAGATTCAGCCCCTGCCCGGCTATGGGGTGAATGCCGTGCGCGGCGTCGCCGGCCAGGGCCAGGCGCGTCGCGGTGTAACGCTGCGCGTATTGTGCCGAGAGCGGATAAACCCACCGGCGCCCTACCGGCGTGACCTCGCCGAGACGGTCTCCCATGCGGCGGCGCAGTTCACGGGCGAAGGTTTCCTGAGGCAGTTCGGCCAGACGCCGCGCCATTTCGTCTTTCTCGCTCCAGACCACCGCCGACAGATTGGGATATTCCGGCGTTCCGGTCATTGGCAGCTGTGCGAACGGGCCGCCCGGCAGGAAATGCTCCAGGGCGCCGTTGTCATGCGGATATTCATGGGCGATCGCACAGACGATGCCGCTCTGTCCGTAAGGCAGCTTCGTTACCGGGATTCTCGCCTGCGAGCGGGTCCGGCTGGCGCGACCATCGGCCGCGACCAGCAGCCGCGCCCGCACGACGCGGCCGTCTTTTGCCGTCACCGTCACGCCTGCCTCGTTCCGCACGACGGAGACCTCCGCCGGGGCCAGCACCGTCACGTCAGGCGAGGCGTGCAGTGTCGCGTTCAGCGCCACCCGCAGCGCCCGCGCCTCGGCCATCCAGCCGAAGGGCTGATCCGCGTCCTCGCGGGTGAATTCCAGCGACAGCGGCGAGGGCGGCTGACCGACGCGTCCGTCGGTCACCAGAATATCCTCGATCGGGCATGGCACCTGCGGCAGGTGCTCCCATACCCCGGCCTCGTCGAGCAGCTTCTTCGATCCCGCCGCGATGGCGTAGGTCCGCCCGTCGAAATCCGGATGCTCCATCGGCGGCAGCGCCGCACGGTCCACCACCGCCACGCGGATACCCTCACGCGCCAGACGGCAGGCCAGCGTCGCCCCCACGGGTCCCGCGCCGATGATACAGACCTCGACCTCGGCGGTGGCTGCTCCGGTCGGGTCCGTCATGCCGGATGTCATCATGCCCGCGTCCTTTCGAAACTCAGAAGTACGATCATACCATGCTGGCATACCATGCCGGCGGACCGCGCCGGCCAGATCGTTTTCGGGGCCGTTTTCGGGGCCGCCGGAAACCCGGACACATGCCACGGTTTATAGCGCCGGACTATCCCATATCACAGCGCCATACCGGCGTGACATGGGCCGGACGATATGCTTCCCTGCATCAGAGGTGGATGCGTCCGCGCGATACAGGAAGAGGAACTGCGATGAAGCTCGTCACGGCCATTATCAAGCCCTTCAAGCTCGACGACGTTCGCGACGCTCTCTCGCCGCTCGGCATCCAGGGCCTCACCGTCTCGGAAGTCAAAGGGTTCGGCCGCCAGAAAGGACAGACCGAAATCTATCGCGGCGCCGAATATCACGTCAGCTTCCTGCCCAAGATCAAGATCGAAATCGCCATCGCCGACAACCTCGCCGATCAGGTCGTTGAAGCCATCCTCCAGTCCGCCCACACCGGCAAAATCGGCGACGGCAAAATCTTCGTCAGCGACCTCTCCCGCGTCATCCGCATCCGCACCCGCGAAAGCGGCGAAGACGCGCTCTGATACAGCCTCAGAGTTTCGCTCTGATTTGCTGAACAAAACGGTTTGCGAAGGTCCGCGACCTTTGCCGGGTCCGGGCAGCGCCCGGAAGTCTCTCCACAAAAACCAGTGCTTTACGCTGTGCGATATTCTCAGGGCTCTGCCCTGAAACCCGCAAAGGGGCGTGGCCCCTTTGATCCCGGTCTGTAACAACAAATCGGGACGTGGGGGGAAGGCCCGGTAAAACTACCCTGAAAAGACTCTTTCCACCCTTTCCATCCCCTCTCAGACACCCCATTATCCACCCATGACCCAGCAGCCCCGCTTTTCCGTCTCAGACGCCGCCGCCCGCCGCATCGCGGAAATCATCGCCGCGCGCAAAGAGGACAGCACGCCGCCCGCCCTGCGCGTGGCGGTGTCCGCCGGCGGCTGCAACGGTTTCCAGTACGAGTTCAGACTCGACCCCGAAACCGCCCCCGATGACATCACCATCGAGAAAAACGGCATCCGCGTCGTCGTCGATCCCGGCAGCCTCGACCTGCTCGAAGGCTCCGAACTCGACTACATCGACAAACTCATGGGCGCTCACTTCGCCGTGAAAAATCCGAACGCCGCCTCCTCCTGCGGCTGCGGCACCAGCTTCTCACTCGCCGGCTGACGCCCGCACAAACCATCCGCGGGACGACTGCGCCGACATGAAAATCGCCACCTGGAACGTCAACTCCGTCCGCCAGCGCCTGCCCCTCGTGCTGGACTGGCTGAAACGGATCGAACCCGATCTCCTCCTCCTCCAGGAGATCAAGTGCGAAACCCACCAGTTCCCCGTGGAAGCCTTCCAGGACGCCGGCTACACCGCCTTCGTCGCAGGCCAGAAATCCTATAACGGCGTCGCCATCCTCTCCCGCATCCCGGCCGAACTCCGCACAAAGAAACTCCCCGGCCTGAGCGATCCCGAGCCTCCCGCTCGCTATATCGAGGTCGCCGCCGATGGCCTCGTCATCGGCAACCTTTACCTCCCCAACGGCAATTCCGGCGGGCCGGCCGGCTTTGAGAACAAGCTGGAATTTTTCTCAGCCCTCGCCGACCACGCCGAAGTCATGCTGCGCGACGACACCGATTTCCTCCTCGCCGGCGACTACAATGTCTGCCCTACCGACCAGGACCTCGCCCCCGGCGCCCTGCCGCCCACCGACGCCCTCGTCCGTCCCGAAAGTCGCGCTGCCTTCCGCCGCCTGCTCTGGTGCGGCCTGACCGACGCCGTCCGTGCGATGCACCCCACCGCGCCCTGCTACACCTTCTGGGACTACCAGGCCGGCGCCTGGAACCGCGATATGGGCCTGCGCATCGACCACGCCCTCCTGTCCCCCCGCATCGCCGAACGCCTCCTCAGCGCCGACCCCGACCGCGAGGAACGCGCCATGCCGCAACCCTCCGACCATGTCCCGGTGCTGATCACGCTCCGCTGAAACGCCGGTGAGCCCTCCGGTCTGAACCGACAGTTTCTCAGGGCTTTGCCCTGAAACCCACAAAGGGGCGCAGCCCCTTTGATCCTGATTTATAAAAAACAAACCGGTTTGCAAAGGTCCGCGACCTTTGCCGGGACACGGGGCAGAGCCCCGTCATCGCTCCCAATTCCAGGCAACCCACCCCGGGATCAGCCCGTTTCCACACCAGCGGACACCAGCACACGAACGTCACCACCCCGTGCATTGACCCCTGCCCCCACACCCCTGCACGATCCCGCCATAAAACGCAGCAGCAGGAGCACCATCATGCCCATCTCCGGTCTCTCTGATCCCTCCCTGTTCCGCGAGCAGGCCCTCATCGGCGGCTCCTGGACGGACTCTACCTCCGGCAAAACCCTCAGCGTCGATAACCCCGCCACCGGCGAGATCATCGGCACCATCCCCGCCTGTACCGCCGCCGAAACCGAAAAAGCCATCGCCGCCGCCGACAGCGCCCAGAAAAGATGGAAAACCCGCACCCCGGACGAGCGCGCCGCCATTCTCATGAAATGGTACGACCTCATCCTCGCCAGCCTCGACGACCTCGCCACCATCATGACCGTCGAACAGGGCAAGGTCCTCGCCGAGGCTAAAGGCGAAGTGAAATACGCCGCCTCCTTCCTCAGATGGTTCGCCGAGGAAGCCCGCCGCATGGACGGCACTATCATCACCCCGCCTCAGCGCGACCGCCGCGTGCTCGTCCTCAAACAGCCTGTCGGCACCACCGCCGCCATCACGCCCTGGAACTTCCCCCTCGCCATGATCACCCGCAAATGCGCCCCGGCCTTCGCCGCCGGATGCAGCATGGTGATCAAACCTTCCGAACTTACACCCTATTCCGCGCTCGCCCTCGCCGTCCTCGCCGAACGCGCCGGCCTCCCGTCCGGCCTGCTCTCCATCGTCACCGGCGAGGCAAAGGAGATCGGCCCCGTCCTCACCGCCAGCCCGACCGTCCGCAAACTCTCCTTCACCGGCTCCACCCGCGTCGGCGCCCTGCTGATGGAACAGTCCGCCAGCACCATCAAACGCCTCAGCCTCGAACTCGGCGGCAACGCCCCGCTCCTCGTCTTCGACGACGCCGACCTGGAAACCGCCGTCGCCGGCGCCATGGGCAGCAAATTCCGCAACAGCGGTCAGACCTGCGTCTGCTCCAATCGTATCCTCGTCCAGTCCGGCATCCACGACCGCTTCGTCGCCCGCATCACGGAGGAAGTCGCGAAACTTAAAGTCGGCAACGGCCTCGATCCCAAAAACACCATGGGACCGCTCATCAACGACGCCGCCGTCGCGAAAATCCGCGCCCATGTCGAGGACGCCCTCAGCCACGGCGCCCGTTACGCCAGCGCCCCTCTCTCCACCGACGGCCGCTTCGTCACCCCCGTCGTGCTGGAAGGCGTCACCTCCGCCATGCGCGTCTCCTGCGAGGAAACCTTTGGTCCTGTTCTTCCTGTTTTCAAATTCGAGACCGAAGAAGAAGCCGTCACCCTCGCCAACTCAACCCCCTTCGGCCTCGCCAGCTACTTCTTCACCACCGACATCAGCCGCGCCTGGCGCGTCGGCGAAGCACTCGACTTCGGCATGGTCGGCCTCAACACCGGCTCTGTCTCCATGGAAAGCGCCCCCTTCGGCGGAATCAAACAGTCCGGCCTCGGCCGCGAAGGCGGCCACCCCGGCATCGACGAGTTCCTCGAACTCAAATCCTTCCATATGGCCGGGCTGAAGTTCTGATTTTCTCTGTGTAGCTTTGTGTCAGGCGGGAAGAACTCCGGGCGCCGCCCGGACCCGCCAAAGGTCGCGGACCTTTGGAAACCGGTTTGTTTTTAAAATTACTGTATTGGCGCGTTACTAAGACCGTTTATACTATTGCAAACATAGCTTCTTTGACGTGAATAAATTATATCCGGACGTCGGAATGTCGTGCCGAGTGATAGACGCGAAAAATGAAGATAGTCGCACCCTGTATGCAATGCCAGGCAGAAAATGGCATCCCGAATTTTTCATCGTTCAAAATGGTCAGGATACCCGATGACGGTGTGATTGAAGTAAAATGCGATCATGGGCATCGGACATTCACAATTATTCAGCAGGAAAAATTTGAGATATTATCCGAGATGGCAATCAGGGCGATTGTTGATGGCTATTATCGTGACGCAGTAGCGTCATTCGCTGGCGCTCTTGAACGACTATACGAATTTTTTATTCGCGTAGCGTCCCGGAAGCATGGGATTGATGCATCAGTTGTCGCTCTCGCATGGAAGCAGATATCTAATCAGTCTGAACGTCAGCTTGGAGCTTTTATTGGTCTCTATCTTGTTGAGACTGGTCAGCCACCAAATCTCCTCTCGCAGAAGCAAACGAGTTTCCGAAATGCCGTTATACACCAAGGAACCTTTCCCGAACAAGATGAAACATTACAATTTGGGCAGGCTGTGCTTGAGTGTGCGGTGCCCATTTTACGACTGTTAAAGTCCGAGAATTATTCAACTATAGTGCGAACACTTGTGATGGAGAGTATTCAAGACCGTTCCAAGCGCGCGTGGAAGGAGGGATTGAGAACGTCGACACAAGGCATGTCAACACTCTTAAGTCTTTCTATTGCGGGAGAGCAGACTGACGTCGCAACTGCGGTTGCTAATTATGCAGCACGCCCCGATTAAAAAAGCCCTGAAAGAAAAGTAATATCTGGGTGCTATCATGCAAGCTACCTGGCCAGACCGGGGCGCCCACACAAAGTAAAACCATACCCCCTCACTCCTCCCCCCGCACCTTCCGCCCGCGCTTGATCCCCGCCCGGTGCGCTTTCCCGTCCAGCCGCCGCTGCCGCGCCGCCCGGCCCGGACGCGTCGCCACCCGGAAGGCCTGCCGGTGCGCCGCCTCCCGGATCAGCGTCGCCAGCCGCTCCGTCGCGTCCTCACGGTTCTTCTGCTGCGTCCGGAAATTGCGCGCGGTAATCACAATCACCCCGTCCCGCGTCGCCCGGCTCCCCGCCAGCCGGAGCAGTCGCGCTTTCGTTCGCTCGCACAGAGACGGCGACCGCACCACGTCGAACCGCAGCTGCGCCGCCGTCGCGACCTTGTTGACATTCTGCCCGCCCGGACCGGACGCCAGAATGTAGGTAAAGACAAGCTCGGCCTCCTGAAGAGACAGGCCCGGTGCAACAGAAATCGCCATGACGGAAAACAGACCAGACAAAAAAGCGGAGCGAGACTGTTACCAGACCCCACATCCGCACCGCCAGCCCTTCCTCTCCCGGCTCCCCCTCCGGGTTTGCTCCCCTCTGCCGCCATCCCTATAGTCGCCACACACCCGTCATTCCGGAACCATCACGACGCAGAGTCCCAACGACCGTATGCCGCCATCGCTTCTGTCCCGCCGTAACCTGCTTCAGACACTCGCCGGCGCCACGGCCCTCACAGCCTGCGCCCGCCTCGCTGAAGCCGCCCCGCCGGAAAGCGCCTACAGGCCGGTCTTTTTCACGACCGACGAATGGCGCTTCCTGCATGCAGCCTGCGACCGCCTGATCCCGCACGACGCCTCCGGTCCCGGCGCCATCGAACTCGGCGTGCCCGAATTCATCGACCGCCAGATGGAAACCCCCTACGCATACGGCGCCCTGTGGTACATGCAGGGCCCGCACGTCACCGGCCCGGCCAATCTCGGCTACCAGCTCCCCTACACCCCGCGCGACATTTACCGCCGCGGCATCGCCGGAGCCCGCGCGCTCGCGCTGCAGATGCACAACGCCGAATTCGCCAGCCTCGACGCCGCAACCCGCGACGCCTTTCTGACCGAACTGGAGACCGGCACGCATCAGTTCGGCGACCTCCCGGCATCAACCTTCTTCGGACATCTGCTCGGCAACACCCAGGAAGGTGCGTTCGCCGACCCGATCCACGGCGGAAACAAAGGCCTCGGCGGCTGGGCCATGACCGGCTTCCCCGGCGCCCGCGCCGATTTCATGGACTGGGTCGACCAGTACGGCCGCGAATACCCGCTCGGGTCGGTCTCGATCTCCGGAGAAACCATCTGATGGAGACGATCTGACATGGCCACCATCACACGCAGATCCGTCGACGTCGTCATCGTCGGTGGCGGCTGGGCCGGCTCCATCATGGCCAAGGAACTGACCGAGGCCGGCCAGCGCGTCGTCATGCTCGAACGGGGAGGGGAGCGCAGCACGGCCGCCGACGGCGCCTACCCCGGCTCCCTGGACGAACTCGAAGGCAATTACCGTTTCAAAATCTTCCAGAAGCTGCAGAAAACCACCGTCACCATCCGCAACAACATCAGCCAGACCGCCCTGCCATACCGCCAGCTCGCCGCCTTCCTGCCCGGCGAGGGCGTCGGCGGCGCCGGCCTGCACTGGTCCGGCGTCCATCTCCGCATCGCGCCGGATGACCTGACACTGCGCAGCACGGTCATCTCGAAATACGGAAAATCCTTCATCCCCGAAGGCATGAACCTCCAGGATTACGGCGTCACCTACGCCGAGCTCGAACCGTTTTTCGACAAGGCCGAAAAGGTCTTCGGAACCTCCGGCGAGGCCTACACCGTCAACGGCAAGGTCGTCGGCAACGGCAACGTCTTCGCCCCCGACCGCTCGGATCACTTCCCCCTGCCGCCGCTCAAAGACGTGACCGGCGCTCATCTTTTCCGGAAAGCCGCAGCGGAAGCCGGATACCACCCCTACGCCATCCCGGCCGCCAACGCCTCCCGCCAGTACACCAACCCTTACGGCGCCCAGATGGGCCCGTGCAATTTCTGCGGATACTGCAGCGGTTATGCCTGCTATATGTATTCAAAGGCCTCCCCGAACGTAAACATCCTCCCGGTCCTGCGCAGAAACAAACTGTTCGAGATCCGTCCCAATTCCACCGTCCTGCACGTCACGCTCGATTCCACGAAAACCCGTGCCACCGGCGTCACCTATCTCGACGAGAAGGGGAACGAGGTCATCCAGTCGGCCGAACTCGTCATCCTGGCCGCCTTCCAGTTCAACAACGTCCATCTGATGCTCGTCTCAGGCATCGGCAAACCCTACGACCCCGTCGCCGGCACCGGCGTCGTCGGACGTAACTTCGTCTACCAGAACATCAGCACCACCACCGCCTGGCTGGACCCCTCGGTCTGGACCAGCCAGTTCATCGGCACAGGCGGCGGCGGCGTTGCTTTCGATGATTTCAACAGCGAAAATTTCGATCACGGCCCCCTCGGCTTCATCGGCGGATCGCCCGTCTGGGTCAATCAGGCCGGCGTCAAGGCCATCGCCGCGGCAAAAGCCGGCGGCCCGCCAGGCACCCCGCGCTGGGGATCGGCCTGGAAAAGCGGCATGATCGACACCTACAAACACGCCGTCCGGATGGACGCCCACGGCTCCAACATGGCCTACCGGGATGTCTTCCTCGATCTCGACCCGACCTGGAAAGACGCCTTCGGACGTCCGCTCCTGCGGATGACATTCGACTGGAAAGACAACGATATCCGCATGAACCGTTACGTCGTCGGCAAAATCGCCGCGGTCACGAAGGCCATGGGCGCCCGCCAGACCCACCTGGGCATGAAGGAATTCGGCCAGCCCTTCGATACCCGGTTCTACCAGACCACCCATCTCGGCGGCGGCGCGGTCATGGGCAGCGACCCCGCGACCAGTGCCCTGAACCGCTACCTGCAGTGCTGGGACGTCTCCAACGTTTTCGTCATCGGCTCAAACGCCTTCCCGCAGGGCACAGGATACAATCCCACAGGCATGGTCGCCGCACTCGCATACTGGAGCGCGCACCATATCCGCACGACGTACCTGAAAAATCCCGGTCCGCTGGTGCCGGCATGAGTCTGATATCGAAAAAAACTCTGATCACAGAATTTGTTTTTCAATATCTGAAGTGTTCCGGAATCAGGCTGCTGCTGACAGTCGCTGCGCTGGCTTTTGTCTCTGAAACCGGCGCTCTGGCGCAGGACACGGAGTTTCTTCAAAAGCGGGGCGAGTATCTTGCGCGTGCTTCTGACTGTGCGGCCTGTCATTCCGTTCCCGGTCATGCGCGTTTCGCGGGAGGGGTACCTTTCAGCCTTCCCTTTGGTACAATCTTTTCTTCCAATATTACGCCTGATCGCGATCACGGAACTGGTCGTTACACCGAGGCGCAGTTTGGCCGCGCGTTACGCGAAGGCATTCGCGCTGATGGCGCGCCGCTTTATCCCGCCATGCCGTACCCGTCTTATGCCCGGATGACGGATGAGGACATACACGCGCTCTATGTTTATTTTACGACTGATGTTCAGGCATCAGCCGAAACGCCTCCGGCCAGCACGATTTCCTGGCCGTTTTCAATGCGCTGGCCTCTGCGCATCTGGCAGGCCGCCTTTGCCCCGTCTCCTGAGCGGGCCATAAAATCGACGGCGCGTTTCGCGGATGATCCGGACATGGCGCGTGGCGCCTATCTTGTTGAAGGCCCGGGTCATTGCGGTGCGTGTCATACCCCGCGTGCGATCACTTTACAGGAAAAAGCCTTAACGGCGGCGGAGAGTTCGCTTTTCCTTTCCGGCGGCGGCGCGGTCGACGGATGGACGCCGACAAGCCTGCGCGGGGAAAACCGCACTGGTCTTGGTCGCTGGTCGGAGAAGGACATCGTCGGTTTTCTGCGCAACGGTCGCGTCGCTCACGGATCGGCTTTTGGAGGCATGTCCGGAGCGGTCGGGCACGGAACGCAATATCTCAGCGATAAAGATCTTTATTCCATCGCCCGTTTTCTTAAATCTCTTCCGGCTGCCGACAGGGACCAGACGCCATGGGTCTACGACAGGACCGAGGCTCTGGCGCTGCGGAATGGCGATATATCGGCCCGTGGCGCGAGAGTCTATGTTGATCGGTGTGCAGCCTGCCACCGGACCGATGGCACGGCTTATCCGACGACATTCCCGCCGCTTGCCGGTAATCCGGTCGTGATGAATCCAGCGCCCGACAGCCTCGTGCGGATCGTCATTGCCGGCAGCACTGTTCCTGCCATGCGCTCGTCACCGTCATCTTTTGTGATGCCCGGGTTTGGCGGCACGATGACCGATCAGCAGGTGGCTGATGTTGTCTCGTTCATCAGGGCGAGCTGGGGAAATAATGCTGATCCGGTCACCGCGACGGAGGTTGCGCGTCTCCGGAAAGAGCAGATGAAAACGGCGCCTGAAACACCGTATCCTTTAAACTGAGTTGTCATCTGAACAGACAGGTACCGGGGCGGCTGCCTGTTCGCTTCAGCCAGGATCAGAAAAAACTTCACGATAAACATTTAAAAAAATGAAAGTTTTTGGGTGCCGCCTTTTTTCAAAAAGGCGGCGTATTCCGAAACTTTCCGGAAAAAGCTCAACCAGAAACCTCCTGATAATTTAAAGGAAGTTTCACAGGACGGCTTGTGAAACAAGTCTCTTATACTCTCTGCGTGGAATCAGCTTTTTCTGCGGATCGCCGGTCTGCTGTTCCGGTTCAGTGCCTTACCATCTGCGCGCGGGCCTCGCCATTCGGGAAAGCCTCGGTATGCAGATTCACATAAACCTGTCCGTGCGACAATTGGTCCGCCTGCTCGCTATCAAGAGTCACTTTTCCGGAAAGCGGGCTCTTATAGGGACCGTCTATGGGCACCATGACGTCGGCGTCCTGATCAAAAGAGGCCGGGCCGTGAAAATGGGCTGCATTGACCGGGCCTGAAAGTCCTTTCCAGGAGATTTTGTAGGTCAGCACGTCGGTCGCCGGATCGAGCGTTGCCCGGACTTCACCCGACGGAGCGGTCTTCGTTCCGTGTTCGGCTCTGAACGTTCCGATGAAGACCGGATTTTTCGCGGCCAGGGCTGCCGGTGCGGCGCCTGAGATCACGGCGGCGGCGAATACAGCCAGCGGGATAACTTTACACGTTCTGAACATCGGAACCTCCGTTACCGTTTCTATAAACAATAGCCTAACGCCGAAGCACCGGCATCGTTCATGATGATCAGTCTGTTTTATGGGCGCCATAATTTACGTCATGATAACTGATTCTCTTCAGTATTCCCGGCCGGAGGATACCGTGATGACAACAGTTTCCAGTATCAGCGGCACCAGCTACGCCCTGCTCGCGACTCAGCACAAAGCCCGCTCGTCCGGGGCGCCGAAAACGCTTGGCAGTACGAATATTTCGGCCACGGGTCAGCGCGCCAGGGGCAGTTCCGTGTCCATCGGGCTCGATTCCACAGGAAATGTTCTGGCCCGGGAGACCCACAAAAAAACTGACAAGCAGACCAGTTCGGCCTCCGTCAGCCTGTTCGGCTGAATTCCGACGGATGGACCGGAGGCTTCTGGTTACTTCTGGTGCAAAATACGGGGCAGAGGATTTTCTAGCCGACGACGCTCAGCTTCCATGGTGAAAGGCCGCCCTCCGAAGGCGGCTCAGCCACCAGCGGAGTGGCGTTTGGAAGCCGCACATTTGCCGGAAGGCGCATTGCTGACCTCAGCGCCCGGAATAATGCTCCGTGGGCCACGATCATCACCATACCGTCTCCGGCGAGCGCCCGGTTCACGGCACTGACGGCACGGTCACGCAGCAACGCGAAAGGCTCCGCGCCCGGAGGTGTGTAATGACCGGCGATCCAGTCATCATACCACTCTCCCATGGGCTGCCCTTCCTGCTCACCGAAGCAGACCTCTTCCAGCCCGGGATCGACCGACAGTGTCGGGCGGGTATTCGCGCAGCCGAGCGCGTCGGCGGCGATCTCCGCGGTACGTAATGCCCGTGTCAGGGGCGACGACACGATACGGCGGATGCTGAGGCCGGCGACGGCCCGTTCGGCCAGGATCGCGCCCGCGGCCTCGGCCTGGGCGATTCCCGTCGCGTTCAGGGGGATATCGGTCCGTCCCTGCGAGAGGCCTTTTTTGTTCCAGTCGGTCTCTCCGTGACGGAGATACCAGTAAGGCGCATCAGTGATCATGTCAGGGACCCCGATCAGTCAAACAGGGATGACACGGAGCTTTCGTCGGAGACGGCCCGCATCGCACGCGCCAGCAGGCCGGCGATGCTGACCTGCCGGATATTGCGCGCCGCCGTCACGGCTTCGGTCGCCATGATGCTGTCGGTCAGTGTCAGCATTTCAATCGGTGAATCGGCGATGCGCTCGACGGCGCTGCCGGTCAGCACGCCGTGGGTAACGTAAGCGCCGACCGAGGCCGCGCCCTGATTGCTGATCGCGCGGGCGGCGTTGCACAGCGAGCCGCCGCTGTCGACGATATCGTCGACAAGCAGACAATGACGTCCCTTTACGTCACCGATCACATTCATGACCTCGGAGACGCCGGCGCGTTCCCGGCGTTTGTCGATGATGGCCAGATCGGTATTGAGACGCTGCGCCAGCTGACGGGCGCGCACCACCCCTCCGACATCGGGCGATACGATCATGAGGTCACGATCGCCGTAACGATCTTTGATATCGCGCACGAAGAGGGGGGCGGCATAGAGATTGTCTACCGGGATATCGAAGAAGCCCTGAATCTGCATCGCGTGCAGATCCATGGTCAGAATCCGGTCCGCTCCGGCCTCGACGAGAAGATTGGCGACCAGTTTGGCGCTGATCGGCGTGCGCGAACCGGATTTGCGATCCTGCCGGGCGTAGCCGAAATAGGGCATGACCGCTGTCACGCGGCGCGCGGAACTCCGGCGCAGCGCATCCAGCATAATCAGCAGTTCCATCAGATTGTCGTTGGTCGGCGTGCAGGTGCTCTGCACCACAAACACATCTTCTCCGCGAACGTTCTCGAAGATCTCGACGAAGACCTCCATGTCGGCGAATCGTCGGACCGAAGCATTGCAGAGCGGCATATTGAGCTCGGCCGCAACAGCCTCGGCCAGAGGTGGATTGCTATTACAAGCGACGATCTTCATTGGCCGACGTTCCCGTGAAACTGCCATAGGCCGCCCATGCAACCGGGCGTTGCGGGCCTTCTAGCAACGTCCTCGCCCGCTGTCATCCGGGCGTTATCGCATTCCTTCCGGTCAGCGGTCCGATGCCTCCGCCATTGTTTCGTCACGAGGCCGCCGGAACGCCGGCTTTTCATGCTCTGGGACCCGATGAGACGGCAACGGCATTTATGGTCCGGAAATGTTCCAGGATGATCCGAACTGTCCCGCCATTGTGTAACCGGAAGCCGGTGACGGAGCCGGAGTCACCGGGGGCTCCGGCCGGGGGCTTTTGCGCAATACAAGCACGCCTCCGGGCTCGAACGAATAAATATAGTCGGCATGAGCAATCGTCGCCGGCCGATGGGCCACCATGACGCGCGTGATATTCATGTCCCGCAGCGAGGCTGCCACGATCGATTCAGTGTGTTCGTCGAGATGACTGGTGGCTTCGTCGAGGAACAGAATCTGGGGCTGTTTGTAGAGCGCGCGGGCGAGAATGACACGCTGCTTCTGCCCTCCGGAAAGCGCCCCGCCCATATCCCCTACGAGGGTTTCAAACCCCATCGGCATACGCCGGATGTCATCGAGAATGGCGGCTTTTTCAGCGCAGTGCGTGATGAGGTCCTGATCCGGCTGTTCCGCGAAACCGCTGATATTATCGGCGACAGATCCGGAGAAAAGACCGTCATCCTGCAGGACGCCGGCGATACGCTCGCGGTAGCCTTCCAGCGACAGGACCGAAACGTCGACTTCGTCGATGAAAAGACGACCCTCGTCCAGAGGGTGAAGTCCCATCATCGCCTTGAGCAGCGTCGTCTTGCCGCATCCTGAGGGTCCGACGATCGCGACGCTTTTCCCGGCCGGAATATCGAGATCGATATTCCGGAAAATCCATGGCTCCTGTGCCGCGTATCGCGCGGACATCTCACGGCAGGTGAGAGTCGCGGGGCCGTGGTGGTGCGTCGGCACTGCCCGGCTGACCGGCTCCGGCTCGGTCATGACGATGTCCGCGAGGCGGTCACTCTGGATGTTGAGCATCCTCAGTTTAAAGCCCGTGCTCACAAGCGATCCGACGCGCCCCGCAAACTGGTCTTTGTAGGACAGGAACGCGACGAGCATGCCGACGGACATGGACCCGTCCATCACCTGTCTCGCCCCCAGAACCATCATGATCAGACGATCCGCGCCGAAAATGAAGTCACCGAGACGACCGTAGATCAGGTCGAAGCGCTGGAGTCTCAGCCTGATATTGATGCTGTCGATGACGATGTTCAGCCAGGTCGTACGGCGTCTTTCCCTAAGGCCCAGAAGCTTGACGCTCGCCATGCCGCGCAGCGTCTCGATAAAATGGCTCTGCTGGCGTGCGCTGACGACGATCTGCTCTTCCGAGGCTTCACGATAGGTCCGGTACGTCACCAGCCGCAGGAGAATATCCAGAAACAGCGCGACGCAGGCTACCAGGCCCAGCCATCCGCCATAGACGAAAAGCATGATTCCCATGCCGATGCCCATCAGCCCGTCCATGACGGTCTGCACCATATCGGTCGTCAGGGCCTGCTGGATGGACCCGAGCGAGCCGAAACGGGACAGAACGTCCCCGACATGACGTTTGCTGAAGTAATCGAGCGGCAGACGGGTCAGATGGTCGAAGAGGCTGGTGCTCCATTCGAGACCGACCCGGGTGCTGAACAATGTTACGGCCCAGGTCCGGACGGAGCCGAGAAACATCTGCAGCAGCAGGAGCATGGCCAGGCCGAAGGTGATCGTCAGCAGCAGATCGTGATCCGCTGTCACGATCACCTCATCAATCACGACCTGCGAGACCATCGGTGAAATAAGTGCGATGACTTCCAGTCCGAGAGACAGGAAGAACAGCCCCATGAGGGCGCCGCGCAGACCGGCCACATGCCGGAACAGATCGCGCAGACGAATCGTTTCGCGTTCGTCCCTGCGTTCGAATGTCTCGTTGGGTGTCAGTTCCAGCGCGACGCCCGTGAATTCACGGGACACCTCATCGGACGTTACCGTCCGGCGGCCCACTGCCGGGTCATTGATCGTGATCTGATCGCCTCTGGCCGAAACCAGAACGACGAAGTGATTCATTCCCCAGTGCAGGATGCACGGTGTCCGGAGTTTTGGCAGATCTTCCAGTTCCAGCCGGACGGCGCGGCTGGTGAAACCGAGCGTATCGGCGGCCTGCACCAGGCTGCGGAGCGTTACGCCCTTGATCGAGACCGAGTAACGGCGGCGCAGGGTAGCGAGGTCGATCTCGTGACCGTAGAAGCCGAGGACCATGGCAAGGCAGGCGATGCCGCATTCAGCGGCCTCCACCTGAAGGACGACAGGTACTTTTTTGCCGAAGCCGAACTGAAGAGACTCAAAGGGCGTGCTCATTTATCAACAAGCCCGCCGCTGACAGCCATGACGCTGTCACGCATACTGGTCACCGGATCGAATATCCACTGATAGAGACGCCGTGAATCGATGGCGATGTCCGCCTCGACTTCCATTCCGGCCTGGAGCGGCTTTTTCTGTCCGTAAGCCAGCACGTAGGGCAGATCGGGCCTGACCCTGATCCGGTACATATCGGAGCCTGACGTCGATTTCTGGTCTTTTGAAGACGTATTTCCGCCCTGCTGCCCGGTCTGACCCGGTTCCGTCGCCGTCACGGGTGCGCGCGTGATCTCCGTGATCCGCCCGCGGGCGAGGCCGAAGCGCTGATAAGGAAAGGCGGCGTAGCGCAGGAGGACCGGCTGTCCCTCTCGGACAAAGCCGATGGAGGCGCTTGTCACATAAAGCTCGGCATCAAGGGCGCGTCCGGTCGGCAGCAATGTTACGAGAGGGGTGCCTGCGCTGACCTGCTGTCCCAGATTGCCGCGCACGGCGCTCAGAATACCGTCTTCCGGTGCTTCGATGACGATTTCACGGTGACTTTCACTTTCGTCGATCTGCTGATCGATCTGCGCGATCTGCCGGTCGAGATCGTTGATGTCGTGCGCCGTCTGGCGGTCATATCGCATCAGTTTCGATGTGTTGTCTGAAATCTTTCCTTCGGTATCTGTATAATTCTGAAGAAACTGGGCATGGCTGCTGAGGAGCTGCGCATAGGTATAGAGCTGGCTCTGAAACTGCGTCTCCGTGACGAGGTGCGCGCTTTGCGCGTCTCTCATCCGCTTCACCGCGGCTTCAACCACCGGAAGCACTTTGGCGTCATTTACCAGCTGCTGCCCGGTGAGCACGTGCTGCTGCTGAAGATTCCGGATCTGATTCACCAGGGCCTGTTTTTCCACAGGCGCGTCGGCGACCCTGATTTCCTTTTGCCGCTCGAACAGTTCGCGCTGCCTGTGCAGCTGGGCGAGAACCTGTCCCTGTGTGGCGCCGACGAGTGTCCGGGCTTCGAGGTCGATGACAAAAAGCTTCTGCCCCTTATGGACCTCCATCCCCTCTTCGGCGAATCTCCGGCTGACGATCCCTGCCGCGCTTGCATCGATGGTGATCAGGCCTGTCGGAGGCAGCATGAGGCCGGTGGCATGCACGCGACGCGTATAAAGGCCGAAACGAAGATAGAGGATTGTGAGAAAAACCAGTCCGAGCGTTACCCAGGAAATAATCCGGATGGACAGCGACTGTGCCGCCTGCACCTGCCCGAGCCACGCCTGGCGACGGGCGTCAAGCGCTTCCTGGCGATAAAGTGACGACATACGGAACGGAGTCTCTCAGGTACGGAGCGTTTCGCTTACAAACTCACGACAGAAAGATAAAGAAAAGAAAAAGACGGCTCTTCCCGCACGCTGTCACGGACAACGGACCAGAAGAGCCGCAGAGTAATGAACCGGCAGAATTACTGAACAGAACGTCCGTCTGAACGGAGGTACGTATCAGTCTGATTATGTACCGAAGCCACCACCACTGACCGGGGGAAATTCGATTGTCTGCATCGTTGCAATACCGCCGCATTTGTTCAGCGTAACAGCGGAACCGATCGCGGAGACGACCCCGTTGAGCATGGATGTGGCCTGCGCCACGGTCATGCTCAGACCCGCCGTGTAACCGAGTTTCACGTCCGTGCAGACGTTCTGCATCGCGGAGCTGATGGTGGAGCAGCCGGCATGATTGAAAATATCCGCCGCGACATTGTATTCGCCGGCGAGATATCCGGCATAAGCCGCGATCATTGCCGCTGATGTCCCGCAGGAATATGACGGACCACAGGAATACGACGGGCCGCAGGGATATGAAGGCTTGTAACAGCTGCCCGGCTGGACATTGCAGCCGCCGGAAACCGCATCGAGTTCCGTCATCGTCAGTTCACGCATCGGATTATTGTCTCCACATGTTTGGTACCGTCATCCTCTCGGCCTGGGGCCTGTAGGATAACAGGTGAGCGCGACGTCACAGCGTGACGCCTCGTCTTAGGAGATTGTTAATATTTTTCAGACGAACGTTCCAGCGAATAAATCTCGCGGAGCCGCAGTATATTTCTGAAGACGTGCGGGCCTGTCAGTCTCCGGAAATTCTGCATTTTTGTATCCGGCCAGTTAAAGTACAGGGATGGACAGTCAGCAGAACGTTCCGTGGAGAATGTTACTCAAAGGCAACATATAACCTTTGTTTTGGAATTCTAAACAATTAACGTTTTATTTTATTGACAGCAAAAACGGCCAGACGTTAAAAAAAATCAAACGGCGCATTTTGTCGTAACGATCTTAAGGGCCAATCAATATGCTCGACAGCACGAACACCAGCAGCGCGCTGGCCGCCTCCTCGACGAAGACTTCGACCACGTCGACGTCCATTTATTCCTCGGGCAGCGGCACTGAAGCCGATCCGTATGTTCTGAAGTCGAATGCCGGCACGGTTACACTGCAGAGCGGAGAATATTATGTTATTCCGGCTGGCGTAACCATCGGCACGGCTGTCACGTCAGAGTACAATTCGTCGGGCTCAACGGGCGGGATTGTCGTCAACGGCGCGCATCTCGACATCAAGACGGGCGCGAGTGTCGCTGGCCAGATCAACATGGCGGGCACGGGTTCGACGCTTGTTCTTGAGAACACCACTGGCAAATGGTCCTACGAAGCCAATCAGGCCGGAGAAGATCTTTCGGCGGGTGGAAATGATTACTACACCTATCCGTCGCTGCAGAATGCGACCATCACCAATTTCGGTACCGGCGCCGGGATCTGCGCTCAGGATATCCCCAGCGGTTACGCCAATACGATGGGTATTGCGGGGACTTACACGACCAGCTCCACTCTGATCATCCGTTATTATCATGACACGGCTACAAACCCGGGTCTGATCAATACAAATCCTTCTCCCGGCAATCCTTCCGGTGGAAATGAGTCGGGTTATATTGGCATCCCTGTCACCGTTTCGAAGGGTTACACAGGCTGCCAGTTTTATGTCGATGGCAAAAACTCCTGCCAGATCGACGGCTGCTTCCTTCCCGGAACGCATATTCTGACCCGTGACGGCGAGAAGCTGGTCGAGACTCTTTCCGAGGGTGACGAGATCGCGGTTCTGGTCGATGGCGAAACGGCTTACCGTCCGCTCCTCTGGCTGGGCCGTTCGCATGCCGACGTGGCGAGCCTTGGTTTTGATGAGGATGCCTATCCTGTCCGTATCCGCAGGGATGCGTTCGGCGCGGGCGCACCGCATCGGGATCTTCTGGTGACATCCGAGCACTGCATCTATGTGGATGGCCGTTTCATTCCGGTCCGGATGCTTGTGAATGGTCGTTCGATTGTGACCGAACGCGCCATAACCTCGTACGACTTTTACCATGTCGAGCTTGAAGAGCATGCGGTGATCGTGTCGGAGGGCCTGTCCAGCGAAAGCTATCTCGATACCGGCAACCGCGGCACGTTTGAAAACTCTGTGATCCGTTCGATGCGCCCTCATTTTGCCGGCGGCATCACGATCGCTGGCGGCAGAAGCTGGCAGGACGATGCGGCCGCTCCGCTGACCACGGACCGGGAGACGGTCGAGCCGGTCTGGAAGCGGCTTGCGGACCGGGCGGAAGAGCTTGGGCTGGCGGCTGATCCGGCAACGGCAGCAGCGCAGGTGGTCACGGAGCCTGATCTTCGCCTTGTGACCGAAGGTGGCCGTGAGATCCGTCCGGTTCGTCATGTGGACAACACGTACTGCTTCATGGTTCCGGCCAGTGTCGACACCGTTCGGATTGCTTCGCATGCGAGCCGTCCTTCCGAGGTCACGGGGCCTTTCTGTGATGACCGGCGTGCGCTTGGTGTTCTCGTCGGCGATATCTCCGTCACGAACGGTCGTGAGCGTCAGGTTCTGACTGCGCATAAAAGCGATGCCGCGATCGATGGCTGGCATTCATGCGAGGCTGGCGCGGGCCGCTGGACAGCGGGAAATGCCCTTCTGTCACTTGGGACCGCTTCTGGCGGGCTGTTCGCAAGAATGGTCGAGATTGAAGTTCTCGCCGCCGGGCCGTATCTGGTCAGAAATGCCGGTGCAGCCGGTGCTCAGGTTGCCTGACTGAAACTTTATTCAGGGCCGGCCGGTCTCAGGTCTGACCGGTTCGCGCGTTGAAAAGGAGGGCATATGCCCTCCTTTTTTTTAGCGTTTGTATACTTTGCAAATACAGACGGAATGGCTTTTCAGGGCTTTGCCCCGAACCCCGCAAAGGGACACAATCCCTTTGATCCCGGTCTGTTAAATTAAACGGGTAAAGGGCAGGGTCCAGCTTTGTCTCCTGTTTGCGAAATACATAAACGCTTTTTTACGTCCATGCCTTTGATGAGACAGCGTGCTCACACATCGTCAAAGTGCATTTTTCTGTCAGATCCACATAATAATGTCGTAATTTCTCCGGAAACTGCGCTTTCTTTCCTGGAGTTACACAGCCGTCTGATTCAGGCGGAAGGCAGTGAGAGTCAGCTTCCACAGTCCGGAGAGAATGTTGCCTGTACTTCGAAACGCATCTTCACTCGTATGAAACTGTTTTGCCCTATATTCCCGGCAAATGAGTTGTGGTCTCTGATCCGGAACTCTCGCGACGGGAATCTGAAAGCCCGGTAACCGACCCGCCGGATGCACATGCCGCATCCGGCTCCGGCAACCAGGTTCGAGCAGGAGCACATGGGTTGTTTGAGCTGGCCAAACCAGGACTGAGAAAATCGGACGCGGCAATCCTGAGAATTGAACTTCTCGGTTCAATGTCCGCTCATATGCTGGATGGCTCCTCCATTACCCCGACAGGCGCCAAAACCAGAGGGCTTCTGGCCATTCTGGCGCTGTCCGACCGGCGTGCTGTAACGCGGCGTTCCCTCGCGAATCTTCTCTGGAGCCGGCGGTCGGACGAACAGGCCCGGGCCTCGCTGAGGCAGGAAATTCACCGCCTTGCGGAAGCGCTGAGTCCTCTGGGGACCGACATTGTCGATGTCCAGCGGCATACGCTCGCTCTGAAACCGGTACTGACGACAGTCGATGCTGAACGTTATCTGAACGCAACGGCGTCCGGCATCCTTAAACTTCCCGAAACCGACGCCGTTCTGCTCGCCGATCTCGATGCGGTCGATCCGGCGCTGGATGAATGGCTGCATGCACAGCGGCAGAGACTGCGGCAGCATCTTGTCGCCACTCTTGAACAGGCCTTGCTCTCTCTTCCTGAGCCGGAACAGAAAATGACCGCGGCCGCGCGTCTGCTCAGTCTGGACCGGCTCAATGAAAACGCCTGGAAGGCTCAGCTTCGGGAGTTTGTGCGGAAAAACGATACCGGCGCGGGACTGTTCACCGCGGAACAGTGCCTGGCCGTCTTTCAGGAGACTCTCGGGGCCGAGCCCGGACCGTCGACGATGGCTGTCATTTCCGAGCTTCGGGTCCGGCACAAGGGTGGAAAAACTGCATCCGAAGGAATGGGTGCGTCGCCCGGTAACGATGCCACGTCCTTTTCCGATGCGGCGGTCAGCGGGCCGCCGGGAAATCTGGCTTCTGAGCAGAGCGAACGTCACAGCTCTCTGTACGGCCATATCGCCAGCGTTGGTTTTCTGCACGGCACCGGCGGTCCGGGTCTGGCACTCCGGCCCCGTGACACAGAAACATTATTCGACTTTCTGACGACCGAGCTGGCTCAGTTCGGATTTCTGTCGGTCTTTCCACCTGAAACCGTCGCTCAGGAAGCCGGAAAGTCTTCTCAGGCCAGAAATACACCGGTTTCCGACTATCTGGTCGAAACAAAACTTCAGAGTGACACGACACTGCCCGGCGCGTCTTCAGCCGGGTCTCATCGCAACGCTGCCCGGCTGACCGTTCGGGTCACTGACCGGCGGCGGGGAAACGTCATCATCTGGGGTGACCGTTTTCATATTACGCCTGAAACCGTTGATGATACGGCCGCTTTGCTCACGACGGAGATTGCGTGGCGGATTGCGATCACGGAAGCCCGCAATATGGCTGGGCGTCCGGCGGAAGATCTTCTGCCGGCGGAAGCGGCATTGCGGGCCTTCGCGCTGATCAGCCGGAATGAGCCTGCCGCTTATCCCCAGGTGCAGATGCTGCTTCAGCGCGCCCTGCAACGGGAACAGGATCAGCCGTTCCTTCTTCTTGTCTCGGCAATCTTCCGGCTTGTCAGATCTTTTGAACAATGGACCGCAGGCGCCTGTCGGAAAGACATTCAGGTGGCGACGGAGCTGACGCGCCGTCTGGTGCAGGTCATGCCTGACAGCATCACCAGCAGACTGCTTCTCGCACGGCTGCTCCTGAACAATCCGGCCGAACAGAAATACGGGCTGTCACTGCTTTCTGAACTGCGGGCTTCCAGTCCGCCGGGCAGTGTCATTGCCACGGTCAGCGCCTATGCGAGCCTGATCAGCGGAGACCCGGAAGCGGGCTGTAGCGCGCTGGATCTTTTTGCGAAGTCGCACCCGACGCATCCTCTGGTGGATCTGTTCGATGTCGACTTTGTCCTCATGTTACTTCTTACCGGCCAGGCGGCGGCGGCGGCACGACGGGCCAGAACATCCCTGAGCACAGCGCCGACGCGGGTGGCGATGCTTGTGCTTAATCTTGCCGCCCTGCAGCAGCTTCAGCGCGACGGGGCAGCGGATACCTCAGGCGAAAGAGCGGATGTAAGGGAGCAGCTTGCCCGTCTGGCGCCGTCGCTCCCGGTGGCCGCGGTGATGGAACAGTACGGGCATTTTCCCGAACGGCAGCGCCGGATTCTCAGCGGATTGCTGAGTGAGGCCGGGCTTCCCGAAACGACGCCGGACATCCCTTAAAACGCGTTATCTTCTTCAGGAAGGACCGGCACCGCTTGGCTCCGCCTGCGCAACGGGATATGAAAGCGGCTCGCAGACTGTCATGGTCTCACCATCTTTCACCACGCCTTCATACCGGAGGCTCTCACATAAGGGTGGGGCCGGTTGGCGGGTCTTGCTACAGGAGTCGCAGCACCACATGCCCACCACTCGCGTTTGCCGGACGTCATCGCGTTCCGGACGGACAGCACGCCTGGCCGCAGTTCCCGCACTTCTGACCCTTTTCACACTGACCGCGTGTTCCGGTGGCGACAAGGCCAGCGACCTGACTGCCCCCCGCAATCATCTTCTCAGCGAAGACCGCGGAGCGACCGGCGGTGATGATCAGCTGACCGGCGGGGTAAACGCCTATCTGTGGCGGGGAGCCCTCGACACGTTGTCGTTCATGCCGATCGCATCGGCTGATGCCGTTGGCGGTTTCCTTCTGACCGACTGGTATACGCCGCCTGCCGCGCATGGCGAGCGTTTCAAGATCACAGCCTATATCCTGGACCGCCGCCTGCGTTCGGACGCGCTTCGGGTGAGCGTGTTCCGGCAGGTCTACCAGGATGGTGTCTGGACCGACACTCCTCCGGCTGCGAACATGGCCTCCGACATCACGACCAAGATTCTCGCCCGTGCGCGTGAGCTTCGGGCCGATAACGGAAACCGGGACAACTGAGATCAGGCGGGTCATCCGCAATTTTCTGCAGCGATGACCCGTCCGTGTGACCGGCTTCCGTCCGCTCCTTTCTGAGGAGCGCTGCGAGCCATATTTTCTGTATTCTGGATTAAGACACCATGACCGCCGATGACGCTCTGACTCATTATGACTTCCGCAACGTGGAGCGTCGCTGGCAGGAGCGGTGGGACAAGGCCGGTGTCTTTACGGTTCCCGATGTTCCGCCTGCGGGAAAGCCGAAATACTACGTTCTGGAGATGTTTCCCTACCCTTCCGGCCAGCTCCATATGGGGCATGTGCGGAACTACGCGCTCGGGGATGTGATCGCGCGTTACAAGCGGGCGCGCGGGTTCTCGGTGCTGCATCCGATGGGATGGGACGCGTTCGGGCTGCCTGCCGAGAATGCGGCCCGCGAGCGGGGCGTGCATCCGAAAGAGTGGACGCTGGCCAACATTGCGGCGATGCGGGAGACGCTGCAGCGTCTGGGCTTTTCGCTCAACTGGGCTCGTGAGATCGCGACCTGTCTGCCGGATTATTACGGCAAGCAGCAGAAGCTGTTTCTGGATTTCCTGAAGGCCGGTCTGGTTGATCGTCGGGAATCCTGGGTGAACTGGGACCCGGTGGATCAGACCGTGCTGGCCAATGAGCAGGTGGTTGACGGCAAGGGGTGGCGTTCCGGTGCGCCGATCGAGAAGAAAAAGCTGTCGCAGTGGTTTCTGCGGATTACGAAATTCGCGCCGGAGCTGCTGGACGGGCTGAAGACGCTTGACCGCTGGCCGGAGCGGGTCCGGGTGATGCAGGAGCGCTGGATCGGGCGTTCCGAGGGCGCGCGACTGCGATTCTCGCTGGCGCAGCCGCCTGCCGGATTCGATGAGAATCTCGATTCCGTCGAGGTGTTCACGACGCGGCCGGATACGCTGTTCGGGATGTCCTTCCTGGCTATTGCGCCGGATCATCCGCTTGCGGCGAAGGTCGCGGCCGGCAATCCTGAGGCGGCTGAGTTTATCGCGGAGTGCCGCCGTCTGGGAACCTCCGTGGAGGCTGTGGAAACGGCGGAGAAGCGCGGCTTCGATACGGGTCTGAAAGTGGCGCATCCGTTTCTGCCGGATGCGGCGTTCCCGGTATGGATCGCCAATTTCGTGCTGATGGATTACGGCACGGGCGCTCTGTTCGGCTGCCCGTGCGGGGATCAGCGCGATCTGGATTTCGCCCGGAAGTATCATCTTCCGATCAAAGCGGTGGTGCTGCCGCCGGGCGAGAATGCCGACAGCTATGTGGTGGCCGATAAGGCGTGGACCGGCGACGGGACGATGATCAATTCCGGGTTTCTCGACGGCGAGAGCTGCGAGTCGGCGCGGAAGAATGCGATCGCGCGTCTTGAGGGGGTGGGCGTCGGCAGTGGTGTCGTCAACTGGCGGCTGCGGGACTGGGGCGTGTCGCGTCAGCGGTACTGGGGCTGTCCGATTCCGGTCATTCACTGTGAGAGCTGTGGCGCTGTGCCGGTGCCGGACGATCAGCTCCCGGTCGTTCTGCCGGAGGATGTGACGTTCGACCGGCCGGGAAATCCGCTCGATCATCATCCGACCTGGAAGCATGTGAACTGCCCGTCATGCGGCCGGCCGGCGACACGGGAGACGGACACGTTCGACACGTTTGTCGACAGCTCCTGGTATTTCGCACGCTTCACGGCGCCGCATGCGGCGACACCGACGGTGCGGGCGGCGGCGGATGGCTGGCTGGCGGTGGACCAGTATATCGGCGGCATCGAGCACGCCATTCTGCATCTGCTCTATGCCAGGTTCTTCACGCGGGCGATGAAGGCGACCGGCCATCTGGACGTGAGCGAGCCGTTCGCGGGTCTCTTCACGCAGGGCATGGTCAATCACGAGAGCTATAAGGACAGCGCCGGAAACTGGCTCTATCCGGAAGAAGTGGAGCGCAGTTCGGCCGGGGCGACGCATCGGGAAACCGGTGAGACTGTGGCGGTCGGGCGTGTCGAGAAGATGTCGAAATCGAAGCGGAACACGGTGGCGCCGGTGGCGATCATCGACCGTTTCGGAGCGGATACGGCGCGCTGGTTCGTGCTGTCCGACAGTCCGCCGGAGCGCGACATGGAGTGGACCGAGGCCGGTGTCAGCGGCGCGGGCCGGTTTGTGCAGCGGCTGTTCCGGATCGTGCGGGGCGTGGTGGCTGACTGCCCGGCGGATTCGGTGCTGCCGGCAGAGATCTCTGAAGCCGGCGACACGCTGCGGCGGGCGACGCATCGTGCGATTGCGGCGGTGACGGAGGCGCTGGAAGGCTTTGCCGTGAATGTGGCTGTGGCACGGCTGCATGAGCTGACCTCGGCGCTGTCGGAGGCCGAGCGGTCGGCGAAGGAGACCGGGGTGGCGTTTGCGCGGCGTGAGGCGGCGCGGACGCTGGCGCTTCTGGTTGCGCCGATGATGCCGCACCTGGCCGAGGAGCTGCTGGCGGCGCTGGAGCCGGGCGGGGCGCTGGCGGCGGAGCGGGCCTGGCCTGTGGCCGATCCCGCGCTTCTGGCGGTGACGCGGGTCAGTCTGGCAGTGCAGATCATGGGCAAGCTGAGGGGCACGATCGAGGCCGAGCCGGATGAAGATCCGGCGGCGGTGATCGCGCGGGCCGAGGCTGAGCCGAATGTGGCGCGGCTGCTGGAGGGGCAGAAGATCGTCAAGCGCATCCATGTGCCGAACCGGATCGTGAACTTCGTGGTGGCGAAATAAGATGGACCTGTTTCGCGGCCATTTCCCGGCTCTTCTGACGAAGGTGGCGTATGCGGTCGTGCTGATCGCGCCGCTCAGCGTTACAGGGTGCGGGTTTCGGCCGCTCTATGAAGATACGGCGAAACATGCCGGGGTCAGCGAGACGCTGAAGCGGATTTATGTCGCGAGCATACCCAATCGGTACGGGCAGCTTGTGCGGCTGGCGCTGCAGCAGGACATGGCGGGCGCGGGACCGGAAGATCCTGACGGCTATACGCTTTATGTCAGTCCTTCGATGAGCAACGAGGCGGTCGATATCCACGCCGACAATACCTCGGGCCGCAATCGTGTTGTCGGCCGGGCTCACTGGCGGCTGTTCACTGTCGGCCGGTATCCGAAGCTGCTTGCCGAGGGTGATGCCACGACGATGGATGGAATGAACGGGACGTTCGAGCAGTATTTTGCTCAGAGTCTGAACACCGAGACCTTGCAGACCCGTGTGGCGGAGACGCTCGCGGAGACGGTGACGCAACAGGTGGCGATCTGGTTCGAAACGAAGGCGCCGACCACGAAAAGCCGGAAAAGAGCGCCGACCTACTATCCGATCCCGAACGGCATTCCGAACTCCAGTCAGGAACAGCCGGTCGAGCGGGCCGGTGAGGACGGGCTTCCCGCGATGGCCACCGGGCGGCTGGACCCGGACAGTGACCCGACGAATAATTAGACGTGGCTCTGCCCTGCGCGGAAACGGAGGGACTGACTCCGGGATGGTTCTGACTCCGGCGGCGTCATGGTGAAGATCGACACACGATCGGTCGGCAAAGTTCTGAACGCGCCGGAGGCGTGGCGCTTTGTGCTGCTGCATGGGGACGACAGCGGGCTGATCCGGGAATATGCGTCGGATCTGGTGCGGCGGGTCGCCGGGTCTCTGGACGATCCGTTCCGGGTTGCAACGCTGACGCGCGAGACGCATGACCGGTTTGAGGAAGAGGCGACGGCGCTGTCGCTGGATGGCGGGCAGCGGGTGGTCTGGGTTCGGGAAGGGACTGACACTCTGGCCGGACCGGTATCCGGCGTTCTGGACGGGACGGGGTCGGCGCTGATCGTTGTCGAGGCGGGGCCTCTGCCGGCACGGGGTAAACTGCGGAAGCTTGCGGAGGAGCGGAAGGATTCCGCTTCGGTCGGGTGTTATCCGGAGGAAGGGCGGGCGCTGGAGGCTTCGGTGCGCCGGATGTTCGCGGAGCGGCAGGTCGGGATTACCGCCGAGGCGCTGGGCTGGCTGGTGTCTCAGCTGGGGGCGGACCGGGCCGGGGTTCGCAACGAGATCGAGAAACTGGCGCTGTATGCCGGTCCGGATCATGAACTGGATCTGGATGATGTCCGGGTGTGCATCGGGGATTCGGGCTCGGCCTCGATTGATGATTCGGTGTTTCTGGCCATGGAGGGCGACCGGACCGGCACGGATCTGGCGCTGGAGCGGGCTTTGTCGGAAGGGGCGAATCCTGTGGCGGTGGCGCGGGTTCTGCTGGGGCATATCAGCAGGCTGCGTCGGGTGAAGGCGGCGGTGGAGCAGGGCGTGTCCCGTGCTGACGCGATGCGCTCTCTGCGGCCGCCGGTATTTTTTAAAAAGCAGCAGAGTTTTGAGCGGGCGCTTCAGCTCTGGTCTCTGCCCGCGCTGGCGGAGCTGGCATCGCGGACGCAGGCGTTTGAGCTGTCGTGCAAGCAGACGGGGGCGATGGATGTGCTGCTGTGCCGGCGGCACCTCTCGGTCATTGCGGCGAGGGCGGCTGCGGCATCGCGGAGACGGTGACGGTTCTGCCTGGCGCTTGCGGCGAGGGTGTTCCCTGCGCTCGCGGTCTGACGGGTTTTGTGGCGTCCGGCCTGTCTCTCTCGCCGGTGGTTTCGTCACCGGCGTTGTGACATACGGGAATCGACAGAGTTTCTCTCCTGCCGGGAAAGCCCCGCGTCAGTCCCGGTCCCGCATTCAGACAGGATCATAAAACAGCATGATGACAGCAGCCGTTTACATCCCGGCGGCTTTTGCCGAAATTGCCGGATGCTTCTCCTTCTGGGCGTGGCTCCGCATGGGCAGGACGCCTCTCTGGCTTGTTCCGGGGTGCCTCTCTCTTGTCACCTTTGCCTGGCTGCTCACCTACAGCCCCGCCGATAATGCCGGGCGCGCATATGCCATTTATGGCGGCGTCTATATCGTTGCCAGTCTCGTCTGGGCCTGGGCTGTTGAGGGCGTCCGTCCCGACCACTGGGATGTGCTCGGGGCTGCTGTCAATATTCTCGGCGCCTGCATTATCCTTCTGGGTCCACGGTCCGTCTGATTAACCCTTCGCTCCGTGCATTGTCCGGAGTGACGAAGATCATAAAGAAGTTTTTGGTGAAGCTTTTTTTCAAAAAGCTTCGGAAGACACCGCCTTTTTGAAAAAAAGGCGGCACCCAAAAACTTTTATTAGTTTATTGTGATCTATGGCGGTGAAGTTATCAGACTGCTGTTCCGGGCATCAGCCTTCATGCAGTCCCAGGTTTTCACGCAACGTCGTGCCTGCATAATCAGAGCGGAAAACGCCGTGTTCCTGAAGGCGGGGGACGACGCCTTCGATAAACGATGTCAGACCACCGTAAAGATAGGGCGGCATGATATTGAATCCGTCAGCCGCCCGTGTTTCGAACCATTCGATCAATGTCGTTGCGACTGTTTCGGCAGATCCGCAGAGAACCCAGTGTCCGCGCGCCGAGGCGACAAGGTTGTAGAGATCGCGCAATGTCATGTTCTCGCGTTTTGCCTTTGCGAGCATCACTGACGAGAAGCTGTGATAGGTATCGGCCTGCTGAAGATCGGGGACCGGTCCGTCGAGATCATAAGCGGACATATCGGTCCCAAGCCGGTCGGAGAGAAGTCCAAGAGCGTCCTTTTCGCCGACATAGCCCTGCAGTTCACTGAGAATTTCAAAAGCTTCCCTGTCCGTCCGGCCAACAACCGGCATGACGCCCGGCAGAAATGTGACGTCATCCGGAGAGCGTCCGAATTCAGCGACTTCTTGTTTGACGGTTGTGTAAGCTGATCTTGCCTCGTCAATATCCTGGACGACTGAAAATACGACATCCGCCGTCCTTGCGGCGAGTTTTCTTCCGGGAGCGGAGCCGCCCGCCTGGGTGATCACCGGCCTGCCCTGCGGGGAGCGGGGAATATTCAGCGGTCCTTCGACATCGAAGAACTTCCCTTTATGTTTCAGCGGATGGAGTTTTGCTTCATCGATATAAATTCCGCTTTTTCTGTCGGCAACAAGCGCGTCTTTCTCCCAGCAGTCCCAGAGTCCTGTGACAACGTCTATAAATTCTTCCGCGCGTTCGTAGCGGGAGCTGTGAGCGGGATGGGTTGTGCCGAAATTCGCGGACGCCGCCGGACTGGCGGTTGTGACAGCATTCCATGCGGCGCGACCGCCACTGATGAAATCCAGCGATGCAAACATACGGGCCACTGTAAACGGGTCGCTGTAGGTCGTGGACATTGTTGCGCCAAGACCGATATGGCTTGTGACGGCCGCTACATTGGCGAGCATCGTCATCGGTTCAAAGCGCGCCGCGTAGGACGGATGGGTTGTGACGTCGGCGTGGAGGTTGTCGCCCATGAAAATGAAGTCAAATTTTCCGGCTTCAGCGAGCTGACAGGTTTTTCTTACCGCCTCGATATCCGTAAAGCGGTCTATGGCACCGGGATATCGCCAGCCCGCGACATGACTGCCCGTGCCGAGCAGGAACAAACCCAGATGCATCATGCGTGCGGAGGACGACAACTCTGCTTCTCCTGAAAAATATCTGTTTTGTCAGAGGATATGACTACGAGCGGTAATCCGGACTCTGACCTGCCCGCTCCAGGCGCCGCAGCAGACCGTTCCACTCCCGGACGCCGGGGCTGAGAATATCTCCCGCGTGACCCCAGAACTGTTCCGCCGCCCTGTCACAGACCTCCGCAGGCGGCATGCACGGCATCGCATCGGGGCCACCTGCGGCAGTGGCCTGCAGGGCAAGCTGAATGGATGCCGCTCTTTCAAAGTAATAGAGCATCATGAAGGCCGCGGCAGGATTTTGTCCCACCGTCAGAAGGCCATGATTGCGCATCAGGAGCACCGGGTGACTGCCCAGATCTCGTACGAGGCGGCAGCGTTCATCCAGGTCCAGCGCCACACCTTCGTAATCGTGAAAACCCTGACGTTTCCAGAACCACATTGCGAACTGGCTGAGGGGCAGGAGTCCTGATTTCTGACTCGATACGGCGACTGAAGCCGTCGAATGGACATGCAGGACGCAATGCGCGTCCGGTCTGGCGGCGTGCACGGCGCCGTGTATGACGAACCCTGCCGCATTCACCTCATATGGAGATTCATCAAGCTTATTGCCGTCGATATCGATTTTTACCAGACAAGAGGCAGTAATTTCATCGAAGAGCATACCGTAGGGGTTTATGAGAAACTGATTGTCCGTTCCCGGGACGCGCATTGAAATATGATTATAGATGAGATCATCCAGCCCCATGCTGGCCACGAGACGATAACAGGCGGCCAGGTCGGTGCGGGCCTGCCATTCCTCGTCGTTCATGCAGATCTCCTGGCATCAGATATTGCGGGCGGGAATTCTGAATACAAAACCGTAATTCGTGTATACACACTGTTCTGATGCCGGATCAAGTTTTTTGCATCCGCACAGGCCGCTGCGTGCAGGGTGTGGGCCGTGTCACGTGTAAACCGGCCTGGAAGCGATGCGTCTGACTGGAGATATCGTTTAATTGTTCCTGGCTTTTCAGAGACTGTTTCAAATGCCTGTCTGTGAAGGTTCCGTTTAATTATAAAAAAATTTTTGGTGAAGCTTTTTTAAAAGCTTCAGGAGACGCCGCCTTTTTGAAAAAAGGCGGCACCCAAAAACTTTTATTAATCTCATCAAAGATTTATCGTGGTGGGTTCTTCGAATCCGGGTGATGCAAGTGCGTAACAGGACTCAAAACACATAATATTATCAGTTTATTATAAGAATTTTTGTGCATTTAAGGGTTTTAAAACAGATTTTTACTATTCGTCGGCAGGCTATACAGAATCCTCTTCTGTTTCATTACAGCCTTCATAACTTCCGAAGGATAGCGCGGGTCGGATAACGTCAGTGACGATAACAGTGCGCGCCTGCTGCCTTACGAGGCAACGAACCGAACCTGATCTGTCCTGAGCAAGGGTTGTTTGCGAGTGTTGCGTTCAGGTGCGGGCTGACAAGACTACGCCTGACGGTTCACTGCCATCTGCCATGAAGTGAAGCCACATGACCGAAAAGATTCTCGCCCTGACGGTGAGATTCCTGATCGGCACCCGATTTCAGTCAGAACTTGTCCTGCATTGGCATCTCTGATGATTCATCCGGGACAGCGACGGCGTCACATCTTTCCCTGAATGATTATGCTTCAGCGATCTCCCGTGCCACCATTGCCAGAACTTCGGCTCCTGCCGCGACCTGTTCAGCTGAGGTCCATTCTTCAGGGGCGTGGCTTACGCCATGCCTTGAAGGTACGAAGATCATCGCTCCCGGACAGAGTTTTACGATATTTCTGGCATCATGCCCCGCAGTGGAAAGAACGGGCATACTGGAAAAGCCGCAGCGCCGGGCGGCGTCCATGATACGATTCTGCAGTTCTTCGCTGAATCTGTTAGGAGCCGCGTCAACCAGGGGCGTCAGGACAAACCGGCACGGCCCGCGCTGATCCGCCACGATCCGCTCTGTTTCGCGCCCGCAGTGATCGAGAATTTCTGAGTCGGGGTGACGCAGATCGATACTGAACTGCACACCGGACGGTATGACAGAAGGCGCATCAGGCGTTACGGTGACCTGTCCGATTGTAAAACGCACGCTGTCATCGATACTTTTCATTGTCCGGAACAATTCGGCGGCGAGATCGGCAAAAGCATGGACGCTGTCGCGGCGCGATCCCATCGGGACCGTGCCCGCGTGACCGGCCTCTCCTTCGATTACGACACGGAATGTCTTCTTCCCCTGTATCCCTGTCACAACGCCGATATCGATTCCGCACCGTTCGAGTTCCGGTCCCTGTTCGATGTGAAGTTCAAGATAGGCAAAAGGACTGAAACCCAGAGGGCGTCGGGGAAGATTCTGAAAGTGAGACAGAAAATAAACCAGAGCGTCACCCAGCGTTCCCGTTCCGGATCTGTCTCTGCAGGCGAGAACATCGTCCGGCGCGCGAACGCCGGCGAATGCCTCCGAGCCGCTCATACCCGGAGCGAAACGCGATCCTTCCTCATTCATCCAGCTGACGACGATGATATCGCGTTCCGGTCTGATATTGTCATCGACCATGGTGCGCAGGACCTCAAGCCCGGCCAGGACACCAAGCGCTCCGTCAAAACGTCCGCCTGTCGGCTGACTGTCGGTATGACTGCCGATCAGCAAAGGCGGAAGGCCGCGCTGTACGCCCGGCAACGCAATAAACAGATTTCCCATCGGGTCCGTGGATACTTCCAGACCTGCTTCTTCCGCCCAGGTAATGATCTGACGCCAGGCCTGAATTTCCTCTTCGGACAGCGCCTGCCGATTGACGCCGCCTTCGCAGAACTTTCCCAGCTCGGCGAGGTCCATGAGGGTGGACCAGAGGCGCGGCGCGGAAATGATCATATCTGATCCGTATCGAGCGTCTTCATGACCTGATCGGGACGAGCTCTGGGGTCACGCACGCCCCAGCATCCGGCATCGACCTGTGCCAGAAATTCGCCGAGAATCGTGTTGAACAGCTGAGGTTCTTCGAGATTGAGGGTATGTCCGGTTTTCGGCAGCACGGCCAGGCCGGCGGCGGGAAGGATACGCTTGAGATAAAATCCTGGCTGGAGGCAGTGATCGTCTTCATCGCCGTTCATGATCAGCGAGGGAACTTTCATTTCTTTCAGTTCCGCCTCAAGCTCGTAAAATGAAGGGCGGCGTGCCTGAACACCGCGCATTGTGAGCGCGGCGCCTGTTGTGGAGTGCGTTGCCAGCCGCGCGACGAACTCCGCCCAGCCGCGCGGATCTTTATTCTGGAACTGCACGCGGCTCGCCCCGCTGCCATAGATCCGGGCGAAATCCTTTGCGCCGAGCTTTTCAAAATTATCCGCTACCGTGAGAGAGACATTGCGAAAAAACTCTTCACGGCCCGGCTCGCAGCCGTAACCGGCGCCGGCGATGGTCAGGGAGAGGCATCGGTCAGCGTGTCGCAGGCCCAGATGAAGCGCCGTGAAGCCGCCCATGGAAAGCCCGACAATATGCGCTTTTTCAATGCCGAGTCCGTTAAGAACCGCGATCGCATCGGACACGGCGAGGTCCTGTGAGTAGGCGTCCGGCGTCTCAGGGACGTCTGAAGGCGGATATCCCCGCGCTGCGTACGTAATGCAGCGATAACGCCGGGCGAAATATCGCATCTGGGGTTCCCAGCTGGACCAGGTGCCTCCGAATTCATGGATGAACAGGATCGGAGTCCCTTTTCCGTCCTCTTCGACGTACAGACCGACCCCGTCACCCTGGATTTTCATTTTCCCGTCCTCACGTCATATTCAGCATACGCAATGCATAATAATGCATACATAGTTTTTATTGAAAAGACGCAATAAAATCCCGCATGTCGTCGCTGAGCAGATTGACGTGATCGCGCATTGTGGAATGCGCCTCTTCCTCGTTATGCGAGAAGATCGCTTCCATGACACGTCTGTGCTCATCGATCGTGCTTGCAAACCGGTTGGGCTGAAACGTGACCCGGCGGCGATAGGCCGCGGTCCTGTTTCGGAGCCGGCGTGTCTGCTCCGCCAGATAATGGCTCCCGGCGGCTTCGTAAATCGCCTCATGAAACGCCTGATTGATGTCGTAAAAGACGTCGACATCCGATTCACGGGATGCGTCGGTCAGCGCCGTGTGAATCTGTTCTATTCTGCTTCTCAGCTCAGGCGTTATCCGCCGCGCCGCGAGGCGGGCGCACAGGCCTTCCAGTTCAGCCATGACCTGAAACATCTCGATGACGGTCTGAGCGCTGGGTTTGCGGACAGTGGCTCCCATCCGCCCTTTAAGCTCCACCATTTCGTTGGCGGCGAGCAGGCGGAAGGCCTCCCGGACCGGGGTTCGGGAAACGCCGAACCGTTCGGCGATTTCGCTCTCATCCAGTCTCGTGCCGGGCAGCAGATGTCCGGACGCGACTTCACGCTCAAGCTGTTCGCGTATTTTTTCAGCATGAGTGGCTCCAGGCTGATCCTGCATACGCCGTACGGTCGGGATTGTGCCGGAGGCGGAGCGGGCGGACCTGTTCATCAGTGTTGATACCTCTTGTTCAGGCCCGTCCGGCGGGCCAGCATGCAGGGCTGCGTATACACGGTGATGACGTCAGTTGCACTTCCCGCTATCGGCAGCCTCTCCATCTTCATGATGGCATGTGATGCCGGTGAGAATCCGCCTGCAAAGAAGCGTTTCACGGTAAACCTTTGATAAAAAGCAATAAAAGTTTCTGGGTGCCGCCTTTTTTCAAAAAGGCGGCGTCTTCTGAAGCTTTTTGAAAAAAGCTTCACCAAAAACTTCTTTGTAATTCAGAAGAGGTTTCACGGGCCGGCTGAGGGGCTTGCCGTAACGCAGCGGAAACTCTCCGCCTTCTCCATATCCCCGTGCCCGTCATAGCGCGCCACCGCCGGCCAGGCGCAGAGCGGACGGGTGCGAACGACTTTCCCGTCCACCACACGGGACGCAACCAGCGTGTCAGGCGCCCGGTTCGCCGTCACCCAGTCATCGATCGCGCCAAGCTTGCTGAACGTGTCGCACCCGGCCCCGCCGTAACAATGCCCCATCCCCGGAATGGTGATCAGACGCATGGAATTTTTGTTGTCAGCATCAGCATGTCTGACGAGCGCCTGATAATAGCCGGCAAGCTGCTCAGGATTATGCCCGTCATTCCAGCCAATATACATCAGCAGCCGGCCACCATGCCGGAAGAACGGACTGAGATCGTCATCCACATGCAGCAGCGGCCCGACTTTGCGCGTCGCCTCCGCAATGTCCGTATCCCAGTTCAGTGTCGTCCAGTCCCAGTCCGGATTCTGAAAAGCCGCGTATTTAAAAAGATCCAGCGCCACAGGAAACGCTTTGCCATCGGCTGAGAAACCGTCCTCGCTCCCCTTCGCCGGTCCGGGGAAAATCACCTTCCCTGTGCGCGGATTGACCGGCCCGCGATAAATCTGTTCCGCCGCCTGAACCTCGGAAGCCGTCAGACAATCCGCGCTGTCCGCCCCTTTGCAGAGAAGCTGACGCGGCTCGAAGGTGCATTTGTCAGGCTCATCGAGAAAACCCTGCTTTTTCCCGACCGGCGAGGCGCAGGCCTGCATCACCGCCCTGTTGAGAAGCTGAAACTTCGCCCGCGCTACCCGCAGCGCCGGATTGTGATAGCTCATCCACCCGGCCCAGAGCTGCTCGGCGTTGAAGCTGACGATCGGATTGGGCGGCGCGCCGGAAACAATGCCGTCATAATCCTCAGGATAACGCTTCGCCTCGATCAGCCCCTCCAGGCCGCCAAGCGAACAGCCGATCCAGTACGCATGCGACGCCGCCCTGCCATAAAAAGCACGGATCAGAGACTTCGCCGTCACCGTCATCAGATGATCGGCGCGCCAGGCATAGTCGATCAGCTTTTCCGGATGGCCGAGCGTAAAACGCCCGCCCTGCCCTTCCGGCGTGGAATCATCATGCCCGGTATCAGTGCTGGCCACGGCGTAGCCCTGTCCGACCCCCGTCGCCATGCCGTCATACATCAGCGAACCGGCCCAGCCGAAATTGCCGACACCCAGCAGCTTTCCGTTCCATCCCTGCAACGGAAGCCAGATCTCCGTCCGGATCAGCGAGTCCGATGACGGATGCAGCGTCACCGCCACCCGGCAAAAGGTCGGGTTCGCAGGCTGCGCCGGCAGACCGGCCAGATTCATCCCCGGCGACGTCATGATCCGGGACAGATGCGTCTGCGGCGACCGCCAGGCACCGGCAGCCACCGTCTCCACCGTCTCCACCGTGGTGAACGTCGCGTCCGGCAGAGCCTGATGCGCCAGATCAGCGCAGGTCGCCGCACGGGCGCTGACCGGCTTCAGAACCGGCGCGGCAGTGACAAGCATCGTTCCGGCGGCAAGCGCGCAGAAAAGAGCATTCCGGCCGGCTGCCGGGCGGGAACGGTGCTGAAGTCGGGGCATGACAGATCTCCCGTTTTCTGACGGTCTGAAGGGACACAGTGTCATGCTCCGGCACGACATTCAGCCTATTCAGAGCCCAGAATCCGGGCCCGGGTAAAGCCCTTGATCATACCCTCACAGCAGGGCAGGGTTCGGGCGCCGGGCTGCCAGACGCAGAGAATCCCGGGAGACCGGAGAGAAAGCAAAGTTCTGATGCAAAAGACTTTTTTCGTCGCGGGCGCGTTACTTCTCGTCACAATGCCCGTTATCGGCAAGAGCCGTCCGGCGCAGGCGGAAACAGCCTCCACATCCACGGGAGAAAGCATGTCAGTCAGCCAGACACAGTCCGCCGTGACCGCCGCAAAAGCCTTCCTCGCCACGTTCGACGCACAGAGCCGCGCCACGGTGCAGTTCCCCTTCGTCGCCGCGAAACACGGCACCCTGGCCCGCTTCCGCCGCACCACGCCCGACGGCCCCTCCCTGCCGGTCACGGACGCACAGGCCGCGGCCCCGACCATGCGCGGACCCGGCATGGGGCCTCCCGGCGGCTTCATCGGCGAGCGTTACGGCACATCCGTCTGGTCGAACTTCCCGGTCAGCGACGTACCGCGCCCCGGCCTGCAGATGGGCCATCTGACAGCCACGCAGCGTGAGGCGGCCATGCACCTCCTGCAAACGCTGCTCAGCGCGAAGGGCTGTCAGAAAGTCCTCGACATCATGGGCTCGGATCAGGCCCTGGCCGACAGCGGCACGCCCTTCGCGTCCGGCAAGGCCGTCTACACCATCGCACTCTTCGGTGAACCCTCCGCGACAGCCCCGTGGATGGTCCAGTTCGGCGGCCATCATCTCGGCCTCAACCTGGTCATCGACGGCGCGCACGGCGTCATGACCCCGACCCTGACCGGCGCCCAGCCCGCGGTCTATCAGACCGGCGGCAAAACGGTGCGCGTGCTCGCAGGCGAAAACGACAAGGCCTTCGCCCTTTTGGACTCCCTCAATGCCACGCAGAAAAAACAGGCCATCCTGTCGTATAAGGTCGAGGATCTGGTTTCCGGCCCCGGCCATGACGGCGAAGTGATCGTTCCCGAAGGCATAAAAGGCTCTTCCCTGACGGCCGCGCAGAAAGACCTGCTGATGGGCATCATCGGCGAATGGGCCGGGATCATCTCCGACGCCTACGCCGCCCCCCGCCTGAAGGAAATCCGCGACGATCTTGACGAGACATGGTTCGCCTGGAGCGGCCCCCTCACCCACGAGCCCGACCGCAACGGCTCCTCCTATTACCGCATCCAGGGCCCGCATCTGCTGATCGAATTTTCCCCGCAGGGCGTGGGCGACGATCCGACCATGCACGTCCACACCGTCTATCGTGATCCGACAAACAGCTACGGCAACCGTTTCACGATGCCCTGATATGATATCAGCAAAAATCCGGACCCTGTGTGCCGTCCTCGCCCTGACGGCCGCCGCCTCCCCGGCGGCCGCGCACCGTCTGAACCAGTATCTCCAGGCAACGACCATCGCTCTGACGCAGGACGGTCTCACCCTGCATCTGCGCCTCACACCCGGCGTCAATGTCGCGGATCAGGTCATCCGGACCATCGACCGCAACGGCGACGGAGTTCTGTCACCGGAAGAACAGCAGACCTACGCCGCCACGGTCGCGCAGGGACTTTCGTTGTCCCTGAACGGAAAAGCGCTGTCCCTGCAACCGGAAGCCGGCGCTTTCCCCTCCGAAGCCGCCATGCGCGCCGGCAACGGCACGATCGACCTTCAGTTCGTCACCCAAACCACACTCAGCAACGGATCGTATCGTCTCAGCTATACAAACAAAGTCTCCGGCCCACAGACCGTATGGCTGGTCAACTGCCTGCTTCCGCAGGACCCCGCTATTCATATTGTCCGGCAAACACGCACGGAAAATCAGTCATCCTATCAGCTTGATTTTCAGATCGGTGACAGGAAAGCGTAACTTTATACGGGGCTTTGCCCCGCACCCCACAAAGGGACGCAGTCCCTTTGATCCCGGTCTGTTAAAACACTAAAGGGGTGAAGGGGTCCTCGACCCCTTCCGGGTGCAGGGCAGAGCCCTGAGGCCTAAAACACCCCCTTCCCCGCCGCATTCAGCGCCATCAGCAGCGAGGCGACATGCATCGCCTGCACGATCCCACCGCTCATCGCCAGCTGCACCGCTTCGGCAACAGGCACCCGGACGACACGAATGCGCTCCGTCGGATCATCGACCGGCTCTCCCAGAAAGCTGACACCCTGAGCCAGAACAACATGACAGAAATTATTATGCGTCGAGGGATTGGGCGAAAGCCTGCCGACACAGCGCCACTCCGCCCCGCCATAACCCGTCTCCTCCCGCAACTCCCGCGCCCCGGCGCTCAGCGGACCGTCATCCCCGGGCTCCATGACGCCCGCCGGGAGCTCCAGCGACATCCCGCCCAGACCGTGCCGGTACTGCCCGACAAGAATGACATGATCCTCCCCGTCCAGCGCCACGACCTGAACCCAGTCCGGATACTCCAGCACATAAAACGGCGCGATCTCCGTCCCGTCCGGCGTCAGACAGTCATCCGCCCGCACCGAAATCCACCGGTCTTTCAGGACATACTTCGATGAACGCACTGTCCAGCTGCCCGGGATATCCTTTCGGGGACCTGAATTTTTCATTGATCTACCGTGCAATATCTCTGGCTGGCTGCCAAGTGTGATGCACGTTCCAGGAACAGACAACGATGCGGTCCGTTTGCGCCGGATGCTGCGGCCGCACTGCTCCGGAACGCAGGAAGGCCTGAGCCTGCCACAGCGTTTCCCGACTGTATTTTCGCTTTTCCTGCATCCCGGCAGACGGAGCGGGTTTTCTCCTGCTGTGTCATCTTTCCGGGCGGACAGAACAGATCCGTCGAAAGAAGTTTTTGGTGAAGCTTTTTTCAAAAAGATTCAGAAGACACCGCCTTTTTGAAAAAAGGCGGCACCCAAAAACTTTCTTTTTTATCAAAAACTGATTGTGAAATGCCGGGCCGCACTGAGAAGCGCGTCAGATCGCCCGGGAATGCTGGCCTGGTCCGGCGCCGGTCGCGGGCAGGTAGCGGTCGAAGACGGCGGCGACGTTGCGGAGGAACGGGCGGCCGGTTTCGGTAACACGCAGAGTGGTTCGGGTAAGTTCGACGAGGCCGTCGGCGGCGAACTGTCTGAGTCTTTCCCGTTCGGGCGTGTAATCGTCGGGGCCGGTCAGGTCGATGGTGTGGCCGCACATGATCTGTTCGATGAGAGCGGCGCGTTTGCGGTCGTCTTCGGTGCAGGCGACGCCCCGCGCAACGGGAAGGTCCGGTGAGTCGGACAGGGCGCGGGCGTATGCGGCGGGGCTGACGATGTTCTGGGTGAAACCGCCCGGAAGCGATGAGATGGCGGAGGCGCCGACACCGATGAGCCAGCGTGCGGTGTCTGTGGTGTAGCCCTGGAAATTGCGGTGCAGGGTACCGTTCGCCTGGGCGCGGGCCATGCTGTCTTCGGGGAGGGCGTAATGGTCGAGGCCGACGGGAATGTAACCCGCATCGCACAGAACCAGATCGATCATCTGACGCTGGGCGATGCGTTCCGGGGCGCCGGGGAGGTCGGCCTCAGGCATGAGCTGCTGGCGTTTCGCCTTCCAGGGAACATGGGCATAGCCGAACACGGCAAGGCGGTCGGGGCGGAGGTCCGCGACCTGACGGGCGGTGTCGCGGACGCTTTCCGTGGTCTGGAGAGGCAGGCCATAGATGAGATCGATATTGATGCCGGCGATACCGGCGGCGCGGAGGGATTCGACGCAGTCGCGGGTCTGACCGGCGCTCTGGATGCGGCCGCAGGCGTGCTGAACGGCGGGGTTGAGATCCTGAACGCCGAGGCTGCCGCGGGTGAAACCGAGCGTGGCGAGCATGGTGGCCATTGCCGGGCTGAAATGGCGGGGGTCGAGTTCGATGCTCAGTTCGGCGTCCGGACGGATGGTGAAGAGATCGCGGATGCTGGCGAGGATTTCATGGAAAGCGGCTTCCGGGAGGGTGGTCGGGGTGCCGCCGCCGAACTGGATATGGGTGAGCGGCGGGCTGCCTGAGGCAGTACGCGGAATGAGGCGGGCGGCGCGGCGCAGGTTCTCGCGGAGAAGGCCGGCATAGGCGGCGCGGGCGCTTTCCTGACGCATGACGGTGGTGTTGCAGCCACAGAAGCTGCAAAGTTCGTCACAGAAGGGGACGTGCAGATAAAGCGAAAGCGCCTCACCGGCCGGGAGAGCTTCCAGCCAGTCAGCCGCCTGCTTCGGGCCGACCGCATCCGAAAAACGGGTGGCGGTCGGATAACTTGTGTAACGCGGCAGATTGCCGTCGTACCGCGCAAGGAGCGCCGGCAGGGCCGCGTTCATGATCAGAAGCGGTATTCGATACCGGCGCCGACGACGGTCGGATCGAGAGAATCATGCGCCTTGATGAAGGCTCCCGACCCACGATCGTTGGCCCAGGCGTGCATCCGCATGAACATCTGCTTGACGTCGAAGTTGAAGAACCAGTTGCCGACGAGCTGGTAATCGAAACCGGCGTTGAAGGACGGACCGCCCGTGACGCCGACATTCAGCTTCTGAACGACGCCGCCGGCGGGGGAGACGTTATGGAACCAGGCGAGGGTTCCGCCGACGCCGACATACGGGTTGAAGCGCTTATGCGGACGGAAATGCCAGGCGAAGGTGACGGTCGGCGGCAGAACCCATGCGCTGCCGACGTCGATCTTGCCGAGCGGCGTGCCTTCGGCGGCGACTTCATGCCGGGTGCTGGCGGCGATGAGGTCGATCGAGAGATTGTCGGTGAAGAAATACTCGAATGTCAGTTCCGGCATGACCTGACGGGTGGTTTTAACGCGGCCCGGGATGGCTGCGCCGTTCAGCCAGATCTTGCTGTCGCGGTCTTCCGGAAGCACGCCGAGAGCCGACAGACGGATCAGAAAGTCACCCTTGCCGAGACCGATCTTTGTGCTCGAGCAGGTTTCGAAAAGGCCGCAGTGACCGCTATGTGTGACCGGAGCCGAAACCGGGGCCGCGACGGGGGCATTGACATAGGCGGAGGCTGCGGGCGCCGGAGCGACAGGGCTGGCGGTCTGTGCCTTTGCAGCACCGCAGAGAGCGCTGCCCGCGAGAAGGGCTGCGGCCAGCAGGGAACGGGACTTCCTGATCATCTTGTCACTCGTCTTTCGAAAACTGAACGTTGGGCGGTGGAAACCATGTCTGGTCCGGGGCGGCCTTGATCTGAATCAATTCTTCGAAAGTTCCGGAGAAGTGAGATTTTTATGCAACAGAATCACACCGTCGGCGAAACCTTCGGTCCGAAATCTGGAAATCAGCGCCGGGTTGTCCGTCGTGATCTGCAGACGGGTTTCTTCGCATCCGAACCGTGTGGCGATCCGGGTGCTGGCGCGGGCGAGTTCGCGCATGGCGGGCCATGCGGTTCCGAGCATGGCCGCGGTGACCATTTCGACGCTGAGCAGGCGTTTTCGCCGGGTGTTTTCAGCTTCCACCTGATAAAAAGCGGCGGCGCACGGGCCGGGCCATTCCGCGTAACGCGCGAGAATAACGCCTTTTTTCTTCAGTTCACCGGCCTGTGCGAGCCGCATTCCCCTGCGCTGCCAGACGCGCTGGGTCAGGCATGGGTCATGAAGCTGCAGCAGCGGGAAAACAAGCGGAATGTCTGCCGGGAACATCGGGGCGACCCGTATAGAAACATCGTCCTCGTCTCCGTTCACTGCGTCCTGCACTCCTGCGGATCCATCGGGTTTCACCGGATATTGTGAACCGGGTGCCGGGATGCTTCGGAATCCGCAATGACTTAGGTCAACGCTGTTATCCGCACACAGGGGATGTGATCTGCGGCCGTTCGCGCTAAAGACTGATGGTTCGTTCCCTCACATGGCGCGGAGAAGGAAAACACGATGCCGCCTTCCCTGACTGCTGAAAACATGCCGGTCCGCCCGAGGCGCCTTGTCATTGCGGGGATGGAGGGCTGCACCAACTGCTCGGTATGCGAGGTCCGCGCCAACGGAATCTGCAGCGCGCTGCGCGATGACGAGCTTGAGCGTCTGGCGCGGGCTGCGGTCCGCATAACGGTTCCGCCTGGCCATATTTTTATTGAGGAAGGGTCGCGCGCGACGGATTTCTTCAACATCACCGGCGGAACGGTGAAGCTTTTCAAATCTCTGCCTGACGGGCGGCGTCAGATTACGGGATTTGTCAGTATCGGTCATTTCCTCGGGCTTGCGGTTTCCGACCGCTACGCATTCGGGGCCGAAGCGATTGATCAGGTCAAGCTGTGCCGCTTTTCCCGCCCTAAGCTTGACAGCCTGACGGAAGAATTTCCCCGCATGGAGCGGCGGCTTCTGTCGGAGGCTGCCAATGAGCTTGTGGCGGCTCAGGACCAGATGCTGTTACTGGGCCGCAAGACGGCGCGGGAGCGTGTCTCCAGTTTTCTGTATGGCCAGCTTGAAAATCATCATGGCGATGTGATTCCCGCCGACGCGCGAATCAGCTTTCCGATGACCCGCGCCGATATCGCGGATTTTCTGGGTCTTACGGTTGAGACTGTCAGCCGCACGCTGAGCGGGCTGCGGCGGGATGGTCTGGTGACGATGAATGCCGGCCATACGATCAGCGTACCGTCACCCGCGCGGCTGAGAGCCATTGCGCAGGGTGAAGAGGGCTGATCCGGCGTTTGTAACGCCCGGCCCGGTCTGAGAACGATCCGGGATCGGTGCCCCGTTTCAGTGGCCGTTCTCAATGTCGGGGGTCCGGCAGAGGCCGGCGACCTGTGCCGGTCTTTCTGTCCGTTCAGCCGGCGGTTGCCTTCAGTTCCTCCACAAGGCTGTCGAGCGTTTCATGTTCGGGCGATGCCCCCTGAATCGTTGTCCAGTTCTGGCGTGAAATAAGACCGTAGGCTTCGTCGCAGAATGTGGCGAGGAACTCGTAAGACATCCGTCTCGGCGCGCCCCAGGTGTTGAGGTAGAGCCAGTCGGAATCGTAGCCGTGCAGCCAGACGGCGTGGCCGCCGGCGATGGTGTTGTCGGCCTGCGGGTCAATGACCCAGTCATCATTCCCTTCGCAGGCATAATTCGGCAGCGAGAGGCCGATATACAGGCCGCCGAGCATGGCGATGGCCCGGTGAACGGAGGCTGTGTCGCGTGGGCTGATATACCCGAAGGCGGTCAGGTAATCGCGGGTCTGGCCGGGGCGTTCGTAGCCGGCGCGGCACCAGCGGGAGAGGACATCGACTTCGACGCCGCCCTGATCGGTGGCGGGATTGCCGGGGACGTAACCGGATTCGGCGCTGTAATTGTCGATGACCTCCTGGTCGCTGAGTTCGACCGGGGTCAGAGCGGCGCCGGTCCAGGTCCGGATGGCGGAAGCGACGGAGACCTGGGTGCAGCATCCGAGCGTATCGTTGCACCACATCGGCCACTGCACGTCCTTCGCCCAGTTGGCGGCAGGCGGGGGCTCCGGCAGACGGAAGGCCATGGGGGCGGTGAGTTTGTATGTTCTCGGGTCGAGGCGGGCAGGCTTTTTGCCGAGTTTGCGATGGGGTGTTGTCATTCTCTCTCCACGTGCGGAACGGTGCGTTGTTACGTGGAGAGGATAGGTGTCCCTGCGTTTTCTCAGGGCTCTGCCCTGAAACCCGCCAGAGGTCGCGGACCTCTGGACACCATTTTGTTTAACAGACCCGGATCAAAGGGACTGCGTCCCTTGCGGGGTCTGGGGCAGAGCCCCGGAAACCTTCAGACCGATAACACGCGCCCGGCGATGACTTCGAGCTGGCTGAGCAGTGCGGGATCGCGTTTTGCCGGAGCGGTGATCAGGGCATGTTCGAGCGCCCGGTCGCAGCCGGCGGGGCACAGGCCGCGTGTTTTGCCGAGCTCGGGAATCATGGCTTTGACGAGGGAGCGGGCACGGTCGGCGTTGGCGTGCATGACCTTGACGACGGCGTCCACGGTGACGCTGTCATGGCCTTCGTGCCAGCAGTCGTAATCGGTGACCATGGCGACGGTGGCGTAGCAGAGCTCGGCTTCGCGGGCGAGTTTGGCTTCGGGCATGTTGGTCATGCCGATGACGGCGCAGCCCCAGCTCCGGTAGAGTTCGCTTTCGGCGCGGGTGGAGAATTGCGGACCTTCCATCACCAGATAGGTGCCGCCGCGGGTGTGGGCGATGCCGAGTTCTTTCAGCTTCGCCTCGGCAACGTCTCCGATGCGGGGACAGACGGGATCGGCGACGGAGACATGGGCGACGCAGCCCGTGTCGAAGAAGCTTTTCTCACGGGCGAAGCTGCGGTCGATGAACTGATCGACGATGACGAAATGACCGGGCGGCAGGTTTTCGCGCAGGGAGCCGACGGCGGAGAGCGAGATGATGTCCGTCACGCCGGCGATCTTCATCGCGGCGATATTGGCGCGGTAATTCAGCCGGGACGGCGGCAGCGGATGGCCGCGACCGTGCCGGGGCAGGAAGACACAGCGAACGCCGTCCAGCGTGCCGAACAGCAGCTTGTCGGACGGGGCGCCCCATGGTGTGACCACGGTGCGCCAGTCCTTGTTTTCGAGGCCGGCGATGTCGTAGAGGCCCGAGCCGCCGATAATGCCGATGACCGGGTGAACCTCGTGGGCGGCTTTAGTGGACATTGGACCAGAGTCTCCGTTTCAGGACAAAGAGAAGAACGCCGAGGAACACCAGATAGATCATGACGCGGACGCCGGTGCGGTGACGGTCGGCGAGATGCGGCTGCGCGGCCCAGGCGAGGAAGGTCGTGACGTCGCGGGCTTCCTGCTCCGTCGTTGCTTTTGTGCCGTCCGGATAATCGACGGCGTCGTCGCTCAGAGGTGGCGGCATGGCGATGGCGCGGCCCTGGGCGAAGCGGTTGTAGAACAGGCCGGGCGCCGGCGTCACGCCGGCAGGGGGCGGTCCGTAACCGGTCAGCAGGGCGTAAATACGGTCGGGACCGCCGGGATAGACCTCAGCGAGACGCGACTGGTCCGGCGGGATGACGGCGCCGGGGATCAGGCCCTGAGCGACGGGCGGCGTCGGGAAGGCGTCGTCCGCTGTGGCGGCGCGCAGAGCGGGTTTGCCGTCGGAGCCGATGCCGTCCGGGATTTTGTGGCTGGCGGCGATGGTTTGGACCTGGGCGGCGGTAAGGCCCATGCCGGTCAGGTCGCCGAAATGGACATGCTGCATGCCGTGGCAGGCAGAGCAGATTTCGGCATAGACCGTATAGCCGCGCTGGACGCTGGCGAGGTCGAAATTGCCGAGCGGTCCGTCGAAGCTCCAGTGCTGATGCGGCACCGGATCGTGGTCGAGACGGCCTGCGGCGGCGGGCGCGGCGGCTTCGGACGATCCGGTCGCGGAGAGAAGACCGGCTGCGAGACAGAGCGCGGCGGCGGAGCGGAACAGGCTGATTTTCACGCTTCTTCTCCTGTCCGGAGAGCGGAGGCGTGGGCCAGGGCGGCTTTCTCGCGGCGGGAGACGAGCGGCATCAGCACGAGAAAATGCAGGTAGTAATAAAGTGTGGCGATCTGCCCGACATAGAGCCAGACGCCTTCGACGTGATGTTTACCGGCGAAGCCGAGGAGGATGAAGGCGATCACCAGCGCGACCATTCCGGCGCGATAGACCGGGCGGTTGCGGGCGGAGCGGATGGGTGAGGTGTCGAGCCACGGGGTTATGAACAGCACGAGGATGGCGCCGACGGAGGCGAGGAGGCCGCCGAATTTGGAGGGGATCGACTGGAGGATGCCGTAGAAGGGCAGGAAATACCATTCCGGCTCGATATCGGCGGGCGTGTGCAGCGGGTTGGCGGGGCGGTAGTTCTCGGGCTCGGTGATGAGGCCGGGCAGGAAGAACATCACGCCGGCGAAGAGGATGGCGAACACGACAAGGCCGAGGCCGTCCTTGACGGTGAAATACGGGTGGAACGGCAGGGTCTGTTCGGGGACTTTCGCCGGAACGCCGGTCGGGTTTCCCGGGCCGGCGACGTGGAGGGCGGCGACGTGGATGCCGACGACGCCGAGGACGCCGAACGCCAGGGTGAAGTGCAGCACGAACAGGTGATGAAGCGTGGTGTCGCCGGGCTGGTCGCCGCCGAGGAAGAGGCGCTCCATGAACGGTCCGACGCCGGGAACGGCGCCGATGGCTTTGCCTGCGACATCCGCGCCCCAGTAGGACATCTGGCCCCAGGGAAGGACGTAGCCGGCGAAGGCGGTGACCATGACCATGGCCAGCAGGGCGACGCCGACGAGCCAGAGCACTTCGCGCGGAGCTTTGTAGGAGCCGTAATAGAGGCCACGAAAGAGGTGAACGTAGAGCGCGGCGAGAAAGAGGCTGGCGCCGGTCATGTGCATGGACCGGAGCAGCCAGCCGGCGGGCAGGCGGCGCTCTATGGCCTCGACGGAGGCGAAAGCGCCGGCGGCGGTAGGGGTATAGTTCATGGCCAGCGCCAGGCCGGAAAGCAGCATCAGGACGAGCACGACCGTCAGCATGGCGCCGACGGTCCAGAGCGCGTTCAGGGAACGCGGCATCGGGAAGCTGACATACTCGTTGCGGAAGGCGCTGATGACCGGCAGGCGCGCATCGAGCCAGCCGGTGAATCCGGTGGTTCTGCTGCTCTGCGGGATGTCTTCGCCGGTTACACCAGGCCCTGTTTCGTGTCTGGAAGGCGAACCCGCCATTGCTGCTCCCCGTTCTCCGGTCGCCTCTGCGACCGGTCTGCCTGTTCCGGTTTCGATCCGGTCGCCGTGTCTTTAGCGGCGGCAACGTTGCTCTTGCAATGATTTACGGGATAGCGCACCCCTTGTCGCCCTTACGCACCGGACGCCGTCTGGCACGGGCAGTCAGCCACACTGGCGATGGTCATGGGCGGATGACCCTGGGCAGCCTGTCATCTGGCAGCAGGGACGCGGACGACAGGGGTGCGGACAGACGGGCCGGGCGCATGGCGGCGACCGGAGCGGGTGAGACGAGAGCAGGAGGAAACCGGCCATGGCGGAAACGGAAAACACGGGGAGCGGGCAGTCATATGCCGCCGAATCCGCTGACTCCGGGGCCACGAGGCAGGATTACGAAGCCCTCAGACCGCAGGCGCGGGAGTGGTTCGAGACACTTCGCGACCGGATATGTGGGGTTTTTGAGGCTATTGAGGACGAGGGAACGGCGCGTCGTTCCCAGACTTTGCCGGGCCGGGAGAAGGCCGGACGTTTCGAACGCACGCCATGGCAGCGCGTGCCGGATGAGGGCGCCCACACCGAAGGCGGCGGCGTGATGAGTCTGATGCGCGGGCGGGTTTTTGAGAAGGTTGGCGTGAACGTCTCGACCGTCGAGGGTGAATTCAGCCCTGAATTCCGGAAAAATATTCCGGGCGCTTCCGAAGATCCGCGCTTTTTCGCCACCGGGATCAGCCTCGTGGCGCATATGAGCAGTCCTCTGGTGCCGGCCGCGCATTTCAACACGCGGATGATCGTGACCACGCGGGGCTGGTTCGGCGGGGGCGGCGACATCACGCCGATGTTTCCGGAGAGCGGGGCGGCACAGGACGACGCGGCGAAATTTCATGCGTCTTTCGAGCGTTCATGCGCCAGGCACAGTCCGGAATATTATCCCCGCTTTAAGGCCTGGTGCGATAAGTATTTCTATCTTCCTCACCGGATGGAGCCGCGCGGGCTTGGCGGGATTTTCTACGATCATCTGAGCAGTGGTCATCCGGGCATGGATTTCGCCTTTACCCGGGACGTGGGGCTTGCCTTTCTCGATGTCTATCCGGAGATCATCCGGTCCCGCATGATGGAGCCCTGGACAGCGGAAGAACGGGAAGCACAGCTTATTCGCCGGGGCCGGTATGTGGAGTTCAATCTGCTTCATGACCGGGGCACGTTATTCGGCCTGAAAACCGGAGGTCACACGGAGGCGATTCTCATGAGTCTTCCGCCTGAGGTGAAATGGCCATGATCCGGCCTTGATCGGATATTAGGAGAATTCAGCGATTTCACGGTACCAGCATCCGGCCCGTTCAGGCCGGACATCAGTCGAACAGAATCGGAGCAGCAATGCCGTCGCGCCCGGCCCGGACATCCAGAGCGCATCCTCCGTGACCCGCCCGCTTCCTCCGGCGACGCGGCGTTCGGTGCTTCGCGCCTCCCTCTCCCTGATAACGGGGGCCACCGCCCTGACAGCGGGAGTAGCCCGCGCCGCCCAGGCGGACCGTCTGGCCGATCTGCAGACGATTGCCGATATCCGGCCCGCTCCGACAGTTGTGGCGCCCACGATGATCGTGGCCGGAACCAGCGGTCCGGCCCTCTGGGCGCCCGTGCTGGCTCCGGCTTTTTCCGAGACGCTGCCGACTGACGGCGCCATCACGCTGCAGCCCACTGCGGGGCGCGATGGTGTCACCGGCGCCAACAAGTTCGAATCTCAGAACGCGGGCGAGAACGGCACCACGCTTCTGGTTCCGGGCACGGCGATCGTGGCGGCGCTTACCGGAAGTTCACGGGTACATTTCGATTATCAGCGCTGGCTTCCGGTTTTTCTGAGTATCGGCTCCCCTGTCGTTGTCGGGCGGGTCGATTTCCGGCGTTCCCTGCGGATGCTGATCGGTGATCATCCGGTTCGGGTCGCGGTCTCGACGCCGGACGGCCCTGAGCTGCCGACCCTTCTCGCCATGACGATCCTGTCGATGCGGCCGGTTCCGGTCAGCGGTATCGCATCGTCTGCAGCGGCGCTCGACGCGCTCCGCAAAGGCGAGGTCGATGTCGTGCAGCTGCCTCCGGACGCGGCGCGGCCTGCGATGCTGCAGGATCTGGCGCGGGAGGGTTTTGAGGCGCTCTTTGCGCTGGGGCAGCAGACGGACAGTACGGTTCCCGATTTTACCAGCCGGTTCACGGCGTTGCGGGGACATGCGCCGCAGCACCCGCTGTATCAGGCCTGTTATGGCGCGGCGATGGCGGCGGGGATTGATGCCGCGCTCGTCCTGCCGATGCTGACGCCGCCCGCTCAGACGGCCCGCTGGCGGCACGCGGCTCAGCTTGCGGCGGTTCGTCCGGAGGTCACGGCTCTGGCAAGGCAGTATGGCACCCGCGTGGTCACTGGCCCGGATGTGGCGACGCTCTTCCGGAGCCTGACGCCGGATCTCTCGGGCGTGCTGGCGTTGCGGCGGTGGCTTGCGGAACGGTCGCCGGGGTGGCGGTCGGGCTGAAGTGGCGTGAGGGCAGAGCCCTGCTTTGTCTCCTGTCTGCAAAATCTTCTGCAAATCATAAAAAACAATAAAAGTTTCTGGGTGCCGCCTTTTTTCAAAAAGGCGGCGTCTTCTGAAGCTTTTTGAAAAAAGCTTCACCAAAAACTTCTTTATAATTTACAGGAAATTTCACGAGAAGACTTATGAAAGGGTCTTTAATTCTCGCGGAATTCCTCAAGCAGTCGTCTGATATCTTCTTTTTCCGTTTCCGCCAGAACGCGCCGGGCAAGGCGGTGACAGTCCTCGTAACGGGAGGAGCGAACGACCTGTTTCACGCGCGGCACGGCCGAGGCTGTCATCGACAGGGACCTGAGGCCGAGACCGATCAGCAGCGGCGTAATGCGTGGATCGCCCGCGATTTCACCGCACAGGGAAACCGGTTTTCTCTCGTGAAGGGCCGCCGTGACCACACCTGAAATCATTGTCAGGACTGCCGGATGCAGCGGATCGTAGAGCGATGCCACTTCCGCGGAAGCTCTGTCGGCGGCGAGCGTGTACATGGTTAGGTCGTTGGTGCCGATTGCGAGAAAATCGACATGACGGGCCAGGGTCCCGGCCATCAGGGCGGCGGCCGGCGTTTCGATCATTGCGCCGAGCGGGGGCAGCGGGTCGCCGATTTCGATCCCTTTTCTTTTAAGACGGCGCGCCACGCGCTCGTAGATTTCACGCGCGACGACGATTTCTCCGGCCAGCGTGACCATGGGCAGCAGAATCTGCACCGATCCCTTCGCCGCGGCCCTCAGGATCGCGGCGAACTGTGCTTCCAGCAGGGCGGGATGGCGCAGAAGCAGGCGGATGCCGCGCAGGCCCAGAGCCGGGTTTTCATCCTCACCGTCGCCTGAAAAACCGACCTGTGCGAGGGCATCACTCTGTTTTTCGCCACCCCAGTCGAGCACTCTGATCGTTGTGGGGTCGGATCCCATGGCGGAGACAACGCCGGAATAAACTTCGTACTGGGTGGCCTCGTCAGGAAGGGTTTCGGCATTGATAAACAGAAATTCGGTGCGCAGAAGTCCTATTCCGGCGGCGCCGGACTGGGCGATGAGTGGCAGTTCCCCCGGAAGTTCGAGATTTGCCTGAAGCTGGATTTTTTCTCCGCTGGCCATGCGCGAGGACAGCCGTCTCAGGCGGCCAAGCTCCTGTCGCTCCCGGGCATAGGCTGCGACATGCCGGCGCGCCTGTCTGACGGTTCTGGCGTCGGGGTCGCGAATGACCTGTCCGGTGTCGCCGTCTACCACCAGTGCCATTCCGTCGGCCAGCCCGTCCAGGAGACCGTGGACTGCCAGGACTGACGGGATGCCCAGTGCGCGGAGCATGATGGCTGTATGCCCGGTGGTGCCCCCCCCTTCCAGCACGACGGCAGCGACACGGGACGGATCGATCAGTGCGGCGTCCGAGGGGCGGAGTGTTTCCGCGACCAGAACGGCGCCGTCCGGAAGGTGTCTGAGAGCCAGAAACGGAGTTCTGGTCAGATTGTGGATCAGGCGGCGGCCGACTTCACGGAATTCGCCGGCGCGCCGCTCCGCGGCGGCGGCATCTTCTCCGACAGGTTTTTTGCCGTCATGCGGGGCAAGCATGGCCAGAGCCAGTGCTTCTGTCTCATCATGCACGGCGGCTTCCGCGGTCAGCCCGTCATCGATCCGGGCCATGACGCCTCGCTGCAGCCGCGAGGGACCGAGCATCCGCTGATAGACGTCCAGCAGGGGACTGATCTCGAGCTGACTTTCCTCGGGGAGAAGGGCCAGTCTGCCGCGAAGTTTTGTCAGCTGCGAGATTGACCGCCCGACAGCATCGTTGAACCGGTCACGCTCCTGGTCCGGTGTCCGGGTGCTCTGACGGATTTCGGGTTCGGGCACCGGGGTTTCCCCCGTGATGAACGCGGGACCGATTGCGAAACCCGGACCGACCGGTTCGCCTTCAAACAGCCGCTCAGACCCGTTCCGTTCCGATGCGCCGCGTCCTGCCTCTCTCATGGGTCTTCAGCCTGCAGTTCCCGTGGCGGTACCGGTCCGTGGGTTCGGGTTACAGGTTCCGGGCCGGCCGGCGCCTGTATCCGCCATTTTATCCTATTCGCCTTCGCCGAAACCCGATTCGACAAGCGTGGCCAGGGCGGACAGGGCCTCTTCGGCCTGTTCGCCCGTGGCCCGAAGCGTGATTGTGGCGCCGGCGCCGGCGCCCAGCATCATAAGCCCCATGATGGAGCAGGCCGGAACCGTCTCCTCGCCGTAGGCCACGCTGATATCGGCGTCCCACTGCTCGGCCACGGACACGAATTTCGCCGAGGCGCGGGCATGCAGACCTTTCGCGTTGACGATTGTGACCGGCCGCTCGCGTTCTTCCGGCCGGGCTGGTGCCAGAGCGTTCATTCAGCCGGCGATCCGGCGTGGCGCGATGACCGGCAGTTCCGGAGAACCGGCGACCTGGGGGCGGAAGGTGTGAATCCGGCTGGCGGCTTCCTCGGCGCAGCGACGGGCGCCGTCGAGACATTGCTGCGGAAGGTGTGACGCGCAGTTGATGTATTTCCGCGCGGCCTCCTCGGCCAGGACCGTGCATTCGCCCAGCGTATGCGTCTCGCGCATCTGGGCGAGCTTGACCAGCATTGGCAGGTTGGCTCCGCCGAGGACCTCAATGCGGCCGGGCAGCGTCATGGCGACGGCGAGATTGGAGGGCGTGCTGCCGAACATGTCCGTGACCAGCATCACGCCGTCGCCATGGTCGACCTCGGCGATCCGCGCCTCGAGTTCAAGCCGGCGCTGCTGCAGATCGTCGTCCGCTCCGACACTGACAGTTGCGAGTTGCGTCTGCGGACCGACAACATGCTCCATGGTCTCCCGCAGGGCCACACCCAGTGCGCCCTGCGTTACCAGAACAATTCCTATCATGCGTCTCCCCGCACCATTGAAAGGTGCCCGTTCCTTTCGTCTGAGGCCTCTCCGGCCGCGTCGGTTACCTTTAAATCATTCCCGTTCATCCTGTCCGCGACCGGCTCCCCGGACACGGTTTCGGATGGTTTTCTGACCCACCGCCAGGCGGCCGCACCGGGTCCGGCAATTCCCTGCCGCGCCAGTTCACGATGCACAACCGCGATCGGCCACTCACCATCCGTTCCGCTGGCCCCGGGGGCAACGAGCTTTCCCGCCAGAGCCTCGACCAGCGTGACCGAACGATGCCGGCCGCCGGAACATCCGATGGCGATGGTGGCGTATTTTTTTCCTTCATGGACGAAACGCGGGATCACGAGATGAAGCATATCGCTGATCTGGCGCAGAAAGGGCTCGTAATCGGGATCAGCGGCAACGTAGGCGGAGACCGGCCGGTCCAGCCCTGTCATGGGGGCCAGATCCGGATCATAATAAGGATTACGCAGGAAACGGGCATCAAAAACCATGTCCGCCTCGCGGGGCAGTCCTGCCGGAAAGGCGAAGGACATGAGCACTACCGTAAGACCTTCATCGGCACCGCCGTGCCATGTTCCGAAGCGGGTTTCGACCAGACGTCTCAGTTCCGGGGCCGACAGGTCCGATGTGTCGATCACCATATCGGCGCAGCCGCGCAGTTCGGCGGTCAGCCGGGTTTCGGCTTCAATCCCTTCCTTGACGCTGCCATGCGGCGCGAGAGGATGCCTGCGACGGGTTGCCGTATACCGTCGCAGCAGCGTCCCTTTATCCGCGGTGGCATAGAGCAGTTCCGTCCGCAGATGCGGATTGAGCCGCAACCGCGCGATGGCGGCCAGAACGGCTGACGCGTCAAAGCCGCGGGTCCGTGAATCGACACCGATCGCAATCGGCCGGTCGCCGCGGGTTACGATCTCGTCAAGCATGCCGAGAGGCGGGTTATCGATCACCTCATGCCCGAGATCCTCGAGTATCCTGAGAATCGAGGATTTACCGGCACCGGACAGACCGGTAACGAGCAGAATATGGCGTGGCGTCAGTGTATCGTCAGCAGTCTGAGGTATCACCATGAACCGGACAGGCACTCTGCACGAGGAACAAAAACTGGGAACCCGGTCTGAGCCGGACCGGCAGCCGCATGACTCACCGGGTTTCAGAGACAAACCGCATACGGCACCCTGTCATGAGGCCGCGCCACGATAACGCATACCGTAATGTTTGGACATAATATATCAGATCCGGATACCTTTGACACTCTTTTGTCTGTATCAGTCATCGCCGGTCAGCATGGCCCCCTGCGGGAGACGAAAAGCCCGGCCGGTCAGGCAGTCCAGAGCGGCGTCGATTCTGTCCGGAGCCGAGGCCAGCATGCCGTCCAGCCAGAGCACCGGCAGATCCGTTTCCGGGTCATGCGCCTCGCGGCAGTCCGGGAGGCGCGGCACGCCGGCGCCCGCTCTGACCAGCCTGACCATCAGAACCGGCCGGACGGCTTCGATAAACGGGCGACGAATAACACCCCATCCACGTATTTCGATCAGCCCGCGCAGGGCGGCCGGCGCACGGGCAAGGCCGTCCTCCAGCTCCACCCTGTCATCCGCCACCAGCCTGTAACCGCGCCCGATCAGCCGGAGCAGCAGGTCGGATTTTCCGGCTCCCGCAACGCCGGAAATCAGCACGCCGGCCTCATCGCGCGCGGCGCAGCAGGCATGAAGTCGCGTAAGTGACATCGGAGACTCCTCACCAGACCGTTACGACCCTGAAGCATTACCGCAGAGAAACATCTTTCATTTTCGACCGGCGGGAATTATGACAATTCCGTGACCTTCCGGAAGGGGCGACCAGCCATGGAAACAGCAGCCGGAAACAGCCGCGATCCGTCTGATCCGGCCCGGACGACCGAATCGATCCTGCCCTGCTGCGAGCAGGCGCGCGGAGGTCTGCGTCTTCGCCGGGTCCGGGGATATGACCGCCATTCCGGATGTTTCCCCGCCCGGATTGCCGATCAGTGCCGGCTGGCCTTCTCGGCGGGCAGCGCCGCTCTCCTCGCGCGCGGCGCTTCGCTGGAAGACGTGGTGCGCGTTATCTACGTCGTCAAGGACGCCGGTCAGCTGACATCGTGCGCGCCGTTCGTCAGTAACGCGCTGGGCGCCAACCGCCCGGCGGCGACGGTGATGGTCGTCGAGGATTTCGATGTTCCCGATGTGAAGATCGAACTGGAACTCATCACTCACTGTCACGGACGCGCCGGCACGGCCTGACGGCCGGGCTCTGGCCCGGTCTCCGGTATTTCCCCATCAGGGTCTGTCGTTGTATTGCCCGTTCCGGTGCTTCCGTCACGCCGGGCAACACAGCCGGTGTGACGCCTGGAGAAGGGCGGCCGGGAGCATGATTTCCGTATTCTGACAGACGGGCCGCTCCTGGTGACTGTTTCTTCCGACTTCAATCCGGACACTTCCGGCACTGATCCTGAGGCGACGATCGCGGATCTGCGCCGGCGCATCGAAGCCTATGAGCGCAGCACGTTCTGGCGTCTGAGTTATCCGGCGCGTGTGGCGGTCGGGCAGATGCGCAGGCTGCGGGGCGTCGCGGCCCGCTTCAGCCGTGCTCCTGTCTCCGCGCGGAACACGGATGACGGGGCGCCGGCGGCATCGTCGCCAGATCCGGTGGCTGTTGGGCCAGATGGCGCTGAGAATGCCGGTCTTCTGCAGTTTCCCCGTCATGCCGATCCGGTGCTCAGCATCATCATTCCGAGTTATGGACAGGTTCCGGTGCTGTTGCGCTGTCTGCGCTCGATCATGCTGAACCCGCCATCCTGCGCCTGGGAGGTTCTTGTCGCGGAGGATGCCTCGGGCGATCCCGATATTGCCGTGCTCGCGACGATTCCGGGGCTCATCTTTCTGGAACGGCAGACCAATCTCGGTTTTCTGCGGAACTGTAATGATGCGGCCGGCGCGGCAGCAGGCACGTATCTGCATTTTCTTAACAACGACACGGAGGTTCTGCCCGGCGCTTTTGACGCGCTTGTGGATCTCCTTGCCTCAGATCCGACCATTGGGCTGACAGGATCGAAACTGTTGTTTGCGGACGGCACTCTGCAGGAAGCGGGCGGGATTGTCTGGGCCGACGCATCCGGCATGAATTTCGGGCGCGGTGATTCCGATCCGGACCGGGCTGCCTATCGCTGGCGGCGGGAGGTCGATTATATTTCCGGAGCTTCGATCGCCATTCCGGGCGCGCTTTTCCGGTCGCTTGGCGGGTTCGATGAACTCTTTGCTCCGGCTTATTACGAAGATACGGATCTGGCTTTTCGTGTGCGCGCCGCCGGATACCGGGTGGTGTTCGAGCCGGATTCGGTTGTCATTCACCATGAAGGCGTCTCGCACGGCACTGACGAGAGCAGCGGCGTCAAGGCTTACCAGGCGCGCAACCGGGATATCATGTTCCGGCGATGGAAAACTGTTCTGGAGAGGGACCACTATCCGCCGGGCGTTCATATGCTCCGGGCCGGCGCGCATGCCCGCCACCGGCGCACCATCCTGATTATCGACCATTATGTTCCCGAACCGGACCGGGATGCCGGATCGCGCGCGACACTCTGTGTCATCCGCGCTCTGGTGGCGGCGGGCTGGCTGGTGAAGTTCTGGCCTCTGGATCGTGGCCGCACGGGACAGGCGCATATTTCCGAACGCGCCGGCGTCGAGGTGCTGGATCACACCTGCCCGCTGTCTTTTCCGGAATGGCTGGAGCGGAATGGCGGGGATCTCGATCATGTCATGATCATGCGTCCGGTTGTTGCTCGGGAATTTCTGGCGGCTGTCGTGGCCGGCACTGCCGCCCGGCGGTCCTATTACGGCCATGACATTCATTTCCTGCGCATGATGCGTGAGGCGGAGGTGACGGGGGACGAGGGCGTGCGCCATGAGGCGCAGTCCATGCAGCGTCTCGAAACGTGGCTCTGGCGGCAGTTCAGCTCTGTCATTTATCTGTCCGGTTATGAGGCCGACCTTGTCAGGGAGCTTGTTCCCGGCGCGCCGGCACGCACTGTCGTGCCGTTCTGCTTCGCTCCCGATCATGAACCCAGAGCCGTGACCGAAGGAACGACCGTTCTCTTTGTTGGCGGATTCGCACATCCGCCGAATGTCGACGCGGCGCTCTGGCTGAAAGACACGATCATGCCTCTGGTCCGGACGCATGTGCCGGATGTCCGGCTTGTTCTCGCGGGGTCGGATCCGGCTCCCGCCGTTCTTGCGCTGGCGGATGAGCGGACTGTCGTGACCGGTTCGGTCAGCGAGGCGGAGCTTGAGCGTCTTTATGCCGCCGCGCGTGTTGCGGCCGTGCCGCTGCGCTTCGGAGCCGGGGTGAAGAACAAGGTGCTGGAGGCATTGCATCACGGTCTGCCGCTTGTCACGACGCCGACTGGCGCGGAAGGGGTGACTGGGATCGGCGCCGTCTGCACCGTCACGGATACGGCGGAAGATTTCGCCGCCGGCCTGATCAGCCTGATCCGGGATGATGCGCTCTGGCGGCAGCGTTCGGATCAGGGCAGGCGCCTGATCCGGGCGGAGTTTTCGCCGGAACGGTTTTCCGAAAGTCTGCTGCGGGCGCTGAGCGACTGATCCCGGAGAGTACGGACCCGGGAGAAGCCGCTGGCTCATGGGACGGAAGTTCCGCGTAAAGGCCGGATGGAAAGCCACAGCCTCTGTGCAAAGTCCGGAGACTCAGGAGCGTTTTTTCTTTCAGGAAAAAAGATCTGCCGCTCACAGATCTGCTGCCCCCTCCGGAACCGGAACCATCCGACATGGGCTCGCGTTGCCTTTCGGAAGTGGAGGGCATCATGAGCACAAAAGAGAAAAAACCGGATTACGAGCAGGTAACCGTGGGCGATCAGTCATTCGGACGGGGTGAAGGCGGGGAGACCCATCAGACGGCGACGGGAGAGGTGCCGACGCTGACAACGGCGCAGGGCGTTCCGGTTGCCGACGACCAGAACACGCTTCGGGTCGGGTCGCGCGGGCCGGCCCTGCTCGAGGATTTCCATTTCCGGGAAAAGATTTTTCATTTTGATCACGAGCGGATTCCGGAGCGTGTGGTGCATGCGCGCGGTTATGGGGCGCATGGTTATTTCGAGCTGACGGATTCGCTGTCCGATATTACGACTGCGGATGTGCTGCAGCGGCCGGGTGAGCGTGTTCCGGCGTTCGTGCGGCTTTCGACTGTTGCCGGCGGCAGAGGGTCTTCGGATCTTCCCCGTGATATTCGGGGCTTTGCCGTAAAGCTCTATACGAAAGAGGGCAACTGGGACATCGTGGGCAATAATGCTCCGGTCTTTTTTGTTCAGGATGCCATTAAGTTTCCGGATTTTGTGCATTCCATCAAGGAAGAGCCGGATCGCGGATTCCCGCAGGCGCAGTCCGCGCATGACAATCTGTGGGACTTTGTCTCGCTTTCTCCGGAATCGATGCATGCCATCATGTGGGCGATGTCCGACCGGGCCATTCCGCGTTCCCTGCGGTTTATCGAAGGGTTCGGGGTTCATACATTCCGGTTTGTGAGCAAAGAAGGCAATTCGACTTTTGTAAAATTCCACTGGAAACCGAAAGCCGGTCTCCAGTCCGTAGTCTGGAATGAAGCGCTCAAGATCAACGGCGCTGATCCGGACTTCCACCGTCGTGACCTGTGGGATGCGATCACCTCCGGTGATTTCCCGGAATGGGAACTCGGCGTTCAGCTTTTCGATGACGAGTTCGCAGACAATTTCGATTTCGACATTCTGGATGCGACCAAGCTGATTCCCGAAGAGCTGGTTCCCGTGCGCCGGATCGGTCGCCTTGTTCTGGATCGTGTTGTCGATAACTTCTTTGCGGAAACCGAACAGGTTGCGTTCTGCACCCAGAATGTCGTTTCCGGGATTGATTTCACCAATGATCCGCTGCTGCAGGGCCGGAATTTCTCCTATCTCGACACGCAGCTGAAACGGCTTGGTGGTCCTAACTTCACGCATATTCCGGTTAACGCTCCGAAATGTCCGTTCCATACCTTCCAGCAGGATGGTCATGCGGCGATGCATAATCCGAAAGGGCGGGCGAACTACGAACCGAACTCCTGGGGTCCGGAAGTCGGCGGAGCGCGTGAGAACCCGGCGCGGGGTTACAAATCTTATGTCGCTCAGGAGAGTGGTGAGACGCGGCGGGAACGGGCGGAACTCTTTGCCGATCATTACAGTCAGACACGGCAGTTTTACATCAGTCAGACGAAGACCGAGCAGGTGCATATCCAGCAGGCCTATACGTTCGAGCTCAGCAAGGTGGAGACGCCGGCAATCCGTTCGCGGGTTGTGTCACATCTGCTGAATATCGATAAGGAACTGGCTCTGACTGTGGCGAAAGGGATCGGACTTGAGAAGCTGCCCGAAGCGGCTCCCCCTGCCCGCCCGGTGATCGATGATCTGCCTCCGTCTCCGGCGCTCAGTATTCTGAAAAATGGTCCGAAGACCTTTGCCGGGCGCAAGATCGGCATTCTGGTGACGGACGGAACGGATGCGGCGCTGCTGAAAGCTGTCTGCGATGCTGCGAAAGCGGAGGGAACCAATGTCGAGCTGGTCGGACCTCAGGTTGGTGGTGTGAAGCTGTCGGATGGTTCGATGGTACCGCTCGGTCAGAAGATCAACGGTGGTCCTTCGGTTCTTTACGATGCCGTGGTGTTGCTGCCTTCCGCTGCCGGGGCGAAGCTGCTGAGTCATGAGGCGACGGCGCGGGACTTCATCAACGATGCCTATGCGCATGCCAAGTTTATCGGTGTCGGTCCGGATGCGACCCCGCTGATTGCACGCGCCGGGCTTCAGCCGTCGGATATGGATAAGGGCTTTGTCACTCTTACGGCGCCGGGCGATGCGGCCGGATTTATTACGACCTGTCGTGCGGTCCGGTTCTGGGAGCGTGAGAGTAAGGTTCACGCTGTCTGAGGAGAAGCTGATCCTGTCCGGGTGTTTCAGGGCTCTGCCCTGAAACACGCAAAGGGGCGCAGCCTCTTTGATCCCGGTTTGTTTAATAAAATGGCTGGCAAAGGTTTTTGACCTTTGCCAAGGCCGGCGAGAGCCCGGATTCCTTTTACCGGGGTGTGCGTCGGGCCAGCTGGGCCAGGTCCCGCACGGCGCCGCGGGCGGCGCTGGTCGTCAGAGCCGCATAAGCCTGCAGCGCTGTTGACACCACCCGGTCACGCACCGGTTTCCAGCCTTCAGTGCCGCGATCATCCATTCTGGCTCGCCGGGTGGACAGTTCTGAGTCTGGCACGGCAGTGCGAAGAACGCGGGACGGAATGTCGATCTCGATGATGTCACCTTCCTCAATCAGGCCGATGGCGCCGCCTTCGGCGGCCTCCGGCGAGATATGGCCGATGGAGAGACCGGAGCTGCCGCCGGAGAAGCGGCCATCGGTGATCAGGGCGCAGGATTCGGCCAGACCTTTCGATTTCAGGTAGCTGGTCGGGTAAAGCATTTCCTGCATCCCCGGACCGCCTTTCGGGCCTTCGTAACGAATGACGACGACATCGCCCGCGATAATCCGGCCGCCGAGAATGGCGGAGACAGCGGCGTCCTGGCTTTCGAAGACGCGGGCAGGACCGGAGAAGGTGAGAAGGTCTGGCGCCACGCCGGCGGTTTTTACGATGGCGCCGTCTTCGGCGATGTTGCCGTAAAGAACGGCCAGACCGCCATCCTTGCTGAAAGCATGTTCGCCGGTGCGGATGGCGCCGGACTTCCGGTCGGTATCCAGCTCTTTATAGCGGCTGGCCTGAGAGAAAGCCTCCGTTGTGCGAACACCACCGGGGGCGGCGCGGTAGAAGTCTCTTGCAGCATCCGTGGCGGTCTCGCTGCCGATATCCCATTCGACCAGGGCGTTCGCCAGAGAAGGCGCATGGACCATCGGGACGTTGCGATGCAGCAGGCCGAGACGATCCAGTTCACCCATGATGGCCTGAACGCCGCCGGCGCGATGCACGTCTTCCATATGCACGTCGGCTTTCGAGGGTGCGACCTTGCAGAGATTGGGGACACGGCGGGAGAGGCGGTCGATGTCGGCCATGGTGAAGGGCACCTCGCCCTCATGCGCGGCGGCGAGCAGGTGCAGGACCGTGTTCGTGGAGCCGCCCATGGCGATGTCCACGGTCATGGCGTTTTCGAACGCCTCTGATGTGGCGATCGAACGGGGCAGGACGCGGCTGTCGCCATTCTCATAGAACTGCTTCGCCAGGGAGACGGCGAGGCGGCCGGCGCGGAGGAACAGCTCTTTCCGGTCCGCGTGTGTCGCGACGAGGCTGCCGTTGCCGGGCAGGGACAGGCCCAGGGCTTCGGTGAGGCAGTTCATGGAGTTGGCGGTGAACATGCCCGAGCAGGAGCCGCAGGTCGGGCAGGCGGAGCGTTCGATGATCTCTGATTCGGCCTCGCTGACGGCGGGGCTGGCGGCGGCGACCATGGAGGTGACGAGATCGACGTGTTTCTCGATCTCGCCTTCCATCACGCGGCCGGCTTCCATCGGGCCGCCGGAGACGAAGACGGTCGGGATGTTCAGGCGCATCGCGGCCATCAGCATGCCGGGAGTGATCTTGTCGCAGTTGCTGATACAAACCAGCGCGTCGGCGCAGTGGGCATTGACCATGTATTCCACGGCGTCGGCGATCAGTTCGCGCGATGGCAGGCTGTAGAGCATGCCGCCATGGCCCATGGCGATTCCGTCATCGACGGCGATGGTGTTGAACTCGCGCCCGACGCCGCCGGCTTCGGCGATGGCGCCGCAGACGAGCTGGCCGAGATCCTTCAGGTGGACGTGGCCGGGGACGAACTGGGTGAAGGAATTGGCGACGGCGATGATCGGTTTGCCGAAATCGCTGTCCGTCATGCCGGTGGCGCGCCACAGACTGCGGGCCCCGGCCATGTTGCGGCCATGAGTGGTCGTGCGGGAACGGTAACCGGACATGAGAAGGTCTTTCTGCTCTTGAACAGGGGCCTGGGGTTCAGCGCAGGAACGCTGTACCCGCTGATGTGGGCGCCCTATAGCCGGAAAACCATCCCGCGTCAGCTAAAGCATCAGGCCGCGTGCCAGCCGCCGCCCTTTTTATATGCCATATCCATGTCCTGGATGATGCTGTCGAACTCCGGCGAGCGCTGAATCATGACCGTCGGATCGAACGGTTTGCCGGTCCGGAAGGCGGTATGCAGTTTTCGGTTCAGGGCGCGGTTGAAGACGCCGGGACCGGTTTTGTAGGCGATATACAGCCCGTGATGCAGGTAACTGTTCCGGTAGAGCGACAGGAGACAGTCCTGCAGGATCGGGCTGTTACGCCGGCTTCCGAAGAAATCGTTATGGACGTAATAATTGTCCGTCACGAAGAACAGATGTGACGGGTCTCTGGCGATGTAGTTCTCAAGCGTTTCGGGCGATGTGATCCGGATATCGGCGTCCAGCCACCATCCGCCGAATTCCTGAATGACATGAACGCGGAGGAAGTCCGCGGCCTCGGCCGCGTGTTTCGCGCCCAGGAACAGATCCCGCGCTTCCTTGCCGTAATAATCCCAGATCCATTCGGCCCCTTCCTCGCGGTCGAAGAGATGGACGTCGAACGTCCCGAGGTCGCAATGATAGTCGTAATTTTCCTCGACTTCCGGCGGCGGGTTTTTATCCCAGTACATGTAGATTTTGCGCGGAATTTTCTGAGCTTCAGGCTGGGATTCTGCTGGCGTGGCGGGCGGCAGGACCGACAGCGCCGTCTCAAGATAGAGGACGTCGACTTCCTCGCCTGTGTGAAAGATTTCGAAGCAGTTATCCATACGCTTCAGCGCGGCGACGGGATCATGGCCGCGCCAGGCGATTTCGATGCCGCTGATGTAGTCGTACATGGTCTTCGACAGCGCGCGGAGCTGTTCGAGCTCATCCCGTGGCGGCTCCATTCCCGCTTTTAGGAGACAGAGAAGCCGGACCTGCAGCAGTGAGGAGGCCAGTGGATAATCATCCGGCTTTTTCGAATGCATATTATAGGCGAGGCCGTAAAAATTCGCGGCCTCTCTGACGAGTTTATGCATGTGCAGAATATTTGCGAGAGTAAACACATGCTGAAGCGTGTCTGCTTTATAGGTGTGGTAATAATTCATCGCCTGATGATTGCCGGCGAAGTCTTCCAGTGTAAAATCGGAAGTCTTTTCGATCGGAAGCGTCAGGTATGTTGCCGGTTCAGAAGGTTCAGCTGCCATGATCTGATCTTTATTGCCTTTAGCACCAGGGTGCAACAACACCCGCGGAGGAGCGATTTAAGCTCCGGATATTCAACATTCTGATAACATCGTCCAGCCGGATCGGGTCTTAATCGTCTCAGAAAACGATCCGTCTTTATGGCGTTCCGGTCTCCGCGGCGAGAAGGGCGATCAGGCGCGCGGCGGGCATCGGCCGGACGCGCCCGGTGCCCTGTCCTGCCCAGAATGCGCCATAACCTGTCTCGCCGACGGCGCGTGCGGCTTCGTCCAGGGCTTTCCCTGCATCATAGGTATAGGGATAAGGCGGGATCGCCGGTCTGTCCGGTCGTGTATCGAGCATCGTAAACCGATTGATGAGACCGCGGGCCGGCCTGCCGGAAATGGCGGACATCATGGCGGTTCCGTTTTGTCCGGCGGTCAGCAGCGCGGCGCGGTAAGCGGGGCTGGCCAGGCTCTCATCGCAGGCGACGAACGCCGTTCCCATCTGCACTGCGGCGGCACCGCTCCGCAGGGCGGCGGCGATGTCATGGCCGTCCATGATACCGCCCGCGGCGATCAGAGGCAGCGCTGTGCAGGCCGCGACCTGTCGCAGCAGGGTGTGGGTGTCGGACCTGAGATCTTCCGCAGCCGGGTCAGATATTCCGCGATGGCCGCCGGCTTCATAACCCTGCACGATCAGGGCGTCGATGCCGGCCTGCGTCGCCTGAAGCGCCTCCGCCGGCGATGTCACTGTTGCCGCAAGCATGATCCCCGCATGGCGCAGGGCGGAAATCGCGGCGGGTCCGGGAAGTCCGAAATGGAAGCTGACGAGCGCCGGGCGTTCCTCCACCAGCATGTCACACGGGATGTTGCTGTCGCAAAATGACGGGTAAATCCTGCGCAGCGTCTGCGGAGGGGATGCTCCGTAACGCGCGAATTCCGGTCGCAGCCAGTCCAGCCAGCGCGTCACGCATTCCGCGTCCGGCGTGACGGACCGGTGGCAGAAGACGTTGACGCCGAAAGGGCGTCTGGTCAGGCGGCGTGTCTCCCGGATCGCCGCGCGGGCCGTCTCCACCGTCATGGCGCCGATGCCGAGCGAGCCGATGCCGCCGGCGTCAGACACGGCGGCCGCCAGAGCCGGGCTGGAAACGCCGGCCATGGGCGCCTGAATAATCGGAATATCGGCGGCGAGACGTCGGAGGAACATGTGACCTCTTTCCTCCGGGCAGGGCTATCCCGGAACTGTTTCGACACAGAGACCGGCGATATGACGGGCGACGCTTTCGGGTGTGGCCAGGGTATCGTTCTCTTCCGCCGGAAACGCCTGAGCCCGCAGGCGCGTTGCCGTCGGGCCGGGATCAAAAAGATGCGCCGCGAAAGACGGGCAGTCGGCCATTTCCAGCCGCCATGTGCTGACCAGCGCCGTCACCGCCGCGCCACATACCGCGCCGATGGCGTGGAAGGGGGCCGGTCTGTTCAGGCTGTCGTTCGTCAGAACGATCGCCCGCCCTGCCGGCGCCTGCCGGAGCAGCGGGGTGGTGGTCCGCAGCAGCCGCATGGTGGCGCCGGCATTGACTGTCAGCGCGCGCGTCCAGTCGCTGTCGCGGATATGGGCGACGGGTGTGGGTGTTGTGAAATGCGCGGCGGCATGGATGAGGATATCGAGCCGGCCGAAACGTTCCGCGAGGGATGGACCGAGCAGATCGGTTTTCGCGCCGTCGGCCAGATCGAGCGGCAGCAGCGTCGCGCGACGTCCGGTCCGGGCTGCGATCAGGTCATCCGTTTCATGAAGACCGCCCGCTGTCCGGGCTGTGAGGACGCAGTGCGCGCCGTATCCGGCGAGGGCGATCGCGGTGGCGCGCCCGATCCCCCGGCTTGCGCCGGTGATGAGCGCCACACGGCCGGAGAGAGGAGCGCTGCTGTCATGACCGGGTTGACCGGGCATGACTGTGTCAGGCTGTTCCGGGTCCGAATTCGGCATCGTGATCGACGAGAGGAATGGGATAATCGCCGGTGAAACAGGCATCGCAGTAGCGGGTACGCTCCGCGTCGCGGCCTTTGTGACCGAGCGCGCGATAGAGCCCGTCGAGCGAGATGAACGCCAGGCTGTCGACACCGATCAGTTCGGCCATTTTTTCGATATCGTACTGGGCCGCGAGCAGTTTGCTGCGTTCCGGCGTATCGATTCCGTAGAAGCAGGAATGACGGGTCGGAGGTGAGGAAATCCGCATGTGGACTTCCTTCGCTCCGGCGGCGCGGACCATATCGACGATCTTGCGGGACGTGGTTCCGCGAACGATGGAATCGTCCACAAGAATGACGCGCCGGCCATCCAGCACGGGCCTGTTGGTGGAGTGCTTCATGCGCACGCCGAGATTGCGGATCTGATCCGTCGGCTCGATGAAGGTGCGCCCGACATAGTGGTTGCGGATAATGCCGAGCTCGAAGGGGATGCCGCTTTCCTGCGCATATCCCATGGCGGAGGGCACGCCGGAATCCGGCACCGGTACGACGACATCCGCCGGCACGGCGCTTTCGCGGGCCAGTTCGACGCCGATCTGCTTGCGGGCGCTGTAGACGGGGACGCCGTCCAGCACCGAGTCGGGGCGGGCGAAATAGATGTATTCGAACACGCAGAACCGGGGGCGTTCAGCGGAGAACGGACGAACCGAGCGGATTCCGTCGCGGTCGATGATGACCAGTTCGCCGGGTTCGACATCGCGGACGAACTCGGCGCCGACAATGTCCAGGCCGCAGCTTTCGGAGGCGAAAATCCAGCCGGAGGCATCGTTGTCGGCGGCGCCGGGCATCTTGCCGAGCACCAGCGGACGTACACCGAGCGGGTCGCGCACGCCCATCAGTGCATTCTGTGACAGGACGACGAGGGAATAGGCGCCCTGCACCTGCTTGAGCGCGTCGATCAGGCGGTCTTCGACGGTGGCGTAGAGCGAGATGGCGATGAGGTGGATGAACACCTCGCTGTCGGTTGTCGACTGGAACAGGCAGCCCCGGCGGACCAGAGCCCGGCGGAGTGTATTGGCGTTGGTCAGATTGCCGTTATGGGCGACCGCGAGACCGCCGAACTCGAATTCGGCGAAGAGCGGCTGTACGTTTCGCAGAAGGGTGTCGCCGGTCGTCGAATAGCGGTTATGGCCGATGGCGTTAGAGCCGGGCAGTCCGGCCATGACCCGCGGATCGCTGAACACGTCGCCGACCAGGCCGAGCCCGCGATGGGATGAGAATTTCTCTCCGTCATAACTGACGATGCCGGACGCCTCCTGGCCACGATGCTGCAGGGCATGCAGGGCCAGTGCCGCGATCGCGGATGCGTCCGCCACGTTCCATGCGCCGAAGACGGCGCATTCTTCGTGGAATTTGTCGTCACCGTCAGCTGTGGCGCCGGACCAGGGATGAGTGGTCAGAGCATGCCTGGAGGAAAGCGTGTCGGACATTGATCATTAATCCCTCCCTGACCGTCTGCCACGCATCACGCGTCAGTAACGTCAGGGGTTCTGTGTATGCGCCGGATCGGGCAGGTCCTGCTGCCCGTCGAGGTCATGACGCGTGCCGGCCTGCTGCGCAAGATCAGACGGCACGATTCTGGACAACAATGGCGCAAGATAGGTCAGCGCCGTGGAGAGCCCCGCCGTGGACGTGTCTCCTTCCAGGCTGGAGAGCAGCGCGCCGCCCGGTGTGATCCAGGCACTGACGAAATAGAGCGTCACAACGATGACAGAGCCCCGCAGGGCTCCGAATACGCCTCCGAGAAAGACATCGGTGCTGGCCAGGACCGATTTGCGGATCATCCGCGAAAACAGACTGCTCAGCAGGGACGAGACGACCAGAACGATCACGAACACTGAACAGAAGCCCATCAGATCAGCCATCATGGCAGGCTGGATTCCGGGAAAGGCCCACTGTGCGAAAGGCTTCTGCCAGTACATGGATGCGAATGGCGCGAAAATCCAGCCCGCCGCTGAAATCAGTTCACGTGACAGTCCCCGCTTTGCGCCGAAGAAGATGGAAACGAGCAGAATGAGGCAGATAAAAACGGATGGCGCGCCTGTCGGGTCCGTCCTGATGACGGTTATGGAATACTGAGCCGCGGCTCCCACCGAGGCCCAGTCCGGCACAAAACGAGACCACATGTTCACGATATTCGCAGCTACGACAGTGTCCATGCGCGCAGGACGGTTCCGACACGACGCATCGTGTCGCTACACAAAGCCGGCGACCTCCGCGCCGGGGCCGCTTATGCCATCAGGAGACAGCTAATGCCACATAAACCCTTTAAGGAAGTTTACTTGTCGCCACTCTCCATGGCCCGACCCGTCTTGTCCGGTGCCGTCCGGGCGCGCGGCTCAGACGGAGACTGAGTTCGCCCATTTCGATCCGTGCGTGGAGTTCATTCCATACGGCTTCGGGATCGAGGTCCTGTTCGGCCCAGAGTCTGAACAGAGCCTCCATAAAGGCGGCGCTGCCGCGCACGACGCCGGGACGATCCCCCGCGACCGCTGCAATGGCGCATTCGACGGAGACGGCCCCGAACCCGGCGGCGGCGCCAGGCCTGTCGTCTGTCCTGGCGTCCGCTGTCCTTCCGTCTTCTGCGTTGACGTCTTCTGCCCTGACGTCCTCCGCCAGACGGGTCAGCAGGGTCGTGAGGCGTGCGGCGGCATCTGTGGCGGGCTTCGTCATGGCAGCATCATGACGAGGGGGTGGCGGTGCGGTCAATCGCACCGCGTATCATATCGGTTTCGAAATCAGGAGGGCTGGGCGTCACGCACGGCGGCGGCTGTCACCATGGCGAGCGCCGTCTCGGTGCGACGCCGTGTGCGGGCCAGCCATCCTTTTCCCCAGCGTCTGAAATCCGCGCGCGCGCGATATTCGCGCTCCTGCATCCCGGAGAGCACCAGCACCATGAGGAGAGTCATCCCGCCCCGCCGGGCGAGGGCGCGGCGCACTTCGGGTCCGATGCCGCTGCTCGGAGGCAGGCCGAGGCGGGCATGAAGGACCGAGAGGGCGTCCGGGTCGATCTGGGGCAGGATGTCGTCGATTTCCGCCTGGTTCAGCGCTTCCAGGGTCCGGTTGCCGATCTGGCCATCCGGTGTCGTGCCGGCCATGCGCTGCAGGAGATGCGCTGATGTCCCGACGCCGCAGTTCCATCCGAAATCGAACACCATGAGATCGATTCCGGCGGGAAGGGCCGAGCAGGACAGCGGATTCCAGAAACGGGAGCGCGCGATGGCGTCGAATGTCCCGAGATCGAGATTCTTCATGTCCTCTGCGGTAACTTTCGCAGGTTTCATCCATGCCGCGAGCAGAGGGGCGGATACGCCGTAACAGCTCCCGATCAGGGTGTCCTCACCCTTTTCGTCGGGCAGCCAGTTACCCGTGTCTTTAGGATCATCACTGTACCCGCCTTCCGCGGTGCGCACGAAATCGAGGCAGGCATCAAAATTCTGGCCGGTCAAAAGGGGAATCTCCGGATCTGGCTGGGATGACCGGCGCACCGTTTTAACGGTGCGCCGGTCGTCGAAGCCCGATCGTAACTGTCCCCGGTCTCCGGGTTATGTCCTTTACAGAAAAGTGTTTTTCCGGACAGGAATGACGGAGTGTCAGTCCGCGGAAGCCAGAAGATCGGCTGTCTTTCCGTCCATGGCGGTCAGCGCGTCGGAAACAGAGAGTTTCACCTGCACGCCTCTGCCGCCTCCGTTTGTCAGGATATAAGGCAGTTCCAGCGCTTCCTGCGCCAGGACCGTGGGGATCTGCTTTCGCTGCCCGAACGGGCTGATGCCGCCCACCCTGTATCCGGTGATCCGTTCGGCATCGGCGGGTTTCATCATTTTCGCGCTCTTGCCCGAAAAAGCGGCGGCCAGTTTTTTCATGCTGAGTTCCCGGGCTACCGGGATGACGACACAGACGGGTTTTCCGTCCACTTCGGCCATCAGGGTCTTAAACACCCGCTCCGGGGGTTCGCCCACGGCTGCGGCGGCATGCACGCCGAGTTTCTCCACGGACGGGTCATAGTCATAGACGAAGGTCTCAAAGGCAATATTCCTGCGTCTGAGAAAAGCTGTCGCGGGCGTGGTCTTCGTCATGCGGACATCGTATCACACTGTCCGTTCCGGCAAAGCCTGGCCGGGAACGCGCAGTCAGGCTTCGGGCCGCCATCCCTGCGCCAGAAGAGCCGGCTCGTCAGAGAGTCTGCCATGCTCATCCGACCAGTCTCCGGCGACGTAGCGCAGCAGGACTCTCTTTCCTTCGGGAGTTCGCCAGGCATACCAGCCGCCCGTGCACCAGGACGTCATCGCAGCCATCTCCCGGCATCGTAACCGGCGGGCATGGATGTTCTGTCGGCATTTCTGACGCACTCACGGATGAGCGGCACGCAGGCGGCTGTCGGACCTGCCATGGTCAGCGTCACACCGGTGAAATGTACTGCCGCGACATAACCGCCGTGAACGCGGATGATCGTATGACAGGTGCCGCTTGCGCCAAGGGAGATGCTTGGCGTGATACCGCCGGGAAGCACGGAAGAAAGAGTAATGGCTGGCTGCACGGGTTCGCTCTGATCGTAGGACAGAATCCAGTCTGCTTCCGAAATCTGCATTGTATGAGATGGTTTTCCTGCACATGACAGAAGATCGGGCAATGGCATGGCGACCAGCGCGGTGCGTGCGTGCTCTGGCAGGAAAGGGGTACAGCCGCTACAGATCAGACAGCATAAAAACGAAAAAATAACGAATGAGATTCGGGGATGATACACAAATGTAACTGTCAGATCCTGTGAACACGAGGCGACATTCTGCCTGTCTTCACAACAGAAAAGGGCGCCGCGCTGAAACAGCGGGCGCCCTTGTGAACCTCTGATTATATAGAGAGACTGGTTTAAACAGTCTCAATGGACAAAAATTTTTTTAACAAACTGACGATGTTATGGTTTTTGAGTCCCGGCACCTGTTCGTTTCAGTCAGGATCTGAGAGCTTTTAGTGACAGATTCTTAAAAACAGAAGTTTCTGGGTGCCGCCTTTTTTCAGAAAGGCGGCGTCTTCTGAAGCTTTTTGAAAAAAGCTTCACCAAAAACTTTTGTAATCTGCAGGAGATCTTACGGGCAGATTTTTGAAACAGTCTTCAGGATATTTACCGAAATACAGCCGGACGGCACAGGGCCGCCGGTCTGTTCGGATCAGGCGACGCGACGTGCTCCGCCGCCGGATCTGCCATGACGGCCGCCATTTCTTGGCGGACCACCACGACCCCGGCCGCCGCCACCCAGAACAGGTGGCCGCATCGTCGAGTTTTCGGCGGCATCGGAATGATACGGATGATCTCTTACGACCGGCACGTTTTTACCGATCGTCTTTTCGATATCGCGCAGCCATGCACGCTGTTCCGGGTCACAGAACGAGACGGCCCAGCCTTCCCGGCCGGCGCGGGCTGTCCGCCCAATCCGGTGCACATAGCTTTCCGGGACATTCGGAAGATCGTAGTTAAAAACGTGGCTGACATCGTCAACATCGATACCGCGTGCCGCGATATCCGTCGCAACGAGAACTTTTACGCTGCCTGAACGGAAGCCGGACATCGCGCGCTCACGGGCGCCCTGAGACTTATTGCCGTGGATGGCTTCCGCGGAAATATCGTTTTTATTGAGGAATTCCGATACCTTATTTGCTTCATGCTTCATCAGCGTGAACACGACGGCTCTGGCGACCTTCGGGGAGTTCATCAGCAGGAGGAGCGCGTCTTTCTTCTTGTCCTGCTCGACAAACATCACAGCCTGACGGATGCGGTCGACGGTGCTGGACGGAGGCGTGACCTCGACCGTGGCCGGGTCCCGCAGAAGCGAATTCGCCAGCTCGGAGATGCTGCGCGGCATGGTGGCCGAGAACAGCAATGTCTGACGCTCGCGTGGCAGAGCGGCAACGATGCGCCGGATATCGCGCACAAATCCCATATCGAGCATGCGGTCGGCCTCGTCGAGGACGAGAATTTCCAGACTATGCAGATCGATATGGCCCTGGCCCATAAGATCCAGCAGACGCCCCGGAGCAGCGACAAGGACATCGACCCCGCGCCGCATCGCCTCGACCTGACGCCCCTGTCCCACGCCGCCGAAGATGACGGCATGCGAGAACTTCATATGACGCGCATAAGCCTTGAAACTGGCATCGATCTGTGATGCGAGTTCGCGGGTGGGCGCGAGCACGAGCACGCGCGCGCCCTTCGGGGTCGGGGCATGCCGGTGCGTCAGAATATGCTGCAGAATGGGCAGCGCGAACGCAGCCGTCTTGCCTGTTCCGGTCTGGGCAAGTCCCAGAAGGTCGCGGCCGTGTAAAAGATAAGGGATAGACTGTGCCTGAATCGGGGTCGGGGTCGTGTACCCCTCCTCATTGAGGGCACGCAGCAACGGCTCGGCAAGCTTGAGATCGGCAAACGTCGTCATTTAGGTAGAACGCCTCCTGGTGCGCAAGAAACGGCGAGGCTTATCTGACGCCTTCACCTTTTCAAAGTAGGGTTATGTCTGTAGCCCGGCTTTGCGAGGCTGACAGCAGTCACAGCCTGTTCCGGCGCGAATGCTGATCCTTGTGCGACATTACCAATTTTAGAAACAGAGCCGGATTTTCCGAACCGGCAAGAATATCGACCTCGCCAAACGCATTTATCCTATGCCGAATTGGCATGATTTTCAAGCGCTCCGCCAGGGGTTTTTGCCCTCTGACGGGCCTGGTCTCATATATTTTATTTTACACGCCGCAGGGCGTTGCTATTTATCCTGTGAATCCAACGAAACTTTTCAGTCAGCGCAACACGCGGGGCCACTCTTCAGAGCGGGTTTCCACAGACTCTGCGTGCCAGCATCATCGCGCCATCGACGGCGCTTCCCTGCGCCGGAACCAGTTTTTCACGCACGCCGCAGGGCAGACGGGGCATCAGCACCGGCGCCAGGCCGCCAAGCAGGCAAAGGGGCAATGCCGAAAACCTGTTCTCCGACAGCAACGAATCCGCAAGAGCCCCCAGCTCGTCCCCGGCGCGATTCAGAATATCCATGGCGGCGGCATCCCCTGCCTGTGCGGCCTTCACGAGCACCGGCGCCAGCGAGGCAAAACGCGTGGCGGACGCACCCACACTCCAGGACAACGGATCATGACCCGCGCTGATGAGATGCGCACGCAGCGCCAGGGACAGGCCGGTTTCGGAAACCCGGCCGTCCTGCACAGCCAGCATATGGCGTATGGCCTCAAGACCGACCCATGCACCTCCGCCTTCGTCGCTCTGAGGAAATCCCCATCCGCCGGCACGGCGCTCCTCGGGACCGCAGATGGCATAAGCAACACTTCCGGTTCCGACCGCTATGACAGCGCCATCCTCTCCGCCGTGCGCACCGAGACAGGAGGTATAGGAATCGCTTCTGACCTCAAGCTTCGCGAAATCATCGCACAGACGGGTGAATCGCTGCGCGCAGTCCGCGGCTTCCGCTCCGGCCATGCCGGCTCCGGCAAAAATCCGGACAGCGCCGGAAGCAGGATCGGCGCAGGACAGTCCGGCAGCACGGAGCGCGTCGTCAAGCGCCGTCCGGACTGACGCGCGGGCCATGTCGATATCGCTTGCGATATTGCCAGCCCCGCCGCGGCCTTCTCCGATTACCGACCCGTCGGGCAGGGCAAGGCGGAGAATTGTTTTCGTGGCGCCGCCGTCAATGGCCGCCAGAAGTGTCGGAATTCCCGAAACCGATGACAGGGACGACGGGATGGTCACTTTTTCTTCGCCCTGTCTGGCCGGGACGTGTTCACGCGATGATGATTTTCATCCGTCTCTCCGGATTCCTTGCCGAGCAGAAAAAGCGCCTGCTCACCAAACAGATTGGCGAGACGGATCGAGCGCCGCCACGGCGCCCGCTCTCCCTCTTCGTCAACGGCCATCCAGTTATGGACGCGATATCCTTCTTCCGTGCACAGAGCCAGAAAATCCCTGATTGTGCAGGGATGAATGTTGGGTGTGGCGTACCAGGGCGTGTTCCACACGGCCGTATTGGGCATGCGGCCACTGGTCAGCAGTTTCAGCCGCAGTTCCCAGTGTCCGAAATTCGGGAAGGACACGATGGCGTAACGACCGATACGGAGCATCTGCCGCAGAACCTCGCGCGGGCGTTCGACGGCCTGAAGAGTCCGCTGCAGCACGACATAATCGAAACTGCCATCGGGATAATGCGCGAGATCGTGATCCGCATCGCCATGCACAACGGGCAGACCGTGCGCCACGGAGCGTGTCACTTCCCCCATGTCGATTTCGATGCCGCGCGCGTCACATCCTCTGGTCCGGAACAGATGATCGATCAGCGTGCCATCGCCGCTGCCGATATCCAGGACCCGTGTGCCCGGTGTGATCATCCCGGCGATCAGGCGCTGATCAAGCCGCATGTCAGAACGCTCCCTTACGGCAGGACAACACCGTCGCCTCTTATGCCCTCTGCCTTCGCAACACTGCATTCCAGCCCGGCATGTTCCGCCGCTCCGGACAGGAAGCCACGCACGGTCCGGTCAAAATCCGGCTCGTCGAGCAGGAAGGCGTCATGCCCCTTATCGCTTTCGATTTCCACGAAGGAAACGTTGGCGGCGGCACGGTTCAGAGCCCGGACGAGAATCCTCGACTGGGATGTCGGAAACAGCCAGTCCGAGGAAAACGAGATGACGCAGAACCGCGTCCGGGTACCGGCAAACGGACCGCCATAATCGCCGTCATGCTCTGCGCCGAGGTCCATCCAGTCCATGGCCCGGGTGATGGTCAGGTACGAATTGGCGTCGAAACGGCGAACGAAGCTGGACCCCTGGTGGCGCAGATAGGACTCCACCTCGAAAATCTCACCGAACAGAGACAGGGACTGCGGTTCCGCGACCGTGCAGGGTGTCGCGGGCGGCATGCTCTCCCGACGGACGCGGCGGCCGAATTTCCGGGTCAGCGCTTCTTCCGACAGGTAGGTAATATGCGCCATCATTCTGGCGACCGCCAGTCCGCGGGCCGGGACGGCTCCGACTTCCCAGTAACGGCCGCCGTGCCATTCCGGATCGGCGAAGATGGCCTGACGGCTGACTTCGTTGAAGGCGATATTCTGGGCGGAGTGAAAAGGCGCGGTGGCGATCGGCACGGCCGCGAAAACCATGTCCGGATAGGTCGCGGCCCATTCGAGCACCTGCATACCCCCCATTGATCCGCCGACGACAGCGAAGAGCCGCTCAATGCCGAGATGGCGCACGAGCGCGTTCTGCGCGCGGACCATGTCGCGGATCGTAATGGGGGGAAAATCCGTTCCCCACGGTTCAGCGACAGGAGCGGCCCCGCTGTCGTCCTGCGCCCCGATGGCGGAAGGCCTGGGCGAACGCGGGCCGGTGGACCCCATGCAGCCGCCCAGCACGTTCGAGCAGATGACAAAAAAACGGTTCGTGTCTATCGGCTTTCCCGGACCGACCATCCGGTCCCACCAGCCTTTGCGGCCTGTCACCGGATGCGTTTCGGCAAGATACTGATCGCCCGTCAGGGCATGGCACACCAGAATGGCGTTATTCCGGTCCGGGGACAGAACGCCATAGGTGCGGTACGCAATCTCGACGGGCGCCAGAACGGTGCCGCAGTCGAGCATCAGTCCATCAGGAAACACGGCGCGATCATGCTCGACCGGCGCGGAAATGTCAGTCTGGTCCATAAACCCGGCGACCCCTTGAGACAGAGCGACATACGGGCGAACGCCGTCAGGATCAAGAACAACAGGGAGTGAAGCATTTTTTCGCTCGGAGAGGGCTGATTGACCGCTTTTTGCTTAACGGTTAATTAACGATTTACAGAGACCGCCTGTAACTGGCGCGATTGTGAGCGACAATGAGTGAGTCCCGCGACACCGCGGATGCCTCCGGATCTCCGCAGCAGGAGCCGGACATCACGCTTCTCCGGATCATCGGGCATTCCGGACTCTTTGATATCGCGTATTACACCGGCACATATCCTGATCTTTCCGACCTCGGCACCGGCGCTCTCACGCACTATATCGAGCATGGCTGGCGCGAGGGGCGACGCCCCAATCCATATTTCGATCCGCACTGGTATGTCGCCGAAAACCCGGACGTGACCGGCGATCCTCTGCTGCACTACATCACGACGGGCGAGGCCGAAGGACGGCGCCCGATCCCCTGGTTTGATCCGGTCTGGTATCGTGACACATATCCGGTGCCCGACGGCATGCTGCTTCTGCGGCACTATCTGCTGAACAGGCACCGGAGCGATGTCAGCCCGCTGCCGGGATTTGATCCGGCCTTTTATCTCAGGATTTATCCCGATATCGCTCAGGCGGGCGTGGACCCGCTTGAGCATTACATGGTCCAGGGTTTCCGTGAGGCGCGGCGGCCCTTCGCCGGATTCGATCCGCTGTTCTATCGCGCGCGCTACCTGGCCACCGATCCGGACGCCAACCCGCTGCTGCATTATCTGGAGCATCGCCACCGTCCGGGCGTGCATGCCAGCGCGCCGCCCGACGAATCCAGCGTGTTCAGTGAACAGCGGCGCAACACAAGACCGAGGCCGCTGTTCGAAACACGCCGGCCGCTGCCATCCTCCGCGGTCCGGCGGGCGCGTGTCCTTGCTTACTATCTGCCGCAGTTCCACCGGATTTCGCAGAATGACGAATGGTGGGGCACCGGCTTTACGGAATGGACCAATGTGGCGCGCGGAATGCCGCGTTTCCTGGGACATTATCAGCCACGCATTCCCCGGGATCTGGGGCATTACACTCTGGACAATCCCGACATTCTGCGTGAGCAGGCGAAAATGGCGCGTGAAGCCGGGATCTGGGGATTCGTCTTTTACTTTTACTGGTTCAACGGGACGCGGCTGCTCGAAAGCCCGCTGGAAATGCTGCTGGCCAGCCCGGACATCGATCTGCCTTTCTGTCTGATGTGGGCGAATGAGAACTGGAGCCGGCGCTGGGACGGGTCCGAGGACGATGTGCTGATCGCCCAGGATTTCCGGGCCGGTGACGAAGCGGCGCTCATCGCGTGTTTCGTTCGCCATTTCCGGGACCCGCGCTACATCCATGTTGATGGCCGGCCGCTGCTGATGCTCTACCGGCCGGGAGTCATTCCCGACTGCGCGATCACCATCGCCCGCTGGCGACGCCTGTTCCGCGAAGCCTGTGGCGCAGACCCGGTTTTCGTGATGAGTCAGTCTTTCGGCGATCACGATCCGGGTGAATTCGGCATTGACGGCGCCATTGAATTTCCGCCGCATAAGGTCGTTGGCGGCCTTTCCTGCATCAACCCGCAGATGGCGCTGTTCGATACGGAGTTTACCGGGCAGATCTACGATTACAGCCAGGTCGTCGACAACGCTCTCGATATGCCCGCGCCGTCTTTCCCGCTGATCCGCACCGCGGCCCCGTCATGGGACAACGATGCGCGGCGTGAGGGGAAAGGGCTGGTCCTGCACGGCTCCACGCCGGCGCAGTACGAGCGATGGCTGTCCGGGCTGATCGAACAGGCCCGGCGGACGCCGTTTTTCGGGCAGCCTCTGGTCTGCATCAACGCCTGGAACGAATGGGCCGAAGGAGCGTATCTCGAACCCGATCAGCATTTCGGGGCGGCTTATCTGAATGCAACGGCCAGGGCTGTGACCGGTTTTTTTGCGGATGCCGCGCCACGGCGGCTGATGCTTGTCGGTCACGATACATTCCCGGCGGGCGCGCAGATGCTGCTTCTGCAGATCGGCCGGACCCTGCGCCGCAATCACGGGCTGGATATTCTTTTTGTGCTGCTGGACGGCGGGGCTCTGACCGGGCGCTACCGCGAGGTCGGCGGCGTGGAGTTCCTCTCACCCGATGACCCGGCCACGCCCTGCCGGCTGGAGCAGCTGGCGAGGGAAGGTTACGTCAGTGCGATCGTCAATACCGCCGGCGCCTCGCCGTTGGCGGAGGCTCTGACGGAGGCGGGCATCCGCTTTGTCCAGCTTGTGCATGAGCTGCCGGCGATCCTGGCCAGCCGTCGGCTGACCGAACCTCTTGCCAGCTCTGTCGCGGCCGCGCGCGTGACCGTCTTTCCTGCGGCGGATGTCGCGGCCCGCGTCCTGGACATGCTGCCGGCCACGCCGCGAGCCACTGAGATTCTTCCTCAGGGACTCTGCACGCCGGTACAGTTCCTTCCGAAACGACGTCAGGCCATTCGGAACGCGCTGGGGATCGGGCCGGCGGACCGGCTGATTCTTGGGTCCGGCTATGGCGACATGCGCAAGGGCTTCGATCTGTTCCTTCAGCTCTGGTGTCAGACCGATTCCGTCGATGAAAACATCCGGGGCGTGACCCATCTGGTCTGGCTGGGCGAGACAGATCCCGGCCTGCGGGACTGGCTCGGACCGGAGATCGGGCGGGCTCTTGAAAGCGGCCGCTTTCACCTGCCTGGTCATGTGGATATCGTGCAGGATTATCTTTCCGCCGCCGACGTGTTCGTGCTGACGTCGCGTGAAGATCCATACCCCTCCGTCGTGATGGAAGCGCTCGCCGCCGGGCTTCCCTGCGTTGCTTTCCAGGGAACCGGCGGCACGCCGGATCTTCTTGCCAGGGTCGCGGATGAGCTGGGCACTGACGATATCGCGGCGGTCGTGCCGCTTGCCGACACGACCCGCCTGACGCGACGGGCGGTGGCGCTGGCGACCCGCAGTCTGAATGACGGGTTGCGCGAGCGGGGTCGCCTTGCGCGGCGGACAGCCGGACTTTTCCCGTTCGATCACTATGCCGGGCGCCTGCTTGATCTGGCCGTCCCCGACCGCAGACGGATCTCGGTTGTTGTGCTGTCATGGAATTACGCCCGCTATCTCGCGGCGCGGCTCAGTTCGGTCTTCGCCCAGACCAGTCCTGTGCAGGAGATCATCGTTCTCGATGATGCGTCCACGGATGACAGCGTGGCGGTCGCGAAGGCGACGGCGGCGGAATGGGACCGGCAGGTCCGCATCGTTTCCTCGCGCAGGGGTTCCGGCTCTGTCTTCGCGCAGTGGCGGCGCGCGGCTGATATGGCGCGTGGCGACCTGATCTGGATTGCGGAGGCCGACGATATCGCCGAGCCGGCCTTTCTGACCCGTCTCGGCGCGGCGCTCGATGCTGCGCCACAGGCCGTCATGGCGTTCTGCGACAGCCGCGCCATCGATGCTGACGGTGCGCCGCTTTATGAGAGTTACAAGCCTTATTATGCGGCTGCTGTGGCCTCAGCGCTTGAGAATGACGGCATTCATGACGGCCCCGCCTTCGTGGCCGGCTGTCTCGGGGAGCGGAATCTGATTCTCAATGCCAGTGCTGTCCTTTTCCGCTGTGACGCGCTCCGGGCGGCGCTGGCACGATGCGCGGATCTTGAAAGCTTCCGGATCGCGGGCGACTGGCGTCTTTATATCGAACTGCTCAGTCAGCCCGGAACGCAGGTGGCTTACGTTGCGGATACCCTGAACGTGCATCGTCGTCATCAGGGATCGGCAACGGGGAAGCTGGCGCCGGACGCGCATCTGGCTGAGATCAGCCGCATTCACCGGCTGATCCATGATGTCGTCAGGCCGGACAGGACACTCAGGAAACGCCAGAAGGCCTATCTTGAGGACGTGGCGCGGCACTTCGCGCCTGGACCACCCGTCACGGATGCGCCCGCGCGGCCTGCCGGAACGGACAATCCGGTCGCCGCGGCGGAGCCGGCCGGGCTTCGGCAGTCCTGATGCGTCTGACCTGATTTTCCGTCAGCGTCTTCACTGTTTCGCATTCAGCCGCTGGCATCCGCTTTCCGGCCAGAGTGAAACGTCAGTGGGATTATGGCCGTTTCATCCAGCGATGCCCGTGACGGCTCTGGCAGACGATGAATGCGATGGTCACGCAGGCCAGGATTGCGACCGCTCCGACGGCCCAGCCGGCTCGTGTTACAATCGTGAACAGAATACCGATTACGAGGCCACCCAGCGTGAAACGGACCGCTTCCCACGGTGTGGCGCCAAAATGTTTCTCGGCACCGCAATGTGGGCAGATTTCAGCGGTCTGACGCATCTTGCCGTGACAGACGGGGCAGAGCTGGATACCGGACACCTCCGGCGCCCTCATCGGCAGGGAGGGTCGTCCGGGCTGAGGATTGCCGCCGGGGTCTGAAGGACCGGTCTCCATCAGGGCTGTTCCTGATCGTGTTCACCCTGGGCGATGCGCTGCTGAACGGCCTGTTTCCAGGGCGCGTCCTTCGGAGCCGCGTCAAGGGCGCGCCGGTAGAGGGACAGGCTGTCGGCGCTGATGTGCTTTTCGGACCGGACCTGCTCTTCCGCGACCTGCAAAGCCAGTTCGGGATCGAATCCGAGATCGAGCGCCTTTCGCCAGGCGGCCGCCGCATCGGCGTCATGGCCACGGGATGCCTCGGCCTGGCCCAGAAGCAGATACCCCTGGCGCAGGCTCGGGTCTCCCGGCGGGATCGTGGCGAGTGCCTCTCTGAGCTGGGCGATCGCTTTCGCGGCCCGCGCGTCACGCGCCTGGACTTCCTTCAGTCGCGGCTCCAGGGGCTGCGCGGGGAATCGCGGATGACCGCCGCCGGCCAGATAAAGGCCGGTCGCGACGACCGGCAGCAGGACCAGGGCGATGATGACCCGGTTTCTGGCCGAGCGATCAGCCATTTCAGCCGGCGCACGGTCCGCGACGAGAATACGCCGCTGGATTTCGAGCTGTGCGACCGCATGTTCCGCCGGCGCGATCATGCCCGAGGCGAGATCTCTGTCGAGTTCGGCAAGCTGGGCCTCATGCAGTTCCAGCGCGGCGCTGCGCTCATCCCGCGCGACAGCACGCCGCCAGAGAATGAAGGCGGCGGGAAGCAGAGCGAGAAGACTCAGGCAGGCGATACTAAGCCAGATCATGAAGCAGTCCGGAAACCATAGGGAGGAAGTGCGGCCAGTGGCGATCAGCGGCCACGCGTCAGCTCGTCGAGACGCGCGCGTTCGGCATCGCTGAGGGGCGCGACCTGCGGCCGGCGACGAAACACGAGAAACGCGGCGAGGAGGCCGGTCACCAGCGCGAGCACGGGCATTCCCCAGAGCAGCAGGGTGGCGACGGTGACGGGGGGGCTGAGCCGGATGAAGTTGCCATAGCGGGCGACCATCCAGTCCACGACCTGCTTATTGCTTTCACCGGCGGCCACGTGCTCCCGCACGACCTTGCGCAGATCTTTTGCCAGGCTGGCGCTGCTGTCCTCGATGGACTCGTTCTGACAGACGAGGCAGCGGAGCTGGGACCCGATGGCTTCGGCCCGGGCTTCCTGCTTCGGGTCCGGCAGCATTTCGGCCGGGTCATCGACGGCGAGCGCCACCAGCGGAGCGCCGGTCAGCGCCACCACGAGAAACGGTGCCGCGAAACGGCGAAGACGTAAGGCGGTCTTCACCCGCCGATCCTTTTCAGCGTCGCGTCCAGACCGGCCATGACCTCGTCATTATCCAGCCCCGCGGCGCTGTGCCAGATAATCGTGCCGCCGGGGGCGATCAGGAAGCTTTCCGGCACGCCGGAGACGCCCCAGTCGATGGCGACGCGGCCTTCGCGATCGCTGCCGATCCGCGCATAGGGGTTGCCGGCATGTTTCAGCAGGCCGGCCGCATTGTCGGGTTTGTCCTTATAGGCCACGCCCCAGACGGGCAGGCGCTTCTGCACCGTGAGCAGAGCCTGCATTTCCGCGATGCAGGGGATGCACCAGGACGCGAAGAAATTGATCAGAACCGGCTTCGACAGCGCTTTCAGGTCCGCGGCGGTGAAACCGGCTCCCGGCGGCTGATCGGCCAGGGTGAAGGAGGGAACCGGACGGCCTGTGACCGGCGCGTTGATGTCATGCGGATTAAAGGAGCCCGTCTGCATTCCGGCCAGCATCTTCCAGAACGCGACGCCGCACACGCCCGCACCGACGAGCGGGAGCCCCATCATGACGCGCCGTCGTGTGACGCCGCCCGATCTGCCAGACGGGGAGATTTTGTCTGACGGGGAGATATCGTTGCTCATTCCGCGGCCACCACGTCAGCCAGAGGGGCGCGACGGGGCGCTCCGATGCGCATCCGCCTGTCGGAGAGCGAGAGGGCACCGCCGATCGCCATGATCAGGGCGCCGAACCACATCCATGGCGCCAGCGGATTGTAATGCAGACGCAGCACATAGGTCGGATCTGCATCCGTACCGTGTCTGTCGCCGATCACGCCGTACAGATCGGACAGGCCGTTGGTGTGAATCGACACCTCGGTCGTGGTCTGATTCTGGGAATTGAAGCTGCGTTTCGAGGGATGCATCACCGTCACGATATGGCCGTTGTGGCGAATTTCGATGGTCGCCACCATCGCAACATAGTTCGGGCCGGGCTCGGTCTGCACGTTCGTCAGGGTCCAGTCATATCCGGCCAGGCGTTCGGTCTGCCCGATATGAACCTCGACGACGCGATGCTGCGCCTGAGACATCGCCGCCAGCCCGAGCACCGTTACACCGACGCCGGCATGAGCCAGGGCCGCGCCAAAAGCCGAACGCGGCAGGGAGCGGGCGCGCTGCAGGCTGCGTGAGAACGGCTCACGGAACAGGGCGATACGGTTTGCGACATCGGTGGCGCTGGTGGCGATAACCCAGACGGCAAAGGTCGCACAGAGGACCGGCAGGACGCCGGAGAGACCCCACAGACTGACGGCGAAAGCCGCGAGCGTGACAAGAGCGACGACCCAGAGGCGACGCATGACGGGCCAGAGCTGCGCGCGCTTCCAGGGAAGCATCGGGCCGAAGCCCATGACCGCGAAGAGCGGGATGGCCAGCGGAATGGTGGCGGCGTCGAAGAACGGTTTGCCGACTGAGATCGTTTTGCCGAACAGCAGCGACATGAAGGGCGGATACATCGTGCCGGTCAGCACCACGGCGCAGAGCGAGCAGAGCAGGATATTGTTCAGCACCAGCGCGCCTTCACGCGAAACGGGCGCGAACAGGCCGCCTGCCGTGAGCGAGGGGGCGCGCCAGGCGAACAGGACCAGCGATCCGCCGATCACGAGACCGAGCAGGCCGAGGATGAAGATGCCGCGGGCCGGGTCCTGCGCGAAGGCATGGACGGAGTTGAGGATGCCGGAACGGACGAGGAAGGTGCCGGACAGAGAGAAGGAGAACGTGCCGATGGCGAGCAGCACGGTCCAGATCTTCAGCGCCTCGCGCTTCTCGACCACGATGGCGGAGTGCATCAGGGCGGTGCCGGAGAGCCATGGGATCAGCGATGCGTTTTCCACAGGATCCCAGAACCAGTAACCGCCCCAGCCGAGCACGTAATAGGACCACCAGGAGCCGAGCGCGATGCCGCAGGTCAGGAAGGCCCAGGCGGCGACGGCCCAGGGACGGACCCAGCGGCCCCAGGCGGCGTCGACACGGCCTTCGATCAGGGCGGCGATGGCGAAGGCGAAGGGGACGGCGAATCCGACGTAACCGGTGTAGAGAATGGGGGGATGGAAGGCCAGGCCCGGGTCCTGGAGCAGCGGGTTCATCCCCTGCCCGTCCAGTGGCGCGGGCCAGACACGGTCGAACGGATCGGATGTCGTGAGGCAGAACAGTTCGAATCCGGCCGCCACACCGCCGAGCACGGCAAGCACGCGGGCTCTGAGAGCGGAAGGCAGGTTGCGCCCGAATGCGGCGACGGCGGCGCCGCAGATGCCGAGGATCATGGCCCAGAGCAGGATCGAGCCTTCGTGGTTTCCCCAGACGCCGGTGATTTTGTAGAGCAGCGGCTTGGCGACGGCGCTGTTCTCGAGAATGTTGGACACCGAGAAATCGTTGGTGATCGCGGCGTTGACCAGACACAGGAACGAGGCCGCGAGGGCGACCAGCTGACCGACGGCCAGCCCCGGCGCGATGGCCATCAGGCGCCGGTCACGGCGCTGAGCACCGATGAGGGGCAGGATGGCCTGAGCCAGTGCGAAGACGCAGGCCAGAGACAGGGCGAACCGGCCGAGTTCAGGGCTCATATGGCTGAATTCCGTTTCCGGAGCACTGAAATCACAGGAGCAGTCATCATCAGGCTCATTTACCCTGCACCGTGGCTGAAGCTTCTTTCTGCGTCATCGTGTTCCAGCTGGCGGCATCTGGCGGCGGGCCGAATTTCGGGTCCCATTTGCCGGATTTCTGCAGGGCCTCGGCGACTTCTTTCGGCATGTAGGTCTCATCATGCTTCGCCAGCACTTCGGAGGCGGTAAAGCCCCCGTCCGGCGCCATGGACCCCACAGCCACCACGCTCTGTCCCTCGCGGAACAGATCGGGCAGAATTCCCTCGAAGCTCACGGTCACGGCGGACTGGCCGTCGGTCACGTCAAAGCGGTTGATCGGGGTATCGCCCTTATGGTCCCGCTTTACGGACCCGGCCACGACCATGCCGCCGAGACGGACCGTCCGGTCGGCCGGCGGCGGTTTCGCCGCGACCTGCGAAGGGGTCATGAAAAGCTGAATGTTGGAGGAAAAGGCCGTCAGGGTAAGGCCGGCGGCTGTTCCGAGCGCACCGACGCAGGCGATGACCAGCCAGAGGCGACGGGTTTTGCGCTTCATACCGTCTCTTCCCGTGCGGAGCGGCGATCACCGCCGCGCGCAGCCTCAAGGGTGGCGAGGCGGACCCGGTCACGGCGCAGACGCACAGCCGCGCCGACGGAGAGAAAAGTCGCAAGGCCGATCGCAAGGCCGTATGAGGCGACGATGTAAGGCAGATGGGTCATGCCGCGTATTCCCCGACGGCGCTGCCGGAGGAGGACTGCATGCCCCGGCGCGGGCTTGAGAGGAGGCTGCGAATCCGGCTTTCCATCACGCCGGCCCGCAGACGGGCCACGACGATGGCGGCGAAGCCGAGCGTAAAGCCCAGCGTGCAGACCAGAAGGGGCCAGAGCATGGCGTGCGACATGGTCGGCGCACCGCGCAGGGTGATGCTGTCCGGCTGATGCAGGGTGTTCCACCACTGGACGCTGAATTTGATGATCGGCAGATCGACGGCGCCGGCGAGAGCCAGGATGGCGGCGGCCCGGTAGCCGCGCTGCTGGTCATCGAAGGCGCGGATCAGCGCGATATGGCCGAGATAGAGGAAGAAAAGCACCAGTACGGAGGTCAGCCGAGCATCCCACACCCACCAGGTGCCCCACATGGGTTTCCCCCAGAGAGATCCTGTCGCAAGGCAGGTCGCGGTGACGCAGGCGCCGACCGGACCGATTTCCATGGCGGCCAGATCGGCCAGCGGATGACGCCAGACGAGGGACAGCACCGAACAGACAGCCAGGGCGAAATAACCCGAGGAGGCGAGCCAGGCGCAGGGGACATGGACATACATGATCCGCACGGAATCGCCCTGCTGCCAGTCAGCCGGAGAGAAAAACAGGCCCCAGACGAGGCCGGTCACGCTAAGGATGAGAGCCGGCCATGTCAGCCAGGGCTGCAGCTTCACTCCCAGGCGCAGGAAACGACCGGGATTGGCATAGCGGTGAAACAGGGCTCCTGCCCGCTCTGTCAGTGTCGGCGTCGCGCTCAAAATCTGTCCGTTCCTGCCTGGGCGAGAGAGGACGCCCGTTAGAATGCTGTTCCTGTATGGCGGACCGCCCGCAGACGCGAAAGACGGAACGTGAACAGGGCCGGGGGTCGTGCGGAGGCTTCTCCTACACTATCATAAAACGTTTGGCACGGGTCGTCCGGCGCATAGGCGGCCCTCCCTGATCTCAACACGGAGCCCGATATGCTGTTCGCAATCATCTGCACCGACAAACCCGGCCTGTTCGAAACCCGGTCCGCCACACGTGGGGACCATCTGGCCTATCTCAAGACTTACGCAGCCCGGATTCAGTTCGCCGGACCGATGATGGGGCCGGACGGCAGGCCGTCGGGCAGCATGATTCTGCTGGAGGCTCCCGACAAGGCCTCTGCTGAGGGTTTTGCCGAGAGCGATCCCTATGCGAAAGTCGGGCTGTTCGAGAGCGTGATCGTCCGGCCTCTGCGCACCGTCTTCCGTGACGGGGCTCTTGCTGAATGAGCGAGGCCGCTTCACGGTCATACTGGCTGGTCAAATCGGAACCCGACGCGTTTTCCTGGGATGAGCAGGTTGCCAATGATGTTGAACCCTGGACCGGGGTCCGGAACCATCAGGCGAAAAAGAATCTCGCGGCGATGAAAAAGGGGGATCTCGCCTTCTTTTATCATTCGAATGAGGGACGCGAGATTGTCGGCGTGGTGGAAATCGTCCGCGAGGGCTACCCGGACCCGACGGCGGAAAGCGGCTCATGGGTCTGCGTTGATGTGAAGGCCGTCGGACCGATGCCCCGTCCGGTGACGCTGGCCGGGATCAGGGCTGAGCCTGCCCTGGCCGATCTTGCGCTCGTCCGTCAGTCACGCCTGTCCGTCGTGCCGGTTTCACCGGAACACTGGAATCTGCTGTGCCAGATGGGCGGATGGCAGAACTGAGCCTGGGGAAAGCCTGGGGCCGCGGCCCGGTGACGTATCACACCGGGCATGACATATAACCCCCATATCGGGTGATGGTCCTGCGGCGGGTATGGTCCGCGGGAAGACCGTAACAACAGGGAAAGAAAATCTGTGACGGAAGGATTCGAAGGGGTCGCCGATATCCGCGAGGTCGCCGGAGACAACCAGATTCATTTCGGTACCCGGCCACCCCGCCAGGCGGAACCGCCGGTCGCGGAGAGTCTGCTTCTGGCCCGCGGACTGCGCAGCCCGCGCCCTGATCCGGCCTTTATTTACGGTGAATTTCCTGAGGAGTCGCTGCGCCACTATCGTGGCCAGGACGGCATGCCGGACGTGTACGTCTATGGCCTGCGCGACGTGACGGTGATCGGTCCGTGGTTCCGGTCGGGCGCGCTGCTGGTGCAGAACGGCATCCGGCTGAAATGCAACGATATTGCGCTCAATCCGGAGGATGAAGCCTCGCTTGAGCGATTCAGCGAGGACATCGCTGAGCGACGCGCGGGCAATCGCGTGCTGCGCGCGATCGACGAACCCGTTGTGCTGCTGGCCACGAACGGTCATCAGATTTTCGGCCACTGGCTGGTGGATTTCCTTCCCAAGTTCCATCTCCTGGCCCTCGCCGGGATCAGCCTGAACGAAGTGCGCATTCTTCTGCCCACGAATATGGGCGCGTTTGCCCGCGACATGATGCTGACCATGGGCATCCGGGAAGACCAGCTTCTGGAGCACGATCCCGACGCGGAAGTGCTTCAGTGCCGGACGCTGATTGTGCCGACCACCCTGCGGCAGGCCGGACGCTGCCATCCGATGTATGCGGATGCCGTTGCCACCATCAATGAGATGATCGACCGGACGCGCGCCGTGCCGGATGCGTCCCTGCGGCGGATTTTCGTCACCCGGGGTCCCCAGTTCGGACGGCGGCTTTACGGGATCGTGGAGGCCGAGGAGATTGCCCGCGCGCACGATTTCACGATCGTCCGGCCTGAAGAACTGCCCATCTCCGAACAGATCGCCCTGTTCCGGGGAGCGCGGGAGATCGTCGGTCCCTACGGATCGGCGCTCCATTCCTCGATCTTCAGCCGGCCAGGCGCGAAAGTCGCCGCCATTCACGCGCAGCTTCCCCAGACATTCGATGTTCTGCAATCCGGGATCAGCGAGCGCATCGGGCAGATCACGGGCTATATTTTCGGAAAATCCGTGCCGGATGACCCGACCGGGATCAGGTTCGATGCTCCCCCTTTCCGTGCCTGTCTCGACGAGCAGTTCAGCCATCCCAATTTCCGGAAGGAGACGCTGACGGCGGAAAACGAAGAATGCCCGAACATAGCCCGTCACCGTCCGGCCATGCAGAGTTCCATTTCGTTCTGGTCGGTGGCGCCCACGCGGGAAGAGGACGCCGCTCAGGGCGTCAACGGCGTTATCAGCGGGAAGAACTGTTTTCAGACAAAGGTGGAAAACGGCCCCTGGTGGCAGGTCGATCTCGGCGGTCTTTTCGATCTGCGGGAAATCCGGCTTTTCAACCGGATGGGCACGGCCGATGTGATGGCGCGGGTTGCGGCGCTGGGCATTGCAGTCTCGCGCAATGGCACGGACTGGACCACGATCATGACCCCGACCGATCACGGCCTTTTTGGCGGAGCGGATGGTGCCCCGCTTGTCTGGCGGCCGGGTCACCTCCGTGAGCCCGCGAGCCACCGGAGGGAAAGCAGGATTACGGCACGCTGGGTGAAGGTCTTCCTTGAAAGCCGGGATTCCCTGAGCCTGGAACAGGTGGAGGTTTATGGTGTGCCTGCCGGCGATGGACCGGCCTCTTCGGAGCCAGGACCGGACGGCCCGCTTTCCGGACTGCTGCCGGAGGATGTTTTTTCCGAAGCCCCGCCTGAAGGCAATGGTGGACAGGATTAAACCCGGTTCTCCCGATGTTTTAATCAGGGCGTCCGAGGTTTCGGGGCTTTGCTCCGGCCCCGCAAAGGGACGCGGTCCCTTTGATCCCGGTTTGCTGATCTGAAAAGCTCTGCTCACCTCAGCAGGATCAAAGGGCGCTTAGCAATAAATCTCTGACGAAATAACAAAAGTTTTTGGGTGCCGCCTTTTTTCAAAAAGGCGGCGTCTTCTGAAACTTCTTTATAATTAACCAGAAGGTTCACGATCAGGCTTCTGAAACAGTCTCTTAATCAGCGTGCGCCGGTTCTGCGTCGGCTTTTGGCGCATGTGTTTCAATATCGTGGAAGCGTGAATAGTCGACTGAGATCGTGCCGCCAGGGGTGCTGTGTACGATGTCGACAAAGCGATGATGATTCATGACACGGTCAAAGGCATAGGACGTCCGGGCGAACACTGTCTGGCCCATCGCCTCGTCCGTTCCGGTCACGGTGACGATGATCTCGCCTTCCTCGGCATCCAGCTCCTGGATGCTGTGCACATGCAACGGGCTGATCCCGGTGATGACATGCGCAAGAACGAAGGCATGGCGCAGGACCGGAACATGCGCCTGCACCAGCAGCAGCGGTTCGAACTGGCGTTCGAGATGGCCATCCTGCGTCACTGTCAGACGTGAAAGCGCCACTTCCACGTCGAGCGACAGAATGACGCTCCGGCGGCAGTTCGCGATCCGGATACACAGGGCCGGCACGCCGTTTTCATCTGAAATGACCGCTTTGTTACTGAAGATGATCCGGGCACGCGGACGCGCAATTCTTGCAAAGACCGCGCCGGTGGCGAGTGCATTGATCATCATCCCGATCAGCACTTCCGCCGAGACAATCGTATTCGCCACCGGACCTGACGGGGCCATGACGCCGTAACCTACGGTGGAAAGCGTCTGTACGCTGAAAAAGAACAGATCGGCCAGAGTGGGCGGATGGGGCGCCGAGACCTGATCGGGCACCATGGCGTAGAGAAAGGCGAAGAAAAGATTGATCGCTATATAAGAACCGACGGCCCAGAGTGTGAATGTGACCCAGTTTGCGGTCAGAGCGTGATGGTAAAGATCGGACCACAGGGCATCTTTAAGCCCGACTCTGACGACGTTGTCATGTGCCTCCTCCCTGCCGTTGAGACCATGTGTCCTGAACCGGCGGACAGCCTCTTTCGTGGTGATCGAGCGTGTCTTTTTCCCATCCGCGGCACTTTGCGTTTCGCCGGTTTCCGTCTGATCTTCCGCGTCCGTCCTGTCAGTCCGCTCCCTGCCTCTGCCATGAGATGCTGCCTGCTGCGTATTCAGGCGCCGCCAGATCCGCTTCACCGTCTCTTCTCCCGTCGTGCAGAGCCTTTTCCGACAGGTCTGCTTTCGGTCTCTCCATTAGGCGGCGGTTAAAATACCGACCACGGGTCGTTTATGCATGGAACACCCGCGTTTGTTCAGGCTAACAGGCGACCATTCAACGCATCGTGTCTTTCAGTCCCGCCAGCGCGCGGATTTTTCCATGGAGCGTGTGTCACGTGAATTCCGCATCCCGTCCGGTCGCTCTGCGCGGCCGTGTTGTCACATTTCGCGCCAGTCCGTTCGTGGTGGCGCCATCCGACAGTCTGCTTACTGAAGAAGACGGGCTGGTGCTGATCGTCGATGGGAAAATCAGCGCCGTGGGCCCGGCGGCGGTTCTGACGGACACGCTCCCGCCCGACACGAAGGTGATCAGTTACGGCGATTCACTGATCTCCGCCGGCTTCATCGATACCCATGTCCACTACCCGCAGCTCCCGGTCATCGCCTCCTGGGGAGAGCAGCTTCTGGAGTGGCTGGAACGCTATGTGTTTCCTGCCGAGGCCGCTTTCGCCGATCCGGAAGTCGCAAAAGACACTGCAAAGCGGTTCATGGCCGAACTCCTGCGTTCCGGCACCACCACGGCAGCCGTCTACTGCACGGTTCACGCCCGGTCAGTGGATGCTTTTCTCGCCGAATCAGAGCGGGTCGGCACGCGCATGATCGCCGGCAAGGTCCTGATGGACCGCAATGCGCCTGAAAACCTGCGTGATACTGTCAGACAGGGCTATGACGACTCCGCGGCTCTGATCGGACGGTGGCATGGCAAAGGACGGCAGCTCTATGCCGTCACGCCCCGTTTCGCGATTACGAGCACACCCGAGCAGCTCGAGGCGGCCGGGGAGCTGTTTCGCGGTCATCCCGGCGTTTTCATGCAGACTCATCTTGCGGAAAACACGGAGGAAATCGAAACGGTCCGCCGCCTTTTCCCTGAACGTTCCTCCTATCTCGACGTCTACGATCATGCCGGCCTTGTTGGTCCGCGCAGTGTTTTTGGTCATGCCGTGCATATCGGTGAGACGGAATTCTGCCGGTGCCACGAGAGTGATGCCGCGCTGGCGCATTGCCCGACATCGAATCTCTTCCTCGGCAGTGGCGCTTTCCGTCTGTTCGACGCGCTGGATCCGCGCCGTCCGGTGCGGACCGGGCTCGGCACGGATGTCGGCGCCGGCACATCGCTCTCGCATCTGCGCACCATGGGAGAGGCCTATAAAGTGGCGCTGATGTCGGGCCACCGTCTCCATGCCGCACAGGCTTTCTGGCTGGCCACCGCAGGTGCGGCGCACTCTCTTCATCTGGATGACATGATCGGCACGGTCGCTCCCGGATATGAAGCCGATCTCTGCATCCTCGACCCGCGTGCGACACCGCTTCTGGCCTGGCGCACGGAGCGCTGCGAGAGCGTTGAGGAGCTGCTTTTTGTGCTGATGACGCTGGGCGACGAACGCTGCGTGCGGGCGACCTGGGCAAATGGCCGGCGGGTCTGGGACCGTGACAGCGCCACATTCGCCTGAGCTCTTCTCATAAAGCATTTCCGGCGGAAGGCCGGGGCAAAGCGTTGTCATAAAAGTGCCATGACAGTGTCATGGAGGTTTCACCCTGACCGGTGCGGTTACGGATTAACAGGCTGTCATCCTTAGCGCCCGGACAGAGGTCGATGACAATCTC
>NZ_WOTB01000010.1 GCF_011516835.1 Acetobacter musti | reverse complement strand
TGGCCAGTGGCTTCTGAAAGGCCACATCAACAGGCCTTACAGAAGACCGCACACGATCACACGTCAATATGGGTCAGAAAACTCTTGCATAACGGACGGCAACCACAGAAGAAATCCGAACAGGTCGTCCGTTGTCTCGCCGTCCGCCAGTTTCCGGATGGAGGTCCACCGGCACCAGATGCCGGCGAAGAACGCCAGTGGCACGCCGTCCTGGCGCTCAAACCAGACTGGCCGGGAGGTGCCATCCGGCAGGCGTTCGGGTTCGGAGAAGGCGGTCAGGGGGACGAGGCAGCGGTGTTCGACGCTTTCCCATCGGCGCCACCAGGGAGATTTCGTGTTCCGGATATTGGTGACGCCCCGGTCGGTGCGGCCTCTCAGCAGGGAGGGTGGTGTCGGCATGCCCCAGCGGGCCATGATCAGTTCTCGGCCTTCCGGCGTGTTGCGCACGACCGGCGCCATTGTGTTCGGGTAAATACCTTCCAGCGGCTGGAGGTTTCCGGTCCGGTCCAGGAGAACCCGCGCGATGTCGCGGATTTCGTGCTGGGTGGAGAGCATCTGGTAGAGGTTGCACATGGTGGTCGCCTGCTTTGCTTCCCGGTCGGTCTTAGGGGCTGCTTCAAAAGTCTTCTTGTGAAATCCTTTGAATTATAAAGAAGTTTCTGGCCGAGTTTTTTTTCAGAAAGATTCAGAATACGCCGCCTTTCTGGAAAAAGGCGGCACCCGGAAACTTTTGTTTTCTATTTTCTATTATGAAGTGTGGGCGAGTTTTCGGGCCAGGGCGGAGGCGGCGCCGAACAGGCCTGGTTCAGGGTAATGGATCATTCTTACGGGGATTTTGCGCATCATTTCCTCGAAGCGGCCTTTTGCGATGAAGCGGTCGGCGAAGCCGGAGGTGGGCAGGATGTCCATCAGGCGTTTTCCGAGGCCGCCGGCCACGACGACGCCGGTGGCGCAGTGGGCGAGGGCCATGTCGCCGGCGAAACCGCCGAGGGCCTGACAGAACAGGCTCATTGCTTCTCTTGTCAGCCGGTCATGTCCTTCCAGGGCGAGGGTCCAGAGCTGTTTGTCGCCGAGGTCGCGCCAGGCTTCGCCTGTGTCCTGGGCGAGCTGGGCGCAGAGGGGGATGATGCCCGGGCCGGAGATGATCCGTTCCGCCGAGACGCGGCCATGCACGGAGCGCAGGCGGTGGAGGAGGCGGTCTTCGAAATCGTTGAAGGGTGAGAAGCCTGTATGGCCGCCTTCCGCGCCGCAGACGAGGGTCTGGCTGCCGCGCCGGATGATGCTGGCGGTGCCGAGGCCGGTGCCCGGTCCGATGGCGACGATGGTGCCGTCCGCGGGCAGCGGGCGGTCCGGGCCGCAGAGATGGGGCAGGCATGTGATGTCGAGGCTGGCGATGGCGTGGGCGACGGCTTCGAAATCATTGAGGAAGAGGGGTGGTTCGATGTTCAGGTCGCGCGGCAGGTCGGCGGGGACGACGATCCAGGGGTTGTTGGCCATGATCAGCACTTCGCTCTGGATGGGGCAGGCGAGTGCGATGGCGACATGGGCGGGGAGGGGGCGTCCCGCCTGTCTGCCGAATGCGTGCCATGCGTCCTGCAATGTGTCGTGGTCTGCCACGCGCAGGATGAAAGGGTCTTCCAGGGAGGTGACGGTTCCGTTTTCGACGCGGGCGATGGCGAATCGCGCATGGGTGCCACCGATATCGGCGGCGACGATGTCCTGGGGCGCCGCACTGGTGCCGGACGGTGTTTCTTTCCGGCTTTGATCCTGTTCCGGTTTCTGAGCCGAATTTTGCATGAATCGTGTCCCTGGTTCGGAGTGGTCCTGCGGGAGCCGGCTCGTGGCTTCTGACTGCCGGTCGGTTGTCTCCCCTGCGGCGGCCGGGGGTGACGAGGGAGTTTTCTGAGATTGTGGGGCGGGCGTCGGGTCGGTGGAGCTGAAACGGTGAAAGGCCGGGCGAGGATGAAGGAGCGACGGGTCACATTTAAGCGTGCGGATGGGGTGGCGGGAAGGGGCGCCGGGGGTGTCAGCTCAGGGCGCTGCCCTGAAACCCGCGAAGGGGCGCGGCCCCTTCGATCCCTTTATTTAAAACAAATCAGGGTGCAGGGAGCCGCGCTCCCTGCCGGGGTTCGGGGCAGCGCCCCGTGAGATCTGCCTGCTTTGGCTGGCATTCTGTCCGGGACTGGCCCGGGTTCTGATGCGGGAGTCTCAGTCGGTGGAGGGATGCTGATCGGCGCTGATCCGGCGCATGATGGCTTCGCGCAGGGGGCGGGGGGTGAGGCGGTCGATGAGGCGCAGGGCGGAGAACGGCCAGGGGAAGACGATTTCGTGGCGGTTCTGTTTCAGGGCGCGGATGATGTGGCGGGCGGCGGTGTCGGCGGAGACGAGGAAGGGCCTGGGGCCGATGATGCGCCGGCTCATGGCGGTGTCGACGAAGCCGGGGGCGATGAGGGTGACGCGGACGCCGAGGGGGGCGAGGGCGAGGCGGGTGGAACTGGCGAATCGGGCGAGTCCGGCTTTCGAGCCGCCGTAGCCGGCGGCGAAGGGGAGGTCGTGACTGGCGGCGACGGAGCCGATCAGGGCGATGGCGCCGCCGCCGCGCTGCTGCATTCTGTCCGCTGCGGCCATGGTGAGGGCGGCGGGGGTGGCGTAATTGACCTGGGCGAGCCGGAGCACGGTTTCGGCCTGTTCGGTTTTGTCGGCTGCCCGTTTCATGTCCGACAGGCCGGCGGACAGGATGACGGTGTCGAAGGGGGTGGCGCTGTCGTCGTCGCGGAAGTGGCGGATGGCGGCTTCGCCGTCTGTGAGGTCGATCTGGCGGGTGAAGGCGCGGGCGCCGCGCTGCCGGCATGAGGTGGCGAGGGCGTCCAGACGCTCTGGGTTTCGTCCCCAGAGCATCAGGGTCCGGCCTGGTGCGGCGTAGCGGAGGGCGAGCGCCTGGCCGATGCCGCCAGAGGCGCCGGTGATCAGGATTGCGACCGGAGCGTGGACTGATTTGGTTCTGCGGGTTGAGCCTGTGAGCCTTGTGAGGATATGTCGTCCCCTCGTCAGAATGCGGTTGCGTGTCATTGCGTTGGCAGCGGTGTCGTTCAACGGTATGTCCATGCCACAGATCCGCCCTGGACGGGGCGGATGTCCGCGTGCGGAATTGCGCGCGCTTTCAGGGAGAGTTCATGACCCAGCCGGCGCGCATTGTCATCACACCGGTCGGGGGATTCCGCCAGCTTTCGACATTTATCCGTCTGCCGCGCAGGCTTTATGCGGGGATGCCGGGCTATGTGGCGCCGCTGGACATGGAGCAGCGCACGCTGCTCGATCCGAAGCATTCCGCTTTTTTCGGCCATGGCGAGGCGCAGTATTTTCTGGCGTATCGTGACGGGCGGCCGGTGGGGCGGATCTCCGCGCAGATCGATTTTCTGACGCGGGAGGTCTCGGAGGAGACGGGGCTGACCGGGCGGACGGGATTTTTCGGCGCGCTGGATGTGACGGACCCGGAGGCGGTGCCGGTTCTGCTGGAGGCGGCTGCTGACTGGCTGCGCGAGCGGGGCATGACGGTGATGCTGGGGCCGTGGACGCTCAACAGCAACGGCGAATATGGCCTGATGATCGAGGGGCAGTCGGCGCGGCCGATGGTGATGATGCCGTGGCATCCCGTCTGGCTGGACAGCGCGGTCCGGGCTGCGGGTCTGACGAAGGCGATGGACGTTCTGGCCTATCATATGGAGATGGGGCCGGAGGCGGAGGCGGCGCATATTGTTCCGCGGGCGCTGAAGGTTGGCGAGGGGCGGCTGGGCGGTCTTTCGGTGCGGCGGCTCGATTCGGGCAATCTGGTGCGGGACGGGGAGATTCTCCGGGATCTTTATAACGGCACCTGGCGCGACACCTGGGGGTTCATTCCCTACACCTCGGATGAGATGGCGGCGATGATCCGCGAGATCCGGCCGATTCTGCGGGACGAGCATTTTGTTCTGGTCGAGCAGGACGGAGAGCCGGCGGGTGTGGCGCTGGTGGTGCCGAACGTGTTCGATGTGTCGGCCGATCTTGGCGGGGCGCCGTCGCCGCTGGGCTGGGCGAAGCTGGGTGTGCGTCTGCTGCGGCATGAGTTCGGGTCGGCGCGGGTGATTCTGCTGGGGGTCAGCAAGGCGATTTCCGGGACGGCGCTGGGGGCGATGCTGCCGGCGCTGCTGATCCGCGAGCTGATGAACCGGGGGAACGAGCTGCCTTACACGCTGATCGAGCTGGGCTGGGTGCTGGAGACCAATCTGCCGATGCGGCGGCTGATTGAGCGGATTGTGCCTGAGCCGTGCAAGCGGCACCGGGTGTATTCGCGGGAGCTGTAGCGGCTGCCGGCCGGGGTAGCCGGGTGGTTACCGGAGCGGGTTCTTTCGGGGCTTTGCCCCGAACCCCGCAAAGGGACGGGTCCCTTTGATCCCGGTTTTGTTAATTAAGGGGTGAAGGGGTCTGCGACCCCTTCCGGGTGCAGGGCAGCGCCCTGCTCTTAAAGAATATAAAGATCAGTTCCGGCAGAGTGATAACTGTCTGTTGATGGGCGGGCACTGAATAGCACACTGATCTTTTATGCATGGACCGCCATGTTTTGTCATTTGTCATCCGGGGATTGCGGGCCGAGTAATAAGGCCTGCCTTGTGCTGTGACTGCTGGATTGGAAAGTGGGGTGAACGCGGTTGGGAAGACTTCAGGCCATTCGCCGTGGTCTGTGAGAAATCTGTTCTGGCTGCCTCATGTAAAGAGCAGTTTCTTTCCTCCCGGCTGGCTCATGTTCTGCGTGCGGACGTGGCTGTCGGTTGCGGTTGCGCTTGCGGCTTCGTTCTGGCTGCAGATTTCCTCTCCCGGTTCATCGGCTGTGACGGTGATGATTCTGGCGCAGCCTCTGCGCGGCCAGATGTTGTCCAAGGCGCTCTACCGGCTTGCGGGAACGTTTGTCGGGGCGTTTGTGGCGCTCGCGATCACGGCCTGTTTCAGTCAGGACCGGGCTCTGCTGCTGGGCGCCGTGGCGCTGTGGCTGAGTTTCTGCTGCATCATGGGAACGCTGGAGCGGGATTTCCGGGCCTATGCGGCGATGCTGGCCGGGTACACGGTGGCTCTGATTACGATCGGGTGCATTGATGCGCCGCAGAATGCGTATGACGTCACCGTCAATCGTGTGTCGGCCATTGTGATTGGCATTGCGGCGACGGCGGCGGTGAACGACGTGTTCGGGTCGCCGACGGCGTGGGCGAAGCTGTGTTCCGGTCTGGACACGGTTGCGAAGGTTGTTGGCCGGATTTCGCGGGATGCGGTGGCGGGGCATTCCGTGCCGGATGTGACGGCGCTGGCGGGGATTGCCGGCGAGATCATGGCGCTGACATCCCAGGTGTCCTTTGCACGGACGGAGATGTCGGACGGGCGGCTGCGCATGATCGGGGCGCGGTCGGCGATGGTGGCGCTTCTGGAGATGATGAACTGCAGCCGGGCGATTGCGATGGCGCTGGAGCGGGGCACGATTGCGCCGGCGGTGATCGAGCGGGTGCGGGCGGCGTTTGGCGACGGGAACGCGGCGATGTCCTCACGCGAGGCGGTGGAGGATCTGGAGCAGCTGGCGCGGGAGACGCATCTGGACGCGGCGGGCGAGCAGACGCGTCTGACGATCGAGGAGGCGTGGTTTGTCGAGCGCACGATGTCTCTGCTGTCTTACTGGCGCTGGGCGAAGGATGGTGTGGACTGCGTTCATAACGGGGGCCGGGCGCGCACGCAGGCGCCGGAGTTCCGGATTGTCTCGCATCAGGACGTGACGATGGCGCTGCTGAACGGGCTGCGGCTTCTGGTCGGGTTTTCGATGGCGGCGGGGCTCTGCATTCTCAGCGGGATTCCCGAGAGCTATGCGGCGCTTTCCCAGACGGCGATCGTGCTCACTCTGGCGGCGACGACCTATAATGTGCGCGCGTTCGGCATGGGGGCGCTGATTGGCATGCCGCTGGCGGTTGTGACGGCGGCGATTCTGAATTTCGGCGTGCTGACGAAGGGATCGGACATGGTCTTCTTCGCGCTGGCGGTTTTGCCGGTGATTTTTGGCGGGTGTCTGCTGCTGCTCAATCCGAAGACTTCGGCGATCGGGTTCAATGCCGGTGTGTTTTTCTTTGTGATTCTCGGGGTTGCGGACAGGCAGAGCTTCGATCCGGCGGCTTTTATCGATCGCAACGAGCAGTATCTGTTTGCGGCGGTGATCATTTTCATTGCGCTGACGCTGCTGATGCCGCCTTCGGCGCGGTCGCGGCGGTTTCGGGTGGCGATTTCGATCGGGCATGATCTGCACCGGCAGTTCGAGGGTCATGGCGAGCAGGCGGGATCGGCGCTGATCAGCCGGCATTATGACCGTCTGACGCGGATTCTGATGTGGAACACCTATTTGCCGCCGGGACGGACGAAGGAGCGCGTTTTCAGGCGGCTGGCCAGTCTGGACGATCTGAACTGCGCGCTGGCGCGTGCGCGGCGGCATCTTGAGCGGGCGGCGACGATTCCGAAGGTGCGCGCGGAGGCGGAGGCGGCGCTGCGCTCGACGATCATTTACAATGTGGAGTCCGCGATCACGCGGATGACGATCCACGCGGATATGCTTCTCGCACTGTCTGTTGATCTGCCTCACGGGGAAATGGCGACCGTGCTGGGCGCGGTGTCGGGTATGGAGGGTGCGATCCGGCTGCTGGAGCGGAACCGGTCGGCGATTTCGCTCTATGACATTCTTCCGGTGCCGGAGATGCGCTGGAGGGCGATGTAGTGCAGCTCAGATCCGTTCTCGATGTGGGCGGCCTGCTGGTGTCGTCTTTCATCGTGCATGTGGGGCTCGGGCTTCTGACGGTTGTCGTTCTCCGGCCTGTCATCACGAAGCTGCGGCTCGACCGCTTCATGTGGAACGTGCCGCTTGCGGAGTTCGGGCTGCTGATCATTTTCACCGGCGTTTACACGATCATGCTCTGATGACGGGCGTGACCGGGAGGAGTGACGGTGTGAGGCAGGGAGCGGAATCCGGGCCGCGGGCGGTGTTGCGGATGGCGCCCGCCGGGATTCGGGCGGGTGAGACGGAGGATTGTATGTCGAGGGGACTGACAGTTGTTTGAGCGGGCGCGCCGGGTTCTTCAGTACACCACGACAGGCATTATTCTGATTATCGCAGCGATTACGGGCTTTGTTCTGTGGGATTACTACACCTCCGCTCCGTGGACGCGGAACGGGCAGGTTCGTGTTCAGGCGGCGAATATCGCGCCGCGCGTGTCCGGTCAGATCATTGCGCTGCATGTTCATGACAATCAGTTCGTGCGGGCGGGGGATGTTCTCTACGACATCGATCCGTTCGATTTTAAGGTGGCGGTGGCGGTGGCGACGGCGGTTGCCGATCAGCGGCGGGCGGACATGGTTCTGAAGGCGGCGCAGCATGCGCGGCGCGACAGGCTGACCGAGGCGGCGGCGTCCCGCGAGGAGAAGCAGATTTACGAGGCCACGGCGCAGGTGGCGCAGGCTGAATATGCGCAGGCTCTGGCGCAGCTTTCCCAGGCAAAGATCAATCTCGACCGTACGCATGTGCGCAGCACGGTGACGGGCAGTGTGAACAATCTGACGATGCGGGTGGGGGATTACGCGACGGCGGCCAAATCCAACATCACGGTGATCGATCAGAGCTCCTACTGGGTGGACGGGTATTTCGAGGAGACCAAGATCGGATCGATCAATATCGGCGACAGGGTGCGGGTGGACCTGATGGGGTTCCGGGAGCCGCTGGAGGGGCATGTGGTCAGCATTACGCGGGGCATTGCGACGGCGAATGCGACGTCGGGTGTTCAGGGGCTGCCGGTTGTCGATCCGGTTTATACGTGGGTGCGTCTGGCGCAGCGCATTCCGGTGCGGGTGCAGATCGACCGGGTTCCGGCGGGTGTGACGGTGACGGCGGGCATGACGGCGACGGTGACGGTTGTGGGCAGCAAGGGGCACCGGGCGCATGACACGCTGCATGATGCGTTCGACCGGCTGCATGACACGGCGTTCGGGGTCGGGGCGGGGACGCGGCGCTGAGGGGCTATCCCTCTGACGAGGGAGTCAGGATCGCGGAGTTGCTGTGGCCGGTCCGGGTTGACGGACCTGCCTGGTGTTACACGGGGAAGATCCGTGGATGGAGAGCGTTGCTTCGGGTGATGGCGGGAGGGTGAGGTCCGGTGGCGTGTCGGCCGTGGCGCGGTGGCTCCGTTTCTGCAGGCGCCGCAGGAGGCTGAATGTCAGGATTGCGGCCAGGCTGGCGAGGAAGATCCCGCCGACAGGCATGCCCCAGACGAAGAGAGTGGGATTTGCCGCCGCGATGATGACGGTGACGCCGACGGTGAGCATGTTCACGGGATCGGAAAAATCCACGGCCTTGTCGGTCCAGAGCCGGATCATGCTGGCGAAGATGAGTCCGAGCACGACGATCATCAGGCCGCCCAGCACCGGGACCGGGATGGAGGTGACGACCGCGCCGAAGAGCGGGGAGAAGCCCAGCAGGATGGCGAAGAGGCCGGCGACGGGGAAGATGGCGGTGGAGAAGACGCCGGACATGGCCATGACGCCGATATTCTCGATATAGGTGGTGACGCCTGTGCCGCCGGCGGAGGCTGCGACGAGTGTTGCTGCCGCGTCGGCTGCGAAGATCCGGCCGGACAGTCTGTCCAGGGGCTGGCCGGTGAGGACGCTGAGGGCTTTGATGTGGCCGAGATTTTCGGCGACGAGAATGATGGCGACCGGAGCGATCATGGAAATGGCGCGGGGGTCGAAGTGTGGCGTCACGAAATGCGGCATGCCGAAGAGAGGGGCGTGCCGGAAGATGCTGAAATCGACCGGCGGCGCGGCGTGGAGCCAGTTGGCGCCGAGGACGTAGGTGACGGAGCCGCAGAATGCCGCGATCAGGAGTGAGGTCTGACGGATGGCGGGCGGGGCGGTGACGGTCAGGACCATGAGGGTTCCGGCTGTGACGAGGCCGCTGATGAGGGAGACTGTGTCGGTCTGGAGACTCTGCAGGGCGGAGGGGGCCAGGCTGAGGCCGATGGAGCAGCCGATGGCGCCGGTGACGGGCGGGGGCATGAGCCGTTCGATCCAGGCGGGACCGGTGGCCATGATGGCCAGTCCGATGGCGCCGTAGAGGATGGCGCAGACGAGGATTCCGCCGCATGCGAGGGCGATCTGGCTGTTCGCGCCGTGGCCGGCATAGCCTGTCGCCGCGTTGACGACGGCGATGAAGGAGAAGCTGGAGCCGAGATAGCTCGGAACACGGCCGTTCATGAGAATGAAGAACAGCAGCGTGCCCACGCCGGAGAACAGCACGGCGACATTCGGGTCGAAGCCCATCAGTCTTGGCACGAGGACGGTCGCGCCGGTCATGGTGATGACGTGCTGGATGCCGAGGAGGGCGGTTCTCGGCCAGGAGAGGCGCTGGCGGGGCAGGACGATCTGGTCGCCGGTGACTTTTGTCCAGCGTAGCATGACCTCTTCCTGTTCCGGCATATGGGTTGTTCTGCCAGCGTAATGCCCGGGCGGGGAAGAGGGCAAGACGGGGAGGCTGCTGCAACGGCGCTGCGGGAGGGCGTCCGGGACGGGCTCAGGGCGGGGGGATGAGTTCGAAGGGCGGGGACAGCGCCTCCGTGTGATGATCGGTGACGTTGGTGTCGGCCAGTTCTAGATTGAAGAAGTTTTCTTCGGTGTCTTTTTCAAACAGGGGGCCGGCATGCCAGGTGCCGCTGAAGAGCATGATGGCGACGCCGGGCGGGATACGGAATGCCCGGATGGCGTCCCGGGCGGGGGTGGCGTCGGGAGAGTCGGGATCGTCGGGGGGCGCTACCGCGATCAGCCAGGGGTTTGTGCCTGCCGAGGCGAGGACCTGAGTGACCTTTCGGTGGCGGGTGATGCGGTCGATCACGTTGCCGCGTCCCGGAATCCGCATGATGTAGAAACGGGGAATGCCTTCGGAGAGGTGGAGCTGTGCGTCCTGGGGGCCGAACGGAACGCCGTCTTCCGCCGGCGGAATCAGGGTGCCGAACGGGGCGAAGGTTTCGGCGGTGATGTCGGTGACCGGGAGGGGAGCGGGTGTCGCCGGGTTGTTTGTTGCCGCAGTGTTCATCTGGATTTCCTCCGATGTCAGGATGTGACGAGGGCGCGGACGCGGTTGCGGAAGGACGGGAGGTCGGCGGAGAGACGCTGCGCCAGTTTTTCGGCGGCGATGGAGAGGCCGCGGTGCCGGCGGCTGTAGAGGCAGAGTTTCGGCGGGCTGGCCTGATGTTCGGCGATGGGAATGAAAACGATCCGGCCTGTTTCGATGTCGCTGATGATTCCGACGGGTGTGCGGATGCTGATGCCGAGGCCGGCCTGGACGAGGCTGGTGGTCATATCCGGGGAGTTGGTGTTGACGAAGGGAGGCTCCTGATCGGTGCCGGCGGGTAACAGGGCGACGCCGCCCAGTCCGATGCGGGAGTGGATCAGGCGGTGCGGGGCGAGATCCTGCAGCGTGACGGTGCGGTGATGCGCGAGGGCGTGTCCTGGCGCGGTGATGATGCCTGCCGGCATGATTTCGGCGGCTTCGGCTTTTATGTCCGCCGGGGCGGGCGGTTCCATCGCCAGGCCGATATCGGCGGTGCCGTCGGTGATCATGCTGAAGATGCCGACGGAGGGACGGACGGTGATGGTGTAGGTGACTTTAGGAAACTCGGCCTGGAATGCGGCCAGGGTTCCGGGCAGGAAATCGCGGCCGATGCCGTCTTCGCAGGCGATGTGGATATGACCCTGTTTCAGGCCGCGAAGGTCGTCGATCAGGGTGGCGGCGGTTTCGAGGTCGTGTTCCACGCGCGTCACGCAGGCGAGCAGGACCTTGCCGGCGGCGGTGAGGGCGACGCCGTCATTGATTCTGTCGAACAGTTTGCAGCCGAGCTGATCTTCGAGTTTCAGGATCTGCCGGTTGACGGATGACGGCGACACGCTGAGCCGGTCCGCCGCGGTGCGCATCGAGCCGGCATCCGCGGTTTCGATGAAGTAGCGGAGCGCTGTCAGGTGGACGTGGAGACGGGGGCGCATGGATTTATGCCGCCCCCGCATGTGTATGTGCATATGCGGGGGTGAGGGCGGGGCGCACCTCGGTCTGCACGAGGCGGAGAGTGCGTTCGGCGTGGGCCGGGTTCATGCCGGGGATATTGACCATGATATCGAGCTGGCTGATGCCGGTGGTGGCGATGTAGTCGGCGAGGGGTGGGATGACGTCGTCGGGCGTGCCGGCGATGAAGTGGATCTGGCTGAGGAGTTCCTGGTGATCGGCGGGGGTTTCCCGGATGAGGCCCCTGCTGACGGCTTCTTTGTGATAGGCCATCTGGCTGAACATCTCATAATAGAGTTCCGCGGCTTTTTCGCTGTCGGCGATGGCCTGGGCGCGGGTGGGCGCGACGCAGACGAGGCGCACGCCGCGTGTGCGGCCCCGGCCGCCTGCCTGCCGGTATGAGCGGATATATCCGGCCTGTGTCACGGCGGGCTCGGCCTGGCCGACGACGAGATTGATATCGGTTTTCGCGAGATGCGCCACCATGCCTTCGTCGCGGGCCGCGGCCCACAGGCGTGTCGTGATGTCGACGGGGGAGGAAGGGGAGACGGGCGGGGTGCCGTCCGGGGCTTTTTCGCGGAGGATGAGGAGCAGTTCGTCGAGGGTTGTGCAGAATTCCGCGATGCGTTCCGCGCGGCTTTTCATGCCGAACTGTCCGAAGCCCGATCCGATGCCGAAATCCACCCGGCCGCCGGTGAGGGCGGCGAGGGTGGTCATTTCCTCGGCGGTGCGCAGGACCGGCGTGGTGCCGAGAATCCGCACGCCGGTTCCGAGCGCGACGGAGCGTGTCTGCGCCGCGACATAGCCGAGAAATACTTCCGTGGCTGAAATTCGTCCCCAGAAGGGTTTGTCCGGGCGCTGATGGTGATGCTCGCCGATCCAGGCTGTGTCGTAGCCGAGCTCGTCCGCCACGCGCACGAGCCGCGCCGTGTTCTGCAGGGCGGTGACGTCGTCGCATCCGGCGGGCGCCCAGCCCTGATCCATGACGCCCATGCGGAGCGGGGTGCGTGCGGTCATGTGGCGATATCCTTCAGGATATGAGAGCTCATTTCGGCGCAAGGGTTTTTTCTGTTCCGGGTCTGCTGATGGTCTGGTTCCGGAACAATGCGGGACACGGATTCTGAGGGAGACGGGGTGTATTCATTCTGAGTCCGGACCGGATGCTAGGAGGCGTATGGTGTGCCGGCAAGACGAGAATACGCTTCATGGTGTTGCGAAAAAGGCTACATGTCCGGATGGCGGTGTTTTCCGGGACGGTGTTCCGGTGTCACGGAGGTGTTTTCTCCGGGGCGCGGCCGGGCGGTTTCGGAATGGCGGCATGTTGTGTCAGGAAGGCAGCGTTTGTGATGGAAGCAGGAAGAGAGAGCCGGATAATGAAACAGTCTTCTCTGATCCCGGGATCGCGTTCTGGCCGGGGATGTGTCCGGCTCTGTGTGGCGGCGGCAGGGGCGTTGCTGGTGGCGTCCGGGGCGGTGTCCGGGGTGGCGCGGGCGGATGACAGTGTGGATCACGGCTGGACGCCGACGGGGAATGTGACGGTTGTCGCGCGGTTTCCCCAGGTGCAGGCGTCGGGGATTGCGCGGCTGCCGGACGGGCGGATTGTGCTGTCGCTGCCGGTGAGCGCGCAGCGTCATGGCGGGCCGGTTCTGGCGGTGTGGACGGGTTCGGGTCTGGTGCCGTTTCCGTCGGCCGGGGCGCAGGGGCGGATGATTTCGCCGCTGGGCATGACGGTGGACGGGAACGGGCAGCTCTGGCTTCTGGACGAGGGGGCGCGGGCGGGCAGTAAGGCGCGGCAGAAGCCGGCGCTGCTGCATATCGATCCAAAGGCGAACCGGATTGTCCGGCGGTATGCGCTGGGTGAGCCGGCGCTGCTGCCGGACAGTCATGTCAACGATGTGCGGGTTGATCTGACGCATGGCGAGGCCGGGACGGCGTATATCAGCGATACGTCTCAGACGACGCATCCGGCGCTGGTGGTTGTCGATCTGGCCAGCGGGCGGGCGCGGCGGATTCTGGCGGAGACGGTTTCGGTGAGTCCGGTGCCGGGTCTGGTGATGGAGGCGGACGGGCGTCTGGGGCGTTATGATCCGGAGCATCCCACGGTGGCGCAGGGTGGCGTGGACGGGGTGGCGCTGAGCGCGGATTCCTCGCGGCTGTACTGGTCGCCGCTGTCGTCCCGTCGTCTCTACAGTGCGCCGACGGCGGTGCTGTCCGATCCGGCTGCGTCCGAAGCTGCGATTGAGGCGGCTGTGAAGGATGAGGGCGAGGTCGGCATCATGGACGGGATGGCGACGGCGCCGGATGGCAGTCTTTATCTGACGGATATTGAGCGTCATGCGGTGGTGCGGCGGGCGCAGGACGGGGCTTTGTCGGTCGTGGCGCAGGACCCGCGTCTGATTGCGCCGGACAGTCTGGCGTTTGACGGGGATTCGCTGTTGCTGACGGTGGGGCAGTGGTCGCGGCTGCCGGTGTTTCATGATGGACGGGACATGCAGGAGCGGCCGTATGTGATGGTGCGGATTGCGCCTCTGACGCCGGCGGCGCGGGGGCAGTGATCTGAGGTCAGGGCGCTGCCCTGAGACCCGCAAAGGGGTGTGGCCCTTTTGGTCCTGGTTTGTTTATGAAGCTGTTTCAAAAATTTTAAAATGCACGAAAATTCTCATAACAGACTGATGATGTTATGGTTTTGTGAGGCCTGCCCATCTGTTCGCTTCAGCCAGGATCAGAATGCGCGTAGCGATAAGTCTTTGAAAAGTTTTTGGGTGCCGCCTTTTTTCAAAAAAGCGGCGTCTCCTGAAGCTTTTTGAAAAAAAATCTTCACCGGAAACTTCTTTATAATTTAAAGCTGGTTTTACGGTGAGGCTTTTTAGGCAGTCTCTGAGGGGGTTAGTTTGGGGGAATCCTGTGCCTGACGGCGCTGCATTGATCCGTCTGTGGTGGTGATTCGTCACTTCCTGTCATGGTTTTCAAAGCTCGGTCGCCACAGTGAACATCATCGCGAACGGCGATCCTATGTAGTACGAGGGCGATGAGCCTGCGATTGTTGAGCCGAATATTCCTTTCGTTGCTTTTGCGTTGGTCTGAAGAGCTGCCGCGCCGGAGAGGTATTTCGCGTTCCCGACATTAATGAAATTCAGTCGGATATTCGGATTTTTCAGATACCAGAGCTGGCTCCATTTATATCCAACACCGATATCGCAGGTTACATATTCCGGAATTTTCTCATCATTCATCAGCGTCGAATATTGCGAGCCGGTCACTTTGATGCGGGCGCTGCCGAAGAAATGGCCGTCATCATACTGAAGACCCACCGCCGCCATCCAGCGCGGGGTCAGAGGCGCATTTTTTCCTTTGGTCTGCAGGTAATCACTGCCCTTCCGGACATTGTTATCAAGCTTCGCATCCAGAAACTCGCCTGAAACATAGGGAGAGAAATGGTGAATCGGCGCCGTTCCAAGCTCGACGTCGACGCCGCGCGTGGTCATGCCGCCGACATTGAGATAGCTCGTTGTAAGAGTCTGCGAATTGCCGACATAGGCGCTTGTCGCGATCTGATGATTGGTGAAATTGTAATTGAAAAACGTAATTGCGCCGCTGATGAACCCGTTGTGGCGGTAACCGACTTCTTCCGAGATGGAATACTCGTTTTTCAGATCGGGATTCCCGACCTGCGTAATGGCTCCCGTCGTTATACTGTACTGATTGAACGCGCTGGTCGTCGCCGGAATCTTGAAGCCCGTTGTGCCGTCGATGAAAACCACATCGTTTTTCGTGATTTTGTAAGTCGCTCCGACCCGTGGCAGCGGAACGGTCGAGTATGTCGAGATTCTGTGCTGCGGACCTGGCATGAAGTCCTTGCCGTTACGGGAGCTGATTACATATTTGAAGCCCGCCTGCAGGAGAAGACGGTCGTTCAGGAGTTTGAGTTCGTCCTGAAGATAGACGGCATTCGTCTGGGTCGAGGCGGCATAGTTGTAAGTTTCGAGCTGCTTTCCGTCGGGAAGACGCAGCGTATAGCCGCCCCACATGCTGGCCGCGGTGCCATCCTCGTTCAGTGCCGTTACCGGGCTGTCGGTGTGATAATACGAATACTGATACCAGTACCCCACTGTCAGAAGATTATGCCCGGTATGGTAGTGAACTTTTCCGTTGAATCCGCTCCAGAGCTCGTGTCCGTTCCAGCCCGACAGGCCGGTAAACTTCCCGTCCTGTGAATAGGGAACATTGACCGCGCCTGGGTAATATTCAGTGCCTCTGTAATTCCCGCTGACGTTATAGGTGCCGCCGCCGGAGAGGTAGCCGCCTCCGTGATAGAAATACGGTGATGCCTCGGCATCGAAATGCTCATCAAGTCTGAAGTGAGACTGCATCGAGAGCAGAAGATGATGGAAACCGAGTTTATTCAGTCTCCAGTAATTCGTATCTCCGAAAGTGTATGAGTTATTGCGGTTATACTGGTCTCCATACTCGTTCCACTGCGCCATCGTCGGTGTCGTATAGCTTCCGCGACGGTCATTGTTGTAAGATCCGGACAGTTTGATGAAATTTTCCTGCCAGTCCTTTCGGAATCCGAAATCGGTATGAACGCGCTGGTTGCGTCCGGCCCCGCGTGAGAGCTTACTGGACAGATAAGACGCCGATACAAACGCCTTCAGGCCGGTATTGCCGATTTCCCCCGTGTCATAGCGCGCGAACTGGCGGTTCGTCTGATAGCTGCCGTAACTTTCCGTCAGCATCGCCCGTCGCCGCTCAGCCGGGTCGCTCATCTGAACCGAGATGATGCCGCCGGACGCCGTTACGACAGGGGCGTCAAGATGCCCCGCGCCCTGATAGATCTCGATCGCCTTCATATTCTCTGAATCGACCCATTCGGAAGAGTTGGCTGTCTGACTTCCGGAATCGTTCATCTGAACGCCCTCGAAGAGATAACCCAGTTCCGTCTGCGCCAGTCCCCGGACGGAAATCGAACTCTGATTGCTCAGCCCGAAAGCATCGCCGGATGAGAAATTTGCTCCTGGCGACATCTGGACAAGCGAAAGCGGGCTCTGTCCTGCGGACTGTTTGCTGATATACTCGGCGGAAACAATGCTCGACGCCTGCGGGGCGGCACTGAACTGCAGCAGTCCGCCGCCATGCATGCGACGTGCCGTGCTGACGCGAACGGTTTCAGGCTGTCCGTCCGCTTCTTTGCTGCGCGGCGGGTGGGGCCTGGTTGCGACTGCGGGCCGCGCTCCGTTCCCGGAAGAGGGGACGGAATGTTTCACCCGCGGCTTGTGACGCGCCGGAGCGCCGGTCGCCGCAACGGCCGTATCGGGTATAAGCATACCTGAAAGAAATGTCGCGCTGCACAATGCAATAACGCCGGAACACAAAGCTTTGCTGACGCCCATTACATGAGTCCCTTCACAGTATTACCGCAGGAAAAGGAAAATTACGAGAACAGAACGAAAAACGAAAAAGAGAAACCGGGTGCAGCGTGGAGGGGCTCCAAATGTAATTTTCAGGAAAGAATCTGACCGGCTTAAATATTACGATATCGAAATAATTACAGGATGGCTGAATATGGGATGTTATGGAAGTGACAGAATGTTTTCTCTCCGAATGACAGGTTTCGTGCCAGGAACACGTAAAGGAAGATCCTGAGCACAGACTCCGCCATCGGAATGCGGGTGCGCTCCGTATTCATGTAGTCCGGAAGGACTGCTCTGGTTTATGAAAGATGTTTTGGAAAGCAGTCCATCTGCGCATCCGTGCGGAGGATGCCTTTCGATCCGGGAAAAGTGGGGCTGTTCTCCCGTATGAAGAATTTCCCTGAAGGTGTCATGCCAGATCTGAAAATTCATTGTCTCTCCAGTCTTCATGACCAGACACGATCTTTGCGATGTCATGGCTCTCTTTTTCATAAATCCGGTCACAGCGGTTTTTTCGTGCTGCAAATCATCGGCAGACATGGCTGCCGGGGCTTCATTTACGACGTGTAAGACGCCTTCTGGTCGTCAATCAGACTGAGCGCCGCGTCCCACGCAATGGAAATAATGTGTTCGCTGTCATCACGTACAAACTGCTGTGCTGTTCGTCTGCATATTTCGTCCGACGGGATGGAAAGTTCGCACCCGCCCGACAGGGCCTGGACCTGAATCTGGCAGGCGCGTTCAAGCATATAGATTTCATGGAATGCGTGTTTCACGCCAGGTCCGCCGGCGAGCAGTCCGTGATTTCGCAGAATCATCGCCCGGTTCGGACCAAGATCGGCAACAAGCCGCTCCCGCTCCTCCGGAGAGAGCGCGATTCCTTCATAAGTATGATAGGACAGCTTGCCATAATACTTGAGAGCATGCTGGCTGATCGGAAGAAGCCCCTGTTTTTGCGCCGAGACGGCGACACCTGCTGACGTGTGTGTGTGAATGACGCATGCCATATCGTCGCGCGCCTGATGAACGGCCGAGTGAATAACAAAACCCGCCGCGTTGATGGCAAGATCCGTAAATGTCATGTCCTGGACGACACCGGATTTATCAACCCGCACGAGATCGCTTGCCCGCATCCGGTCAAACGCCACGCCATAACGGTTGATCAGAAAATGCTGGTCATCACCGGGAATGCGCAGGGACACATGCGTGTCCACCAGATCGGTCATGCGATAGAATGCAATCAGGCGATACAGCGCCGCCAGTTCACAGCGCGCCGTCCATTCTTCAGCAGAATAAGATGTGTGGGTCATCGGGTCAGAGTCCTTTCAGGACAACGGGTTCGGGTGACTCCGCGCAGGATCGGGCCAGACCGGCCACGCCCGCCATGGAACACACCGCCATGGCGGAAAAAAACAGTGCGAGCGGTGTCCAGTCGGTCCTGAACCGCGATGCGATCAGCGTGCCGGCAATCGGCGTCATGCCGGTCACAAGAGAAGCGCTCGTCTGGTAGGCAATGGAAATCGCCGTGTAGCGCACGCGGGCCGGAAACGCATTCGCCAGAAACCCGGCCACGGCAGCGTAAAATGCCGACAGGGAAACAACTGTCGCTGAAATCGCGATGGCGGCTGGCAGGAAACGATGCGTTTCCAGAGCACGAAACATCGGAAACGGCAGGAGAACACAGAGTCCGGCGACAGTCAGAAGAAACCGGATTTCTCCTGTTTTCTGCGCGATCCATGCCGCCAGTGGCTGTGTCAGAAACTGCAGCACCGTCGCGATCAGCATCGCATCCAGCATGAACTGGCGCGATACGTGCATATAAACGGGTGCGTAACCGAGCAGAAACGTGTTGACGAAGAAAAACCCCGCGCTGCCGACGATCACCGCCAGACCTGCATAGAAAATCCGTCCCCATTGCCCGGCAAGCCGGACCGGAAGCATCTCGCGGCTTGTCCGCGATTCCCTGCGCGCGGCAAGAAAATCCGGCGTCTCCTCGACCTGACGGCGCAGAATAAAGCAGCCCAGGGCAATCAGCCCGCCCAGCAGAAACGGAATACGCCATGCCCAGTCCGTAAACGCACTGGTTCCCAGAGCGGTCGCCCCCCGGAACGACGCCAGGGCCATCAGCATTCCCGCGGGACTGCCCAGCTGAGGAAACGAGGCCGCGAAGATTTTCCATCGCTCCGGCGCGTGCTCACTGGCCAGCAAGACCGCGCCGCCCCATTCGCCTCCCACGGCCAGTCCCTGCATAATGCGGAGAAGCACCAGCAGGACCGGCGCCGCAAAACCGATCGACGCGTAGCCTGGCACGAGTCCGATTGCCGTTGTGGCCGCTCCCATCCCCACGACGGTGAGTGTGAGAACTTTCTTTCTGCCGTAACGATCTCCCATCATTCCGCACAGCATTCCGGCAAAGGGGCGCGCCAGAAAACCTGCGGCGAGCGTGCCGTAGGCATTCAGATCCGTTACGAGCGGGCTGGAGGAAGGAAAGAAAACCCTGCCGAGGATCAGAGAGGAGGCGAGGGCGTAGACATAGTAATCATAGAACTCAAGAGCCGTCCCGACGAAGGACGATGCGCATGCGCGTATCATGTGACGGTCTGTTTTCAGCATGACCCGGCTCCCGCTGATGCTCCGCATCCGGTCCGCCCGGCGATTATCGGGCAGGTCTCAGTCATATCGGGATCAGATCGTTTCGGGGAGGTTATTATCGTTATAAGGGACTATTAGTGTCGCTTATATCCTGGAGGGGGAATCTCTCACTCTCCGGAAGACAGGGTTTCGGTCAGCATGCTGATGAAAATTTCTTCCGCTTTTGAGTATCTGGCCTGACGGTTCCAGAGAAAATGGATATTCGCCTCCGCCACGCCCTCATCGGGCGGCAGACGCCAGAGCAGGCGGCGCTCCTCATCCTTGCGGGCAATATGTTCGGGAATGCAGCCAATGCCGAAACCTGCGAGAATGAGACGCCGGACCTCCCGGTAACTGGGAGAGATTCCGGTCGTCTGTCCTGAAAATCCCTTCATATCCCGAAAGAACACCAGCGATGCGAGCGGGCCACCCAGCATCTCCGCCTGAAATGTGACAAAGTCCTCCGTCTGCAGTTCTTCCGGCCGGATATCCGCGCGGCCGAACAGAGGATGATGCGGTCCGCAGTAAAAAGCGTAGCGCTGACGGATGAGCAGAAAATGGCCCAGATTAGGATGCTCGTTTTTCAGAAGTCCGAGACCGATGGCTCCGGTGTTCTGGAGAACCGTATTCACGATATCCTGACTGCTTGCCGGCAGTATCTCAAGTCTGATGCGTGGGTAGCGCACGTGGAACTGTCGCAGGAAAGCATCGTAAGTCTCGCTTTCCACACCGCTGATCGTCAGAAGGCGAACCGTCCCGACTTCGTTTCCATCCGAACCGACGACTGCGTCGCCGATGCCGCGGACTGCGCGATATGTTTCCGAGGCAATCCGGTAGACGTTCTCTCCGGTCTTTGTCAGAACCATCGTGTTTCCCCGCCGCACGATCAGTTTGCAGCCGACAAAATGTTCCAGTCGCCGGAGCGCCTGACTGACGGCTGACTGCGTGACATGCAACTGTATCGCGGCACGGGTCAGATTGCGTTCGAGCGCCACCACCTGGAATGTGCGAAGCAGATTCCAGTCCAGGCGCTCATGCAGTCTGTGCAGCTTCACGGGATCGGGAACGGAATCTTTCTTGCTGCGAGGCCGCTCACTGCTCTTCACCCCCGGCTCCTCTTCTGTCGGGTTGTTCCGGCACTATCATCCGCCTGATGATCCGCTGTCGATATTGCTCATGTCGGTTTCCCTGCATGCAGATCTGCGCCACCCGGACCGGACGGGGTCAGCGGGATTGCTGTGGGGCACGGACAGAGGCCCGTGTTTCTGTTGCGTGGTTTTTCCGGTGTGGATAGGCTGTGTCCGGCTTGATCCGGAGTGGAATGAGTTTGCGGCGAATGTGGGAAACCGGAGCGGGGAAGAGGCTGGCTGTTCTGCTGATGCAGGCGGTGCTGCTTCTGTCCGTGCTGCTGTCGCCCGGTGCGCAGGCGCGTTCTTTGCCGGTGATGCCGGCGGCTCATCATGTAATGGCGATGTCCTGCGGGGCCGGGCATCACCACAGGGCGATGCCGGATAGGGTGATGCCGGAGCAGGGGTGCCATCGGGATACCGGAACGGGGCATGACGGGGATTGCTGTACGCAGAGTGTCTGTTCCGCGACATTGCCGGACGGGTCTTCGGGTGTGCTGGTGACGGCGCGGATGACGGCGGATGTTTCCTGGTCCGGTCCTGCCGGTGCGCAGGTGCGGGGGTTCCGGGCGGCGCCTGATACGCCGCCTCCCCGGCTGAGAGTCTGACGCCCGCCTTTTTGGGCGGTGTGGAATCGGTGTGGCTTCCGGTCAGCGCGGGCTGGCTGAGGGCTCTGTTCCGGCTCTTATCGGGTTTTTTCTGTCATGATGTATTCCTTTCCGGGGCGGGGGGCGCTGTCGCGTCGCCGCTTCGTGACGGGCGCGGCTGCCATGGGTGTGGCCGGGTCCTTTTGCCGGGCTGATGCGGCGGCGCTGACTGCCGTTCCGGAGCGGGCGGCTTCGCGTTTTTCTCTTTCTGTTGAGTCTGTGCCGGTTGTCATTGGCGGCAGGCGGGCGATGGCGACCGGGATCAACGGGTCGATGCCGGCGCCGACATTGCGGTGGCGGGAGGGCGATACGGTTGAGATCGCGGTGACGAACCGGCTTGATGAGACGACGTCGCTGCACTGGCATGGCATCCGGCTGCCGGCGGAGATGGACGGGGTGCCGGGGCTGAGTTTTGCCGGGATCAGGCCGGGAGAGACGTTCACGTACCGGTTTCCGGTCCGGCAGAATGGCACGTACTGGTATCACAGCCATTCAGGGATGCAGGAGCAGACGGGGCTTTACGGGGCTCTGGTGATTGATCCTGCGGAGGGGCCGGTCCGGACGGCGGAGCGGGATTATGTTCTGGTTCTGTCGGACTGGACGGATGCTGACCCGGAGCAGATTGTCTCCAATCTGAAATTCCAGAGCGATTACTACAATTTCCGGCAACGCACGGTCGGTACATTTGTGCGGGATGCGGCGCGCGAAGGGCTGAGAGCTACTGTTCGGGACCGGCTGCGCTGGGGCGCGATGAACATGGCGCCGACTGATATTTCGGACGTATCCGGCATTATTTACACTTATCTGATGAACGGACAGCCGCCGGAGACGGGGTGGACGGGGCTGTTCCGCCCGGGTGAACGGGTGCGGCTGCGGGTGATTAACGCGGCTTCGATGACGCTTTTTGATGTGCGGATTCCGGGGCTGGTGATGCAGGTCGTATCGGCGGACGGGCGGGAGGTTGAGCCGGTTCCGGTGGATGAGTTCCGGATCGGACCGGCTGAGACGTATGACGTGATCGTGCGGCCGGAAGGGGCGGGGCCGTGGACGGTGTTTGTGCAGTCGGAGGATCGCACCGGCTATGCGCGGGGGACGCTGGCGGTGCGACCCGGAGCGCTGGGACCGGTGCCGCCGATGGACCCGCGTCCGCTGCGGACGATGGTGGATATGGGGATGGGTGGCATGGATGCGGGCCATGCCGGTATGGATATGGGCCATGACTCAGGACATCGGGGAGCAAAGGCATCCGGTGACATGTCTGACGCCATGCCGGGAATGGATCATGGCGGCGGACATATGGCGCAGATGGAGATGCCGGACTCCATGCCTCAGGCCATGAAAGATGGGAGGACAGCAGGACGGTCTCTGCGCGAGGGGGTGGAGGTTCAGAGCGTTGCGATGATGCCGCGTGACCGGTCTGGCGAGCCTGGCGCCGGGCTGGAGGGGAACGGGCGGCGCTGTCTGACCTATGCGGATCTGCGGGCGACGCGTGCGGGTAACGATCCGCGTCCGCCGTCCCGCGAGATTACGCTGCATCTGACGGGAAACATGCAGCGGTTTATCTGGGGGTTCGACGGGAAGAAATTCTCGGAGGCGGAGCCGGTGCGGCTTTCAGCGGGAGAGCGGGTCCGGTTCATTCTGATCAATGACACGATGATGGAGCATCCGATCCATCTGCATGGGTTCTGGAGCGAGCTGGAGAACGGGCAGGGGGCGTTCCGGCCGTATAAGCATACGCTGACGGTGAAGCCGGGGGAGCGTCTGAGTTATCTGGTAACGGCGGATGTGCCGGGATTGTGGGCGTATCACTGTCATCTTCTCTACCACATGGAAGTAGGGATGTTCCGCACGGTGGTGGTGTCATGAGGGGGAGGGTGGCCGTGGGGCTGGCGGCGCTGGTGCTCTCTTCCGTTCCGGCGCTGGCGCATGACATGGCCGGGATGGAGATGTCGGGTATGGAGATGCCTGGCATGGCGGTGTCTGGCGTGAACGGGGGTGACGGGAAGAAGCCGGCAGGGTCACGGCAGGCTGCTGCGGTGTCCCATGTGTCCGGTAAGGTGGCGCGGCATCCTGCTCCGGAACGTGGGGTGCCGGTGTCACGGTCACGTCCGGTGTCATATATTGGCGGTATTCAACCGGTGATGGATCACATGCTGTATGCGCATGCGATTCTTGATGAATTTGAGGCGCGTTATAACGGGCGTGGCGGTGCGTTCCGTTATGACGGTCAGGGCTGGTACGGAACGGATTACGATAAGCTCTGGATAAAATCGGAGGGGACGGTCGGACGGAACGGTCGTTTCGGGGACGGGGATCACGAGATTCTCTATGATCGTGCGGTTTCGCGTTATTTCGATGTGCAGACCGGTGTCAGGCTCGATATCGACAATGGACCGGTCCGGCCGTGGGGGGCTGTCGGGATTCAGGGGCTGGCGCTCTACTTTTTTGATCTGGAAGCGACGGCGTATTTCAGCGACCGTGGCGCGGCCGGACGTCTTCAGGGATCGTATGACATTCTGCTGACGAACCGGCTGATTCTGCAGCCTCAGGCCGAGCTGAATTTCTATTCGGGGGCGGACCGGGCGCGCGGGGTGGGGCGGGGATTTTCTGAGTTCGATACCGGGCTGCGACTCCGGTACGAATGGTTTCGCAAGCTCGCTCCCTATATTGGCATCACGTATTCGGGCCAGGCCGGTCAGGCGGCTGATATCGCGAGGCGTCAGAATTCCGTGGTGCGGGATGTGGTCGTGACGTTTGGTCTGCGGGCGTGGTTCTGACTGCTTTCACGTGATGCGGTGTGTTGTCCGGTTATGGGATCGCGGTGTTGTGCGGTGTCCGGCGAAATGGAGAAGACGGGGCCGGGTCGCGGGTCGGGTTAATCGGAAATTAACCGTTTTGGTGAATCGTAAGAGCCAACCCGTGCGTTGGGAGCAGTCTTCGAGCGCCCCGGTAGAGAGACGGGTCTCTCTCTGACGATATGACAGGATGAAAACACATGGTTACAGTTATGCACAAGGTCCGTGCCTTCTTCGGTGACCGGGAAGGTGTTACGGCAATCGAATACGCGCTCATCGCCGGGCTGATCGCGGTTGTTGCTTTCGGATCGATGAAATTCCTCGGTTCCAACCTGAGTGCGCTGTTTGGCACGATTGGCAGCTCGATCGCCACGGCGCCGTCCACGACTTCAGGCTGACGCGGTTCTTTCGGTTACTGTATAGAAAACAGAAGATGCTGCAGGATATTATTTTTTTTGCGGTATCTTCTGTTCTTTTATTCTCTGCTCTGACGGATCTGAGGGCGCGAACGATTTACAATTCCGCTTCCGGAATTGTGTTGCTTCTGTCTTTTCTGTCTGCCTGGAACAGGGGTGGAATTCCTGCGGGTTCTTTTATCTTTCTTATTCTTGCGCCGTTTTTCTATGCATTATGGGTTTTACGCATTCTCGGTGGTGGCGACGTAAAGTTGCTGGCCGCTCTTATACCGCTTGTTCCCCCGTCACATCTCTTCGGGCTGTTTTTCTCTATCGCGCTGGCCGGTGCCGTTCTGGCTGTTTTCTATGTCATTTACTTCTTTCTGGCATCAGGAATGCGACGATGCTGGCGGAGTGATTCGCTGTGTCCCGCAGGAGCGTTACAGGTCGGGGTTTCGCCGCATATGCCGGGTCTGCCTTATGGCGTTGCGATTGCAGTCGGGACGATAGCGAATATAACAAATCTGATTGGGTAAACTATGGGAATACATAAGTACATTACATATGTCTGCATAGTTGTCCTTACTGTCCTGTCGATCTTCCTTCTTATTAAATTATCGCTTCATCAGACAGCTGCGCCGTCAAGGCCTGTTCCTGTTATAAAGCCCGAACCGACGGTTAAAATTCTTACCGCGAAACGGCAGCTTTTTCCCGGTGAGATTTTACGGGACGAAGATTTGTCCGATCAGTCTGTCCCGCAGTCGTTCAGATCGTTCGGGGCATTGCTCAGTACTCAGCGTAAGGATTTCATCGGGACGCTTCTCCGTGTTGCGCTTCCGAAAGGGGCGCAGCTGCGGGGTGACGATGTCGTGCATCCGGGGGAAGGCGGCTTTCTTGCAGCGCTTCTTGCGCCGGGATCGCGTGGTGTATCCGTGTCTGTCGATCCGGCCAGCGCGGCTGACGGTCTGATCTGGCCCGGGGACTATGTGGATGTGATTCTTCTGCCGAATTCCGGGAATGCGTCGTCATCAGGCCACAGTGCGGCCTCGCAGACGATCCTTGAAAATGTGCATGTTGTTGCGATTGATCAGACCGTCATCCGTGGGAAAAACCCTTCGCTGCCGAATCAGACAGCCCGTACGGCTGCCCTCGAACTTTCTCCGAAAAATGCACAGAAATTAGCACTTGCTCAGAAACTCGGGCGTATCGTTCTCGCATTGCGGCCGCTGATTCAGCCGGAAGGAAAGGCGTCCATACCGGATGCCACGTGGAACGAAGATATCTTTGATGCAAGTGCTCCGCCCGAAAACTCTGCCAGCGACCGGAAAACTTCTGGTGTCGAATCCATGCGGGTCTTCAACGGGCTCGAGGAAGTCACCAATGCGCATTGAGATCGGACGCATCTGGCGAAGATTTCAGAAGCCGGTCGTCTGTGGCGTTGTGGTTTTCTGCATGTCCTTCGCGGTTCCGTCTTCCGCGCGGGCGCCTGCTGCTGTCACGCTTGAGGTGGGAACGGGAAAACTTCTGGAGCTGAAAGACAGTGTTGCGACTGCGTTCGCGGCCGATCCGAAAGTTGCTGAGGTCAGGCCGGCAAATTCAACGACGCTTTTCGTTTTTGGAACGGGACCCGGTCAGACGACGATTTCCGCTGCCGATGCGGGGGGGCATCCGGTTGCGCAGTACACGGTCGTTGTAAATCCGGCGCAGTATCCGGCGACTCAGCTGCGTGAGGTGGCGCATCAGGAAAATGCCGCGCAGCTGCATCCGCGAATGGGGCCGGGTGGGATAACCGTAAACGGAGTCGCGCCGGATGCTGAAAGCGCCGAGCGTGCTGTCGCCGCGGCGCAGGATGAGGCTGGTAAGGGCGAGGTTTACGACCGCATGCGGCTTTCCGGGTCGGTTCAGGTAAATCTCCAGGTCCAGGTTGTGGAGATGTCCCGGCAGATGGTGCGTGAGCTGGGTGTGCAGTGGGAAAATGTGAATGCTCTGGGGACGAGTGCCGCGATCGGCCTCGCCACTATGAGCCCGCTTGCCACGATGGCGTCCAGTGCAAGCAGTTTCTCTTTTCTGTCCCGGTTTCGCATCGCCGGCCGGCCGACGACGCTTGAGACGGTTATTGATGCCCTCGCGCAGGATCAGCTGGTGCATATGCTGGCTGAGCCCAATCTGACGACGATGAGTGGCGAGCCGGCCAGCTTTCTTGTTGGCGGCGAATATCCGATTCCGATATCGTCTTATAACAACACGGTTTCTGTGCAGTATAAGCAGTATGGCGTCTCGCTCTCCTTTATCCCCACGGTTCTGACCGGCGGACGTATCAACCTGCATGTGCGGCCGGAGGTCAGTCAGCTGACCAGCACGGGTGCGGTTTCGTTTGGGGAGGGCAGTAACTCCATCAGTATTCCGGCTCTGACAGTCAGTCGTGTCGATACGACTGTGGAGCTGGGGAGTGGCCAGAGTTTCGCAATTGCGGGGCTTTTTCAGGATAATACCACGACTGCGAATCTTGGCCTGCCTGGCCTGAGCGACGTTCCTATTCTGGGGGCGCTTTTTCGCTCGAACAGCTTTCAGCATAATCAGAGCGAGCTCGTGATTATTGTCACGCCGTATGTCGTGCGGCCGGTTTCAAGTCCGGATGTGCTGGCCAGGCCGAACGACAAATGGACACCGCCGAACGATTATGAACGCGTTCTCGCGGGATCTCTTGCCGGCAAACGGACGCGGCGTGATGTGCTGCGGCAGCAGCAGGGAGCAGCTGTGCCTGCGCCGTCTGAGCCGCTCGATATCGGTTTTATGGTGGACTGAGATGCGGATATGTCTGGTAAAATCAACACTGTTCACATCTGGTCTGCTGATTCTGTCGGGATGCGCCGGAGCCGATCCGCTCTATATGTCCGACCGGTGGAATCTGCCGAGCGCGAATTCCCGTAATCTTGTTCTTCAGGTCGCGGAGCCCTCCGATCTCCGTTCCGGTCGTTCGGACCCGACATATGACGCGACGCTCGCTGCCAATGCCGTGAAACGTCTTCGTGACGGAAAGATAAAGAAAATCGAGAGTACGGCCGTCACGCAGATTGGCAACAGTCAGTCCGGGGGCGGGGGAGGCGGTTCATAATGAGCCAGGCGAAATCTCTTGAACTGTCTTCGTCACTGGAGTCGTCAAAGAAAAGCTCCGGACATGACAGCCAGATACAGGCGTTTGTTTCCGACCCTGCCAGTGAAAATGTGCTGCGGGAGGTTCTCGATGAATTTCAGCCCGGGAATTTCAGTCTTTCCTGCCTGACCTGCGCGCAGGCGACGGGCCGGCTGCGTCGCGGATCGACGCCGAAGATTCTGATTATCGACGTTGCCGGTGAGGATCAGCCGATAACGTCTCTTGTTGATCTGGCGAATACGCTTGAACCGGATGTCAGGGTTCTTGTTATCGGTGACCGGCAGGACGCGAATTTCTATCGGCAGCTCACTCGTGGTCTGGGTGTGGCCGAATATCTCTATAAGCCGCTCAACCGTTCGATGGTCGCGAGATTTTTCGGGCCGTTTCTGACTGACGGGGATTACGAGCCGGAAACGACCCGTGGCGGACGTGTTCTGGGTTTTCTGAGTGCGCGCGGAGGAGCGGGGGCGACGACGATTGCTGCGAATCTTGCCTGGTATCTGGGTGAGGTTGCGCGTCGCCATACGCTTATTCTGGACGCCGATCTCTATACCGGATCTGTGTCCGTGCTTCTTGGAACGAAGACGGACGGAGGTCTCCGGACAGCGTTTGAATCGCCGCAACGCGTCGATGAACTGTTCATTGAGCGAAGCGCGCAGCGTATCGGGGAGCGCTGCGATGTTCTCGGGAGTCAGGTCGATCTGTCTGAATCCGTTCCGGTCGCGTCGAACGGGCCGCGTCATCTTATCAGTATATTAAAGAAGAAATATAATTTCGTTATTGCGGATATTCCGGACTTTCTTGAGGAAGTCAACAGAAACATCATAGATATCTGTGATCAGAGGGTGGTTATTCTTGATCCGACGCTTCCGTCGTTAAGAGATACGTTAAGGATCGTGGCGGCGTCCAGAAGCAGCACGCATGGTGTCAGGCCGCTTATTGTGCTCAATAAATTCGGGCAGCCCGGAAGTCTCTCTTTGTCTGAGATCGCGAACGGTCTTGGAAGACAGCCCGATGTCGTCGTGCCGTTTCTGCCCAAAATCCTGAATGAAGCGGAGATTTCCGGCTATCCGGCGGTCAGGAACAGAAGCGCCTTCAGGTCTTCCATTGAACTGCTTGCCCAGGAGGCGGCGTCTGTGAGTGCGAATGAGAGATCTGCGGAACGGGGTTCGTTCACGCGTTTCGTCACTGATTTCATCGGGAGAATCCGGAAATGACCATTCCTCCGTCCTTTGGAAAGAAGACGGCGGTATCGCCACAGCCGGTCGAGATCGTAAGAAATAATTCGGTTTCTCACACGTCGGAAGTTGTGGCGCAGTCGGCGGAATTACATGGATTTTGTCTGGAGAGACTGGACCCGGCGGCCATTAACAAGCTGCCGCCGGAACGGCTCATGCTCGAGATTGAGCGTGTCGTTAACGAAATTGCCAATGAAAAACGGGTTCAGCTCAATGCGCGGGAGCAGAAATCCCTTGCCAATGATCTTGTCAACGACATGCTTGGGCTGGGGCCGATACAGCCTCTTCTCGACGACGATCAGATCACGGACATCATGGTCAATGGTCCGTATAAGGTCTTTGTTGAAAAAGCGGGAAAACTGGTCGACGCCAATGTAAATTTCAGAGATCGCCGTCATCTTATGGCAGTGAGTCAGCGCATTGCGTCGGCTGTCGGTCGCCGTATCGATGAATCGAGTCCCACGGTCGATGCGCGGCTGAGTGACGGATCGCGTGTCAATATTGTTTTTCCGCCTCTGGCGCTTGACGGCCCTTATGTGTCGATCCGAAAGTTTTCTAAGAAAAAGATAGATTTTAAAAAGCTTGTCGAGAATGGAAGCTGTTCCGTACAGATTGCGAGAATCCTTGAGATAGCATCGCGCATCCGGCTTAATGTGATCATATCGGGTGGAACCGGTTCCGGTAAGACGACGCTGATGAACGCCATGTCCCGTCTTATCGATCCGGGTGAGCGTGTTGTGACGGTTGAGGATGCGGCGGAACTTCAGTTTCAGCAGCCGCATGTTGTTCGTCTGGAGACACGGCCGCCCTCTATTGAGGGAACAGGTGAAATTACGCAGCGTGATCTGGTGAAGAACGCGCTCAGAATGCGTCCGGACCGGATCATTATTGGTGAGGTCCGCGGCTCGGAGGCGTTTGACATGCTTCAGGCGATGAATACCGGGCATGACGGGAGCATGTCGACGATCCATGCGAACTCGACGCGAGACGCCATCACTCGAATTGAAAATATGGTGCAGATGGGAAATATGGGTCTTCCTACATCATCGATCCGGACGCAGATTGTTGGTGCTGTCGATCTGATCGTGCAGATCGAGCGGCAGCGCGACGGGGTCCGGCGGATTGTTCAGGTCACGGATGTTGCCGGTCTTGAAGGCGATGTCGTGACATTAAACGACATTATGACGTTCAGTATTGATGGCGAGGGACATGATGGTAAAATCATGGGTCATTATAATATATCGCGCGCGCGCCCCAGTTTTCACAGTACCTTAACATATTTTCAGCTTGATAAAGTCTGGGTGAATGCGCTTGGGGATTAAACCGGAATATGTTCGGTCTTTTTGGTCTCGAATGTGCGCTGGTTATTATTGTTGTCTGCAATATAGCGGCGTTCATCGCGTTTATGATCGAGCGGAACTGCAATCGGATTCGTTCAGCCCGGATTAGCTGGATTTCTGAAGATGATGTTGCCGTTGAGAAGTATAGTGCGACATCCATATTGGCTGTAAAAAAGCATAACAGAAGATATTACAGGATATTAAAAACCATAGCTGGTTTTGATTTTAACAGTTCTCTCTATACGAGGGAGTATATCTACAAAGTCTGTTTTATCGTGACATCCTGTGTCATTGTTCTGTCATTTGTGCTGGCATATTTTCTTGACAGAATTGCCATCGAGTGTGCGCCGTTTGAAAGTATCGCTGTTATAAGGCTTTATTTTACGAGGGTACAGGGTAAATATAATACGAAACTGACCGAGCAGATTCCTGAAGTGGTGGCCATGATGGCGCGCTGCCTTAAGGTTGGTGTGTCTCTTTCCAGAACGCTGGAGATTGTGGCGAGTCAGGCTCCGGACCCGACCAGAAGCCTGTTTCAGGATGTTGTCCATAAGGTTGCCGTTGGAAAAGAGCTTGGGGAGGCGCTGGAGGATCTGGCTGACAGTGGTGGAATAAAGGAATACAGGTTTTTTTCCATTATTGTCAGGCTTCAGAGCAGAACCGGCGGAGGACTGGCGGAAATTCTGGACAGTTTTGCGACGACGATCAGGAAACGCCTTCAGGCGAGGAAGAAAGCCTTTGCGCTGGCGTCTGAGGCGAGAACGAGCTGTTACGTTCTGGCCGGCCTGCCGATATTCATGGCGATTCTTATGGGAGTTATGAACCCAAAATATATTTCCGTTCTGTATACGACGAAGACCGGTCTTGAGATGCTATATACGGCGGTGGCGTTATTTATCATGGGAATTGTATCGATGTTTTCGATTACAAAGTTCACCCTGAGATAGAATAAATATCATGTATATAGCATTTATTCTGATTGTCTGTACATCGTTCGCGCTCGTCTGGGAGTTTGATCATTATCTGACCGGGCGGCGTAACCGGCTGACGCGAGTGTCGAAGATATGTGGTCGCACGGGCTATCGGACTGATGACGTTCAGGCAGAAAAAACCCTGCTGTGGAGGATATTTTCTGAAGTCGGGACGAAGCTTGTCCGGTCGGAGATGTTGCGGAATGCCATAGCGGCCAGTGCGCTGAAGAGCGGAGATCTTCAGCGGCTTGGGATCGACGTCGGGACGTTTGTCGCGGTGAAGATCGGTCTTTTCGCTCTGGCGGGCGGGGGTGGTTATTTTTTCTCTCTTATGACTGACAGACACGGTCTTTCGATGTTTCTGACAGTGGCGGTGCCGGCGGTAACGGGGCTTTTTTTGCCGGATTTTGTCATGCAGCAGAAGGTGAAACTGCATCTTCGCCGTGTGGATGCCGGGATGGCTGATGCGCTGGATCTGTTTCTGGTCTGTGCGGAGGCCGGGCTGGGTATGGAAACGAGTATGGAGCGCGTCGCGGCGGAGATGGTCAGTCTCAATAAGGATGTTGCTTACGAATTCAGGAAAACAGTTGATGAGCTGAGGGTGAATTCGGATCGATACAAGGTCATTGAGGATCTAGGCAAGCGGACGGGAGTGGAGGCGCTGCTTCGGCTGAGTGCGGCTCTGGGGCAGACGCTGGAGACGGGGGCGTCGCTGGGGTCGGTGCTGCGGGTTCTGGTTGCGGAAATTCGGGAAGATACACTGATAAAATTTGAGTCCAGGGCGGCAAAGCTTTCAGTTCTTTTAACATTTCCCATGATAGTGTTCTTATTGCCCTGTATGTTCATTGTTATTGCTGGTCCCGCGATCATAAATGTCATGGGCGCTCTCTCAAGGTGATCGATGATGGTGTCTGAGATATTTATAAAAATGCGTGATTATTTATCGTCTGTTGTTTTGGTTGCGGGAGTTCTTGGACTGTGTTCCTGTGCGCATCCGGCGAATACAGCCGCTCTGGAAAAGCAGCTTGCCGTTTATGATATCGAGATAAAGAATGGAGAGGCGATAAAGATTATTTCCGATCTTAACAGATTAAATTATGAAAATCCGGATAATCCGGAAATTCTGCTCAGGCTGGCTGATCTTAACGCATCGCTTGGCAGGAATAATGCGGCGGTGCAGCTTTATAAGAAATGCCTTGCGCAGTCGCCGGATCTGCGTGACGCGTGGCGGGGTCTTGTAAAGATATATCTGAAGTCCGAACCGGGACAGGCGCTGTCTCTTCTTGAGAAAATGAAGACGCTGTATCCGGGGGACGCGGAGATTCTGAATGATTACGGTGTCGCGCTTGATCTGAACGGGCGATATATTGAGGCGCAGAATGTTTATGCGACGGCGATTAATCTCGATCCGACGCTGATATCGGCGGAGGTCAATCTTGGTCTTTCGATGGCTTTGTCCGGCCAGAAAGAGAAAGGGCTGGCGCTGATCAGGCCCTATGCCCAGGCGGCGGATGCGACGCCGCGGACGCGGGAGAACTATGCTGTCGCGCTGATTGCGAACGGAAGAACTGACGAGGCTCGGGCGGTTCTGTCGGATTATATGCCGCCGGCTGCTGTTCCTGGCATGTTGCAGAAACTGACGGATTTTCTGAAGGTGCATAATTCGGGCTGATTTTCTGGCCCGGATCAGGCTTTCGTTGTGCGGGCGAGTATCTTTGGGAGAGTTCGGAGCGTTTGGCGGGTTTCTGGTGTGGTCTGTTGTGAGCTGGAAAAGGTTTGTGGCCATGGGAAACCGGGATGATAAACAGATCGGGGTGCAGGGGTCTACGACCCCTGCCGGGTTCGGGCGGAGCCCGGCCTGTGTGTTGATCTGGAAGCGAGCCCGACTGGTGCTGCATGACAGCAGCGCTGTTGTAAGGGCGTTTTTATATCTGGGAGCAGATGTGCGGTAGCGGTTTCGGGGTGCTGCAAAGGGACGTGGTCCCTTTGATGCCGGGTGTTAACATAAACGGGGTGAAGGGGACTGTGTCCCCTTTCGGGTGCAGGGCAGAGCCCTGCTCTGTCTTCCGTTTTGCCAGGGACATGGATGGTTTGGAGGCTTTACCGCGAGCCCTGCGGAAGGGCGGGGTCCTTTGATCATGGTTTGTCAGAGATTGTTTCAGGAGCCTTATGCCTGAAGATGTTTATAACAGAACGATAATGTTATGTTTTTTGCATCCTGCTTATCTGTTCGCCTCAGCCGGTATCGGAGAGCATTTTCCGATAAGTCTTTTATAAAAAACAAAAGTTTTTGGGCGCCGCCTTTTTTTTCAAAAAGGCGGTGTCTTCTGAAGCTTCTTGGAAAAAGCTTCACCAAAAACTTCTTTGTAATTTACAGTGAGGTTTACGGGCAGGCTTTTGAGGCGGTCTCTTAAATTAAATGCGATGACGGACGCGTCGTGCGCCGGCATGGCCGGGCGTGATGGTCCCTTCCGGTGCAGGATGCGGAGCTTTGTCCTGTTTTCTGTCTGCAAAAGCAGATGAACGCCTGAATAATGAGGGGCAGGAGAACGCGCCTGCTGCCAGGGGGCAAGGACCCTGGCGCTTTCGTGCAGGTTAGCGGCAGGGCATGCCGGGATTATTCCTCGCCCAGGACTTCTTTTGCGCGGCGGACGACGGTTTCGTATTCGTCGTCGGTCAGTTCGCCGCGGTGGTGGAATTCGCTGGCGCGGGCGAGGGCGTCTCGTGCGTGGGTTTTGTCGGGGATCGGATAGCGCCGGCCGGGGAGGGCGAACGCGCTGTCGGGAAGGGCGTTGCGTTCTTCCGTGCTCAGTTTTGACATGACAGTCTCTCCTTTCTGGCCTTTCTGGAAACCGGCCTTTCCGGTCCCGGAGGATATCGGGTGTTGCTGCCGCGCTGAAGTGTTGTCGGAACGGGACTGGTCTTACTGACGGGAATACTGTTCGGCTTCCTCGATTTCATCAAGTTCCGCCATGGCGGCTTCGGCGCTGACGGTAGCCACGTTTGCGGCGGGAGCAAAGCCTGGTGTGGGTGTTGCGTGGCGTTGCAGGTGGCCGACGACGCGAAAGGCGGTTGCGATGGCGACGGCGCCGAAGATGACGCTTCCGAGGGCCTGTCCGATCTGTACGCCCTGGGCGCCGTAACGGGCGCCCCAGGCGACAAAGGGAATGGTGCCGAGTGTGGCGCGGCCCCAGTTGAACAATGTTGAGTAAAGCGGGTGGCCGAGATTGTTGAAGGCGGCGTTTGCGACGAAGAGCATGCCGATGAACAGGTAACCGGCGACGGTCCATGAACAGAACAGATGGATCAGGGCCGCGCCGTCGCCGCGGGCGTGGAATCCGGCGACGAGAAGACTCTGATTGAGGGCCAGCAGAATCCAGGTGCAGGCGACGCAGAGGCTGACCAGTTTCAGCGACGAGACCAGGACTTCATGCACGCGGTGTGGTTTTTCCGCTCCGAGATTCTGGGACATGATGGGGCCGACGGCGCCGGTCAGGGCGAAGACGAAGGAGAAGGCCACGACCACGATGCGGTCCACGGAGGCCTGACCGCCGACGGCGTCCAGGCCGAAGCGGGCCATATGTTCCGTGACCCAGGCGGCGCCGACCGGTGTGGCGAGGTTGGTCATGATGGCGGGCAGTGCGATTTTACCGACCAGCCGGGTGTCGTTCAGGATGGCGCCCGGGCGGGGCCAGGTGAGAATATCGTGTGCGCAGGCGCCGCGCAGGCCGAGAAACAGGACGGCGAGGCGTGAGAGGACAGAGCTGATTGCGGCGCCGGTCAGGCCTTCGTGGAATCCGAGAATGAGGATCGGGTCGAGGAAGGCGGTCAGCACGGCGCCGGCGAGAGTGACGTTCATGGATCGTTTTGCGTCGCCCACGGCCCGCATGAGGGCGGAGCTGGCCATGCCCAGCGCCACGGAGGGCAGGAAGGGCGAGACGACGCGGAGATAGGTTGTGGCCTGGGTCATCGCGTCGCCGGACGCGCCGAGCAGGCGCAGGATCGGATGGGCGAGGATGGCTGTCGCGCAGCCGAGGACGAGGCTCAGCACGAAGGTGGTGAAGAAGAAGGAGGAGGCGATGCGGCGGGCGGCTTCGAACCGGCCGCAGCCGATTTCGCGGCCGATGGAGGCGCCGAGTCCGATGGTCATGCCGATCGACACGGCGATCTGGATGCCTCCGACGGCGCCGGCAAATCCGATGGCGGCGGTCAGCGCGGGGTCGCCGAGGTGAGCGATATAGATCATGTTCAGCATGTCGACGGCGAAGACGGCCATCAGGCCGATTGCGCCGGTGCCGGACATGACGAGAACATGTCGCATGATGCTGCCGGTCACGAAGCAGGCTCCGCGCCCCGGCGCTGATTTTCCGCTCATTCGATCCTGTCCGCCCGGATGGGCTCCGGGGCAGTTTGCTCTGTTCCTCAAGCTGTAACATGATCTGTTGCGGACGCGAATGCCGTAAACTTCAGAGGCTGTTTCATCAGTCTGCTCGTGAAACCTCCGGTAAATAATAAAGACGTTTCTGGTGAAGCTTTTTTCAGAAAGCTTCAGGGAACGCCGCCTTTTTGGAAAAAGGCGGCACCCAGAAACTTTTGTTTTTTTATCAGAGGCTTGTTGTAGGTGTTTTTTGAGGCTGGCTGCGATGGCAGGTTAGTGGGTTGAAAAAAAGAAGTATTATCAGGTTGTTATGAAATTTTTTATCTCTGCGGGTTTTTGAGGCAGTCTGTATGCAGGTGTGCCTGATGGCGATGGCGCTGATGCGGGTGAACGGAGGCCGGGCGGCTGAGGGTTTTTCTGACAGTCAAATAATGATTTGAAATCAACCGGTTCCGTAAGAGTGTCCCTTGTGGGCGCGGGGATGAGCTGGTTGCGTTGAAGCACTGATTGCCGCGTACGATGCGTTTTCTGCGCGTGCGAGAGTGAAGCGCGTCTGGTGTGAGGTGTTGGTACTGACCGGAAGCATGTCTGAAACGGCTTTGTGTGCTCACGGAAGCGGGAGGTTTGCCCCCTGGAGGCGGGTGGGTTAGCGTTCTTCGGGGCGCAAACGAACCGGGGAGCCGTCTATGTCCAGCTCACTCTGTCTGTGGTCAGCCTCGCGAATGGCGGAGGCTGTCCGTAAACGTGATATTTCCAGCCGGGAATGTGTCGATGCGGCTCTGGAGCGGGTCAGGGTTCTTAATCCCCGGCTGAATGCCATTGTCGATGAGATGGCGGATGAGGCGCTTGCGGCAGCGGATGAGGCCGATCGGGTTCTGCGGGCCGATGCGCCGGTGGGGCCGCTGCATGGTGTGCCGGTGACCATCAAGGACAATGTGGATCAGAAGGGGCGTGCGACCACCAGTGGCGTGGTTGCGCTGCGTGACAATATCGCCGGGGAGGATTCGCCGCAGGTCGCCAGTCTGAAGGCGGCCGGGGCGGTGATTATTGGCCGGACCAATACGCCGGCGTTCTCGCTGCGCTGGTTTACGGACAACGATCTGCACGGGCGCACGCTCAGTCCCTGGCGTGACGATGTGACGCCGGGGGGCTCCAGCGGCGGGGCGGCGGTTGCTGTCGCGACCGGGATGGGGGCTCTTGCTCATGGCAATGATTTCGGCGGCTCGGTCCGGTATCCGGCCGTGTGCTGTGGCGTGGCCGGTCTGCGCGCGACGACGGGCCGTATTCCGATGGCGACGCCGGGTCTGAGGATGCCGGGCCGGAGTGGGGCAGGTCAGAGTGGAGCAGGTCAGAGCGGGGCGGGGCCGGGCGGGCCGGGTCAGGGTCTGAGTCAGGGAGTGGGAAATCAGCGGCCTGAGCGTGGCATTGCGCATCAGCTTATGGCGGCTCAGGGGTTGCTGGCGAGGAATGTGGAGGATCTCTGGCCGGGATTGCGGGCCATGATGCGTCCGGATGCGCGCGATCCCGGTTTTGTGCCGGCGCCGCTTGATTATGCGACGCCGTTTCGTTGTGGCAGGCGTGTTGCGCTGTTTCGGGGGCCGGCTTCCGCCACTGTGGATGCTTCCGTTCTGGCTGCGCTGGACTCCGCCGCGGCGGCGCTCAGGGAGGCGGGTTTCCGGGTGGAGGAGGCGGTTCCGCCGGATTTCGAGGTGGCGGCCCGTCTCTGGTACAGCCTGGCCTCGTCCGATATGTCGGATGCCGGGCGGGCTGTGCTGGAGGATCTCGGGGGCAAGGCTGTTTGCCGGCTGCTGGAGCTGGCGCCGGATCAGAAGGACGATGCTGTCGATCTGCAGGCGTGTCTGAGGCAGCGCTTCGCTCTTGCGCGGGAGTGGTCCGTTTTTCTCAATACGTATGATCTGCTGCTGTTGCCTGTTTCTTTTGCGGCGCCGTTTCCTGTCGATAAGGACCAGCGTTCAGCGGAAGACTGCATGGCTGTGCTTCAGGCTCAGTATCCGCTGCTGGCGACGGCTCTGTCCGGTCTTCCGGGGCTTTCGGTTCCGACCGGGCTTGCGAACGGGCTGCCGGTCGGTGTGCAGCTTGTGGCGGACCGGTTCCGGGAAGACCTGTGTCTGCTCGGGGGTGCGGCGATTGAGAAAGCGTTTGGCACGGTCTGGCAGGAGCTGACGATTAACCGGTCTCCGACGGACATGGCTGATTCGGCGCGGGAGATTGCGATGTGACCCGTATTCTTCGTCTGGCGGTCGGGCTCGGGCTTCCGGTTGTGGCGACCCTGGCGACGATTCCGTTTGTCAGTCTCGTCGGGAAGACCTTTTTTGGCGTTCCGACGGTGATTGTGGCGCTGGGAAGCCTGTTTTTTATCGTCAGCGGCAGTATGGCGGCGTGCCGGGCGCTTTTTGACCGGGATGAGGCGGGGTGATTTCTGGCTTGGCGGGGGCGGGTTTTTTTTGTCTGAGGGCAGATGCGGGGCGGTTTTTCGGGGCTTTGCCCCGGACCCCACAAAGGGACGGGGTCCCTTTGATCCCGGTTTGTTAATTTAAACGGGTGCAGGGCAGCGCTCTGCCCTTGTCTTTAGAAGAGATAAGAAACAAAAGTTTTTGGTGAAGCTTTTTTCAAAAAGCTTCAGAGAACACCGCCTTTTTGAAAAAGGTGACACCCGAAAACTTTTTTCTGAAAACAGCCGCCAGAACTCTGGCTTAACAAAGGGATGATGAGGGAGCCGTGTTCTCTTACGGAAATCAGGCGGCGTTCTGATCGAAGGATTCGAGCAGTGTCTGCTGGATATGTTCGAGGTCTGACAATGTGGCGGCGATTGCGGCGTTCATTGCGTTGAGTTCGCGCATGCGTTTCTGCACGTTTTTGAGCAGCAGCATTTTCTGGGCGTGGTGTTTGGGGTCCGCGTCGTAGAGATCGAGATAAGCCTTGATGTCCCGAAGAGGAAAGCCGAGTTGCTTGCCGCGGATGATCAGTCTGACGCGGGCGCGGTCCCGGGCTGAATAGACGCGCGAGGTGCCGGACCGGGCCGGGGAGATGAGGCCCTTGTCTTCGTAGAAGCGCAGGGAGCGCGGGGTGATACCCAGCTCCCGCGAGAGTTCCGTTACGGAGAAAAGCCGGGTGTCCGGCGTGTTCCCGGTGGAGGGCATGAACGGTTCCTTGCCTGTGGGCCGGTCCGTGCGGATGACGCCGGTCCGGTCCCTCATATCTGTACTGCGGTTCTGTATTGCGGTCTGATGTGTTCTGATCTGACGGGTCTTGATGGCGGATAAATCCGGACTGGAGAAGCTGTGAATTCAGCACGTTCTTTCGGGAATGTCAGCCCTGTGGTTTTTCGGTGCCGGTATGGGGGCAAGAGGGGGAATCGTTATGATGTGCGAAGGAGTTTTCTGAGTTCTTCTCCTGCGTCGAAGCCTTTCGGGTCCGGGGCCGGGCGTTTGAAGATGCCGCTGGCGCGGATGACGGGGTGTGGGCCGACGCGGCCGATTCCCTGGACGAACGCGGCGTTGCGGGTGACGCGCAGGACGTCGGCGTGGAATTCGACCCAGTCGCCGGGGCGGGCGGGGGCGAGGAAATCGACGGTGAGCGACATGGTTGGCAGGATGGGCACCTGCAGGTCGTGTTCGAACATGGCGGCTGTCGCCAGATAACCGTCGCAGACGGTGGCGAGCATGCCGCCGTGGCAGGTTCCGGCGTGATTGCAGTGTTTCGGTTCGACCCGGAAACCGGCGAGGAGATGTCCGTTTTCGGCCCGGACGGCGAAGGAGCCGGTCAGGGCGTCGAAGCCCGAGTGGCCAAAGACGGGGATCGACAGGAAATGTGCTGGCAGGGGCGCCGGCGGTTCGGCGGGGCGGGCTGGGGTCATGGTGTCGGTCTTTCCGGCGGGTTGTCGGGGTCGGATGCGGGAGACTGGCTTTCGGGCGGGCGCTGAAGAGGGGGGCGGATATTGCGGGGTCTGGCTGGTGGAGTGGGGGCGCTGATGGCGTGTGTCCCGGCGCGGCCCTGCTGTCGGACAGGGGACCGGGACAGGGACAGGGCCGCGCGGGGTGTGGCGGTCAGAAAACGTCTTCCGGAAGGCTCATCATCGAGGCTTTTCCTGATTTGATTTTGAGATACAGGGCGGCGGTGTCGGGGAGGATGCGATCGTAGAAAAACTGCGCCGAGCTCAGTTTGGCGGCGTAGAACGCTTTGTCGGGACCCTGCGCGTCTGTTTTCGATCCGGCGATCTGCGCGGTGCGCGCCCAGAGAAAGGCCAGGGCGACGAGGCCGGTGAGGCGGAGATAATCGGTTGCGGCGGCGGCGGCTTCTTCCGGGTCGCTCATGCCGCGCTGAGCGATGTGTCCGGTGGCGAGCTGGAGCGCGCCGAAAGCGCGTTCGAGATGTCCGGTCATTTTGCCGAGGGCCGGATGGGATCTGTTTTCCTCGATGAAGCGGGAGACCGGGTGGAACAGGCCGCGCAGGTTCCGGCCTGTATGCGCGGGGAGTTTCCGGCCGACGAGATCGAGGGCCTGGATTCCGTTCGTGCCTTCATAGATCATGGCGATTCGGGAATCGCGGGCGAGCTGTTCGACGCCGTGATCCACGATGTAACCGTGGCCGCCATAGGTCTGGACGGCGAGATTCGCGGCGTCATTGCCGAGATCGGTGAACATGGCTTTGACGACGGGGGTCATCAGCGCGACGAAATCCTCCGCGTCGCGGCGTTCGGTTTCGCTGGCGCCGTGTTCGGAGATGTCGAGTTCTCCGGCGACCCAGGCGCCGAGGGCGCGGCAGCCTTCGGCGGTGACGCGCATGGTCATCAGCATGCGGCGGACATCGGGGTGGACGATGATCGGGTCGGCCGGGAGGTTCGGGTAGCGGGTTCCGGCGAGGGAGCGGCCCTGCAGGCGGTCTTTCGCGTAGGCGACCGCGCTCTGGTAGGAGATTTCGGCGATGCCGAGGCCCTGGATGCCGACGCCGAGGCGTTCGCTGTTCATCATGGCGAACATGGCCTGCATGCCTTTATGGGCCTGCCCGACGAGCCAGCCTTTTGCGTCGTCGAAGCTGAGCTGGCAGGTGGCGGAGCCTCTGATGCCCATTTTATGTTCGAGAGCCGTGCAGACGACGCCGTTACGCTCGCCGGGGCTGCCGTCTTCGCGCGGCAGGAATTTCGGGACGAGGAACAGGCTGATGCCTTTGATGCCGGCGGGGGCGTCCGGGAGGCGGGCGAGGACGAGGTGGACGATGTTTTCTGTCAGGTCATGGTCGCCGGCGGAGATGAAGATTTTCGAGCCGGTGACGCGCCATGAGCCGTCATCGGCCGGAGTGGCGCGGGTGCGGACGAGGCCGAGATCGGTGCCGCACTGGGCTTCGGTGAGGCACATGCTGGCGGACCATGTGCCGCTGATCATCTTTTCCAGGTAACGTGATTTCAGATCCTCCGAGCCGTATTTGCGGAGGGCGGTCATCGCGCCGTTCGTCAGGCCGGGATAGAGGCCGAAGGAGAGATTGGCGGAGCAGATCATCTCCGAGATCAGCATGCCGATCGTTTCGGGCAGGCCCTGGCCGCCGTAATCCGGCAGGCCGGTGACGGAGGACCAGCCGGCCTCGCAGAAGGCGGCGTAGGCTTCCCTGAAGCCTGTGGGCGTGCGGACGATGCCGTTCTCAAGCCGGCAGCCTTCTCTGTCCCCGATGACGTTGAGGGGCAGCAGCACTTCGGAGACGAATTTTCCGGCCTCTTCGAGGACGGTCTCCGCGAGATCGGCATCGATGGCGGAGAACGCATCGAGTTTCGTGAGTCGCGAGAAGTCATGCAGTTCGCTGATGACGAATTTCATGTCGCGGAGCGGGGGGGTGTAGGTCTGCATATCTGTTTTCCCCGTCGTTCAGTTTCTGAGGGGTTTGCCGGTTTCGAGCATGTGCCCGATCCGGTCGAGAGTGGGTGTGGTGCGGATCAGGCGCATGAAGGAGGCGGCCTCGAGATCCAGCATCTGCTGCTCGGTGACGATTTCGGTCACGTCGTGGCCGTTTCCGGTCAGGACGATGGCCAGTTCGCCGGAGACGGTCCGGTCATGCGATGTGACGAGACCCTGTCTGGCCATTCCGTCGACGGCCATGGTGAAGGCGGTGCGTCCGGACTCGCCGGCGACGCGGAATTCCGGCTGTTCGGGGGCGACATAGCCTTCGGCCATGGAGAGGGCGCGGGCTTTGGCGTCGGCCAGAACGCGATCGCGATTCATGGTGATGCCGTCGTCTTTTCTCAGAAGGTGCATACGGCGCGCCTCGGCCGCCGATTTTGACACGCGGGCGGTGGCGATCATCTCGAAGACCTCGCGGGTGGCCGGGATGGGGCCGTGCGGTGTGCGCGGGTCGGCGCGGAGGCGCAGGAGCATTTCGCCGCAGCCGCCCCAGCCGGGGATCAGGCCGACGCCGCATTCGACGAGGCCGGCATAGAGTTCGGCATGGGCCTGGATGGCGTCGGCGTGCAGCATGAATTCGCAGCCGCCGCCGAGCGCCAGGCCGGCCGGGGCCGCGACGACGGGGAACGGGGCGTATTTCAGGGCTTTGAGAACGGTCTGGCCTTTCGCTGTCAGTTTTCTGATTTCCTCCCATGCCGCCATGTTGGCCGCGAACAGGGCGAGGCCGATATTGGCGCCGGCGGAGAAATTGTCCGCGTCGGAGTACAGGACGAGCGCCTTGAAATTTTCCTTTACATGGCTGACTGATTTTTCGAGGAGGGCGAGAACGCCGTCGTCGAACGTGTTCATTTTGGTGGTGATTTCGAAGCAGGCGACGCCGTCTCCGAGATCCCACAGGGCGCCGGATTTGTCGCCGAGAACGGGCCTGCCGCGTCTGCGGATGTCTTCGAGCAGCAGGATTCCGTCGGCGCGGGGGACGGGTTTGTATGTTCCGTCCGGGGAGAAGGCGTTTCTGATGTTATCGCGGTCTTCATAGAATTTTCCGGAACCGACTTTCTCCACGAGTGGCGGGACCGGGATGTTTTCCGCCTGTAGCAGCGCGGCGAAGCGGGCGGGGCCGATTTCGTCGATCAGGGCGAAGGGGCCTTTCTTCCAGTTGAAGCCGAGCTCCATGGCTTTATCGACGCCGGTGATGTCATCGGAGATTTCGGGCACGAGGGAGGCGGCATAGGCGAGGGTTTCGCCCATCACGCGGCGCGCGTAGATGCCGTGCTGGTCGGGCGCGGTCATCAGGTCACTGGCGTGTCTGATATGGGACGGGAGCCGGAAGCGTTCGGACGGGGCGTATTCGCCGGTTGTCAGGCTGATGGATTCCTTGATTTTTTCACTGTCTTTCCGGGTCAGCCGGTAGAAGCCGCCTTTTCCCTTTCTGCCGGTGTGGCCGGTTTCGATCATTTTTCCGATGAGGGGGATGTCGTCGGCGAAGGCGCGGTAGCGGTCGCCGGGCGGCAGGGTGGCTTTCATGCTGGCGTTGATATGCGGCATGAGATCCACGCCGACGAGATCGATCAGGCCGAAGACGCCGGTTTTCGGGATGCCGAAGGGGCGGCCGATGACGGCGTCGACCTGTTCGACGGTGAGGCCGTTTTCGATGGCGGCTCTGACGGCGACGAGCATCCAGAACGTACCGATGCGGTTTGCGATGAAACCCGGTGTGTCTTTGGCCTTTACGACTGTTTTGCCGAGAACGCGGTCACAGAATCCGGTCAGTTTCGCGATATGGGCGCTGTCCGTTTCCGGGCCGCCGACGATTTCGAGCAGCCGCATATAGCGTGGGGGATTGAAAAAATGCGTGATGAGGAAGTCGCGTTTAAAACTCTCCGGCATACCGGCGGTGAGGGCGGCGAGCGGGATTGTTGAGGTGTTCGAACTGACCGGCGTGCCGGGGCGGCGCACGGTGTCGAGTTTCCTGTAGAGCGCCTGTTTCAGGTCCGGGCGCTCGATGATCGCCTCGATGATCCAGTCGCATCCGGCGATGGCGCCGAGATCGTCCTCCGTGTTGCCGGGCTGGATCAGTTTCGCGGCGGCGGGGTCCATGAAGGGCGCGGGTTCGGTTTTCAGCATGCGTGCGACGGCGTTTTTCGCCAGGCTGCTGCGGTCGTCGCCTTCCGGGCGGTCGAGCAGCAGGACGGGCACGCCGGCGCTGGCGATGTGGGCGGCGATGGCCGAGCCCATGACGCCGGCGCCGATGACGCAGATGCGGGAGAGTGCCGGGGGGCTGTCCGGCGCGGTGGCGGGTTTTGCGCTCTGGTCCATCAGATCCGCTCCAGGATGGTGGCGATGCCCTGACCACCGCCGATGCATTGTGTTGCGAGTGCGTAGCGGGCGTTTTCGCGTTTCAGGAGCTGCGCGGCCTTACCGGTGATTCGCGCGCCGGTGGCGCCGAGGGGGTGGCCGAGGGCGATGGCGCCGCCATCGATATTGATGGTTTCGTCGCGCAGGCCGAGTTCGCGGATGCAGGCCAGGGACTGCGAGGCGAAGGCTTCGTTCAGTTCGACGACGCCGATGTCGTCTATACTGAGTCCTGCGCGGGAGAGGGCTTTGCGTGTCGCCTGGACCGGGCCGATGCCCATGATTTCGGGTTCGCAGCCGGAGACGGCGAAGGAGCGGATGCGGGCCATTTTTTCGAGCCCGTTGCGATCCGCGTATTGTTCGGAGCAGACGAGAACGGCGGCGGCGCCGTCTGTCAGGGGGGAGGAGGTGCCGGCCGTGACGCTGCCTGAGACATCGAAGGCGGGTTTCAGACCGGCGAGGGCTTCCGCTGTGGTGTCCGGGCGGGGGCATCCGTCTCTGGTAACGGCGCCTGAGGGGGTCTGTATGGCGACGATTTCATCGGCGAGGCGGCCGGCGCTGATGGCCTCTCTGGTGCGGGTCTGACTGCGGAGCGCGAACTGTTCCTGCTGTTCCCGGCTGATTTCGTATTTCTTCGCGACGTTTTCGGCGGTGATTCCCATGTCCATGTAGACGCCGGGGCGTTTTTTATAAAGAGCCGGGTTGGGCATCGGGTTGAAGCCGCCCATCGGGACGCGGGTCATGCTTTCCACGCCGGCGCAGATGAAGGCGTCGCCGGCGCCCATGCTGATGGCGCCTGCCGCGATGTGGACGGACTGCATGGACGAGCCGCAGAAGCGGTTGACGGTCATGCCGGCGACGGAGAGGGGCAGTTCGGCGAGGATGCTGACGATGCGGCCGATATTGATGCCCTGTTCGCCTTCGGGGAACGCGCAGCCGAGGATGAGGTCCTCGATATCGGCGGGGGGGACGCCTGTGCGTTCGACGAGGGCGCGGACGACGAGGGCGGCGAGATCATCGGGGCGGGTGCGCACCAGTTCGCCCCTGCGTGCCGGCTGGAATGGCGACCTCACATATCCTGCGATGACGACTGAATTCATGGGCGGGGACTCCTCTGCGTTCGGCGTCATCCCTGCTGTTTCGGCCTGTGTTTTATGGCTGTCGCGTGGGTGACGTATACGTAAACACACACATTCATATCATGAATAAACATTATGCAAATATGATTTCTTACTGGCGCACGATTCGTTGATTGCCGGCTGATAATCGAGATTGTGTGAACGGGAAACGGGCAATTCGGACGCGTTTTACTTGCCTCGCGAGTATCTCTTATGCATAGAGTGTTACGTAAACGTCACCCTGAAGAAGGTGATCACCCGCAGGCCGCTCCGCACGGGAGCGGCATCGGGAAGGAAAAAACAATGAAATATTTTCCTGCGGCAACGGCATTCGGGACAGCGGCCACACTGGCTTTTTTTGTGCCCGGTGCGTTTCTTTTATCCGGTCCTGCTTTCGCGGCCGGCTTCGCATTGCGGGAGACCGATGCGACGTCTGTCGCCAGTGCGTATGTCGGCGGTGTCAGCCGGGCGACGGATGCGTCGACGGTGCTGCTCAATCCGGCGGGGATGTCGCTGCTTGAGTACAGCGAGCTTGAGGGCAACGCTTTCTATGTTGGGCCGTCCGCGAAATTTTCCGGGCAGAACTACTTTGGTCCTGGTGTGACGACGCCGGGCACCAACGGAAACAAGAACATCAGCGCGGCGGCGACGGCTTCGGGCTATGGAGTCTGGAAGATAAACGATCGCTGGGCGGTCGGTTACGGGGCTGCGACGCCGTATGGCCTGAGAATGAATTATCCTGAGAACTGGGTGGGGCGGTATCAGAGCCTGGTGACGTCCATATCGGACTATGAGCTTGCTCTTGCCGTTTCTTACAAGGTGACGCCGCATCTTGTGATCGGTGTCGGGCCGCGCTTCGGTTTTCTGCAGGGTCGTTTCACGGAGACGGCCAATCTGGGTGCGCTGAACGCTTATGGTCCCACGAATGCGAGTCTGGCCGGCAATGGGTTTGGCTTCGGGTATTCGGCGGGTGCGATTTATCGTTTTGATGACAGGACGCAGATCGGGATCACCTACCGTTCGCGGATTTCCTATCCGGTTGCGACCAAGCTGAAATTCGCGCCGCCGCTCACGCTTTCGGCCAGTCAGCCGCAGGTGGATGCGCTTCTGGCGGCGGAGAGCGGTCATTCGAAGATGCAGGTGACGCTTCCGGATTCGGTTTCCTTCGGTTTTACACATAAACTTTCGTCACGATGGACGCTTATGATGCAGGGGGAGTGGACGCACTGGTCGCTGCTGCAGAGTCTGAACGCGGTTTCGGATCACGGGGGACTCGACACGACGATTCCGGTCAGGTGGCATAATTCCTGGTTTGGCGGGGTGAGCGCGTCCTACCGTGTTCTGTCGAATGTGACGCTGCGTGGCGGCTTCAGCTACGATCAGAGTCCGGCGGACATTGAATCGCGGTTTACCCGTGCGCCGGATGCAAGCCGGTACACTCTTGGATTTGGCGCTGAGTATTCGCCGATCAGGCAGCTGACGATGGAACTTTCCTTCGCGCATCTGTTCTTTGCGTCGGCGCCGATCAGCAGTTCGTCCGCGGCGACGGCGGGGCAGATCGTCGGCGAGTACAGCAATCATGCAAATGTTGTCGGTTTCGGGATCAGATCGCGTTTCTGATGTCGTGGCCAGAAGGAATTCAATGAGGAATTCGATAAGGAACCTGATATGGATCGTTTCATGGAGCCCTGTTTTATGGCCGATCTGAAACCTGCTGCGAAAGCGGGGACGCTTTCCGATCTTCTGGTGCGTGCCGCGGCGCAGAAGCCTGAGGCGGCGGCGATTGATTTTCTTGGCAGGCGGACGGATTACCGGGATCTGCTTCATGCCGTGGAGCATACGGCGGCGGGTCTGCAGGCGGCGGGGGTGAAAAAAGGGGATCGTGTCGGGCTGTGTCTTCCGAACACGCCTTATTCTGTCATTCTGTTTTTCGCGGTGCAGCGGGCCGGCGGCATCGTCGTCAATATCAATCCGCTTTATGTGGAGCATGAGATTCATCAGGTTCTGCTGACGGCGGGGGTGTCCGTTCTGGCGGTGACGGATCTGGCGATGATTGCGATGCCGGCGATCGCGGCGACGCGGGACTGTCCGATTCATCACATTGTCGTCTGTCCGTTCACTGAGGCGCTGCCCTGGGGGAAGTCGTTTCTGTTCAGGGCGTTCAGGACGCGCGAGCTGGTGCGGTTCGAGCATGATGCGCGGCTGGTGAGGTGGCATGATCTGGTTGCGACGAAAGCGCGGCCGAAGCCGGTTGAGATCGATCCGGCGCGGGATGTGGCGGTGTATCAGTTTACGGGGGGCACGACGGGGACGCCGAAGGCCGCGATGCTGACGCATGGCAATCTTCTCGCCAATCTGGAGCAGATCAGTGAGCGGATTGACGGGGCGCTGACCGGGCCGCAGGTCATTCTGGGGGTTCTGCCTCTGTTTCATGTTTTTGCGATGATGACCGTGATGCTGCTGGCGGCTGACCGGATGGGCATGATGGTGCTGCTGCCGCGTTTTGACGCGCAGGCGACGCTTGAGGCGCTGCGGCGGACGCATGTGACATTGTTTCCGGCGGTTCCGACGATTCTGACGGCGCTGCTGCGGCAGAAGAACATCAGTCCCGAGTGTTTCACGACGATGACGGCGGTGATTTCGGGCGGGGCGCCGCTTCCGGTTGCGTTGCGCAGGCAGTTCGAGAACACGGCGCATTGTCCGGTGATCGAGGGCTATGGTCTCAGCGAGACATCGCCTGTGCTCACTTTTAACCCGCTGAATGGTGCGCGTGACGGCTCGTGCGGGTTGCCGGTGGCGGGAACGGAGCTGCAGATCCGGGATATTTCATTTCCGCATCAGAGGCTTGCGGCAGGGCAGTCCGGTGAGGTCTGGGTTCGGGGGCCGCAGGTGATGCTGGGGTACAGTGGCGGCGAGTCTGTGGAAAATCCTTTTACGAAGGACGGATTTCTCCGGACCGGCGATGTGGGATATCTGGACGATGACGGCTATCTGTATCTGGTGGACCGGCTGAAGGACATTATTCTTTGTGGCGGGTACAATGTTTATCCGCATGTGATTGAGGAGGCGCTTTACCGGCATCCGGCGATTCTGGAAGCGCTGGTGATCGGAGTGCCGGATGATTATCGCGGGCAGGCTCCGAAAGCGTTTGTGACGCTGAAGGAGGGAATGGCGGTGACGGAGAAGGAGCTTCTCGATCATGTTGGTCAGTTCGTGTCAAAGATCGAGCGGCCGCGTGAGATTGTGTTCCGAGATGTGCTGCCGAAGACGCTGATCGGGAAACTCTCGCGCAAGGATCTGATTGCTCAGGAGGCGCTGCGTAATGCTGCTTCTTCTGTGCCGGAGCGGGGAGCGGTTTCGTGAATCCTGGCGGGGATTTTCGGTGACCTGTCCATGTTATTTCGGAACAAAGAGACCTGGCGAGAGGCCTTTGATAAAAAACAAAAGTTTTTGGGTGCCGCCTTTTTTCAAAAAGGCGGCGTTTTCAGAAGCTTTTTGAAAAAAGCTTCACCAAAAATTTCCTTGTGATTTAAAGGCGGTCTCTCAGTAAAAGCTGAGGTTATCGACTTCCAGCCAGCTTTTCTGCCCTGCGGGGCAGCTCTGGCCTGTTTCCACTTCTGTAATGTCCTTGCCGGTCCAGGCCCGGCTTTTTTTCGGGTCGGCGGCCTGCAGCGTGCTGAAGGGCACGCGGATTTTTTTCCAGTTTTGTGAGACCGCGACCGGAGCAGTCCATGCCATGCCGACAGTGCCATTGACCGTGACCCGGGTCTGGCATTGCGATCCGCGAATGTCCAGAGCGATCCCTTTATAGGCGGTGACATCGACAGGCCGGACCGAGCCGCGTGTGAGCGGCACCGCGACACCGGCATACGCATCCGTTTTATCCGCCATCCGGGCTGCTATGAACAGGGCGTTTCCCTTTCCGTTTTCGCGCGGGATCACAACGGAGACTTCTTCCGTTCTGTCCGGTCCGCGATCCATGGTGTCCTTACGCAGCGTGTCGAGGGAGGATCGTCCGTCGGGACGCTCGAAATCGTCGATCAGTCTGGCGGCGGTTGCGGGAATGGCCCACGCTGAATCGTCGCTGGTCTCCGGCACGGAGCCGATTCCGGCGAGAGAGCGGCCGTCGACCATCGTCATGGCGACATGATGCACGTCGGCTATGTTCCGCCAAGGCCGTCCGTCGAAGACGACGATGTCCGCACGCATGCCGGGGGCGATGGTGCCCCGGTCTCCTTCCTGGCCGAGCAGGGTGGCGCTGACGCGGGTTGCGGCCATCAGCGCTTCCGAAGGCGTCAGGCCGGCACGTACCAGAAGTTTCAGTTCATGCAGCGTGGAGGCGCCGTGAGGGGTCGCGGGCATGCCTGCGTCTGTGCCGACCCCGATGGGCACGCCTGCCCTGAACAGCTTTTTCACGTTTTTAAGAGCGTTTTCAAAAAGCGTATGATCGGAAACGATTTTATGATCGGCGGAGTGCTGCCATTTATCGGGATCATAAACAGAGAGCGTGGGGATATCGCCCATGCCGCTGGCTCTGATTGTTTCGACTTCTTCCGGTGTCAGCACCCGGTCCTGCAAACCGTGCGCCAGCGCGTCGACTTTTGCGCGGGCGGCGATGAGTCCCTTCTCGACGGTAACGGTGTGGGTCAGCACTTTGAGGTGATAATTATGCGTTTCGGCGACCGCGGCGGCGAGCGTCGCTTCATTCATGCTGGTGTTATCCGGCATCCGGCCATACCGCCATCCGTCGGTAAAAATCTTGATCAGATCGGGTTTATACGCAACGACGCTGTCGATGGCGGCTTTTGCGCTCCCGGGAGAGCTGATCCATTTCGTTGTTCCCTGATCCGCCCAGTCCGCGCCGTGGCCGCCGGGCGTGCTGATGCGGGCTGCGAAATTGACGTGGGGGGAACGCAGATGGGTGAGCCATTCGCGGAGCGGAGCGAAGGCTTCCGGCTCTTCATTGAAATCGTTAACCGTGGTCACACCGGATGCGAGATAGGCGTGGGCGATTGCGGGAAAATCGGCGGGTTCGCCACTGGCGGTCCAGTGCGTATGCAGGTCATAAAGGCCGGGCGTGACGGCCATGCCATGCACGTCGATGATTCTGGCGTCCTGCGGGATCGTCAGGTTTTTGCCGACGGCGGTGATGCGGTCATCCTGGATAAGAATGGTGCTCTGTCTGGCGGGAGTCCCTGTTCCGTCAAAGACCTGTCCTCCCACGATAGCGAGAGTTTCCGCCATTGCGGGAGATGCCGCGACACCGGACAATGCGCTCAGAACCATAAAACCATAGAATGACTTCACTACGAACTCCGTTATTTCTGTTCCGGTCCGGTGCCGGAATGTCCTGAGGGAAGCATTGAAACGGTCGGATAAGAGCTTCCGGAAGTACAGGTCGGTCAGCGAGAACTGATGTCTGGCGAACAGTGTTTCTGTTCTCTCCAGTTTCTGTGTCGGGAAGGAGGATATTCTGGCGGCTCTCCCTGGGGGCGTGTCTGCTCTCCGGGCAGACCATGAACGTTACGATTCCAGTATGCATCCTCGTCGTCACGATGAACAGTGGCGGGCGGCCTGTTGCTGTTCAGGGTGGCGTGAACGCCACGTCGGACGATGGGGCTACGTTGGTCGCGCATCGGCATCGTTGTCAGCGATGCGCCATTCAGCGATGGTGCTGTATTTTCCGGTCATTGCGGAAGAACGGGTCTGCCGTCTGAAGTGATGCCGGGGGGCGTGTGATGCGGCGGTGTTCAGTGGCTGGTGGTGGAGGACGGGGCGGTGGACCCGATGCCGGGCTGGCTGACGCGGGAGATGGCGGGGTAACGGCTGGCGGGCGGTCTGTTTTCTGCTCCGGTCTGGGTGTGGGCGCTGTGATATTACATTATTTTACAGCGCGGGGGCTGGTCCGGGACGGAAATTAGCCTGCTACTCCGCGGGCATCTGGCGGGCGGTTCTGCTGTCTGCGTCCGGTGGCGGAGGGGGAAGACGATGAACCGGCCTGTCGTAATTATCGGGGGTGGCGCCAGCGGGGCGCTTCTTGCGATTCATCTGGCGCGTCTGACCGGCGCCGCGCGGGTTGTCGTTGTCGAGGCGCGTGAGGCCGTGGGGACGGGTCTGGCTTATTCCACGACGTGCCCGCGCCATCTGCTCAATGTGCCGGCGTGGAACATGAGTGCGTTTCCCGACCGGCCGGATCATTTCCTCGACTGGCTGCGGAGCGACAGCGAGGTCCGGGCGGAGCGGGGCTCTTTCATCCCGAGGATGACGTATGGCCGTTACCTGCGCGGGCAGTTCGGGGCGGCGGGGGTGCGTCATATCCGGGGAACGGCGATATCCGTCCGGCCTGACGGGGACGATGTCGTGGTGGAGCTTGCCGGAGGAGAGAGGCTGCGGGCGGGCAGGGTCGTTCTGGCCATGGGGCATTTCCCGCCTGTCGACGTTCCTGAGGTCAGCGCCGGGGTGGTGGAATCCGGCGCGTATCTGCGTAATCCGTGGCGCGGCGGGGTGGCTCCGTTATCGCCGGATCTGCCGGCGACCCTCATCGGGACCGGGCTGACTTCGGTCGATATGCTCCTTGGCCTGCGGGAGAGCGGGCATCGGGGTGTGGTCACCATGGTGTCCCGTCATGGTCTTCTGAGCCGGGGTCATGCGCCGTATGAGGCGCGGGACGCGTCTGTTATTCCGCCAGATGCGGCGCCGGCTGCGCTGGCTTATCTGTGCGATTTTCGCAAGGCGCTGCGTGAGGGATGTGACTGGCGCGCGGCGACGGACAGTCTGCGGGGGGTGTCGAACGGGCTCTGGAAGCGATTGTCTCTCAGGGAAAAGCGTCGGTTCCGGCAGCATCTTTTTCATTACTGGAGTGTTTCGCGTCATCGGATGGCGCCGGAGATCGCGGAGGCTGTCCGGCTGGATCTGCGTGAGGGGCGGCTGGTGATCCGGCGGGCGCATGTGCAGTCTGTTGTGGAGAGCGGGACGGGTGCGCTGATCACGCTCAGGACGGCTGTGGGGACGGAGCGCCATGAAGCCGGGCGGGTGATGAACTGCACCGGGCCGGACACGAATTATCGTCGTGTGGCGTCGCCGTTGCTGGCCGGACTTTTCGATGATGGCCTGGCGCGGCCCGGTGATATGGGTGTTGCTTTTGCGCTTGATGCGGACGGGCGGGTTCTTGATCCGGCGGGTGTGGCGCATCCGTCTGTTTACGCGATCGGGCCGATGCGGGCGGGGGAACTTTTTGAGACCACGGCCATTCCTGAAATCAGGCGGCAGGCTTTCGATCTGGCCGGGATTCTGGCTTCTTAGCGGCAAGGTCCTGATTGAAAAACAAAAGTTTTTGGGTGCCGCCTTTTTTCAAAAAGGCGGCGTTCTCTGAAGCTTTTTGAAAAAAGCTTCACCAAAAACTTTTTATAATTTTCGGCAGGATTTTAAAGCAGTCTCTGAATGAACGGGATGAGAGCGGATGTCCGGGGGTTACAGTTTCAGAGGGGCGGCATAGGCGCGGGCGTGGTAGATAAGGGCTTTGTCATTTCCTTCGATGGCGCGTCTGACGAGGCCGAAAAACAGGTGGTGTGTTCCGACCACGATTTCTTCTGATACGTCGCACAGAAATGAGGAGGCGCTGTTTTCGAGATACAGGGCGCTGTGATCGGGATCTGTCTTCCAGTTTACGGCTTCGGCGTCGAGTGAGGCTTCGGCGGATGAGGAGCTGCCGAACAGTTCGGCGACCCTGCGTTGTTCCGGGGAGAGAATGCTGAGGCTGAACATGCCGTTTGCGGAGATCTGGCGGGTGAGGGGGGAGGCGTCTCTGACGGAGACCATCACGACAGGGGGTTCGGCGGAGATGGATGCAAAGGCGCTGATTGTGCGCGCGGCACGTCCCGCGACGCCCCAGGTCGCCACGACGGAGACGCCGGTTGCGGCTTTTGCCATTGCCGATATGAATCGCTCCGGTGTTTCGTGCGGGATGTCGACGGGAGCGGGCATTGCGTCCATAAAAATATCGGTCCTTACCGGTCATTGCTTGTTCGGTATGTTTATTCTGACGCCACAGACAGGCGGTAATGCAAATTATTCCTGTGGATTTTCTGCTTCCGATTTTTTTACGCAGTTGGGTACAGTGCGGCGGCGTCCGGGGGGATGTCTGATGGAAAAAACTATACAGAGACCAGGAAAAACTGCTCTTTACGCATCGGGAATGTCACGCCTACGCTTTGTCCGGGACTGCGTGAGAATGCCGGGGAGGACAGATTGAGCGAAAGCTGCGAACTTTCAGTGCGGACAGATCTTGCCGCGGCGTTCCGCATCGCGGCCCGGCTGGGCTTTCATGAGGCTGTCGCCAATCATTTCAGCGCGGCGGTGTCGGAGGATGGTTCCCGCTTTCTCATCAATCCGAAATGGCGGCATTTTTCACGGATCAGGGCCAGCGATCTGGTTCTTGTCGATGTGAACGAACCGGGAGACGCCGCGAGCCGGGATCTCGATCCGACCGCCTGGGCTATTCATGGCCAGCTGCACAGGATCGTTCCGCGGGCGCGGGTGGCGATGCATCTGCATCCCGTTTATGCGACCACCATCGCGACATTGCAGAATCCTGAGATTATTCCGATCGAACAGAACACGGCGCGCTATTTTCGCCGCGTGGCTCTGGACAGGCTGTATGGCGGCATGGCGGACAGCGAGAATGAGGGCGCGCGTCTGGCGGGGCTGATGGGCGACAAAACCCGTCTGATGATGGGCAATCACGGCGTGATGGTTGTGGCTCAGACCGTTGGTGAGGCGTTCGACGATATGTATACCCTCGAGCGGGCCTGCCAGATTCTCGTCAATGCGTATTCGACCGGGCAGCCTCTTTCCGTTCTTCCGGATGACGTGGCGGAAAAAACCGCGCGTGACTGGGAGGGAATAACGGATTTCTCGATCCGCCATTTTGAGGAAATGAAGCTCATTCTCGACAGGGAAGAGCCTGATTATCGCGACTGACCGGCAAAATGGTGCGGACACCGGTGTGGTGTCCGCATTTTTTGTTTGTGCGGACGTCGGGAATGCGTGGCTTTGTCCTGGCGGGTTGCTCAGTTCTGCTCGCGGTGGCCGGAGTGGCTGTTCGGCTTCTGATCCTGAAAAGGCCTGATTACATATGGCATCGTCGGAGGATTTTCGGGGGACGACGCGGCGCAGAACGCTTGCGGGGATGGGAATGAGCGCTTTTGGGGCGGCGTTCGGGCGGACGATGAGCGCCGGCGCCCGGACTACGGATTTCAGGGGCGAGCCGGGGCTTTCGGGCGGTCGGTCCGGAACGAAAATTCTTGTTCTTGGCGGCGGTCTTGCCGGAATGCTGTCGGCCTTCGAACTGCGCAAAGCCGGGTATCAGGTTCGTATTCTGGAGTTCCAGAATCGTCCAGGCGGCCGGAATATTTCACTGCGTGGCGGCGATACGCTTCATGAACTGGGCGGGGCGACGCAGAACGTCAGTTTTGCGGCAGGGAATTACTTTAATCCTGGTCCCTGGAGAATCCCGTATCATCATCAGGGGATTCTGCATTACTGCAGGGCTTTTGGCGTTCAGCTGGAGCCTTTTGTTCAGTTCAATCAGAATGCGTGGCTGCATTCATCGAAGGCTTTTGGTGGAAGGCCGGTTCGTTATCGCGAATATGCTTCGGATTTTTACGGATATACGGCGGAGACGCTGGCGAAGGCGGCCGATCTCAGGACTGAGGGGCTATTTGACACCGATCCGGAGCGATCTCAGTTTCGGGCCGCCATGACTGAGTGGGGCGGTCTGACGCCTTCGGGGGAATATGTGAAGGGGGAGCGGAGTTCCTTTCGCAGGGGGTTTTCCCGGCCACAGGGAGGTGGTCCCGACGGTGCGCCGGTTCCGTCCGCTCCCTATGCCAAAAGCGAGATTCTTGATGCGCAGCTCTGGAAGAATATCGCGTTTTTCAATGATCTCGAAATGCAGGAGACGCTGTTTCAGCCGGTGGGCGGGATGGATCAGATCGGCAGGGCGTTTTATCGGCGCACCGGTGACCTTATGACGCTCAACGCCATGGTGAAAGCGGTTCATCAGGGGGAGAAGGGGGTGACGGTCATCTATGAGGACACGTCCCATCCTGGAAACATTCAGTCTGTCGATGCGGATTACTGTGTCTGTACGATACCGCTTTCCATTCTGTCCCAGCTCGATATTCAGGTGAGTGCGCCGATGCGCGCCGCGATTTCGGCGGTGCCCTATCTGTCATCGGTGAAAATCGGGCTCGAATTCCGGCGGCGTTTCTGGGAGGAGGATGATCAGATTTATGGCGGTATTACCTTTACGGATCAGCCGATTACACAGATCTCCTATCCGGCCGGCGGTTTTCTCTCCCCGGGTCCTGCCGTGCTGCTTGGCGGGTATATGTTTGACGAGCCCGCAGCCTATGATTTCGCCGGCATGACACCGGCGGAGCGTATCGAAAATGCGCTTGCTCAGGGAGAAAGAATTCATACCGGCTACAGGAAGGAGTATCGCGGGGGTGTTGCCGTCGCGTGGAGCCGGATGCCGTGGACTCTCGGATGCTGCGCGCTCTGGTCGCAGGAGGCGCGGGCGGCGCATTACCGGACTCTGTGCGGGATCGATAACCGCATCATTCTGGCGGGCGAACATGTTTCCTGGTTCTGCGGCTGGCAGGAGGGAGCGATCCTGTCCGCGGCCGACGCCGTGACCCGGCTGCATCGGAGAATTGTTCAGTCTGGCTGACTGGTTTGTGGCAGGCGGGTCACGGATCGTTTGTTCTGTGTGAAGTCAGAGACCGAGCGCGGCTGTGGTGTCGGGATCGACGGGTATGCCCTGTCGCGCGCGTTTTTCGGTCTCGGCCCATTCCCGGTCGCCCGGCGCCATGATCCGCTGGTCCGGATTTCTGGCCGGAGAACCGCGTAGTGCGGCGAGGTAATGGGTGATCGCGGTGCGATATCCGGTCTGGCCGACGAAACGGCCGGGATCGAGGGCGATAAAGAAATGACCGATATTGGACGGACCTTTTGCGTCTGGTCCTGACGGGATGTCGGGATCGCATGTTGCTCCGGTGAGGATTGCTGACAGGAGCGTGACGACACCTGCGAGGGCCGCGCCTTTGAAGCCGAATTCCGGACCGCCCAGGGGTTCGAGAAAGCGTGCTTTCTGCGGGTCCCGTGTTGGCTGGCCGTCGCTGTCGAGGGCTACGTTTTCCGGCAGCGTTATTCCGAGGGAACGGTAAAGCTGCACGCGATTGAACGGGATGGAGGAGGTTGCCATGTCGAGCAGCCAGGGGTTGCTGTCCGGAACCGGCGCCGCCATTGCGATCGGGTTTGTTCCGTGAAACGGGATGCTGCCCTGGAAAAGACTGACCAGTGATTCCGCGTTGCAGGTGCTGATGCCGATCATGTTCTGATATGCGGCTTCCAGCGCATAGGCTCCGGCGGCGCCGAAATGGGTTGAGTTCATGACGCCGACCGCGCCGATTCCGGCGTTTCTGGCCAGGGCGATGGCTTCGTTCATCGCAAGGTAGGAAGCCGGGTGGGCGAGACCGTGATCGGCGTCGAGCAGGGCTGTTGCCGGGCCGGTGTGTCTGACCTGACGGTGAGGTGATGCGTTCAGCCGTCCGGATCGCAGCAGGCGCGCGTAGTAGACCGCGAGGCGGACGCCGTGGCTGTCGACTCCCGTGCGGGACGCATGCAGGAGGGCTTTTGTCGTCTGTGCGGAATCGTCCGGCGAGGCTCCTGCCTGGCACAGAAACTCCCGGATGACCGGTTCCAGAACATTTTCCGGAAAATATCTTACATCTGGCATGTGTTTTCCGTTCCGAACAGGGAATGTCTTTCAGAAATCTGTAATGGTATTCCTCGCAGCGTGCAATCGGGGCCGGGGGGGCGCCGCTGACATGGTGACTGGGGGTTGTCTGGAGGATGGAATCAAAAAAGCTGTTTCGTGTTCGTGAATAAGGCTCTGTCCGGGTTGAACTCGTCATCCGGGTGTCGCATAAAATACCGGTCAGTGCCGTCCTGCCGGCGGAGCCCTTCCGGAGACAGAAAAGACGATGTCAACTGAGGATATTCTCAGGACGCTGATTGGTTTCCCAAGTATCTGCGGTACGCCAAACGGAGATATCATCGGCTGGATCGAAGAGTTTCTGGCCGGGATCGGTGCGCGCGTGCGGCGTGTCGCGGGAGATCGCCCGGACGCGTTCAGTCTGTTCGCCTCGCTCGGGCCGGATGGTCCGGGCGGGATCGTGCTTTCGGCCCATTCCGATGTCGTGCCGGTGGCTGGTCAGAACTGGTCCACGGACCCTTTCACGCTGAGCGGGCAGGAGGACCGGCTTTACGGTCGCGGGTCGAGTGATATGAAGGGCTTTCTTGCCTGTATGCTGACCGCGGCGGCGAAAGCTTCGGCGCGGACGTTGCGGCGGCCTCTTCATCTTGCGATTTCGTATGATGAGGAGCTGGGTTGTCTGGGTGTGCGCTCTCTGTTGCGGGATCTGAAAGAGAACGGGCTGGAGGCCGGCGGGTGCATTGTCGGCGAGCCGACAGGGATGCGTGTTGCGACGGCTCATAAGGGCAAGATTTCGTTCCGGATACGCTGTACCGGGCGGGCCGCTCATTCGGCCAGTCCGTTTGAGGGGATCAATGCCATCAGTCTGGCTGCCGGCATGGTTCAGGAACTGGGGCGTCTGCAGACGTATATTCGGGATACGGAGACGCATGACACGCGGTTTACGGTTCCGTTTTCGACTGTTCAGGCCGGACTGATTGAGGGCGGGGCGGCGCTCAATATCGTTCCGGAGCATTGTTCGGTGATGGCTGAAATGCGGCTTCTGCCCGGGCAGGACGGTGCGGGGTATCTGGAACGGCTGCGGGAAGCGTCCCGTTCTGTCATATCCTCTGTGGGCGGTGGTGAAATTCTAATTGAGGTCGAGAATGCCTATCCGGGGCTGAACAGCAGCCGGAATACTGAAATCTGCACTCTTGTTCTGCATGAAACCGGAAGAAATGAAACGGATGTCATTAATTTCGGGACGGAGGCGGGCTTGTTTGAGGAGCAGCTTAGTCTGGCGTGTGTCGTCTGCGGGCCGGGTTCGATCGGGCGGGCGCATAAGGCGGATGAGTACATCACGCGTGAAGAGCTTTTGCAGGGCGACCGGTTTCTGGAGGGTGTGCTCGACCGGCTCTGCCGCTGATACCGGTTTTTTCAATTTCCCGTCGGAAGGGTAATCATGACGTTTTCAGTTATAGCACGGTGTGCCCGCACGGGGCAGTTCGGAATGGCGGTTTCTTCCTCGTCTCCGGCGGTGACCAGCCGGTGTGCTTTTGCCCGGGCGGGTGTGGGTGTGGTGGCGTCCCAGAATGTTACCGATCCGCGGCTCGGCCCTGCCGGGCTGGATCTTCTGGAGAGGGGAGCCAGTGCGGCGGAGTGTCGTGACATTCTTGTCCGGAACGCGGATTTTTCCGAATTCCGGCAGCTCGCGATTCTGGATGCCTGTGGAGACGGTGCGGTCTGGTCCGGCGAGCGCACGCTTGGCTGTCATGCGACGTTTATAGAAAAGAACGTTGTTTCCGCCGGGAATATGCTGGCCAGTCAGTCTGTTCCGGAAGCGGTTGGGAAAGCGTTTCTGGAGGCTGATGAATCGCTGGATCTTGGAGAGCGGCTTGTCATTGCCATGCTGGGCGGGCTGGAAGCGGGTGGTGAGGCGGGGCCGGTCCGGTCAGCGGGTATGATCGTTGTCGACCGGCAGAGCTGGCCGCTTGTGGATCTGCGTGTTGACTGGGATGATGAGCCCGTCGGGCGTCTCGCGGAACTGTGGAAAGTCTGGCAGCCTCAGATGAACGATTATGTGACCCGTTGCCTGAATCCGTTATCCGCGCCGTCTTATGGTGTTCCGGGGGACGAGTAATCTCGGATGGAAGGCGGGGCGCTGGATGCTCTGAAGAGACGGGGGATGGAACGATGGTTTTCCCGGGCTTTGCCCCGGGCCCCACAAAGGGACGCGGTCCCTTTGATCCCGGTTTGTCAGAGGGTGTTTTCAGTCATAAAGGGGCGGAATTTTATAGCAGACTGATGCTGTTATCTTTTTTCGTTCCGGTTATCTGCCTGCTTCAGCCGGAATCAAAGAACACTTCGTGGCAATCTTTGATAAAGAAGTTTTTGATGAAGCTTTTTCAAAAAGCTTCAGAAGACGCGGCCTTTTTGAAAAAAGGCGGCGCCTAAAAACTTTTTATAATTTACCAGAGGTTTTGCAAGCGGGCATCTGAAACGGTTTCTGTGCCTGCGGACACTGTGATTTTTCGGTGTGCCGGATCAGTCTTTCACCGCGATGACGTCGACTTCCACCAGCCATTCGGGGCGGGCGAGAGCCACGACGACGAGGCCGGTGAACACGGGAAAGACGCCGCGCAGATGCCTGCCGAGTGTCCGGTAGACGGCCTCGCGATGTCTGATATCGGTCAGATACACGGTGACTTTACAGATATGGCGCAGTTCGGCGTCACATTCATCCAGAAGAAGTTTTATATTTTCAGCGACTTTTTCGGCCTGCTTTTCCGGATCGCCGACGCCGACATTCTCGCGTGTGTCGAGATCCTGCGGAACCTGGCCACGGAGATAGATCGTGTTCCCCGCGACGACCGCCTGACAGAGATCGTTGTCGAGATTCTGTTCCGGATAGGTCTGTTTCGTATTGAAGGGGCGGATACGCCGGTGAGTCACGGCTGAATGAATATCGGCTGTCATGTTTTCACCATCAGAAAAGATATGATCATATCTGCATAGCATCAGTTTGTTGGCAATGAACAATATGCTTCGTTTTCTTCTGTTTGCGACATAGGAGAAATGTGGCGGTGCCTCCGGCGCGGGCGGAAATGTCTTCCGGAATGGAGAGCCTGGCCGGACCGGGATCGGCGGAACTGTTTCCCTTTTGGGGCCGGTGGTGAAGCCCTGAAGGGAAACGGAACAGACCGGCTTTGGAAGAGACGTTAAAGTGCGGGGGCTTTATCCATGCTGTCGGAGGGTGTGTCGATGACAGGGAGGATGAGAGCGGAGGGATGATCCCGATCGTGCCAGATTTTCTGAAGCGCTTTCTGATGGCGGTCCGATGTTCCGAATACGTCTCCTGTGTTGGGATTTGGCGCGAACTGAGGATAATCGCTCGATGAGATTTCCAGTCTTATGCGGTGTCCGGGCATAAACAGATTGCTGGCTGGCCAGATCTTGATTCTGTATTTGTATATCTCGCCCGGATGGACGGGTTCGGGATGACTTAATGAATTGCGGAAGCGTGTGGCCTGGATGCCATTGTTCAGGTTCACGGCCGTGCCGTCCGGAGCGACATCGACCAGTTTCGCGGTGAAGTCGGTGTCGGTCGCACTTGTCGATGCATACAGTTCGACACTGATCGGGCCAGTTACATTGAGGGGTGTCGTGAGGGGAGAACTGGTGAAAACGAGGATATCCGGCCTCTGCTCGACCGATGACTGATCGTACTGGCCCTGCGGTCCGGAATCCCAGCTGCAGCAGGAATGTCCGCCCACGCTGGGAACCGGATTGTCCGGATTGTAGGTAAATTCATCGGTTTTCGCTGTCAGGGTGGCCGGGTCGGTGTCTCCGGTGGGCAGGGGACGCGTCTCTGGCGGATGCTGGCCTGGCGGAAGCGGGGTGAGGGCGCCGTCGCCCATGACGGATGACGCGCTGTGCTGGCTGCCGAGATACCAGGTCTGCCATTTGGTGCCCGGGACCGGCCAGGCGTTCGCGGTGTGCCACCTGTTTTCACCCATGGTGAAATAATCGATACGGGGGCCTGTTGCGACGCCGTTATTGTCACCTTTCAGGAAGTGGTCGAACCATTTCAGCATGAGATCGTTGACGGGGCTGTTCGCGACCGGGCCAATGGCTTTCAGGCGGGGGCTGACTGTCGAGGCTTCTCTTCCCCAGCCGATATGATCCCAGGGGCCGATGACGATGCGCTGGTTCCGGCGCGCTTCGGGAGTGCCGCCTTCACGCTGCATCCCGGTGAAGTTCTCCAGCGCGCCGTTCAGGAAGGCGTCGTACCAGCCGTCGAATGCGAGGACGGGGACGGTCACCTTGTGATAACGCGATTTTATATCGAACTCTTTCCAGTATTCGTCTGAGGCCGGATGGCGGATGGCGTCATAGAAATAGGGCGCGACCTTTTTGTCCTGCGGGCGCAATGGCGGAAATGTCGTGTAGGGCGTGTAGGTCATCCATTTCGCGGGGTTTCTGCCGGCCTCCGCGAGTTCCTTCGCCAGTTTCGTGTCTCCGCGGTTCGCGGCGGCGGAGGAGGCGATGTCGGCCATCATCCAGGGTTCGATGAAGGCGAGGCGGAACGCGCCGTCTTCGTATGTCCAGCCGTCTCCGTAATCGGAGCCTGTGTTGGACGGGGCGATCGCGGCGAGTGATGGCGGGGTTGCGGTGGCGGCGAGCCATTGTGTGGCGCCGACATAGGAGGAGCCGTACATGCCGACTTTTCCGTTTGAGCCTGGCAGGCGGGCGGCCCATTCGACCGTATCGTATCCGTCATTGCGGTCGTAACGATATTCGTAGAAGGTTCCGTCGGATTTTCCCTGACCGCGGATGTCCTGGATCACCACGATGTAGCAATGCGAGGCGAACCAGTCCGGGGACTGGAAGCGGGAGGGCTGCATCTGGGCGGCGTCCTTGCCGTACTGCGTGCGCATGAGAATGACCGGGACCTTGCCGGAGGTTTCCGGTGTGTAGATATCGGCGCGCAGAACGACGCCGTCCCGCATTCTGGCCGGGACATCGGTTTTTTTACTGACTTTGCAGCTGCCCCGTCCGGTCTGGGAGGGCCACGTGCTGTCCGCAAGGGCGGGCGCGGTTGCCAGGCAGAAGGAAAATCCGGTGAGACAGGCTGTGAAAATGGATGTTCTGGTCAGGACGGAGGGGAATTTCCGGCCGGAAGCATCAGGGGTTTCCTGGCGTCCGGGCGGGTTATGCCGCTCCGGGTGGTGGCGCGGCGTTGCCACTGATTGCGGGGACAGGCCTTCTGTCGGAAGGGAGCATGGTGTTGGAAACTTTTTTGCTGCCTTCTGTGATGACATGACCTGTTCCTTTTTTGCGGAAAACTCTGGCGCCTTTTCCGGGCGGGGCTGCTTAAAGAGACTGTTTCAGAAGCCTGCCTGTGAAGTCTTTGGTTAATTATAAAAAGTTTTTGGTGAAGCTTTTTTCAAAAAGCTTCAGAAGACGCCGCCTTTTTGAAAAAAGGCGGCACCCAAAAACTTTTATTGTTTCTTATCAAGGGTTTCTAATAGGCTTTCCGGCGATCGACCAGGCCGGCGGGAGGCTGGCCGGCCTGAAAGCGTCTGATATTGGCGATGACGCTCTCCGCGCCGCTCTGTGCGTTTGTGTTGCTTGCGATATGGGGTGTGAGGATGATCCAGGGGTGTTCCCACAGGGGTGAGGTGGCGGGCAGAGGTTCGGGGCTGGTGACGTCCAGGACGGCCCAGCGCAGCTGGCCGCTGTCGAGGGCGCCGAGCAGATCGTCGGTGACGACGTGTCCGCCCCGGCCGGCGTTGATGAAGCTGGCGCCTTTCGGGAGCTTCGAGAACAGCGATGCGCGGAACAGCCCGCGGGTCGCGTCGGTCAGGGGCAGAAGGCAGACGAGGATGTCCGTGGAGGCGAGGAAGGCGTCCAGTTCCGTGTCGCCGGCGAATACGGGGACGTCTGCGATGTCGCGGGGGCTTCTGTTCCACCCCTGGACCGCGAAGCCGAGGGAGAGGAGGGCTTTTGCGCAGGGTGTTCCCAGCGTGCCCATGCCCATGATGCCGACGCGGGTTGCGGCGGCCGGGCGTTCGGGGTGGGCCTGCCACAGGCGCTCTGTCTGCTGCTGTCTGTAAAGCGGGAGGTCGCGCTGAATGGCGAGGACGAAGGCGGTGACGTATTCGACCATGCCGGCCGTGAGGGCGGGTTCGATCATTCTGACGAGGCTGACCTGGGGAGGCAGGGTGCTGAGGTCGAACTGATCGACGCCGGCGCCCAGGGAGAACACCAGTTTCAGGTTCGGGAACTGTGCGAAGATTTCAGGGTCGGGCTTCCACAGCGCCAGGTATTCGACGTCTTCCGGGTTGCCGCATTCGGGCCAGAAATGGAAGGCCATTTCCGGCATCTGCTGGCGGAAGACGGTCTGCCAGTGCAGTTCACGGGTCTGATCCAGCCTGAGCACAAAAGACATTTCGTCTCCCCCTTTCCATGTGGCCGGCCACAGGGCCGGACAGGCTGCGGAGACCGTGGCCGGCCTGATCTCCGGATTGTCTGCCGTCAGGCCGGCCCGGCCGACGCTCTATGCTGTGACGTGTCTGTTCCGGGGGCGGGCAAGGCCGAGATTTTCACGGAGTGTCGTGCCTTCATATTCGGTTCTGAACAGGCCGCGGCGCTGCAGTTCCGGAACGACTTTGCGCGTGATGTCCGTGAGGCTTTCCGGGAGAACCGGAAGGGCCATCATGAATCCGTCGCTGCCGCCTTCGCTGACCCAGTGTTCCATCTGATCGGCGATACCGGAAGGCGTTCCGTAGAAAATGACCTTGCTGCGGTTATATTTCCGGCAGATTTCGCGCAGGGTGAGGCCTTCGCGGATCAGGCCGACGATTTCATTGAAATAGATCTGATGGAAATTCGAGTGGTCCGGAATCCGATGCTCCGGGACGGGCTCGTCGAGCGGGAGGTCGGAGAGATCGGTTTCGAGATCGGTTTTCAGATACATCAGGCCGACCTCGATCGGCACGGTCTCCTGCCACAGCGCCCATTTTTCTCTGGCCTGCTCCTCGCTTTCGCCGACGACGACCGACACGCCCGACAGCACTTTCAGTGCGTCCGTGGAGCGGCCGTAGCGGGTCATGCGTCCCTTGAGGTCGCGGTAGAAGGCCTGTGCCTGTTCGAGGCAGGAGCCGGTTCCGAAGACGACCTCGGCGGTTCTCGCGGCGAATTCCTTGCCGGCTTCGGACGCGCCGGCCTGGAAAATGACGGGCTGGCCCTGACGGGAGCGTCGCATGTTCAGGCCGCCATAAACGCGGAAAAATTCGCCCTGGTGGTCAAGGATATGGAATTTTTCCGGATCGAACATCCGGGCGTTCGCCTTGTCGAAAATAAACGCGTCGTCTTCCCATGTGTCCCACAGCGCCTGAACGACTTCGAGGCATTCGGCGGCTTTTTCGTAGCGTTTATCGTGTGGCGGCAGGGCGGAGAGCCCGAAATTCCGGGCTGCGTAATCATTGGCGCTCGTCACCACGTTCCAGGCGGCGCGACCGTGGCTGATGTGGTCGAGCGAGCCGAAAAGGCGGGCGATATTATAGGGTTCGTAGAAGCTGGTTGAGGCGGTTGCGCCGAGGCCGATATGGCTGGTGGAGCCGGCGAGCGCGGAGAGGAGCGTGATGGGCTCCATCATGTTCATGTAAAGCGGCGAGCGCGTCCAGAAATCCAGGTTCTCGGTGCGGGCGGCGGGTGTGTCGGCCAGAAAGAAAAAATCCAGTTTTCCGGCTTCCGCTTCCTGGATGATGTTGCGGAAATAGTCGACATCTGTCGCCGCGTCGTCCTGGGCCGACGGAAGCAGCCATGCTGCGGAGTGATATCCGTTGGCTTCGAAGAGTCCGCCGAGAACCATTCTTTTCCGGGTCTGTTCCATCTTACAGCTTCCTTTTTTTCCGGGCGCAGGAGCGTACCGCTAAAGATCTGACGACTGTGGTTCTGACGCACCGGCTGCGGGCGGGGTGAGAATGGGCAACGGCGGCAACACGGTAAACCCCATTTTTTTCTACTCATTGCGTTAACGGAACACCGCTTCGGGATGGTTTTTCCATATCAGATCGAAGGAAAAAATTATTACTGCGTCGTAATGCCCGCATGTCAGAGTGATATGACGAGGCCATTCCGGTGATGGCGTCAGGCCTGACGGGAGGAATGCCGGATTCCTGTCGGGGAACCGGAGGGAGCGGATGACCAGAGGGGCTATCGATGATCGGGGCGAATGTGTCAGACTCCCGGACATCTCCAGGGCCAGCCAGCGAAAGTCCGATGAATGACCGCCTGCAGAATTCCATGACAGCAGTTTCTTCGCCGTTCAAACTGAGTATCCGGGGTCTGTATAAAGCTTATGGTGACGCGGTGGCGCTGGAACGCGTGACCATGGATGTCCTCACCGGTGAGTTCGTGACCCTGCTGGGGCCGTCGGGGTCTGGCAAAAGCACGCTCCTGCAGCTGATCTGCGGTCTGGTGCCGCCCAGTGGCGGCCGTCTCTTCATCGATGGCGCTGACCGGACGCAGGCGTCGGCGGCGGAGCGGGACATCGGGGTGGTGTTTCAGAATTACGCGCTGTTTCCGCATCTGACGGTGGGGGAAAACGTTGCTTTTCCGCTCAGAATCCGGGGTCTGGAGAGGTCCGTCATTCTGCGCAGGATGGAGGCGGCGCTCGGAATGGTCGGTCTGACCGGTTATACGGAGCGGATGCCGTCGGAACTGTCCGGCGGTCAGCAGCAGCGCGTCGCGCTGGCCCGCTGTCTGGTGTATCAGCCGTCGCTGATCCTGATGGATGAATCCTTTTCCGCCCTGGACCGGAATCGTCGTCTGGTGCTGCAGGATGAGGTCCGCCGGATTCATCGCGAGACCGGAACGACCTTTATCTTTGTGACGCATGACCAGGAAGAAGCCATGACGATGTCGGACAGAATCTGTCTGATGAATCGGGGGCGGGTTGAGCAGTTCGATACGCCGAGGGCGCTTTACGATACGCCCCGGACGGTATTCGCCGCGGATTTCATTGGCACGTCGACGATCCTTCAGGGGGTGGTGCGGCCCGGAGGGCGGCTGGCCACGCCGGTCGGGGATCTGCCGCTTCCGGATGGTTCATCGGTATCCGCCGGCACGAAGGGGGCGCTGGTGCTGCGTCCTGAGCATCTGCGGCTTCATACCGATGATGAAACCGGTCTGAGGGGTGTGGTTGAGGACGTTACGTTCGGGGGTGCGGAGCAGAGGGTCCGGTTCCGGCTGGGGAACGATCAGAAAATCGTTGTTCAGGTTCCGGCGACTCTGGCGCTGTCGGCCGGTCAGGCCGCGACAGTGCGGTGGAATGCGGGTGACGGGCATTTCATTCCGGATCAGGAGGCATGACATCGGGGCGTATGGGGCAGACCTTTCCGACGCTGCTGACGCGACGGTCCGTGCTGGCCGGGAGCGGCGCCTGCGGGCTGATGGCGGCGGCGCGGCGGGCGCGGGCGGAGGGTGTTTCGGCGCTGACCATCGCGGATGTGGGGGCTGAGCCTTCGGCGGCGATGCGGCGGGCGTTTTACGAACCGTTCGAGAAGGAGACCGGCATTCGGGTCATTGCGGTGCCGCATGCGGCTGATCCGGTGACGCAGTTCAGGCTGATGGTGGAGACGCGCTCCTATATCTGGGACCTGTGCATGCTGAACACGGAGCATGTCGCCCGTCTGCAGCATGACGGGCGGTATTTCGAGCCTCTGCATCTGACTCCTGCCGATACGGCGGATCTGCTGCCTGGAATGTTCAGTGATGTCTGGCTCGGTTTTTCCGTTTATGCGGTGATGATGGCGTGGCAGACGGCGAGTTTTCCGAAGGGAGGGCCTTCTTCCTGGCCGGAGTTCTGGGATGTCGGGCGCTTTCCGGGGCGGCGCAGTCTGTGCAGGTCGCCTGCGGCGACGCTGGAACTGGCGCTGCTGGCGGATGGCGTTCCGCCGGACAGGCTGTATCCGCTGGATGTGGACAGGGCGTTTTCCTCGCTGGCCCGGCTGCGCGATCATGTTGCGATCTGGTGGTCGAGCGGCGCGCAGAATACGCTTCTGCTTGAGAGCGACGAGGTGGATCTGTCCGATACGTGGTCGTCGCGCGCCCAGGCGGCGGTGAGCGCGGGGGCGCCGGTCACGCTGGTCTGGAACGGTCTGTATGTGACTGACGGGTGGTGCATCCCGACGGGCTGTCCGCGCGCCGGGATTGCGCGGGCGTTTGTCCGCTACTGCGCGCGGGCTGACCGTCAGGCGGAATATGCCCGCCATATCGCGAACGGTCCCACCAACAGGCGGGCGTTCAGCTATCTCGCGCCGGAGCGTGCGGCGGTTTTACCGACCGCGCCGGAAAATTTCAAAGGACTGACGAAATTCGATGCGGCATGGTGGGGAGAAAATACCGGGTGGGTTGCCGAGCGTTTCGAAGAGTTCATGCTTGAATAACGACAGGAGAGGCTGATGGCGGCGAATCCTGAAATGGCGGGTATGGCGGCGCGCGATACCGGTAAAGACGGTCGTCTGGCGGGGGCTGTCCGGTTCATCCGGAGCCGGAATGTTTTATCCGCTCTTCCGGTGCTGCCCGGTTTTCTGTTCCTGGTGGTGTTTCTCGTCATCCCGCTCGTGCAGACCGTCTGGAGCAGTGTGCATGATCCTGCCGGATCGGGCTTCAGTTTTTCCGCATTCGGTCATCTGTTCGCGGTGCCTGCGTATCGGGGGGTGCTGTGGACTACCCTTTCCGTGGCGTTGTGGTGTACCGTTCTGTCCGCGGGGCTCGGTTATCCGGTCGCGGTCTGGCTGGCGACGCTGTCTGAAAAGACGCGGCGGCGGGCTCTGTTTCTGATCATGGCGCCTTTCTGGACCAGTGTTCTGGTGCGCAATTTTGCGTGGCTCATTCTTCTGGGGCGCCACGGTCCTGTCGCCGCTCTGATGCGCTTTCTCAACATTCCCGGTGGTGACGCGCTGCTTTTCAATCGGGCGATCCTGATTATCGCGATGGTCTATGTCCTGTTGCCGATGTCGATCATTGCGATGCTGCCCGCGCATACGAGCATCAGTCGCGAGCTGCTGAGCGCGGCGCGGACGATGGGCGCGCGCAGGGCGGATATTTTCTGGCGGATTTATTTTCCGCTTTCCCTGCGGGGCAGCGCGGCGGCGGCTCTGCTTGTGTTTCTGACGGCGCTCGGGTTTTTCATTACGCCCACATTGCTTGGAGGGCGGCATGACGTTCTGCTGGGCGAACTGATCATCCTGCAGATCGACCGGCTTCAGAACTGGCATTTTGGCAGCGCGCTGGCTGTTGTGATTGTTCTGGCCGGCGGTATTGCGATTGCCCTGACGGACTGGTTCTTCGATCTGGCGGGAACGAGGCCGCGCAGGGGGTCGGGCGGGAGGTCTGTTGCGGTGTCCGGCCTGCTGGCCCGTCTTTCGGTGTCGGCGGGTCGGGCGGTTCCGGGTTTCCTTCGGTCCGGCGGGTGGGAGGCGCGGCTGCCCGGGCTCTGTTCATGGTCCATTATCGTATTTCTGGCGGCCCCGCTTCTGGCCATCGTTCCCATGGCGTTCACACGCGATCCGTTTCTGACCTTTCCGCCGCATCTCGGGACGTTTCACTGGTTTCTGCAATATCTCCGGGACCCGCTCTGGATTTCCGCGACGTTCACATCCGTGCGTGTGGGGCTGGGGGCCGCGGCGCTGTCTGTTGTCCTGTCCGGGCTTGCGGCGTTCAGCATTGCGCGTGCGGACGGAAGGCTGGCCAGTCTGGGTATTCTGGCGTTCATGGTGCCGCTCGCCGTGCCGCCGATCGTGATCGCGCTGGCCCAGTTCAGTCTGTTTGCGCGATTTTCGATGATCGCGACGGACAGTGCGATCATGCTGGGTCATACGCTGCTGTGCATGCCGGTGGTTTTTACGATTCTTCTGGCCGGTTTCAGGTCGTATGACTGGCAGCTCAATCAGGCGGCGGCCACTCTGGGGGCGCGGGGTTCGCAGATTCTGACGCGAATTCTGCTGCCGATCATACGGCCTGTGCTGGTGGCCGGCGCTGTGGCTGCGTTTCTGACGTCTTTTGACGAGCTGACGATGGCTCTGTTTCTGGGAGGCGGTCTGAAGACGACTCTTCCGAAGCAGATGTGGGATGCTGTTCTGCTGGAGGTCAGTCCGTTGCTCGTTGCTGTGTCGGTTGTGGTGATGACGGTGGTGACGCTGCTTTTCCTGGTGATGGAGAGGGCTCTGACACGCAGGAGGGCTGGCGGGCCTGGCTGAGAACGGGCGGGTCTGGTGTCAGCCGGTCTGGAAATCGGGGCCGGCCATGCCTGGAATGGAGGCATCGGAGATGAACGTTCTGCAGTGTTCCTCAAAGCTTTCCAGAAGCCGTGATTTTCTTACGTTGGCCAGGGTCGCCGTGCCGATCACCATTGGCCGGTGTTCGCCGGTGAGCCGGATTCTGACGACCCGTCTGCCGTCAAGCGCGATGTCCGAGCGGGGTCTGACGTTGGCGAGTGTGTAGCCGTAGCCGTTGGCGACCATGGTGCGCACGACTTCCTGGTGGGTCGAGCGCGAGTAGATCCGGGGTTCGAGCCCTTCCGCGAAGAAGAGTGTGTAGAAATATTCCCGGCTGATGGGCAGGTCGAGCAGGATCAGGGGTTCGCTGGCGAGTTCGCTCAGCGAGACTTCGTCGCGTCCGGCGAGGGGGTGGGATTCACAGACGAGCGCGTGGGGCGCGAGGCTTGCCAGCGGGGAGAAGCTGACGCCTTCCGGAGTCTGAAGATCGTAGGTGATGGCGATGTCGATTTCGGCTCTTTTCAGCCGGTCGAGAAGCCATTCGTGATCGGCCTCGAACTGGCGGATTTCCGTTGCCGGATAGGTCGACAGGAAGCCGTGCACGAGTTCGGGCATGATCATCGGGGCGAGCGTGACCATCGAGCCGACGGCCAGACGGCCGCGCACCTGGTCCGTGGCTTCGGCGGCGGCGGCATAGAGCCCCTCGGCCATCCCGATAACACGCTTCGCTTCCGCAATGAGCTTGTGTCCGGCGGGGGTGAGGGAGAGGCCCTGCGCGTGGTGGCGGACAAAGAGCTGGACGCCCAGCTCCTGTTCGAGATGGCTGATCGCTGTCGAGATAGATGGCTGGGAGATCGAGAGTTTTACCGAGGCGTGCCGGATCGACCCTGCTTCTCCTGCCGCAACAAAATACTCGAGCTGACGTAACGTGTAACGCATGTCTGTCTCTTACACCACGCTACGTCTCCGTGCGAGCGATACCGTTAAAAACTTCTGCCCGGGAGGTGGAAACCGCGGGCCGGGAGCGCGGAGCGGTCTTGCTATGAGGTCCCGGCCGCCAGCTTCCGGCCGGCTATATGGCCTGCGAGATAATCCGCATCATGCCAGACGCCCCAGATGAAAGGCGAGGCGCGGCGTGACAGTCCGGCCAGGCCGAGGAAATAGAGTCCCGGGATTTCCGCTACGCCGCGCTCGTGGATCGGGTTGCCGGCCTGATCGAAGGCGTCGACTTTCATCCAGCGTGTGAAGTCCAGAGCGTATCCGGTTGCCCAGACGACCGAGGTGACGCCGGCGTCCGCGAGGTTCAGACGCAGGAGCGGGTCGGTGACGCAGGCGGGGTCCGGGGCGATGTGTCGCGCCTCGGGTTCTTCCGGCAGATCGAGACCCTCGCGCGCGACATAGGCGTCGGCGGCGTCGAGCATTGCCAGATAATTGGCGTCGCCGAGCGCGATGTTCTTTGCGAGATCGGGCGCGAAGTGCATTTCGCCGTCAGTGAAACGCTCCGCCCGTCCTGTCAGTGTCATGCCGCGTGAGGCGAGTTCTCTGAAATCGACTGTATGTCCGCCATGAGCGCCGCTGACGGCGATGGTGACATGATCCGCTGACGGCTCCGCCGCTCTGGCGTCCCACATTCCGAGCACGCCAAGCCACCAGACGAAATCCCGGCCGCGATACCGTCTCGGCGGACGGTCATGGGGGCCGACGGAGAGATAAACACGCCGTCCCGAACGCATCAGTTCGTCGGCGATCTGGGCGCCTGAGGAGCCGGCGCCGATGACCAGCACCGCTCCGTCGGGGAGCTGCGCGGGATTCCGGTAGGAGGCGGAGTGGATCTGCACCAGCCCGGCATTTTCGGGAATGACGGATGGAATGACAGGTTTCTGAAATGCGCCGGTTGCGGCGATGACGTTTTCCGCCTCAATGAGTCCGTCCGGGGTTTCGGCGATGAAGCCTGTGCCGGTTTCGTTTCGCGTCAGGGTCGTCACTTCGACTCCGCAACGAATGGGAGCCGAGATCATTGCGGCGTAGGCGCTGAAATATTCGACGATCTTGTCCCGTGACGCAAAGGCGTCGGGATCGACGCCCGGAAAGGTCATTCCGGGGAATCTGTCATGCCAGGCTGGTCCGTTGGCGACGAGAGAGTCCCATCTCGACCGCCAGCTCGCAGCTATTTCGTTTTTTTCGAGGATGAGATGAGGGAGTCCGCGCCGGCCCAGGTGCTCGCTTATCGCGAGCCCTGCCTGTCCGCAACCGACAACCAGTGTCCCGACTTTCTCTGCTGTCATGCTCGACACTCTTTCAATTCCGCTGCCAGATCTGACCGGCAGAGCGTGCTCTGTGTCAACTCACCTAATTTATGAAAAGAAGCCGCGAAACAAGAATATCATTCAGCTCTGATTAGTTTTTTCCGGGCCGGATCATCGCATGGCCGTTCTTATCGCCTGTCATTCTCTGACCACGCTAATCTTACGATCTGCTTTAGAAAATCATCATTGCGATCACGTTATGTTATCCTATGATCCGGATCAGGTTCATATCCGGTCCGGAAAAAAGAGGGCCTGTTCAAAAAGCGTGCACCGCCGCCGGAGCGGGCGGTCCGGGTTCTCTGCCAGTGATAATCATAGTGACATCGGGGGTTTAGCAATGAAACGTCGGGCTCTTTTCCTTGCAGGCATCTCGATGCTGTGTGTGGCGGCGGAGGCGCGTGCGGCGGACCAGTCCTCCACGTCCGCGGCGAAGACCGGAGCGGCGAAAAAAACGGCTGTCCCTAAACGCGCGGCACCGGTCCGTTCGTCGAAAACCGCGCAGGTGAAGGCGCAGCAGGAGGCGCTTTCGGTGACGTCGTCGCGGCATGTGACGCGGGCCGCGACGCAGGTGGTGACGCGGCAGCAGATGGATGAGGCTGTCGCCGGTACGAGTCCTTTCAAGATTCTTGCGCAGACGCCGGGCGTCAACTTCACATCAGACGACGCGCTCGGTCTCGATACATGGAGTGTCGGGCTTTATGTTCGCGGATTCTCGAAATCGCAGATCGCGGTGACGCTGGACGGAATACCGCTCGGTGATCAGGGGTATCAGAAATATAACGGTCTCGATATCAATGCCGCCATCACCCAGGACAACATTCAGAGCATGAGTGTGTCGAAAGGCGGCGGGGCTGTGGATGCGCCGTCGACGACGAATCTCGGTGGTGCGATCCAGTTCGTTTCCCGCGATCCGAGCCGGAAAATGGGTGGAACGGTCTCGCAGATGTTTGGAAGTTTCAATGCTTTCCGGACATTTATCAGATTTGACAGTGGCGATCTGAACAAGACCGGCACGAGGTTTTATACGTCCTATGTGAGAACGGACAGCGGTAAGTGGAAAGGGGCGGGGGATCAGTTTCAGGAGCAGGTCAATTTCAAGCTGTACCAGCCAGTCGGGAATGACAGCCATATCGCGGCGACATTCGACTGGTCGGATATGGCTATGTGGGGATATGAGGATCTGAGTTTCAATGCCCTGAATACGGTGGGGCAGCGTCTGGATATTTACTATCCGAACTACGCGCGGGCCTATCGCGCGGCGCAGGGAATTTATACCGGTGGCATCGAGAAGCTGAAGGCGCCTCTCGACGCGGCTTATTATGACGGTGGTTCGACTGAGGAAAACTTCCTTGGCGCGCTCGATTTCGATTTCAAGCTGGCGGACAATCTTCGCTGGAAAACGGTTGCTTATGGTCATGCCGATTCCATGAATTCGGCCTATACCGATCCGTACGATCCTTCCCCCAACGGCAGTGCGTTGTCGGAGCAGAACTATCAGCCGCGTGTTCAGAGATTTGGTTTCACCAGCAACGTGAATTACAATATCGCGCATAACGATATCGAGACCGGAATCTGGTACGAAAATAACGAATATAAAAATGGATATTTCCTGTATCAGGAGCCTGTTCTGGGTCAGGGCGCGCCGCTCAAGGCGGTCGGCCCCTATACGGTTTATGGTCCTGCTTTCAGCCATCCTTGGGAGAGCGCGTACCATACGAACACGTTCCAGTTCCATCTCCAGGACACGTATTTTGTATTGCCGTCTCTGTCTCTGAATGCCGGTTTCAGGTCATTTCTACAGACGACTGGGGGTGGCGCGACGTATAACAATCCGGCTGAGAGTGGTGTGGCGCAGTTGCCGAGCGGCAGTCTGACGACGGCGGGCGCTTTCCTTCCGCATGTCGCGATTGACTGGCATTTTTTACAGAATCACGAACTTTACTTCGATATGGCTGAGAATCTGCGTGGCTACAGTTATGGCGGCTATCAGAGCGGGAGTCTTCCGAGTGCATGGCAGGCTCATGACCAGGCTGCGTTCCAGGAGCTGAAGAAGACGCTGAAGCCGGAGAGAACATGGGTTTATACGCTGGGATACCGGTATAATTCGAAAATATTTTCCGCGAGTGCGGATATTTACCGGGTGAACTATTTCAACCGGATGCAGTCCATTACAACAGGCACTCTGGTCGATCCGCATTCGACGGTAACGAATGTCGGAAACGTAAATCTGAACGGTGCGGACGCTGAGATTGTTCTGCGGCCGATTAAAAATCTTTCTATCTCCAGCAGCATGAGCTACGCGCATTCTGTTTACGGCAATAACCTTGTTTCCATTGACACTGTCTATCAGACAAAAGGAAAGCATACCGTTGCGTATCCGTCATGGATGTACAAAGGGCGGCTTTCCTATGCTTATGGCAACGCGGAAGCGCATCTTGATGCCAGCTATGTGGGCAGGAGATATTTCAGCTACACGAACGATACCTGGGTGCCGAGTTACTGGCTGGTGGATCTTGGCGCACGGTATCGGTTTAAGAATGTCTGGCTTGCGCATGATCTGACTGTTGACTTCAATGTCTACAATCTTCTGAATCATGCCTATATCGCGACGATCGGCGAAGGTGGCTTCCCTCTTTCGGGTGATCGCCAGTCGATGCTGGCCGGAATGCCGCGGGCCTATTTCGGGTCGGTGAAGATGGATTTCTGATCTGGCGGGATTGCAGGTTCATGCCTGCTTGTGAGTGGAGCTTTCAGGGCTCTGCCCTGAGACCCGTAAAGGGGCGTGGTCCCTTTGATCCCGGTTTGTTAAGTCAAAAGGGATGAAAAGGGGAGCCCTGCCTGTGAAAACGTATGTAAATTATAAAGAAGTTTTTGGTGAAGCTTTTTTCAAAAAGCTTCAGAGCACGCCGCCTTTTTGAAAAAAGGCGGCACCCAAAAACTTTTATTGTTTTTTACTAAATGCTTATCGCTAAATGCCCTCTGGTCCTGGCTGAAGCGAACAGGTGATCGGGACTCGAAAAATATAACATCATCAGTTTGTTATAAGACTTTTTATGTGTTGAAGGCTTTTGAAACGGTTCCTCAGAGATGAGAAGCCGGGTTGTGTTTTCAACTATAAAAGTAATGTCATGGGAAAAGAGTATTCGGCAACTGCGGATGATTTGCCCAGAAATCGCAGTGATGCAGTCCGGCGATATCGTTCCGGTTTTGGATGCCGCCTGATCTGTTGTCCGCGATGACGGTTACGACCGGATTTTCCTGTGTCCAGCGTGACCAGCCTGAATCGGGCTGGCCGAATGCCTGCCACATTGCCATCATTTTTCGTGAAAGTTCTGTCTGTTCCGCTGAAAGCGGGCCGATAACGGATTTGTAGCCGAACAGATAGGGCAGTTCCGCGGTGTGTGACGCGCCCCGGTCGAAGCCTTCGGGGGCAGGCAGTTTCATGGCCAGGGAGTGAAAGGGGGGCGCGGTCCGGTCGGCGAATTCGTAAACCGAGACGGTTGTTGAAGAGGAGAGAGCCGAGGCGGCGCGAAGCGCGGGACAGATGAAAAGCTGGTCGGTACGGATGGCGGCCAGTGTGTAGACGGGAGATGCGTCGTTCTTCAGTGGATAGAGTGCTGTCAGATCTTTTTTGATCTCGGGATAGGCGCGGTCGAGGATGGTCGCATAGGTTTCAGGCGACAGCGGGTAATACCCGGCGAGAAAGCTGCGGAGTTCGTCGCGGTTGAAACCGACGAGGACGGGGACGTGGTGCCATGCTCCGGACCGGATGGCGACTTCCGGTGAGACAGGCTGAAGGGATGAGCCGGAGGGCGTCATGGGGAAGAGGGGGCGGGGCACCTCCTGTCCGTTCTCCAGGCGCAGCAATGGCCGGGTCCAGACCGTGTTCCAGCTTTCCAGCAGTGTCTTTACGGGTTTACTGCGCAGGCAGGCGAACGGATATGGGCCCGTGCAGCCGGCTTCTTTTGCTGCGCCCGCGCCGGCGGCCTGCATGACGGCCAGAGACGGGCGTGCCGGACAGAAACCGCTTTCCATGATGGCCTGGCTGAAAAGCCCGCTCGATGCCGGGGCTGTGAGCAGGTCGCAGACATTGGCGGCGCCGGCGGATTCGCCTGCCAGGGTTACATTTTCGGGGTTGCCGCCGAATGCCCCGATATTCGTGTGGACCCATCGGAGAGCGGCGACAATGTCTCCGGCTGCGAGGTCACCGTCCGGATTTCTGCTCTTCTGTTCTCCGGAGATTGCCAGGAAGCCGAATATGCCAAGACGGTACGCCGGAATGACGACGATCGAATGGGTTGTCTGTGCAAAAGCCGCGCCGTCGTAGATCGCGGGTGTGCCGGCCTGATTGGCACCCCCATGGATGAAGACGACGACGGGAAGCCGTGCGTGTGGCGCTGACATCCGGGGACGATAGACATTCAGATAGAGGCAGTTTTCATTATGCGTTTCAAAGGCGTCGCCGCTGATCAGGGCGGCACAGCCCTCGTGCTGTGTGATGGCGCTGATGGGATGAGATGCTGCCGGAGCGGGAATGGCGGATTGCCAGCGGAGAGGTCCGACGGGCGGGACGGCGTAGGGGATTCCGAGGAATGTGTCGCCATTTTCCTGACTGAGACCGGAGATTACGCCCGCGGGTGCGGAGACTTCGGGGGAATGTGCCAGCGCTGTTCCGGATATGCCTGATGTCAGAGTGGCGACAAGGGCGGCTGTCAGAGCGGGACGAAGCGTCCGGACAAATCCTGTGTCGGGGTGGTGCATGGTGTGTTTTTCCTGGGCGGAGTCCGGCGCTATGCCTTCAGTGGAAACCCGCTGTTTCCGTTTGGCCTGTGGCGGCGGGGCATCCTGCGTTTTCTGTTTATCGGACGTTTTCCGGTTTGCAGCACATGACGGCGGGAGCGGTTTCGGGGCAGTTTTTTCTCCGCAGAGATGATGAGTTTGCCGCCCGGTGTTAAAAGCCGGTCGATACGGAAACACAGGTGCCGGACGTTCTGTCAGCGTAACAGGATGGGGATCGCGCGGCAATCCTGGTGCGGTCAATGCCGGTTATTGCGTCTTCTTTCCGATTTTTGCTGACTGCAATCTGCCTGGCGATACGTTGAAATGGCTTCTTCATCAGCGCCTGACAGGAAAGTTCAGTCTGGCGGTGAATACCGTGTCGCGGAGCAAGGCCCGGAGACTTCGGGGCCTGCTGCATGGTGTCGATCTGCTTTTCACCAACAGCGCGGAGGCGGCTGCGTTATTGCCGGATGAGACGGAGATTCCGGATGAGCGGATTTGTAAGGCACTTTTATCCGCGGGTGCCGGTGGAGTGATCTGCACGCAGGGGGGTGATGGTCTGCTTCTGGCGCAGCCGGGATATCTTCAGTTTCTGCCGGCGCCGAGGGCGGTGGTGGTTGACGTGACCGGCGCGGGAGATGCGCTTGTGGGCGGGACGCTTTCCGCGCTTCCGGAAGGAAACAGCCTGATGGATGCCTGCCGCTTCGGGATGGTGGTCGCGGCTCTGACCGTTGAGTCGAACGACAGCGTCTCTTCCCTGCTGACGCGGACACTCGTTCAGGAAAACATGAGGCGTTATGTGAACTGAGGTTTGCGGGACCTCAGTTGTGAGTGGATGAAAGCTGGCGACGGTTTTGCCGGCGATGAGTCCACTTCAGATTGTGTCAGTCAGGGCGATAGGTATTGGCGATGATTTCGCCTGCTGTTTCCTGTCCGGCGATGTCATCATCGTAGCCGGTACGATGGGCGAGCGGGAGAAGGGGCAGCACCATTTCGCCGAAGAGGCAGGCCTCCTCAAGATGCGGGTATCCTGAAAAGATGAAAGTATCGATCCCGGCTTTGCGATATTCATCGATACGCTCGGCGATGGTCTGCGGGTCTCCGACGAGGGCGGTTCCGGCGCCGCCACGCACCAGCCCGACACCGGCCCAGAGATTCGGGCTGATTTCGAGCCGGTCACGCGAGCCGTTATGCAGGGCCTGCATCCGTGTCTGTCCGACGGAATCCATGCCGGCGAATACTTTCTGCGCCCGTGCAATCGTCTCGTCGTCAATATGTTCGATCAGCCGGGCCGCCGCGGCCCAGGCTTCTTCGGTTGTTTCGCGCACGATGACATGCAGCCGGATTCCAAAGGAGATATGTCGTCCGGCGGCGGCCGCTCTGGCGCGGACGGAGGCAATTTTTTCCGCGACTTGGGCGGGCGGTTCTCCCCAGGTCAGATACTTGTCCGCGTACTGTGCCGCCACAAGCTGGCCGGGTTCGGACGATCCGCCGAAAAAGATTTCCGGGCCGTTCTTCTGACGCGGGCGGAATGTCAGATGTCCGTTTCTGATGTCGAAATGGCGCGTTTTCCGTGTGACGGTTTCACCTCTGAGAAGGTCACGATAGATCGAGAGAAATTCATCGGTAATCTCGTAGCGTTCCGCATGGTCGGCGAGCAGCCCGTCGCCGGCGTTCTCCGCCGGATTGCCGCCGGTGACGACGTTGATGAGCAGGCGGCCGTCGGAGATGCGGTCCAGGGTGGCGGTCATGCGGGCTGCCAGTGTGGGAGAGAGCAGGCCTGGTCTTACTGCGACGAGGAAGCGCAGATTTCTTGTCCAGGGTGCGATTGCCGATGCGATGACCCAGCTGTCTTCACAGCTTGAGCCCGTCGGGAGCAGAACGCCATAATAACCGAGACGATCAGCAGCTTTCGCGACCTGTGTGAGGTAGTGGATATCCGCCGGCCGTCCTCCTTTCGACGTGCCGAGATAACGCCCGTCTCCGTGGGTGGGCAGGAACCACAGAACGTTTATTTTCTCCGGTACGGACTCTGTCATGATGCGGCTGTCTCTTTTCCTATGAAGGCAGGAGCCCGGCCTCGCGGAGGACCGTGGCTTTCTCATGCTGGCGGGCCATGATGTCGGGGGTCATCCGCTGAATGCCGAACGTGATTTTTTCGATGGATCGTCTGACGGTGTCGGCAGCCAGACCGGTGCTGGCTGCAAGGATGCGCACGACATCGGCCCTGTTTTCCTGCGCCCAGGCGTCACATCGGGCGATTGCGGCATAAACGGTTTCAGGCAGTTCCGGGTTCGTTTCCGCGAACGCGCGGCGGGCCAGACAGAACTCCATACCGGCGCCGACATCGGTGCCTGTAATGATCTGTCTGGTGCCGGTGCCGGTGCCGGTGCCGGTGCCGGTGCCGGCGGCGGACAGGTACGGGTCCCAGATTGCCCATGCATCGACTGTGCCGTTTTCAAAGGCGGGTCTGGCGGCGGCGGGAAGAAGCCAGGAAACTTCGACATCGTGAAAGGACATGCCGTATTTTTTCAGTGCGGCGAACAGAAGCCAGTGCGCGTCGGAACCGCGGGTCACCGCGATGCGCTTTCCGGCGAGATCGGCGACGGTCTGAACTGGGCTCGAAGCGGGGACGATGATGGCTTCGCTGGAGCCGTCGGGTGGCTCATGGCCGGCATAGACGAGGGCTCCGGGAGTGCTGGCTTCGGCGAAAACCGGTGGCAGGTCTCCTGTCTGGCCGAAATCCAGGGCGCCTGCCACCATGGCCTGCAGCATGGGTGGTCCTGCGGGAAACTGAGCCCATCGGACGATTACACCGCGCGGAGCGAGTGCTTCTTCCAGGAAGCCTTTTTCCTTCAGCAGAATGAGAGTTCCGTATTTCTGATAGCCGATACGGATGATGTTCGCTCCGGCATGCGCGGAGCGGCCACGAAGCGGGAACAGAGCAGCGGCGCCGGTTGCCCGTAACATTGTCCGTCTGCTGCATCTCACTGATTATGGTTCCTGTTTTCCGTTTGTTGCGGATGTCTGATGGTCAGGGCGTAACCGGAGCGGGTGCTGATATCCGGTTGCGTCAGAGGATGCCGCGCAGGGGGAGGCAGATTTCTGCCATTGGGCCGGGCATCTTCCGGTGGGGTGAATCCGGACGGGGCAGAGCATAGTCGAAGTGACAGGATATCGGCGTGATGTCGGTCATACTCGTTAGCTGTATTCATGAAATCCGGATTTCGGCTTGCCGGGGCCTGTGTTCGTGCGAGGGCCGGGGTGAGGTGGCAATGATGTCCAGGAGACGCCGGAGCGCCCGGAAGCCGTCTGTCCATTCGCCAGGCCCTGCTTTATTGCCGATGTGACCGACGGCTCCGGCGTCGAACAGTTCAGCGTTCCATTGAGCAGCGAGCGCGCGGGCCCGGGGAAATGAGAGCCACTCGTCGTTTCTGCTGGCGACGACAAGAGCGGGAAAGTCCGGAGCTGTAGCTGGCAGGGGTAAAAAATCCCTGATGCGGGCGCGATCGGTATGGATGCACTGTTCTGTGTCAGCCGGAGCGACGAGCAGGGCGCCGGCGATGGCGGGATGGCGAAAACCGGCGCTGAGGACGGCTCCGAGACTGTGTGCGAGCAACAGGACCGGCTGATCGCGCCCGCGGATCGCCTCAGTCAGACCGGCGCGCCAGTGAGCGCGGACCGGGTGGCGCCAGTCATGTTGCCGGACCCGGTCGACGGTAAGATTGTTTTCTGTGAACAGGATTTCCCAGTGTGACTGCCAGTGCTGCGGCCCGGAGCCGTCGAGGCCTGGCACCATGATGATATCGTAACCGGAGAGGGCGCTGATGATATCGTCAGGCAGGGCGGCCGGGGATCGATTGGTGTGCGGGAAGAGGCCGGTTGCCGGAGGGGGTGGCGTCGAGGCTGCGGGCGATAGGGTCATCGTGGAGATCCTGTGCTGCGCGAGGGAGTTTTTGTGGTCGGTGTCCGGGCGTGTGGTGGTCGGAAACTGGAGATGTCTTCGGGCCGGTGGCGGGTGTGATGTCCGTTTCCGGCCGGATGGTCGTTACTGTATACAGGGATTTAATCGTATATTAAAGGAAAATGCGTTTAATAAACGTGATATATGAGTTTACGTCCGCTAAAGCGGGATGTCGGTTTGCTGCGTGTTTTTTAGGTGTTTATGTGTTTTGTAAGTCAGATGCTGTCGCTTTTCGGGGCTTTGCCCCGAACCCTACAAAGGGACACAGTCCCTTTGATCCCGGTTTGTTAAAACAGCGAGATAAAGGGGGTATCGTGTGCAGTGTGTTTTAAAGTGACACGTTCTTTTCTGTGCAGAGGAAAAGCCTGTCCGGTTTCCTGTTTGCAAAATATATAAGTGCTTTTTACAGGAGGTTACGGTCGCCGGTCTTCGGTAAACTGTGCGGAAGGCTTTTTTGGCGTCTTTTTTAAAGACGCTCATGGATTCTTTGCACAGGAAACAGAGCAGGGCTCTGTCTCATAAGCGCAAATATGAGAGTTTTCGCTGAATCCAGGCGCTTTGATTGTCCGGAACTCCATGTTCCCAGGAGTGTTCGTCGTTCTGCAGATTCAGTGAAACTAAAGTGTTCCGGGCGCCGGAGACTTTTTCAACAGCCTCATCGTGGCACATCCTGAAATTATAAAGAAGTTTTTGGTGAAGCTTTTTTCAAAAAGCTTCAGAAGACGCCACCTTTTTGAAAAAAGGCGGCACCCAAAAACTTCTTTATTTTTTCAAAGTCTTATTGCTCTTTGTCGGGGCGGGGCTCTGAAAGACTGCGGCTCCGTTACCAGTCGTCCCGGTGTCCGAGCCGGGTCAGGATGTCCCGCCGAAGCTGCAGGACCTGCGGATCGTCGCGATGGCGGTGAAAGGGGAGATCAACCTGGATATCGGAGACGATCCGGGCGGGGCGGGCGCTGAGTGTGACGATGCGGGTTGCGAGGAACAGGGCTTCCTCGACATCGTGCGTGACCATGACGGCGGTAAACCCGCGTTCTTTCCACAGACGATGCAGTTCGGTCTGCATTGTAAGCCGTGTCAGCGCATCGAGTTTGCCGAGCGGTTCGTCCAGGAGGAGAAGCTTCGGATGGTTGATCAGGGCGCGGGCGAGCGCGGCGCGCTGGGCCATGCCGCCTGAGAGCTGGTGTGGCCAGGCGCGTTCGAAACCGCTGAGGCCGACGAGGGAGATGATGTCATCGACGGCGGCGGCGTCCTTCTTTCCCGAAATATCCTGTGACAGAGAGACGTTCTGGCGAACCGTGCGCCACGGATAGAGCGTCGGGTCCTGAAACATCAGGATGCGGTCGGGATGCGGTCCGGCAACGGGAAGACCGTCCGCGAGGATTTCGCCTTCATGGGGGGCTTCGAGACCCGCGATGAGACGCAGCAGTGTCGATTTTCCGCAGCCAGAGGGGCCGAGAAGGGCCACGAACTCGCCGGCGGCGATGTTCAGCGTGACGCCGCCGATGACGGCTGTGAAATCCCTGCCCAGGGTATAGCCGTGGCGGATGGCGGAAAGGCCGAGAGAGAGGCCGCTGGTGGCTGGCGTTGTTACCATTTCAGTCCATCCTTTTGCCAGACGAGGATACGATCCCGCAGCCTGAACAGGAGCGTGATCAGGCCGGTGCACATCAGGGACATGACGATCAGCGCCGCGTACATGTTCGGATAGGCGGCCCAGCCCTGAGCCCATTGCATGTAAAATCCGAGCCCGGCTTTGACGCCGAGCATTTCAGCGATGATCAGCATGGCGAAGGACGCGCCGAGCCCCATGAACAGGCCGACGAAAATCTGTGGCATGGCGGCGGGCAGGGCGACGCGGAGAGTCAGGAAACGCTCGCGGGCGCCCATGGTGCGGGCGACGTCATAATAAGCGGGATCGACTGCGGCGATGCCGGACCATGTGAGAATGGCGGCGGGGAATCCTGAAGCCAGCGCCATGAGCGCCTCGCCGGCGAGCCAGCTCGACGGGATCAGCACGAAGGTAAGCGGGAGCAGCGCCACGGGCGGGAGCGGGCCGATCGCACGCAGGACCGGATGCACCCAGTAACGAAAACGCTTTGACCGGCCGAGGCCGATGCCGGTTGCGATGCCGGCCAGCGACCCGACGGTGTAGCCCGCGGCGAGCAGTCCGAGCGAGTGCAGCAGACTGTCGCCGAGGCGGTGCCAGTCCGTGATGAAAACATCGAGCAGATCCTGGGGGGTTCCGAAGAATGGCCGTGGCAGGCTGAGGAGTTTGGCCTGGGCGATTTCCCATGCTCCGAAGCCGGAACCGAGCGCGGTGGCCCAGGGTGCCCGCTTCGTCAGCACCCCTGTCGCGGCGGCTGTGAGGAGGGCGATACCGGTAACGGCAAAGAGGATCGCGAGAAGAGTGGTATCCGGGAAATCGTCGGCGTCCGGCCAGCGCCATGTGACGAGGGCGTCAGCCAGCCAGACGGGGCCGGGGAGCCAGGGGAGGATCGCGGGGTGTCTGCGGGTGATTCCGGCGTCCGGGTGACGGGTGCCGATGCGATCGGTAAGAGAGATATCCGTTCCGCTCATTACACAAACAGGTCCTGTGTCACGCGGCTCGCATAGCGGGCTGTGTCGAAAGAGGGGCGAAAGATGCCGACATTTTTGAGGGCTTCCGCATAGGTGGCGATTTCGTCGCGGAAGGAGCCGGTCAGCGTCTGGTGATGGTGGCCCTGGGCGCGGATCATGGCGCCGAGATCGTCAGCGGAGGCTTTTGGCGAATAGGCGTGGAAGATCTGTCCGGCTTCGACGGGGTTGCAGGCGAGCCACGCGCCGGCGTCCAGAATGGCCCGTGTGATGGCGCGGGCGACGTCCGGTTCGTTCCGCACGAGGCTGCCGCGAACGCCAATCACGCAGCATGTGGTGTGCGCCCATTTTCCGGTCATGTTGGTATCGATATCGCGCAGGCTGAACTGTCGTTTTTGCAGCCAGTTCACCGGGTCCGAGTTTGAAAGGGCCTGGATGTCGCCGCGCTGCAGGGCCAGAGGCAGCAGGTCGGTGGGAAAAGCGCGCCATGAGACGTCGGATTCCGGGTCGAGCCCGGCTTCTTTCAGGCGGATTGAGAAAAAGTTGCGTTCCGGGCCACCGATATCGGGCACGCCGATTGTTTTTCCCTTCAGATCGGTGAGCTGTCTGATTGCGCTGTCGGCCGGCACCGACAGATAGAGGCATCCGGCATGGAGGCCGGCGACGAGTTTGACGTCGAAGCCCTGTTGCAGCGGTTTCAGCCAGCGCAGCGCCATGCCGGGCGCCGCGTCGGCTTTGCCGGTTGAGATGGCTTCGAGAAGCTGGTCGGTGGAGCCGCCGAAATTCACATAATCGACATCCAGATTATGTTGCGCGAAGAAGCCTTTTTCCTTCGCGACCGGGACGGCGGCGACGCAGACGGAGTTCTCGTTCCAGGCGATCGTGACTTTGCGCGGCGCGCCGGGAAGGGGTCTGACCTCGCCCGGAATCGCGGCGTGGCACATCTCCTCGTGTCCGGCGCTCTGGCCGGAAGCGGGTCTGATTGCGAGAGCCGCGACGCCGGACAGGCCGGCGCCGAGAAGAGTTCTGCGGGAGGCGAGGCGGTGAGAGATCATGGGGGCAGACCCGGTTCGGGTTATTTCGTCAGGTTCTGAAGCAGCGGCAGATGGTGGAACTGCCGTCCGAACCAGGCGAGTCCGGCTTCAGGCGCGTCGTGAAGGGTGATGGCTTCGATGGTGCAGAAGAGGACATCGTGGCTGCCTGAGGCGTGGATGTCGCTGATGGTGCAGTCGAGCGCCACGACGGCGTCGGCGAGAAGCGGTGCGCCTGTCTGGCCTTTTCGCCATTGTCCGGCGGCGAATTTTTCTGCCGCGCTGCGTTTGCTGCTCGCGAAAGCGCCGGCGAGTTCGCTGTGCGGGGAGCCGAGAATGCTGATTCCCACAACGCCGTTCTGTAAAAAGGTCTCGTGCGATCTGTTCGAGCGGTTCAGGCAGACCAGCACTGTCGGGGGCGCGTCGCTGACGCTCGTGATCGCCGAGACCGTCAGTCCCTGGCGTCCGGCGGGGCCGTCCGTGGTCACCAGTGTGACCGGCGCGCCGAGCCGGCTCATGGCTTCCCGGAAGAGATCGGTGGCGACGGGAGGCCGGGTGAGCGTTGCGAGTGTTTCAGGCTGCATGGGAGGTCGTTTCCTGTTTCAGACCGAGTGCGTCGAGGATGGTCGTGCTTGCTGTGCGGTCCATCCAGTCGGGGGAAATATCGGCGAAGCGCACGACGCGGCCGGGGCCGATGATCAGGACGGCCGGTTTCGGCAGTTCCCAGGTGTCATCGAGGCCGTTCAGGGATGCGCTGTTTCCGCCTTTCGACAGGGCCGCCTGCCGGGACGGCTCATCGAACCGGTAGGTGATGCCGAGTGCGCGGGACAGCGCAAGGCCGGTGTCGGAGACGACAGGGAAGGGAAGCGCCTGCCGGGTGACGATGTCGCTCAGGAGTTCGGGCGGCTGCGGTGAGATGGCGATCAGCGGGATTCTGGCGGCCGACAGCGCGGGCCAGAGGGTGTCGCGATAATACGGCAGGGCGATGTTGCAGGCCGGACAGCCGGAAAAACGGAAAAAGATGAGCACTGCCGGACTCTTTGCGGAGATCTGGCTGAGGGAAACGCCGGAGCCGCCGACGGCTGGCAGGGAAATGTCCGGCAGGATGTCTCCCGGGCGGATGTGGGGCGTTGTGCCGTGCTCGCGGACGAGAAGGGCGCGCTGGTTGTGATTGATGGCAAGCGCCCCGGCTGTCCAGGTGCGGGCGCGTTCGTCCTCAAGGGCCTGAAACCGGGAGCGGAGCGGCGCGTCATCGCCGGTACGGTCAGTGCTTATGCTGGCAGTACTCATGCTGGTCCTCAGAAAAAGAATATCCGGATGCTGATCCTGCCGCGAAGGCATTGCCGGTGCATAAGGAGTTCTTCTCAACTGTTGCATGAGCGCCGCTCAACCTGCCGCCGCTTTGCTGAGCAGGTCGCCGAGATCGGTGCCTGCGTCCGAAAGGGTTTTGCGCCGGACAAGAACGGTTTCGATTTCCGGGACTTCGGGCAATGTGCCGGAGGTGATGACGGGGAGGCCTTCTGTGGTCGCGAAACGGCGGGTGCGGCAGCTGATCCCCATGCGGCCGCGCACGCCCGCGCGCAGGGCCGGCAGATTCGGTGTTTCCAGCACCAGTCTGTAATCCCGGCGTTCCTGTGTGAGCACGCGCAGGGCGGCGTCGCGGAAACGGCAGGGCTGTTCGAGGAGAACCAGGGGCACTTCCTCGCGTTCGGCGATGGCGGGGTCCCCGATCCAGGCCATGCGGTCGTGGCCGACCACGTCCCATGTGGCGCCGGGCCGGTCGCCGTGCTGGCCGAGGCAGAGAACGAGATCAAGACGGGAGCGGTCGAACATGTCGAGCAGTTCCACGGAGCCGCCGACGCGCACGACGAGGCGCGATCTGGGGTGCGCGAGGCGAAACTCGCCGAGAACGTCGGGGAGAATCGTATCGGCGAAATCCTGGACCATGCCGATGGTGATGGGCTCGGGATCGAAATCCTGGCCGAGTGTCTGCACGATCTGGTCGTTGAGCGCGAGCAGCTGTCGCGCGTAGGTCACGAGTTCCTCGCCGACGGGGGTCAGCAGCAGGCGGCGGCCGTCGCGGCGGAACAGTTTTTGCTGGAGCGTGTCTTCCAGCCGTTTCATCTGCAGGCTCAGGGCGGACTGGGTGAGAAAGATGGTTTCCGTGGCCTGCGCCATGGAGCCTGCCTCGACGATGGCGACGAAGGAACGCAGAAGTTCGGTGGGCACATTACGGGCCATGCGCTGCGGCAGGGACGAGCCGGACTGTGACATGGCTGGCACTCCTGATGCGGGCCGGGTCCGGGCGGAGGGGTGCCGGCGGAATGGTGCCCGTGGGATATTAACGCTCTTAAACTGGACGATGATTATTTCTTGCTTGTTTTTATGACATATACAAGAGTTAATTTACAGACAAACTATTTGTGATAGTGAATTAACGAGGTGTCGCATGTCTGTCGAGTTCATTGGCTACATCGGGAGCCGCAATCAGTCCGAGATCATTCCGCCGGCCGGTCCGGTCGTGGATCTGAATCATATCGAGGCGTCGGCGAAACTCCATGAAAACGGCGGATTCGACCGGACGCTGGTCGCTTTTCACTCCAACTCGCCGGAGAGCATTCTTATCGCCCAGCATGCGGCGTCCGTGACCCGTGATCTGGGGCTGCTGATTGCGCACCGGCCCGGTTTCAATGCGCCGACCATCGCGGCGCGCCAGCTTGCGACACTCGATCAGCTCACGCGGGGTCGTGTTGCCGTGCATATCATCACGGGCGGTAGTGATATCGAGCTTCAGGCCGATGGCGATCACACCACCAAGGCGGAGCGTTACGCCCGGACCGGGGAGTATCTCGACGTTGTGCGCCGGGAGTGGACGGAGTCCGTGCCGTTCGACTACCGGGGCAGATTCTATGATGTGCGCGGGGCGGGATCGCTTGTCCGTCCTTATCGGGAAGATGGCATTCCGGTCTATTTCGGAGGCTCGTCGGCGGAGGCGATCGAGGTCGCGGGTCGTCATGCCGATGTTTACGCGCTGTGGGGCGAAACCTACGAGCAGGTTGCCGAGACGGTGGCCCGCGTCCGCGCCTCCGCCGCGCGGCACGGGCGCTCGCCCCGGTTCTCGCTCTCGCTGCGTCCGGTTCTGGCGGAGACGGAGGAGGCCGCGTGGGCCAGGGCGGACCGGATTCTTGAGACGGCCCGTGTTCTTCAGGAAAAAACCGGTTTTACCCGGGCTGCGGATGTGCCGAATGAGGGTTCGCGTCGTCTGCTTGCCGCGGCTGACAAGGGCACGCGTCTCGACAAGAGGCTGTGGACGGGGATTGCGGCTCTGACGGGAGCGAAGGGGAATTCGACGTCACTGGTCGGCACGCCGGACCAGGTGGCGGATGCGCTGCTGGATTATTACCGGATTGGCATTACGACGTTCCTGATTCGTGGTTTCGATCCGCTTCTGGATACTTATGAGTATGGCCGTGATCTCATTCCCCGCGTCCGGGCGCTGATCGCGCAGGAAGAGGCGCATGTCGCGTCCCGGGCCGCCTGAGGCTGGTATGGGTCTGCGGGCTGCCCGTCTTCCGGTGTTGCTGAACCAGCTGGGCGACCGGCCCGGCTCCGGGTTTGACCGCTTTCGGGACCGGGTCTCCGTTGTGGCGGGGGATCGCGACGGCGTGGCTCCGTGGGAGACGGGCGGGGCGGAGATTCTGTTTACCGGGCCTTCGCCCGCCTGGAGCCGTGCGCCCCTGAAGGCTCCGGCGGAATGGGGTGACGGGCCGCGCTGGGTGCAGATTGCTTCCGCCGGTGTCGATGGTTTTCCGCAGTGGCTGCTGCGTGACCGGCTGGTGACCTGCGGTCGCGGTGACGCGGCGGTTCCGATTGCGGAATACGTGCTGACGGCGCTGCTTCTTCATGAAAAGCGCATTGATACACTGCGTCCGCAGGGACCGGCTTCCTGGCTGGAGACGGCGCGGCGGTTCCGGGACGATCCGGCGCAGGGGACGCTGGAGGGGCGCACGCTGGGGCTGTTCGGGTTCGGCAGGATCGGTCATGCCATTGCCGCGCGGGCCGCCGCGTTCGGGATGCGTGTTCTGGCGCTGCGTCGGGGGGCGTGGACTGAAAGCGTGCCGGGTGTGGAGCCGGCGTCATCGCTGGCGCAGCTGATCGCGGAGGCAGATCATCTTGTTCTCGCGGCGCCTCTGACGCCGGAAACGCGCGGCGTTATCGATGCTGCCGCTCTTTCCGGAGCAAAACCCGGTCAGCATCTGGTGAATATCGCCCGTGGCGCTCTGATCGATCAGGAGGCGCTGCTGCATGCGCTGGATTCCGGGCGTCCGGCGTTTGCCACGCTGGACGTGACGGACCCGGAGCCGTTGCCGGAGGGGCATCCGTTTTACACGCATCCCCGCATCCGTCTCACGCCGCATATCTGCTGGTCCGGGCCTTTTGTACGGGAGCAGTTTGCTGTGCGGGCCATTGAAAATCTCGAACGGTATCTGGACGGGCGACCTCTTTGCGGGGTCGTCGATCCGGTATCCGGCTACTGAACACGGACTGATCAGGAGTTTCTTTCCATGAACGCTGTTACACAGTTTCCGGCCAGAGCCCGCACGCGCCGTCTTGAGCCGCGCGCGCCGGCGGCTTCCTTTGAAGAGGAGCGGCTGCATCGCAAACAGCGTCTTGCCGCGACCTTCCGGCTTTTTGCCCGTTATGGTTTCGATCAGGGGCTGGCGGGTCATGTGACGGCCCGTGATCCGGAATTCCCCGAGCAGTACTGGATCAACCCGCTTGCGGTGCATTTCTCGCAGATCCGGGTTTCCGATCTTCAGCTCGTGGACCATGACGGGACGATCCTGATCGGAGACAGGCCGATCAATACGGCCGGTTTCACGATTCACTCGGCGCTGCACAGGGCGCGTCCCGACGTGATTGCGGCCGCGCACACCCATTCGACCTATGGCAAGGCATTTTCGGCGCTCGGGACTGAGCTTCTGCCTCTTACTCAGGATTCCTGCGCTTTTTACGAGGATCATACTGTTTTCGATCCGTTCAGCGGCGTGGTGCTCGATGACAGCGAGGGCGAGCGTCTGGCTGAAACGCTGGGCAACAGGAAAGCGATCATCCTTCAGAATCACGGCCTGCTCACCGTTGGCGGTTCCGTGGAGGCGGCGGCGTGGCGGTTCATCTCCATGGATAACGCCGCGCACACGCAGCTTCTGGCCCAGGCGGCGGGACCCGTGAAGCCGATCGCGCCGGAAGTCGCGCGGCTGACGGCCAGTCAGGTGGGCACGGATCAGGGAGCGTTTTTCTCCTTTCAGCCTCTGTGGGACCGGATCGTGGCCGAGGAGCCGGATTTTCTCGACTGATCCGGGACGGTTCCGGTCAGAAGAGCAGCTTTTCAGAAGAGGAGGGACAGGGACTATGTCATCCATTGCGCCGCTCCGCGACTTTGTCGTCGGGCTCACGAAAATATACGACCGCAATCTGCCGGAGGAAGCGGTTCAGCAGGAGGGCGCCGCGCTGCTGCGCGCGCTTGTGGCGCGGGATGACTGGCTGCCTGACGAATTCGCACGGCCTCATCCGGAGCGTTACAGTCAGTATCTGCTGCATTGCGATCCGCTGGAGCGGTTTTCGGTTGTGAGTTTTGTCTGGGGACCTGGACAGAAAACACCGCTTCACGATCATCGTGTGTGGGGACTGATCGGGATGTTGCGGGGGCGGGAATCTGAAACCCAGTACCGGCAGGCGGCGGACGGATCGTTTCAGGAAACGGAGACGACATTTCTGGAGCCGGGCGAGGTGGCGGCGCTGACGCCGGGGGTCAACGATTATCACCGGGTTGCGAACGCCTTTGATGATCGCGTGTCGATTTCGATTCATGTTTATGGCGCGAATATCGGTGGTGTGGCGCGGGCGACCTACGATCCTGTGACCGGTGCGGAAAAAGCCTTTATTTCCGGTTATTCGAGTGAGGATGTCCCGAATCTCTGGGACCGTTCCCTGAAAAAGGAAGCAGCATGAATGCGTTTTCGTCTTCCTCCCGGATTCCGGTGAAAGAAAAATCATCGGAAGATGTCCGCCATCTGCTGCGTGACGGGCGGGAAATCGCTCTTCTCGATCTGCGGGAGGAAGATCCGTTCGCGGCGGGACATCCGCTGTTCGCGGTTAATTTGCCTGTCGGGCGCATTGAGGAGCGGGTGGCCGGTCTGCTGCCGCGAAAGACGGTGCCGGTCGTTCTTTATGACAATGGCGAGGGCCGGACCGGCAGGGCTGTGACTGTGCTGCACCGGCTCGGTTATACGGATGTGTCGTTGCTGAAAGACGACCTTGCAGGCTGGAAAGACTCGGGTGGGGAGATTTTCATCGACGTCAATGTGCCGTCGAAAGCCTTTGGCGAACTGGTTGAACACATCCGGCACACGCCGTCTCTGCCGGCGGAAGAGCTGAAGGCGCGTCTGGACAGGGGCGACGATCTGGTCGTGCTCGATGCGCGTCGTTTCAGCGAATATAACACGATGTCGATTCCGGGAGGCCGGTCCGTGCCGGGAGGGGAACTGGCTCTGCGGGTGCGCGATATTGCGCCGTCGCCGGAGACGACCGTGGTTGTGAACTGCGCCGGCCGGACACGCTCGATCATTGGCACGCAGTCGCTGGTCAATGCGGGGATTCCCAATCCGGTTTTTGCTTTGCGCAACGGAACCATCGGCTGGACGCTTGCGGGTTTCACGCTCGACCACGATGCGGAGCGGCGGGCGGGAGAGCCCGGTCCGGACAATGTGGCCGAGGCGCGTCGTCATGCTGTCGGGCTGGCCGAACGGACCGGGGTGCGGACGATCACGGCGGACGAGCTCCGGGCGCTGGAAGAAGACACGGCCCGGTCATTTTACAGGCTGGATGTGCGTTCGCCTGAGGAATATGAAGCCGGGCATCTGAAAGGGTTTCGTTCCGCGCCTGGCGGACAGCTTGTGCAGGCGACGGATGAATGGGTCGGTGTGCGGCACGGGACCATCGTTCTTACGGACACGGACGGGGTCCGGGCACGGATGACGGGGCACTGGCTGCGTCAGCTTGGCTGGCGGGAGGTTTTTGTTCTCGATGACTGGGCCGGTCTGCCATCGGAGAGCGGTCCTGAGCCTTATCTTTTCGCCGGACCGGTGCCGGAGCCGGCTACGATATCACCTGATGATCTCGCGGCGGATCTGAACACGGACAGTCCGCCGTTCGTTGTGGATCTGGCGCCCAGCCCTGTCTTCCGGAAGGGGCATATTCCGGGGGCGGTGTTCGTTCTGCCATCGGATCTGGAGAACAGCCCGCGGGTTGCGGCGGCGAAAACTCTTGTTCTGACCTCGCCGGACGACCATGCGGCGTGTTTTGCGGCGGCGCGGTTGTCCGAAACCGGGCAGCAGGTGTACGTCCTGGATGGCGGGACGGATGGCTGGGAAAGGGCCGGGCATCCGTTGCGGAAAGGGCTGTCCGGAGAGGAGGCGCTGTCGGCGCCGACCGATGTTTACAAGCGGCCGTATGAGGGCACGGATAATGCCCGCGCCGCGATGCAGGCTTATCTGGACTGGGAATTTGGTCTCGTTGCTCAGCTTGAACGCGACGGGACGCATGGCTTTAATGTGCTGAGCTGACAGTTTGCGGGGCTCTGTTCCGCTTCCCGGCTGGTGGGGTCGGCTCCTGAAAATCATAAAGAAGTTTTTTGTGAAGCTTTTTTCAAAAAGCTTCTGAAGACGCCGCCTTTTTGAAAAAAGGCGGCACCCAGAAACTTTTATCTGTTTTTATTAAAGATTTGTTTGCCGGGTGCTTTCTGACAGACCGGGATCAAAGGGGCTGCGCCCTGAAAGCTTCACAGTGTAAACTTCGCCGAGACGAAGATTGTGCGCGGATCGGCGAACTGAGCGGATTCGTAGACCGGGACGCCTCCACCCTGCACGAAGGTTTCGCTCTGAAGATAGCGGCGATCGAGAAGGTTGCGGGCCGTGGCCTGAACGGACCAGCGTGCGTCGGGGCTGGTCCAGCTCGCCATTGCGTTCACATAGGTCTGGGGGCCGAGGCGTGTCTGCGGATTGGCCGCCGAGCTTGTGTAGAGCGATGACTGGAAGGAAACGTCGGCGCCTATATGGAATGTGCCGGGCAGTTTTACCGGTATCCGGTATGTCAGCGATCCCATTGTCTGAAAACGTGGTGAATAGGACAGCGGCGCGCCGGTATAGGGCGTGTTGTTATAGATCTGGCCGCTTGCCAGCACTGTGCGGCTGACCGTGCCCTGGAATTTGTCGAGTACGGCATAAAGGTAGGATGCCGTATAGTGCAGATCCAGATCGCGTGTGATCTTAACGGATGTTTCGATTTCAGCGCCTGCCGAATGGCCCTTTCCGGCGTTGAAACGGCGTGAGAGCCCGGTTGACGGATCGGTTGTCGTCAGCTGGATGTCATCGAACTGGTTCCAGAACAGAGCGCCGTTGAAATGCACGCGGCCGGGGAGCGGGTCCGTTTTGACGCCCAGCTCATATGTCGTGACGATTTCAGGGTTATAGGGAATGGATGCCTGCAGACTGCCGGTTCCGGTGGGGGTCTGTGCGCGGAAATCATAACCGGCGGATTTGCCGCCCTGAGAGATCGACGCATAGGCCATCAGATTGGGCAGGGCCTGCCAGTTGAGCGTTCCTTTGGGAAGGAGCTGATACCAGCTTTTCCGTTCTGACACCTGCCAGGCCAGATCACCGGGAGCGCCCCACACGATATAGGAAAGCTGGTTTGCCGGGGTGGCCAGATGGGACGGGCCCGGGGCCAGGTAACTGAGGGATTCGGAATTTGAATGATTTTCCCAGTTGAATCGGAGTCCGGCCGTGAAGGTGAGTTGCGGTGTGATGTGGTAGCGTGCCTCGCCATAGACGGCCCAGTTGCGCGTTACCTGATCGATGACGGCATAGACCGGCATATAACGGATCTGTGCCGGATTGCTGGTGGAGGTGCCGGATGTGTTGTTCGCCCAGCGCTGTGTGAACCAGTCCTCATACATGAAATAGGCGCCGACGTTGAAATCGACCTTGCCGTAATCCCCGTGGAGACGAAGTTCCTGCGAATACATCCTGTCCCGGTAATAGAGAGGCTGAGATGTCCGTGAGTAATAATCGCCGGAATTGTCGTAAATGCCCTTGTCGTCATAACCGCGGATTCCGGTGATGGAATACAGGGTGAGATGCGGTGTCAGCGTATAACGGACGTTTCCGGTAAACCCGGCTTCACTATAATTGTTCTTCGGGTAAAGCGGGTTGTAATTTCCGTAGATATACGGATTCATGAGGTTGCCGACGCCCTTGTTCGTGCTGCCGTCCACGGTTCCGTCGAAGGCGAGGGTGATGTCGAGCGCTTCATTCGGGGTGAAGCGAAGCTTTCCTCTGGCCTGGCTGTAATCGATGTTGTTCGTGTCTTTTCCGACCGTATAGTTGTGATCGATCCCGCCACGTGCATGGCGTCCGAATGCGATACTGCCGTAGATTTTATCGCGCAGAATTGCGCCGCTGGCCGCGACGCCAATCTGATATTCATTGTAGGTGCCGTAACCGGTCTGCACGACGACACGACGCTGGTTTGTCGGAACCAGCGTGCTGATCCTGACCGCCCCGCCTTCGGACTGATGGCCTGAGAACACGACGGGACCGCGATCGACTTCGATGTCGGCCACATCGAGAAGTTCCTGCATATTGCCCATGTTCCGGGGCAGGTAGACGCCGTCTATATAGGTTCCGACGGACGGCTCACCCTGCGGATCGATTTCACCGATGCCGCGAATGAAATAGTTGGTGACGGAGTAACCCGGCATGTTGTTCGGAATGTACAGATTCGGTGTCAGCCTCGCCAGTTGCTTTGTGTTCTGCACTCCCAGCCGTTCGAGGCTGGCGGCTGTGAGGAGCGAGGCTGACTGAGGCGTTTTCTGGAGTTCCGCCACGCGCCTCGCGTTGCGGGACTGGCCGCGGACCGACACTGTTTCGGAACTGGCCGCGCGGATTGCGGCGGGGCGGTGTTTTTGGACAGGATTTGCGTCTGTCCGGGTTTTTTCAGGAGGCGATGCCTGTGACGGGCCATTCTGTGCTGAACGCGTTGCGCGGTTGTGTTTCGGGGCAGCGAGCGCTTCGTTGCTGAAAAGGCTCAGAACAGCGACGCAGCATGTGGTCCCGAGGAGGCAGCCCGGCAGGACTCCCCGGCTGAGAGGGCGCGATGATGGCCTGGCATCATATTGGGGCGGCATATGCTGATTATATCCACAGAGATGTAAGAGCGGGGCTGACGGATTTCCGCGCGATACGCAGTTCTCCCGGTCTCTGATGATATTTTTCTTCTGTTGTTTGTCGATGATGTTATTGTTGATTAATATAAATTCCTTCAATGACGATAAGTTTATAATTCAGTTTTATTTGTTAATATTTTATCGTGACAGACCTGATTGTTTTTTATGCATCACGATGTTCCGGTGGTGTCAGGATATTGTGCTTCGCGTTTCTTCAGAGGAATATCCTGTGTCTGTTTTCGATATCTCTCTTTCCCGACGCCGGTTTTCTCAGGTTGTGTCGGGGATTGCCGGGCTGGGAGTCGCCGGTCCGGGACTGGCCGGGCGTTATGCCAGGGCGGCCGGTCTGTCGGCTCTGTCGTCGGTAACGCTTCGTGTTGCGAGTTTCCGGGGCATGGAATCCTGTCTGCTTCCCGCGCTCGGGCTGGATGATTTTCCGTATCGGGTCGTTTTCAGTGAGTTCAGTTCAGGCAATCTGATTGCTCAGGCGATCAGCGCCGATGCGGTCGACGTGGGGGGATGGAGCGAGATTCCGCTGGTGTTCATCGCCGCGGCGCAGGCCCGTGTCGCGGTTGTGGCGACGACTGATGGTCCGACGACGGATCAGGCGCTGATGGTGCCGGCGGGGTCTTCCGCGCGGTCGGTCGGGGATCTGCGTGGGAAGCGTGTGGGGTATATCCGTTCGACCACGTCTCATTATTTCCTGATCCGGATGCTTGACCAGGCCGGAATGAGTTTTTCCGATATCGTGCCTGTGGCGCTGGGGCCGAGTCAGGGCCTGACGGCCATGCAGGCGGGAAGTCTCGACGCGTGGGCGACATATGGCTACGTGATTCAGAGGCTGCAGGCGGAGGGTTCAGCCCGGATTCTGGAGAGTGCGGCTGATATTCTTTCCGGCCACTACTTTATCGGTGCGAATCCGCTCCACCTTGAGGACGATCTGTTCCGGCGTGCCGTGGCGGATTATATCCATCGTGTCGGCCGGGCTTATGAGATTCTGAGCGCGGATAAACAGCGCTGGGCGAAAATTGTCTCGCCGGTCATTACTGTGCCGGAGCCGGAGGTTCTGAGTTATCTGCAGAATCAGAACAGGCCCTATCACCCGCGGGCATGGACCGGGAGTGACATTGAGGGGGTGGAGAAGGTCGCGCGGGTTTTCGTCAGGGAGCGTCTGATTCCGGGTGATACCGATGTCAGGAAAGTGTTTTCTGACGCCCTGAGCCCGCTGTTGCGGACATAGGGCGCCTCTCCGGCGCTCAGTCGTCGTGGACGCCGAGTGATTCCAGAAGTACTGAGCGCAGATGTTCGAAGCGCGGGTCGGCATGGCGGCGCGGGCGGTCGAGCGGGATGGGAAGGTCGGTCCGGATGCGGCCGGAATCGAGGACGACGGCGCGGTCCGCCAGAAGCAGCGCCTCGTCGACGTCGTGGGTCACAAGGAGGACGGCGCAGCGGTGACGGGTCCATAATCCCGCGACGAGATGCTGCATTTTCAGGCGTGTGAGTGCGTCCAGCGCGGCGAAAGGTTCGTCGAGCATGAGAAAGGCGGGTTCCCGGACGAGGGCGCGGGCGAGGGCGGCGCGCTGCGCTTCGCCGCCGGAGAGGGTGAGCGGCCATGCGTCGGCCCGGTGGCCCAGCCCCACTTCTTCGAGAACCGCACTGGCGCGTGCGCGTCCGTCATTGCCGCCGGTCTGACCGAGAATGATGTTCTGCCAGACCCGTTTCCATGGGAGCAGGCGGCTCTCCTGAAAGACGACGGCGACATCCTGCGGACGCGAAACATGTCCTTCGCTGACGGGGTCGAGACCGGAAAGCGTTCGGAGCAGCGTGGATTTTCCGGAGCCGCTGCGGCCGAGGAGGGCGACGAATTCACCGGGCGCGATGGTCAGGTCGAGCCGGTCGAGCACGGCGGGGCCGCCGTTGAAGCGGCGTGTCAGACCCTGCACGGTTACGGCGTTCTGTGTCCGGGTTTCGTCGGACTGTCTGGGGACGGATTGCGGGATTGCATTCATGTGGGCTGTCCTTTTTCGCGCCGCGCGGGACGCCAGGCCAGAAAGACGTGTTCCAGAGTGCGGACAAGCTGATCCGAGGTCAGGCCGAGCAGGCCATAGACGAAAAGTCCGACGAGGATGATGTCGGTGCGCAGGAAATCTTCCGCGTCCATCATCATATGTCCGATTCCGCTGTCGGCGTTGACCTGCTCGGCGACGACGAGCATCAGCCAGGAGATGCCGACGGCGAAACGCACGCCGGTCAGCAGATCGGGCAGGGCGCCGGGGAGAATGACGTCGCGGATCGTCTGGCGATGCGAGAGGCCGAGAGTTCGCGCCATTTCGAGCAGTTTCGGGTCGATCGACCGGATGCCCTTGTGCAGGTTGAGATAGATCGGGAATGTCGAGCCCAGTGCGACGAGCAGAATTTTCGGTGTCTCGCCGATCCCGAACCAGAGAATGAAGAGCGGGACGAGAGCGAGGACCGGCAGCGTGCGCATGATCTGGAGCGGGGCGTCCACGATATCCTCGCCGATGCGGGACAGTCCCGATATCAGGGCGAGGCTGATTCCGGCGGTCAGGGCGATGGCCAGTCCTGACGCCGCCCGGAGAAGGGAGACGCCGAGATTGACCGGCAGCGTGCCGTCACGGGTGAGGGACCACGCTGTGACGATGATCTGGGCCGGGGATGCGACGAGGCGTGTGGACAGGAGGCCTGCTGAACAGGCGGCCTGCCATAAGACCACCAGGAGGAGTGGCGACAGGTAGCGCGAAAGGCCGCGCCAGCCTGACAGGAGGGGCGTCAGGCGCGGCCGTGAGAGCGGCGCCGGGCGGACGGTGCGGATCGCGGTCCGGAGGATGGTCTCGGACATGGGGACTCCCGTTGGATCAGTCTCTTTCGCGCTGTTTTCCCATAATTCACGTCGGATCGTCCGGTGATTTATATTCATGTCATAGTTTTGCGTGATTTAATTGCGCGGCGCGATGGCGGATGCTGACCTGCGGGCGGGTGTCTTTCTGTCTCCTGAGAACAGGACCGGAAGATATCCGCAGATGCTCTGAAAGCTGTGTGGTCATGCGTTCTGTTTTATATTGCCGACCGGGGCTCTTTCTGAGTCTCCTGACGGTCTCTGTCTTGTTTCTGAGTTCCGGTTTTGCGGCGCGGGCGCAGGACGAACTTGTCGTGGCGGATCAGAAAGGGCAGCAGAAGGCTGTTTTTGAAGCGTCCGGGGCGAACCGCGATCTTCCTTACAGAATCCGCTGGGTTGAGTTCGAGGCCGCGGCGCCGCTTCTGCAGGCTCTGGGGGCCGGTGCGGTCGATACCGGGATTGCCGGAGACAGTCCGTTTTTCTTCGCCTGGGGGGCGGGTCTTCCTGTGAAGGCGGTCTATGTGGTTCCGCCGCGTGGCGGCGGTCATGCCACGGCGGTGGTGGCGCCGTCAGGGTCGGCCATCACCTCGGCGGCGCAGCTTTCCGGAAAGCGGATTGCGACCGGGCGCGGGTCTGTGGGTCATCTGCTGTTGCTGCGGCTCATCGGGACGGGGGCCATTCCCGCGCCCGCGCCACGGATTGTGTTTCTCCAGCCGGCTCAGGCCAAAGCGGCACTGGATACGGGCCGCGTTGACGCCTGGTCGACATGGGAGCCGTATGTCTCTCTGGAAACGGCTGGCCGCCATGGACATGTTGTGGCGGATGCGGCGGGTCTGATGCCGAATAACAGCTTTCTGGTGGCGACGGTGACGGCGCTTCGCGACAGGCGGGCTCTGCTGGCGGATTTTTACGGCCGGGTCAGCCGGGCTTATGTATGGGGTCGCGCGCATCCGGAGGAATACGCCCGTATTCTGGCGCAGCAGACCGGTCTGCCGGAAGAGGTTGCGTCATCGGTGGCGCGACAGCTGATCGCATCACCGGTGCCTGTCAGCGAGGCGGTGGAGGATGCGGAAAGAACGACGGTGGAAACCTGCCGGGAGGCCGGGCTCATTACATCGTCCATGCCGGTATCGCAGGCGTTTGACAGGGTGGAGGCGGTCGGGGGACCGTTGCCGTGAGCGGCGGGAGCGTGATGGGTGCTTCTGTTGACGGGATGATGCGCTGGCGGGTGACTGGTCCCGGTTTGCGGAGGGTGTTTTCGGATGGTCGGGCGGCGCTCTGGCTGGCGTCATTCCGGTTATCGTGTCAGGTCAGGCAAGCGGAGGAGGATCTGTGATGGACGGATCGCAGGCGGGTGGCGTCAGAACGGACGTGCCGGATGAGATGATCGGGCGTTTTGCGGCGCGGGCGGCCGGATATGACCGTTCAGGTGAGATCGGTTTTGATAACATCGACGAGCTTCGGGAAGCGGGGTTGCTGTCTCTCGCTTTGCCGCGCGCGAAAGGGGGCGCGGAGATCGGGCTTCGGGAGGTTGTGCGGATTGTCTCGAAGATTGCCGGGGGAGACCCTTCGACGGCGCTGATTCTCGCCATGCAGTATCTTCAGTCCGGCGCGATCGCCCGGTCTCCCGTCTGGGCGGATGGTGTAAAAGATGAGGTGTTCACGTCGATTGTCCGGGACGGAGCGCTGATTAACGCTCTGCGTGTCGAGCCGGATCTCGGGACGCCGGCCAGGGGTGGCATTCCGGCGACGCGGATAAAACATACTGATGGTGTCTGGCGATTAAACGGACGGAAGATTTTCTCGACCGGCTCTTCCGCGTTGAAATGGGGCGTTGTGTGGGCTGCTACGGATGAGGAGCAGCCGCGTGTCGGTCAGGTTCTGGTGCCTCTTGATCTGCCGGGTGTCAGAATAGAAAAAAGCTGGCATCAGCTTGGGATGCGCGCAACGGGCAGTGACACGTTTGTCTTTGAGAACGTGGCTGTGCCGGAACGGTATCTTGTCAGTCTGGTTCCGTACGGGGCGGCGAGTCCGGAGCCGGCGATACTGGCCACGTGGCATGCGGTTGTCGTGGCGGCGCTTTATGACGCGGTTGCCCGGTCGGGGCGCGACTGGCTGGTGTCCTTTCTCAAAACCCGGGTCCCGTCCGCGCTGGGGCGTCCTCTCTCGACTTTGCCACGATTTCACACTGTTCTTGGGGAGACAGACGGGCTTTTGCTCGCGAATGAAGCGCTGATTGAGCGGGCGCTGAGCCGGGAGGAGGCGGGATTTCCTGGCGGCGTTGAGGCCGGGCAGATCAGGCGTCTTGTGACGGACAATGCGATTGCGGCTGTTTCCCTGGCCGTTGCGGTGACGGGGAATCCGGGGTTGAGTCAGGACAATCCGCTGGAGCGGCATTACCGGAACGTTCTGTGCGGGCGCATTCATACACCGCAGGCGGATGTTGTGCTGGAGGGGGCGGGACGGGCGGCGCTGGAGGGGTAGGGAGTGTTTCTGACTGGTGACAGTTCGGGCGCTTTGTGAGGCTGTGAAGAATACAGTGTCCGGCGTCCTGTCCGGGGCGAAAGACTGGCTGGCGCGCACGATATGGGTCCGGGCGGTGGAGATGTGGTTTCTGGCGGAAAATGCTGATGGCCTGAAGGGTGGTGTTGGCAGGGCTGGTCCTGATTTCTGGGGACTGTATCGGCCCATGTGACGAGAGGCGTAGTCTGATTTCGTTTTGAGGTGATGGTCTGTAATACTTGACTCATATCAAGGCGTGCCTGGATTTCTTCTGCGAATGTAGCGGGATCAGTTCAACAGACAGGGTAACGTCGATGGGTATGTGGGTTTTTATTCTCGCCATGATGCTCGTGAACATTCTTCTTGGGTCAAATGGTGCGTGGTTTACGGCTGTTGCCTTTGATATGCTGTGTCAGATCGGCGTTATATTTATGATGGGTCTGGGGATGCGCGGAGAGTATGAGATAGCGTAACGCTGCTTCGTTTCCGCTTTTCCTGGTGTTTATTGCGGCTCGGGCAACAGGGCGTTCCCCTGTTGCCGGGGTTTTCAGTGTAACAGATCGGGATCAAAGGGGCTATGTCCCCTTGTGGGGTTCGGGGCAAAGCCCCGAAAATCTGCCCTGATACTTATGGAATAAATAAACGCCTTATTGCCGGATATTGAGTAAAAACCCGGCCGGGGGCGGAGGTGTTCTGCTGCTTCCTGCTTTCGGGGGGAACACGTTTTCTGCACTGAATTTCCGCCCTGCGCAGGATAGGTTTAGACTTCTTCGCAAAAAGGAGAGTCCGCATGACCGTCCCGCCCCGTCTTGGTGTTAACATTGATCACGTCGCTACTCTGCGCAATGCGCGTGGCGGCGCGAACCCCGATCCGGTCGAGGCGGCTCTTCTCGCGCTGCGATCGGGCGCCGATGGCATTACGGCCCATCTTCGTGAAGATCGCCGTCATATCCGCGATGAGGATCTTGCCCGTCTTCGCGCCGAAATCCGTGCGCCGCTCAACATGGAAATGGCGGCGACGGACGAGATGGTCGCCATTGCCCGCGATCTCCGTCCTCATGCCTGCTGTATTGTTCCTGAGCGTCGTGAGGAGGTCACCACTGAAGGCGGACTCGATGTTGCGGGGCAGACTGACTGGCTGGGTCCTGTTGTCCGCGCGCTCAGCAGCAAGGGTATTCGTGTTTCTCTCTTTATCGATCCGGACCCGCTTCAGATCAGCGCTGCCGCCTCTGTCGGAACCGCTGTCGTCGAACTCCATACCGGGGCTTATGCTCTGGGTGCCGACGGCGAACTCGGCCGCCTGAAAGCCGCCGCGGCCCAGGCTGCCGCTCTGGGGCTGGAAGTTCATGCCGGCCACGGTCTCAGCTTCGGCAATGTCGCGCCCGTTGCGGCCATTTCGGAAATTGCTGAGCTGAATATTGGTCATTTTCTTATCGGTCAGGCGATATTCGATGGTCTTGGCCCGACTGTTCAGGAAATGCGGCGGCTGATGACGGTTGCCCGGAGCGTCTGACAACTTATTCCACAGTTGGGGCGGTATTCGGGGTGTCTGTGCCTTGCGAGGAGGGCGGTCGTTTTGCTTCGATCTTGTTGAAATAAAGGGGTTTGTATACTTTGCAGATACGGGCGCAGTGGCTTTTCAGGGCTCTGCCCTGAAACCCGCAAAGGGACGCGGTCCCTTTGATCCCGGTTTGTTAAGAGGTTGGTTCGGAAGCTTTCAATGCACAAAAAATTTCATGATGAACTGATGGTGTCATGTTTTTTGAGCTCAGGCCATCTGTTTGCCTCAGCCACGATCAGAGGGCGTTTTTCTATAAAGCTTTGAAAAAATAAAAGGTTTTTTGGGTGCCCTTTTTTAAAAGGCGATGCTCCCGGAGGGTTTCCGAAAAAAATCTTACCGGTAAACTTTTTCGTAATTGACGAGAGGCTTCGTGGGGAGCCCTGGAAATAAATGGAGCACACGGCGCAGGGCTGTGGTTCGGTTCCTATCTCGTAACATAACAGTTAAGACGTAAATAACCATTGTAAAGTTACATTCCGTAATCTGAAGCGCGGCTGACGCCGGGGCGTGACACTTTCCGGCGTGTCAGCGTTGAAACGTCACGCTGAGATCGGTGCTCTGGAAACGCATTCGCCGGACCTGACTCTGATCTTTCCTGGAAAAGGTGACAAAAGACGTGAGCGCAATGGTTCAGCGGACGGACGTTTTTCGCTCTCTGTGGCGTTTCTGCCCGGCCCTGACGGAAAAAGTCGTCGTGGTTGCTTTCTTTGCCCTGATGATTGCCCGCATGGCGCCTGCTGCGGGGCATGTCTGGTCCGTGTTGTCAGTGCTCCTGCTCCTGTCCGAAGGTCTGCCTGCTGCTTTTATCCTGATAAGACGACGAGCCATTACTATATCGGACCGTGCCGGCGACTGGCTTGCCGGTCTGGTGGCGACGGTGGCTCCCACTCTGGTGGCGGCTTCCCCGGGACACGCCCTTATTCCTGTCACCTGGTGCGGTTTCCTTATGCTGACCGGCCTGGCTCTGCAGGTTTCGGCCAAGCTGTTTCTCGGACGCAGCTTTGGGCTCGTGGCGGCCAATCGCGGAGTCAGACGCGGCGGTCCTTACCGGCTGGTGCGCCACCCGATCTATGCCGGTTACATGCTGAATCAGGTTGGTTTTCTGTTGTCCTGTTTCACGTCATGGAACGTTATGCTTTATGCTCTGGTCTGGATACTTCTGGTCGTACGGATTCACGCGGAGGAGCGTATCCTGACACGGGACCCGCTTTACCAGGCCATGAAAGCGGATGTTCCGTGGCGTCTTCCGAAGCTTTCTGAAAAAAGCTTCATCAAAAACTTCTTTATAATTAACCAGAGGTTTTTCATGGGCAGGCTTTTGAAACAGTCTCGAAGATTTATCGTCGGATGCTTTTTTACTGGCTGAGTCGGGCAGATGAGCGGTCTGCTGTTACCAGGTTTGTGGACGTTTTAACCGGCCCGTAACGGGTCTCTTCTAAGTCGGCCTGATGGGCTTTTCGTTTCCGCCATCCGTTCCGGCGTTTCTGTCGGCAGTCTGTTTCTTTCTGCCTCTGACAGCGCGGGCCGCGCCGGCTCCCATGACCTGCGAGCGTGCGGCCGCTATTGTGGAACACGCACTCGACATTCCGCAGGGGCTTCTGGCGGCCATTGGTCATGTTGAAAGTGGCAATCATCCGCTCGCCGTCGATGTCGGCGGTACGCCGATCCTGTTCGCCAGGGTCGATTTCGCGGTGGATGCGGTGCAGGCCATGCTGCATTCCGGGGCTTTTGGTGCCCGTCCGCGGGTCGATGTGGGGTGCTTTCAGATCAATCTCGGCTGGCATCCGAAGACGTTCGCGTCGGTTGAAAGCAGCTTCGATCCGCTGATTAATGCCGCCGCTGCCGGGCAGTTTCTTCGCAGCCTGCATGCCGTGACGGGGAACTGGCGTTCAGCCGTCGCCCGCTATCATGCGGCTTCGGAAGAGGGAACGCGTTATGCGTCGGATGTTTTCCGGACCTATGAAAATCTGCCGGGTGTCCTTCCGGTCCGGATTCCGGGCGCGGGGCCGATGACACGGCCGGAACGGATGGCGGCCCGCCGGCGATATGCCGGGCAGCTCTGGGCCGCCGCCGCGAGCGGGTATGGACTGACTGTTTTCGAGCCGGTGGCGGATCTGCCGGGGACGCGCGGGCATGTTACCCGGCATCGCCGGATGCGTCGGACCACGACCTGACCGGAGCGGCGTCATACCGCTCCGGTCAGCGCCGGATCAGGAGCAGGGTCAGGGCCGGTCGCAGCTCTGCGTCAGCCGGTTGAAATACAGTCCTGCCGAGCAGGTCACGACATTGCTGCCCTGCGACGCATTCGGCACGTAACCCGTTCCGGCAGGGTAAGTCTGCTGCGGATAGGAAGACTGCGGGTAATAATTCTGAGCCGGCATGGGCTGCGAATAGCCCTGAGAATAGCCGTAATAAGGCTGCGCGTACCCGCCATAGCCGCCGTCATAATACCCGTCACCCGAATAGGCCGATCCGACGGCGGCACCTGCGGCCAGGCCGAGAAGCGAGCCGAACGCGAAGGGCGCGCCCCAGCCCCAGCCCCAGCCCCAGCCGCCGTAACCGCCCCAGTATGGATAACCGCCCCAGCCATAATAGCCGGGATAGCCGCCCCATCCCCAGCCTGGGCCACCCCAGCCCCATCCGCCGTAACCGCCCCATCCCCAGCCGCGACCGCCCCATCCGCCGCCCCAGCCACCGCCACGGTATCCGCCACCCCAGCCGGGACCACCGCGGAACCCGCCACCGCCATAGCCGCCACGGAAGCCCCCGCCGCCGGGTCCGCCACCACGGAACCCGCCGCCACCAAAACCGCCACCGCCGTGGAATCCACCGCCGCCGCCGCCGAACCCGCCGCCACCGTGGCCGCCTCCACCGCCACCACCGCCATGCGCGAAGGCCGGCCCTGCGAGATCAACGGCGAGCATGACGGTCAGCACGGAGGACAAGAGTTTAAAACGGTTCGCTCTCATGGCGCTTCTCCCGAAGCCGAAATCCGGCGTCAGATCGTACAGATATCTGCGGCCAGGTGAATCACAATCCGGACGACACGACCATACAGCGTCCGCGCCGGATCGCCGCATCGTATCCTGTCGTTCATATGGGAACGGATCCGGCAATCGTCACCCTGACGATGACTCATAACCTGTTTATGACCGAATAACGCCTGGAAAAGGGCATTTTGTCCCGTTGCGTAACAATGCAGGACGCAGACGCAGAACAGCCCCGCGCGCCGCGCCGGGTCATTTCGCGACGGATCGTCTGTTTCACAACGGCGATTTTCGGGTCAGAGACCCCCATGGTCGGAGTGAGAGGATTCGAACCTCCGGCCCCTGCGACCCGAACACAGTGCTCTACCAGGCTGAGCTACACTCCGATGGGGTGGAGCGCTCATACCGCCCATCGTTCTCCGCGGCAAGAGGGGGGAAGGAAAATCCTTTACTGCTTCTGAACAGACCTGTGGACCGGGGTGCGAACAGGCTGGTCTTCCCCCCTGTCCGGGTCTCAGAGACGTGCGACCGAGCCTTCTTTTTCCATTGTGCTGCGTTCCGTGCCGGCGATCGCGGCAAGGGCGGCGGGCACATCCGGGACGACCCTGACCAGGGCGCGGGCTTCGGGTGAGGCGAAGCCCTGCGCCACGGCGGCATCCAGCATCGCGATCGCCGGGGCGGCCCAGTTCGCCACGTTGACGATCAGAATCGGCTTGGCGTGAAGCTGCAGCTGCTTCCAGGTGATGATCTCCATCATCTCATCGAAGGTGCCGAACCCGCCGGGCAGAATCGCGAACGCGTCGGCGTCCGCGAACATGCGCTGCTTGCGGGTGTGCATCGAGGTGGTGACGACTAGGGTGGTGATCCCCCGGTGCATGACTTCCCGTGCTTCGAGAAATTCGGGGATGATGCCCGTTACGGTGCCGCCGGCCGCGATGGCTGCGTCGGCGACGGCGCCCATCAGCCCGACATATCCGCCGCCGTAGATCAGATGAATTCCGGCCCGGGCGAGACCGGCGCCCATTGCTTCCGCCGCTTCGCGATAGGCCGGCAGATTGCCGAAACGGGAACCGCAGAAAACGGCGACAGCCGCGATTTGGGCAGACATGAATGAACGGCCTCCTGAAAAACGGACACAGACAGGCACGCCGGCTCATGCCTCGGCACGAACCGGTGCGGCTGTGCTGCCATGATACAGGGACAGACCGTTCCGCCAACCCGTTTCGGGGGGCGGAAAAACGGTTTCAGACTTTCTTCCGCTTCGGTTTCAGAATCCAGCTCAGGGCCACGCCGAGCACGGAGAACAGCGCCGCGACGACGAACAGCGTGGGAAAGCCCCAGAGGGGGATGATCATACCCAGTCCTGGCCCGGATACGCCGATCGCCAGATCCAGAAACACGGAAAATCCGCCCAGGGCCGAGCCGCGATTGGCCGGTCCCAGACGCCCCACCGCCTCGACGCCCAGGGCGGGAAACACCAGTGAGAATCCGATTCCCGTCAGGGCCGCACCGACATTGGCCATTACCGGCATGTGGCCCCAGGCCAGTGTGAACAGGCCAAGAGCCTCGACCGCCATCGAGATCATCGCCACTCTGGCGCCGCCGATGCGTCCGATCATGTGCGAGAAGAAGAACCGCGTCATCACGAACAGGATGCCGAACAGCGCCAGTGCCGTGGCCGCGCCGCTCCACTGTTCCGCGTCGAAATACAGCGCCAGGCAGGACGCGATGGCGCCGAAGCCGATGGAGCCGGCGGCCAGGGCCAGCCCGAACGGCATCACCGCCCGGATGACTTCCATGAAGGACGGCGCCCTCGTTTTTGGCGCGGGTTCTGTCGTTTCGTGGCGTGCGGCCAGCGGAACGCAGACCAGCATGATGAGGCTCGCCAGCAGACCGACGCCTGTCAGACCGCCCAGGAGACCTCCCTGGGCGAAGATCATCGTGGCGATCGGCGCGCCGAGCGCGATTCCGCCGTAGGAGGTCACGCCGTTCAGCGAGATGACGAGCGCGGTCCTTTCCGCGCCGGCCCGGTAGATGTTCCAGATGATGACGCCGACCGCGACCCAGCTTTCGCTGAAGCCCAGCAGGAACCGTCCGCCCAGCACCAGCAGCAGGGAGAGCAGCGGCATGGAGGTTGTCTGGGCCGCCGCCACCAGCAGGAGGCTGGACAGGCCGCCGACCAGCAGGCCGGTGACGACGACGCCCCGCGCGCCTGTCGTGTCGATGCGGTTGCCGGCCCAGGTGCGCGTCGCCAGTGTCGCCAGATACTGTGCCGAGACCGCGAACCCCGCGAGCACGGTGCCGTATCCGAGCACGCGGTGCACGAACAGCGGCACGACCGCCATTTCGAGACCGATGACGATGTAACAGATGAGATTGAACAGGACGATCGGAAGAATGCGTAACGTGGCGGAGGAGGTCGTTTCAGATATCCGCCTGGATATCTCGGTCATGAAAGGCAACTCCGGGCAGCATCAGGCTCCGGGGTGATAGCGTACAGCTGTGCGCCTGCCACCTGCCGAATCACAGACAGAAAAGCGACACGGGAAGACGCGGCCCGCATCAGAGGGCGGAACGCGGTAAGGGAGACGGGCTGAAATCCGGTGAAGATCCTGTATTTCCGCCCGTCATATTGCCTGCCATACTGCCCGTCATGTTGTCTGTCAGCGGACCGGCGGCCATGGAGCCGTTCGCTTCGCCGGCGTGTGCTGGTCCCGATTGTTTCACAATCCGCCGAAATCCCATATCTCTGAACACACAGCACCGCAGAACAAGGGAAACCGGCCCCCATGACAGAACAGAACGCAACGAAAGCAGAAAAGGCTGCAGATGAGCCTGACGATGGCGGCTATGTCACACTTTCAACCCGTATTGCCTATGAAAATCCGTGGACAAAGCTGCGTGAGGACATCATCCGTCGTCCCAATGGTCAGGATGGACTTTACGGCATTGTCGAGCGCGGCGACTTTGTCGTCATTCTGCCGCTGGGTGAAAAGGACGGCGAGAAAACCGTCACCCTGATCCGTCAGTTCCGGTATCCTGTCCGGCGGCGCATGTGGGAACTGCCGATGGGCATGTGGGAAACCCGGCCGGACGCGCATCCGGACGAGGTTGCCGCCGGTGAGCTCCGTGAGGAGACCGGTCTGATCGCCGACACGATGCAGCATATCGGCATCACCTGGCAGGGGGCCGGTTATTCGACGCAGCGCGGTCATGTCTATCTCGCCACCGGGCTCACCCAGGGGCCGAACGACCTGGAATCCACTGAAGAAGACATCACCTGTCACACGCTGCCGCTGACGGAAGTGAAGCGCATGATCCGCGATAACGAGATCACCTGCATGGTGACTCTTGCTGTTTTCGCGATGATCGGGTCACGCGGTCTGATCTGAATAGAGACTGTTCCGGGTTTTCCGGCCGGGTTCTGCTGTGCGGGCGGTCCTGTCGACCATTCCGGCATGTCAGGTCCGCTTTTACCGAACGGCAGGGCAGGGCTGAATTGACAGCACGGTCCACGGCATCGTGTCTGGTTTTACCTCAGAGCGGACGTGACGGTCACGTTTCCTGATGGCACGTTGCGCAGCGCCGGATCGCAGGATTGCGGGAGCCGGGGCAGGCCGGGGCAGAGGGACGGGCGGAGATGCAGGGCGACGCGACAGGTCCCGGAGCAGGGAGCGCACTGGCAGGGAGTATGCTGGCCGGCGGTGCGTCCGTGTCCGGGGCATCGGTATCCGGAGCGTCGGCGGACAGTGCCTCGTCAGTCAGTTCACCGGCATCCGGTGCTTCGACGGGGAGTGTTTCGGCGACCGGCTCCTCGACGGCCGGCGCATCGGCGGTCAGAGCATCGGCAACTGGCGAATTCCGGAAAACCTCGTCTCCTTCCGTTCTTTCCGCCAGTCCGGCGGATGAGGTTGAGGCGGAGCGTCAGCAGCAGGCGCGGATGCATGCCGCTGTGCAGCGGACCCGGCTGAGTATCACCCAGATCTGCCTGCTGATTCTCACTGTTCTGGCTGTTTTCTACACGCTGAGGGTCGCGGCCGAGATTGTCCTGCCGATGGTCATGGCTGTCGTGACCAATCTGATGCTCGTTGCGCCCGTCAGGATGGTCACGCACTGGTTCCGTCTGCCGAAAACGATTGTTGCCCTGCTGCTCATTCTCACCATGTTCGGCGTGTTCGGGGCGATTGCCATGGCTGTTTCGGTGCCGGCCGCGGGCTGGCTGGCCAGTCTGCCGCAGGACATTGCCGCCGCCCAGGTCAAGCTCTCCATTCTGCGCGGTCCCATGCAGCTCATTGAATCAACCAATTTCCGGGTTCAGAACCTTCTCAGCGTGGCGGCGGGCGATCATGCCCCGCAGGCTCCGCTGGCCCCGATTACCGCCGGCGTTGCGCCGATCGGGTCGGCTCTTCTGTCCGGCACCCGGACTTTTGTCGGTCAGCTCTTCACCTTCTTCATCATGCTGTTCTTTCTTCTCGCCCAGGGAGACAGCCTGCTGCGCCGCTTCGTCGAAATCATGCCGACCTTCAACGACAAGCGCCGCGCCGTGCAGATCGCTTCCCGCATCGAGCGCAATATTTCCGTCTATCTCGCCACGATCACCATGATGAACGTGCTCGTCGGTGTCGCGAATTTCATTCAGTGCTGGCTTGTCGGGATTCCAAATCCGCTTCTCTGGGGCGTTGCTGCTTTCGCTCTGAATTATATTCCGATCATCGGTCCGTTTACCGGCATCGTGCTCTATTTCTTTGTCGGCCTGCTGGCTTTTCCTTCTGTCATGCAGGCGCTCGCCGCCCCGGCCATCTATCTCTGCATTCATCTGCTCGAAGGTGAAACCATCACCCCGATGCTGCTGGCGCGGCGTTTCACGTTAAACCCTGTTCTCGTGATGGGCTCGCTCATGTTCTGGGACTGGATGTGGGGGATCACCGGGGCTTTTCTTTCTGTGCCCATGCTCGCTGTGCTCAAGATCGTCTGCGACCATGTCGACAGTCTGACTCCGATCGGCCATATCATCGGCGGTCCTGGCCGCCATCTTCCGGCTGTGAATATGCGTCCGGTGTATCCGCCGCACGATCATGATCTGTAGATACGCCGGCTTCTGAGCATGTCGGCTCGTGATCTGTGAGTGGTGGGAGGGATGTCTGAAGCGATTACCGTGGACCTTTGCCTGAGCCAGGTGGTCTCTGGCTTTCGCGGGGCAGCCGGAGGGCCGCTGTTCACGCCGTAAAGACGATTTGCCGGCAAATCGTCTCCTTCCGTCTGTGTTCTGACGCCGTAACGGACTACTCTGTCACATGGACAGAACCGTGACAGATACAGAAGGCCAGACTCCCGGATGAATACAGCCCTGATCGCTCTCGCAGTCGGCGCTTTCGCGATCGGTGTGACGGAATTTACCCCCATGGGCCTGCTGCCTGTCCTTGCGCAGGGGGTCGATGTCAGCGTGCCCAGGGCTGGCGGGCTGATCAGTGCCTATGCCTTTGGCGTCATGGGCGGTGCGCCGGTCATTACGCTTCTGCTGGCCCGCTATCCGCGCAAATATGCCCTGATCGGACTGATGCTGCTTTATACGGCCGGCAATCTCGCCGCTGCTGCGAGCGGCTCCTATCTGCAGCTTCTGCTTGCCCGTGTTCTCACCAGCTTCGCGCATGGCGCCTTTTTCGGTCTCGGTGCTGTCGAGGCCGCCAGTCTTGTTGATCGCTCCCGTCGCGGCAGTGCTGTCGCCACCATGTTCATGGGGCTGACGATTGCCAATATTGTCGGTGTGCCGGCCGCTACATGGCTTGGCGATACGCTGGGCTGGCGGGAGGCCTTCGCGGCCATCTCCGTGCTTGGCATTGTCGCCGCCGTCTCTCTCACCGCCGCCCTGCCGCTGGCCGAAGCGGGGCCGAGGCCCAATGCCATGGCTGAGCTGAGGGTCATGACCCGTCCCAATGTTCTCATGGCGCTCGGTCTGACTGTCATCGGCGCCGGCGCGATGTTCGAGCTTTATACTTATATCGCGCCCATGCTGGAGACGATCACGCACGCCAGCCCGGCGATCATCACCGTCGCTCTTATGCTTATCGGTGTTGGTTTCAGCATCGGGAATGCTGTCGGCGGCCGGGCGGCTGACCGGTCTCTCACTGGCACACTGCTTGTTTTCTTTCCGGTTCTCGGCCTCATCATGCTGGCCTTTCCCTTTGCCGCCCGGACGACGGCTGGTGCGCTGACCGGCGTTCTGCTCTGGGGCATTGCCAGCTTTTCCATCATGCCCGCCCTGCAGATGCGGACCATGCTGGCCGCCCATGAGGCGCCCGGTCTTGCGTCCTCCGTCAATATCGGTGCTTTCAATCTCGGCAATGCTCTTGGCGCGGCCATCGGAGGCGCGGTTCTCTCTTCTGGTTTTGGTTACACCACCGTCTCCGCTCTGGGCCTTGTTCTGGCCGGGCTGGGTGTCGGGCTGGTTCTTCTGTCGTCTCGTGGCCGGCTTGCGCCGGATGCCTGAGTGCAGGCGCGGATTTCCGGCTGATTCGGGGAAGGGAGCGCAGGGATTCAGATGGGGAGGCCTGGTTATTTGTTTTGCCTTAGCCGGGACCAAAAGGGCTTCACGATAAGGGCCTGATAAAAAAAGTTTTTAGGTGCCGCCTTTTTTCAAAAAGGCGGCGTTCCCTGAAGCCTTCAGAAAAAAGCTTACTGACTGCCTCCGTCAGCGAGAAATGCCTGACGCTGTTTTTCAGCGAGGGTCCAGTCGATCGGTTCATATCGCGGATTGCGATCGGGCCAGTCCCACTGCAGATTACTCCGGCAGAGATCATTGTGATCCTGATTGATGAAGTGCAGATAGCGTCCTTTTACATGCTCTCCGGTGAGCAGATGGCCAGCGGAGATGCCCTGGTCTGCATCCGTCGTCTGGGGGACATGAAGCGCGGGTGAACGGAGGACGACGGCTTTCTCGCCATAATGGCCCTGCTTTACGAGTGTCAGGAACTGTCCGTCTCCGGAGACTTTCCGGATGAAGTCCGCATCTTCACGGTCAAGTCTCAGAACGCGCTTTTCTCCGTCTTCCGAAGTCAGCCAGACGGCCACGTGGCCTCCTTCGTCGTGCCAGTCTGGTCTGTGGGACGAAACCGCGTTTTTATCCGGACGAGTATTCAACGTCGCCTCCATGCGCTTTGCATCTGTCGGTGAACCGATGATTTTGAGTCGCTGCGCTGAGTGCAAGCCTGTTTTTGAAGGGCCTGCCATGTTTCTTTCAGGCGGGTCTGGTTCCGGAACGCCGGAACCGGGGTTTCGGACCTTTGCCTCATGCCTTCTTAAGGGGACACGGTTTCCTGAGGTTCCGGTCTGCCGAACACAATGGGGTGAAGGGGTTCGCGACCCCTTCCGGGTGCAGGGCAGAGCCCTGCTCTGAGACTGTTTCAAAAGCTTTTCTGTGAAATACTCTTTAAATTATAAGGAGATTTTCAGGGAAGCTTCAGAAGACACCGCCTTTTTTAAAAAAGGCGACCCCCGGAAACTTTTATTGTTTTTCCAAAGGTTTGTCGTGGATCTTCAGTATCAGCCAGTGATGATATGGGACGAGTCAGACTATTTGCACGGGGCAGAGCAACAAAAGCGCAGCCGGGACGTAAAGAAACCGGAGCTGTCGGGGAGGAGCGGACATGAATGATGTTTTCGAGCCGGCTGATGTCAGCAGCGTGTTCCTCTTTCCGGAAAAATCACTGCTCGACAGGCAGGAGGCCGCCCGCGAACTCGGGATCAGCAACCGTATGATGCTGGCCCTTATCGCGCTTCGATGCGGGCCGCCTTCGCTGAAAATCCGTTCGAAAACCCTCTGGCGTCGTGAGGATATCGGCCTTTTTCGCCAGACATGGATGGCCACCGTCCATGTCGATGACCGCGATCGCACCGCCCGTCTCGCCACGACACGCACCCGCGGTCCCGAAGAGCCGGACCCGCTGATGCGTGTGCTCGGTCAGAGAACCATCCGCCATCGTGTTGTTCTGACTGTCTTCTGGACCATGGGGATCATTGGCGGACTGATGAGTCTGATCCTGTTCTGACGTTCGGTTTTGCAGGGGGAGTATTCCATGAGTGCGCCAGGCTTTCTGACCCGTGTCGCCGCCTCTGCTGCCGGGGGCACCGTCACGTCCACCATCGCCCTGATGCTGCTGTCCGCGAAACGCACCGGCAGTCCCTGGTCCGGCCTGAACTGCACGGCCCACTGGCTGAAAGGGGATAAGGCCGCGGAAGTGCGCACGGCGGATCTGACCCATACCGCTACGGGTTTTCTCACCAGTGCCGGCGCTATCGTTTTCTGGGCCGCATTGTATGAAAAAGCCCTGGGAGGCGGAAATCCGTCGTGGAGCCGGTTTCTGTCTGTCACCGCCGCGCTGGGTCCGGTCGCGGTCGTTGCAGATTATGGCGCCACGCCGAAGCGTTTCACGCCCGGCTGGGAACTGGTGTTCAGCAGGCGTGACATGGCGCTGATCTATGTCGCTCTGGTGCCCGGGATGGCGGCGGGGGCCGCGTTGGTCCGTCTTTGCTCAGGGTCCTGTCGCGAATCCGAAGGGTCGTTTCAGAAGCCTGATCGTGGAATGTCCTGATAAATCAAAGAGAAGATGCCGCCTTTTTAGAAAAAGGCGGCACCCGGAAATGTTTAATTTTTATCAGATATTTAATTGTGGATTGCCGGAGAAGGCGCGGCGTTTCAGGTGCTGTTCACTCTCGCCGCAGGACCTGATCGTTTACGAACGAGGCCAGTTTTCCCGCCACGAAATCCTGCTTCAGCGCAACTTCATCGTAATGATGCTCCACCCATTCCAGAAACGGAATCCGCCCTTCCGCTTCTATGCGGTAGCGCATGAAGAACGCATCCAGAATTCCGGTGCGTGAGTGATTGAAATGCCCGTACCGCCAGGAAAGCTGCTTCAGCGCCTCGTCTGCTGTACCGCCTTCGAACAGGATTACCAGGCCCGAAGCCAGACCGGCCCGGTCGGCTCCGGACTTGCAGTGCATCAGCATCGGGAACGCGATCGAGTGGTACAGGGATGCAAACCGTAAAATCCGATCCCGGTGCGGAGCGCCCCGGCTCTCGAAGGCCATATCCACATGGGCGAGGCCGACCTGTCCGGCGGCGTTTCGCGACAGCGCGTCCGAGCCGCATTTCCGGTGGCCGCGGAGATTCACCAGCGTCTTCAGCCCGAACCGGCGGACCGCCCAGGCGAGCCGTCGTGGCGTCGGGTGGTTGCAGCGATAGACTTTTCCCGGAATCACGGCGTGGAAATTCGTCCAGACCAGGCGGAAAATCGCGTGATCGACAAACAGGCTGTCCACCCAGGCCCGTCTGCGGCCCCTCGCCGTGGCGAGACTTCCCTGAAACACACGCAAACTCCTGGAAGAAAGGCGTCTGTCTGTCTCGCAGACAGGCGCGGGGGATGATTCCGCTCCCTCATCCCTGAATTAAGAAACCAGGGTCAAAGGGGTTATGTCCCTTTGCGGGCTGCGGGGCGATGCCCCGGAAGACTGCTCCATATCTGTCCGCAAAATACACAGACGCCACAGAAAACGGACGCGCGATATGTCCCACCCGCTGCCCGCTTCGTCAATTGCGGTTTCGTACGCATGGTCCGCATCCGGTAGCGTGCTGTCCGATGGAAGGTCTCCGGCAGGGTTTCGGCCGGTGCGGCTGCCATTCGGTTCCCGGAACCTGACCATTCAGATAGATGTTGCAATATCGCACCGACCTGACACACTCCCGCCGGCCCGCCTCACGGGGAGCGCCTCCTGGGGAGGCGCACCGCTCCCTGAACCATGGCCGCGGAGACTGTCGCAGACATGAAGCACGTCATTCCTGAACTCGATCTGTCGGTGTTTGAAGCCGCCACGGATGCCGGTCGCGCCCGTCTTGCCGCCGGGGTTGATGACGCCTGCCGGCAATGCGGTTTCCTCTTTATCTCCGGTCACGGCGTTCCGGCCGCTCTGAGCGACGCGATGTGGGAGGTCACGAAGCAGTTCTTTGCTCTGCCTGAGGCCCGCAAACTCGATGTGATCTCGCCTGTGCCGGGCGGTCCTTATGGCTACCAGCGTCTGGGCAGCGAATATCTGGCCCGCTCGCGGGACGGTGTTCCGGATACGGACACGGAGCAGCAGCCGGACAGGAAAGAGACGTTCAGCTGTGGTCCTTTTCGTGCTCCTGGCGCTGATCCGGAGGAAACCGCCTTCTGCTTCGCGCCGGTGCCGTGGCCGGAGCAGCCGGAGGCTTTCCGCAGTACGTGGCACGCCTGGTATATAGCGATGGAGCAGCTTGCCGCGCGAATCATGACGGTGTTCGCCCATGCACTGACTTTGCCTTCCGGTTATTTCAGGGAATTTTTTACGGCTCCGGTAAGCGCGCTTCGGGCGCTGAATTATCCCGCCGTCGGGACCGGGCGGCAGGAATCATCTGTCAGGGCCGGTGCGCATTCGGATTACGGCACGCTTACCATTCTGTTGCCGCAGGCGGGAGGCGCGGGCCTTCAGGTTCTCGCTCCGGATGGAAGCTGGGTCGATGTTATGGCGCCGCCGGGCGCTTTCGTGATCAATATCGGCGATCTGATGGCGCGATGGACCAATGGCCGCTGGGCGTCGACCGTTCACCGCGTCGTACGCGAGGCCGGATGCGATCACGATACACCCCGTCAGTCTCTGGCCTTTTTTCAGCAGCCGGACTGGAACGCGGAAATCGTGCCGTTCTCTTCATGTGTCACGCCGGATCGGCCTGCGGCATTCGGTCCGGTGCGTTCCGGCCGCTATCTGCGCGATAAATTTCGCTCCACCCAGCCGTCACAGACATGAGAGCCTTCTCGTGAAATTTCCCTTTAATTATAGAGAAGTTTCTGGTGAGGATTTTTTCAGAAAGCTTCAGGGAACGCAGCCTTTTTGGAAAAAGGCGGCACCCAAAAACTTTTATTGTTTTTTATCAAAAACCTGTCGCAAAGTGTCTCTGGACATGGCTGGAACTAAAAAACCATAACAACATCATGGTATTACGAGGATTTTCAGGCATTTAAAGTATTTGAAACAGCCTCTGAGCGTTCGTATCAGAGAAGATGGAGAAAGGACTTTTATGAGATTTAACCGCAGACATTTTCTGGCGTCCGCTTTTGCCGCGGGTTTTGCGCCTGCCGCGCGCGCGGCGGTGGAGCCGGGTGTCTCGCCTGTGCCGCTTCCAAGGCTGCTTGATAATCACAGGGTGATCGTCGATACCGATCCCGGTAATGATGACGCGGTCGCGTTGCTGATGGCGCTGAGCGCTCCGCATATGACCGTTGAGGCGGTGACGGTGACTCCCGGCAATATCCGGTATGAGCAGGAGCTGAAAAACGCGCTCTATGTCGTCGATCTGGCCGGGAAGGGTGGGACGGTTCCCGTCCATGCCGGCGTTCCGCATCCGATTCTGAATCATCCTTATCCGTCGGCGAGTTTTATTCACGGTCGCGATGGTCTGGGCGGTGTCAGCGTCCCTGAGGTGCGTCAGAAAATCGACCCGGAACATGCCTGTGACGCCATGCGGCGCATCGCGCATGCGCATCCCGGTGAGGTTGTCATCCTTGCGCTCGGTGGTCTGACCAACGTCGCCACCGCTCTGCTGCGCGATCCGTCCATGGCAAAAGTGCTCAAAGGAATTGTGTTTGTCGGAGGCGCCGATGCCCGTCCGACGCCGGGTTTCAACGCCATGGTCGATCCGGAGGCCGCCTCGGTGGTGCTCGATTCCGGGGCGCCGCTTGTCATGTTCAGTGGCCATATGTTCGACGGCACTCTTGCCGATCCTTCTCTGCTCAGACGGGAGGATTATGACCGGATTGCGAAACTCGACACGCCCCGCAGCCGGTTTTTCATGGAGTCCAACCGGCTCCGGCTGACATTCGAGATGGAGGCCCGCAATGCGGCCGGCTCGGTCAACGCCGATCCCATGGCGGCTGCCATTGTCATCGATCCGTCCATCGCCACAGCATGGCGTGCTGTTGCCCTGAAGATCGAACTGGCCGGCACGCTGACCCGTGGCACGATGCTGTATGGGGATAATCGCTATAACGGGCAGCCGACCCCGCCGCCCAATGTCAATCTCTGCATGGATGCTTCGGGTAAGGCGTTCAGAGACCTGCTTTTCCGGACGCTTGCTGTCGCGTAGCCTGGCCGCTCTGCATGAGGGCCGTGTGCGAGCTGTATCGTATGAGATCAGTCCGGAGGCAGCGGCGCGCTGGCTCTGACTGTCTTTTGTCGCTGGTTGTGGGGCTTGGCGTGCAGCGGGCGGTGTGCGGCGATGATCACGTCCGCTGCGGAAAGCTGCCGGGAGCGGCTGGCCGGGTCTGTTTCCGGCTTCCCAGGCGGGCGTGCTTCGTCCAGGTTTGCTTTCCAGGCATTCTGAGGGGAAAACACATCATGCCGCCAGCGCGAATGCCGGCCTTTGCTCCATGGCAGGCTCCCGGGAAGCACCGCTTTGAAGCGTTTCAGTCCGTGCGCGGGCTTGCCTGTCTCACTGTCGTGATCCGTCATGTCCTCGCGTGCTATCCGCTCTCCGGACATAATCTTACCGTCGTTGTGTTCTTTCTTTTCAACTCCCCTGCCGCTGTCACCCTTTTCTTCGTTCTCAGCGGTTTCGTCCTCACATATTCCTTCGACGAGCATCCCTTCGGGGCCAGGGGCATTCCCGCTTTCTGGGTCAGGCGCACGTTCCGCATTCTTCCTGCTCTGATGGCTGTCACGCTGCTCAGCGCTCTGTATACCCGTCTGCCCGTCTCCGCCTGGCCCATCGCGACCAGCGATCCGTTCATGGCGGGTCTGCTTCCTCATGATATGCCCCTTTCGGCGGTAACCCTGGTGAAGTGCCTGCTGTCTCTCTCCAGTGTGCTCGTGCCTCAGGGCTGGACGGTGATGGTGGAACTCATCGCCGCCCTGTTTCTGCCTTTCATCTGGCTCTGCAGCCGCGAAAACGGCCGCATCTTCCTGCCCGTCGCTCTGGCGTCTCTCGCGCTCTCCGCCTTTGCGCCTGCCGGTGGAAAAGGCCTGCCGCTGCTTTATGGTTTCAGTTTCATCGCCGGCATCACGGCCTGCCGGGCCTGGCAGAATTCGGTGATCGTTCTCACGGGCACGGGCATTGTTCTTGCCGCCATTGGTCTTTCCCTGCCGACCACTCTGCTCACCAGTCCTGAACATCTCGGGGAGGTGTTCAACTCGCCGAAACTCGTTATTCCCGAATCATTTTTCGCGGCGTTTCTGCTGTACGGTCTGGCGAGGCCTGGCCGCGTGACGGCGTTGCTCACCGTCCGGCCGCTTCTGTGGCTCGGGGACATTTCCTTCAGTCTCTATCTTGTCCACTTTCTTGCTATCGCCCTTGCCGGGCGGTTTTTGTCTCCTGTCCTGCCGGCTCTGCCGCTGTTTGCCCGCGAGGCTCTTGTGCTTGCCACGACTCTGCTGATCGCTCTCCCGTTCAGCGCCCTGCTTTTCCGCCGGGTTGAGCTACCCCTGAACCGGGTTGGCCACAGACTGTCGAAGAGATGGCTGCGGGCTTCGTATCGGGATGGCGGCGTGTCTCCCGTGAGGTGAGCGCCGGGCCGGTCATCTGTTTCCCCGGTCAGCCATGCAGACGCCCTGTGGTAAATTCCTGATAAAAACAGAAGTTTTTGGGTGCCGCCTTTTTTCAAAAAGGCGGTGTTGTTTGAAGCTTTTTGAAAAAAGCTTCACCAAAAACTTCTTTATACAGGCTTCTATGCCGGATTCTGTTTCAGGGTTTCAATGGTGCTGTCGCGCTCGGCGATCCGGTGGTCACGATCCTCGATCTGAGACCGCAGCAGCGCAATTGTTTCATCACGCTCGGCAATCCATACATCGCGGTCCGCGATCCAGCGATCCCGGTCAGAAACCCATTTGTCCCGGTCTTTAATCCGTGATCGCAGCAGAGTAATCGTGTCATCCCGCTCGGCGATCCAGCGGTCCCGGTCCGCGATCCATCTGTTCCGGTCAGCAATCCGTCCGCGCAGAACCGTTATCATATCCTCGTCAAGCTCGGTGAGAGCCTGTGGCAGCGGCGGAACCATGACAGGTTTGAGATCGGATGGCGTGCCGGGGACGGGACCGCTGCTGACAGGGGACTCCTCACCATAAGCCCGGAGATGCCGCTCCGTGATCGCCACACAGGATGGCGCTTCAAATCGCCATGCGTAATAATCCGTCGAGAACAGCAGGCGCCACGGAATGAGGTAGCGCAGGAAGAACCAGGCCCGGAAAGCGGCTTTTTCGTTCTCCGTCATTGTCAGAAAAAGACTGACCGGAGAATTGCCGAAAAACCGTACCGGATGGGACCAGAAGAACGCTTCGATTCCCAGGCTGGAGTTGATCGTCCAGAGTGTCTTCACCCGGAACAGAAAATCCAGCGGTGATGCTGTCCGGTCCGTGGGGCCGGTGTAAAGCGCCTTGCCGTTCGGATGGTACCGGATGAGATAATCGTCGGGTCGGTGTTGTTCTTGGAGGTATTCAAGGACGGAAAGATTGTTCCATCCCCGGCTGAAAAGCAGGGCGTTGGAATCCGTCTCGATCTGGAGCGCAAGGCCGACGGCCGTCTCCGGCTGAGGCCGGTGCTGACGCGGGGTGGTGAAAACTCTCTGAACGCCTTCGGGACTTAGAAACTCGGGGTGATCGCCGAGCCAGCGTTCGAAATCGGACCGTTCTGCTTCCCACAAAGTCGGTACAGACGTGTCGCCGTTGACGCCGTGGGTATCCCAGTAAGCCGTCTGCCGGTAATGCGGCCGTCGTAAGGGGCCGATTTCGTTAAAGGTCAGGTCCGCATCCTGTGTTGCTGCTACGGACCGCAGCGTTGCGTTGTTGACCCAGGCGACGAGAACCGGGCGGGCTCCCGTCTGTGCACGCACATCCTGCAGGATGCCGGTGTAAAAGGCTGCGAGACTGTCATCGACAGTTCTGACAGAGTCGGAAAACCGCACATTTGGCGCCGTGGCCGGATCACCGCCTGTTCCGGATGGATAAAAACGCATTGATGCCGGATGATCCGAGAGATCCCGCACGGGTTCGTAGCCATGGAAACCGGCTGACCATTGTCCGAATTCCCACCGTTTCGGTTCTCCGAACGCTGAACGATAGAACTCTGGCAGAATGATTGTCGTCCCGGTGGTGCGGAACTCGTGCAGCCATTTCTGCAGAACCCAGAGATAATGAGGCCGGTCACCGACTGGTGAGACCGCAGGCAGAACCAGTATGAAGTGGCGTGTTGTCATGTGGAATTGCCAGAAAGCTGTTTTTGAGAGCTGTATTTTGTCTTCTGGCGTACCACAGAAGAGCTGACTGAAGAAAGCCCGTGCCGCGTGGGTGTTGCAGCCATTACTGCTGAGCGGGCGGATTCCATCCGGAGAACCGTTACGGGTGGATGACGTTGCGGGGCGGAATCCGTGATTGTTTCGTGTGTGGCCAGTTAATGATAGTTTCTGTTTATTACAAGAAAAAACAAAACGACCGGATGGTTTATATCGGTATATGGCGGAAAGCTGACATTCTGTGTTTCGGTCCTTCTGTCCGGTCGTCCTGCGTTTTTAGTGTATTCAGGCAGTTCCGGATAAAAATCCCTGTTGACAGTATGGAAGTGTGACACGCTTAAAGGGAATACCAGTTCCGAACCTGCCTGGAGACTCTATGCACCGACTTATTCTGAAAGAATTCCGGACTTCCCGGATGTATTTCTTTGCCGGGCTCCTTATTGTTTTCAGTCTGTCGGTTCTTCTGCCGCCGTTTGCCGTTCAGGACGAGACGCATCATTTTTTCCGTTCTGTCCAGATTTCGCACGGCGGAATGACGGGGACGCGCTACACCCCGACATTCTCCGGGGGCGCTCTTCCTCCGGATGTGATCGATTTCGGACACAGTTTTCTGAGCCTGAGTTTTGATCCTCATGTGCGTGGCTCACTGTCAGACATTGCTGCGGGGAATCGTTTTCACTGGGGTGGCGGTGTGCGCCCGGCGAATTTCGCCAATACCGTTATTTATCCGCCGGTTTTCTATCTTCCGTCGGCATTTTCCATATTCGTAACGCGCTATCTGCATTTCGATATCATGGAGACTTTCTATATCGGGCGACTTTTCGGCGGTGTTGTCTGTCTGTCTGCTCGCGCTCTGTATCTGTGCGCCGTCAGCGCGGATCTGGCTGGTGTATTGTCTCTGTATTCCTGAAATCTTTCAGTTATTCTGTTCGTATTCCCAGGATGGCGGTAATACCGCGTTTATCGTGCTGGCGGCGGCTTTTCTGACGCGGCTGAAGAGCGAAGCGTACCGGTCAGGGTATATTTATATCGCAACGGCTCTTCTGGCGTGTTTTGTCATGGCGAAACCGCCATACATCACGTTTTTGCTGATTCCGCTCATCATGTCGTACGGGAGAAATACTGCTGCGGCGCTTAGAGCGCTCGGGCTGTCACTGTTCGCGATCCTGCTCTGGTCCGGACTCGGTCTGATTCCTGTTCTCGCCGCGACCAGTTCCGATCCGCATGTGTCAGCGGCAGGGCAGATTCATAATCTGATGCAGCATCCGTTTTATATTTTCACCGTTCTGTGGAACACGTTCAGGCTGGGTTATTATGGCCAGGCGGGTGACTACATGGCGAGAACGTGTATCGCGACGCTGGCCTGGGGCTGGATGGCTGAACAGGGGCGCTGGTTCTACTGGCGGTGCCTGGATACAGTTCAGCGACGTGGAGGAAAGACGATCTGTCATCGCGCAGCGGGGTCTGCTCTGTACGCTGCTGCCACTTTCGGCCGGATATTTTGCCTATACAGTCTTTATGAGATTCTGGTGGCCGGTCTGACTGTGACCTGAATATCCCTGTGCGGCCGGCTGTGCAGGGAAAGTCGGGAGTTTTCGGGGCTTTGCCCCGAACCCCACAAAGGGACGGGGTCCCTTTGATCCCGGTTTATTAAACATAAAAGGGTGAAGGGGTCGCGACCTCTTCCGGGTGCAGGGCAGAGCCCTGCTGTCCCGGTCGGTCAGATGTGTATGAGCTGATAATGCCGGCGTTCCGGTGATTTTTTCGGTGGTTATTTCGCATCAGATCTGGAAAGAGCGTGACTTTCCGGAATCTGGCCTTGGCTGATCGTATTTCTGATATCATTGAGGACAGAAAAATCTTTCTTTGTTGCAGAAAGGCAGAGGGAGGTTTGCTGTCTGTCCTGAAGGCCGGCGGAAGGTCGGGCTGTATGTCTCAGAGGCTGTTTCAAAAGCCTTAAATGCACAAAAATTCTCATAACAGACTGATGATGTTGTGATTTTTTGAGTCCTGGTTACTTGCCAGCCTCAGCCAGATTGAAGAACCTTTCTGGGTTAAATCTTTGATAAAAATAAATAAAAGTTTTTTGGTGCCGCCTTTTCCCAGGGCCTGTTGGGAATTATCGTGAATTGATGACTGCGGCGGTGAGATAAATCATCGCTGCGAATGATCTGTCTGTCTTGTCGCTTCGCATGGCGATGCGCTTGAACTCCTTGAGCTTGCAGAAGAAGTTCTCGATGAGATGGCGCGCCCTGAACAGGGCTCCATCGAAGGGTCGCCTGTCGAGGCGGTTCCGACGCTGAGGAATGACCACGCGGGCCTCTTGCGCGCGTATGGTATCCACGATCCAGTGGACATCAAACGCTTTGTCAGCAAGAAGTCCCTCGAAATCAGCCTGTTCGAGAAGCGGTGCCACCCCGACCGTGTCGTAATGCTGGCCAGGGATAAGCGTAAAATGGACCAGATTGCCCAGGGCGTCAGTCATGGCGATGATCTTGGTGGACCATCCCGTCACACTGCGTCCTATCGCCTGACTTCGGGTCCCCCTTTTGCGCCCTGGCCATGGCGGTGAACCCGGACCACCGTGCCGTCGATCATCGCATATTCCATGTCGGCATCGTCAGAGACCGCTTCAAAAAGCCGTTTGAAAACACCGGCTTTCATCCAGTCGCTGTAACGGGAATAGGCCGAGTTCCAATGCCCGAAATGCGTCGGAAGGTCACGCCATGGACTGCCGGTCCGGGCAATCCATAAGACCGCCTCAATGAAAAGACGGTTGTTCCGCCCGCTGCGGCCGCGATCCGTTTTCTTGCCAAGGTATAGCGGTTCCATTTTCGCCCATTGGGCATCTGTCAATACGAAGCGATCCATACGGATTTTGAATCACATTTGGTGGCTTTGAAAAAGTACAATTCCCAACAGACCCCAAAAAGGCGGTGTCTTCTGAAGCGTCCTGAAAAAGCTTCACCAAAAACGTCTGTATAATTTACAGGGAATTTCAGAAGCAGGTTTATGAAACAGTCTTTTTTGTCAGGCTGCAAAAAAGGCGTTTCTGTATTTTGCAAACAGGCGACAAGGCGGGGTTTTGCCCTTTTGATTTTAACAAACCGGGATCAAAGGGACTGCGTCCCTTTGTGGGGTTCGGGGCAAAGCCCTGAAAAGCCATCTGATCTGTCTTTGCAAAGCAGACAAACGTCAAAAAAAGCGCCGGAAGGTTTCCCTCCCGGCGCCTTCAGGCTCAGAATGAAAGCTCCGCTCAGAGCTTCCGTTCAACCTGCAGTTCCTTGATGTGCCCGATCGCCTTGGCCGGGTTCAGACCTTTCGGGCAGGTCTGCGTGCAGTTCATGATCGTGCGGCAGGCATACAGCTTGAAGGTGTCTTCAAGCGAATCCAGCCGGTCACCGGTATGCTCGTCACGGCTGTCCACAATCCACCGGTTAGCCGCCAGCAGCACAGCCGGACCAAGATACCGGTCACCATTCCACCAGTAAGACGGGCAGGAGGTTGTGCAACAGAAGCACAGAATGCACTCCCACATACCGTCCAGCTTCGCCCGTTCCTCGATCGACTGGCGGCGCTCGCCATCCGGTGGCGGTGCGCTGTCGGCCTTCATCCAGGGTTCGATCGAGCGGAGCTGGGCGTAGGCGCCATCCAGATTGGAGACGAGATCCTTGACGATCGGCATGTGGGGGAGGGGATTGATGATCACATCCCCCTTCATGTCTTTGATCGGCTTCAGACACGCCAGCGTGTTCTCGCCGTCAATGTTCATCGCGCAGGACCCGCAGATTCCCTCGCGGCAGGAGCGACGAAATGTCAGTGTCGGGTCGATGTCGTTCTTGATGTGGATCAGCGCATCGAGAACCATCGGACCGATCGCGTCCAGATCGACCTCATATGTGTCCATCACCGGATTTTTGTCGTCATCCGGCGTCCAGCGATAGATTTTGAAAACCCGCACAGTTTTCGCACCGGCCGGGGCAGGGAAAAACTGCCCCTGACCCACCGTGCTGTTCCGCGGAAGTCTCAGTTCGACCATCTTAGCCTCCCTTAATTCGTCCGTTCATCACGGCAGATCAGTAAACACGCTTTTTCGGCGGGAAGACCTGAACCTCATCGGTCAGCGTCTTCATGTGCACAGGGCGATAGGTCAGCTTCGTATCGCCCTTGTCGTCCAGCCAGGACACGCTGTGCTTCATCCAGTTCTTGTCGTCGCGCTCCGGATAATCGTCGCGGGCATGGCCGCCGCGGGTCTCGTGGCGGACGAGGCCGCTTTCCAGCGTGACCGTCGCATTGGCCAGCAGGTTGTCGAACTCCAGCGCTTCCATCAGATCGCTGTTCCAGATCAGCGAGTGATCGGCGACCGACATGTCGGCGCGCGCTTTCCAGATCTCCTGGATCTTGTCGCAGCCTTCCTTGAGGCTCTCCTCGGTACGGAACACCGCCGCGTGCATCTGCATGTCACGCTGCAGGCGATCACGCAGTTCGGCGACCCGCGTGCCGCCTTTGGCGTAGCGGGTCGCATCCAGACGATCCAGCGCCGCCTCGCCCGCGCCGGCTGGCAGAGGTCTTGAGAAGTCTGTCGGCTTCACGATTTCCGCCGCACGCTTCGCGGCGGCGCGACCGAAGACGATCAGATCGAGCAGAGAGTTCGTACCCAGACGATTCGCGCCGTGCACGGACACGCAGGCTGCCTCACCGACCGCCATCAGGCCTGGCACAACCGCATCCGGATTGTCATCCGTCGGCCGCACCACCTCGCCATGAATGTTGGTCGGAATGCCGCCCATGTTGTAGTGAACGGTCGGCAGAACCGGCACCGGCTCTTTTGTGACGTCGATGCCGGCGAACACACGCGAGGTCTCGACGATGCCTGGCAGGCGTTCGTGCAGCAGATCGGCGCCAAGATGCTCCAGATGCATCATGATGTGATCCTTTTTCGGACCACAGCCACGGCCTTCGCGAATTTCCAGGGTCATTGCGCGGGAGACGACGTCACGGGACGCCAGATCCTTCGCTGTCGGGGCGTAGCGCTCCATGAAGCGCTCGCCTTCGGAGTTGGTCAGATAGCCGCCCTCACCACGGCAGCCTTCCGTCAGCAGGCAACCTGCCGGATAGATGCCGGTCGGGTGGAACTGCACGAACTCCATGTCCTGCGTCGGCAGGCCGGCGCGCATCGCCATACCGCCACCGTCGCCGGTGCAGGTGTGGGCCGAGGTGCAGGACTGATAGGCGCGGCCATAACCGCCGGTCGCCAGAACCACCATCTTCGCGTTGAAGCGATGGATCGTGCCGTCGTCCTGACACCAGGCCATCACGCCGCGACAGGCGCCTTCCTCATCCATGATAAGGTCGATGGCAAAGTATTCGACGAAGAATTCGACGTTATGTTTCAGGCACTGCTGATACAGCGTGTGCAGGATCGCATGACCCGTGCGGTCAGCGGCGGCGCAGGCGCGGGGCACGGGGGCCTTGCCGAAATCGCTCATATGGCCGCCGAAGGGGCGCTGATAGATCTTGCCGTCTTCCGTGCGGGAGAACGGCACGCCGAAATGCTCGAGCTCGTAGACGGCCGGAACCGCCTCGCGGCACATATATTCGATGGCGTCCTGATCGCCCAGCCAGTCCGACCCCTTCACGGTGTCGTACATGTGCCAGCGCCAGTTATCAGGGGCCATGTTGCCCAGCGAGGCGCCGATGCCGCCCTGCGCCGCCACGGTATGGCTGCGTGTCGGGAAGACCTTGGTCACGCAGGCCGTGGAGAGGCCTGCGGCGCCCATGCCGAGTGTTGCACGGAGACCCGAGCCGCCGGCGCCGACAACCACCACGTCATAGGCGTGATCGACGATTCGGTAGGCTCCCCGCGATGGAGAGGAAATAGCGTTCATTGTGACGGCGCTCCCGTTGTCTTGCGACCTGTCATGCGTCAGTGAAAAACCGGCACGGCCACGCCTGCGGGCGGGACCGGAGCCGGAGGAATTTCAGTCAGGCTTTCGGAGCCGGCCGGCCGAGCGCAAGCTTCAGCACGGCCACGACACCCAGCAGTCCGAGAATGCCGGTCACGAACCGGACGCCCAGCTTTGCCGGCACGTGGGCCTTGCCGTGGACATAGTCATCGACAATGACCTGCAGTCCGGATTCGGCGTGGTAGAAGCTGGAAATGACGAGCGCGGCCAGCATCGTCGCGTTCAGCGGCCTGCCACCCCATTCAGCGACTTCTTCGTAATCGGCGCCGCCGAGGCGGAACATCTGCACGACAAACCAGCCGGACAGAGGCAGCAGCGTTGCCGCTGATACACGTTCCGCAATCCAGTGGCCGGTGCCGGAATGACCCGAGCCGAGACCGCGGGCGCGGCCCAGCTGGGAGCGCATCACATCATGATGCGGAGAGACCGGTGCATTCATCTCAGGAGGCCTTCCTCAACTTGGCGCGGCTGCGCGAACGGCAACAGGAGACGCCCAGCAGGGCCGCGGCGAGGGTCACGCTGACGCCGGCGATGACGCCGACGGCAACGGGGCCATCCTCATTGACCGATTTTTTATCGTCGCGTTTGCCCACATCCCAGATGAAGTGGCGCAGCCCGCCGACGGTGTGCCATACGAGTGACAGAATCCAGCCACCCAGTATGATCTGTCCCAGCGGATTGCCGGTCACCTTCCGCGCCGCCGCGAAGGATTTCGGTCCTTTTGCCAGTGCCGCAAGCCAGGCTACGCCCAGGGCTGAACCCGCAGTCGCCACGACGCCTGTGATACGATTCGTTATCGAAAGGAACATCGACAGGCGCATCTTGTAAACCTGAAGATGCGGTGACATGGGTCGTCGGATTAATCTGCCGTCGCTTCGGCTCCCGACATAGAGCGCTTCCCGGACATCCTGCATCGTCGCCTCGCCGTCTCTGTGTAGATAAAACGCCGCATAAAACCGGCGTCAGTCAGAAATCGGTCCTACGCCGCAGGGGTGCGGGGGTCAATTCGACGGAGAAACACGAAACCGGGAGGTAGGCTCACGTTTTATTTGATGATTTCGGCGGTTGTCTGCGGCCGGGAGCCCCCTGCCGCGCCGGGCGCATGGTCTGTGGCGCAGACCGGGAGCCGCCGAATCGTATAAAAGCGGGGCTATCTATTCAGGAACGGGGTCGAAACAAAAACGCGCGGGAGCAGACGGCCGGTGCATACCGGGTCTGCTCTGCGCGTCGGCCGGCCGGACTGCTCAGCGATTCCTGCCAAGCAGATCAAACGCAATCGTGAGTTCCGCGATCTGCACGGCGTTCAGCGCCGCGCCTTTCCGCAGGTTGTCGGAGACACACCAGAAGGCGAGTCCGTTCGGCACGGTCGGATCGACGCGCAGACGCGAGACATAGCTCGCATCCTCGCCCACGCATTCGATCGGGGTCACGTAGCCGCCATCCTCACGCTGGTCGACCAGCACGACGCCGTCCGCTTCGCGCAGGGCCTCGCGGGCGCGCGCCAGATCAACCGGTTCTTCGAATTCGACGGAGACCGATTCCGAATGGCCGACAAAAACCGGTACCCGCACGCAGGTCGCGAGCACGGCGATCTCGGGGTCGAGGATCTTCCGGGTTTCCACGGCCATCTTCCACTCTTCTTTGGTGGAGCCGTCATCCATGAAGCGGTCGATCTGCGGGATGCAGTTGAAGGCGATCTGTTTCTGGAACTGCTCGATTTTTGGCGGATCGCCGACGAAGCTGCCTTTGGTCTGGGCGAACAGCTCGTCCATGCCGTCTTTGCCGGCCCCCGCGACTGCCTGGTAGGTGGAGACGACGACCCGTTTAATTGTGAACAGATCGTGCAGCGGCTTCAGCGCCACGACCATCTGGATGGTCGAGCAGTTCGGGTTGGCGATGATCCGGCGTTTCGCGTTCTTGACGTCGTTCGGGTTCACTTCCGGCACGACCAGCGGCACATCCGGTTCCATACGGAAATGTGACGTGTTGTCGATGACCATGCAGCCGGCCTTTGCGGCGCGTGGCGCGTGGACGGCCGAAACGGCGCCGCCCGGAGAGAACAGGCCTACGTCCCAGCCGGAAAAGTCGAATGTTTCGAGGTTCGCGACCTTCAGGGTCCGGTCGCCGTACGAGACCTCGCGTCCGGCCGAGCGTGGCGAGGCGAGGGCCACGATTTCATCGACAGGGAACTCCCGTTCGTGAAGCGTTTTAAGAATTTCACGTCCGACCGCTCCGGTCGCGCCGACGACCGCTACCCTGTAACCCATCCCGTTTCCCTTTCTCTCCACGTGTCGTCTGCATTCCGCGCAGAATGGCGACGTGACACCTAGAGCAAGACGAGAGCGCGTGGAAGGTTTATCCCGGAGCTCCGGTCACGCGCGCGCCAGTTCTGACCGCCGGCCGGGCGCCCGTCGACGATGAGGGATGGTATCTGATGCCCGTTGCGAGAATTTCAACCTTCGCCCGAACCGATCAGCCTGTTGCGCCATCCGGGGTGAAACCTGCTCCCGACTGCACGCTCGTCATTTTCGGCGCGCATGGAGACCTGACGAAACGTCTGCTGATTCCGGCTCTTTACGACCTGAAGGTTTCAGGTCTGCTGCCTGACCGCTTCAGAATCATCGGTGTCGATCGCGCCGAGGACACGACTGAAGGCTGGCTTGCCGGTCTGACCGCCATGATGGAGAAGTTCACGCAGGACCCGACGGCCGAATTCTACACGCCGAAAATCGATGAAACCGTATGGAGCTGGCTGTCGGCCCGGCTGAGTTACGCCCGCATTGATTTTACCGATGCTGCTGCTCTGAAGGAGTTCGGTGGTGCGATTGACGGCAATGTGGTCTTCTATCTTGCTGTTCCGGCGCGATTTTTCTCGCCTGCCGTCGAGGCGCTGGGCAGGGCGGGGCTGACGGAGGAGAAAAACGGCGCCTTCCGCCGCGTTGTGATCGAAAAACCTTTCGGGACGGATCTTCAGTCCGCACGGGAACTCAACAGCCGCATTCTGGCCGTGCTGAAGGAAGAGCAGATCTTCCGTGTCGACCACTTCCTCGGCAAGGAGACCGTTCAGAACATTCTGGCGATGCGGTTCGGCAACGTCATCTTCGAGCCGATCTGGCATCGCGACTACATCGACAACATCCAGATCACGGCGGCGGAGACGGTCACGGTGGAATCGCGGGCGGCGTTTTACGAAGCGACGGGGGCGCTGCGGGATATGGTGCCGAACCACCTGTTTCAGCTTCTCGCCATGGTCGCGATGGAACCGCCCGCGAGCTTCGCGCCGGAGAAGGTCAGAACAGCGAAGCAGACGCTCTTCGAATCGATTGTGCCGGTCAGGCCGGAGGATGTGGTGCGTGGCCAGTATGCTGCCGGAACGGTCAGAGGCAGGCCTGTCGCGGCTTATCGCGACAGTCCCGGCGTTGCGGCTGACAGTGACACCGAGACATATGTGGCGATGAAGCTGGAAGTGCGGAACTGGCGGTGGGCCGGAGTGCCGTTCTATCTGCGGACCGGGAAGGCGATGTCGAACCGGATTGCTGAAATCGTCATTGAGTTCCGGCTCCCTCCTCTTACGCTCTTCCCGTCCGCGGACCATGCGCATGCGCCGCCGCCGAACCGGGTGATTCTGAACGTTCAGCCGGTTCAGGGTGTTACGATCTGCTTTGGCGCCAAGAAGCCTGGTCCCGAGATGCGGCTGGTCGATGTGCAGTCACGATTCCGATATCCGGATTTCTTCGTCCGGGAGCCCAATGTCGGTTATGAAACCCTGCTTTATGACTGCCTTTGCGGGGATGCCACGCTGTTTCAGCGCGCCGATAACATCGAAACCGCATGGGCTGCCGTGGAGCCGGTGCTTGAAAACTGGCAGGCCGAGAGGACGGCTCCGGAGCTTTATGATGCCGGCTCAGCGGGACCCCGGGGTGCGGACGAGCTCCTTGCACGGGATGGGAGAAAATGGCACCCGATTGACGGGGAGATTTAAGGCGGCCGTGGTTTCCATATGTCACAGTCTCTTCTGATTTCGTGGCGAAGGTGACCGGATGATGTCGCCTTCCTGCCGTATTGCGCGTCTACACAGATGCGGAGACCGGGTCCCGGAGAATGCTCCGCCTGGTCATTAGTTAAATTAAGGGGATACCCATGATCGTTCGTCGTTTTCGCGCCCTCGCTCTTGCCGGCGGCCTGGCACTGACCGGCGTATCTGTCGCGCAGGCGCAGTCATTTGGCAGTCTGGCGAAAGGCGCAGAACAGGGCGCGATGCAGGGCGCGCTCGGACAGTCGGGACTTGGCGGAACGACCACCTCCGGGACGTCGGGTCTGCTGGGCTCGGTCGGCCTTCCGTCACTGTCTTCCGCCAGCACGGGGAATGTGACGGGGATTCTGAGCTACTGCGTTCAGAACAACATTGTCAGCGGTTCGACCGCTACCTCGACGCTGAACTCCCTGACCGGCAAGTCCGGCGTGACCGGAGATTCGTCGTATACGGCCGGTCAGCAGGGGCTGCTTCAGGTCGGGAACGGCAACCAGCTTTCGCTGTCGTCACTGAAAGAGGGCGTCCGCAGGAAGCTGTGCAATGCTGTTCTGAGCAAAGCGCAGTCCATGATCTGACGGGCCTGTGCGTGGTGACCCTTTATGAAAGGGTCCCGCGTCTTCGGCTTTCATGAAAAAGGGCCGCCGGTCAGATGACCGGCGGCCTTTTCTGTGGGGTGCGTCAGAATATTGTTCGGCCGGGGCCGCCGGACGTGCCGGCGGGGATCAGGCTGATGTCAGAGTTTCTCGACCTGGCTGTAATCCAGATCGACAGGCGTGGAGCGGCCGAAGATCGAGACGCTGACTTTCAGGCGTGTCTTCTCTTCGTCGACTTCCTCAACCACGCCATTGAAGGATGTGAACGGACCGTCGGCCACGCGAACCTGCTCGCCGACCTCGAAGGTGACGGAGGAACGCGGCCGTTCGACGCCTTCCTGAGCCTGCTTCATGATCCGCTCGGCTTCCGCTTCCGGAATCGGGCTGGGGCGCGTTTTGGTGCCGAGGAAGCCGGTTACTTTCGGTGTGTCCTTGACCAGATGCCAGCTCTCATCCGTCAGTTCCATTTTCACCAGCACGTAACCAGGGAAGAACTTCCGTTCCGAGTTCACTTTCTGCCCGCGACGGACTTCAACCACGTCCTCGGACGGGACGAGCACCTGATCGATGTGATCGGCCAGACCCTTCTGGGCGGCCTGCTCCATGATGTGGCTCGCGATCTTCTTTTCGAATCCCGAATAGACGTGCACGACGTACCAACGCTTGGCCATGCCGGTCCTCTAACCTCCCAGTCCGAAAAGTTCACGAACGCCGAGGCCGATAACCTGGTCGACGACGAAAAAGAAAAGTGAAGCGAGCGAAGCCATCGCGAGCACCGCGCCTGTCGTGACCAGGGTTGCCTTGCGTGACGGCCATGTGACGCGACGCGCTTCGGCCTCCACGTCACGCAGAAATTTCACCGGACTGACAGACACGAACAACCCTTCTCAAGCAGCCGCCACACATCGGGTTTCGCCCGCGTGTTTCCGGCCTGGATTCGCCCGGGCCCGGCGAATGCCGGCCCGCCTGCTGCGCTGCTGCCTGGAACGGAGGATCAGACCGAAGGGGATGCTCCCACCGGATGTCTGACCAGGCGGGTTTGGCAGGGGTGGAGGGTCTCGAACCCACAACCTCCGGTTTTGGAGACCGGCGCTCTAGCCAATTGAGCTACACCCCTGCAGAACCGCCCTGCGGAGACCTTACCTGAAGCAGCCGGAGCTGTCTCAGTTCAGTTCACCACGCGAACCGGGCGCAGGCCGCGGAAAAGAATATGCCGGGCGTTTAAAGTCAAGAGGGGGAGGGCACAAACTTTGCTTCCCCGATGGCGGGTAAAATCATATGAGCCGGCGTTTTCCGGCCTTTTCGCCGCAATGCGCCCGTCGTATTTTTTCACGCGATCTCCTGCTTGCCTGGCGTGTCGGAGATGCAGTATAAGCCGCGTCGGATGCGGGCGTAGCATAGTGGTAATGCAGTAGCCTTCCAAGCTTCTGAGGAGGGTTCGATTCCCTTCGCCCGCTCCAGTTTCCTTTTATTTTACTGGTCGTAAGCGGATTGCGATCCGCCGGATGCTGTTTTCGCCGGCGCGCAGGAATGGCTGGCAGCCCGCAGTTCCGTGCGCATTGTCCGGAGCAGCCGCCTGCATGAGTGAGTCTGAAATGCATGGGCGGCGCTGGCTCATTCTTGCGTCCTGCTGTCTGAGCCTTCTGCTCGTGATGATGGACGTCACGGTCGTGAATGTCGTGCTTCCGTCGATTCGCCACGCCTTTGGCGCCGGACTTTCCGATCTGCAATGGATTGTGGACGCCTACACCCTGGTTGTGGCCGGGCTGCTCATGCTGGCCGGCTCCATCGCGGATCGTATCGGTCGCCGTCGTGTTTTTCTTGCCGGTGTCACGATGTTCTGTGCCGGGTCCGCGCTGTGCGGTCTTGCCGCTTCGACCGGTCAGATGATTGCCGCGCGTATTTTTCAGGGTGTCGGCGGCGCAATGATGAATCCGGTCGCGCTGTCGATCATCGCCAATACGTTTACGGACCCCCGTGAAAGAGCCCGCGCGATCGGCATCTGGGGGATGATGTCGGGGGCCGCGCTTGCGCTCGGTCCGATGGTTGGTGGTTTCGTAAGCGACTGGATCGGGTGGCGCTTCGTTTTCTGGATCAATCTGCCGATCGGTCTCGTCGCGCTGGGGATGACCCTGCGCTTTGTGCCGGAATCGCGTTCGCCGGAGCGGTCTCCGCTCGATCTGCCGGCCCAGGGGCTTGCTGCCGTGGCGGCGGCTTCCTGCGTGGCCGCTCTGATCGAAGGCCCGGACGCCGGGTGGCTGAGCCCGTGGACGTTCTGTCTGGCTGCTTTGTCTTTCATCGCCCTGGCCGGATTTGTCGTGGTGGAAGCGACGAGGGCGAATCCGGTGCTCGATCTGCGATTCTTCCGGTCGATTCCTTTTGCGTCCGCGACGGTGCTGGCCGTGCTCTGCTTCGCCATTTTCTCATCCCTGCTTTTTCTCAATACGATTTATCTGCAGGATGTCAGGGGTTTCCTGCCGCGTCAGGCCGGGCTGATGCTGATGCCGCTGGCTGTTGCGATCACGGTCGGCGCTCCTCTCTCCGGGCGTCTTGTGGCGACGCGCGGCGCGCGGCTTCCTCTCGTGCTGTCCGGTATCGGTCTCTGTCTGGGGGCGCTGCTCATGACCGGGCTGACCGCCGGGACGCCGGAATGGCAGCTTGTTCTCGCCTATCTGCTGATGGGGGGTGGTTTTGGCTTATGTAACGCGCCGATCACCAATGCTGCCGTCTCCGGCATGCCGCGCAGGCGCGCCGGACTCGCGGCGGCCATTGCCTCGACGAGCCGGCAGATCGGTGCGTCTCTCGGTGTGGCGGTGGCGGGCAGTGTGAGAAGCGGCCGTGTCGCGACGCATTTCACGGATGGTTTCGCGGATGGTTTTCTGGCGGCGGCCCATCCTGTTTTCTGGCTCGCGGCGCTGCTTGGAGTCGCTGTCAGTCTGTGCGGATTCATCGCGACGGGTCGCCGTGCGCGTGAGTCCGCGGAGCGTATCGCGGCCGGTTTTTCGTGACAAAGTTTTCGCGTTCTCCCGCGGGACGGAAACGTTGTCGGAAAGAGCTGAGGGCGGAGAAGGTTTGTTGCCTGAAAGAATCTTCCTGTCCGGGCCTGAAAGCGCGGCTCTGCTCGGTTGCGTGGTCCGGGTCTCCATGCTAGAGGCCGCGCCAATAACGAATTGCGGCCGGGCGTGTGTCCCGGGGCCGGTATCGCCGACCCTGGTCTCATGCCTGCTGGCGCGCCTGGGGAACGCAGAAGGGAAGAGCCAAACGTGGCCACTGCCGTAACGAGTACCCGTTCCGTACCTCATGCCCCTGTCGGGACGGGCGGTCTTGCGGGACGCTATGCGACCGCGTTGTATGAGCTTGCTGCCGAGCGCCGGCAGCTTGATGAGGTTCTGTCGGAGGCCGGTGCGCTTGCCGGTCTGATTGACGGAAGCCAGGACCTGCGGACGGTGCTCGGTGACGCCCGTCTGGATATCAGGGACTCCCGCAAGGCGATTCTGTCCGTGCTGAAGCAGCAGGGTTTCGGTCAGACCGTAACCAGCTTCGTCGGTGTGATCGCCGATAACCGGCGTCTGTCCCGTCTCCGTGAAATTCTTGCGGCTTTCGCCGCCGTGGCGGCTGCCCGGCGTGGTGAAATGTCCGCTGAAGTGGTCAGCGCCGAACCGCTGACCACGGCGCAGCGTGCCCAGCTGCAGGGTAAGCTCGCCGAAGCCGGCTATTCGCGTGTCAATCTTCAGGAGCGGGTCGACCCTGAGATCCTTGGTGGTCTCGTGGTTCGTGTCGGACCGCGCCTGTTTGACAGCAGCCTCCAGTCCCGCCTTGTACGCCTGCATTATGCCATGAAGGGAGCCGCGTGATGGAAATCCGTCCCGCCGAGATTTCGGATATCCTCAAGCAGCAGATTGCTTCATTCGATACGGCATCGGAAGTTGCCGAGACCGGCACGGTTCTGTCGGTCGGTGACGGCATTGCCCGTGTTTACGGCCTGCAGAACGTCATGGCCGGGGAGCTTGTCGATTTCCCGTCCGCCGGTCAGAAGGGCATGGCGCTGAACCTTGAGAACGACAATGTCGGTGTCGTTATCTTCGGGTCCGATACGGAAATCCGTGAGGGCGACACCGTCAACCGTTCCGGTGCGGTTGTTGAGGTTCCGGTCGGCAAGGGTCTTCTGGGGCGCGTTGTCGACGGTCTCGGCAATCCGATCGACGGCAAGGGTCCGCTCACGGACGTCACGATGAAGCCCGCCGAGGTCAAGGCGCCTGGCATCATGCCGCGCCAGTCGGTCAGTGAGCCGATGCAGACGGGGATCAAGGCGATCGATGCGCTGGTGCCGATCGGACGTGGTCAGCGCGAACTGGTCATCGGTGACCGTCAGACCGGCAAGACGGCGATTCTGCTCGACACCATTCTGGCGCAGAAGGATGTGAATGCGCTGGGCGACGATAAAAAGTCGCTCTACTGCATCTATGTGGCCATCGGTCAGAAGCGTTCGACCGTCGCTCAGCTGGTTCGCACGCTCGAAGAGCATGGTGCGATGGCTTACTCCATCGTCGTCGCCGCGACGGCTTCCGATCCGGCTCCGATGCAGTATCTCGCGCCGTATTCCGCCTGCTCGATGGGTGAATACTTCCGCGATAACGGCATGCATGCGCTGATCTGCTACGACGATCTGTCGAAGCAGGCTGTTGCCTATCGCCAGATGTCCCTGCTGCTGCGTCGTCCGCCGGCGCGTGAAGCCTATCCGGGCGACGTCTTCTATCTGCATTCCCGTCTGCTGGAACGCGCGGCGAAGATGTCGGATGAGAACGGCGCCGGTTCGCTGACGGCTCTGCCGGTCATCGAGACGCAGGCCGGTGACGTCGCGGCTTATATTCCGACCAACGTGATTTCGATCACCGATGGTCAGATCTTCCTGGAGACCGATCTGTTCTATCGGGGTATCCGTCCGGCGGTTAACGTCGGCGGTTCGGTGTCCCGCGTCGGATCGGCCGCTCAGATCAAGTCGATGAAGCAGGTTGCCGGCAAGATCAAGCTGGACCTTGCTCAGTATCGTGAGATGGCGGCGTTCTCGCAGTTCGCTTCGGATCTCGATCCGGCGACGCAGAAGCAGCTTGCCCGCGGCGCGCGTCTGGTTGAGCTTCTGAAGCAGCCTGAATCGTCGCCGCTGGCGGTTGAGGAACAGGTTGTGGTTCTGTTTGCCGGCACCCGTGGTTACATTGATGGCATCGCGGTTGATCAGGTGGTTCCGTGGGAGATCAAGCTGCTCGGTGAGCTGCGTGGTCCCGCGAAGGACATCATCCAGGGGCTGCGGACCGAACGGCAGATCACCAAGGATCTTGAGACGAAGATCGGTGAGTTCCTGACGGACTTCAATCGCCGTTTCGCTGTCTGATCGCGGGTATCGTTCATGGCTTCCCTGAAGGAACTCCGCGCCAGGATCGGAAGTGTCAAATCGACGCGGAAGATTACGAGCGCGATGAAAATGGTCGCGGCGGCGAAACTCCGCCGTGCCCAGACGCACGCCGAGGCGGCGCGCCCGTATGCCGCGGCGATGCGCCGTATGCTGGGTGAACTGGCGGGGGCGATGTCCGGTGAGGACGGCGCCCCGAAGCTGCTGGCCGGAAGCGGTGAGGATCGCGTCCACCTTCTTGTTCCGATCACGAGTGACCGGGGTCTTGCGGGCGGGTTCAACTCGAACATCAATCGCACCACGCGGCTGACGATCCGCAGGCTCCAGGCAGAGGGAAAGACCGTTAAGCTGCTGCCGATCGGTCGCAAGGGGTTTGACTTTCTGTCGCGTGATTATGCTGATCTGATTGTCGATCATGTGATCGGTGTTGGCGGAAAGGAGATTCCTTTCTCGGCTGCCAGCGATCTTGGTGCGAAAATCACGAAGCTGCTTGAGAATGGCGAATTCGACGTCTGCACGGTGATTTACAACCGTTTCCAGAACGTGATGTCGCAGGTGCCGACGCCGCTGCAGCTGATTCCGCTCGGGCTTGACGCGAACGAGGCGAAGCCTGATCCGAATGCCGCGCAGTATGAGTTCGAGCCGGATGAGCAGACATTGCTTGAGCGGCTGCTGCCCAGAAATCTGCAGGTGCAGATTTACGCGGCGCTGCTTGAGTCGGCGGCCGGCGAACAGGGTGCGCGGATGACCGCCATGGATAACGCGACCCGCAACGCAGGCAAGGCGATCGACCGGCTGACGCAGAAATACAACCGGACACGCCAGGCCAATATTACCAATGACCTTATCGAGATTATCTCGGGTGCGCAGGCGGTCTGAAGCCGCTTTCGTCCCGTTCCCGACCCGTCCAGACCGTTTTGCCCGCAGGAGCTGATCCCATGTCGGATACCATCACCCAGACCCCGGCCCAGAGTTCAGCCCCGGGTTCCTCGAACAATGTCGGCCGGATCACCCAGATCCGCGGCGCCGTCGTTGACGTGCAGTTCGAGGGCACGCTGCCGAAGATTCTCGGTGCGCTGCATGTCAAGCTCGGTAATTCCACCCTTGTGCTCGAAGTTGCGCAGGAAATCGGTGAGCATGAGGTTCGCTGCATTGCCATGGACACGACCGATGGTCTGGTTCGCGGTGATGAGGTTGTCGATACGGGCGCGCAGATTTCCGTTCCGGTCGGTCCTGAGGTTCTCGGCCGCATCATGAACGTGATTGGCGACGCCATCGATGAGAAAGGGCCGATCCGCACGACGCGTCGCGCGCCGATCCATCGTGAGGCTCCGTCTTTCGAGGAGCAGGCGGCGGCGTCTGAGATTCTCGTCACCGGTATCAAGGTTGTCGATCTTCTCTGCCCTTACCTGAAGGGTGGCAAGATCGGCCTGTTCGGCGGTGCCGGCGTTGGCAAGACCGTCATCATTCAGGAACTGATCAACAACATCGCGAAGGCGCATGGTGGTGTGTCGGTGTTCGCGGGTGTCGGTGAGCGTACCCGTGAAGGGAACGACCTGTATTACGAAATGCAGGATGCGGGCGTGATCAAGGTGGCCGAGGACGGTTCCACGGAAGGGTCCAAGGTTGCCCTGGTGTTCGGTCAGATGAACGAGCCGCCGGGAGCCCGTGCCCGCGTCGCGCTTTCGGGTCTGACACAGGCTGAGTATTTCCGTGACGAGGAAGGGCAGGACGTTCTGTTCTTCGTCGATAACATTTTCCGCTTCACGCAGGCCGGTTCGGAAGTGTCGGCGCTTCTCGGCCGTATTCCTTCCGCCGTGGGTTATCAGCCGACGCTGGCGACCGAGATGGGCGCGCTGCAGGAGCGCATCACCTCGACGAAGAAGGGTTCGATCACCTCCGTGCAGGCCGTTTACGTGCCTGCAGACGATCTGACCGACCCGGCGCCTGCCGCGACCTTCGCGCATCTTGATGCGACGACGGTTCTGAACCGTTCGATCGCGGAAATGGGCATTTATCCGGCTGTCGATCCGCTGGATTCCACGTCCCGTTCGCTCGATCCGAAGATCGTTGGCGAAGAGCACTACAAGGTGGCCCGTGATGTGCAGCGTATCCTGCAGACCTATAAGTCGCTGCAGGATATCATCGCCATTCTCGGAATGGACGAGCTCTCGGAAGACGATAAGCTGATCGTGGCCCGTGCGCGGCGTATCCAGCGTTTCCTGTCTCAGCCTTTCCATGTGGCGGAAGTCTTCACCGGAGCGCCGGGCAAGCTGGTTTCGCTTGAGGACACCGTGCGCTCCTTCAAGGCGATCGTCGCCGGTGAATATGACGATCTGCCGGAAGGTGCGTTCTACATGGTCGGCGCGATCGAGGAAGCTGTCGCGAAGGCAGAGAAGATGAAGGAATCGGCGTAAGTCAGCCGACTTCGGAAGGGACCATTCAGAATGCCGATCAAGGTCGAAATCATCAGTCCCGAGAAGGTTCTGGTGTCCCGCGATGTGGACATGGTCGTGATGCCGGGTGAGGAGGGCGATATCGCCGCCATGCCTGAGCATGCGCCGATGATGCTTCTGCTTCGTGGCGGCACTGTTGCTCTTTATGACGGTGATACGGTTACCGACCGGTATTTCGTGGGTGGCGGATTTGCCGACATGACGCCGGTGCGCTGCACTATTCTCGCCGATGAGGCTGTTCCTGTTACGGAAATCTCTATTGATTCGGCGACGGCGCGTCTTGAGGAACTGACTGAGGCGTGGGATGCGGCGGACAAATCCGATGCTGCCCGTCTTGAAGGACTCATGGCGAAAATTCAGTCGGTTCGCGCCGAGATCGACGCGGGCGCCGGCAACTGATTTTTTGTCGGCTTTGCGGCTGGCCGGGGCTGACCGTTTTCGGGGCTTTGCCCCGAACCCCACAAAGGGACGAGGTCCCTTTGATCCCGGTTTGTTAAACTAAACGGGGTGAAGGGGTCTGCGACCCCTTCCGGGTGCAGGGCAGAGCCCTGCCCTCCATTTGCAAATATATAAACATCAGACAAAAACGGCCCGACCTGGTTCTGCGGCTCCGATCTGTTTATTCCGTCAGAGCAGCGTCATTGAAAAACCGGAGAAGGCGATGGCCTCTCCGGTTTGTTTGTCAGCCGGTGTCGCTGGTGGCTTTCAACGGAAACACGGGCTGAAAGACGATATAGGACCGCTCTGTATAGCTGTGGGTTCAGCCGCGTCCGCGATATCCGGGGACGTCCTGATCGGGAATCCATACTCCCTCGGGAGGGGTGCCTGTCTGCCAGAAGACGTCGATCGGCATGCCGCCTCTTGGATACCAGTAGGCGCCGATCCGGAGCCATTCCGGGTCAAGGAGATTAACGAGGGTCTCGGCGATCGTGACCGAGCAGTCCTCGTGAAACGCGCCGTGATTGCGGAAGCTGGTGAGATAGAGCTTCAGGGATTTGCTTTCGACGATCCAGTCGCGTGGGATGTAGTCGATCACCAGATGGGCGAAATCGGGCTGGCCGGTCACCGGGCAAAGCGATGTGAATTCGGGAGCGGTAAACCGGACGAGATACTGCCGGTTTTTATGGGGCGCCGGGACGCGCTCCAGCTGTGCTTCGGCCGGTGAGGCGGGCATGGCGGTTGCGCGGCCGAGCTGCGTCAGAGCCGCTGTGCCATCATCATGCTCAGTCATGCATAGGCTCCGTTGTGAGAGGGTGTGGAGGGCATCTGTCACCAGCCATGCTGAACGTCAAGCGCGGGTGCTTCCGCTTTCGGGCGCCACTGTGTATGGGGAGACTCATGCCAAGGCCTCCGAAATACAGCTTCTCCGAACCGCGTCTTATTACAGCCACGGATGATCTCCTCGCGACGGTAACCCGCTTCCGTGCCGAGCGTTTCGTTGCGGTGGACACGGAGTTCATGCGGGAGCGGACGTACTGGCCGGAGCTTTGTCTCGTGCAGATCGCCGGTGCGGAAGATGTTGTTCTGATTGACACGCTTGCGCCGGATCTGGATCTCACGCCGCTTGCCACGCTGTTTGACGATGAGTCCGTGGTGAAGGTGTTTCACGCCGCGCGTCAGGATCTCGAAATTTTCCTGCATATTTTCGGACGCCTGCCGGTTCCGGTTTTCGACACGCAGGTCGCGGCTATGGTGGCCGGGTATGGCGATCAGGTCGGGTATGACAATCTCGTCGGGGCGCTGACCGGTCTGTCCATCGATAAGAGTCACCGTTTTACCGACTGGTCTGTCCGGCCGCTTTCGGCGGCTCAGCTGACTTATGCCGCCGCCGATGTGACTCATCTGCGTGTGGTCTACGAGGCTCTGGTGAAGCAGCTGGACCGGGAAGGTCGCACGAGCTGGGTCGCGGCGGAGCAGGAAGCGCTTGCGGACCCTTCCCGCCTGATGGTCGATCCGGAAAAACAATGGGAGAAACTCAAGGCGCGGACGGGCAATCGCCGTATGCTGGGGATACTGAAGCGGATAACAGCCTGGCGCGAGACAGAGGCGCAGACGGCCAACGTCCCCCGCCAGCGGATGCTCAAGGATGAAAGCCTGCTTGAAATCGCCGCGACCGCGCCGCGGACGACGGAGGCTCTTGCGCGTGTTCGCGGGGTAACGCGCGGGTTTGCCGAGGGGCGCATGGGCATTGGTCTGCTTGATGTCGTGGCTGCCGCCTGTGAGCTGCCGGACTCCGAGCTTCCGAAGCCGGTGCGCGGCAGGGGGCAGGATGGCGCGCGGCCGCCGCAGGCTCTGGTGGCCCTGCTGAAGGTTCTTCTGACGCATCAGTGTGAGAAGAACAATGTTGCTCCGAGGCTGGTGGCCTCTTCCGACGATATTGATTCATTCGCGCTGTGTCCTGATCCTGACGGGCCTCTGCTGACCGGCTGGAGGCGTGAGGTGTTTGGTGCGGAGGCGCTGGCGCTGTGCGAAGGGCGCTTGTCGCTCGGGGTGAAAGCGGGCCAGGTGCAGCTTATGCGGGCGGCGGACCGGGACGACTGATTCGGTTTTACAGGCGTTATCCAGAGGGTTATCCCGCCTTTGTCCCCAGTTTTCTGGCCACGCTTTCTTGAGACTCGTGGAGGAAGCTCCTATCTGTAGCGGTGAATTCGGAAGGGCACAGACCATTCCGCTGCTGGGAGATCCGTTTCATGGAGTGGACAGACGAGACAATAGCCCGCCTGAAGGCCTTGTGGCAGGAGGGATTGTCGACGGCTGAGATCGGGCGGCAGATTGGCATTACCAAAAACGCTGTTGTGGGGAAGGCGCATCGTCTTGGCCTTCCGGCGCGTCCTTCGCCAATCCGCCGTCAGGGAGGGGGTAAGGCTTCCGCGGCGAAGCCGGCTGTGACCGGTTCCGCTGAGGAGAACAGGTCTGTGCCTCCGGCGGTGAGCGAAACCGCGGCGGGGGCTGCTCCGGCGACAGGAGCGGGGGTGTCTGAAACGCCGGCGGTTCTGCATTCTGAACCGGCCGTTGCGGTGTCTGCCTCTGTGGATGTGGCGGAAAGAGAAAAACCTGTTGCTGCTGTCGTCTCTTCCGTGGCTGAGGCTGCAGCGCCTGTTTCGGTGACTGCGACAAAAACGCCGGGTGACGACAAGCCCGCTCCTGTGGCGCCGCCGAAGCCCGTTACGGCTGAAACTGTATCGAAGCCCGCGCCTGTGGCGAAGGCGTCGGCAGCGTCACGCGCGGCGCTGCGCAGCATTTCGGGTGCGCTTGAGCCGCGCCGGCGCGGGCCAAGCTGTTGCTGGCCGCTGGGAGATCCGGGAACGCCGGAGTTCCATTTTTGTGGTGCGACGCCGCTTCCCGGCAAGCCGTATTGTGCGGAGCATGCGGCGCTGGCTTACGTCAAGCTTCGTGACCGGCGTGATAACGTTGCCTGAGCGGCGGCATAGTTAACAAACCGGGATCAAAGGGACTGCGTCCCTTTGTGGGGGTCGGGGCAAAGTCCCGTCGCCTGCCCGGCATATAGACGCCAGTAAAAAGGGGAGACATCCGGTAAGGATATCTCCCCTTTTTACTGTGCTGTCCTGACAACGGAAATTGTCAGATTCAATAATAGCGAACTGTTTTCACTCTGACGTTCAGCCGGAACTTTGTGCAGGAAAACCTGTGCCCGGCAGGATGCCGGTCTTTCAGTTTATAATGTGTCCGGCCGGGCGGCATGTGATGAAGGCCGCCGCCCTGAAGCCGGGCACTCTGAATTCAGGGACTGAACTCAGGCGGCGTTTCCGGTTTTCGGAGCCGGAGCGTCTTTCGCGGCGTCGGTCAGCATTTCGAGCTGACCGCTGATCTGGCCGCCGTCTTCGACGCGCAGGCGCTTGCAGGTCGCCTTGCCGAGGAGGCGTCCCGTCGAGGAAACCAGAAGGCTGCCGCGAACGGTAAGGGTGCCGTCAACGGTTCCTGCGATTTCCGCGTCTTCGACTTCGACGCCGCCGCGGAACAGACCGCCCGGGGCTACCGAAAGCTCCTTGGCGTTGATCATGCTGGATTCGACGGTACCTTCCACGACGAGACGTTCGGCGTCCTGAACGGACCCCTGAACGCTGATGCCGCGTCCCACAACGAGCGTCCGGCGGTCGTCACCACGGTTCATCATCGATGGCCGCTGGCCTGGCGCGGCTCCGGGAGGGGTCGGACCAGCCGGAGGGGTAACCGGGGTGCCCGGAGCGCCGGGGGTGGCGGGAAAAGGTGCGCGGCCCATTGTCGTGGAATCCTTTGCGGGTGTGGAACTGTCGGTTGTGCCGGGTTGTTGCGCAGCGGAAGTCGCAGGGCGATTGCCGGCCGGAAAAATTGCGCCATGCCCGCCTGCCGGCGGGGCGGCCTTCTGCGCCGGTGCAGGGCCGGCCGGTTTCGGCGCTGACGCATCAGGCGCAGGAACGGGCCGACCGGTTTGCGTGGTCTTGGAGGCGTCAGGTTTGTGTCTCTTGAACAGCAAGAAAAACCCCGTCACTCTAATCAGGGCCGCGCATTGCGACCGGGTTTGGTAGGGCTCCGGAGTACAGCAGGTGCTTCGGAGCTGGGCGCACGATCTCGCAGCCACCCGAGTTAAAGCACGGTTATACGCATCGTAACCGGCGCGGCAAGGGAGAGCGTGCATTTCAGCACGGGATTCTTTCGGTTCCGTTACTGTGTCCATCCTATGCCCACAGCATTGTGGCATGGACGTGACGGGCCGGGAGCGGATAGAGGAAAAGCAGATTTTACAGACGGGAAAATACGATGGACACCCTCTACGATCTCTGCGGGATCGGCAATGCGATCACTGACATCCTGGCGAAGGTCGATTCCGGTTTTCTGGCGAAAGAGGGGATGATCCCGGGCAGCATGACTCTGGTTGATTCGGAGCGTGCGAAGACCCTGCGGGCACAGGTCCGGGTTGAAAGAGAAACCGGAGGCGGGTCCGCGGCGAATACCTGTGCCGTGGCGGCGCAGTTCGGGGCGCGCGTCGCCTATCTCGGCAAGGTTGCCGGAGACGATGCCGGGCAGGCGTTCGCGCAGGATCTGCGCGGCTGCGGCATCACCTTTCCCTCGACCCCGCTCGATGGCAGGCTCGGCGCCAATCTGGCGACGGCCTGCTGCATTGTTCTCGTGACGCCCGACGGGCAGCGCACGATGAACACCTATCTCGGCGCGTGCACGGAATTCACTCCGGACGATGTGCTTCCCGACATCATCGCGGCATCCTCGGTCGTGTATCTCGAAGGGTATCTTTTCGATCCGCCGCATGCCCAGGAGGCGTTCCGTCGCGCTGCGTCGCTGGCGCACAACGCCGGGCGGCAGGTTGCGCTCACCCTTTCCGATCCGTTCTGTGTCGGCCGGCACCGGGAGGCTTTTCTGGATCTGGTCCGGGGGCATATCGATATTCTGTTCGCAAATGAGAACGAAATCTGTGCGCTTTACCAGACTGAGAATTTCGAGACGGCGGCCCGGCATGTTGCCGGGGACACCAGCTTCGCCGCGCTGACCCGTTCGGAAAAGGGAAGTGTCATCATCCGTGGCAGCGAACGGATCACGGTGGAGCCGGTGCCGACTCAGGTTGTCGACACGACCGGCGCGGGGGACGCCTATGCCGCGGGTTTTCTTGCGGGGCTGACATCCGACCGGACCCTGACGGAATGTGGCCGTCTGGCGTCCGTCGCGGCTTCCGAGGTCATCTCCCATTACGGGGCGCGTCCCCTCGCTAACCCGTGGAAAGAGATGGGCTACTGAGATTGCGGGTCTGACCCGATCATAACAGAGGGGAACGATCAGGGATTCCGGGGGTTTGTTCCGATGTAACCGAGCGTCTGGCTGCCGCGTCCGCGGGTGCCGGATCTGCGTGAACATCCGGGAGACACATGATGCCAGCCGAGATTCCTCCTCAGTCCCAGGATCATCAGCCCGGTGTGGAAAAGCTGATGAGGCCTCTGGCCGAACATATCCGGCCTGATTATCGCGGCAGCGGAAAGCTGGCGGGCCGGAAAGCGCTGATCAGTGGCGGTGACAGCGGCATCGGGCGGGCGGCGGCGCTGCATTTCGCCCGTGAAGGCGCTGATGTGGCGATCCTCTATCTCGAAGAGCATGAAGACGCGAAGGAGACTGTCCGTCTGATTGAGGCGGAGGGCCGGAAGGGGCTGGCCATTGCGGGTGACGTTGCTTCGGGTCCGGTCTGTGACGATGCTGTCGCGCAGACTGTGAAGGCTTTCGGGGGTCTCGATATCCTCGTGAATAATGCCGGCGTTCAGTATGTCAGCGACGATCTGACGAAGATTTCAGACGAAGAGTGGCGGCGTCACATGGACGTCAACATCAATGGCTATTTTTATCTGACCCGGGCGGCGCTGCCGCATCTGGACGCGGGCAGCGCCATTATCTGCACGTCTTCCGTCAACGCATTTGCGGGTAATAAAAGTCTCGTGGCGTATACCACCACGAAAGGCGCGGAGATGGGCTTCACGCGCGCGCTCGCGCTGCAGCTTGCCGAAAAAGGCATTCGTGTGAACGCCGTGGCGCCCGGTCCGGTCTGGACGCCGTTGCAGCCGGCCAGCTGGGGTCCGGTCGATCCGCAGGCGGTCGCCGATCTGGGGAAGGATACGCCGATGGGGCGTTGCGGCGATCCCTGCGAGCTTGGTCCGGCCTATGTTTATCTGGCCAGCCAGGATTCGTCCTACGTTACGGGACAGACCCTGCATGTGAATGGCGGGATGATCATTAATGGCTGAGCCGCTTCCCTCCCTGATGCTGCCGCGTTCGAGCTGGATCCGCGAGAGTTCGCATCGCGCATGGCTGAACGCGCAGGGGGCGCGTCTTCTGGACTTCTCGAAGCCGTCCCGTGTCGGGGAAGGGTTTGGCGCGCTGGATGATCGGGGTCATCTGCCCCCGGACGCCGTGGCTGACACGACTCTGACGGCCCGGATGACGCATGTTTATGCGATTGCGGGGAATCGCGGGTTTCTTGGCTGTCTTCCGCTGGCCGCGCATGGTGTGGCGTCTCTTCTGGGACCGTTGCGCGATCCGGAATATGGCGGATGGTTTGAGACGTCCGGCATGGCGCGGGACGAGGCGGATGGGGGACGCAAGCAGGCCTATCTGCACGCTTTCATTGTGCTCGCGGCGTCATCCGCCGTGGTGGCGCGAGTGGACGGGGCGCGGCCGCTGCTCGAAGAGGCGCTTTCCGTCTGGGAGAGGCGGTTCTGGAGTGAGGATGAGGGCGTCTTCCGCGAGAGTTTCGCGCGGGACTGGTCGGATGAGGAAGACTATCGCGGGGCGAACGCGAACATGCATTCCGTGGAGGCGTGTATGGCCGTGGCGGATGTGACGGGCAATTCCGTCTGGCGCGACAGGGCCCTGCGTATCTCCGAGCGGTTCATGCACACCTATGCGAAAGCCATGGATTATGCGGTGCCTGAACATTTCAGCCGTGAATGGGTGCTGCTGCGGGATTTCAACAGGGATAAGCCGACGGACGATCTGCGCCCCTATGGTCTGACGCCGGGTCATTTTCTCGAATGGTCCCATCTTCTGCTCAAGCTTGAGGCGGCGCTTCTGCGGGAGGACGGTGAGGCGCCGGCATGGCTGTTCGAGGACTCGGTCGGGCTGTTTCATGCGGGAATGCGGGCCGGGTGGGAGCGGGACGGGGCGCCGGGTGTGCTCTACACTGTGGATTTCTCACTGAAGCCGGTTGTGCATGTGCGGCCGCACTGGTGTCAGGCCGAAGCCCTGACGGCTGCGGCGGCGCTGCTCAAGCGCACGGGCAATGCCTGCTATGAAAAATGGTATCGCACGATCTGGGATTACGTTGATCTGTTTATGATCGATCGTGAGGCCGGAGGCTGGCATCAGGAACTCGATCGTCACAATCGCAGTTCCGCGGTGGTCTATCCGGGGAAAGCGGATCTGTATCATGCCTGGCAGGCGACGCTTGCGCCGTTGCTGCCGCTTGCTCCCAGTTTTGCAACGGCGGTCGCCGCGCTGGATGGCTGACTGAATGAAATATATGGGAGCGGAGTCTGCTGTTTTGCTCCGGATATTCGTGCGGGCGAGGGGAGGCGGTTTCAAAAGCTTCAGAGGAACAGATCGGTTGTAACAGGCTGATGATGTTATGTTTTGCGTCCTGCTCATCTGTTCGCTTCAGCCGGACGCAAAAAGGATACAGGCGTAGTGGCTTTTCGGGGCTTTGTCCCGTACCCCGCAAGGGGACGCAGCCCCTTTGATCCCGGTTTGTTAAGTTAAAGGCGTGAAGGGCAGAGCCCTGTTTTGTCTCCTGTTTGCAAAATACATAAACACCGGAATTTCCGGGTGTCGCCTTTTCCGGAAAGGCGGTGTCTTCTGAAGCTTTTTGAAAAAAGCTTCGCCAAAAACTTCTTTATAGTTTGAAGCGGTCTCTAGGGGAGGTTCTCCGGGGTGCGTATGAGGTATAAAGATCCGGGCTTTCTGTTATCTGATGTTCATGACAGGCCGTAGCCGGCGAGGACGCGTTTCGCGGGTCCGTCCCATGACGCCGGGGTATAGCGGGTGGCGACGGTTTTCTGCCATGCCGCGAGGCCTTCCCGGTCATCGATTACGGCGCCGATGGCACGGGTGGCGCTGTCGGTGTCTTCCGGGTCGAAATATTTTACGAGCGAACCGCCTGCTTCAGGGATGGCGGTCGTATTCGACGCAATACACGGGCGACCGAAAGCAAGACTTTCCGCTACGGGAAGACCCCATCCTTCAGACAAAGAAGGGAACAGCGTGAACAGGCAGCCGCGATAAAGTGTCGCCAGCTCGTCGTCGGTCGGGCTGGACACCAGCCTGATTTTTCCGTCCAGCCAGTTCGCATTGTCCAGCTGCTGCATGAGATCGGACACCAGCCAGCCGACGCGGCCCGCGAAAACCAGCACCGGCACCTGGTCGGCCGGACGTTCTTCAAGCAGGCGGCGCCAGACGCGGAAGAGCAGGCTGTGATTCTTACGCGCTTCCAGGGTGGAAACGAACAGCACGTAATTTTCGGAAGCGGGCGATGTGGAAGCGGGCAGTGTGCCGGCTCTGGCCTCGTCCGGGAGAGAGGGGGACGGGGCTTTCGCGCTCTGCGGTACAGCCGCGCCGAATGACGAGCCCAGGCCGACAGGCGTGACCGGATTATCAAAGACAATGCCGTTTTCGGCGGCGTATGCCTCGACATCGCCCGCGACGTGCCGGCTGGTGACGAAGACATGATCCGCCAGCGGCAGGATCGAGCGGTGCCATTGGGTGAACGTGACGATGACGCCCCGGTCACACCATTCCGGGTGACGCACGGGAATAAGATCGTGGATCAGCAGGCCGAAAGACATGCGCAGATCATCGCGCAGCCATCGGACGGTTCGGACATAGTCCAGGTGATGCCAGGGTGAGCCTGGCACGAAGAAGACGTCACCGGGTTTTGCGGCATCCGCCAGACGGATGCGGCGGTCTGGCGGGGTTATTTTGCCTGTTTCCGCGGCGATCGCCTCGCGCTTCAGGCGGGCCGTGCGGTGGATTTCCGCTTTGCGGAGTCCGTAGCGGACGGTCTCGCGTGGCAGGCGCGCGAGATGACGCAGGACATTCAGCTGCGTACGGAATACGGCGGGGAGTGTTGTCTCTGTTTCGGGGGATTCGATGAAAGTGTCGATCCGCTTTTCCGGTGTTGCGGCGGGGCTGGTCTGCTGGCGGGACGAAACGCCTGTTACGGTCGAGAACAGGGCCGCGAGATAAGACCAGTCCACTGTTTCGAAATGGCATGGCCCGCCCGTTCGCTGCACGAAGCGGACCTGTGATGGCGCCTGCGCGGCCAGCGCGCGGCTGAGCTCGAAGACGACGCGCTGGATGCCGCTCGGCCGGTTGTGATGGGTGAGGTAATGAAGAAGATCGCTGACATCGATCCACATCGTCCGGCTCATTCCCGGTGCTCTCCTTTCGCTTCGGGTTGTCCGGGAGTCTGCGGTCCGCAGGCTTCGGCGCATGCGTCCAGAATAGCGTCGGCGGAGGTTTCCCAGGGGACGCGGGGGAAATCCGTTTCGACCTGTTTACGCCATGCGGCCAGCATGTCGGGCGAGGTGATGACCTCACGGATGACGGTGGTCGCGTCCTGTGTGCTTTCGGGGTTGAAATAGCGGGCGAATGCTCCGCCGGCTTCCGGTACCGAGGTTGTATCCGAAGCGACGCAGGGGCGTCCGAGCATCAGGCTTTCGGTGACCGGAAGTCCCCATCCTTCGAACAGGGACGGAAAGACGGTGAACAGGCAGCCATGATAAAGCTGATGCAGTTCGGCGTCCGTCGGGTCTTTCAGCAGCCGGATTTTGCCGTCGAGCCAGTCGGTATTGTCCAGTTGCTGCATGAGATCGGCGACGAGCCAGCCGACGCGGCCGGCGAAAACCAGGGTCGGCACGTTTTCACGTCCGAGATCGCGGATCAGACGACGCCAGACACGAAAGAGCAGGGCGTGGTTTTTACGGGCTTCCAGTGTCGAGACGAACAGCACATAGGTTCCCGGTTTCGGTAAACCGGGACAGGGAGCGGCGGTGGCGCTGTCCGTGGCGGTATCCGGGGAGACCGGTTTTGCCGCAAGGCCGAAGCCGGTTCCAAGCGGGATCGTGCGGACGGGACCGGCCAGATGCAGGCCTTCTTCGGCGGCGTAACGCATGGCGTCCTGCGCTGTCGCTCTGCTGATGGCCAGCATGTGGCTGCACTGTGGAAGCGTTGTATCGAGCCAGTGGCGAAAGTCTCTGACCAGCGAGTGCGCGCACCATTCCGGCCGGCGTGCCGGGATGAGATCATAGAGCAGGACGACGGGGCGCAGGCAGTGATATTCCCGGATAACGCGAAGGCGCTCACCGAAATACGGATCGGACCAGGCGGCGCCGGGAATGAGGAAAATGTCGTGCGGTGCGAAATCCTCGCTGACCGGGTTTGTTCCGGAGGGGGTGTGACCGGTCGGGGGCGGGACGGCTGCCGGCGGTTGTGAGGGCTGTTCGGGCGCGGTGACTTCCGTTTGCTGGTTCCGGAGGCGGCGGAGCAATCGCAGGACGCGGATCTGTGAGACGCCGGCGGCAAGAAGCGGTCCGGAGAGATCGGCCGGCATGCTTTCCAGTCTGCGGATTGCGCCCAGACGCAGTCGCTGCATGGCCTGCAGTCCCGCTCCGGTGCCTGTGGCCGGTCCGGGGGTGACGAATTTCCGCACCGAATGAATGAGGCTGCGGATTCCGGCGCGAAGGCGATCCGGCGCCCCGGGGGCGCGTGACGGACCAGGCGATGAGGCAGCCGGTGTCCGGTTATCTGACGCCCGGTTATCTGACCTTGGGCGGTCTGGCGTCTCGTGGTCTGGGGTCTGGCCGTCTCCGGACAGTTTGCCGAACAGGGCGGAGATGTCGTCGAAGGTGACTTCCGAGAGCGGTGCGTCGTCCGGACCCCGCCGGACGAACCGGATCCGGGGCGTGCTGGCATGGCGGGCGGCACGGGCTTCGATAACGTTCAGAATCTCGTAGACAAGTCTCTGAATCCCGCTTGGGCGCGGGTTTGAGCGGGCGTAATGAAAGAGGTCATCGACGTCGATCCATATCGTGTATCCCGGCGTGGCAGTTGAAGAAGAGCGCGCCATGAAGTCCTGTCGTATCTGGTGACGGGTTTACGCATGGCGATCCGATGCCAGACGTTCCCTGCATCCACCACCAGGTCTTCCTTCCCGTCAACCCGGCAGGTCGTTCCGCAGCCGGTCTGGCACGCTGGCCGACGGTTGCGTGCGGGGCGTTTTGGAGGCATCGGTGGGCGCGATGTCTGGTCAAACTGTTTTTTGTTTCTGTCAGAGTTCGCGTGCTGACCTGACAGTTTTGCGTCCGGAGAGGCGGATTTCATGACGGGACCCGACGCCACGGGACCTGATGCTGTGCCCGATGCTGTGATGGACGCGAATTTCGTCCTCCGGGTTTTTCTGACAGGACTGGGGCGGCCTCCGGCTCCCGGTGAAGCGGATGATTTTAAGGCGCTGCTGCGGCGTTCCGAGGACGCCGTTGCCGGCGACCGTCCTGGCAGAGAGCGGGTTGCTGAAGCGGTGATCGCTCTGCCGGAATTTGTGAAGCTGCACGGGGCCGGGGAGGAGTGCACGGAGCCGTTTCTTTATGCGCTGGTCCGGAACGCCATGGGGCGGGTGCCGACTAAGGCTGAACAGGGTATGCTCGGGATGGCCCGGGACCGGGTTTCCGCGCTCGTGCTGGCTGCGGAGATGCCTGCTCTGCTGCGTCGGCATGATCCGTTTGCGCTTTTCTGTCCCGACGGCGCATCGCCGGACGATGACTGCGCTTATGGGCTCTGGGCACGTCGTTACGATACTTTTGCCGCTGCTGAGCGTGAGGTCGCGGGTTCTGACGCTGGCAGTCAGGCGGGGTTGCCGCGGATTGCCCTGCTGCTCGATGTGACGGCATGCCGGCCGGATCGTCTTGCCGCTACGATCGGTTCGGTGCGGGCGCAGATCTGCGATGGCTGGACGCTGTCTATGGCGGGTTCCGGTCTGTCGCCGGACGTTACGAGGATTTTGCAGGATCATGCCCGGTCCTCTCCGGATATCCGGTTCTGCCAGGTTGCGGAAGGCGCTGAGGCCGGAATGGCTCCGGATGGGGCGGTGCTTACCGGAGCTGCGTTGTACGAAGCAGGCGACGAGCCTTTTGTCGCGTTTCTGAATTGCGGCGATGAGCTGGCGCCGGATGCTGTAATGCACATAGCGCGTGCGCTTGCGGCTGATCCCGGGACTGTCCTGCTGTTTACGGACGAGGATGTCCGGGGTGACGACGGATGGCGCCGGACTGCCCGGCTGAAGCCCGGATGGAGTGAGGATCAGCTTCTGGCGGGGGATACGGTGGGTCAGCTGGCCGTTTTTTCCCGCCGCCGGATCGAAGAGGCTGGCGGCTTTGCGACGGCGACGGCCTGTGCCTGCGACAGCGAGGCGGGCGCTGTTTCGGATGAGGCTGTTTCACGGGCGGCGGTCTTCTATGCGCTGAAACTTGCTGTTGCCGAAGGAGTGTCCAGGGAGCGTGTCAGGCATCTTCCCCGGATTCTTTTTCACGGGCGGTATTTTCAGGACCTGCCGCCCTTTGTTCTGGCCCGGTCCGGTCCGGATGCGCCGCTCCCGGCCGGGCGGCGCATAGCGGCGTCTCATCTTGCCCGCTGGCGGTCCGATGTCCGGCTGACGGAAGCGTCTCTGCTGCCTGATGCGGCGGGAGGGGGCGGGGAGAAAGGGGACGGCCCGCTCTGGCCGCGTGTTCTTTATCCGCTGCCCCGGATGCTTCCGACGGTATCGGTGATTATCCCGACACGGGACAGTCCCGGCCTGCTGCGCCAGTGCGTAACGGGGCTGCTGAATAAGACGGATTATGCGGCGCTGGACGTGGTGATCGTCGATAATGGCAGCAGTGAGGATGAGACGCTGTGTCTTTTGCGGGAACTGGATACGGATGCCCGTGTCACGATTCTGCGTCTGGACTTTCCGTTCAACTGGTCGCGTCTGAATAACGAGGCCGTCCGGAGCTGTGGTGGCGATCTGATTCTGCTGCTTAACGATGATATTGAGATCCTGCATCCGGACTGGCTGGAGGAGATGGTGCGCCAGATCATGCGGCGGGATGTCGGCGTCGTCGGCGCCAGGCTGCTTTATCCGGATGGCACTCTGCAGCATGGCGGCGTGGTCCTGTCCGAAGACGGGGCGACCCACATTCTGCGCGGCGCCGCGCCTGACGATCCTGGTTATCTGGGGCAGCTTGTGTGGCAGCGGGATCTGCTGGCGGTGACGGGGGCGTGTCTTCTGATGCGGCGGGATGTCTGGGAGCGTGTCGGAGGGCTCGATGAGGCGTTTCGGGTCACCTGTAACGATATTGATCTCTGTCTGCGTGTGATTGCTGCCGGCTGGCGTGTTGTATGGACGCCTCACGCGGTGCTGACTCATCTCGACGGCGCCACGCGGGGGCGGGATGTGAGCATTGCCCGGCAATGGCTGCACTGTGCTGAGACAGCCCGGCTTGTCGGCCGCTGGCATCGGGTGATGAGGAATGATCCGGCGATTAATCCGGCGCTGCATGTGACCGATACCAGGGTTCTGCTTGCGTGGCCGCCGCCCCCGGACCATTTCGACGGCGGCGCATGGTCATTGCGGGGCGAAAGGGTTTAGTGAGAACCGGGTGTTAGTCTGACGCCTGTCAGAAGGCCTGAGGGTAGGATAATGCTGAAGATGGTTCCTCGTGATGAAACGGAAACCGGCGGGCAGGCGGGCGCCGGCGTCGCTGAGACGGTGAAATCCGATCATGGGTTCATGACGGACTATCTCCGGCAATCCGCGGAGGCGATGGCGGCCTTCGCGGTCGATGAGGCATCGCAGGCGGTGATGATCGGTCTTGCGGTGAAGATCACCGGCGCGCTGGCCGGCGGGGGGCGTCTGCTGATTGCCGGCAATGGCGGCAGCGCGGCCGATGCGCAGCATATCGCCGGCGAGTTTACGGCGCGTCTGATGTATGACCGCAGGCCGCTCAGTGCGATAGCGCTGACGACGGATACGTCCAGTCTGACCGCGATCGGGAATGATTACGGCTTTGCCGATATTTTTTCCCGCCAGGTGATGGCGCTGGGGCGTGAGGGCGATGTCTTTCTTGGGATTACGACTTCCGGTCGTTCCCCGAATATTCTTCGTGCTCTGGAAGCCGCACGTGAGGCGGGGCTGATCACCGCCGCGTTCACCGGCCATGCCGGCATCCAGGGGGCGCCCTGCGATGTGACGCTTGCCGTTCCGTCCGGGTGGACCCCTGTCATACAGCAGCTTCATATTACGGCGGCGCATATTGTATGCGGGCTTGTTGAGCGGGCGCTTTGTCCGCGGTGATTCTGCGGGGCTGTTTTAAAAGCGTTTCTGTATAATCTTCTTCAGATTATAAAGGATTTTCTGATGAGGATTTTTTGGAAAGCTTCAGAAGACGCCGCCTTTTTGGAAAAAGGCGGCACTCAAAAACTTTTGCTGGTTTTATCGAGGGCTTGTCGTGGGTGTTTTTTTTGAGGCTGGCTGAAGCGAACTGGTGAGCGGGATGCAAAAAACATAACATTATCGGTTTATTATGAGAGGTTTTGTCTCTTCTGATGTTTTTAAAAAAGTCTATGATTCTCTGATCATATTTTCAGGTCTTTGCTGTTTCTCCGGAAGAGGGATGCGCAGGTTGTGACCTGTAGCCGGATGAGGGAAAAATCTATGGCTGCCAGCGATGAAAAGGATAGTTCTGTGTCTGCTTTTCCGCCGATCAATCCTGCGGCGGAGCGGGCGTATTTCGAGCGCAGGTTTGCGGAACTTATGGAGCGCAATCAGGAGCAGGACCGTTATATCCGTGGTCTGAGGGCGCTGGTTTCCCGACTGCAGCTTGAGGTTGATGAGCTTCGTGCGACACGGGCGGGGCAGCAGACCGCGGAGGTTTTGGAGGAGCAGGATGAGGTGCGCGGGCCGGAGTGAGTGGCTCGTCGCAGGAGATCATGCGGTCAGTGTTAATGATGACGGTGATCTGGTGTTGCGGGAGGTTGTCGGGGAAGGCCGCTGGCCGGTTCGCATTCGGAAAAGCATGCGAACCCTTCCGCTCCGTTTATTTCAGTGTCTGACCGAAAATGAGTTGAGTGATTTCAGCGGGTTATGATTCATGGGTTTGCGATAACCTGATGAGATCAAGATGGCCTGGACTGAAATCACCCGAGCGCAGTATC
>NZ_WOTB01000009.1 GCF_011516835.1 Acetobacter musti | reverse complement strand
ACGCCTATCACTGTATCCTTCATCTGCCGTCCTTTCGCGCAGTCGTTTCTTCCAACGACCATTCTGGCACATTGCGATGCCGTGCGGGGAGGACGGCAACCACCCCATCTCACAGGAGCGGAAAGAAGCAAAGGAACGGATTGACGGCCTGATCCAGTTCCGGAGTGATCTGGCGTCCTACGTGCGGATGTATGAGTTTTTCAGTCAGATGCTGAACTACGGCAATCCGGATTATGAAAAATTGTACCTGTTCGCGAAAATGCTCTGGCCGCTGCTGAAGTTCGACCGTGAGCGTGAGACCATCGACACAACGACTTTGCGTCTGACGCATCACCGTATGAAGGACCTTGGCAAGCAGAAGCTTGGGCTGAAGAACGAAGCCGGTGACGGGCTGGAACCGATAAAGGAAGCCGGGTCGGGGCAACCGCAGGAGAAGGTGAAAGTTCAGCTTTCCCGTATCATTGAGGCAATCAATGACCTGTTCGAAGGTGATCTGACGGATGGAGACAAGGTGGCGTTTGTTACCGGACTGGAAACCAAGTTGGCAGAATCAGAAAAACTGCGGGAGCAGGCAAAGGCCAACACCAAGGACCAGTTCGCCAACTCACCCGATCTTCAGGAAGAAGGACTGAATGCGACCATCGAACTGATGGAGGCGCATGAAAAGATGGGCAAACAGATGCTGAACGATAGCTCGCTGTTGCGTGCCGTTATTGCTGCTATCGTGAAGCAGGGCGGGTTATGGGAGGGATTCCAAGGGTAATAGCTGGTCAGAAAATCTGGGGCTGGTCATTTTGAGTGCGGGGTAATGGCCCCGACGTATTTGTACAGCGTTGTCCGCGAGACATTATACCGTCGCGCTACGTCTGTTACCCGGATATCAGGATCGCGCAATAGCGCCCTGATTTCTCGTAGCTGCTTGTCATGGAGCTTGGGTTTCCGACCTCCAGAACGGCCTCTGGCGCGTGCCGCGGCAAGGCCGGCATAGGTTCGTTCACGGATCAGGCTACGCTCAAACTCAGCCAACGCAGCGAATACATGAAAAACTAACTTACCTGCGGCACTTCCGGTTTCTATCTTCTCGGAGAGGCTCTCAAAGCTTACTCCACCGCGTTCAAGATCTGCCACGATGTGTACGAGGTCAGGCAGACTGCGGCCAAGTCGGTCAAGCCGCCAGACGACAAGCGTGTCGCCACTCCGCAAAGCCTTTCGGCATTGTTCAAGCTCGGGGCGCGCTGCATTTTTGCCGCTGGCTGTCTCCTCATAAATAACGCGGCAGCCAGCTTGCTGAAGTGCATCACGTTGCAGGTCCAGGTGCTGGTCTTCCGTAGAAACACGGGCGTAACCGATCCGTTGATTCATTGACTAAACCTGAACATTGAAAACTGGACGAGAATATTAACAAGATAAGTATGACCACGCGACGCTGCAAAGCGGATTTTTATGACGTTCAGAAAACCACCGTTTTCTGGACAGACCCCCACACACACTAAAAGGTCAGATAAACAGCTGAAACTATAGGGGTGAGCCACACACCGTTATCGGCCCGGTAGAAGGGAAACCCATCGAGGAACATCGCACCGGCCTCGATGCCCAAAATAACAGCCTTTCCGTGCCTTTCTCCAACACGTTGCGCCGTCGCCCGGTCGGCGGAAAGGTGGACCATTTGGCGGCGTCCCGGTTTCAGCCCTTCCCGGAAGATCGCATCGAGGTTGTCGCGGGCGGTACCGTGCCAGAGCCGGTCAGGCGGCTGGATGGCAGGCAGATCGAGATCAACCGGCAGGGAATGACCCTGTGCGGCCCGGATGCGCTGACCGTCCGGCGAGAGAGTGAAGCGCCGTTTGTCGTTCATCTCAACCACCCGTTGCAGGGTGGTGCGGTCGAACGGTTTACCCGCCCGCTTCGCCAGCCGGATCAGATCAGGAACCTTCGCCCAACCCTGCCCGTCCAGCGTCAGGCCGATCCGTTCAGGTTCATGCCGCAGGATCAGGGACAGCAACCGGGCGATTTCGCCATCTTTCATGGTGGTAGATTTCGCATAGGACTCGTTCCTCTCGAATGATGCTTACTTGTGTCGGGTCGTGTCGACCCCCGGAGCGCATATTAACGGGGGGGAGAGGGATTCGTGTCGTTCTATGAAAGTGTTCACGGGTGCAGGGTGTCCCTGCCACACTCCTAAGGCGGAGCCGGGTTTTCCATCGGAAAATAGGGGCTAGTGTGTTATCCCCATGACAGGGGGATAACCATGTGAAAGCACTCGTTGCAGTCCGTGTTCAGCAGATCAAAAGCATGGCTACTATCCGCATGGCGGAAGCTCATGGAAAGCGCGAAGATGAGGTCAGCGAAAAGCGCGTGGAAAAGAGCCGCACGGTTTTGAACCTCGTTGCCTCGCGATACAGCCCGGCCGCGCCCCTGGAACTGGAGATTGCGTACAAGGCATTCAAGGAAGCTACAGGTGCTTCTGAGGGAAAAGGGGCAGCAATCATGGCTCATATGATTGCCGTTATCTCCCCCGATGTCCTGGCGGAAACCGGCGACCCCAGAGATCCAAACAATCCACAGGTCCAAGCTCTCTTCGAACAGGCGCAGGCATGGGCGCGGTCGGAATTTGGCGAGGAATCCCTCATTGCGGCCCGTCTGGACGTGGACGAAAAGGGCGCGGGTGTCGTGGATCTGTTTGTGTGTCCGACTGCTATGCAGAGCGGCGGTCGTGGCCGAAAGCCGAAGCTGACGATTTCGGTCAAGTCAGGGTTGGAAGCTGTCGCTAAGAAATACCCCATGCCGCCTAATGAAGATGGAACGCCGGTGCTCAACAAATACGGGAGGCCAAAGAAAAAAAGGAACTATTCTGCCTTACAGGACAGTTGGGGGGATTGGGCCAGCCAGCACATAGATCAGCGTTTGCGGCGTGGTGATCCCAAAAAGGAAACGCAACGCAAGCATGTTCATGCTGACTTGCTGCGCGAGCGTGCGGAAGAACTGGATCGACGTGAACGCGCAATAGAGGAAAAAGAATGGAACACAGCCGAGATCGTCAGAGCTATCGGAAAAGATGAAATCCGTCTCTCCTTTCAAGGCGGTAAACATAAGACTGCGACAAGCACGACGCTTTCCGAAGAACGAAGAGCGGCATTGAAGCAGATGGTGCGCAGCCTTCCATCAGATACGCGCAGCATTTTAGCCGAGGTCACTGAGTTAAAACTGGACGCCACAGCAACCAAAGAGGCCGCACAAGAGAGTGGTCATGATGCCATTCTGAAGGCCATGCAGAGCGGGGCCGAAGCGTTTTATCGTCGGGAAGTTATAGGGGCAGAAGAAGCACCGGAGATGGGATGGCGGATCAACTATTCTGACCAGATCACCGAGCGTAGACGCAGTGTCCTTTCAGCCATTCTCGAACCGTTCCGGTCGGTAGTCGCGCCCTTTATCGCCGCCATTGCCCGAGCCGTGCGCAGGTGGGACGTCACAGCCAAGGAAGTCGCAGACGAGCGGAATGACAGCGGATGGGATTATGGGCCGGGGCTGTGACGCGATTTAGTCGCAAAATTCTCCGCTTCAGGAGCAAGCAGACTTGCCCGGCAAAAGACAGAGCAGACCCGGAGCGAGCGCAGCGTGGGAGCGCCGTAGGCCGCCGAAGGCGTCCGGGAGCATTCTACTGAAGAGCAGGATATACTGGGGGCAGGCTATGGCCTTGCTTCGGGGGAAATCTACATAAGCCTTTGAAAAAATGTGGAAGTAGATCCGCTCTGTAGTTTGCATGCATGATGCATGCATCATACTTTCATGACGAATGAATGCATGCTTTCAATGCATGCATTCATGGAAATAATGCAATCATTACTATAATGCACGCATTGAAAGCATGCATTTCTACAATAGACATTGTGGTCTATTGGTTTTTATTTGATATTATTATTCGAATGTGCATATGAAATAACAAGTTGTGGGGATGCGAGCTCGTAACACGCACCCCCACGCAGAACCGCAAAGAAACAACCTAGCGGCCTGCCTGGACTGGATATACGCCATATCGGGAGAACTTTCATCTCCGCAGATAAGGTCCAGTCACCAGATGGCTGCTTGTCGAGGAGACGAGCATTTGGGCAATATCTGCTATCTGCGAACCATAAAGATGGACCTCTTGCAAATCCCGATGAATGTTCCTGTTGCAGGAACGCTGTGCATGGCCATGCGTCTGTACGAGAAATGATCTATGATTCCGGGATTTCTTCATACGGAAAAGGAAGCGGCTGCTCTTTTGGGCGTGTCAGTGATTACTCTGCGCCGGGAACGGCAGGCGGGCCAGATCGGGTATCTCAAAATCCGTTGCCGCGTGCGATACACCAACTCTCATTTATCAGAGTATCTGACGAGAAACGAGCAATGCCCAACGCTTCCTTCAGAATCGGACAGTACTTTCTCGGGAAGCGTCCCAACTCAAATGCGTGGTGCGCATGCCATTATGATGCAAAAACAAGACAAACAAAACGAGCATCTCTCGGCACAATTGTTCTTCAAGAGGCGAAAATAAGGCTGGCAGAATATGTAACTGAGCATACAAATCGAAGAAATAAGCCCGTTTTAGAGACAAGCCTGGCGTCAGTTTTTCTGAGATATTATAAGAATCACAGTAAGCAAACCCGAAGTTCAGGACCAAACAGAAGGGCGCTGGAACTGATGCTGGACAGCGTGGAGCCCGGTGCTTCTGTGGCTGGGTACACAGTGGCCGAGCAGAAACGCATTGCTTCGTGCCTGCGAGGCAAGGGTTATTCTGCGGGTTATACCCGCCGCGTCATGGGTATCGCCGCTGCCGCGGTGAACTGGGCTTGGAAGAATGGCGAGATCGATCGTCAGATTCCGATTGTGCTGCCACCCGAGGGTGAGGGGCGCGAGCGCATTATGACGATTCAGGAGATGGCTCGGCTTTGGGAGACAGATATGCCGCCTCATCTTCGCATGTTTCTTGCACTTCTGATTGGAACGGCGTCACGCCCTGAGGCGCTTCTGCAACTCACTCGTGAGCAATGCGATCTGGGGCACGGGGTGATTGACCTTAACCCGCCAGGCCGTGCTCGAACGAAGAAGCGGAGACCACGTATCCCGGTGCCGGAGTTTTTGAGGTCATGGATTGAGAGCGTGGCCTCGGGTCATCTCGTGACCTACAAAGACAAGCCGATTCTCAAGATCAACGGAGCTTGGCGCGCCGCGCGCGAATCAGCAGGACTGCCGTCAGAAATCGTGCCCTACACAATTCGCCATACTATGGCGACCGAACTGATTACGCGTGGCGTACCAGAGATAGAAGTTGCCTCGCTCATGGGGCATGCCATGCCAAATCTCCGTACCACAGGCCGCTATGTGCACGTGCGTCCGGACTTCCTCGCAAACGCCAAGCAGGCTATTGACGAGGTCGCAAGCGCCATCGACCGGGTAGCAGCCCGATCGATGGTAAATTTCAACATGCGTGCTAACAGCGTGCTAGACTCAATTGCAAAGGATGGCACTCCGATGCATAAGTCTCAGAAAACCGTTGGTTTTCTGCCGGAACAGATGGTGGGCGCAACAGGGATTGAACCTGTGACCCCTACCATGTCAAGGTAGTGCTCTACCGCTGAGCTATGCGCCCATCCGTTCGGTAGCGCGGCTTCTACCGTCCTCCGAAGAAGAGTGCAACCCCATCGGATGCAAAACGTGTATTTTAGTGTCATCACACGAACGATTCCGTTGGACTGACACATATGAACTTCTGGCCGGATGCCAGCACTGATCAGAAAGCGCAGGCTTCTGAGACCTCTGAAAACGCCACCATGAATGCAGCGGCCGGTTCCGGCGGTTTCTGCACGGCTCCGGTCGCCGTCGTCCGGCCGCCCGGTCCTGCAATCCCCATGATCGTGTGCTCTCCGCATTCCGGACGTAACTATACAGCCGAGTTTCTGGCCCGCTCGCGGCTTCCGCTCGATATCCTCAGAAGCGGAGAGGATTTTCATGTCGATACCCTCATCGCCACCGCGCCTCAGTACGGCGCCACGCTGCTCTGCGCGACATTTCCCCGTGTGGTGTGCGATGTAAACCGGGCATCCTCCGATCTGGACCCCCGCATGGTGGAGAATGGCGACGAGACTCTGCTGATGCCAAGTGAGCGGGGCCGCGCCGGTCTCGGTAGTGTGCCCGGTGTCGTGTCAGGCGGCCGGCAGGTTTATGCGAATAAACTGTCCATGGAAGAAGCCGCGAGCCGGCTGCGGCAGTTCTGGTACCCTTATCATGCGGTCCTGAGAAAGCTGATCGATGAGATACGCGCAGAATATGGATTCTGCGTCGTGCTCGATATGCATTCGATGCCTCCCGGAGTGGACGGAACAAAAGCGGACATCGTCATCGGTGACCGTTTCGGTTCCTCCAGCAGGCCCGTATTCGTGCAGACTCTCGCTAAGTCCCTGCTGAGCCTCGGTTTCCGCGTGGCCCGCAATCATCCTTTCGCCGGCGGATTTATCACCAGTCATTACGGTCAGCCGCAGGACAACGTAAGCGTCATCCAGCTGGAAATGAGCAGAACATTATATATGTGCCCCCGGACCGGCGGCGGTTACGGTCTCAATCCCCGTTTCGCGGAGAAGGTGAGCCAGGTCATCGCAGACATGGCACGATGTGTCACTGAGCAGCAGGAACTCAGATGCGCCCGGCCCGAAGCAGCACAGTAATGCGGAAAAAGCCCGACACCGACCCGGTTTAAAGCGCGCGCACCATCAGCCGGAAGGCCGTGGCGAAATGAACATTGGCGGCGTCCGACGCAGACTGATTCAACCGGATATCCACGCTCGGCTGCGAGGTGATGTAGATCTGACAATACCCTGCTGAAACCTGTTCAGGATGATTTGTCACACAGATCGCATGCTGTCTGCTCAGAGCCTGCCGTAACGCCCCGGTGCCAGCTCCGGCCGCGGAAATGACCGCGCCGAAAGTCGCCTGTCCGATCTGATCAAGACTGATGGAGAAGGGATGCATCGGAATGCCCGATACCGTAAAATCCGTAGGAAATTCCCGGACAATCTGTGCCGCCTCATCCTGTGACCCCGCGACCAAAGGGTTGAAGACAACAGCAATACGCACTTCCCCCTCCGGAGGAGGGTCGATGAAATGAAGAGTCTGCCCCAGGATCGCGAGATCCTTATCATTGAACGCGGGCTGGTCACCTTCGGGTGCGGCTGCGGCGACGGCACAGCCGACACAGCCAATCGCGAGACACCTTTTTACTCTGCCGGTAAACCGAAATAGCCGCCGCACGATCCCTGAGCCCAGTCACACAGACCAATGATCCGCTACGGCTATTGAGGAAGCCTTAAGTTCCGGCAAAATGTCGTCAGTTCTGGCGGGGGGAGGTGTCAGCCGCAGCCGTTACCGCCCTGATCCAGGCCGACACCTGCTCCTCCGGTTCCGGCGAAAAAATAAAATCGGATACGGCTGCAACGGAATCCGCGCCGGCCGCAATGCATTCCGGCGCCCGGGCCAGTGTAATCCCGCCGATCGCCACAAGCGGCAGATCACCAATCCGCTCGCGCCATTCCGTGAGCCTTTGCGTCCCCTGCGGACCAAAAGCCATTTTCTTCAGCCGTGTCGGCCAGATCGGCCCCAGAGCGACGTAATCCGGCGAGAAAGCCAGAGCGCGATCCAGCTCCGGAACGCTGTGCGTACTGATCCCGATCCTGATGCCGGCTTCCCGCACTCTTTCGAGATCGGCCGTATCCAGATCTTCCTGGCCGAGATGAACCCAGGGCGCTCCCAGCTCAATGGCAAGTTCCCAGAAGTCGTTGATGACCAGCGTCACCCCGGTATCAGAGGCGGCAGAAAGCGCCTCCGCGACCTCATTTTTAAGATCCGTCCCGGACAGACCCTTGACGCGCAGCTGGATAAACCGGGCTCCGGCATTTCCCAGGCGGGAAATCCACGATGCGCGATCGACGATCGGATAAATGCGCTGGGGCAGGGGAGGGTGAGTCATCCGAGCACGGGCCTTCCAAGCAGAGGTGTTGAGGGCGCCGCCATATCCCGCGCCTCCATAGGGTCGGCGTCATAAGCAAGCCGGCCAGCTTCAACCGCCAGACGAAAGGCACGGGCCATCGCCACCGGATCGCCAGCTTTCGCAACGGCAGTGTTGATCAGAACAGCATCATAGCCGAGTTCCAGCGCCTGAGCGGCATGTGAGGGCAGACCGATTCCCGCATCAACAACCAGCGGCGTATCCGGAAAATGCGCCCGGAGAGCCCGGAGCCCGAACAGATTGTTCAGCCCCTTGCCGGACCCGATAGGCGCTCCCCACGGCATCAGAACCTCGCAGCCGGCCGCAAGAAGCCTTTCCGCAACGACAAGATCCTCGGTCGTGTAGGGGAAGACCCGGAATCCTTCTGAAGACAGGATGCGGGCCGCCTCGACCAGACCAAAAACATCCGGCTGCAAAGTGTCCGATTCCCCGATGACTTCGAGCTTGATCCAGTCCGTCTCAAACACTTCCCGCGCCATATGAGCGGTCGTCACAGCTTCCCTGACAGTGTGACACCCGGCCGTGTTCGGCAGAACCGGAACACCAAGTTCCCGGATCAGCGCCCAGAATGCCTGACCGGCGCGCTCGCCAGCCGCCTCCCGGCGAAGAGATACCGTGATGACCCCGGCTTCAGCCTGTCGCACGGCGGAGGAGAGAATCTCAGGGGAGGGATACTGCGCGGTTCCCAGCATAAGAGGCGACGACAGACGTGTTCCGTAAAAAAGCATCGATTCATCCGCCCTGCATGGGAGCAACGATTTCCACCCGCATCCCTTCCGCCAGCACATACTGCCTGCGGGCGGATTTCGGGATGAACTCACCGTCTATCGCCGTGGCGATCCGCGCATCCGAAAACCCAAGCTCCTCAACGAGCCCCGCGAGTGTTCCGGCAGTCACCGCACGTGCCTCCTCGTTGACCAGAATATTCATATCGGTCTCCCTCCTGTCCCGCGGTGCCAGCCTCTCTGATCTGGTTCTTCGGCGTCGTTCACGCAAGCCAGCTTCCGCAGCCGTTCCATGATCTCTCATGTCATGAACGACTTCAGCCGAAAATAAGATCCGCAGCCCGCGCCGCCAGCCACGGCGAGAGAAGATAGCCATGCCGGAACATGCCATTTACAAACACGGTCCTTCCTTCCTGTGTCACAAGAGGCATATTGTCCGGATAGGACGGCCTCAGACCCGTCCCCATCTCTATGATTTCCGCTTCAGCAAATCCCGGATGCAGAACCCAGGCCGCATTCATCAGCTCGCTCATGGAGCGCAGCGTCATGGGACCGGCATTCTCACTTTCCACCATAGTGGCGCCGACCATGAAAAGATGATCAGCTCGCGGCACGATATACACCGGAATCCGGGGATGAAGCATCCGGACCGGCCGGTGAAGCGAAACATCCCGGCAGCGCAGAAGGATCATTTCACCCCTCACGCCGCGCAGCGTTCCCAGGGCCTCGCGAGCGCGTAATCCGGTGCAGTCCACGATGTAGTCGAAACCAGCGGAAGCCGGCATATCGGCCTGATCCAGCAGTAACCGTCCGCCAAGACGGACGAGCCGGTCCGCAAGGGCGGGAAGGGCCTTCCTCGGGTCGAGGTGCCCTTCCTCAGGAAAGAACAGCCCGCGCGAAAAGCGCCCCGCGAGATCCGGTTCCAGCCTGGCGATCTCCTCCGCGCCGATTTCCTCGAAATGACTCGTCCTGCGCCCAAACCGCGTAATCTCAGCAGTGTCGCGCGCCGGAGCCAGCACCAGACTGCCATTCGATTCGACGTCAGGCACATGAGAGCGCCACCATGAGAGCGAACCGAGCGAATGTTCAGTAACCTCGCGGGGCGCATCCGCCGCTTCGCACCAGGGCGCAAGCATCCCGCCGGCCATCCATGACGCACCGGACCCGATACGGGAACCCGCTTCCGCCAGCGTTACCTTTGCGCCACGCTCAGCAAGTGTCACGGCCGTCACGAGACCCGCAACACCTGCTCCCCGCACCAGAATGGCTGCTCCACCGGACATGACGAATTCTCCTTCTGACCAGAGAAAGGCCACAAATCAGCCGGTCTCCGGACGGCGCACGATGGCGGTTTTGTCGACGTTTGTTAAGAGAACGCCAGATGTGCACGCAGGGGCCGCCTTCAGCAGCGCATACAGAACGCACAATGCCGGGCCGGACGACAAAATTACCGAATTTTGCGAAACATATTCCGGCACCGGATATCTGCGGAAAATAAACGGACGATCCTCATTCCCCATAATAATCCGCATCATCTGCCGGATATAAGAGGCAATTTTCAGCCTCGCTGCACAACGGCCCGTGTTGTCGCTCCCGCCCGATCCGTATAAAAAACGAAATGCTCAGAGCGGGATCGGAGACAAATTATGTCGGATACGGTGAATGAACCGAAATTAACGTCTTCCGACCTGGCGAATAATCAGAGAGCGACAGAATATTACAACGAACATGGCTGCGACACTGTCGGGACAGCATTCACGCTCGCCGATATTCTTCACACCGACCGGTGTGTCGCTGAAGCGGCCCGTTTGTATAAAACCGCTTACACGCTGCATTCCGGACAGCCCGAAGATATGCCCGGTGCCCATGTGCTGTTGCTGCTCAGCCTCCTGTGCGCCCTGAAAGCCGGACAGACGCCGGATCAGGATGATCTCGACAGACTGCGTTCTCTTTCCATCCCTTTTTATAATTATATCCTCGGAATACAGACTGCCTGGTCACAGGCGGATTTTGTCAAAGCCGCCCGCATCATGGGGAACTGCTACGAGGAATTCCACACCGGAGAGGAGTGCGACAGGCTTTATCTGGAGGTGATGAACAGAGTTTACCACGACCAGATGCAGAGCAATATCGCCGATATCCGGTCCCCGGACGCCCTCATTCCACGCCGGCTTTACATGTACAGGCCGCAGGGCAGCGCGGATGACATCGAAGGAAATGTCGAGTTCCACAACAGCCTGGCCGGTCTTGAATTCAGGCTTTTCAGTCACGAGGAAGCCGCTGACTGGCTGTATAATGTCTACGGTGTGGACAGCCGGACGCTTTTCCTGACGGCCCGGAACGAGGCCGAAGCGGCGGATTTCTTTCGCGTGCATGTCATTCAGAAACTGGGTGGCTGGTGGCTGGACGCAAACTGCCGCATCCGGTCGGAAGACGCCTTTTTTAACCGGCTGTCACAGCTTCACTCCCATGTATTCCTGCTGAACCGGAACAACTCCGTTCACACCGATTTCTTTGGAGCCACCCCCGGCAGTTCCGTTCTGGGTGACGCTCTGCTCTCACTCTATCGGAATTCCTGGCGGCATCCCGACCTCCCCATCCGCTGTAAAACGGGTCCGGGAATCTTCGAACGGGCTTTGAACCGGATGTTCCACGCCGATTTCGAACGGATCCGGGCCATGCCCTCACTGATCACATACGATGAAACAGCATTTACTGAAGTGATCGGACCGGCCTCTTAAAGCAGTCGCCGATCCGGCAGGCCGGATGCCGGTCGCTCATAGCTTTCCGGCAGACTCTGTGTGTCAGGCTTCCCGAAGCGGCGACCAGCCACAGCGTATCAGAGTCGAACGCATATGCTCCGGAGGCGGCGCTACGGCCGTGACGGGAACGGTCAGCGGAATACTGATCTCGCGGCTCAGAAGCTGAAGCCGCTGCCCGCCCGCTCCGCCGCCCCCATAAACCGGATCTCCGACGACAGGAGCGCCAATCGCGGCGCAGTGAATCCTCGCCTGATGGGTGCGGCCGGTATGAAGGGTCAGCTCCAGCCATGACAGCGTACCGTCGGTCCCCAGACGCCGCCATGTTGTTGCTGCGCTCTGTCCTTCCGGATGAACGATCATCTTCCAGCCGGCCGGCCCGGAGACGCGCATCACAGGCTGGTCAATGACCCCGCTTTCCGCAGGAACGCCACGGACAACCGCCCAGTAAATCTTCTTTACCTGTCCGGCCGCAAAACAGGCCTGCATGTCGATGAGCGCCTGCTTGCGCAACGCAATCGCAAGACAGCCGGCCGTGTCCGCGTCCAGCCGGTGTGCGAGCCACGGGCCGTCCTTACGGCGGCTCAGCAGCGGAAACCAGTCCTCCACGCTCGCTCCGCTCCGCGGACCGGGATGCACCGCGAGACCGGAAGGTTTATCGATCACCACAACCTGATTGTTCTGAAACAGAATATCGAAGGGCAGGGGACCTTCGGGAACGGCGCGCACAGGCGGCCGGTCCCTGAGATGCGCAGAGGCCTTTCTGTCCGGCCGGCGCCTGACAGCGCTGTGTTTAGTCATCGGCACCCCGGCCAATCAGCACTTTGCGGCGCCCGACATGGTCGGCGCCGCTGACAATGCCGTTCTTCTCCATCTGTTCAATCAGCTTGGCCGCGCGGTTATAGCCGATTGAAAGATGACGCTGAACAAAGGAGGTGGATGCCTTCCCTTCACGAATGACGACGGCGACCGCTTTGTCATACAGGCTTGAATCGCCGTCCGAACCGGTTCCGGCATCGAACGGACCACTCGCCGTATCTTCCTCACGCTCGGACACCACGTCCTCGTCATAGATCGGCTCGCCCTGTTCCTGCAGGAAGTGAACGACAGCTTCCACCTCGCTGTCCGCGACAAAAGGACCATGAACACGCGTGACCCGGCCGCCACCCTGCATGAACAGCATGTCGCCCTGCCCGAGAAGCTGCTCGGCGCCCTGCTCGCCAAGGATCGTCCGGCTGTCAAACTTGCTGATGACCTGAAAGGAAATCCGGGTCGGGAAGTTGGCCTTGATGGTCCCCGTAATGACATCGACGGAAGGACGCTGCGTCGCCATGATCACATGAATACCGGCCGCACGCGCTTTCTGCGCCAGCCTCTGCACTGCCGCGTCGATTTCTTTTCCGGCCGTCATCATGAGATCAGCCATTTCGTCGATCACAACGACGATAAACGGCAGTGGCTCAAGGGTAAGCGACTGCTCCTCGAAAATCGGATTGCCGGTCTCCGGGTCGTACCCCGTCTGAACACGGCGCGTAACTTCCTCTCCCCGGTCACGCACCTGGGCCGCACGCTCGTTGTAACCGGCGATATTCCGCACCTGAAGATGCGACATCGCCCGGTAACGCCGGTCCATTTCCCGCACCACCCATTTAAGGGCCGCCACCGCCTTGTTCGGTTCCGTGACAACCGGCGTCAGCAGATGCGGAATACCGTCATAAATCGAGAGTTCCAGAACCTTCGGATCAATCATGATCAGCCGGCACTCATCCGGCGAATGCCGGAAGAGCAGCGACAGAATCATCGAATTGATGCCAACGGATTTACCCGATCCGGTCGTGCCGGCGACCAGCAGATGCGGCATCTTCGCGAGGTCGCTGAAAACCGCCTCGCCGGCGATATCCTTGCCGAGCGCCAGTTCAAGCCGGCCCGACGTCCTGCTCCATTCCGGCCGGTTGAACAGTTCCGAAAGATAAACCGTCTCCCGAACCGCATTCGGAACCTCAATACCGATCACATTCCGTCCCGGAACGGTCGCGATCCGTACGCTCAGAACTGACAGAGAGCGCGCGACGTCATCGGCAAGACCAATCACGCGCGCCGAACGGATGCCAGGCGCCGGCTCAAGTTCGTACAGCGTAACGACCGGCCCCGGATGCAGATCGACAATCGTGCCCTGCACCCCGAAATCCGCCAGTACCGTCTCAAGAAGACGGGCATTCGCCTCAAGCATCTCCCGTGTCGGACCCGCTTCCGCGCGGGAGGTCGGTACCGATCGCAACAGGGAAATCGGAGGCAGCACCCACCCGGTCCCGTTCGCAGGGGAGGATGACGTGCGGCCGCCACCCTGTCCCGGCGTATGGCTTCCGCTTCCCGCTTCCGCTTCATTCCGCCCTCCGAACAGGCGCGACAGAAGCGATTTTTTGCCGGCATCGCCAGGACGGCCGTCATGCGCCACGTCAGACGCCGGCCGCTCCGACACCGGTGACTGCGACCCCGGCGGCTCCGATACCAGCCGTTCAGACATCAGCCGGTCAGACAGTGACCGCTCCGACACTGCCCGCTCCGGCACCGGCCCTGAAACACGCATGGGTGATTCTGCCGACGTCGTTTCAGCCACTTCCGTCGGTCGGGAACCGGCTGAGTCTGCGTAAACCTGTTGCTTCTCCGACGCCGGACCGGGCAAAGAGATGATCGGCGCGTCGTCTTCGGCACCAGACGGGGCTGACACAGGCATCCGTCCTCTCGGCCGGTTGGCCGGCAGAGATTCGGCAGGCGGCGCGATGAGAGCGAGATTGCTGCCGGTCTCGGTACCGGCCGCACCAGAAAACTGCTGTGCGACAGCCGTCGCCGGCGCGGGCACATCCTGGCGCGCCACATCGCTTCTGCGCGGCGTCTGAGCGGAGCCAGAACGGGAAACACCCGCCGGTTCCGTAACGCGCGACGCGCCTTCAGTCCGGCGCGGCGTCCAGGTCTGCCGTCCGTAAGACGGGGCGTCTGTATAGGTGTCGCTTCGGGAAGCGGCTCCGTCATACCCGGCGGACGCAAGGCCACCCGGCACCAGATCACGCCTTTGCCGCGCGATGACGGACCGCGCCAGAAGTCCCGGCTGCCGTCCGAGAAAAATCGCGGCCGCAGCAGTCGTTCTGCCAATCGCCCGCCATTCCCGGCGATCCAGTCCAAACGCCAGAGCGCCGAGCAGGATCGCAAGCACAAGGCCCAGCAACCATATGACAACCCCGCCCGCCGGTCCGATAGTGGACGTGCCGGCCGCCAGAGCCGCCCGCGCGATTGTCGAACCGATCCCGCCGCCGATCCCGGAATCGGCCGGCCATGCCGGAGCGCGGATCGCCGTTATCAGAAGCGGAATGGCTGCGAAAAGCGCACTGCACACCGGAAGCAGACAGACCAGCGCAATGGCACGCAAAACAAAGACACTCAGCCCGCGATGCAGAAAAATACGCCAGCCCCAGGCGACGAGAGCGATGACCGGAACCGCCGTCGCCAGGCCAAACCCCTGAATCAGCAGATCGGCCACCCAGGCTCCCGGCCAGCCGAGCAGATTGGTGGCCGCGCGTGATGTCGAAACATCGGGGGACGGGTCGAGAGGGTCGTAGCTCCAGAACGTGGCCGCCAGTACAAGCGCCAGCACCCAGAGCACGATGCCTCCCAGTTCGTCCCCGCGTCGCCGGAGAGACGTCTTTAATGCGGGAGACGAGAGATCGGGCGTGGTGAGACGGCTGAGACGCGCCAAATAACCGGTCCTGACTTGCAAGTGACATTCGGATGCCGCGCGCGATGCACGCACGCCGCCGGGACCATACCCCGTTCCCTGTGTGTTCAGAAAGACGAGATGCAGGTCCCGTAACCAGTATTCTTCAAATGCGAAAAAATTTTGAACGCCTGAAGCCGTCCGTCCCGGCATTTCCGGTAACATCCGGGTGCGCAGCCGCCCGTACTGTTATCGCGCACCCGGAACGGAAAACGGCCTTACGCCGCAGCCTTATGAGCAATCGAGGGAGTCTCGCCGCGATGCGGACGGAACGTGCCGTTACGCAGGGACGTCTCGATATCCTCAAGCGACGCGCCCGATGTCTCAGGAACAAAGAACAGAACGAACAGCACGCAGGCGAGATTCACGCCGGCATAAACCCACATCGTTCCGCCCAGGGAAATCAGGGTCACCATCGGCAGTGCCGTGCGTGTCACCAGATAATCGCTGCCCCACAGCACCGCCGCATGCAGGCTTGTCGCCGCGCCGCGCATCGGAAGCGGGAACATCTCCGCGCCGATCAGCCAGCCAACCACCTGAATGCCACCGGAGTTGAAGAGCATGAACAGCAGCAGAAACGCGACCGTGACATAACTGCCGAAAGATCCCTTATCCGGATGAATCGCGAACATGATTCCAAGTCCGATAAGGCTGACAACCGAGCCTGGCCCCATGATCAGAACAAGACGCCGCCGTCCGATCCGGTCAACGAACAGGCAGCCGAACAGCGTCATGATGCAGTAGACAATCGAGACGCCGAGGCTGGCCAGAAGCGCCGAAGACGCTCCGAAACCGGCATCCGACAGGAAGGTCGGCGTGTAATAGATCATCATCTCCAGACCACCGGCCTGGGTGAAGAACGCAATACCAAGCGCCGCGATCAGGGCCGGCCTCACCCAGGGAAGTGCCAGACCGCGCCATCCACGCTCGTCATCGTCTATTCCGCTGGCGTTCTCATGAATCTCATGGATTTCACGACGGATCTGCTTCCGGCTCGTCCGGACGCGGCTCAGCTGTTCGACTGCCGAGCGGACCCCCTCGTTTTCAGCCGTCCAGCGCGGACTTTTCGGCAGAAAAAACATGGAAATAAAGACGAACGCCGCCGGAATCGCCGCCACGGAAATCATCGGCCGCCAGCCCCAGCTGTCCCTGAAGGCAAAACCCACGACGTTCGCGAGGAAAATTCCGATGCCAATGGCGACATTGAACATTGTGACGAGATTGCCGCGCCTGTCATGCGGGGCAAGCTCCGAAATATATGTCGGAACAACCTGGGTGGCGCCACCGACGGCGATGCCCAGAAACACACGCGCGGCGATCAGAGCCGTTACATCAGGCGCCATCGAACAGGCCACCGCCCCGACCACGAAAATGGCCGTCACGACGATCACCGTTGTCCGTCGTCCGAATTTTTCGGAGAACCAGCCCGTGATAACAGCGCCAAGCGTGGCGCCGATCAGGATCGCGGAAGCAACGGTAGCCTGCATTCCGGTGTCGAGATGAAACTCGCGCGTCATCAGAAGCAACGCTCCCGAGATGATGCCCGTATCGTATCCATAGAGGCCGCCGCATATTGCGGCCACGGTGGCTGCGATCCAGAGCGTCAGATGCGCGTTAGGCGAAATTTCTGCAGCTTCGACGGCTTTCGCAACTGTATTCGAAGCTGCCGGGGGAGAGCCGGATGTCGCGTTCAAGAGTATTCCTTCCGATGCTGTAATTACAATCAGCCTGTCCCGAGAGCGTCCGACATGATGCCGATCCCCCCGAGTACGGCATCCAGAGCCGTCCAGTCGTCATTTGCGCTCAGTGCAGACCACAACGTCTCAACGGTCCCGATCAGCATGTCACAAGGTATTTCAGAGCTGAAATACGCGTGATCGGGCCTGAAGCCCGGCAGTGCGTCCCGGGAGCCGAGCAGAGCACAGACAGACTGAAAGCCCGGCTCCGCATAAAACGCCGATCGGGGAGATGCCATCGCCCGCCGCATGCTGACAGCGCCACCATACCAGTCAAACGGCAACGCATGGAAGGGAATTCCGGACTCTTCCATGAACAGCGTCACCGCCTGACGCAGCGCGCGGTCATCTTCCGCAGACACCCGGCACACCCCGAGCCTGCGGCACCAGGCCGCGTCCAGTTCCGTTTCATACAGTTCCGGAAATGAAGAAAGAATTTCGCTCAGACCCGCATGGGGCGCATTTTCAAGAAGACATTCAGCAAGCCGCGCAAGCGACCACATCAGAGCCTGCGGCTGATTTCCATAGGAATACAGGCCGTTATGATCGAAATAAGCCGCTGTAAACGAAGGATCGAAGCGCGGCAGAAACCGCCACGGACCATAATCGAAGCTCTCTCCGGTGATCGCGATGTTGTCGGTGTTCAGTACACCATGTACGAAGCCGGCCGCCATCCACTGCGCACCGACACGCGCAACCTTCGCGCAGACCGCCCCGAACAGCAGAAGAGCCGGATTGTCCTGCTCAGAGACGGTAATCTCCGGATAATAAGTCTCCAGAACATATGTCACCAGCCTGGGGATCGACGCCATGTCTCCCGTCGCCGCCAGCCGCTGAAATGTGCCGATGCGGATGTGGGAGTGGCTCAGACGCACCAGAACGGCCGACCGTGTCGGAGACGGTTCATCATGCCGCTCCAGTTCCTCGCCGGTTTCGATCAGACTGAATGCCCTCGACGTGTCGACGCCGAGCCCCTCCAGCATGGAAGCCGCCAGAATTTCGCGCACGCCACCCTTGAGCGTCAGCCGCCCGTCACCCCCGCGCGACCAGGGAGTGCGTCCGCTGCCTTTGGTGCCGAGATCGAGCAGCCGTCCGTTGCAATCACGCAACTGTGCGAAAAGAAAACCACGTCCGTCGCCCAGATCCGGATTGTACTGACGAAACTGATGACCGTGATACCGCAGCGCCAGCGGATGAGGCAGTGAACCCGGAAGTGGCTGAAAACGGCCGAAATGAGCTATCCACTCGTCATCCGTGAGGGTGTCCAGCCCCACTGTTCCGGCCGCTTTCTGATTCCGGTAGCGCAGAATATGCCCGGGAAACTCCGCCGGTTCCACAACGTCATAGAACGCGCCGCCAAGAGTGGTATGATCCAGGGCTGGCCGGTAGCTGGATGAAAACGACATAAAGGTGATCCCTCCGGTGGACCTATTGACTTAGTGTATCGCGCTTCTAGAGTGCACTCAGGCCCTAAACAAAAAAAACAAGCGGTCGCTTCATGAAAATCTTCAATATATTGCTGCTGGCTCCGTTTGTGGGCCTGCTCTGGGTACCATTCTATAATGTTCAGGGGCCAGCGCTGTTCGGGTTCCCGTTCTTTTACTGGTACCAGTTCGCCTGGGTTCCCGTAACATCCGTGCTCATCTGGCTCGCCTGGAAGAAGGGAGTCCGGGCATGAACGGCGCTCCCGCGGCGGATACGGTCGCTCTCATCGTCTTCATTGTGTTTTTCGGCATCACAATCATCCTCGGAAGCACAGTAGTACACTGGCGCGGGTTCCTTTCCGGCGGAAAGAAGAAGCCCGAAATCTCCCCGGCGCCAGGCGGACACGGTAACGAGGACTGGGGGCTGGGCGGCCGCCAGTTCGGCGCCTGGATCACATGGTTTCTCGTCGGGGGCGATTTCTACACAGCCTATACCGTCATCGCCGTTCCCGCGCTCGTTTACGCCGTCGGCGCATACGGTTTCTTCGCGCTTCCTTACACCATCATCGTCTATCCGTTCATCTTCGTCGTGATGCCGCGTCTGTGGAAGATCGCCCATGATGGCGGACACGCAACAGCAGCGGATATGACACGCGCCCGGTTCGGCAGCCGCACACTCGAACTGGCCGTCGCGATATCGGGCCTGGTCGCCGTGATGCCCTATATCGCGCTGCAGCTGATCGGTATCCGCACCGTCGTGCAGGCTCTCGGTCTTCCGGGTGACGTTCCCCTGATCATCGCTTTCGTCTCGCTCGCCGCCTACACCTGGCTCGGCGGACTGCACGCGCCGGCGCTGACGGCGTTTATCAAAGACGTCATGATCTATATCGCGGTGATCGCCGCCGTTACGCTCGTACCGTTAAAACTCGGCGGTTACGGGCATATGTTCGACGTGATGAACAGCGTGCTGCCTCCGCCGGACGCCACGCATGTCATGAAGAGCACCCAGCTTGTGCCATACGCCACTCTGGCGCTGTCCTCCGCGCTGGCGGCCTTCCTCTATCCGCACACGCTGACAGGCATCCTTGCCGCGAAATCAGCCGATACGGTCAGGCAGAACGCCGTCTATCTGCCGATCTACACGATCGTCCTCGGACTGATCGCGCTGCTGGGCATGATGGCCCATGTCGCGGGGATCGAGACGACAAAAACTTCGCTCGTCGTGCCGCTGCTGTTCCTCAAACTGTTCCCGGACTGGTTCGCCGGCTTCGCTTTCGCGGCAATCGCGGTAGGCGCCCTGGTGCCGGCAGCCGTGATGGCGATCGGAGCCGCCAATCTGCTGACGCATAATATCCTGCCGAAGCAGTACGATACCGTGACAGGCAGCCGCATCGCCGCGTTTGCCGTCAAACTTGGTGCGTTGCTTTGCGTCCTGTTCCTGAACGCCCAGTTCGCGATCGACCTGCAGCTGCTCGGAGGTGTGATCATCCTCCAGACATTCCCCGCGCTCGTGCTCGGCCTGTTCCGCATCAGCTATTCCACAGCCGGCATGATGGCCGGCTGGCTGATCGGTATGGTGACAGGCCTCGGGATGTGCTGGGCCGATGGCCTCAAACCTGTGCACATGCTCGCCTTTGCCGGGCATTCGGAGCTGGTTTCCACCGGCCTCATCGCCCTTGCCGTGAATATTGTCGTCGTCGCGGCCTTCACCGTCTGCGGTCGTTTCGTCCCCGCGCTGGCCGGACGACCACAGTCAGCCGGCTGAGACAGATCGGGTCACACATGCGGGAACACGGAACCATCGCTCCCGCATGTTTTCCAGCCCGCGCGCGACAGAAATGCTCCGGACACAGTGGCCGGCCCTGCACGGCGGCATGTCGGGAACATCGCCTGTCCTGTAACCGGATTTCCAGTCCGGACCCGCACACGGTTTCCGCTCCGTTCCGAAGATGATCCCCTGGGAAACCGGCCGGTCACGGGCATTCCCGACCGGATCGGGGAACATTCGCGGCAATCCTGCGTAATATTCAGTGTGGCAGAGATGGAAACGCCAGCGGCGATAACGCCCTGGCGAGAGGGTGGTCGCGCGCTTTGCCTGTCGTCCGGCCCCCGGAACCGGAAAGGACATTGCATGAGCGATGAAAACGAAACGCACGACAGCAGCCGTCGGGCACTTTTCAGAGCCGCAGGCGCCGCTGCGGTCGCGGGCGTCCCGCTTGTCGCCGGAAACCGGGCCGTCGCACAGGATGCGGGAGTCGGTCCGGAAGGTCATCCGGGCGGAGCCGGACCGCTGAAAGATCCGCGTGAGATGTACGTCCACTCTCCCTTTCAGGCTCAGCCACAGCCCTGGCCCGGTCTCGCGTCGAAAATGATTCCCCGTCCCGATCACGGTGAGACGAGCTATCGCGGGAGCGGCCGGCTGACAGGCCGCAAGGCCCTGATCACCGGAGGCGACTCAGGTCTCGGACGCGCCACCGCAATCGCCTACGCCAGGGAGGGCGCGGACGTCGCGATCAATTACCTGCCCGCGGAAGAAAGCGACGCGCGTGAAGTTGGTGAGCTCGTGCAGCAGGCCGGCCGTAAGTTCGTCGCTCTGCCAGGCGACATCCGGCATGAATCATTCTGCAAAAAACTTGTGAAGCAGGCGGCGGACAAGCTCGGCGGCCTCGATATCTTCGTAAACTGCGCCGGCCGCCAGCACGCATACGACGATGTGCTGGAGCTGACGACGGAAGATTTCGACTGGACCCTGAAAACCAACCTCTATGCGCTGTTCTGGCTGACAAAAGCGGCCATCCCGCTGATGCCGCCCGGCTCGACCATGATCTTCACCAGTTCCACGAACGCTTATAATCCGTCACCGAACATCCTCGACTATTCAATGACGAAAGCCGGCATCGCCGACTACGCCAAAGGCCTCGCGAAACAGCTGATTCCACGCGGAATCCGCGTCAACGCGGTCGCTCCCGGCCCGTTCTGGACCGCGCTCCAGGTCAGCGGCGGCCAGTCGATGGCCAATGTCGAGAAATTCGGTGATTCCGTCCCGCTCGGGCGCCCCGGACAGCCAGCCGAAATCGCGCCGGTCTACGTCATGCTGGCATCGACAGAGTCCAGTTACATGACCGGACAGGTCGTCGGCATCAACGCCGGAAACGGCCTGCCCGGATAAGCACCGGATAGGCAGACAATCCTGATGTCCTGAAAAAGGAGACCGGCAATGACCAGTACAGCCACGCATGCAGCGGAACCCGTGACGGAATGGCACGATGTCCTGCCGGTCACGGGCCTGTCGCCGGACGTACCCGTGCGCGTCAGCGTCGGCGAAACGCCTGTCTTTCTGATCAGAACGCCGCAGGGAGATGTGCGGGCATTCAGCGCCGAATGCCCGCACAAAGGAGCCCCGATGGAAAAGGGCGCCATTTGCGACGGCCGCATCGCGTGCCCCTGGCATAAAGCCGAATTTTCACTCGATGACGGTCATCTCATTGAACCCCTCGCGCTCGATCCGCTGTCTCAGTATCCGGTAAAAACGCAGGATGGACGGATATTCGTAGCCCCCGATCCCATATCGCTCCGCCCCGTCCCGCTGTCCCGTGAAAAAGAGCACGTCGTCATTGTCGGCGGCGGCGCGGCGGGCACAACGGCCGCCGTATCCCTGCGTGAGTTCGGTTTTGGCGGCGCCATCGCCATCGTGGATGAAGAGACAGACTGCTCCTATGACCGCACAGCACTCAGCAAGACGGTACTGGCCGGTAAAACAAAAACAGGAAAAGCCCCGCCACTCCGGCCTAGAGACTACTGGCAGACGCATCACATCGACCGCGTTCGCGGCACGGTAACAGCCGTCGATCCCGGATCACGGCGTATCACATTGTCGGACGGCCGCGTTATGGAAGCCGATCACCTTCTGCTGGCGCCGGGCAGTATCGCGAAACGCCCCGATATTCCCGGTATCGACAGAGACGGCGTCTTCACCCTGCATCATGAAAAAGATGTCGAAGCGATAGCCGCCCGTATCGCAAAAGGCGTAAAGCGCGTCGTCGTGTGCGGCGGCAGCTTCATCGCCATGGAAGCCGCCGCCGCCCTGCGGATGCGCGGACTGGACGTCACGGTCGTCGCACCCATGGACGTACCTTTCGCCCACATCTTCGGTGAACAGGCCGCGCGGCGCCTGATGAAACTGCACGAGGAAAAAGGCGTCACCCTGCGCACCGGACGCCGCGTCCGCTCCATTACCGGAGACACACAGGCGGATGGTGTCGATCTTGATGACGAGACCCACATTCCAGCCGATCTGGTGATCGTCGGGACCGGTGTGATACCAGCAACCGGGTTCGCCGGCACTCTGTGCGCCGAAGACGGAGGCATTGATGTCGATGACCGGATGCAGGCCGCGCCGGGACTCTACATCGCGGGCGACGCCGCCCGCTTCCCGCATGGCGACAGACGGATAAGGATCGAACACTGGCGCACCGCGGAAGTGCAGGGCAGGCAGGTGGCGCGCTCGATCATGAAGCAACCGCAGGTTTTCGATCAGTTGCCCTGGTTCTGGACGCAGCAGTTCGACGCCAAAATTGAGTATGCCGGGTTCCAGGAGGAATTCGACCACGCCGCTTTCGACGGCAACGCCGAAAAATTCGATTTTACCGTCACACTGACAAAGGCCGGCCGCCGGGTCGGCACCATTACAGCCGGCCGCGCGAAAGTCACCGCCGAACTCGTGCTGAAAGGCCTGTCCTGAAAGCACCCGCGAACTGACCCGCAAAAGACGGCGTTACGATACGATGCCGCGAAGGCGCTGTCGCGGAGGCGTGGTGCCATGATCGTCATCCGGCTCTGCACAGAACCCATGGCACCGCCCGTTGCCGCGTGATATGCACCCGCACCATGACCGTCCGCACGCGCTTTGCCCCATCGCCCACCGGCCTGCTGCATATCGGCAACGCCCGGGCCGCTCTCTTTAATTTTCTCTATGCCCGCCATCACGGCGGGCAGTTCCTGCTCCGGATCGAGGACACGGATCGCGAACGCTCCACGCAGAAAGCCGTGGACGTGATCTTTGATGGCCTGAAATGGATGGGCATCACGGCGGACGCCGAGCCCGTGTTCCAGTCCACCCGCGTGGAGCGGCATAAGGAAGTCGCTCTGCAGCTTCTTGAGGCCGGCAAAGCCTATAAATGCTTCTGCACCCCCGAGGAGCTGAAGCAGATGCGCGAGCAGGCAATGGCCGAAGGCCGTCCGCCCCGCTACAACGGCATGTGGCGCGACCGCGATCCGTCCGAAGCCCCTCCCGGTGCGCCCTATGCCGTCCGGATCAAAGCGGATCATGAGGGTGAAACCGTTATCGAGGATCTCGTTCAGGGCGAGGTCCGCGTCGCGAACGCCGAACTCGACGACATGATCATCCTCCGCTCCGACGGCACGCCGACCTATCAGCACGCCGTCGTCGTCGATGACCACGACATGGACATCACCCACGTCATCCGCGGGGACGATCATCTGACCAATACCTTCCGTCAGCTGATGATCTACCGCGCCATGGGCTGGGATCAGCCCCGTTTCGCCCATCTGCCGCTGATCCATGGTCCCGACGGTGCCAAGCTGTCCAAACGTCACGGCGCGCAGTCGGTCGTCGAATTCCGCGACGAGGGCTATCTGCCCGAAGCCCTCTGCAATTACCTGCTGCGTCTTGGCTGGGGCCACGGCGATGCCGAAATCCTTTCCCGTGACGAGCAGATCCGCCTGTTCGATCTGGACGGCGTCGGCCGCTCCCCGTCCCGGATGGATTATACCAAGCTCACCCATGTCAACGCCGTCTACCTGCGCGAAGCCGATGATGAACGCCTGACAAACGATGTCATGGAACGGCTGACGGGCAGGGAAGGGGTCGATACCGGTCCGGTCACGCGCGAACGTGTCCTTAAACTCATGCCCGGACTGAAAGAGCGCGCCCGCACGCTGGTCGAACTGGCCGACAATGCCGCCTTCCTCGGACGCCAGGTTCCTCTGACCTTCGACGCAAAAGCCCAGAAGCATCTCACGCCGGAAGCCCGCGCCACGCTCGGCGAACTGGCGCGTGCGCTGGCGGTCGTCGAGCCGTTCGAAGCTGAGCAGATCGACGCGGCTCTCCGTCAGTTCGCGGAAACACACGGGCACAAACTCGGCCAGGTCGCTCAGCCGCTCCGCGCAGCGCTCACCGGCATGACCACCTCGCCCGGCATTGACGCCACCGTAGCCGCTCTCGGAAGAGATGAGGTTCTGGCCCGGATCGGAGCCGTGCAGAATGGCTGAAGGACAGGCCGGGGGCTCCCGTTTCTTCGGCGCCTCAGGCCGCCACCTTCTCGGGGTGCAGGGCATGCACCCCAGCCAGATCATTCCGATTCTCGATCTCGCCGAAACCTATGTTCTGATGAACGGCTCGCGGAAAACCCCGCGCGACCGTCTGCGTGGCCGCACCCTCATCAATCTTTTCTTCGAGGACAGTACCCGGACCCGCACTTCTTTCGAACTGGCCGGCAAGCGTCTCGGCGCCGACGTGGTCAATATGTCGATCGCCCAGTCCTCCGTGAACAAGGGCGAAACCCTGCTCGACACGGCCGCGACCCTGAATGCCATGCGGGCCGATCTTCTTGTCGTCCGCCACTCCCAGTCCGGTGCTCCCGCGCTGCTGGCGCAGAAGGTGGACGCCTCCGTCATCAACGCGGGTGACGGCACCCACGAACATCCGACCCAGGCCCTGCTCGACGCCCTGACCATCCGCCGCCATCTCGGGCGCATCGAAGGCCTGACCGTCGCCATCTGCGGTGATATCGCCCATTCGCGGGTCGCCCGCTCGAACATCCATCTGCTGTCCGCCATGTCCTGCCGCGTGCGCGTCGTCGGCCCGCCCACACTCGTTCCGGGCGCAATGTCGGCTCTGGGCGTCGAAGTCCATCATACTATGGAAGAGGGACTGCGTGACGCCGATGTCGTTATGATGCTCCGCCTCCAGCGCGAACGTATGTCCGGCGGTCAGGTGCCCAGCGCCCGCGAATATTTCCGGTTTTACGGGCTCGACCGCCGCCGGCTCGACCTGGCGAAACCCGGCGCGCTCGTCATGCATCCCGGCCCGATGAACCGCGGCGTGGAAATCGACAGCCAGATTGCCGATTCCGACCAGAGCGTCATTCGCGAACAGGTCGAAATGGGGGTGGCCGTCCGCATGGCCGTGCTCGATCTTCTCGCGCGCGGAGCCCGGCCATGAGCGCCCTTGTTTTCGAAAACGTCCGCCTGATCGACCCGGCTTCCGGCCTCGACCAGCCCGGTCGCCTTCTCGTCCGGGACGGTCGCATCGCCGGCCTCGATCAGGCCGGCGCCGAAGGCACGCCCGAAGACGCAACCGTCGTGAACGGTGGCGGTGCGGTGCTGTGTCCAGGTCTTGTCGATATGCGCGTCGAGATCGGCGAACCCGGTCATGAATACCGCGAAACGGTCAAATCCGCCTCCCGCGCGGCCTTCGCCGGCGGCATCACGACAGTCGCCGTCCTGCCCACCGGCACACCCGCCATCGACGATCCCGCCATGGTGCGTCTGCTCCGGTCCCGTGGCGAGGAGCCGGGCTATGTCTCGATCCTGCCCTATGGCGCGCTGACCAAAGGCTGCCGTGGCGAGGAACTGGCCGAAATCGGTCTCCTGAACGAAGCCGGCGCCGTCGCCTTCACCGATGGCGCCCGCGCCGTCAGCACCGCGCGGCTGATGAAGCTGGCGCTGACCTACGCCCGTGGTTTCGGCGCCATGGTCGTCCAGCATCCCGAGGAACCGACACTCGCCGGTTCCGGCTGCGCCACCGACGGCGAACTCGCTCTCCGCCTCGGTCTGCCCGGCATCCCGACAGCCGCCGAAGCCATCATGATCGCCCGTGACATCCGTCTCGCGGAAATGACCGGCGGCCGCCTCCATTTCGGTCACGTCTCCACCGGAGAAGGGCTGGATCTGATCCGCCGCGCCAAAAACCGGGGCCTGCCCGTAACCTGTGACACGGCGCCGCACTATTTCGACCTGAACGAAAATGCGATCGGCGATTTCCGGACCTATGCGAAATTCTCGCCACCTCTGCGCGCGGAAGCCGACCGGCAGGCCGTCTGTGCTGCGCTTGCAGACGGCACGATCGACGCCGTTGCCTCGGACCACACCCCGCGCGACGCCGACGACAAACGCCTGCCCTTCGCGCAGGCGGCCGCCGGAGGAACCGGGCTGGCCACCCTGCTTGGCGTCACGCTCACCCGCTATCATGACGGCACATTGTCCCTGCCCGAAGCTCTGGCTCTGCTGACCAGCAAGCCGGCTACGCTCCTCGGGGTGGCGGGCGCATTCCGCAGGAAAGGTGCCCGCCCCGCCGGCACGCTGGAGAATGGCGCTCCGGCCGATCTCTGCCTGTTCGATCCTGACCGCGCATGGCGTGTTGTCGCCGGTGAACTGCCGGGACACTCCCAGAACACTCCGTTCGACGGACGGGCGCTCGAAGGCAGGGTCATGGGCACGTGGAAAAACGGCGTGCGTGTGTTCGGAGACAGTGCGTGAATTTCATCGAATCGCCGGCAACCCTGATCGGCGCCGTCGTCGTTTTCTCTTACCTGCTTGGCAGTATCCCGTTCGGTCTGGTGCTGACGGCGCTGTCCGGCGGCGGCGACATCCGCAGGATCGGATCGGGAAATATCGGCGCGACGAACGTCCTCCGTTCAGGACGGAAAGATCTGGCCGCGGCAACCCTCGCCCTGGACGCCCTCAAAGGTGTTCTTGCCGTACTGATCGCCTGGGTCATGTGCCCGCCGGAACTCGCCGACCGCGCCACCGCAACCGCCGCGATCTTCGCCGTCATTGGTCACTGCTTTCCTGTCTGGCTCGCCTTTAAGGGGGGCAAAGGCGTTGCGACCGGCCTCGGTGTCGTCCTCGCCATGTCACCTCTGGCCGGACTTGCCTGCTGCCTCATCTGGCTGCTCGGCGCGAAAATCACACGTATCTCCTCGGCAGGCGCCCTGCTGGCCTTCGCCGCCATGCCGGTCATTCTGTTTTTCCAGTATGGCCATTCCTTCACAATCTCCGAAAAACCACTGGCCGGAGCACTGGTCAGTCTCGTGATTTTTATCAGGCACCGCGAGAATATCGCCCGGCTGTTCAGCGGTCGTGAACCCAGAATTGGCCAGTAAAATCCATTTGCCGGAAAACCGGCGGACAGAGGCCAGAGGGCAGATCAGCCAGAGGGCGGATCAGTAAGTGCGGATAAATGCAGGCGTGCGGACAGATCCCGGCGTAAACAGGACCGGAAACGGAGAATGCCGTGAATCCTGACCTTCCGGCCCTGCTCAGACTTGCCCGCACCGGGAATGTCGGTCCGGTATCATGGCGCCGGCTGATAGCGGAATACGGCTCGGCGGAACAGGCGCTGCGGGCACTGCCCGAGCGAGCCCGACGGGCAGGCCGGCGCGGGCCTCTGACCATTCCGGACGAACGCGCCGTCGCGGAAGAAATCGACGGCGTGCTGAAAATGGGCGGCAGGCTCATCACCCTGCATGACCCCGAATACCCGCCGCTGCTCGCTGAACTCCCCGATTCTCCGCCAGTCCTGACCGTGCTGGGCAATCCGGCGCTGCTGCGAGCACAAAGCGTCGGAATCGTCGGCGCCCGCAACGCCTCGGCGGTCGGAATGCGATTCACTGAAAGTCTGGCGACGGAGCTGTCCCAGAATGGTCTGACGGTCGTCTCCGGTCTGGCGCGCGGCATCGACGGCGCCGCTCACCGTGGCGCGCTCCATGGCGTGTTTCCGGACTGGGGCGGAACCGTGGCCGCTATCGCCGGTGGAATCGACGTCGTCTATCCGCAGGAACATAAGGATCTCCAGGCGCGCATCGCCCGGGAAGGTGCGGTTGTCACCGAAGCCCCGCTTGGCACGATGCCGCAGGCCAGACATTTTCCCCGCCGCAACCGGCTGATCGCAGGTCTCTCACTCGGTACCGTCGTCGTCGAGGCCGCATTGCAGTCGGGAAGCCTGATCACCGCCGATCTCGCAGATAAATACAGCCGCGCCGTCTTCGCCGTGCCGGGTTCACCGCTCGACCCGCGCTGTCGCGGCAGCAATAATCTTCTTCGCAGCAAAAACGCCCATCTTGTCGAGAATATCGCTGATATTCTGCCGTTTCTCCGGCACGATACACCCTTCGGCGGAGGGCTGTTCAGCGGGTTCTCGGAGCGGCAGGCCCTCTGGGGTGAGGGTGGGGGTTCCGTATCGTCAGGGCTTGACACGGTGCGGGAGCGGGTGCTGTCGCTTCTGTCCTACACACCGGTCGCGGTTGACGAGCTGGTCCGGCACTGTCAGTTCTCCGTTTCCGCGGTCCTGTCGGTTCTGACTGAGCTCGAACTTGCCGGGCGGGTGGAATCGCTCCCTGGAGGAGCCGTTGTCCTGTTGGTGCCGGCTGAGACAGAATGACGAAAGTCTGAGGTTTCAGACCGGCTCGGAGAGAGCATGACTGACGTCGTCGTTGTTGAATCGCCCGCCAAGGCGAAGACGATCAACAAATACCTCGGTGATGGTTACACCGTGCTGGCCTCTTTCGGGCATGTGCGTGACCTGCCGCCAAAAGACGGGTCCGTGCTGCCCGACGATGACTTCGCCATGCGGTGGCAGTCCGACGAGCGCGGCCAGAAGCAGGTCGCGGCCATCGCGAAGGCGCTCAAGGGAGCGCACACTCTCTACCTCGCCACTGACCCGGATCGTGAAGGCGAGGCGATCTCCTGGCATGTCCGCGCCATGCTTGAAGAAAAAAAGGCGCTGAAAGGCGTCGAGGTCCGGCGCGTCACCTTCAACGAGATCACCAAAAACGCCATCAGAACCGCGATGGCGCACCCGCGCGATCTCGACATGCCGCTGATCGAGGCCTACCTGGCCCGCCGCGCGCTCGATTATCTGGTCGGTTTCACGCTCTCCCCCGTTCTGTGGCGCAAACTGCCCGGCTCGAAAAGCGCCGGTCGCGTACAGTCCGTCGCGCTCCGTCTGATCTGCGAGCGCGAAGCCGAAATCGAGGTCTTCAAAAGCCGCGAATACTGGACCGTCGCCGCGACATTCATGACCCCAGCCGGCGCCCCGTTCACGGCAAAGCTGACCCATCTGGAAGGCAAAAAGCTCGACCAGTTCGATCTCGCCACGGAAGCGGACGCCGAAGCCGCGCGGAACGCCGTCCTCGGCGGCATATTCTCCGTCCGCACCGTCGAGCGGAAAAAGGTCCGCCGCAATCCGCCGCCGCCTTTCACGACCTCAACTCTGCAGCAGGAAGCCTCCCGTAAGCTCGGAATGGGCGCGCAGGTGACCATGCGCACCGCCCAGCAGCTTTATGAAGGGATCGATCTCGGCGGTGAGACGGTCGGTCTCATCACCTATATGCGAACCGACGGCGTCACGATGGCCGCAGAAGCCATCACCGATATCAGACGCCATATCGGCAAGGATTTCGGACCGGGCTACGTCCCGGCTCAGCCGCGCGTCTATACGACGAAGGCCAAAAACGCGCAGGAAGCCCATGAGGCTGTCCGTCCGACAGATGTCAGCCGCACACCGGCTTCCGTGAGCCGTCACCTCACAGACGAGCAGCGCAGACTTTACGAACTCGTCTGGAAACGCGCCGTCGCCAGCCAGATGCAGTCCGCCGAACTCGATCAGGTCGCTGTCGATGTCGCCGACGTGCCCGGCAAAACGGTTCTGCGCGCCACCGGCTCGATCATCGCTTTCGACGGCTTCCTGAAGCTGTACTCCGAAGGCAGAGACGAGGCGGACAAGGCGGCGGATGACGAAAGCCGCATGCTCCCGCCCATGAACGAGCGCGACCCGCTGAAACGCGGCGACGTGAAGGCCGAGCAGCATTTTACCCAGCCGCCGCCGCGCTATTCAGAGGCGTCCCTGGTCAAGAAAATGGAAGAGATCGGCATCGGCCGGCCGTCCACATACGCCTCCATCCTGACCGTGCTGCGGGACCGCAGCTATGTCCGTCTGGAAAACCGTCGCTTCATCCCGGAAGACCGTGGCCGTCTCGTCACGGCGTTCCTCGTGTCATTCTTCGAGCGCTATGTGGACACGCAGTTCACCGCCGGTCTCGAAGAGCAACTCGATGAAATCTCGGACGGCCGCGTCGACTGGCGCGCCGTGATGAGCGCGTTCTGGGATGCGTTCTCCGAGGCCGTCGCGCAGACCCGGGATCTGACGATCACAGAGGTCATTGACGCGCTGGACCGCGATCTCGGTCCGCATTTCTTCCCGCCCTCCGCCGACGGCACCGACCCTCGTCAGTGCACGGCCTGCGGCACCGGCCGGCTCGGCCTGAAACTCGGCCGTTACGGCGCCTTCATCGGCTGTTCGAATTATCCCGAGTGTCAGTACACCCGCCGCCTCGCAGTCGATGGCGGCGAAGGAGATGGCGGCGAAGGTCTGAAGGATGGAATGCGCGTCCTTGGCCAGCATCCGGAAACCGGCGAGGACATCACACTGCGCCGTGGTCCGTGGGGCCTCTATGTCCAGCAGGGCGAACCGAATCCGGAAGACAAAAAGGCAAAGCCGAAACGGGCTTCCCTGCCACGCGGCATGGACGGCGCCTCCATCACGCTCGATCAGGCCGTGGGCCTTCTCAGCCTGCCCCGTATTGTCGGCATCCATCCCGAATTCGGCGAACCGATCGAAGCCGGCCTCGGCCGCTTCGGGCCCTATGTGAAAATGGGGGCCATCTACGGCTCGCTGGACAAGGATGACGACGTTCTGACGGTCGGTCTCAATCGTGCTGTGGATGCGCTGGCCAAAAAAATGGCCTCCATCCGCACACTGGGAACACATCCGAAAGACGGCGAGCCCGTACTCGTCCGCAAGGGCCGCTTTGGTCCGTACGTTCAGCACGGTCAGGTCGTCGCCAATCTCCCGCGCGGCGAAAGCATGGATGACACCACGCTGGATGGTGCCCTGGCTCTTCTCGCCGAAAAGGGAAAACCGCTCAAAGCGAAGGGCGGCAAAACCGCCGCGAAACCAAAGGCAAAAGCCGCCACGGCAAAGAAAACAGCCGGAGCAACGGCAAAGGCTAAACCCGCAGCGAAGAAGACCACGGCAAAGGCAAAGGCCACGAAACCGAAAACGACGACGCGCAGCAGCGCGAAAAGCAGGACCACGGCGGACGCTGATTAAAAACTGAAGCTGGTCTGCCGGGGACGAAGTGGCAGGGGCGGGGTTGCATAATGAAAACGCGCCGGTCCGCGTCGATCGATCGCGCCGCGCTGATGCAGGCCCTGCGACAGGCCGGCCAGCCGCCTGATACAGGTGCGCTGCTTCATGCTCTCGGCCTCGGGCCGCAGTATAAAGCCGCCCTGCGCGATCTGCTTCACAGCATGGCGCTCGAAGGCGCGTTCACCGAACCCGGTCTCGCTGATAAGATTCGCGGCCTGCGTTATCTGCCGCTTGTCAGCGTCGTGGTGATCACCGGAACAGACCGCAACGGCGCTCCGGTCGCCCGTCCCGAGGCGGCCTCTCTTTCATCCGGGGAAGCAGGTCGTCTGCCGGTCGTGTTCATGGCCCGTGCGCTGCCCGGCCGGCCGCCGCTCAGCGCGGGAACCCGGGTCCTTGCACGCCTGAAACCGCTGGGGGCAGGGCGGTTCGAGGGACGCACCCTGCGCGTGCTCGATGATGCCGAAACCCCGCTCATCGGTCTGCTGCAGCCCGCACAGGCCGGTTATCGCATCGAACCGGTCAGTTCCCGCACACGAGGTTCCTGGCAGGTCGACTCCGCTGACACAGCCGGTTCCCAGGCCGGCGATTTTGTGGTCGCCACCCCGATATCGAACCGGCAGGCCCGCGTCGTCCGGACTCTCGGGCGCGGCGACGCTCCCGGCACGGCGAGCCTGATCAGCATCATCGGCTACAATCTGCCGGAAACCTTCCCGGACGATGTGCAGGCCGAAGCAGATGCCTGCGAGCCGGTCGATGTCGCGGCGGCCCTGAACAGCGGACGTTCCGACCTGCGTGACATCCCCTTCGTGACCGTGGACGGTCCCGACTCCCGCGATTTTGATGACGCGATATGGGCGGAAAGAGAGGGAGACGGCTTCCGGCTGCTGATCGCGATAGCGGACGTGGCGCATTACGTCCGGCCCGGATCAGCGCTGGACCGCGAAGCCCGCGACAGAGGGCAGTCCGTCTATTTTGCCGACCGCGTCATTCCAATGCTGCCCGCACATCTCTCCGACGATCTGTGTTCACTGCGCCCCGATGCCGACCGGCTCTGCGTCATCTTCGATATCCGGCTCGATGCAGACGGCCATCAGACGGCAGCGCAGATCCGGCGTGGCCTCATGCGAAGCCGGATGCGCCTTACATACGACCAGTTTCAGATGATATGCGACGGCGACGAAGCCGTGCCGGCATGTCTGTCCCGCGAACTGATCGAAACGCTCCGTGCCGCCCATGCGGTTCTGTCGCGACAGCGCGCGAACCGGGGCGCGCTCGTTATGGAACGCAGCGAGATGCGTGTGACGACCGGCGCGGAGATGAATACACTGACGCTCGAACAGGCATCCGCGCATGAAAGCCACCGCCTGATCGAGAATTTTATGTTACAGGCCAATTCCGCCGCTGCCCGTCTCATGAAGGACGGTCACCTGCCAGGTCTCTACCGCTGTCATCCCGCGCCGGCTGACCCGGAACGGGTCCGTAAGGAGCTTCTGGCCGGCACGGCAGGCCGGGATCGTCACTCTCTGCCCGCCGCATTTTACAGCAGCGACCCGTCTCCGCATTTCGCTCTCGCTCTCGATAGTTACGCGCATGTCACCAGCCCGATCAGGCGTTACGCGGATCTGGTCTGCCACCGCGCGCTGCTGGACGAACCGGAGCATGAAGCGGCTGCTCCGCGCACACCGTTTGGGGATCTGGTAGATCTGGCGCGGCATCTCAGCTTCATGGAAAACCGGACCGCATGCGCCACGCGCGACGCTCACGAAAAACTGCTCGCCCTGTATCTTTCGCGGCACACAAACCTGATTTTCACAGGCCATGTAACAGGCGAGACCCCGTTCGGCGCCCTGGTCACATTGACTGAACCGGAGCTTACCGGTCTGTTGGCAGTCAGTCCGGCAGTCAGCGAAACGATGGCATCAGATTTAAACAGGGTGAGCAGAAAATATCCTGATCGCGGGACGTTTCCGTACCCGTCATCCGGTTTGCTGTGCCCGAAAAAGGGAACGGCGGTCCGGGTAAGGCCCGCCGGACTGAGGCAGGCCACATTCCAGTGCATCTTTCTGTTCGTGGATACACAGTCATGATCCGGGTTGCGCTGCCTGCTGTTACAGAACGCGCCACCGCCTCTTTCCGGATGCGGACCCGTCCCCCGACGAGCCGCCCGCTTCATCTCGCCGCACCCGCATTCATACCGGCATTCATTCTGATCCTCTGGCTGGCGGGAACCGCCTGCGCTCAGGGCGTTCACAGCCCGCATGACGATGACGGAACCGGAAATGAACGCAGCGCGGGCCATCCTCCGGCTCCCGCCGTCACGCAGCCGGCCAGCCAGTCCGTCAGCTCGCCAGCCAGTCAGCCATCCGGCCAGCCCCTCAGTCAGTCACAGCCCGCCGCTCCGGAAGTCGCCACCCCGGCATCCGGTTCCGCCGACCCGGCGCAGGCTCATCCGCAGATGGATGCGGCTCTTCTCCACTCCGTGATCACAACGGCCATGGAATTCCTCTCGCCCCGGACGCTGCAGCCCTATACGATCCGGCAGTTCAGCCTGTGGGGTCTGGGTGGAATCAGCTCTCTCGACCCGTCCTTCCGTGTCGTGGAGGGAGCATCCGGACTCCAGCTGCTTCTCGGCCAGACGGTTCTGCTGACACGGGCGACTCCTCCCGCCGACGATCTGCGCGGATGGACGGATGTCGATACGGCCTTTCTCGGTGCGGCATGGGACCATTCGGACACCATCCGCGCAGCCGGCCTGGACGGAATCGCCCAGAGCTTTTTCGACGAACTTTTCAATCACCTCGATCCGTATTCACGCTACGTCGCCCCGTCGCCGGCCGATAACGATCGTGAAGCGAGAAATGGCGGAGACGGGGCCGTCGGGCTGTCCTTCGGAGATCAGGTCCGCACGACGACAACAGGTTCCAGACGCGGGCGCGGCCGGGAACAGCGCGTGATCGTGATCACCGCGGTCAATACAAACGGTCCCGCTTGGCCGGCCGGCATCGATGTCGGCGAGGAAGTCGTCGCGGTCAACGGCCACAGCACAGCCGGTCGCACGGCGGCCGAAGTCGACGCAATGGTCAGAGGAAATCCGGGAACAACAGTCACCCTGAAGCTGGTGCCCGCAGCCGGCGGCCGCGCCAGAACGGTGTCGCTGCAACGGGCGCAGGTGCCGCCGGAGACTGTCTTCGCATTCACAAGCGGGCCGCTCGTGATTCTCCGCGTCACGTCCTTCTCCACCGAAACCGCCGAAGAGATGAGCCAGTATCTTGATCAGGCGTCGCAGGATCACCGTCTGCGCGGCCTCATCCTCGATCTCCGCGGCAACAGGGGAGGCGTGCTCCAGCAGGCGGTCACAGCGGCAGCCCTCCTTCTGGACCGGGGCGTCGCCGTGGTGACAAGCGGGCGGGACCCACAGGCCAACCATGTCTGGGCCGTTCAGGGCGGCGACATGACCAGCGGGCTACCCGTCGCCATCCTGGTCGATGGCAGAACGGCGAGCGCCGCTGAAATCCTCGCGGCCGCTCTCGCGGACCACCGGCGCGCGGTCGTCATCGGCAGCGCGACCCTGGGAAAGGGCCTCGTGCAGACAGTGGCGCAGCTTCCGGACCGGGGTGAACTCTTCGTGACATGGAGCCGGGTGATCGCCCCTAAGGGATGGCCGCTTCAGGGCCTGGGCGTCATACCGCAGCTCTGCACAAGCCGGGGCGCCGCCGATGCACAGCGGCAGCTTGAGGCCCTCGAAGCAGGACACGCGGCTGATCCGGGTCCTGTCCTCCAGTCCCGTCAGGCAAGATATCCCATACCCGTTTCGCGCATCCTGGAAATCCGCAAAGCCTGTCCGGCCGCCCTCGGAGGCGATATGGATCTCGAACTTGCCCGAAGCGTGCTGGAAAATTCAGCCGCCTATCGCGCAGCCCTCGCCATGGTGCCGGAGGAAGGCAGCGCGACCCTTGGAGCCGAATGACCTGTGAGTGAACCCCGCCTCAAAACAGCCCTCTGGGTCAGCGCCGTCCTGCGTCAGTCCAATCAGAGCGGATGTCCGGCCATGCGGCTCCGGCGCGGTGACGAGGATGCCGGCGGCGTTCTCGCCATTCTGGTGGACCCGTCGGAAAAAGCGGTCGTCCTGGCGCAGACCCGCGCACCGGACGGCTCTCCCGCATGGATGCGTGGCAGCGGCGCCGAACCCGTCAGCGAGGAGGATGCCGACGCCTATGTCGCGCGGCAGGTCGGACGCGATCCCGATCTCTGGGTGCTCGAATTCCGAGTGAACAGCTTCATTCCGCCCTTCGAGGCGAAGTTGCTGTGACGTCCTTTCACGGCGCGTCAAAAAAATCGCAGACCGTTGTAAACGGGCCACAGTTGCTCCCGGACGATCGCACTGAAGGAACTCCGGATGCCCCGGACGCGTCTGACAGACAGCACCCGCCGGTCATGTCCTCCTTCCCGTTATATGCGGGACAGGTGAAGATGACGTGACCTGGCAGGATAAAGCAGACGCTGAGCGTCAGGTGATCTGTTCCGAGTTGCGCGAAATCCCGCTTTCGGCAAAACAGTGCCTGATGGTATGGCGTCAGATCGCATTGCCGGGTAGTCGGCGCAGAGGCGGACGGCGATCCGGGCATGAGGAGAACATAATGAAGCTGCGTTACAGGTTTCTCGCAGGCTCTGTCCTGTCAGCGCCGCTTGTCGCATGTGTTCTGTCCAGCCCGGTTCTCGCCCAGCCCGTTCAGGGCATCTATGTCGCCGGCGAAGGCGGCGCCACATTCAACCAGGATCAGCGTGTCCGCTCCAGCGCCATGTTCCCGGACGGCCGCGATCGCTGGCGCACCGGCGCCGTCGGGATCGGCTCGGTCGGTTATGGCCTCGGAAACGGATTCCGTGTGGAAGTCGAGGGCGATTACCGCAATATGGATTACGAGCGGTTCGTGACGAACTCCGTGCAGTCACGCGCCGATGGCCGGCGTCAGACCTACGGCGTCATGGCGAACGCGCTCTTCGACCTCGATATCGGTAAAAGCTGGCTCTTTCCCTATTTCGGCGCAGGCGTCGGTTATGGCTGGACCGCCATGAACACAACCGTCACCGCGGCCGGCAATACATTGTCCCAGCATGTCGGCGGCACATTCGGCAATTTCGCCTATCAGGGCATTTTCGGTCTTTCTTTCCCCGTCCCCTGGGTGGTCGGCCTGTCCGCCACAGCGGAATACCGCTTCTGGACGATGCTCGGCCCGCAGTCGCACGGATCGACAGCCTGGGGCACGATTGGCGGCCGGGATACCGCAAAGCAGTACAGTTTCGCTTCGGGAAACCGGGACACCATTACCGATTTCAATCATTCCCTGATGCTCGGCCTGCGATACGAATTTAATCCGGCACCGCCTCCGCCGCCGCCCGCTCCGGCCGAAGTCGCGGCGCCCGCTCCGGCAGCGGCCCGGACCTATCTCGTGTTTTTTGACTGGGACAAGGCTGGCCTCAGCGATCGTGCCCGTTCAATCGTTGCGGTCGCCGCGCAGGCCTCCGCCCACACGGCTGTGACGCGGATAGAGGTCTCGGGCTACACGGACAATTCGGCCGCGCATCCGGGACCACGTGGTGAACGCTATAACATGGCGCTGTCGATGCGGCGCGCCGACGCCGTGAAAGCAGAACTGGTCCGCGACGGCGTGGCCGGCACGATTATCGACGTAAACGGCTTTGGCCAGACACACCCGCTTGTCGCAACGGGACCGGATACGCGCGAGCCACAGAACCGGCGCGTGGAAATCATTCTCCGGTAATCAGTCTGGCGACACATGGCGAATTATTCGCATCCGCCTTAACGCCACACAAAGATACTGAATAACAGTGTAATGAAAGGCCCATATGGGCCTTTCATTACCCGACGCTGTTCGCAACAGAACAGGGAAGCTGCCTGGGCCGCGTAATCCGTCCGGCCCAGTCTGCCAGAGCCCGTCCGTCAGAGCCCGTTGAAAAGTGATGTGGAGAGATAACGCTCGGCAAAAGATGGCGCGATGGCAACAATCGTTGTGTCCTTATTCTCCGGTCGCCGCGCGAGCGTGATCGCCGCATGCAGCGCGGCGCCCGACGAAATACCGATCGGAATGCCGTCAATACGCGCACAGCGTCGCGCAGCCGCCAGCGCCTCCCTCTCGGAGACTGTCAGAACACCGTCCAGAGCCGAAACATCGAGCGTCTGAGGACAGAATCCAGGGCCAATGCCCTGGATGCCATGCGGCCCCGGCTCGTCACCGTTCAGAATCGCGCTTTCCACAGGTTCCACCCCCCACACCTGCAGCCCCTTTTTACGGGGCTTCAGCGCATGCGCGATCCCCGACGCGGTGCCCCCGGTGCCGACGCCGGCGACGACGATATCAACCGCGCCATCCGTGTCCCGCCAGATCTCTTCAGCCGTCGTCTTTTCATGCACAAGCGGGTTGGCGGGATTGTCGAACTGTCCCGGCATCCAGGCATCCGGTGTGGTTTTGAGAATCTCTCTGGCGCGGGCAATGGCGCCAGCCATGCCGAGCCGCGACGGCGTGAGCTCGACCTGCGCATCCATGAGCCGCAGCATCTTCCTGCGCTCGATCGAAGCCCCTTCCGGCATCGTGACGATCAGGCGATAGCCCCGCGACGCGGCAACGAAGGCAAGAGAGATGCCTGTATTGCCCGATGTCGGCTCGACAAGCACGCTTCGCCCCGGTGTGATCAGCCCCTCCTGTTCGGCAGCGATCACCATCGCCGCGCCAATCCGGTCCTTGACCGAACCAAGCGGATTGAAAAATTCCAGTTTGAGAAGAATGTTCGCCGGCAGACGATCTTCCATCGTGAGACGTGGCAACGCGACGAGCGGCGTTCCGCCGACAGCATCGACAATAGAGCTGAAAACCCGTCCGCGTGGCGGAGCAAACCCGAAATGGCCGTGCTGAGCGTCTGTTTCTGGTGCCACCTGTCCTGCTCCCGCCTGATCGGTTCCTGTCGTACAGCCCCTTAACGGGGTAAGTCATGACATCGTACAATGCCCGACAGAGAACGCCGGATAAATCTTCCTGCCCTCATAGCACGTGATCCGGCCGTGGATAATCCGCTCTCCGGCGTTATTTACATCGGTTCAAAAGCATATGTGACGAGTCCTCATCTCTGAGGTATAGGAAGGAGAACCAACGCGCATCTGGGGAACGATTATGCTGCTGCGCAGAGACCGCGCACTTGTCGCCGTGCTTATCATGCTGGATGTCGCGTTTCACGCCGGACGGACCGGCACAGTCAGCGCGGCCGATATCGCCGAACGCGCCGGCCTGGCCCGGCGGGGCATCGAGCCGCTGCTGCAGGCTCTGTCCCGCTCATCTCTTCTTGAAAGCGTCCGTGGTCCGCGCGGCGGTTACCATCTAGGACGCCCGCGCCGCGATATCAGCGTCGCCGAAATCGTCGCAACAGTCGTAAACACCGACTCTGACAGCGATGATGGCCCTTCGGGTGATCTGTTTGGAAAGGTTATCGACCCGTTCTGGTCTGAACAGGAAACGGAACTGGTCTCGAAGCTGCGGGATCTGACACTCGATGATCTCATCCGGCGGGCCGAAGCGGCAGGTTTGCGTAAACCTCTTACCGAACCGATCTCGTTCTCCATCTGAACCCGGCTTTGCCCCCGCACTGAGTGTGCTGTCGCCGGACACGCTGCTCAGACCCGGCGGCCACAAAACCGGTGCACCACAAACCCGGACTGTCAGTCGTACCGGGCGCGAAAGAACCGCCCGGCACCATATTCCGGTATTACTTGCGCCGGCGGCGCACCGGAGCCTTCTTCGTGGTTTTTTCAGCCTTGGGCGGCTCGGAAACGGCTGGCTTCGGCAGAACGACACCCGTCGCGTCCACCGTCGCGGTCACCGTCACCCGGTCACGCTTCTGCCCCGGTCCGCGAATCAGAATTGCCGTGAACGTGTCCGTACCGGCGTATCCCAGGGACGGGGTGTAAGAAATCTGGACCCTGCCATCCAGAGTATAGAGGAAGGCTTTCCCGTGTTCCGGCGCCGGAGAGACACCAAACGAAGCGTAATGCCCGCCATCAGGTGCCGCAACGCTGAGGAGGCAGCGGCCATCGTCGCTGCGGACGGTCATCGAACTCACCAGATCACCGGTCGGCCCCGCTTTCGGCGGTGAAACCTGACAGACGGCAGATGTTCTGACGCTGCCGAAAGGATCCGGGGTTCCGGTAATTCCGGTCTGCAACGCGCCGTGATTACATCCCGTCAGAAGACCGGCGGTAAGAACCGGCATGACTAAAACTCGCAGTCGCACGCAAAGGCTCCGCAATTCTGGTGAGTGAAAGACTTTTCGATCTGATGGCGAGTCGCCACAGATCCAGGCTGCCACAGGCTCTAGAGCAACGCGGCCATTGTTGAAAGGTCACGGGCCGGCATGGATGACACGCGGTCAGCCTCGATTCGGCGCAAAAGGCGCCGGACCGACCCGTACAGGGTCGCACGACAGCCGGATGGCAGACATGCAACCTGCCAGAAAATAATAATTTATCTTTGATATCGGCGTTATAGCGAGCCTGGTTAACAAACAGGTTTCAAAAAATTCTCGCCTCCGGTCAGATGCGCAGGCATACAACCTGCGCGAATCCTTTTTGGAGAGACTCTGTATGTCTTCGGCTTTCTCCCGTCTTGCCGCTGCCGGCCTCCTGCTGGCCGGTCTGTCCTGCAGCACGCTGGCCTCCGCGGCAAGTTGCGGAAGTTCCCCGGCCCGTGAAGCTTTTGATATTCAGGGCCTGAAAAGCGAACTCATGGTGACGGCCCTGTCATGCAAGGCCCAGGACCGTTACAATGAATTTGTCGCGAAGTTCCGCAGCAGTCTTCTTGCCGGCGAACAGCGCCTCAACACCTATTTCAAGACCACGTACGGCAGCAGCGCGCAGCGTGAGCATGATGACTACATCACGCAGCTCGCGAACATCCAGTCTGAGCACGGCGTGCAGTCCGGCACGATCTTCTGCCTGCAGCGCATGGCGATGTTCGATGAAGTCGCCGCGCTGGATAACGAGCACGATCTGTCAAACTACGCTCAGGCCCGGGACGTCATGCAGCCCGCGGTCTTCGAGACCTGTGAGGCGCCCGCCGCCGCGAAAAGCTCAGCCCGCCGCCGGAGTCGCACGAAGCGCGCGTAACGTGAAGCCGACCGTCTGAAGTCCCGGCGGAGCAACAGACTTCTTGACGAATCCCGGCCGCCGGGGGACAGACCCCTCATGAGTGATCTCTTCCCGACAGACGGGGCCTCCCCGAAACAGCCGGCCCCGAAAGAAACGTCTGAAGTCCCGGCGGCAGCCGGGGAGGGCGGCAACGCCTACGACGCCAGCGCGATCGAGGTTCTGGAAGGGCTGGAGCCTGTCAGACGCCGCCCCGGCATGTATATCGGCGGCACCGACGAGGCCGCTCTGCATCATCTCGCCGCCGAGATTCTCGACAACTCGATGGACGAGGCCGTAGCCGGCCACGCATCGACAATCGACGTCACACTCGATCGCGATAACTGGCTGACGATCCGCGATAACGGTCGCGGCATCCCCGTCGATCCGCATCCCCGTTTCCCCGATCGCTCCGCCCTGGAGGTCATCCTCACGACACTGCACGCGGGCGGAAAATTTTCGGACAAATCCTACGCGACCTCCGGCGGCCTGCACGGCGTCGGCTCGTCGGTCGTAAACGCGCTGACCTCCTCGTTCGAAGTCGAGGTCGCCCGCGAGCGCACTTTGTGGCGGCAGGTGTACGCGCGGGGAATTCCGCTTGGCCCGGTCGAAAAAGTCGGAGCGGCGCCAAACCGGCGCGGCACGCAGATCCGCTTCCGGCCCGATCCCGAGATATTCGGCACACACGCCTTCCAGCCGGCCCGCCTGTATCGTCTCTGCCGCTCGAAAGCCTTTCTTTTCCGTGGCGTGACCATCAGATGGATCTGCGATCCATCCCTGATCCGCTCCGGAGATCAGACGCCGGCCGAAGCCATCCTGCATTTCCCGGGCGGCCTTGCGGACAGCCTCTCCGATGAACTTGGCGCACACGCCCCGCTCCTCGCGCCGATCTGGGCCGGTGACGCCGATCTGCCGGAAGTGAACGGAAAGCCGACAGGCCGGGTCGAATGGGCCATCGCATTTCTCGAATCCGGAAATTCCGGCTTCGTTTCTTTCTGCAATACGATCCCGACACCTCAGGGCGGAACGCATGAAGCCGGGTGCCGCGCGGCGCTCCTGAAAGGCATGCGCGCCTGGGGCGAACAGCGGTCGAACAAACGTGCCAGCATCATCACGGCGGAGGATATCCTCGGCGCTGTCGTGGCGCAGCTGTCGCTGTTCATCCGGGACCCCCAGTTTCAGGGCCAGACAAAAGAAAAGCTCACCAGTTCAGAGGCGGCGAAGCTTGTCGAGACCGCCCTGCGTGACCGCTTCGATCACTGGCTTTCCGCCAACCCGGCCCAGGCCGATTCGCTTCTCGCCTTCGTGGTGGAGCGCGCCGAAGATCGTGTGCGGCGCCGCGAGCAGAAGGATACTCCGCGTAAAAGCGCCACGCGCAGGCTCCGTCTTCCCGGGAAACTGACGGACTGCACGCGCGAAAAAGCCGAAGAGACAGAGATTTTCCTGGTCGAAGGCGATTCGGCCGGCGGCTCGGCGAAACAGGCGCGCAACCGGGAAACACAGGCCGTTCTGCCGCTGAGGGGCAAGATCCTCAACGTCGCCAGCGCTTCAGCCGAAAAACTGAGAGCGAATCAGGAGCTGCGCGATCTGGTGGAAGCTCTGGGCTGCGGCATCGGAGACCGCTTCGACCACAGCAAACTCCGCTACGGTCGCGTCATCATCATGACCGACGCCGACGTGGACGGCGCGCATATCGCCTCCCTGCTGATGACGTTCTTCTTCCGCGAACTGCCGGAACTGATCCGGGGCGGAAATCTCTATCTCGCCCAGCCGCCGCTCTATCGCCTGACACAGGGCGCCAGAACCATCTACGCGATGGACGATGCCGATCGCGAGCGAAAGATCCGGACGCAGTTCAAAGCAAACGCGAAAGTAGAAGTTTCCCGCTTTAAAGGTCTCGGAGAAATGCCGCCGAAAGACCTAAAGGAAACAACAATGGATCCGTCCCGGCGCACTCTGCTCCGCGTCATCGCCCGACCGGAAGACAGAATGGAAACACGGGAGCGGGTCGAAAGCCTGATGGGCCGGAAGCCGGAACTGCGCTACGCCTTCATTCAGGAGCACGCACAGTCTCAGTCCGTTGAACTGCTCGACATCTGAACCACAGCACCGGTTGCTTCCAGGGCAAGTGTGTCGTGGCGCTTAGCGGAAAGCGCCTTCAGATTCTGGCTCATCCGGCGAACCGGGCCCGACCAGTCCAGCGGTTTGTCCTGCTGGTAAATCGTGACCGAATCATACCAGGGAGAGTCGGTCCTCTTCGCCAGCCATCGCCAGCACTGATCGTAGCGCGACATCAGCCAGACAGGTTTGCCAAGGCCGGCCGCGACATGCGCCGTTGAGGTGTCGACAGCGATAACAAGGTCCAGATTGCTGATCAGAGCAGCCGTATCGCTGAAGTCACGCAGTTCCGCCGTATGGTCGATAAGCTGAACTCCTTCAGGCGGGTGCCTGGCCTGTTCCGCCTTCGCCCCCACCTGCAAAGAGTAAAACTGAACACCGGGCGCCGAGGTCAGCAGAGGCGCCAGAGTGGCCAGATCCGTCGAGCGCCGCTTATCGGCAATTTCAGCTTCCCGGATTTCCGAATGCGGCGCCCCGGCCCAGACGAGACCGACACGAAACGCCCGGGGCGACGCACCCCGGGCCACAGCATCTTCGGCAAGCTGGCCCCGCCACCGTGCGACCTTTCCCGGATCTGCCGTGAGAAAGCCGCCGGACGCCGGGATCGTATCCAGTGTGATACCAAGCGCCGGCGGCAGGCTCAGCACCGGGCACTGAATGTCATGTGCCGGCGGCGGCGTATCCTCCGTGACGAATTCCTGGCCAGGGAAAGAGTCCTCAAGCAGGCTCAGAAGCTCCCGCCGCACCCTGACGATAACACGTCCGCCACGCCGGACGGCCAGCGGAATGAATCGTGCGAACTGCACCATATCGCCGAAGCCACCCTCGGTATGGATCAGAAGAGTCTGTCCGACGAAAGACTCTCCCTTCCACAACGGCGCAGTCATCCCGTGCGGGCGCGTTGTCCGCGTTTTCCAGCGCCACTCATACTCGCGAAAGCCATTCTGATAATCGCCGGCAGACAGAAGCGAGATGGCAAAATTTGTATGATTTTCGGCATTCTCCGGCGCCAGCCTGACCGCGACACGGTGAAAGTTCTGCGCCATCGCATGTTCGCCGCGGCAGTCCAGCGCGACCCCGAGATTGCTCAGAGCAAGCGGATGCGCCTGGCTGAGCCGCAGGCAGTTCGAATACGCCGCAATCGCTTCGTCGAAATGCTGCATCTGCTGCAGCACGTTTCCAAGATTGCTCCATGCATCGGCCAGATCCGGCGCAAGCGTCACGGCACGCATAAGCAGACTGTGCGCGGGCCGGAACGCTCCGAAAGAGCAAAGCAGACCTCCATAATTGCTCAGTGTGCGGGCGTCGTCAGGGTTCTGCGCAAGAGCCTCGCGATAGGCGACCGCCGCTTCTTCCAGCCGGCCGGCCAGCTGCAGGGACGCGCCGTATTCCGCCGGAGAGTCCGCCGGAGGCGCTGACCGGGATTCCGATGGGGCAGGGGAGGGAGAACAGGGAGCGGTCTTCGTCATGGACGAAGCGTCGCAGAGCTCTTTTAAGAAACAGTGAGCAGAAACTGTGCCGCTCCGGCGTATTCACATCGCGCCAGACCTGCTCGCGCGCATTCTCCTCTCCTCGCAGGAAGAGCGCGTCACGGCAGGCAAGCGGAGGCCCGGTTCCAGCCGCCTCCAATCCGGATCACATCGCCTGACGGAGATCGCCGCCTATGTCGCGCTGACCGGCAGCCCGCGTAATTTCACCAGGCAGCCGTCACCATAATGAGCGCGAAACAGCCTGTACGGCCTTGGCAGCATCCGGCGCGTGTGCATCATTACACCAGAAAAATCAGTCCGGAGAGCATAACCTATGACCGAAACCTCACCGCGTTCCCGTCGCCTCAGGGTGCGATACCTGACCGCAGGACTCGGTCTCATGCTCTCCGGTGCCGCCGTTCTCAGCATCGCGCCAACGGATGCTCTCGCCGCCTCAGCGCCCGGCCCGAACGAGCCGCTCAAACTCAAAGCCCTTAATATTTCCGGAAATAAGCAGGTTTCGACCGCCGAAATCATGGGGGTCGTGCCATTTCATGTCGGAGACATGGTGACGCAGACCCAGATCGACCAAGGGCTGGGCGCCGTTGAGGATCTGTACAAGTCGAAGAATATCGGCAGCTCGTTTGGCGGCGGCCTGAAATTCATCGGAAAGAACGTGGAGGTTAACTGGGTCATCAGTGAACAGGCCAGCGTCGCACCGGTCGTGGATGGTGTGGTCTTCTCAGGGAATTCCAAAATATCGACAGACGCCCTGACCGCGGTGACAAAACTGCGTCCCGGCTCCCCCGTCAGCAACGAGGCTGTCCAGGCAGATCAGAAAGCGATCAGCGATCTCTATAAAAGCAAACAGATCAGCGCGTCGGTCGGTATGACGCCGAGTTCACCGGTCCCGAATCATTTCGTGGTCACATGGAATATCGTGGAAAAATAAGCACGCAGTCCCCTGATTCCTGAACGGGATGAGGGGACCGACGTCCTTTCCGGACCAGGCCAGAGCCCGGCCTGCTGTCCATAAAATCCGGAATCAGATCCGGCTGAAAAGTCTTCCGGGTTAAAGCCTCAAATCCGGAAGACTTTCCCTTGCACTCAGGCGGAAAGTTCGCCAATCGTCGGGCGGTTAAGCATCGCCATCAGCTCCCGCCGGGTATCCGAATTTTCCCGAAACACCCCGAGCATACGGCTCGTCACCATCGACACCCCCGGACGATGGACCCCCCGCGTCGTCATGCACTGATGACCCGCCTCCAGAATCACCGCTGTTCCATGCGGCTCCAGAACCGCATCGATCGTGTTGGCAATCTGCGCGGTCAGACGCTCCTGAATCTGAAACCGCCGCGCATAGGCCTCAACCACCCGCGCCAGTTTTGAAATCCCCACCACCCGCCGGCGCGGAAGATAAGCCACATGCGCACGACCGATGATCGGCGCCATATGATGCTCGCAGTGGCTCTCGAACCGGATATCGCGAAGCAGGACAATCTCGTCATAATCCTCAACTTCCGCGAATGTCCGCGCAAGCAGCTCTTCAGGACTGATGTGATAGCCCTCAAAAAATTCCTCGTAGGCCCGCGCGACGCGGGACGGCGTGTCCAGCAGACCCTCCCGTCCGGGATCTTCCCCCGCCCAGCGCAGAAGAACGCGGACAGCCTCCTCGGCTTCCTGCCGGGACGGACGTGATACCGGGGACCGCAGATCCTTCGGAGAGGACGAATTGCTCATCACGGGAGTCTCTTTTTCAAACAGTTATGTGGATACACCGCGCCACGGCTGGCCCGGAAGCAGCGAAAACCGGAAAACTCAGTGCACCAGACCGGAATGGTAAGGGCTGTCCAGGCTGAACGGCGGAATGCGGACATCGAAGAGACGCCCGGTCGGTTCCTCGATCATCCGGTAAAGCCCGCGCATGATGCCGCTCGGCGTGTCGAGTGACGCACCGGACGTGTATTCAAAGCCGGACCCTGCCTCGATCACCGGCTGCTCGCCGATCACGCCGTCCCCCCGGACCCGCTCGACCTGCCCCTGCGCGTCAATAATTTCCCACGAGCGCTCAAGCAGCTGCACCGTTCTGTCGCTGTGGTTCTCAATGCGGATTCTGTAGCCCCAGCAGTAATTATGCTCCTCCGGCTGCGACTGGTCGTCGAGCCAGAACGCACGCACAATGACCCGCACGCCCTCCGTCGTGTCCTCATACGCCGGAAGCGCCGCGATCGCCTCGCTCAGCGCGGCTTCCGGGTCCATGAAAAGTTTCGGCGGCATTGGCGGCCTGGAGGACATTGCGGGCTCTACCCCCTCTGATTAACCGGAACGAAATCCGGTCAGACCACTGGCCTGACCGGATCGTCGGGACGGACGACGGGCTCAAAAAAAAACAGCATCCACGCCGGTGAGCCCTGAGTCGGCACGGACTGGCAACATATTCCGGAACGTCAGCCCGCTCCGAAGCCACGAGACTTCAGAGCCGCAACACCCCTGGCGAGATCCTCAGTCAGATCCGCGGCGTCTTCCAGACCGACCGACAGCCTGATGGCACCATCCGAGATTCCCAGACGGGCACGCTCTTCCGGACCAATCTTCATGTGTGTCGTCGTCGCGGGATGGGTCGCGAGTGAGCGCGCATCACCAAGATTATTGGAGATCAGGATCACCCGCAATGCGTCAAGGAAAGCAAAAGCCCCCGCCTGTCCGCCCGCAACCTCGAACGCCACCAGCGAGCCGAACCCGCTCATCTGCCGTTTCGCAATGTCATGCTGCGGATGATCGCTCCGGCCCGGATACCGCACACCGACAATCCCCGGCGCATCGGCCAGCCAGTCCGCAACGGCAGCCGCGTTGCGCGTCATCGCGTCCACGCGCAGCGGCAGCGTCTCAAGGCTTTTAAGCATGACCCAGGCATTGAAGGGCGACAGGGCATTTCCGGTGTTACGGGTGAACGGGAGCACCACTTCATTGAGCCAGTCCGCCCGCCCGAGAATCGCGCCGCCCAGCACACGGCCCTGGCCATCGATATGCTTCGTGCAGGAATACACGACGACATCCGCGCCCAGCGCCAGAGGCTTCTGATAAACCGGCGAGGCAAACGCGTTATCCACGATCACGATCGCACCCGCCGCATGCGCGCGTTCCGAGATGGCCGCGATATCGAGCACATCGAGCATCGGATTGGACGGACTCTCCAGAAGCACCGCCGCAGTCGGCCTGCTGAGCGCCGCTCCCCACGCATCCGGATCGCCACCATCGACGAAAATGGTCTCCACCCCATATTGCGGAAGCAGATTCGCAATGATCCAGTGACACGAGCCGAACAGCGCGCGGGACGCCACGACGCGATCTCCGGCTCTGACCAGCGCCAGAAGGGCCGACGAGACCGCTCCCATGCCCGTCGAGGTCGCGATACAGGATTCCGCGCCTTCCAGATCAGCGAGACGACGCTGCAGCGCGTCCACCGTCGGGTTGCCAAAGCGGGAATACTGATAATGAACCGCATCGCCCGTAAACGTCGCGGCCGCCTGCTCGGCACTGTCATAGACAAAGCCGGAAGTTAGAAAGAGGGCCTCGCTCGTCTCCCCATACGGCGTGCGTTCCACACCGGCATGAAGCAGCCGGGTCGCGGTACGCCATCCGGACGAAGCGGAAGTATCGGACGGGTTTTCTGTCTTGTCTGTCATCGCGGTCTCGGTTCTGTCCTTAATCCATCGCGCGAGACAGACAGAGAAAGCGGATCACTGCCGCCCCGCGCACGGGTCGTCGACCGTGGAAACCTTGGAAGGCGCGGTCCGCCTGCCAGTGCCTCTTTAGCGCGGTTCTTTATCCTCGCCGCAAGCCGGCCATACAAATCACGAGGTCCTGCCGTAAGAAGCAGGGAAGGGAGGGTTATTGCGGATGAGAGCCATCCCCGTCAACAGCAGGAGTCCAGCCGAACGGAACGCCTCCTTATAAGGTAATGCGAAGACACGCCTTTCCGGGGGCGAAATCTGCGATTCCGGCCGGCAATGTGCTGACAGCCCGGGCATTCTTCAGAAGATCGCGCCCCTTCGCCGACCAGCCCGCCAGTCCGAACCCGGGATGACTGAAGCTGCCACTCACCCGGATCGGAACATCGAGCGCGAAAAAACCGGGCGCCCTGCTCTGGAATGCAAGATCGAACCATTTGCGGTTCAGATCGAATAGCGCTGCCCCGATCACCGTCCCCGCCGCCGAATTCACCCTCAGCGGCACCACGGTTCCCATGCCGTGACGCATCGTCAGAACGCCGAGCAGGCAGGAGACTGGCGCCATCCCGGACTCGTTGCGTACCAGAAGGCTGACATCCGTCGACGCCATCGCAATGACCCTGCGGGAAATCGCCCCGCTGTCCATGCCCACCGCCGCCGTGAGATCGGCCACCTGTTCCGCTTCATCGAGCGTATGAATATTGTCCGCCGCCGCCGTCGCGTGAAAACTGAGCTGACCGCTGATCGGAATCTCAGCCAGTCCGGCCTGACGCCGGAACCGGTCAATATCGGCCCCCGACATATCAACCGCGGCACGAAGATTCGTGCCGTTCTCCGCCGCGGCCAGACTCCCGGACGCATGCAGCCGCGCACCGAGCCAGGCCAGCGAAAGGGATTTCACATCAATTCGGCCAGGTCCCTGCGTCACCACGACCGAAACATCCGAAAATGTCCTGTCATTATAAGAAACCTGTTTCGCGCCGAGACGGACATCAATGACCGGGTCCGGCTTCGCCGGGACAGCCAGTGAAATATCCGCGTGCCGCTGCGTCGATGGCCCGCCACCAGTCAGTCCGTTCAGATCAATGGCCGCGAAGTTCACGTTCCCGCCGATCTGGTCAGGCGCCCCCTTCGCGCCTTCGGTAAAGACAACATCCGCGTCCGTGATCTGATTGCCGCCCAGATGCCCCGTCGTATGATCGAGCGACCATAGATTCCCGCGATGGACAAAATGTCCGTCCAGACCCAGCGCCATGGCAAAGTCGGAAGCCGGCTCGCCCGCGAACGCCATCAGCGGCGCCGAACTCGGCGTCCGCAGCGTGAGCTTTCCCGCCACACCGTCAAAATCGAGCAGGTCGGTAATGGTGCTTTCCAGATCGAGCGTCAGATCCCCGGATGTGGCGTGAATCGCCGTGCCATATGGCGTTCCGGCCACACGCAGCAGTGAAATCGACTGCATGCGCGCCATAATCGCAACAGGCGTCGTATTATATGAGCCGGTCACGCTCATCAGCAGTGGCGCGTCGTCGTTTGCGGAGGTGAACGTAACGTCATTAAGACCGACCTGGTAGCTGTGGCCCCGCGCTGTCCGGTAAACGACCTCGCTGTCGCGAATCGTGGCCTGCCGAAGACCCGGAAACCATGTCTGGTCAGGCGCTGCCGCCTGAGCCTTGCGAGGCTCCGACGCGCCAAAACGCCAGTTTGGCGTATGATCCGGCGTCCGCTCGAACAGTCCCGAAAATCCGGTCAGCACCAGGTCGCGCGTTTCCACCGGCCCCCACAGCAGAGAAGTAAGTCTGACCTGAGTATGCAGATGCCCGACCGAAATCATGTCCGGACGACTGCCATTTCTGACATTGCCCAGATGCGCGTCGTCGAGTTCGACCGTTATCCAGCGACCGGGCGTAACATGCAGCGAACCGATCCGAACGCTGCGTCCCGTCGCGGCGGCCAGACGACGTGTGGCGAAAGAAGAAAGATCGATGTGACCCGCCGTCAGAAAGGCAACGGCGGTCAGAGCTGTCGTCACAACGGCAGCTCCCAGAAGAATGGCAGGAAATCGACGCAAAACCGGCACTCATTTCGCAATGGTACGGGACGCGGCAAATCCCGTCGGGGCAGAAACCGCTTTGATGAAGATACAGATGCACTCCGCCCCGGCATTCTGACAATGTCCGGCAACAGGATGCAGAGCGCCGTTCAGGGAGACGGAGCGGCTTTCCCTCCGGCGTCTCCGGCGTCGCTTTCCCACCCGGCCCTGAGCCCGGCAAGAAAAAGCCGTGCCCCGGAGGAGAGAAAATGTCCGATGGCGTCAGGCGTCATATATTCATCCGCGCCGATAAGCCCGTTCAGCATCAGTTCGCCAATCGTCATCCCGAACAGATGGCGGCTCAGCCCGCTGATATCCGCCTCCGGATGACCGGAAGCGACACAGTAATCGCGCAGCCAGCGGTTAAAGATGTTGGTCTCACCGCCCTTTTTCAGATTGAGCATGATCTCGGTAATGTCCGGCGCTTCCGGCGTCTCGGCGATGATGGCGCGGATCAGTTCGATCTGATCCGGACATAACAGCCATTTCGCAACACCGGAGAGCAGACCGGCCAGTTCTTCCTCCGGCGTCTCCGCCACCGGCTCGACAGGTGAGGGAAGACAGAAAAGTCTCGCCCCGATCAGCGAGAGAAAAAGATCCTGCTTTGAAGGATAGAGCTGATACAGCGTTCTCTTGGACATGCCCGAGCAGTGCGCGACCTTGTCCATGGACGCGGCGTGATACCCATGCGCCTGAAGAATTTCGCATGCGGAGTTCAGAATCCGCCGCCGGCGTTCGCACTCTTCCATTTCCGGCGGACGGCCGGGGCCGCGCGGGGACGAACAGCGCGGCGTCTGCCGGCTGTGTGTCCGCTCGTTTTTCCGTCCGGTGTCGTTTTTCACGTCCCGTCTGTCCCATCTTGATCTTGGGTTCGGAAACTATATAGTTTTGTTTCTCGGCATGCCAGCTCCGTCCCCGGATTTTTCTCCGGCCGGCGTCGCAGAGCTGGCATACGCCTCATACCCATGTCTTTTCGGTCGGCAGGATGCACGCGTGAACAGGCCCTTTCGTCTTCCAGCCACAGCCATACTTGTTTCGGCTGTGAGTCTTCTTGCCCTCAGCGGCTGCGGAAAAAAATCCACCCAGCAGGGCGGCGCACCGCCTCCGCAACAGGTGCAGATCGTCACCATGCAGACGCAGCCCGTGCATGTCAGCACGCAGCTCCCCGGACGCCTCGAAGCATTCGAGATCGCCATGGTTCGCCCCCAGGTGACAGGCGTTGTCCAGAAGCGCCTCTTCACAGAAGGCGCCGATGTCGTCGCCGGACAGCAGCTCTACCAGATCGATCCGAGCACTTATCAGGCGGTCTATGACAGCGCCAGCGGACAGCTCGCCCAGGCGCAGGCCAACGCCGCCACCGCGAGAGCAAAGCTCGAACGCTATAGCCCGCTTGTAAAGGCTCACGCTGTCAGCAAACAGGAATATGATGACGCCCTGGCCGCCGCGAAATCGGCCGACGCGCAGATCCTGATCGCAAAGGGTCAGGTCGAAGCCGCCGCCGTCAATCTGCGCTACACGAAAGTCAACGCGCCGATCTCCGGCCGCATCGGCCGCTCCCTGCTCACCGTCGGCGCCCTGGCCACGTCCGGCCAGACCGGAAACCTCGCCGTCATCACCCGGCTGGACCCGATCTATGTCGACGTGAACCTCCCCGCCGTCTCGCTGCTGCGCTTCCGCCGGGAAGTCGCGTCAGGACGGATTCACGTCAATCCCGACAACACCGTGCCGGTCTCGCTCCAGATGGAAGACGGCTCGACCTACGAACTGCCCGGCAAAATGGAGTTCAGCGAGGTCAACGTCGATGAGGCAACAGCCACCGTCGTCGTCCGCGCCGTTTTCCCGAATCCGAAAAAGCTTCTGCTGCCCGGCATGTATGTCCACGCAACCCTGGATGAGGGCATCGACCCGAACGCGCTCCTCGTCCCGCAGCAGGCCGTCACCCGCAATACCCACGGCGACCCGCAGGTGCTCGCCCTGGACGCGGACAACAAGGTCGCGCTCCGGGCCATCACCACAACCGCCACACGCGGCAGCGACTGGATCGTCAGCAGCGGCCTGAAGCCCGGCGACCGCGTCATCGTGGTCGGCCTGCTGAAAGTCCATCCCGGCGACAAGGTGACACCGGTCCCGTTCGACAGCGGCTCCTCACCAGAAGAGAAAAAGTAAACCGGCATGTCACGTTTTTTCATTGACCGGCCCGTCTTCGCATGGGTGATCGGGCTCATCATCATGCTCGTGGGCGGCGTCGCCATCTTCAGCATGCCGATCGCACAGTACCCGTCGATCGCCCCGCCTCAGGTCGCCCTCACCGTGACTTATCCCGGCGCGTCCGCGGAGACGGTGAACAATACCGTCGTGCGACCCATCCTCCAGCAGATGTTCGGACTGGATCATCTCGAATACATCTCGGCTCAGTCCTATGCGTCAGGCCAGATGGAAATCGACCTGACCTTCGCGCAGGGAACGAACCCCGACATCGCGCAGGTCCAGGTGCAGAACAAACTGCAGCTGGCCCAGCCCAGACTGCCGACGGAAGTCACCTCGCAGGGCATCACCGTCGCAAAAGCCGTCAAAAACTTCATGATGGTGATTGCGCTGATCTCAACCGACAACTCGATGAGCGCCCAGGACGTCGCGGATTACGTGGCCTCCAACATCTCGGACCCGCTGTCCCGCGTCTCCGGTGTTGGCGATCACACGCTGTTCGGCTCCGAATACGCCATGCGGATCTGGCTCGATCCGCAAAAGCTCTACAAATATTCGCTGACGGTCGGAGACGTGCAGGCCGCGATCCAGACCCAGAACCTGCAGGTGTCCTCCGGCGAACTCGGCGGCCTGCCGGCGAACGAAGGAACACGGCTCGACGCGACCATCGTCGGCCCGACGCGTCTCTCCTCACCGGAGGAATTCCGTAAAATTCTGCTGAAAGTTCAGCAGAACGGTTCGCAGGTCCGGATCGGAGACGTGGCGCGTGTCGAACTCGGCGCGCAGAGCTACAATTACAACGCCGTCTATAACGGCAAACCCTCCGTCGGCATGGCGCTGAAACTGACCCCCGGCGCGAACCAGCTCACAACAGAAGCCGCCGTCCGGGCGGAAATCGCCCAGCTCGAGAAATTCTATCCACCCGGTCTGAAGACGGTCTATCCGCTCGATACCGAGCCGTTCATCGTGCTGTCGATCAAGGAAGTCGTCATCACACTGGCCGAAGCCATCGGCCTCGTCTTCCTCGTCATGCTGGTCTTCCTGCAGAATTTCCGTGCGACCCTGATCCCGACCATCGCGGTTCCGGTTGTGCTGCTCGGCACATTCGGCGTCCTGTCGGCCCTCGGCTTCTCCATCAACACGCTGACCATGCTGGCCATGGTGCTCGCGGTCGGCCTGCTGGTCGATGACGCCATCGTCGTGGTCGAAAACGTCGAGCGCGTCATGACGGAGAAAAACCTCTCTCCGAAAGAAGCCGCCCGCGTGTCGATGGATGAAATCTCCGGCGCGCTGATCGGCATCGTTCTCGTGCTGACCGCCGTGTTCCTGCCCATGGCCGCCTTCAGCGGTTCGACCGGCGTGATCTACCGCCAGTTCTCCATCACCATCTGCTCGGCGATGTGGCTCTCCGTTCTGGTCGCCATGGTCATGACGCCCGCCCTGTGCGCGACCATGCTCAAACCCGGCCAGCATGAAAAAACAAAAGGTTTCCCCGGCTGGTTCAACCGGAGCTTCCACCGTCTCACGAAAGGCTATCTGTCAGGCGTGCATCTGATGGTCGGCCATCGCGTGCTGGCCCTGCTCGGTTTCGCCGCCATCGTGGGCGTCACAGTGTTCCTGTTCATGCGCCTTCCCGGCGGCTTCCTGCCGAACGAGGATCAGGGCCTGATCTTCGGCCAGGTCACCATGCCGCCAGGCGCCACGATGGAGCAGACATCGAAGGTCACGCAGAAAGTCTCTGATTACGTCCTTAAAACCGAAAGCAAAAACGTCGAATCCGTCTTCGTCATGAACGGCTTCAACTTCGCCGGCCAGGGACAGAACGCCGGCGCGTTCTTCATCAAACTGAAGGACTGGGACATGCGCACATCCGCGGGTCAGGACGTGCAGTCCATCGCTACCCGTATCATGATGCATTTCTGGGGCGACCCGGAAGCCCAGATCTTCGCCATCAATCCGCCAGCCGTGCTCGAACTCGGTAACGCATCCGGCTTCGATCTGGAGCTTGAGGATCGCGGCCATGTCGGCCACGCGAAGCTTCTCGAAGCCCGCAACATGGTGCTGATGAAAGCCGCGCAGGACAAGCGCCTCATGGCCGTCCGCCCAAACGGCATGGAAGACGCCCCGCAATACCATCTCGACATCGACCGGGAAAAAGCCAATGCGCTCGGTGTCTCCGTGGCGGATATCAACACGCTCATCGAAGGCGCCCTGGGTTCGATCTACGTCAACCAGTTCATGCGCGATGACCGCGTGAAACAGGTCTACATCCAGGGAACGCCGCCCTCCCGCATGGTGCCGGAAAATCTCAGCGCCTGGTATCTGCGCAACGCCACGGGAACAATGGTGCCGTTCAATGCCATCGCAACCGGAACCTGGATCGTCGGCCCGCAGAAAGTCGAGGATTATAACGGGCTGAACGCCTTTGAAATCCTCGGTCAGCCATCCGCCGGGTACAGCTCCGGAGACGCCATCAACGCCATTAAGGAGATCCTCGCGACCCTGCCATCCGGCATCGGTTACGAATGGACCGGCCTGTCCTTCGAACAGATGGCCGCCGGCTCCTCCACCGGTTCCCTCTACGCCCTTTCGGCAATCGTCATTCTGCTGTGCCTGGCTGCACTTTACGAAAGCTGGGCCATCCCGATGGCGGTGCTGCTGGTGATCCCGCTCGGCGTTCTCGGGGCGATCGCCTCAACGCTGTGGCGCAGCATGGATAACGACGTCTATTTCCAGGTCGGCCTCCTCACCACCGTCGGTCTCGCCGTGAAAAACGCCATCCTGATCGTCGAATTCGCGAAAGCGAATTTCGAGAACGGCCAGTCCCTGGAAGACGCCGTGCTGAACGCCGGACGGGAACGCCTGCGCCCCATCCTGATGACCTCGATTGCGTTCGTGCTCGGCGTGTTCCCGCTGGCCATCGCCTCCGGCGCCGGCTCCGCCGCCCGGCAGGCAATCGGAACGGCCGTCGTCGGCGGCATGCTGACCGCCACCTTCCTCGCGATCTACTTCGTGCCCCTGTTCTTTGTCCTCGTTCTTCGCCTGTTCCGCGTAAAGCGGACCAGTGAGCGGGAAGAAACTGCCACGCCGGTTGCGGCGTCTCCGGAGACCCACTGATGAACGACCTCTCCACTGTCCATCGGAGAGCCCGGAAAATCGCGGCAATCCCCCTCGCGGCAGCACTGCTTTCCGCCTGCACGATGGCCCCGGTCTACCATCGCCCGAAAGCGCCGGTAGCCCCGGCATATCCGCAGGAACCGAAAACCGAGGCAAAGACCGAAGGAAAAACCCTTCAGACACCGGCTTCCGATCTCGGCTGGATCGATTTCTTCACCGATCCGCGCCTCAGAGCCCTGATCGCGATCGCCATGAAGGAAAACCGTGATCTGCGGACAGCCGCCGCCGGCGTCGCCCAGGCCGCCGCACAGTACGATGTGCAGCACGCGTCGCTGTTCCCGGCCATCGGCGCCACCGGCGGGGCCATGTATATGCAGCCCTCTCAGACCGCCGGTTTCAGCTTTGCTCCAGGCGTGGGAGAATCGATCTCCACTTTCCGTTACTACAGTGCCGGCATCGGTTTCTCATCTTACGAGATCGATCTGTTCGGACGTATCCGCAGCCTTTCGAAAGCCTCCGCCGAAGCGGCGCTGAAGGAAGTCGCGAACGCCCGCGCCGTCAGAATCAGCGTCGTATCGCAGGTCGCCAACGCCTATATCGCCTGGCTCGGCGACCGCGAGCTTCTCCGGATCGCCTCCGATGCAACGGATAACCTCTCAGACAATCTCCGTCTGATCCGCCTGCGTTATGATAACGGCGAAGAAAACATGCTGACCCTGCGGCAGGCCGAAACCCAGGTGGATCAGGCCGCCCAGCTTCGTGCCCAGCAGGTCCGTCTCGTCGCTCAGGATGAGAACGCAATCACCCTGCTGATCGGCGCGCCGATCCCCGCAAACCTGCCGCCACCGCGTCCGCTCGGCGAACAGACGCTCATGGCCAACGTCCCCGCCGGACTTCCGTCCGATCTGCTGTTCCGCCGCCCGGATATCATTTCGGCGGAACACGACCTTCTCTCCGCCAACGCCAATATCGGCGCCGCGCGGGCCGCCTTCTTCCCGAAAGTCACGCTCACCGCCACGGATGGCGTCAGCAGTCTGCTGTTCCACAGACTGTTTACCGCTCCCGCGACGACCTGGGGTCTGCAACCCAACATCAGCATCCCGATCTTCACCTGGGGCCAGAACCGGGGAAACCTGGAGGTCACAAAGGCCATACGGGATCAGAAAGTCGCGGCTTATGAAAAAGCCATCCAGACCGCTTTCAGGGAAGTGTCCGATACCCTTGTCGCCCGTTCGACCTATCTCGATCAGGGACAGCGCATGGATGACCTGGTGAAATCGTCCGCCGATGCTTATCGTCTTGCAAAAATGCGTTATCAGGCCGGCACGGACTCTTACCTCAATACACTCGATTCCCAGCGTAATCTCCTGCAGGCGCAACAGTCACAGGTCGGCGTCCAGGTCGCGCGTTATGAGAATCTGGTAACGTTCTATCGCGCTCTCGGCGGCGGCTGGACCGAACAGACCGCAAGGTCGCCAAGAGTGCCCGCGCCGTTGTGAGGAGACGATTTTCATTCCGGCCGGCCCCAAAGAACACCCCACGATAAATCTCTGATAAAAAACAATAAAAGTTTCGGTATGTCGCCTTTTCCAGAAGGCGACATACCTCTGAATCTTTCCGAAAAAATCTCCACCAGAAACATCTTTACAATTTAAAGGAGGTTTCAGCGGCAGCCTCTGAAATACAGGGATAGAGTTCCGGTACTTCCCCTTGTGTCATTATTGACGCATTATATGACAATGAAACCGGCAAGCATTAAATTCTTTCTTCTTCTGACCGCTATTGTATCTGGCATCGCCGGCGGCGCATGCAGCGCCCGCGCCGATCAGACTGTTTCCCGCGATTTCTCTTTCACTAAGAGATCCCGGAACTTCGATCAGAAAAACGCTTTCCCCGTAATGCCGATCAGTTCAGACACACGCATAAAGCGCCTTAAAGGATTTGTATTCGCGATTACCCGGCCCCAGGACCCCGTCACCAGATTTCCATGGTCCGAGACACTCTTCGGAGCAACGCTGTCGACGAATGGTCTGTGCCCGAAGGACGGTCAGGGCGTAGGTGATATCTTCGCCCAGTTCAACGCGGCCGCCCTGGGAGGAACGATCCTGAAGCAGATCAGCTTCGGCACGAAAGTCTTCCATTTTGACTATGTCTTTGAAAAGCCCGTCCAGATTTCCGTGGCGCAGGGAAGTTGCCTGTTTGTCAATTTTGACGGCTCGGATCTCGTGAACGGGCCTTATACAATGGGCGAGCATATCGAGGTCACATACGACGAAAGCGGCGCCGTGCCGCCACCGGAGAAAGTCAAAGTCACCGGACTGGACGCGGAATTTCTGCTTGGCGTACATACTCTCCTGAAGCCCACCCTGAACGCCTATGTCGCAGTGCCGGTGCATCCGGACGGCCCTATGGCTCCCGGAACAAAACTGGTCGGCCTGTTTGGCAATGCTTCCGTTTCAGCCGTAATGGGCAACCGCTCTTCCTATCATACGACCGGAAAGTGGACGATAACGCATAACGTTATGGTCTACACCAACAACAGTTGCCAGAAAGCTTTCCGGAATCACCTGCCGAAGACATTTACATGGAATGATCCCACCGGTTTCGGAAATGTCCCCAATCCCACCTCAGCCCGCTGGCCGGACTCCATCCTTCTCGGGCAGATCGTCTTTTCCGGGACAGGAGACGTGAGTCTCTCTCAGCCCATTGTGGAAAATAAAAACCGCTTTCCCTACACGGTTCATGACGGAGACTGTGTCGTCGACGCCGTCATTCCGCAGGGTGACATGGCTGACAGTCGGCCGTTCAACACGGAATCGCAGATCAATGTCGAAACGATCCTGCCGTAAAGCGGACCAGAGACTGTGACAGGCTGTATCGGGTAGTGAACCATGTTAACACGTGATCCGGAGCATTCACTCCATCCCGCTTCTTCAGAAGACGCCGCCTTTTTCCAAAAAGGCGGCACCCAAAAACTTTTATTGTTCTGATCAAAGATTTATCGCGAGGCGCTCTTTGAGCCAGTCTCTTAAAGAAAAAAGCTCCTTCCCAGATTTTTTATGTCCCGGGCAAGGTTTTCTCTGATCGTCGATTTATACTCCGTCCACCACTGATAGCATTGCTTCCGGCAGTTTTCGACATTTCCGGACTGATAAAGCCTGTCTATCAGCACCGGAGCCTCGCTCCAGTCCGTTATCATCGGCACCGGATTATCCCCGAGATAAGGTGTGAAAAAGTCGAAATCCCTGCTGTTTTCGACGATCGGAATACACCCGGCTTCCAGAGCTTCGTAAATCCTGAAAGAGTCGAGATGGATGAAGCCGGCAGGGCAGGGGATAAAGATGCTGTCATCCATATATAGCCGGTAAGCATCAGTGCTCAATGCATCGGAACTGTTGAAATACGTTGTCAGATGGGTATAGCCACCCTTCACTTCCGACATATTGTCATACATGGCTTTTCGTGACGATTTCTTTATATCGCCAGCAAAAAACTAGGTATATTTCCGGTCCAGAGAGTTTTTTGGCTCCTGATCTCTGAAGTATCCGCTCTTATAACCAAGAGGGAAAAAAGAAACCTTCTTCTCAGACGCCAGAACCGGGCTCCAGAGATTTCTCCAGACATTGCTGCACCACCTGTAGCAGTTATGGTCGTCTTCAAATGTTTCGTCACTCAGATGGATCAGCGCAATATTATTGTAGTTTTCATAGAGTTTTTTGTAAAAATTAACTTTGTGAGGTCCGCGGATATGCTGGTCTATAATGACCAGGTTTTCGCCGGACACGCTGCCAGGATCTGCGCTTTCAAAGCTGTCCAGCGGCCCCAGAATATGATTCATCCATTCATATTCGAACATATCCCGAAGATTGCAGTTGATAATGAGCCTGGCTTTCCCGTTATGGGAAAACCGTCCCGCATCAAGAAGCTTTGTCAGTTTTACGCGATAAAGCAGCGCGTCTTCACTGTCAGGAAAATACCTCTGAATATCTTCCAGTTTGCTGAGAGACAGGCGGGCATGACCAAAAGAATAGTCATAAAGCGCAACATCCACGAGCGCTTTTGGTACATCGTCGTCAAATGCGTCATCGGCAACGACGATAAATTTTTCCCAGTCGTCCGGATGCAGCCGGTCGCATGTCACAGAGGTGCTGTCTCCATGGGCGCAGAGAAAAAACTCACCCTTTTTCAGAAAGGAAAGACCGTTCTGTTTCGTTTCTATGACTTCAAATTCACCGAAATTATGTATTTCTATTTTATTTCTGTCCGGTGTTTTCCGGTGCGTCAGTAATTCTGATTTATTGAATGTATCTAAATCCGACTGCAGAATAACGTGTTCGTTGCCCCCGGAAACAGTCAGAACTTTTCCTGAACGTGTAATGATCGGCATATTGACCCCTGGACCCCGAACCGTAATCTGCTTCCATGCAGGACAGCGTTTACTGCCGCAACACGGTCATTTCTGTCTCTGATTACCTTATGTAGAGCTTCCCCGACATTCAGTGAATACATTACTCCGTTCTGTCAGAACCGTTCACTGAACGGTTCCCGAAACGACACCCCGGTTCGCCCCGGTCCCTGTCATCCATTCACATGAAACCACCTGCTCCGATGTCCGGCAGACCGCGCCCACCATTCCGGACCTGTGATCACCACTCCGAAACTGGCAATTGTCACGACGGCGCAGCCCTATTATACGGGACGACAGCGCGGGTGTAGTTCAATGGCAGAACGGCAGCTTCCCAAGCTGCATACGAGGGTTCGATTCCCTTCACCCGCTCCAGAATTTGCAGCACGTACTCCCCTCGCGGAATGCTCCCGATATTGTGATCGCCTGCTCTTCTTTTCCGGAATGGAGCCATGAGCCCGCTATGCGTTGCACTCCCGGCATGGTTGGCGCAACATGACATTAAAGTAACCAGGAGCTTTCGATGATCCGTATTTCCCCGCGCGCCTTCGCCGCGTTCGCCATCGCAGCCGGTTTCGCGACGGCTTCCCTTCCGGCCCTGGCAGATGACGGGCCGGAGCCTCAGCCTGCATTCACGAGCGAAGGTCGTCCTTCGGCAGCGGGTATCGGCCCTGCGTCCCCTGCGGAAGTGGCATCCATCTCACCGACCAATCTGGCCGGCCTGCTCAATTACTGCGTCGAGACCGAGCTCGTGTCCCATGATGACGGTGATTCCGTGCAGACGGCTCTGAACGCGAAAACCAATGCCGTCCCGATGGATCAGAACGGAAATGTCGATTACGCGATCGGCTCCGCAGGCCAACTGTCCATCGCCGGCAAGGCAACAAGTGTCCCGCAGCTTGATACCGCCGCGCAGGGCAAAGTCTGCTCCGCCGTTCTGGCTCGCTCGAAGTCGATGATCTGAACGTCCCGGACGTTCTCCCGCGCAGGCTGACCTGAAGAAACCCCGGAGCAATCCGGGGTTTTTTATGACGTTTGTATATTCTGCAAATACAGGCACGGCAGGATTTCAGGGCTTTGCCCCGAACCCCACAAAGGGACGCAGTCCCTTTGATCCCGGTCTGTTAAAATAAAAGGGGCGAAGGGCGTGCCCTGTCCCCGCCTTGCAAATTTATAAACGCCTTTTATGGGCCGCCGTCCGTGGAACACGGGGCCGACTGACTATCATCCGCCAGGCGTGCGAAACGCGGAACACCGCCAACCTTTTCCAGCCACATCGAAAGAGGGCGCACCCACAACGTGCCCATGCTCTCGCTCCGGTAGACGACAAACCACTCCTCGGTTTCACTGTGCCGCGCGGTCGCTAGCACCGTGTAAAGACCGCCTTTATAATGACGGTAAACCCCTGGCGTGACGTCCTGATCTGGCTGCAAGGTCATATCGCCCCTTTCCCGAATTGCGGCTATGGTAGACTGCGACGGTGCGTAATCGCGCGCTGTCGGCAATGTATCGCATAACGGAGACCATGAGCCTTGCGCCAGTTTGCTTCGCCCGCTGTCGAGCAGCAGATAAACCGGCCAGTGGCTCCGGTTCGGACTTTCTTCCCGGTTTCCTTTTCTCAGTTGTTGCCCGCGTCGCGCCTGAGCGTATTTTTCGCCGCCGGGTGCATCACCATCCTCACATCCGCTGCGCCCGGACTCACCTCCGGCGCCGACGCCCGCACCACACACCACACCGCCAGGCATAAGCAGAACACGGGAGCGCAGGCCGCGAAACCGGTCGTCCTCTCGCAGCAGCCAGGGACGGACCTGGATAAACAGGCACGGATTCTCAACGCCGATGACATCGCGACCAGCCGCCGTCATCATGAAGAGCCCGTGCTGCTCATCGGCTCAGCCCCCTTATCGACGAAAAAAGGCGAGATCGCGCTGTTCGTCCAGCTTCAGTCCGCAGCCCTGTGCGGCTCAGCCGGCTGTTCGACAGACGTTTACCTGCATACAGGCGATGACTGGGTCAAAGTTCTCGATTCAGTCAGCGGCTCAATCGCGATCCTGCCGACCAGTCATCAGGGCATGTATGATATCGTCGTCGACGGATCGGATCGCTGGGTCTGGCGCGGCGACGCCTATCAGGACACCATCAACGCAGCCCCTGTCGGTAATCTCCGCAGCGAGATCGAGCAGTATCAGAAGAAAAAGGGCATTACGCCCGCATCCGGGAACTGATGCCCAAGTGATATAAAAGTCCCTGCGCGCACCTCCCGATGAGACCGCCCGCAGCGACAGACAGGATTCAGTCAGCCGCCGCCCGGCAAAAGTTTCAGCCGGCGACCCCCACCTGATCCGCGGCATCCAGCCACCCCCGCAGCAGCGCCTGAACAGCAGGCCATTCCGGAGCGGTAATGCTGTAGACGCAGGTATCGCGGATCGTGCCGTTCCGCATGACCTGATGGTGACGCAGAATACCGTCCAGCCGCGCCCCCAGCCGTTCAATGGCCCGCCTGCTCTGCTGATTCAGCACATGCGTGCGCAATTCGACAGCAAGGCAGCCCAGAACGTCAAACGCATGGCCGAGCAACAGCAGCTTTGCCTCGGTATTGAGCGGCGTCCGCTGCACGCTCCGCGCGTACCACGTCGAGCCGATCTCAGCCCGTGGCGTGACCGCGTCGATATTCATAAACGATGTCATGCCGACAATCCGGCCCGACGGCATGCTGACGACCGCAAATGGCAGCATGGAACCGCGCCGCTGCAGATCAAGGCGGCGTTCCGTTTCGGTCATCATGTCGTCAGGGGAGGGGATCGCCGTATACCACAGCTTCCACAGCTCACCGTCACGGACCGCATCCGCCAGAGCCGGCACATGCGCGACGGACAGCGGTTCAAGCCGGACATACCGTCCGCTGAGAATGACAGGACCCGCCAGAGACGACGCAGTCATCAGTCTTCCCGTGCCATGGCGCGACGCATCGCCTCCGTACGCCGGGCCATCGAGCGCCGCGTCACACCGGCGCGGGGCTCCAGTTCGAAGGCGTGGAACGCTCCCGGGAAAATGTCGAGTTCGACCGGAACCCGGGCACGGATCATCCGCAGGGCGTAGTCCACATCTTCATCCAGAAAGAGATCGAGCGTGCCGACCCCGATATAGGCCGGAGGAAGATCGCTCAGGTCCCCGGCCCGCGCCGGCGCGGCAAAGGGCGAAATTCCCTTCGCTCCGGGCGCGGTGCCCAGAAACGACTGCCAGCCAAAAACATTCATCTCCCGCGTCCAGACATAATCCCCCGTCACCGGATTGCGCGGACTGTCAGGACCCGTCCTGTCGTCCAGCATCGGATACTGCAGATTCTGAAACGCCAGCCGGGGACCGGAACGCTGCCGGACCAGCAGGGCCAGCCCCGCCGCAAGCCCGCCGCCGGCGCTCTCACCGGCGACCCCGATCCGGCCGGCATCGATGTCCAGCGCTGCGGCATTCGCGACCGCCCAGACCAGTGCCGCGTAACAGTCATCCAGCGGACCGGGAAACGGCGTCTCCGGCGACAGCCGGTAATCGACGGAAATAACGACGCAATTCAGATCATCGGCCCATTTCCGCAGAAGAGGCAGAAATCTGTCCGCAGTTCCCATCACGAACCCGCCGCCATGAATATGCAGAATCGCCGGCATCGGCGCGGAGGAAACCACCTTCGGTCTGGAAACCAGAACCCTTACCTCCGGATCGCCCGGCATACCGGGAATATGGCGGGCAATGGTTTCCACCGGCAGTTTATCGACCATGCCCGGCGGCCCCGCCCGTTCGGCACGCGCCGCGTCCAGAAGAGTCCCGTCAAGAGCAGCCGGCCCGAGGCGGTCGAGAAGCGGCAGCAGTTCCCGGTCCACAAGCGCAAGGTTGTCGGACATCAGATGCCTCTCCCGTCAGCCAGCGTGGGTCCGGACCCGTCCGGCCGGTCAGTTTTTCACACGCTCGATATTCGCACCACAGGCGGCAAGCTTCCGCTCCACAGCCTCATATCCGCGATCCAGATGATACACGCGGCTCAGAATCGTCTCGCCATGAGCCGCAAGCCCGGCCAGAATCAGCGAGAACGAGGCCCGCAGATCCGTCGCCATGACAGGCGCACCCGAGAGAGCGTGCACACCCCGGATGATCGCTGAAGATCCATGCACATTGATCCGCGCACCCATCCGGTTCAGTTCCGGCACATGCATGAACCGGTTCTCGAAGATGGTCTCCGTAATCATCGATGCGCCTTCGGCCACCGCAAGCATCGCCATGAACTGCGCCTGCATGTCGGTCGGGAAGCCCGGATAGGGCTCTGTCATGATATCGATGCCACGCAGCGCCCCCGTCCGGCGAACCCGCATCCCATACGATTCCTGCGTGACCTCGACGCCCGTCTCTTCCAGCGCCCGGACAACCGCGCCCAGATCGTCCACCCGTCCGCCAAGCAGACGCAGATCACCGCCGGTAATCCCGGCGGCACAGGCATAGGTCCCGCACTCGATCCGGTCGGGCATGATCCGGTGCTCGGCACCGTGCAGCGCTTCCACACCCTCAATCACAAGCGTCCCGGTGCCGCTTCCGGTAATCCTCGCGCCCATCCTGTTAAGACATTCGACGAGGTCGCCGATCTCCGGTTCGCGGGCCGCGTTCACAATCTCCGTGCGACCTTTCGCAAGCGTCGCCGCCATCAGCAGATTTTCCGTCGCCCCCACAGAAGCAAACGGGAGAATGACCCTGTCCCCGACCAGCCCCTTCGGAGCCTTCGCGTTGATATAGCCATTCTCAAGCCGGATCTCGGCCCCGAGCGTCTCCAGCCCTCTGAGATGCATGTCCACCGGCCGCGTCCCGATCGCGCATCCGCCCGGCAGCGACACACGGGCCTCTCCGCACCGCGCCAGCAACGGCCCGAGAACAAGGATCGACGCCCGCATCTTCGAGACGATGTCGTACGGCGCTTCCGTACTGCTGATCTGCCCGCCCACGGCATACGCCGTGCCGTCACCGTTGATGTCCTCAACCGCAATCCCGTGCTGCACCAGCAGATCACGCATCGTCGCAATGTCGGCAATCCGCGGCACATTCGTCAGCACCAGCCGGTCGGCCGTCAGCAACCCGGCCACCATCAGTTTCAGCCCGGCGTTCTTTGCGCCCCCAATGGTGATCTCACCGCGCAGAGGGCGTCCGCCCCGGATAACAAAACGATCCATCGCTCAGAGCCTCGGTGTGGCAACGCCACGCTGGTGCATGTACTTCCCGGCCCGGTCCGCGTAGCTGACCTCGCAGGGAGAAGCGCCCTGGAAGAACAGGAACTGGCAGATGCCCTCATTGGCATAAATACGGGCGGGAAGGGGGGTCGTGTTGCTGATTTCGATCGTCACCTGGCCTTCCCATTCCGGCTCCAGCGGGGTGACATTCACGATGATGCCACAGCGCGCATAAGTCGACTTGCCAAGGCAGACGACCAGCGTATCGCGCGGAATCCGGAAATATTCGATGGTATGGGCAAGCACGAAGCTGTTCGGCGGAATGATGCAGACATCCGCCTTGCGTGAGACAAAACTGTCATCCGAAAAAGCTTTCGGATCGACAATGGCGCTGTTTACATCCGTAAAGATGCGGAAATCATCCGCCACCCGCGCGTCATACCCATAAGAAGAGAGGCCGTATGAAATAACGCCGTCACGCTTCTGGTTCTCAACAAACGGTTCGATCATGCCATTGTTTATCGCCCTGTCGCGAATCCATGTATCTGGCATAATCGGCATTAACTGGTCTCCGGGTCCGGATGAGAAGGCTGCGCAGGGAGCTTCTGCCCCGCCCGCGCGCGAGCCTGCGCCTTACGCCGCATAAGATTGGCACGCAAGGCCCCGGCCTCGTCCGCCTGCCGTTTTAGCCGCGCCGCCTCAGCCGCCGGTGTCAGACGGGGTTTGCCATCTCCCGAAGCCGCTCCGGCCTTTTCCCCGGAAGAACATCCCCGCGACGAAGCGTCCTGTCCCGCCTGCCCGTTTTCGGAAGCAGACGGTTCAGAAGCAGAAGAAGTCTCTCGGATAGAAGTGTCACGCGTAACGGACATGGCGGAGCCCGGCTGATTTCCTGTCTGTGTCATTATGACCGGATGTATCGCGGCTGTCACGGAACCGCCAGCATCAGCCTGCCTCTGCGTCGGACAGGGCCATAAAAAGACTGAGCGAGAAAAAACCGGACCAGCAGCAGACCGGGCCGGATCGCCTGTCTCCGGCCATCGAACCGCCCGCAGCTAAGCCACTCACAGAAGCAACTTTTTCCCGCCTGTTTCGTTGAAAAAGCGACCAGAAAATAAGGAGCGCAGCTCTCATGAACACACCTGAATCGCGCCGGCAGTTCCGCTCCGGAACATCAGTCGCACCGACACCGGCCGCGCCACGCATGCTTCGGATTGCCGCTTTCGGCGCCGCCCTGCTTTCACTTGCAGCATGCAACACAGTCTCCGGCGCCGGAAAAGACGTCAGTTCCGTCGGCCATAACGTGAGCCGCGGCGCCGATGCCGCACAGCGTGGCATAACAAACTCAACCGGTGCCTCAAGCCGCTGAACCGGATGAACTGACTTAAAGGAGGCCACCCACAGACCCGAAGCGCCGACGCCCGGAGCGTCGGCCTTCCCGTCGATTCGGATCGCCGGACTCAGCGCTGGCATGGTCCCTGAAATCTGTTCGCCCGCGCCATCCGATCTTCCGTCCATGATGGAAAGCCTGTCTCATGACGTGACGTGCCTCCTGATGTATGGCCGTTCCGCAGGAATGTTCTATGATCCTTTCCGCTGCCGCGCTCTCCACCCCTGAGCGCCATCATGCGGGTGCCCACGTCGCCGGGACGCATTCCCGAAGAGCGGCCCCGAAGAGCGGCGGAAGCATACGGACCAAACGTGCCTCTGAATCAGGATTCCTCCATGACAACTGCCCCCGGTCGCGCCGCCCTCTCGCTGCCGTCAACCGTCCCGCTGTTCCTCAATCGCTGGTCGCCGCGTGCGTTCATCGACGCGCCCATGTCGCACGACGAACTGACAGCCATTCTCGAAGCCGCACGCTGGGCGCCATCCGCCTATAATTCGCAGCCCTGGCGTTTTCTCTGCGCAAGACGCGGAACGCCGGAATGGGAGAATTTCCTGTCCTGGCTCGTGCCGTTCAACCAGTCCTGGGCCGGGAAAGCCTCCGTCCTGATTTATGTCGCCTCCCGAACCGTGATGCTGTCGCCGTCCGGTAACCTCGTCCCGGCCACGACACACGAATTCGACGCAGGCGCCGCGGCCATGCTGCTCCAGCTTCAGGCCGCCCATCTCGGCTGGGCGACACACGCCATGAGCGGTTTCGACGTCGACGCGGCCCATAAAGGACTGGCCGCGCCGGAAGACTTCAGAATCCACGCCGCCATCGCCATCGGCAAACAGGGTCCGTCGGATATGCTGCCCGAGGGCCTCCGACCGCGCGAAACCCCCTCGGACCGGGCTCCTCTGGCAACCCTGGCCTGGGAAGGCACGTTCGAAGGACATAACGAACCCTGAGCCGCGGCCAGCGCCTGTTAAGGCTGCCTGTTCCGGACGTGCTATCACGTGATGAACCCGTTATGACGGCTTTCATCATGATCATGGCATAGTGCCATAACGGCGCCTGAAAGGGCGCCTACTGTCATGCGGTGCGGTCAGGGCGCCGCGCGGAACGGACTGACAGAGTGCGTCTGTCCTCACAGGCAGGCGCGGTGAGATCATGCGTAACGGGCACCGGGCGAACGGCGCGCAGAAGGAGGGTATGAATGGAGGTGACGGGCCTGGCGGCAGTACTGCTCGCGACTGCGCTGCTGCTGGTGATCGTGAGTGCGGTGCAGCCCGTGGCGCGGCGCCTGGAAGTCTCTGAAACCGTCCTGCTCGCCGTCGTCGGCATCATCATCGGCGGCGGCGCGGATCTGGTGCTGCGCAGTACCTATACGGATTCGCTGTCGGGCGTGGCCGGCACCGCCATCAACGGCGTGGCGGAAACCCTGCTGGATTTCCCCGTCAGCAGTGAAGTCTTCCTCCTGGTCTTCCTCCCGGTTCTGGTCTTCCAGGGAGCCATGGCCATAGATGTGCGCCGCCTCGCCGAGGAAACGGCGACAGTGCTGCTTCTCGCGGTCGTCGCCGTTATCGTGTCCACGGCGACAATCGGCCTGGCCCTGATGCCGTTCGCACAGATGCCGCTGATCGTCTGCCTGCTTCTGGGCTCGATCGTCGCGACAACCGATCCGTCCGCCGTGGCCGGCATCTTCCGCGATATCGGCGCCTCCTCGCGCCTGACGCGCCTCGTGGAAGGCGAAGCCCTGCTGAACGACGCAGCAGCCATTTCGATTTTCGCCGTGCTGCTGAGCGCCATCACGTCGCATCACCCTATCCAGATCGGCAGCGCCGCACTGGAATTCGTCGTGTCATTCGCCGGCGCGATCGTCGTCGGTGTCATCGGCGCGCGGGCAATGCTGTACATGATCACCGTGCTCGGCAACGCGCCGGCCGCGGAAACCACCCTGACCGTCGCGCTCCCCTATATCGTCTACATCTTCTGTGATGACGTTCTGGGGATCTCCGGTGTCGTGGCCACGGCGGTCGCCGGCCTGACCATGTCTGTCTACGGCCCCTCGACCTTCCGCCCCCAGACCTGGCGCTTCCTCAACGAACTCTGGCAGCAGCTCGTCTTCTGGGCCGGTTCACTGGTGTTCGTGCTGGCCTCGATGCTCGTGCCGCGCCTGATGGTCGGCATGACCCGCTGGGATATCGTGCTGATTCTCATCGCCAGCCTGGCCGGGCTGGTCGCCAGAGCATCGGTGGTGTTCGGCCTGCTGCCGCTTCTGGCCATGACGCGCCTCTCGCCCCCCGTGCCCACCCCCTTCAAGGTCACAATGGTCTGGGGCGGCCTGCGCGGCGCGATCACCCTGGCGCTCGCCCTGGCCGTCACCGAAAATCAGCATATTTCCACACCGGTCGCACACTTCATCGGTATCATCGCCACCGGCTTCGTTCTCATCACCCTCCTGGTCAACGGCACGACCCTGCGCTCGGTGGTGCTGTTCCTCAGGCTCGATCAGCTCTCCCCCATGGATCAGGCCATGCGGCACCAGGTGGTGGGCATCGCGCTCGAAAAAGTCGCCGCCCGCGCCCGAGAAACCGGAGACGAGCTCGGCTTCTCTCCCGATGCCACCCGCTCCGTGATCGACGGCCTCGATGAACGCAGCGAGGAGGAGCAGTCCGCCAACACATTCGACACCGCTCTGGGCGATCGTCAGCGTGTAACCCTCGCCCTGATCACCATCGCCAACCAGGAGCGGTCGATCCTGCTGGATCTGTTCCGCATTCAGGGCCTGTCGCGCCGGGTCATGGAAAATCTGCTCCGGACATCGGATGCCATGGTCGACGGCGCCCGCCTGCAGGGCCGGTTCGGTTACGTACGGGCCATCAGACGCCGCCTGCGGCCATCGCTCCGCTTCCGCGTCGCCCAGGAAATTCACAATCGCCTGCATTACGACCGCCCTCTGATGGTCTGCATGGCCGAGCGGTTTGAGATGCTGATGGTCACGCATCTCGTCTCTCTGTCGCTCACCCGCTTCCTTCGCGAGCGCATGGAACCCACCCTGGGCAGCCGCGTCAGCGAGATCGTCTCCGAAACACTCTCCCGCCAGCGCAAAATGCTCGATGAAGCACTCGCCACCCTGCGCCTGCATTATCCGGGCTATTCAGAAGCGCTGGAGAACAGGATCTTCCGGCAGATCGTACTGCGGCTCGAAAATCAGGAATTCGACTCCCTGCACGCCGAATCCCTGATCAGCGACGAACTGTATCGCGAACTGCACCGTGACGTAGACCGCCGCCGCCAGCGCCTGGACCGGCCGATGACGTTCAATCTCAAGAACAACATCGAAGACCGGCTGCGGAATGCGAAAGTGTTCGAAGGGCTCCCTGTCGCCGCGCTGCACGACCTCGCCATGACGACCTCGCTGCGTTTTCCGTCATCGGGAGAAATCATTCTCAGACGTGGCCATAAGCCTCACTCGGTCTATTTTCTCAGCGCCGGCCTCGCCGAAATGCATGTAGCCGAACGGGACGTCCGGTTCGGTGCAGGGGATCTCATCGGCGCCGTGGAAGTGGTGGACCGCCGCCCCATGCCAGGCACCGTGCGCGCCCTGCAGTTCGGTCTCATGCTGGTCATTCCGGCAGCGCGCTTCGAGCGGATGCTGGAGGATTATCCGGTCGTCGCCAGAAATCTCCAGCGCCTTCTGAGAGAGCATGAACAGGAGGACAGCCATGCCGTCCTGCTGCCGCATCAGGAGTTCAATGACGAGGACCCGCCAGGAAAGGCGGCAGTGGAGCTCCTGTCAGTCAGACCAGGCAGCCCGGAATAATTCCGCCGTCAGAACCAGAACACCAGAATTCCGGATGCCGGGTCCGGTGACGACCGCAATCGCCAAAGACGGCCGCACCGGCGACACAAGCCGGACCCCGGCCCTTATTCATGTCCGCTTCCCGCTGAGCCGGAGAAAAAGCCTGCGACCAGACCGCCTGGTGATGGCCACGCCGGCCACTACAGCCAGAACGGGCGCCACGGTCTCAGCAACGCTCCGGTATTCCCCGGCAAAATGCGTCACCGACAGACAGATATCCAGCAGCGTCACCACCTGCAGCAGGCCTGACCAGAAGAGCGTCAGATAACGAAAATACCGGCTTATTTCCGGTCGCACCGGAAACGGAGCGCCCTGCGCCTGTTCGAACAGGCGCTGAAGCAGAGGAGGCCGCATCCATGCACCGACCAGAAACACAAGCGCAAAGAGCGCGATCGTCGCCGTGCCTTCCCACGGTTCGAGCGTCGCCGTCCCGAAAACAAGCTCCGCAATGATAAAAACGCCCATTGAGCCATTCACGGCCCACCACATGAGCGGAACCGGGATTCGCCGGACGACATGACGCAAAAGGTCCGCCCCCAGGAACAGCAGCACAAACTCCGTCGCAACGCGATGACCCAGGACACTGTCCAGAACCCAGAGCAGAACGAGCCCGCCCGAATCGCTCAGGAACGCCGTGACCTTCGACCTCCGGGATGCGGCACCAGATTGTGAGCGCGGTGACAGCGGCATTGTCCTCGTCCGGTTCTGACAACAGGTGAGGTCTCATGCGCCGGACACAGCCGTCAACATACAGCCGTCAGCCGGACACGGTGGCGCAACCCGGAATGCCGTTTCAGACAATGTCACTCCGGACATTATGAAAGCGCACTACGACAGCCACCCATCGTCACGGTCTGTCCGCCGTCACAGGAACGTTCAGACCGGGCCTGTCCGTGAGACCGCCCCACCCGGGGCACGCGAAGAACCGGCATGACCACCTTCCATACAGGAGTTCCGCCAGATGGACGTCCGGAAACATTCCCCGATTGCACTGCCCTGACGAGGTCAGTATGTTGCCCAAATCATGGGCATCGCACACACCACCCCGACCCGGGTACCCGGTCTGCCGCCAGTCGATCTCGGCGGCGTCGTGCTGGACACGCCTGTTATTCTGGCACCGATGGCCGGCGTAACAGACGCGCCATTCCGACGGCTGTGCCGCCGCATGGGCGCAGGCCTCGTCGTCTCGGAAATGATCGCCTCATGGGCCATGGTCCGTGAAAACGAAGCCACACTGCGAATGGCCGAGGTCGCCGACAGCGAAGGCCCGAACTCCATCCAGCTGGCCGGATGCGACCCCGACGCCATGGCGGAAGCCGCCCGCATCGCCGTCGACAAGGGCGCGAACATCGTCGATATCAATTTCGGCTGCCCGGTCAAAAAAGTCGCCGTCGGCCAGCTCGCAGGCTCGGCGCTCATGCGTGACGAAGGCGCCGCCGCCCGTCTGCTCGAAGCCACCGTCCGAGCCGTCGACGTGCCGGTCACCCTCAAAATGCGCATGGGATGGGATCACGACCACCTCAACGCCCCGTCTCTCGCCCGGATCGCCGAAGCGTCCGGCATCAGAATGGTGACGATCCACGGCCGTACCCGCCAGCAGTTCTATAACGGCATCGCCGACTGGGCCTTCATCCGCAAAGTCAAGGATGCCGTAGGGATTCCGGTCATCGCCAATGGCGACATCCTGACGGTCGATGACGCCCGGCAGGCCCTGGCCCTGTCCGGCGCCGACGGCGTGATGATCGGACGCGGCTGTTACGGACGCCCGTGGTTCCCCGCCCAGGTCGCCAAGGCCCTGCGCAGAGGCCACGCCCCCGCCGATCCGGATCTGGAGTCCGAACGCAGGATCGTGCTGGAGCATTACGCGATGATGCTCGGACATTTCGGTGAACGGGCCGGCCTGCGTCTCGCCAGAAAACACATCTCCTGGTATTCGGCCGGCCTGCGGGATTCGGCGGGCTTCCGGGCCGCCGTCAACCGCATGGAGGAACCAGGCGAGGTCATCTCCGCCATCAACGCTTTCTACGACACACAGATCGAGGCCGGCGCCGTCCGCGAACCCCGCCGCTCACGCGTCGCCGATGCGGCGGCAGGTCAGTCCGGTCCGGACTCATCCGGCGCGGGCACACAGGAACAGCCGTCATCCGCCGAACTCCAGGCGGCATGATCGCCATGCCCCGCCGGAGTGCAGTGACACCGGACGACATCGGCCACGCGGACCTGAAACTGCATCCCCCACGCAGGACCGGTTCAGGGGACGATCCTCCGGAAGCGATTCCCGACAGTATGCTGATGATGGACTCGCTCCCGATGCCCGTCATGCTGGTGGGCGCGCATGACGCGATCCTGTTCGTCAACAGCGCCGCCGAAGACTTCTTCTCCCGGTCGCGCTCGCAGCTGCGGCATGAAACGCTCGCCGACCTCGTGCCGGCTGACCATCCGCTGTTCCTTCTCATGCGGCAGGTCCGGGAAGCCGGCGGCACCGTTACCGAACACGATCTGATCTTCAGCACACCCCGGTTCCATCATGAAGGCGTCTGCGCGCAGGGCAGCGAAGTGCCGGATTATCCCGGACAGGTGCTGCTCGCCTTCCAGGACGCCTCCGCGGCGCGAATTCTCGACCGGCAGCTCGCCTTTCGCTCAGCCGCCCGCAGCGTCTCCGGCATGGCGGCCATCCTCGCGCATGAAGTGAAAAACCCGCTCTCCGGCATTCGCGGCGCGGCCCAGCTCCTCGAAGGCTCGGTCGGTGAAGCCGACCGTGAACTCGCCGTGCTGATCCGCGACGAAGCCGATCGCATCCGCGCTCTGGTCGAACGGATGGAGATGTTCAACGAGAAGCCGGTCGGACGCCGCCCGGTCAACATCCACCGGGTTCTCGAACATGTCCGGACACTGGCTGAAAACGGGGTTGCCGCCGGAATTCCGATCGTCGAGGACTATGATCCCTCCCTGCCGCCCGTCTGGGGTAACCGGGACGAACTCGTGCAGGTCCTGCTCAACCTCGTCAAAAACGCAGCCGAGGCCATCAGAGGATCAGGTAAGCCCGGCACCATTACACTCGTGACAGCCTATCGGCAGGGCATCCGCCTCGCGGGTTCCGGCGCCGGCCAGCGGCGACATCTGCCGCTGCTCGTGTGTATCCGTGACAGCGGGCCGGGAATCTCCGAGACCATCCGTCCCCACCTCTTCGAGCCGTTCCTGACCACGAAAGCCTCCGGCTCCGGTCTCGGCCTCGCCCTCGCCGGAAAAATCGTCAACGACCACGGCGGGATCATCGAGGTCGAAAGCAGACCCGGCCGCACCGAAATCAGCCTTCATCTTCCCGTCGTCAGCGAAGACACGGGAGATGTCGCCTGAACACACCGATTTCAGGTCGTTATCCGTCCTCCTTCCCTGTCTCGTCACGATTTTCGCGGATTCCACAGCACCCGATGACCTTGCCGACCATTCTGATCGCAGATGACGATCGCTCCATCAGAACCGTTCTGAGCCAGGCGCTCGGGCGCGCCGGCTATCAGGTCCGGACAACCGCGAGCGCCGCCGCGCTCTGGCAATGGGTAGAGGACGGCGAGGGCGATCTCGTCATCACCGATGTCGTCATGCCGGACGAAAACGGCCTTGACCTGATCCCCCGCATCCGGCGCGCCCGCCCCGACCTGCGCGTGCTGGTCATGAGCGCGCAGTCCACACTCGTCACAGCCGTAAAGGCCACCCAGCGCGGCGCCTTCGAGTATCTCCCCAAACCCTTCGATCTGGCGGAACTCCTCTCCGTCGTCGAACGCGCGCTGGCCACGCCCGCGCCGATGGCGGGAGTACAGCCGCAGTCACAGCAGCCCGGCGAGCAGATGCCCCTGATCGGCCGCTCGATGGCCATGCAGGATATCTATCGCGTCATCGCGCGTCTCACGACATCCGATCTCACCGTGATGATCAACGGCGAGAGCGGAACAGGCAAGGAACTGGTCGCGCGCGCACTCCATGATTACGGGCGCCGGCGGACCGGACCGTTCATCGCGGTCAACGTCGCGGCAATCCCGCAGGACTTTATCGAAACGGAACTGTTCGGCCACGAGCGCGGCGCCTTCAGCGGCGCGACGACCCGCAGTTCCGGCCGCTTCGAACAGGCCGCCGGCGGAACGCTCTTCCTCGACGAGATCGGCGACATGCCGCTGGAAGCCCAGACCCGTCTTCTCCGCGTTCTCCAGGACGGCGAATTCACAACCGCCGGCGGCAAAAATCCCATCAAGGCGAATGTCCGGATCATCGCCGCCACTCATCGCGATCTCCGTCAGGCCATCCGGGCCGGAACCTTCCGCGAGGATCTCTTCTACCGTCTCAACGTCGTGCCGATCCGCATCCCGCCGCTGCGCGAACGCCTGGAGGATATCCCCCTGCTCGCCCAGCATTTTCTCGATGAATGCGCCGAGGAAGGGCATGTGCCCAAGATCCTGACCGATGACGCCGTCGCCCGCCTCCAGGCCTGGCGCTGGCCCGGAAACGTCCGTGAACTCGAAAACATGATGCGCCGGATCACGGCGCTCTACCCGCAGGAAACCATCACCGCGGCGCTGATCGATTCAGAACTGGCGGAAACGGTTCGTGACGAGAAACCGGTCGCCACCTCGGGAGAAGCCCCCGCCAGCGACGAGACCCTCTCCGACGCGGTCGGGCGTCACATCCGGCATTATCTCGCGATGGACGGAAATGGCGGCGCGCCCCTTCATGATATTTATGACAAGGTGATCGCCGAGGTCGAACGTCCGCTGATCCGGATGACCCTGACTGCCACCCGCGGCAATCAGATCAAGGCCGCCGCCATGCTCGGGCTGAACAGGAACACGTTGCGTAAGAAGATCCGTGATCTCGATATCCCGGTCATGAAAATACCGTCCGGCCATGAGGCCGGTTAATCCCGATGCCAGGTTCAGAACCGATATCTGACCAGGACGCTGCTTACAGAGAAGCAACTGGCCAGAAAGAAACCGGTCAGAGAGAAACTGGCCGGGAAACAGCCGGCGCGGAAACAGGCGACCGGGAAACAACGCGGGGCCGCGGCGGCGTCACGCTGCTGAAGAGAGCGCTCGACCAGCGCAGCGTGGCGGTCACGCTCGTCGCGCTGGCCCTGGTGCTGGTCTTCGCAATGTTCGTCGTGCTCTCCGGCGGCGCGGCGCTCGCTCATCACCCGTTCGTCCAGAATGCCGTGTTCGTGCTCAGCGGCCTGGCCCTCGCTCTGCTGGGCGTCATGAGCGTCACCCGTATCCGCCGCCTCCTGGCCGAGCGGCACGGCGCTCCCGCCGGCGCCAGGCTGCATGTCCGGCTCGTGGTCCTGTTCGGAATCGTCGCCGTCGCACCGACCATTCTCGTCGGCGTCTTCGCAACCCTCTTTTTCGATTACGGCATCCAGATCTGGTTCTCCGACAGGGTCAACACAGCCCTGAACGAGGCGCTCCAGGCGTCACGCGGCTACCTGACGGAGCATAACGAGAATATCCGCACCGAAGCCTTCTCGCTCGCCAACTACCTCGTCAGCGCCGAAAACGAACTGCAGGTCAACGGAACCGACCTCCTGCACGACCCCGACGCGCTGGGACAGCTTCTCGACAGCCAGGCCACCGTTCGCGGTCTGACCGAAGCTGTCGTCTATGACCCGATCACCAACCGCATGATCGCCGCCGGCGGTCTCCTCAGCCGGTCGGGCTACCAGGAGCCCCTGCCTCCGCCCGCCGCGACCATGATGGCCCGCACCAACGACGTCGCGATCTACGACAGCCCCGACGAGAAGAATGTCCGCGCCGTCGTCGCGCTCGGCGAGACCCCGGAGATGATGCTCGTCATCACCAGACCCGTGGACCCCGAAATCGTCGGCCACATGCACAAAACGGAGCAGGTCGTCGCCGATTACAGACGCCTGAACCACAATCGCGAGAAGATCCAGGTCACCTTCGTGATGATCTTCGCGCTGGTCGCCCTTCTCGTCCTCGCCGCGGCGGCCCTGATGGGCCTGGCCCTCGCCAATCAGATCGCCCGTCCGCTCGGTCTCCTCATGGACGCATCCCGCCGCATCAGCGAAGGCGATCTCGCGGTCAGAGTGCCCGAAGGCGGCCGCGACGACGAAATCCGGAGTCTCTCCCGCGCCTTCAACCTCATGACGGACGAGCTTTCCAGCCAGCGTTCCGAACTGATGGTCGCTTACAGTCAGATCAACGAGCGCCGCCGCTTCACGGAGGCCGTCCTGTCCGGCGTGTCCGCCGGCGTGATCGGACTTGATGCCTTCGCCCGGGTCGAACTGCCGAACCGCGCCGCGTGCGATCTGCTGGAAAAAGATCTCACGCAGTCCGTCGGCGAACCGCTCGCGGAAGCCATTCCCGAATTCGGCCCGGTCCTGGAAGCATTGCGGACCGGAGGCGAAAAAGCCTTCACCCGTGAAGTCCAGATCGGCTCGCCCGGCAACCGCCGCGTGCTTCTGGTCCGCGCCGCCGCTGAAATGCGCGGCGCGGTGACCGAGGGCTATGTGGTGACATTCGATGACATCACGGCGCTCCAGTCCGCCCAGCGCAAGGCCGCCTGGGCGGATGTCGCGCGCCGGATCGCCCACGAGATCAAGAACCCGCTCACCCCGATCCAGCTCGCGGCCGAAAGGCTCAAACGCCGTTTCCTGCGCGAAATCACCTCCGACCCCGACACGTTCCGTCAATGCGCCGATACAATCGTGCGACAGGTCGGCGACATCGGCCGGATGGTCGACGAATTCTCGGCATTCGCCCGGATGCCGCAGCCGAAAATCGCCACGGAAGATCTCTCGCGTATTGTCAGGGACGCTCTGATCCTTCAGTCCGGCGCCCATCCCGAAATCGTCTACGATGTGGTATTGCCACCTTCAGGGCCGATGGTGGCATGCGACAGGCGCCAGATCGGTCAGGCGCTGACCAACCTGCTGCAGAACGCTGCCGATGCGATCGCGATGACGGGACGCTCATCCTCACAGGAACGTGAAGCCAGGAATGACGGGACAGAACAGGGCGCTGACGGCCATAACGGCCATATCGGTACAATCCGTGTCGCAGTCTCCGTCGCCGGTGACACGGCGGAAATCATTATCGCGGATGATGGCATCGGCCTGCCGCAGGAGGAACGCGACCGCCTGACGGAGCCATACGTTACGCACAAGCCCAGGGGCACGGGTCTGGGGCTGGCCATTGTGAAGAAAATCATGGAAGACCATGAAGGGGCAGTTCAGCTCAGAGACCGCCCCGGAAAAGAGGGAACCGAGGCCATTCTGATTTTGCCGGTCAAAGACAGAACGCAGAAAGAAAACGATGGCGTATGAAATCCTGATCGTCGACGACGAGCCGGATATCCGCATGCTGATTGAAGGGATCCTTCACGACGAGGGATACGAGACCCGCGTCGCCGGAGACTCGGATTCAGCCCTCGCGGCGTTCCGGGCACGACGACCTTCTCTCGTCATTCAGGATATCTGGCTTCAGGGCTCGAAGCTCGACGGGCTCGGCGTCCTCAGGGTCATGCAGGCCGAGGACCCGTCCGTCCCCGTGATCATGATCTCGGGACACGGCACCATCGAGACCGCCGTCGCCGCTCTTCAGCACGGCGCCTACGACTTCATCGAGAAGCCATTCCAGTCCGACCGGCTCCTCGTCGTGGTTCGCCGCGCCATCGAGGCCGCCAGGCTCGAACGCGAAAATGCGGAACTGCGGCTGCGCGCGGGACCGGAAACCACCCTGTTCGGCGAAAGCGGCCCGATCGCCGCCGTCCGCAGCCAGATCGAGCGCGTCGCCCCGACCGGCTCGCGTGTGCTGATCACGGGCGCCCCCGGCGCAGGCAAGGAAGTCGCCGCCCGGATGATCCACGCGCGGTCACGGCGCGTGGACGGCCCGTTCATCGCGCTCAACTGCGCCACACTGGCGCCGAGCCGTTTTGAGGAAGAACTCTTCGGACTGGAAGGCGCCGAAGGCGTCCCCCGGCGTATCGGCGTCCTCGAACGCGCCCATGGCGGAACGCTTCTCCTCGACGAGGTCGCGGACATGCCGGTCGAGACCCAGGGCAAGATCGTCCGCGCACTCCAGGACCAGAGCTTCGAACGCATCGGCGGATCGACACGGGTCAGGGTCGATGTCCGCGTGCTGTCGACAACCAACCGTGACCTGCATGCCGAGATCGGGGCAGGGCGCTTCCGCGAGGATCTCTATTACCGCCTCGCCGTCGTACCTCTGCGCGTGCCAAGTCTGCGCGAACGGCGCGAGGATATTCCGGAACTGGCCTGCCTGTTCCTGAAACGCGCCGCCGAGACGGCAGGCCTGCCGGTTCGGGATCTCAGCATCGACGCCATGGCCGCCCTCCAGGCCTATGACTGGCCCGGCAACGCCCGCGAACTGAGAAATCTCATGGAGCGGCTGCTGATCATGATGCCCGGAAACGGCAATGAGCCGATTCGGGCCGATATGCTGCCGTCCCAGATCAGCGAAGGCGCCCCGGCGCTCCTGAAATTCGATTCAAACGCGGACGTCATGAGCCTGCCGCTGCGCGAGGCCCGCGATCTGTTCGAGACGCAGTACCTGCAGGCACAGCTTCTCCGTTTCGGCGGCAATATCAGCCGGACAGCCGGATTCGTCGGAATGGAGCGCAGCGCCCTGCACCGCAAGCTTAAGCAGCTCGGTGTCACAGCCGAAGAGCGGACAGGGTAGGCAGATGCGGATTGCGGAAAACACACCGCCGGAGGCCGGGTCGCCCGCCCGCGCTCCCCGGCCTTATCTGCGGCCGTCCCGTGCGGATATCGATATGTAGCACGTTTGCCATGAAATTGCTTTAATGGCCGCGACGTCTCTTTGCGCCGTTGCTGCGCCGGCGTATTGAATGCTGAGTGTCCGGAGGAGTCCGGTTACACTCAATAACAAGAAGAAACAGGGTAACATCGTGGCAAAATCACCAGCTCAGAACGTCCAGGACGTTTTCCTTGGCCACGTCAGACGGGGCAAGGCGCCCGTCACGATCTTTCTCGTCAATGGTGTGAAACTGCAGGGTGTCATCAGCTGGTTCGACAGTGATACAGTCCTTCTCAGACGAGACGGGCATACGCAGCTCGTCTACAAGCATGCAATCAGCACGGTCATGCCCCTCGTCCCCGTCAACGTGTTCGAAGCGCCCGCCGGAAAGGCCGGCGCGGGCGCGGAGATGACCCTGCAGGCGGAGAGCGACGAATCACTTGCCGACGACATCTACTGAGACCACACCGCCCGCAACGCGGGCAGCCGTCATTCTTCCCTGGGAACGCCCCGACCGTGATCATGATGTCCGGGCCGCCGAGGCGCGTCTTGAAGAAGCCATCGGGCTGACCTCGTCGATCGGCCTCGTCGTCGTTCTCAACGCCATTCTGCTTCTCCGCGCCCGCCGTCCGGCAACGCTGCTCGGCATCGGGCAGGTCGATTCCCTGCGTGAGGCCGTCGCCGAAAAACAGATCGCCGTCGTCGTCATCGATTCCAGACTGTCGCCCGGACAGCAGAGAAATCTCGAAAAGGCGCTCGGCTGCAAGGTCATCGACCGGACCGGCCTGATCCTCGACATCTTCGGAGCCCGTGCGGCAACCCGTGAAGGCACGCTCCAGGTCGAACTGGCCCATCTGGAATACCAGCGTTCAAGACTCGTGCGTCTGTGGACCCACCTGGAACGCCAGCGCGGCGGCTTCGGCTTCCTCGGCGGCCCCGGTGAAACCCAGATCGAAGCCGATCGCCGGATGATCGGAGACCGTATCGTCCGTCTCAGAAAGGAACTCGAACAGGTCAGACGGACCCGTGGCCTGCACAGAAGCGCACGCAAACGCGTGCCCTTCCCGGTGGTCGCGCTCGTCGGCTACACCAATGCCGGTAAATCGACGCTCTTCAACGCCCTGACCGGCGCAACCGTCTACGCCCAGGACCAGTTGTTCGCCACACTCGATCCGACCATGCGCGCGATCGAACTGCCGTCGGGACGGAAAGTGATCCTCTCCGATACGGTCGGATTCATCTCCGATCTCCCCACCGAACTGATCGCCGCCTTCCGGGCGACGCTCGAAGAGGTCGCGGAAGCGGACATCATCCTCCATGTCCGCGACATCGCCCATCCGGACTCGGCGGCGCAGCGGGCGGACGTTCTGTCCGTCCTCGGCGATATGGAGCGTGACGGCATGCTCGACGCCGAATGGCCCTCGCGCATGATCGAAGTCCTCAATAAGGCCGACCTGCTCGGCGGTATTGAGGAAGTCCCGCACCGCGACAACGCCGTCGCCATTTCGGCGATTACAGGCGATGGGCTGCCACAGCTGATGGCCGCGATCGACGCGCATCTGACCGAAAGCATGGTGGTGGTGCGTTACAGCCTGCCCGTGCATGAAGGCGGCGCGATGGCCTGGCTCTACGAACATGGTGAGGTCCTGGAGCGGGAAGACAGGGATATGTGCATCCATGTCACCGTCCGCTTTCACGAAACCGACCGCGCCCGTTTTGAAGGACAGTTCGCCGCCGCCATTCAGAGCGCCGGAAACTGACCTTCAGGAACACTGAAGGCCTGCAGACGGGCAGGGGAGACCGCAGCACGGTCTCCCGCAACGGCCGGCAATAAATCGTTTTCTCTGAAAAATGTTCGGAAGGAACGCCGGCAAGGGCAAAGCCGGACTCGTCGGCTATGGACGCCAGAAATTCGGTTCCATGCCAGTAAAAAGCGTCACGGATTCAGTAAAGAAATCCGTCTGCTTTATCAGATTTTCTGAAGAGTGGCGCGAGTGACGGGGCTCGAACCCGCGACCTCCGGCGTGACAGGCCGGCGCTCTAACCAACTGAGCTACACCCGCTTTTTCAGCGACCAGCGTTTCCGCTTCGTCGTTGGGGCGTCTTATAACCGGGTTTTCGTGGCTTGCAACTCCACTCCGACAAAAAAATTTCGTTCGCTCCGAACACAGCGTCAGACCGCCCGAAACGACCGGAGCCGCCGCATGAAAAACAGCAACGTCGTCCTGCCTCAGATGACGAGGCGACATGTAACAAAATATTTTCAGATCTGATGAAAACAGGGCAATAAGGAAGAAGCAGCAGGCGGATACGAGCAGAGCGCGATGCGGGCAGGGAAAACTGAAAGATATTCCATCACCCGGCCGCGCAGAAATACAGTATCCGGAAATACGGCAGATCAGAGCACAACAGAGTCAGTCCGTTCCGGCCAAGAAACCGCCGGCCACGCTCCCGTCCGGCTATCCCGTTACCGTCTTGCCTCATTCATCGTGATTCTCCTCACCGTTGCAGGATGCGAAAGCACGCCGCCGCCGGAAAAATCTCCGCCTTACCCTCCGGACAAGGCCGGCGAATGCACCATGAAGAGAATGGCGACTGTCTCCGTTCTCACCGCAACGGGGCCACCCGTCATCGAAGTCACATTAAACGGCAAGCCGGCGGCCATGATCGTCGGCACCGGAGCCCAGACATCGGCCGTCTCGGCAGCCGCCGTAAAGGCATTCGGTCTGGTCGAGACAGGAACATACGCAAAAGTCTACGGAACGACAGGCGGCATCGAACTGCCGTTCGTCCATTCCGACAGGCTGCTCGTGGGCCGGGCGGACGCCTCGGACTTCGCGTTATTCGAAATGCGTGACCGGCGGCGAGACGCGCCAATGCCATCCATCGGCGGATTGCCGCTTGTCGGCGAACTGGGCACGGATTTCCTGCGTCATTACGAAGTCTGGTTTGACCTGTCGGAGGGCGTCATCATCCTGGCGCAGCCACGCCGCTGCACGCTGAAAGACGTCGCGTGGGACGCGTCAACCGACCAGGTCCCGATTGAGGTCAATTACACCGGCAGAGCGGACGTCCCGATCAGGCTGGACGGCCACAAAGTCGACGCGATGCTGAGCAGTTCCTCATCAACCACGACCATCACTCCGGATGAACTCGACTGGTTCGGGATCAGAAGCACAAAGGTCGCGGCAAATCACGCCGAGATCGTCCGCGGCGTCAACGGCCTGACCGTCTCCGCCCACCGCAGACAGTTCGCCGATCTGGAAATCGGCACGGAAAAATTCAGCGACGTCTGGCTCACGGTCGCGCCCATGGAAGCCGTGGACGCCGTTCTCGGCTCCGACTTTTTCCGTAATGTCGTGTTCTGGCTCTCGTTCCGCCAGAAGATGATTTACATCGAAAAGGGGAAGGTGAATCCGTTTGCCTCTGAACATCCGTCTTCACCCAGACGCTCCGAAGAAGAGCCCTCACCGCCAGCCTGATGACCTCCGCTCCCCACTTCTATCCGCGTCGGCCGCCGGAACCGTCAGACAACCGGCCCAGTCCCGGAATAATCACCGGAGCAGGCAGGGCAGCAAGCGCCATATCTGGCAGACTGACAAACTGGCAAACCGGCAGAACAGCAGACGGAGAGAGGCGAAAATGGTATGAACGGTAAAACCGGCGACCGGTCCGGCATGGGCCAGACAATATCTCAGGCAGCGTCCCGGACGCGCGCACGGAAATACCGGACCACCACCGGCTCTCAGCCGGCCGCCCGCAGAAAAATCGGCACCCTCTTCTCCCTGTGCGCGACCCTGCTCGCCGTCAGCGCCTGCCAGAGCGGTCCGGAAACCTGTGAAATCGGTCGGATCGGCCCTCTTCCGGTCCTGAATGACACCCGTTCCCCGATCGTCAGAATCACACTGAACGGCAAGCCCGCCGCAATCATCGTCGATACCGGCGCATCGTTCTCTCTGGTCACGGCCGACGCAACCAGAGAGTTCGACCTCGCCTATACAGGGCAGTACGGAACAATACGCGGCATCGCCGGCTTCACCTCCGCGTCCGTGGTGCGCGCCGATAAAATGGGGCTCGGGGACGCCACAGCGTCCGATACGCTGTTCACCGAAACCAGCGTGCATATGGGTCATATCGCCGGCCTGCCGGTCGTCGGACTGTTCGGAGCGGATTTTCTCGTGAATTACGATGTAAAGTTCGATCTTCCCCACAGGAAAATCACCCTCTACCGGATGCAGGGATGCAGCTCGAAAGACATCGTGTGGCCTCATCCCGTCGATGCCGTGCCGCTTGAACCGGAGGACGGAAACAAATTCCTCGTGCCGTTCAGGATCAACGGCCAGCCCATCGACGCCATTCTCGACAGCGGAGCGTCGCGGACGGTCATCAAACCATCTCAGGCGCGAAAAGCCGGCGTCACCCGGGACATGCTCGCCGGCGACCGCGAAGGTGTCGCCCGCGGAATCAGCGACGACAAACTCGTCTCCCATCTTCACCGGTTCGATACGCTCGAAGTGGGACCGAAGAAGTATCGCAACCCCTGGCTGGTCGTAGCGCCGCTTGAAACGGATACGGCCCTGCTCGGCGCCGATTTCCTGCGTCATGTCGTCGCCTGGCTGTCCTGGTACAACCGGACCCTCTATATTGAAAAACCGCACCCGGACGGCTCCCCGGACCCGGCGGGAACCACCACCCCGAACCCGGCAGGAGAGCCGGCAGGGCAGGGGACACAGCAGACCAGCCCGTAAACCATGTCACGCCCCGTTATCCGGACGAAAATCTCCCTCGCGTATCACGGTCGGGGGAGCACTGGCGGAACACCGCTCAGGCCGCATCCGTCCCGGTAAAAGCCCGGTTTGCATTGACTTTGAAGGTGTGGCTGCGTATGTCGCAGCAGCTTTTCATGCAAGCAGCCTGCTGGCTGACGGATAAAGAGACGGGTTATGAAGATCAGAAACAGCCTCAAATCGGCAAAAATCCGCGACAAAGACTGTCGCGTCGTGCGTCGTCGCGGTCGCGTCTACGTCATCAACAAGAAGAACCCTCGCATGAAAGCCCGTCAGGGCTGAAAAGCAGGATCGTTCTTGTCGCGTTCCGCGCCTTTACAAACCTGCCTGTCAGCCCGCATCGCACGGCTGACAGGCAGGTTTTTTCTTTCCGGCTCAGGGAAGACACCCGGACGTCTCGCCGCCGCCTCCGTTCTGGTCATGCTCACACCGGCAACCGGAGCCGTCGCAGCTCCGGCGCCAGTTTCATCCCCGCTCTCATCTCCGGCCCCCGTCGGTAAGCCCGCTCCCCGAAATCAGGCGGCAGCCCCGACCAGTCCCAAAGCCACGCAGCAGTCCCGCGAGAAGGAGCTGGTGGCAAAGCTGGCAAAAGCCGGAACCGAGGCCGAAGCCGCCGATATACGGTCAGAACTCGAAGCTCTGCGGACGAAACCTCTGCGCCCCACGACGATGCTGCTGCTAAGGCGCGCCACACGCGAACTCAGCGAGCAGAAACCCGCCGACGCTATCGAAGATCTGGGGGCGGCCCTTGCTCTGCAGAGCGATGCCGCTGTCCTATGGCGTCTACGCGCCCAGGCGAAGCTGGCCGGCGGCGACACCGATGGCGCGGTCAGCGATCTCGGCATCGCCGTCCAGCACGATGCGGACGATGCGGTGAACTGGGAAACCCTGACCGCCGTCGAAGAAGCCCGCTCAGACGGACCGGCGGCATTCAGAGCATGGCAGCGGGCCATGGAACTGGACCCGAAACTGCCAGGCGCTGAAACCCGGCTCGAAAAACTCCGGCTAAAAGCTTTCGGTCAGCCAACCTGACATTACCCGGCCATACGCGCCGGAGCGGGCCGCAGTCCCGCTCACTCCCGGCCGTCGCCTCTGTCTGCGTCTTATTGCGGATTCGTCATTCCCGACGGTGATTTCGATGCCGGCTCATAAGCCTTGTCCGGATTCGTGCTGTCAGGCTTCGTCACCGGCACAGCCCGCCCACCCGGAGCCGGCGGAATCGTGCCGGGCTGTTCGCGCTTCACCTGATCCGTGCTCGGCAGACGCTCCGAAGGCTGAGTCTTCCGTCCGTGCCACATGGATGACTTCGAAGGCTTGCCAACCTGCTGCGCCGCACTGTCCGCCGTCGGCTTCGGAGCATTCTGAGAATCGGAAGTCGACTGAGCGAAGGCCGGAGAAATAAGAGTGACAGTCACTCCCGCAATCGCGGCCAGCTTAAGAATACGCATAGTAATAAGTCCTGAAAAACTGTGAAAAAGGGACATGGACTCAACGCGCCGGATGCGCCGTTGTTCCGGTAAAGACCACCGGAATTTCAGATCGCGAAAATTATATCGCGCGATTGCGACGCCAGACTTCACGCTGCAGAACACAGGTGAAAATCAGCATCCCCAGCAGAGGCAATGTCGGGGCAGCGACCTTTCTCCCCGTCGCCGCTGTCGTCGCCGTCAGCACCGTTCCCGCGACAAGCGTTCCCGCCGTCACGCCAAAGGCGAGCCCGGGACGGCGCCAGCCGAACATCACCTTCGGGAACAGCGAGGAACCGATCACCGTCGCCAGCCACGCCACAATCGCGTGTCTGCGATTCCGTGAAGGCGGAGCAGCGATAATACGAACCGCCGTGCGAAGAAGGGAGGCATCCAGAAGAGTTCCGAGGATTCCCAGAACAGGGCCGGGCGGCGCATACCACGGCTTGTTCAGGGACCGGTACCACTCGCGCGTCGCCGGATGGGCCGAGGTCGGATTATAGCGCCGTCCGGCAACCTGCACGGCCCCGGTGCCAAATCCCGCCAGAGTAGTCGCCAGCAGTCTGAACATGAATGCACCCTTTCCTCGCCATGACGACCAAACGACCGGCCGGAGAAAAGGATGCATCGGCGAAATCCGGAAGAAACCGGCCCGGTATTCCGCAAAAAAAGTGGTCAGGCTGAAATACCCTGACCACACAATCTCATTTCATAACGCTCAGCTGTTGATGCCGAACGTGTTGCGCGAAGCCTCGAACAGGAACCAGGTGCGCTTTTCGCTCTCATCGATCCAGTTTTCGAGCAGACTCGTCGTCGCGCAGTCGCCGACATCCGAAGTCAGAGCATGAATCTGCCGCATCTCGGAGACGAGCTGCTTGTTGTCCTCACACAGCTCAGCCAGCATGTCGTTCGCGTCGACATATTCGGCATTGTTGTCCTTGATGCGCTGCAGCTTCGCAATCTCACCGATCGAATGCAGCGTCATGCCGCCAATCCGGCGCGCACGCTCCGCAACCGTATCGGTCATCGCGAAAAGCTCGGCGCCCTGATCGTCAAGCATCAGATGGTAGTCCCGAAAATGCCGGCCACTCAGATGCCAGTGAAAATTTTTCGTCTTCATATAAAGCGCAAATATATCGGCCAGGAGCGCCCGCAGCGCCGCCGAAATATTCTCGACGCCTTCTTTGGGAAGGTCGCTCGGCGTACCGAGGAAATGATGCACCTGAGCTGCGCGTGCGTTCTCTGCTTTAGAAGAAGGTGATTTCGTCATTGCTCTTTCCATCAACCTGATCTGGCCTTCTGTCCGTCAGACACCCGAACGGCACCACGGAGCGAGGCAGGATTAAAACATGGTCATCAGTGGCCACGACGCAAAGGCAGACGCCCGACATTCATCGCTGTCAATCTGACGGGAAAATTATCATCTGACGGTAACACGCACCGGGACGCGGGGTTTCACCCGCACATCAAAAAGGTGTGAACACCTGCACCCTGCGCTGCGTCGCCCGGAAAGACTCCGGAAACAGGGCATGACCGTCGCGCAGCACGGACTCCGCTTCGGGCGTAAAACCACCTCCCCGGTGATGCAGCACCAGACCGGGAAGAAGCCGCGAGCCCGACCGTCCGTGCAGCCTGCCCCGGATCAGAATGATCCGCGCCTCCCGGCCAGGCTCCGGCCATAAAGGCACGATCTCCGCACTCCCGATGTCGCTCGCCTCGCACGCCGCCAGCGCCGGCGCCGCAAGATCAGCCGGAAGCGCCAGCGTCAGGGACCCTTTCGGCCGCAGCAGAGAGGCCAGAGCGGAAATCCAGGCCGGAATCGTGTCCTGCCGCGCCCGTTTCGCCGTGTCACGACGACCCTCCGGAGACGGCGTCGCATCGACCCGATGCCAGGGCGGATTGGCGAAGGCGTGATCGAATCGGCGGCCCATCGGGACCATATCCGCCTCACAGCCACAGGATGCGGTCACACCGGCCAGAGTCCGGCGGAGAGACGGGCTGGTGATATCGGCATTGACGAGCGTCAGCGCGTCACGGTGATTGGCATGGAAATTTTCATCCGCCAGCCGCGCCGTCGCCAGATCGAGCTCGACCCCGAATCCTTCCAGCCCGGATACACGCTGCGTCAGGCACAGCAGGCCCGCTCCCGCGCCACAGCCCGCCTCGATGACACGCTCCCCCCGGCGCGCCGGAACGAGAGCCGCCATCAGAACCGGCTCCAGCCCGCTCCGGTAACCCGTCCGGAACTGACGGTACCGTACCGTCCCGCCCAGCAGCGTACCCTCCGTCGTGTCGGGAAGGCTGGCGGCAGGAGCCGGGGTTGCAGGGTGTGCAGCTTGACCGTCCATTGACCGCCGCTCATATGGTTGCACTAACAGGGTATCCTGCCTCGGGAGAAAGTCGTTTGCGCGTTGCAGTCAATCTGCCGGAGACGGAAGGCACCGCAAGTCCAGATGCAGAAATCCGGTCCGGGATTTCAGGCTCTGATGAGCGTGCGGTCAGTGACTCCGGTTCCGGCGCTCAGAGTGGTGAGTCGGCGCTGAAAGCGCTTGCGGACTATCTTGCCGACGACATGCTCGCCTGCAACCGGGAAATTATCGCCCGGATGCAGAGCGATGTCCCGCTTATTCCGCAACTCGCGGCCCATCTCGTGGCCGCCGGCGGAAAGCGGCTCCGGCCCCTCCTCGTCCTCGCCGCCGCGCGACTCGCCGGATACGAGGAACAGGGCGAGGCCATGCGCCATATCGGCGTGGCCGCCTGCGTCGAGTTCATCCACACGGCCACCCTGCTGCACGATGACGTCGTCGATAACAGCCAGCTCCGCCGCGGCCTCGCAAGCGCCAACGCCGTGTTCGGCAACAAGGCCTCCGTCCTCGTCGGCGATTTCCTCTTCGCACGCGCCTTCCAGATCCTCACCGCCGATGGCTCGCTGCCCGTCATGGCAATCCTCTCCGCCGCGTCAGCCACCCTCGCGGAAGGCGAGGTCATGCAGATGACCACCCAGAACGACCTCTCCACATCGGTGGACCGGTATCTGCAGGTCATCTACGGCAAAACAGCCGCCCTTTTCGCCGCCGCCTGCGAAACCGGCGCGGTCGTCGCGGGCGCGAACGACGAAACACGGGAAGCGCTCCGGCTTTACGGCGCCAATCTCGGCATGGCGTTCCAGCTCGTCGATGACGCGCTCGATTACGCAGCCGATCAGGCCGTGCTCGGAAAGACCGTCGGCGACGATTTCTTCGAGGGAAAAGTCACCCTGCCGGTCCTCGCGGCCTATCACGCCGGAGACGAGGAAGAACGGGCCTTCTGGCTTCGCACCATCGAAAATAACGATGAGCAGAAAGAAGCCGATCTCGGACGCGCACTGGAGCTGATCGCGAAAACGAACGCCATCGACGTCACCATGGCCCGCGCCCGGGACTACGCCGATGCGGCCTGCGAGGCGCTCGACCGCGTCTCACAGACCATGAAAAAAATGACGGTTCACACACAGCCGCTCAGACAGATGCTCATGGACATCGCCCGCTACACGGCCACCCGCAGCCGGTAAAATCTCTCCAGCCAGAACCCGGCGATCAGAAGGCTGTTTCTGTATTTTGCAAACGGGAGACAGAAGCAGGGCTCCGTCCTTCACCCCTTTGTTTTTAACAAGCCGGGATCAAAGGGACCGCGTCTCTTTGTGGGGTCCGGGGCAAAGCCCCGAAAGCCACTGTTCCTGGTATTTGCAAAGAATACAAACACCATCAGAAGATAGCCGATCAGATCGGGGAAACCGCCACGGCCGGCTGCCACAGGCTGAATCCTGTGTAACCGAAGCGATGAAGACCGGCCTCCAGCTCCGCTGCCCCGGCCGGCTCCGCCGTAAACCAGGCCGAGCCTTTACTCTCACTGAAAACCGGAACCGCCGCGCGATCCACGCCCAGCACCGTCGCCGTCTGCCGCGCAACCGCCGCCGCAGGGTCGAGCCAGGCAACTCCCTCAGGCGACGCCGCCCGGAACGCATCCATCAGAAACGTGTAATGCGTGCAGCCCAGCGCGACCGCATCGATCTTTCCGCCCTCCGGACGATCGGATAAACCCGCCAGCGCCCGCCGGATCAGTTCCGGATCAGCCGGCGCCCCGCGAAAAACCGCCTCCGCGCAGTCCGCCAGATGGCGCGCCCCATGCGCGATCAGCGTGCAGTCAGGCGCGAACCGTGCCTGCAGCGCCGCCACATAAGGCCGCCTGACCGTCGCCGTGGTCGCCAGCAGCCCGATCACGCGGGTCCGGCTGAGACGCGCCGCCCACCGGATCGGCGGAACACAGCCAATAACCGGAACCGGACAGACACCGCGCAGTGCCTCCAGAGCCAGTGTGCTGGCCGTATTGCATGCAATCACCACCGCATCGGGCGAAAGCCGGGCAACCGCGTCCTGAATGAGCGATACAATCCGCGCGATCAGAAATGCGTCATCCTGCTCCCCGTAAGGATAGACAGCCGTGTCCGCGAGATAGTCGATCTCCGCCGAAGGGAGCGCATCACGCAGCGCCGCGACAATCCCAAGCCCGCCAATGCCGGAATCGAAAGCCAGGACACGAAGCGTCACACGGGAAGACGTCCGGCCCCCGGCCTGATAACCGTCCCGCATCACCAGGATCAGGAATCGCGCGCCGTCTTCAGCGCCAGCGCCTCTTCCAGGCTGCCAACCCCGCCATGCCGCTTCGACCAGCCACAGGGGTTCTCAAGGAACCGGCGCACCTCCGCCGCTGCCTCTTCCGAGAAATAAGGCCGCTCGGCACAGGCCTCCAGCACATCCCACCAGGTGCACAGGGAATGCAGTCCAATCCCCATATCGGCCAGAGTCCGGTGCGCGCCCGGAAACACGCCATAGAAAAACACCACGAACGTATGATCGACAATTGCACCCGCGTCGCGCAGCGCCTTCGCAAAACCGATCTTTGAGGCGCCGTCCGTCGTCAGATCCTCCACGAGGAGCGTGCGCATGCCTTCCGGAACATCGCCCTCAATCTGCGCGTTACGACCAAAACCCTTCGGCTTTTTGCGCACATATGCCATCGGCGTCATCATCCGGTCGGCAAACCAGGCCGCAAACGGAATGCCCGCCGTCTCGCCGCCAACCACCGCATCGATGCTTTCATAGCCGACATGACGACCGATCTTTTCAACGCCCAGCTCGACGATCTTCTTCCGCGCGCGAGGGAAGAAGATGATCCGGCGGCAATCGATATAAACCGGAGACTTCCACCCGGAGGTCAGCGTATAAGGGTCTTCGGGACGAAAATTCACAGCTTTGATTTCAAGCAGAAGCCGCGCGGTCGTGAGCGCCGCGTCACGGTCCCATGCCGATGCATCATTGCCGAGAACCGATTCCTGTCCGATCATGCGTCCCATGTCCCTTTCTCCTCGCGCGCGTTCACCGGCGATGTCGTGGCATAGCTGCACACGGGCAGAAAATCCATTCTCCGCCGCACCGGAGCCGGCCGGCCCCGCCCTGGCGCGCGGCATGTTCCATGCTCCGGAAACCGCCCGGAGACGCTCCGGACTTCTCCCGTCATGATGGTGCAGGAAACAACCTGCGATGTCCCGCTCTGGGTCATCGAATCGGGCCGCTCCGGAAACGCCGGCCCCGCTCATGCGCTCGCAAGCCGGTTCGGCTGCTCCTTCCGCCGCATGCGGGACCTGTCAAACACGGAAGCAGCCTGGAAACCTCCGCGACTTGTCCTGACTTCCGGCGCCGGCGCCGGATTTGCCGGCCTCGCCCTGCGCCGGCGCTTCGGCAGTCCGGTCGTGCATTGCAGCGCCGGCCGTCTTTCGGCGACTCTCACAGGAGGCCGCCCGTTCGACGCCGTGATCCTCTCGCTGATGCACCACAGCGACCGGCGCAGCGCTCACATCATCCCGGTTCTCGGCTCCCTGACGATCGTATCGGCCGAGCTTTACAGACGCGCCCGCCGCCTCTGGATGGAACGGCTGGAACACCTGCCGGAACCACGGATCGCCGTGGTGCTGGACGCCGCAGGCCACTTCACCCCGGCCACGGCCGACGAGGCCGCCCGGATTCTTGGAAGCGCGGTCCGCGATTATCGCGGTTCCGTGCTGCTTTCGGTCGCCGAAGGCGTGCCGGAAGAGGTGGCGGACACATTCGTCGGCGCACTCGGTTCCTGCTACAAGCTCGTATGGCGACACGGCGAACCCGACGATAACCCGACGCTGGGATTTACCGGCTGCGCGGACGCCATCGTGGTCTATGGCGGCCGCGCAGTCACGCTGTCTGAGGCCGCCGCCAGCGATATTCCTCTGTTTCTGGGGGAACCTCCCGACCGTTTCGGAGCAGGCAACCGGCTGGCGCGCGCCCTGATCGCCAATGGCTACGCCAGAGTCTTCGAAGGCGATTTTTCTCCCTGGCCACGTCAGCCCCTTGATGAAGCCAGCCGTGTCGCAACAGTGCTGAGAGCACGGTTCAGCCTTTAGCGACCCCTCCGGTAAAATCTCCTGTCCGGGACGTGAACAGATAAACGCACAGATAAGCGCCGTGAACAGGGCTCGCCTCTTGCGCGCATGGCCCCACACCCGCTACACTCTCCGAAGTTGCAAATGATTATCACTTTGAGGACAACCTGCTGTGGTCGAAACCAGTCGGATTGCGCGGAATTGCGAACGGGCTGTCGTTACGGCCTATCAGGAACTGAAGCTTGTCGGGACAAATGATGTCTCGGCCTTCAATGCCTGCACGACGCTTTATCGGATTCACCATCCGGAATCGTCCGTGAACGAGGCACGGAGACTCGTTTCCGAGTGGATCGATCATCACGTCGTCAAAAAAGACCCCGGCCCGACCTCTGGATGCGACTGTCCCTGACAGGCCGACAGCAGACAAACGAATAAACGGCTCCGGAAAAACCGGGGCTTTTTTTTACGCGTTTGTATATTGTGCAAATATACAGGTGCAGTGACTTCTCAGGGCTTTGCCCCAAACCCCACAAAGGGACGCAGTCCCTTTGATCCCGTCTTATTAAAATCAAAGGGGTGAAGGGGTCTGCGACCCCTTCCGGGTGCAGGGCAGAGCCCCGCTCTGTTTTCCGCCTGCAAAATACATATTTCGTGTCACAAACCATCCGGACATCGCACCGGACAATCCGTCACATAAGCAGGGCAGGGGAACTGTCACACCCGGACCACGTTGCGCTTGTCTGGGATTCCGCTCCTTTCTCCGGACCGCTTCACAAAAGCCGCCCGGAGAAAGTTACCGGAAACCGGAAAACAACTCCCCGGCAGTCAGAAATCAGGACCGGCGGTCAAGCGGAACCATGTCGCGCCTGTCATAGCCCATATAGAGCTGACGCGGACGGCTGATGCGCTGACCCGGCTCCTCGATCATTTCCTTCCACTGGCTCACCCAGCCCGTGGTCCGGGCAACAGCGAACAGCACAGTAAACATGCTGGTCGGAATACCCATCGCCTTCAGAATGATGCCCGAATAGAAGTCCACATTCGGGTAAAGCTTGCGCTTCACGAAGTATTCGTCATTCAGCGCGATATTCTCAAGCTCGACAGCCAGATCAAGCAGCGGATCGTCCTTGATACCCAGCTCTTTCAGAACCTCGTGACACGTCGCCTGCATGATCTTCGCGCGCGGATCGAAGTTCTTGTAAACACGATGCCCGAAGCCCATCAGCTTCACGCCGCTGTTCTTGTCCTTCACCTTGGCGATGAAGTCCGGAATATTCTCTTTGGACCCGATCTTCGCCAGCATCTTCAGAACGGCCTCGTTCGCCCCGCCATGCGCAGGCCCCCACAGCGCCGCAATGCCCGCCGCGATACACGCAAACGGATTGGCGCCCGTCGAGCCGGCCAGACGGACCGTCGAGGTCGAGGCGTTCTGCTCATGATCCGCATGCAGGATCAGGATGCGATTCATCGCCCGCGCCAGAACCGGGTTGACCTTGTACGGCTCGGACGGACGCGCGAACATCATCGAGAGGAAATTCTCGGCGTAGTTCAGGTCATTGCGCGGGTAAACGAACGCCTCGCCGATCGTGTATTTATACGCCCATGCAGCGATCGTCGGAATCTTCGCGATCAGCCGCATCGCCGACAGATCACGGCTTTCCTGACGGGAAATGTCGTTGGCATCCGGATAGAACGCAGACAGCGCGCCAACCGTGCCGCACAGAATGGCCATCGGATGCGCGTCACGGCGATAGCCGTTGAAGAAATTCCGGATCTGCTCATGCAGCAGCGTGTGGTTGGTCAGCGTGCTGACAAACGCTTCATACTGCGTCTTGTTGGGCAGCTCACCGTTCAGCAGCAGATAGATGACTTCCGGATAGGACGCCTGCTCCGCCAGCTGCTCGATCGGATACCCGCGGTGCAGCAGCACACCCTTATCGCCATCAATAAAGGTGATTTTGCTCTCGCACGACGCCGTCTCGCCGTAACCCGGATCGAACGTAAAAATGCCCAGATCGGCTGTTATACGACGAATATCCACAACGTCGGGACCAAGCGTTCCTCTGAGAACTGGAAGCTCAGCCGAACCGTCCCCAAGTTTGATGCTGGCGGATTTCCCCGTCACTGCTGTCTGCGACCCGCTCATGGCGTTACTCCTGCAACAATCTGACCACGCGTCCTGCGACGGTGGCGTCACCGACGTTTGTCTCTGATCGGGCGTTAATCCGAAAGCCGTTGAAGGCCCCCAAACCCGTCACCTTGTTGAGAGGCGACCCGATCAGAGCGATTTTCGGCTCAATTTTGCGAGAACGACTCAAGCCAGGCTGTTTTCGGTCCGAGCCCCTTCCACGCGAGCGCAATCGATTCCTGCTTCTCGACCTCGACACGAAACGACGCCAGCGTCCCCAGCCCGAAATCCGATTCGAGCGCCGTCTCCACACCGTTCAGATACCGCGCAAGGGCCGGAAGACCGGGATTATGACCCACCAGAAGAACCGTATGCAGCACGTCCGGCGTCACCCGCAGACGCGCCAGCAGTTCATCCGGCGCCGCCAGATAAAGCGTGGGCTCGATCCGGATCTCAGGCCGCGCATTCTGCCCGAACGGCAGCAGGCCGGCATAGGTCTGCCGCGTGCGCAGAGCCGGACTGCATAAAACCAGATCCGGAACAATGCCGGCTCTCCGCATCATCTCGCCCCGCTGCCGCGCCAGCCGGTGCCCCTCATCGGTCAGCGGGCGGGCAAGATCGGCCGTCGTGCTCAGATCGCCGGCCGGCGCCGGCTGAGCCTCGGCATGACGCAGCAGCAGCAGACGATGCGCGACAGGCTTCAAGGCCGGGCTTCCACAGCAGCACTCTCACGGGCCACATCAGCATGGGCGGCGTCATCACGGGCAATGGCCTCATGATGACGGATGACCTCGCGAATAATGAAATTCAGAAACTTCTCGGCAAAATCAGGATCGAGCCTGGCGTTCCTCGCCAGCTCACGCAGCCGCGCGATCTGGCGCGCTTCCCTGTCCGGATCAGCCGGCGGCATCTTATAACGGGCCTTAAGCTCACCGACAGCCTTGGTGCAGCGAAACCGCTCCGCCAGCATCGCAACCAGCGCCATATCAATATTGTCGATGCTCTGCCGCAACGCAGAAAGCTCCGCGACGGGATCACCGCCCCCGGCAGCCATTATCTGCGTTTCTTCATGCGAATCAGCCGTCACGCCACTCCATCCCGTTCTGTGCTCCCGACTGCGTATCATCGCGTGCTCATTCTGCCCCGCGAAGTCAGGGAACACCCATTCACCACGTCGTGAACATCAGTGTCAAAACGCCCGGACGCGGAGCCGCCGGACCCGCTCTGTCCTGATCTCCATCAGCAGCCACACGCCCGCAACCGGAATCAGGACAGAGCGGGGGAGGGCGTCGGCCAGTCCGATGTCGGCTGAGCCGGATAATCCGGAACGTCCGCAAGCTCCTCCGGCAGATCGATCCATGCCAGATGGCCGCCCTTGCCCGCGCCGGTATCGACAAACACCGCCGTCCCGCCCGACCGCCCATGCCGGACCCAGGGCCGCCCGTCCGTCGAGCGCCGGTCATGCCCGCAATAAACAGTATGCCCGGCAGGGATATGATCCACCCAGTTGAGGCGCCGCTCCGGATACCCGTCAGGCTGGGTCGCTCCCGTCACCTCGCCGAACAGAGCCCGGGACAGAAGATGAGAGACGCTGCCAAGACCGAGATGACACGGCTCCGCCAGCATTCCGGTGTGAAAAGCGGCATGGACGAAAATACGCCGGCCCAGCTTCAGCCATGTCGGCGCCTCCTGAAACATCGGCAGCGCCCGCTCCAGAACATCGGAATTTTCCGGCTCGATCAGCTGCCCGATCGTGGCCTCAAGCGGCGCGTCCCGGCGCAGCTTGCGGCCCATCAGGGCACGCCCGAGCTTGCGGTCATGATTGCCCAGCAGAAACAGCCCCCGGTCCTCATCGAGGATCGACGCCATCAGTCGCAGCGCACCCGCGCTGTCCGGCCCGTAATCGACAAGATCGCCAAGCTGCACAATGAAACGATCCGTCGCCGCCGCATGCCTGAATGCCTCAAGATCTCCATGAACATCGCCCACAACGCGAATGCGGCGACCAGCAACCCTGCGGCGGAAGTCTGTTTCATCGTACATTGCACGCTCACCACGTCATCACACTGTTATATGGGCCGTCTTCTCAGATGAGCGAGGGCAGACAGCACTTATTTCCTGTACTATAGCGTGCATCGTACCCCTTTGGTCCCCCCCTGTTCACGGGATTTCGATCGGAAACCTCCGTCATTTGCGCCTGTGCACAACCATGTGACGCGCCTTGAGACGGAATTTGCGCGTAGATGTGCGGGCAAAGATCGCGACGGCCGAACGGCACGGCGACATGGTTCCGCATAACGGAAATCATGACACCGGGGCTCCGCCGGATCACGCCACCGCAAGCCGCCGGCAGCATCAGGCTGCCCCCGCGGACCGGCTGGCGACGGGAAACACGATGTTGGACAGGACCGTTTTTCATGACTGATCGCATCCGCAACCAGGCGTTGCGCGCTAAGGAAATGCCGGCCACCGCCGCCGCCGAGCTCATCGGCAACGGGGACACGCTCGGAACCAGCGGCTTCACCGGAGCAGCCTACCCGAAAGCCGTCCCGATGGCGCTGGCCGAGCGCATCAGCGCCGCCCACGCAAAAGGTGAGGAATTCAAGGTCCGCCTCGTCACCGGCGCCTCCACCGGCCCGCAGATGGACGGCGCGCTCGCCAAGGTCCACGGCGTCTCGTTCCGCTCGCCGTTCAATACCGACGCCGCGATGCGTAACAACATCAACTCCGGCGAGACCGAGTATTTCGACACCCATCTCGGCCAGGTCGCCCCGCGCTCCGTCCAGGGCAATTACGGCGAGTTCGACTTCGCCATCGTCGAAGCCACCGCCATCACCGAAGACGGCGGCATCATCCCCAGCTCCTCGGTCGGCAACTCCCAGACCTTCATGGATCTCGCCAAACGCGTGATCATCGAAGTCAATTCCTGGCAGCCCGAAGGCCTGGAAGGCATGCACGATGTCTGGCGCGGCAATGTCAGCGGCGTTCCCTCGCGCGACATCATTCCGATCCGCAATGCCGATGACCGCATCGGAGAGAACTTCCTCCGCGTCGATCCGGCCAAAATCGCCGCCATCATCCGCACCGACGATCCGGACCGCAACGCGCCCTTCGCGGCGCCCGACGCACACGCGAAAGCCATCGCCGGCCACCTGCTCGAATTCCTTGAGCACGAAGTCAAAAAAGGCCGCCTGCCGCCAAACCTCCTGCCGCTGCAGTCCGGCGTCGGCAACGTCGCCAACGCTGTGCTCGAAGGCCTGAACGAAGGTCCCTTCGAAAACCTGATGGGCTACTCGGAAGTCATTCAGGACGGCATGCTGAAAATGCTCGACACCGGGCGCATGAAGATCGCGTCCGCGACCTCCTTCTCGCTCAGCCCGGACGCCGTCGAGGAAATCAACCGGCGCATGTCCTTCTTCCGCGAGAAGATCATCCTCCGCCAGCAGGACATCAGCAACAACGCCGAAGTCATCCGCCGCCTCGGCTGTATCGCCATGAACGGCATGCTCGAAGCCGACATCTACGGCAACGTGAACTCCACTCGTGTCATGGGTACGAAAATGATGAACGGCATCGGTGGTTCCGGCGACTTCGCCCGCAACTCCTACCTGTCGATCTTCCTGTCCACCTCGACCGCGAAAGACGGCAAGATCTCCGCCATCGTCCCGATGGCGGCGCATGTCGATCACATTATGCAGGACAGCCAGATCATCGTCACGGAATGCGGCCTCGCCGACATGCGCGGTCTCGGCCCGGTGCAGCGTGCCGAACAGGTCATCAAAAACTGCGCACACCCGACCTACAAGCCGATGCTCGAAGATTACCTGACCCGCGCGAAACGCGATTCCTGGGGCAAGCACACCCCGCATCTGCTGAAAGAAGCGCTCTCCTGGCACGAACGCTTCGTCGAAACCGGCACCATGATGCCGGGCTGAGACCGCCATCCGGGATGCTGTCCCGGATCAGAAGACCAGACGATCTGACTCTGGCCGATCCGGCCAGACCGGATCGTCTTCTCCGGCAGTCCATATGCTGCTTCGCGGAACAGACCGCACAGAACAGGACCTTCGGGTCCTGTTTTCGTTCAGCCCGCCCGTAATCAGGACCTGGCGCTCCGTATCCGGCACACGCCCGGACACGTTCATGCGAAGAACGCATAATAATGATTTGCGAGGTTGCGATCCCGCCAGCGGAATGAGAGAGTTCCTGACAAAAGAAGAGTTGGATACCAACCCATGTCAGAAACCGGGAGTGCTGCCAGTGCCGTAAGTGCCAGCAGCGTCGCCGCCAGTGCCGCCGCCATCAGTGCCAGCGCACCGGGTGACCGCCCGGCGGAGCAGACCGACATCCTTTTCCGGCGGGCCGTCTTCCGGATCGTGCCGTTCATCTTCATCTGCTACCTGTTCAACTATCTTGACCGGGTCAATGTCGGCTTCGCAAAGCTGCAGATGGCCGACGCGCTCGGCCTGAATGACCGGCAATACGGATTCGCCGCCGGTATTTTCTTTCTCGGCTACGTCGCCTGCGGCGTCCCCGGCAATCTGATGCTCGAAAAATTCGGCGCCCGTCGCTGGATCGCCACCATCATGGTGACATGGGGCGCGCTGTCCGCCGGTCTCGCCTTCGTGCACAACGCCGGCGAATTCTATGTCCTGCGCTTCCTGACCGGAGCCGCCGAGGCCGGTTTCTTCCCCGGGCTCGTGCTCTATCTGACCCGCTGGTTCCCCTCACGCCAGCGCGGCCGCGTCATGGCTCTCTTCATGGTCGCCATTCCGCTCTCCGGCGTCATCGGCGGCCCGCTCTCCGGCTGGATCATGTCCTCTTTCGCGGCTCAGGGTGGACACACACAGAGCGGCCTCGCCGCCTGGCAATGGCTGTTCCTGCTGCAGGGCATCCCCACCATCCTCCTTGGCCTGGCCGTGATCTTTCTGCTCAGCGAAGATGTCGCAGGCGCTCCCTGGCTGAACGCCCCGGAGCGTGCCGCGATGCAGGCGGCGCTCGCCGAAGACGGCCGGAGCACGCAGCCCGGAAAAGCCGGGACTTTCGCCCAGGCGCTGCGAAGCCCGTGGATCTGGGCCATGGGCTTCGTCTATTTCTGCGTGCAGAGCGGAGTCTACGCGATCAGTTTCTGGCTGCCGACCATCGTGCAGGCCAGTTTCGGCTCTGACATGCAGGCCATAGGCTGGCTCAGCGCCATCCCCTATCTCATCGCCGCCCTCGTGATGCTCGCCACCGGACGTTCCGCGGACCGCACCGGAGAACGGCGCTGGCACCTCGCCGGTCCGATGCTGCTCGCCGCCACGGGGCTGGTCATGGCGTCCCTGAACGGAACGTTCGGCCAGCATCCCTCGCTCGCCCTGCTCGGCCTTTCGCTCGGCGCCTCCGGCGCTCTGACCGGACTCGCGATGTTCTGGCCCCTGGCCTCGTCATTCCTCGGCGCCGAAGCCGCCGCCGGCGGCCTCGCCCTGATCAATTCAACCGGCCAGATTGCCGGATTCGCCAGCCCCTGGATCGTCGGATGGATCAGACAGGCCACAGGCAGCACCGATTACGCCCTGATTCTGCTCGCCGCTGTCATGGCCGGCGGAATCGCCATCGTATTGTGCAGCCCGAAACCCGGAGCCGCCCTATGACCCGCACCGCCCCCAACGGAGGATTTTCATGAAAATCGCGATCGTCTGTGATTCCTTCAAGGAAAGTCTCTCCGCCCTGCAGGTCGCGGACGAAATCGGAGCCGGTTTCAGCGCCGTTTTCCCAAATGCGGATTACATCAGACTCCCCGCCGCAGACGGCGGCGAAGGCACCGTCGAGGCCATCGTGACCGGAACCGGCGGCCATGTCGTGAACCGCACCGTCACCGGCCCGCGGAACACGCCCGTCGAGGCGTTCTTCGGCATCACCGGAGACGGCCGGACCGCCATCATCGAAATGGCCGCCGCATCCGGCCTGGCGCTCGTACCCGAAGACCAGCGCGACCCGCTCAGCGCCACAACGCGGGGCGTCGGCGAACTCGTCCTCGCCGCGCTCGACGCCGGCTGCAGTCATATCATCATCGGCCTCGGCGGAAGCGCCACCAATGACGGCGGCGCCGGCTTCGCCCAGGCCCTGGGCATCTCCCTGAAAGACGCCGACGGCCAGGAACTCGGCCCCGGCGGCGCCCCCCTGGCCCGGCTCGCCACGGTCGACATCACGAATCTCGATCCCCGCCTGGCGGATGTGACGCTGGAAGTCGCCTGCGACGTGGACAATCCCCTGCTCGGCCCGGAGGGCGCCTCCGCCATCTTCGGTCCCCAGAAAGGCGCCACCCCCGCCCATATCGACATTCTTGACGCCGCCCTGTCCCGCTACGCCGCCCGAATCAGCGCCGTTCTCGACAAAGACATCGCCACGATACCCGGAGCAGGCGCGGCCGGCGGCCTCGGCGCCGCGCTCCTCGCCTTCACGGACGCAAAAATGCGGCCAGGCGTCGATATCGTCATGGAAGCCCTCGACCTCGCCTCCATTCTCGCCGACGCGGACCTCGTCATTACTGGAGAAGGCCGGATGGACGGCCAGACCATCCGGGGCAAAACACCGGTCGGCGTCGCCCGCGTCGCAAAACGCCTCGGCAAGCCCGTCATCGCCATCGCCGGCTCACTCGGCGCCGGCGTCGATAAAGTCTGCGAGGCCGGCATCGACGCCGTCTTCGGGACGGTCCAGAGACCCGGCACTCTGGCGGATATCCTCACCGAATCCGGCGAAAGCGTGCGACGCACCGCCCGCAACGTCGCCATGACACTGAAGCTCGGCGCGATGCTCGGAGAACAACCTCTCTGACACCGAGCCGGCAACGAAGACCCGCCATAAACCCCACAGCCAGACCAGATGTCCGGCCTCTGACCAGAGGCATCCTCCAGTACATTGCGGGAGGGAGGTATATCCCGGCAAAGCTCTGCCGGACGCGGCAACGACCACGCTTCCTGGACCTGGTTACTGAACAGGAATTATCAACAGGCCGGATCTCCCGGCAATCGCCAGATTTCCGTCAATCTTTAACCCGAAGCCCCGAACATAGCCCGGCAGCCGCCTCACCCGCCACCAGACCCGCGTTCCGCCCCGCCATAAACGAGGCCGCCCGTCAGTCTCCCCCGTCAGTCTCCGTCGAGAAGCTTCACGAACCGGTCCGGATTATCCGTAACCACAATGTCCACCGGCTGATTCAGGAACGCCTGAAGACGCGCCGGATCGGAAGACAGATGCGGACTGTCGGCGATCACGGCGGCCGCGTCATGATGAGCCTGCGCGAAAAGGGCAGGGGAGGCGTCGGACGGCAGATACGCCGCAAACCGATGACCGCCCGCGAGACGCCTCGCGACATACTCGTCATGAACCGACGTCACCGGAATCGCCACGATAATCGAGCGATCCGCCTTCAGCGCGTCCCGCGTTCCCGTCTCGCCGGACACCGACAGAATGACGCGGTGACGCATCCCGGTCGCGCGGACCACCTTCACCACACTCTGCACCGTCGCATCGGGCAGGGAAAGCATGACCAGCCCCCGGTTGCGACGCATCGCCATCAGTGCGTCGCTGAGCGGCCTGTCCCCCTCGCGAACCAGCAGCTGACCGTCCGCCCCCTGCATGACATCGAGCTCCACCATCGACGGCGCATTGGCGACAGCCGGATCAGGCGCCGCTCCCGGCGGCGTCACGCCCGTGGTGCTCGTCGCGGCCTGCGCGGCCGTCGCCAGCGAAAGCGGCCGCGTCGCCACAGCCGCCGCACCGGTCGCACAGACGACCAGCCCGTGATGAATCCGCGTCATCAGCGCGTCAGACTGACTCTGCCGCCAGCCGAACACACCTCCGGCCAGCACGATGATTCCCACGCCGATAAACGCATTGCGTCGGCATTTCCGTGTCAGGACCGGCTTTCCGGATGCCTTTTCCGGACCACTCCGGTCCGTTCCCCCGGAATCCCGGCGGCCGGCAGATGCTGAATCAGACATGAGCCTCCTCCTTCTTCCGTTCGCCGGCCATTTCAGAAGCCCGCTCAAGGTCGACAGAGAGAACGCGGCTCACGCCCCGTTCCTGCATGGTGACGCCGTAAAGGCGATCCATATGCGCCATGGTTAACTGATGATGGGTCACAACGAGAAAACGTGTTCCTGCTTCTCCGGCCATGTCCCCCAGAAGGGAACAGAAACGACCGACATTGGCGTCGTCGAGGGGAGCGTCAACCTCGTCAAGAACGCAGATCGGGGCGGGGTTACAGCGGAAAACCGCAAAAATCAACGAAAGAGCTGTCAGAGCCTGCTCGCCACCCGACAAAAGCGACAATGTCGCCAGCTTCTTGCCGGGCGGCTGCGCATAGATCTCCAGACCAGCCTGCAACGGATCGTCACTGCCGACAAGCCCCAGATGCGCCCGGCCGCCGCCAAACATTCTAGAAAAAAGCGACTGAAAATGGTGATCCACCTGCGTGAACACCGCCATCAGCCGCTCGCGCCCCTCCTTGTTCAGCGCTCCGATCGAGCCCCGCAGACGGGCAATAGCCGTCTCCAGCTCATTGTGCTCGCGACGGATCGTCTCGATCTGCTGCTCCGCCTCCTGCGCCTCGATATCAGCCCGCAGATTCACCGGACCAAGCTCTTCCCGCTCCCGCGTCAGCCGTCCGATCTTCCGCCGCAAACCCGTCTCCGCCGCCTCCGTCAGATCCCCGACCGGCGCCAGCGGCGGCTCCGGCGTCTCTGCCAGCAACTGATCGAGAATGGCCCGCGCCTGCTCGCTCTTCCCCTCACTCCGCAGCACAGTTTCACGCGCCGCCGCCAGATCGCTCTCCGTCTGACGCCGCGCCTCCTGCGCCTCCCGCAGCCGCAGCTCCGCCGCCTCCCGCGCCGAGTCACCGGCCAGAAACGCCGCCTCAGCCTCCGCAAGCGCCGTCGCGCTCGTCTCGCGCAGCCGCTGCGCCTCCGCCGGCAGCGCCGACACCGTCTCATGCTCGGCCGAAACCGCCGCCAGCCGCTGCGCCGCCTCATCCAGCTGCGCCCTGGCCACGCTCTCGCGCCCGGTCCATTCCTCAACCGAGGCCTGCAGAGACGCCTCCCGCGCCGTCAGCGTCCCGGTTTCAGCCAGCAGCGCCGCTCGCTTCTCCCGCGCCGCCTGCTCATCCGCTCTCAGCCCGGCAAGCCGGCTCCGCAGCTCCTCCAGCCCGGCTTCCGCCGTCCCGTCGCCGACGGAGTCCGCTCCCGTCCGCGCCGCATCGAGAGTCGCCGCCGCTTCCGCCAGTTCCTCCCACAACGTCGCTTCACGCGGCTCCAGCGCCGAAAGCCGCGTCTTCCGCTCCAGCGCCTTTTCCTGCATCGCCCGCAACGCCGCACCGAGACGCGACGACTCAGCCTCCGCCGTCTCCAGAGCAGCCCGCGCTGCCTTCGCCCCGGCCTCCGCCGCGCCGGCTTCTGCTTCCGCGTCCGTCAGCGCCTTGCCCGCCGCCGCCGGATCGGACGCCTCCCGCAGCGCCGCTTCCGCCGCCTGCACAGCCTGCCGGCCCGCCTCACATTCTTCCGTCAGCCGCGCCAGATCGGGAAGCAATGTCGCCAGACGCGACTCAACATTGCCATGCCGCGTCTCCGCTTCCTGCTTTTCGCGCCGCGCCCGCTCCAGTGCCTGCTCCGCCCGCCGCCGCGCCTCGCGCGTGGCTGCCTCGGCCTGAGTCGTCTGCTGCTCCCGCGCCTTCGCCGCATCATGCGCCGCCCGCAGCGCCGCCGCATCCGGCAACGCCGCTTCCGCCGCCACCACGTCAGCCAGCCCTTGCTTCGCCGCGATCAGCGCCTGCTCCGCCCGCTCATACTGAGGCCGCACCCCATCCAGCCGCGCCCGCGCCGCCGCATGCCGCCGCGATGTCTCCGCCTCCACCGAGCGCGCCTTTCCCAGCGCCGCCTCGATGCCACCCCGTCCGGACCGCGCCACCCGTACGGCTTCTGCCGCCGCCGTCAGCGCCTGCGCCGCATCCGCCGCCACCTGCTCAGCCGCAGGCAGTTCCATCACCAGCGTATCAAGCCGCCCCTGACTCTCCCGCAACGTCCGCCGCTGCGCCAGTCGCTGTGCCGCCGGACTCGGCTGCCCGGCCTCGACGCGATACCCGTCCCACCGCCACAGCGCGCCCTCCCGCGTCACCAGACACTGACCGGGCCGCAACGCCGGAACCAGCGCCGCTCCGGCAGCATCCGACTCAACCAGCCCCGCCTGAGACAGCGCCCGGCCGAGCACCGTCGGCGCCTCCACCAGCGTGCTCAGCGGCGTCGCCCCGGCCGGCAACGCCTGCTCCGTCGCCGGCAGCGCCATCCACGCCCGTGGCGCTTCAGGAGCCTGCGTCGCTTCCGGCGCGTCCAGCCCGTCAGTCAGCGCTGCCGCCAGCGCCACTTCCAGCCCGTCCGGCACACGCAGCTCGTCCGACACAGGGGAGGCGGCCACCGCGCCGTCACTGTCCTGTTCGTCCCCCAGCGCCTGAGCCAGCCCGTCCACCTGCGCCCGCAGCCGCGTCAGCTCCGCCCGCAGCGCGCCAAGCGCACCATCTTTCTCGCGGGCCTGCGCCGTGCAGACCGCCAGCTGCTCTTCCGCCCGAATCAGCGCCGCCTCGGCTTCCGAAAGTTTCCGCTCCTCCGCCGCCCGCGCCGCCTGCGCTTCCTCAAGCACGGAATCCGGCACCGCATGACGCCCGGCCTCTTCCAGCTCCCGGCTCAGCGTCGCCGCTTCTTTCTCGGCCCGGCTCAGAGCCTCACGCGCCTTGCGAACCGCTTCCGCCGCCGCCGCCCGCGTCGAACTGTCTTCCTGAACCCGCGCCCGCGCCTCCAGCAGCGCCGCCGCCGCCGCCGCCCGTTCGGATTCCGCCGCCTCGAACGCCGCCACCGCCCGCGCGTGAGCAGACTCAGCCTCGGTCAGAGCCGTCGCCAGCGCTGCACGCCTTTCTTCCGGAACAAGCTGCCCCTGCGCCTCGTCCCGACGCCGCGTCAGCGCCTCGCAATCCCGCGTCAGCGCCGCCAGCCGCGTTTTCGCCGCCGTCAGCGCCGCCTGACAGTCCTCATGCCGCGTCCGCGTCGATTCCGCCGTGTTCCGCGCGATCGAGAGCGCCAGCTGCGCCGCGGACCGCCGCTGCACCGCCGCATCCTCCGCCTCGCGACACCGCGTCAGCGTCTCAGCCGCCTCCCGCACCGCGTATTCCGCCGCCGTCAGCGTGTCCTCATCCGGCAGATCGGCCCGCAGCGCCGCCATCTCGGCCTCAAGCGCCGCCCGCGCCTGCTCCAGCCGCCCATGCCGCGCCGTCGCCGCTTCCAGAGCCGCCTGCGCCTGCTCCGCCCGCGTTTTCGCCGCCGTCGCTTCCGCCGTGCGCTGTTCCAGAAGCTGCGCCGCCTCGTTCACCGCCGCCTGAGCCGCCACAACCGCCGCTTCCGCCTCAGCCTGAAGACCCGGCAGCGCCGCCTGTTTCTCAGCAACCTCCCGCGCTTCATCCTGAAGTCGGGCCAGTGTCTCGCTGGCATCGTTCAGCCGTGACGCCGCCGCTTCCCGGTCCGCCTCGCACTGCCGCAACCGTCCGGACGCCGCTTCCGCCGCTTCCGCCGCACGCTGCTCCTCACGGGCCACGCCCTCGGCCGCCACCCGCCGCCGCTCCAGCGCCGTCCGCGCCTGCTCAGCCGCCTCCCGCAGTGGTGGCAGCGCCTTATCCGCCTCGTAATCCGCCAGAACCGCCGTCTCCGCCGCTTCCTCCGCCGCGATCAGCGCCTTCCGCGCCGCAACCGTCGCCTGCTGCGCCCGCTCGACCTGATGCCGCGCCCGCGCATGCAGCAATGCCAGCAGGGAGGTCTCCGCCTCCCGCAGATTCGCCGACAGCTCGCGATATTTCGACGCCTGCGTGGACTGTCCCGCCAGCCCCTCCAGCCGCGATTCCAGCTGCGTGCGCAGATCCTCCGCCCGCGTCAGATTCGTCTCGGTCGCCCGCAGCTTCAGCTCCGCCTCATGCCGCCGCGCATGAAGCCCGGTAATCCCCGCCGCTTCCTCCAGAATGGTCCGCCGCTCTTCCGGCCGGGCGCCCACCAGCATTGCCACGCGCCCCTGGCTGACCATCGCCGAGGACCGCGCTCCGGATGCCAGATCGGCAAACAGCGTCTGCACATCACGCGCCCGGATCGGCCGTCCATTCAGCCGGTAATCACTGCCCGCGCCCCGCTCCGCCCGTCGCGTCACCTGCAGATCGTCCTGCTCAGCAAACGCGCCCGGTCCGAGCCCCTTCGCATTTTCAAGTGTCAGCGTGACTTCCGCGAGATTGCGCGACGGACGGCTCGCCGTGCCCGCGAAAATCAGATCGTCCATCTCGCCGCCACGTAGCGACCGGGCCGATGTCTCGCCCATCGCCCAGCGCAGTCCCTCGACCACGTTGGACTTGCCGCAGCCATTCGGCCCGACAATCCCTGTCAGACCGGGCAGAATATCGACGGTGACAGGGTCCGCGAAGCTCTTGAAGCCCGCGATCCGCAACTGGACAAACCGGGCTGTCATGCCGCGTCCCGGAACCCCGTCAGCACGATGCTGCTGAACACGACGTCACGAAACATGAGACAGGGGATCACGACCGGAAACGACGCCATGCCGGCGTCATCCGGGTCCGGGAACCGCGCGGCAAGATCCGGTGTCCTGAACATTCTTCGGAAAAATCAGCCGCCCGCGGCGACCACTTTCTTCTCGAACTCGGCATAGGTGAGCTCGCCGTCGCGATAGACATCGTTGTTGAAGCGGAAAGCCGGCGTGCCGGTAATGTTGTACTGCGTCTGAGCCCGGTGTTCCCCGCTCATGATCGCGTTCTGAAGCTGCGTATCGTTCACCGCGCGATCGAAACTGTCAGCCGACATGCCCGCCAGCGCCGCCATCTTCCGGAGCTGCTCCTCCTGGGAGCCGTCCTGTACAAACGCCCAGTGATCCTGATTGGACAGCAGCGCCATGATGAACGGCTCATACCGTTCAGCCGGCAGGGACCGCGCGACCTGCGCCGCCATCAGCGAAACCCGGTCCAGCGGATAATCGCAGAACACATAGCGGATACGGCCCGTATCGATCAGCTTCGTCCTGATTTCCGGAAGCACTTTGATCGCAAACTGCGCGCAGTGCGGGCATGTCAGCGAAAACCACTCCTCAACCGTCACCTTCGCATCCGGCTTCCCGAGCGCGCGTGGCGCCAGGCGCGGATCATTCGCCGCCGGCGCATCCGCCGCCAGCGCCGGACGGATCAGGGCAGGTGCCAGCGCGACAGGAAGAGCTGCTGCGAGAAGAGCGCGGCGGGTGGGCGACATGGGCAGAATCTCCGGGAGCACGGTCTCTGGTGGAAAAGTGTTCGTCAGTCGATAATCCGGACAGGCTCATGACGGCACATGACCGTGAGCGTCAAGCCCGAACCACCGGCCCGACCCTGTTCATGACAATTATTACAGCACGGTCAGAATGGGGACCCCGGCTGGTTTTCGCCACAGTTTCCGGGCAGAATAGTGTCGAACTGGTCCCCGACGACCACGATAAAACAGGATGCCCCAATGAAAAAACTGCTCAGCGCAACCATGGCCGTGATGCTGACCGCAGGCTCGGTCTCAGCGGCTCAGGCGGAGCCAGGCGGCTGCGTGAAATACGGCGCCGCCGGCGCCGTCGGTGGTCACGTCGCCCATCACGGTGTGCTGGGCGCGCTCGGCGGCTGCGTAACAGGCATGTATGTCCGCCACAAATACCGCAAGGAAGCCAAAGCCAAGGCCGCCCTCTACGATCAGGAACATCCGGGGGCAAAGGGAACCTGGTCCGAAAAAGCCACGGCCTATGACGTCGAACATTCGACCGAACCCGGCACCATGACCCCGAAACCGGGCAGCACGCCGCCGGCCGGACAAACCCCCGCCGCTCCGCCGCCGGCGAACGGTAACACCCAGATGTAACGCCATCAGGCGCCCCCTGTAAGACAGACCGGTTCGGAAACGGAACCGGTCTGTTTTTTGGCGCTTATGTATTCCGTTAAGCGTAAGGACAGAGCAGGGTTCTGCTCTGCGCCTGTTAAGGCGGCGTCACGCGAAGGCGTGTTGCGCAGGACGGCCTCTTCGCCTCTTTTGATTTAATAAACCGGGATCAAAGGGACCTTACCCCTTTGTCGGAGTTCGGGGCACAGCCCGGAAAAAGCCGCGTATTTTTCAGACGTGACGACCTGAGATGTGGCTACTTGCAAACTCTTCCCCTGACTCCGTAAAGAGATTGAGGAATCCGCCCCCTCTGCAGGATTCAGCCCCTCCCGGCATCAGAGACCTTCGGCCCGCATGACCACCCTGACCGATCTCGGAGAGCGCATCTGCATCATGGGGCCGTCCGGCAGCGGCAAGTCCACCCTCGCCGTCGCGATCGGTCATGCGCGCCATCTCCCCGTCATCCATCTCGATCAGTTATCCCACCTGCCGGCAACCGACTGGGAAAAGCGTCCGGTCGGCGAATTCATCACCCTGCACGACGCCGCCATCACCGGCGACCGCTGGGTTATGGAAGGCAATTATACACGCTGCCTGCCTCAGCGCCTGGAGCGCGCAACCGGCCTGATCCTGCTGGATATCTCCACGCCCCTCAGCCTGTACCGCTACTTCCGCAGAACCTTGTTCGAGAAAAACAGACACGGCGCTCTCGCTGAAGGGAAGGACAGCATCAAACGGGAGATGGTGCAGTACATCCTCGGACCCGCGCGCCAGAACAGGCGCCATTACGCCGCCATGTATCAGAAACTCACTCTGCCGAAGATCCTGCTGCCGTCACCCGGCGTCCTCCGGCAATTTTACCGGCGTGAAAACCTGCCACGTCCCTGAAATCCGTCATCCGCCACAGTCACGGCAGCTCGTGCCACCGCCCCGACGGGTCCTGCACCATGCCCGAGCCGGTATCCAGATAATCCGGCCCCAGCGGCACCTTCCCGAAGCCACCCGGAATATCGAGAATGTAAGTCGGCCAGGCGAGCCCGGTTACACGCCCCCGCAATCCCTGCAGCAGCGCGCGCCCCTCTTCGACCGGCACATGAAACCGCGCCGTCCCCGGCGCCGGATCGAGCTGATGCAGATAATAAGGCTTCACCCGGTTCTCCACCATCGCCCGGAACAGCCCCTCCAGCGCCTCCACACTGTCATTCACTCCGCGTAGCAGCACCGACTGCCCCAGCAGCGGAATCCCCCGTCGCTGCATCCGCCGCAGCGCCGCCCGGCCCGCTTCCGTGAACTCCCGCTCATGATTGGCGTGCAGCACCAGCCACATCGCCTTGTCCGTCTCCATCGCCCCGGTCAGCTCATCCGTAATCCGCCCCGGATCGGCAAGCGGCACCCGCGAATGAATGCGGATCGTCGTCACATGCGGAATGTCGTCCAGCGCGCGCACGATATGAGCGAGCCGCCGCGCAGACAGCATCAGCGGATCGCCTCCCGTCAGAATCACTTCCCGGATCTGCTCATGCGTCCGCAGCCAGCCAAGCGCCGTCTCCAGCGCCGCCTCGTCCAGCAGGCCGCCGTCCGGCCCGACATGCTCGCGCCGGAAGCAGAACCGGCAATAAAGCGGGCAGATCAGCAGAGGTTTCAGCAGCGCCCGGTCCTCATAGCGGTGCACAATCCCCGGAACCGGCGACAGCGCATCGTCTCCGATCGGATCTTCCCGCTCGGAGGGCGCCATAATCAGCTCATCCGGATGCGGAATGACCTGCAATCCGACCGGATCGTCCGGCGTCTCAATCAGCGACAGAAATGTGTCCGGGATCGCGGTCGCGTAACGTGCCGCAACCTGTTCGACATCATCCAGAATTGTTTCCGGAATAAGTCCGGCCCGGACCAGTTGCCGCGGCGAACGAAGCGTGCTTCCACCCATACGGGCCGAAGACGCGGAAGCGCCGGATGCCGGCGAAGCGGAAACAGGGGCGGTCGGAACATGGAGTGTCATGCGGCGGTTCTAACGGTCCCGGCCACCCCGGAGCAAACAGCATTTCCGCTCAGCCCCGCCCGAAGCGTATGCCGGGGCACAGACCGGGCGCTTACACCGGTACCGGCGAAGACCGGGGCAAAGGCCGGGACGGAGGCCGGTAACCACAGACCGTCGGGCAGGGAAGGGGACCCGTCAGAACAATGGACCTGAACACACCGGAAGCCACGACGCGCGCCACTGACCCGACCCGCATCGCCGAACGTCTCCCGCTCCTGCGCCGCCGCGCCCTGATGCAGACCGCAACCCGCGCCTTCTTCGACTCGCGCGGCTATGTTGAGGTCGAGACCCCCTGCGCCGTCCCCACGCCCGGCGAGGAAGTCCATCTCCATGTCTTCGAAACCAGGCGGGTCTCCCCCGAAGGCGACAGCGAACCGCTCTTCCTTCACACCAGCCCCGAATTCGCCATGAAGCGGATCGTCGCCGCCACCGGCCTGCCGGTCTTCCAGCTCGCCCGCGTCTGGCGCAACGGTGAGGGCAGCGTATTGCATGCCCCCGAATTCACCATGCTGGAATGGTACCATCCCGGCGCCGGTCTCGCCTCCCTGGCCGATGAGACGGAACATTACGTTCAGTGCCTTCTGCCACCCGAAATCCATCGCGACGGCCGCACCATCCCCATCCACACCCCCTTCGAGCGGCTGACCGTCGCCGAAGCCTTCCGGCGCCATGCCGGTGCCGACGTCCTCGCCACGGCCGACAACGCCGAAGCCCTCGCCGCCCAGGCCGGCTGCACCCTGAGAACCGGCGAAACCTGGGAAGACCTGTTCTTCCGGCTCCTGCTCGAACGCATCGAACCCGCGATCGGCCGTGAACGCCCGACCTTCCTCACCCACTGGCCCGCCAGCCAGGCCGCCCTGGCCCGCACCTGCCCCGACGACCCGCGCACCGCCCTGCGATTCGAGCTGTATATCGGCGGCGTCGAACTCGCCAACGCCTTCGAGGAACTGACCGACAGCGAGGAGCAGCGGACCCGCTTCGAAAAGGACCGGGCGACGAGGGCTAAGCTTTACCCGCAGAGAAAATCCTGGCCGATAGACGAAGACTTTCTCCGCGCGTTACCGGCTATGCCACCGACCTCAGGCATCGCGCTGGGCTTCGATCGTCTCGTGATGCTGGCGACCGGCGCGCCCCGTCTGAGGGACGTCTTGTGGCTTGGATAAATTCGCGTAACCTTGAACAAAATTGCGGCTCCGGAATGGCCCGGTCGCCGGATCGCAGATTTGTCGCAGAAAATAAGGGCGTCGTCATGGTCACAAAGCGTATCTGGCCCGTGCTGGCCATCCTGCTCGTCGCCGGCTGTTCCGGCCCGACGCCGGAGCAGCGCAAACAGCTTGATGCCCTGGTCGGCAAAACGGAAGTCGACGTCATCCGCGCCTACGGCGTCCCCACACGCACCTTCCAGACCAACGGTCACATCTTCCTCGCCTATGTCGATAACCAGACAAGCTACACCTCCGGCAGCATGGGCTGGGGATGGGGCGGCTGGGGCGGCGGACCGGGCTGGGGCGGCGGCTGGGGCGGCTGGGGCGGTGGCTGGGGTGGTTACGGCGGCGGCTGGGGAATGGGCGGCGGCTTCCCGGCCAGCTACTACAACACCGTCTGCCAGACGACCTTCGAACTCGCCGGCGGCGTCGTAACCGGCTGGACAATGCGCGGCGACGGCTGCTGACCGCCGCCAGAGCCATCGTCCACTGACGATGGCTCTGAATGATGGTTCCGGACGACGCCACCGGGCGATGCCGGCACACCGGGCGCCGATGCCCACAGCCGATGTCCACTGCCGGTTGCCGCCGCCGGTGATCACCCCGACGCCCACTCCCGGCGCCGTGCCAGACTGCTCCACCTGAAACCCGTCCCCGGAACCCCGCCTCATAAAGGGGGCAGGATAAAGGGCCAGGGCTTGTGACAGCGGGAAAGAGCCGATAAGCGGCGGGGGACAGCCTGCCGGTTTACAGATGCGAAACCCGGGCAGCATAGATTTGTCTGCGCGGTTCGCCTGCTGTCTGGTGCGGACCATGAAACTCGGGATGGGAGACTGGGATGCGGCCAGGTTTGGCAGGGCGATACGGTATGGCTGGAGCCGCGGGACTGGTGGCTCTGTCGCTCGGCGGCTGCCAGAGCACGGCGCGGCAGGATGCCTATAAACAGGTCGGCAGCGTATGCTCGTTCATGGCCCCGACCGTCTCCGGCACCCGCAATTATGTGCCAAGGGACGCAAAGGAAGCCCCCGACAGCGCGATCGCGTATCCGGACCCCGAAACACCGATTTACTGTGACCGGCCAATCTCGGAATCGCTGCTCTCGGCCATCGAACTCGCGAACTACACGCGCGCCCTGCAGTCCGTCGGGCTGTTCAGTCTCCTGCAGCAGAATGGCCCGTTCACCGTCTTCGCCATCCCGAACGGCCCGCTCCAGCATTACGAAGCCCGGTTCGCCGGCGGCGCGCTCCCGCCGGTCAGCACACCGGATCTGAAATCCCTGCTCGGCTACACCATCGTGCGCGGAAAATGGCCGCTCGCGACCCTGAAAGCCGCCATCGCCCGCCAGCCGACCCACGCGATCGGCCTGCACACAATCTCCGGGGCGATCCTGACAGTTTCCCCCGACGCCTCCGGCCAGCTCGTCCTCAGCAACGGCGCCGGCGCGGTCAACAGGCTCTGGGTGACCGGCGTTCCGCAGTCGAACGGTGTGCTCTACTTCACGCAGTCGCTGCTGACACCCGTTTTCCCCGCAGCACCCGCCGCTCCGGCCGGCTCCGCAACGACATCCGCCGCGACCTATGGTCGCGGAACATCCCTCGTCGTGGCGAAACCTCTGGTCGTGCCGCACTGATCGCCGTTTCCTGAGCCGTCAGATGCAGTATGGTCGTCATCCAGGGCGGCCATGCCGTCACCGCCGCCTGTGAGACAGGCGGGTCTATCTGCGAGGTGAGCGAGACATGACGCCAGGAACGACACTGCTCAGAAACGCTCATATTGTCACCATGGACGACACCCGCCAGGAATTTCCCGGCGGATGGGTCCGCGTCAGCGGCAACGGCATCGAAGCCGTCGGGGGCAGGGAGGACGACCCCGGTCCCGCCGATGAGACCATCGACCTCTCCGGTCACGTCCTCCTCCCCGGCCTCGTCAACACCCACCATCACATGTTCCAGACGCTGACCCGCGTCATCCCGGCAGCCCAGGACGCCTCGCTCTTCGGCTGGCTGCAGGCGCTCTACCCGATCTGGTCGCGCCTCACGCCGGAAATGATCCGCGTCTCGACCCGCACCGCCATGGCCGAGCTTCTCCTGTCCGGCTGCACCACGACCAGCGACCACCTCTATCTCTTCCCGAACGGTGCCACGCTCGATGATCAGATCGAAGCCGCCGACGCCATGGGCATGCGCTTCCATGCCGCCCGTGGCGCGATGAGCGTCGGCGAGAGCAAAGGCGGCCTGCCTCCCGACAGCCTCGTTGAGGACGAAGCCGCTATCCTCCGCGACACGCAGCGGCAGATCGAACGCTGGCACGACCCGTCCCGCTACGCGATGCGTCGCGTCGTCGTCGCGCCCTGCTCGCCGTTCTCCGTCAGCACGGACCTGATGCGGGAAGCCGCAAATCTCGCGCGCGCCACCGGCACCACCCTGCACACTCATCTCGCCGAAAACGACAGTGACGTGGATTACAGCCGCGAAGTCTTCGGCCGCACCCCGGCCGAATACGCCGAAGATCTCGGCTGGGTCGGCCCGGATGTCTGGCACGCCCACTGTGTCAAACTCGATCCGAACGGGATCACCCGCTTCGGCGCCACCTGCACCGGTGTCGCCCACTGTCCCTGCTCGAACATGCGTCTCGGCTCCGGCATCGCGCCCGTTCAGTCCATGCAGTCCGCCGGCATCCGCGTCGGTCTCGGCGTGGACGGCTCAGCCTCGAACGACAGCAGCCACATGCTCGCCGAAGCCCGCCAGGCCATGCTCCTGGCCCGCGTCCGCACATCCTTCGAGCCCGATCCGGAAGCCCGCCGCTTCATGACCGCACGGGAAACCCTGGCGCTCGCCACCCGTGGCGGCGCGGCCACACTGGGCCGCGACGATATCGGTGCCATCGCGCCCGACATGGCCGCCGATCTCGTCGCCTTCGATATCAGCGGCCTCGACCATACCGGCGCTCAGTCCGATCCGGTCGCCGCTCTCGTGTTCTGCACCCCCGGCCGCGCCGCACTGACCATGGTGAACGGCCGCATCGTCGTCAGAAACGGCGAATTGCTGAGCACGGATGAACACCGCCTGACCGAGACCCATAACCGTCTCGCTCAGACGTTGCTGACCGGCTGAAAAAAGATCTCAGGGCTCTGCCCTGAAACCCGCCAGAGGTCACAGACCTCCGGACACCAATTTTATTTAAATCAAACCGGGATCAAAGGGACCGCGTCCCTTTGCGGGGCCCGGGGCAGAGCCCCAAAAAAGCCCCCACAGAAAAACTCCTGCAAGTTCAGAACCTACCCCTGAACCGCCGCCTCAATCCCTGCACGCACCGCATTCAGCGCCGCATCCGCCGCCCCAACATCCGGACCGCCCGCCTGCGCCATATCCCGGCGTCCGCCGCCGCCCTTGCCGCCAAGAGCCGCACTGGCCGCCCGCACGAGCGTTACCGCATCCAGCGCCTCAGGCAGCTCCGGATTCACCGACACCACCACGCTGGCCTTACCCTCAGCCGTGGACACCAGCGCAACGACCCCAGCGCCAATCTGCTTACCGATCGTCTCCGCCAGTCCCTTCAGCTCGCGCGGCGCCGTATCCCCGACATTCCGCCCCGAGAACGGCACACCAGCAATGGTCTCAACAGCCGTTTTCTCAGCAGTCCCGCCCATCGCCAGCTTCCGCTGAAGATCGGAAATCCGCTTCTCCATCACCCGCCGCTCATCCAGCAGCGTCGCCAGACGCTCCGGCGCCTCAGCAACCGTGACCTTCATCATCGCCGCCATCTGGACCAACCGCTGCTCATTGGCGATCGCAACCGCCTCAGCCGCCTCGCCAGCCACGGCCTCGATACGTCTCACCCCGGCCGAAACGCCGCTCTCCGACGCAATCCGGAACAGACCGATATCGCCCGTCCGGCCAACATGCGTGCCGCCACAAAGCTCCACCGACCAGCCCGGCTTGTTGCCGGCCTCATCCGTGCCACCCATGGAAACGACCCGCACTTCATCGCCGTATTTCTCGCCGAACAGCGCCATCGCGCCTTCAGCCGACGCGTCTTCCGGCGTCATGATCCGCGTCGTCACCGGCGTATTCGCCCGGATGCGCGCGTTCACCTCGGCCTCGATCTCGTCCAGCTCCTCACGGGTGATCGGACGCGGCTGGCTCACGTCGAAACGCAGCCGGTCCGGTGCGTTCAGACTGCCCTTCTGTGTCACATGCTCGCCCAGCCGGCGACGAAGCGCCTCATGCAGCAGATGCGTCGCCGAATGATGCGCCCGGATCGCCGTCCGGCGCTTATGATCGACCGCCGCCCGCACAGCCTGACCGACCTTCAGCGTGCCCTCGGTCACCGTGCCATAATGCACCAGCAGATCGCCCAGCTTCTTCTGCGTGTCAGATACCGCAATCCGGACACCCGGCGCCGTAATCTCACCGGTATCGCCGACCTGACCGCCGCTCTCACCATAAAACGGCGTCTGATTCAGCAGAACCGCCACTTCCGTGCCGACACCGGCTTCCGTCACGCTGGCATTGTCCGCAACAATGAACTGAACCTCAGCCTCCGCATCCTCGGTGCTGTAGCCCAGAAACTCCGTCGCGCCGAACCGGTCCCGCGCCTCGAACCACACGGTCTCGACCGCCGCATCGCCGGAACCCGTCCAGGCCGCCCGGGCCCGCTCCCGCTGTTCCTTCATCGACGCCTCGAAACCCGTGACATCGACCGTATGCCCGCTGCCCCGCAACGCATCCTGCGTCAGATCGAGCGGGAACCCGAACGTATCATAAAGCTTAAACGCCACATCGCCCGGCAGGGAACCGCCCGCCGGAAGCTGCGCCGTCTCATCGGCCAGCAGCGACAGACCGCGTCCAAGCATAGCCTTGAACCGCTCTTCCTCGCCGCGCATCGTCTCCTGGATCAGCGCCTGAGCCTGCCCCAGCTCCGGATAAGCTGCGCCCATCTGCTGGATCAGCGCCGGCAGCAGTTTGTAGAAAACCGGCTGCGTCGTGCCCATCATGTGCAGATGCCTCATCGCCCGGCGCATGATGCGCCGCAGCACATAGCCGCGCCCGTCTTTCGACGGCAGCACCCCGTCGGCAATCAGAAACGCCGTGGAACGAAGATGATCCGCAACAATCCGATGACTCGCCTTGAACGGCCCGTCCGGCGCCTGAGACGTCACATCCGCCGACGCCTCGATCAGCACGCGGAACGTGTCCGTATCATAATTGTCACGCTTGCCCTGCATGATCGCCGCGAAACGCTCCAGCCCGAGCCCGGTGTCGATCGAAGGGCGGGGCAGGGGAGAACGCACGCCCGGCGGGTCTTCGAAGAACTGCATGAAGACCAGATTCCAGATCTCGACAAACCGGTCCCCGTCCTCATCCGGCGAGCCCGGCGGCCCGCCCGGCACATCCGGTCCATGGTCATAGAAAATCTCGGAACACGGACCGCATGGCCCGACATCGCCCATGCGCCAGAAATTGTCGGAGGTCGGAATGCGGATGATCCGGTCATCGCTCAGACCGGCAATCCGCTTCCACAGCGCCGCCGCATCCTCGTCCTCGGCAAAAACCGTGACCAGCAGCTTCTCTTTCGGAAGACCGAAATCCTTCGTGACCAGATTCCACGCCAGTTCGATCGCCAGCGGCTTGAAGTAGTCGCCGAAGGAGAAATTCCCCATCATTTCGAAGAACGTATGATGGCGCGCCGTATACCCGACATTGTCCAGATCGTTATGCTTGCCGCCGGCCCGCACCACTTTCTGCGCCGTCGTTGCGCGCGAATAAGGACGCGTCTCCTGACCGGTAAACACGTTTTTGAACTGCACCATGCCCGCATTGGTAAAGAGCAGCGTCGGATCGTTCCGCGGCACCAGCGATGAAGACGGCACGATCTGATGACCATGAGACGCGAAGTAATCGAGGAAAGCAGCGCGAATTTCGTTTGTTGATGGCATGGTAAGGGGAACGGTCCTGATAGTGGTCGCGTGGTCCGTCTGGGATGTCAGGCAACCGGAAAGAAAAGACGTTGATCGGGAGAAAACTGTAGCGCAGTCGGAAGGCCCCTGAAAGAGAGGTCAGGACCTCGCATCGGAACCGGCCGGGCCGCTCTCTTCCGCGTCCGGAAGTTCGGCACTGACCACACCCGTCGCGATTTCCGCCAGATCGAGCGCGGAATTCGGGGGACGCTCACGGAAAACAAGACGTTTGCTCAGCGCAAAATTCGCAAACATGCCGGCAAAGGACCCGGCGGCCAGCGCGATAAACGGATACTCCCGGCAGAACGGCTCAAAATAAAACAGAGCATACACAGTGCCGCGATTCAGAAAAAAACCGAGACTGTTCGCCGTCAGAAACCGAAGCCATTGCAGAACCGGATGCTCATGCCGGCCGACATCGCCAAACGTCCAGAAACGATTGGCCATCCAGTTGAGTGTCGCCGCGACAAAGTAAGCAACAAGCGTCGCCGTACCCAGCCCGAGAACAGGCAGCAGCGCATAGACCGTTCCGGTGTCCCACAGATAACCGGCGCTCCCGACAATCCCGAATTTGAGCAGGCGCCGGAATGACGATCCTGAACGGTCCTCAGCAGATGTGTCCGCAGGAGAAAGAGGAGTGTGAGAGGCACTGGTCATAATAAACGAGCGGCTCTTCCGGAAAGTTAAGACAGATCAGTAAGGTCTGGAACGAAAAAAGGGCGCCGGAATGGCGCCCTTCTTCCTGATTATCCTGAAAGATTCCGAATTCGGGATCAGTGCAGAATGATCTCGACGCGGCGGTTCTGCGGCTCGCGGGTGTTCGGACCCGTCGGAACCAGCGGATGCTGCTCACCATAACCATGGATGTCGATCGCACTGGCAGGAACGCCATCGCGAACCAGTTCAGCCTTCACGCTGTCAGCGCGACGGATCGACAGACCCATGTTGTACTTCGCACCGGCAGCGCCACCACGAGCCGAAGAGTTATCGGTGTAACCGTTAACCTCGATGCGGGTCGTCTGAACGTGCGTGGAAGCCTGAGCAGCCTCAGCAACGATCTGACGTGCGCGTGCGGTCAGGTTCGACTTATCCCAGTCGAAGAACACCAGATACGTACGGGCAGGCGTCACGACCGGCGGCGGAGCAACCGGAGCAACCGGCGGCGGCGGCGGAGCCGTGTCGAAAGCGTAACGCAGACCCAGGATGAACTGGTGGTTGAAGCGGTGATCGAAGTTCACGTTACCCGTGGAGCGGTGTCCGCCCGGAGCCGTGATCGACGTTCCGCTGTAAGCGCCGTCCATAAACGAGCCAGGCTGACCGATCATACGGTATTCCGTGGTGATCTGCAGGCCGGGGACGTCCGGAATGTCATAAGCCGCACCGACGATGCCCTGATAGGCAAAGCCACCGTTCGTGCCGCCCAGACGGGTGCTGCCACCGTTCTGGTACATCGTCGTGGTCGGGTTGTAATGCTGCCAGAGATAACCGGCACCAACACCGACAAACGGCGTGACAGGAACATCGAGACCGAACTGCTTCAGATCGATGTCATACAGAACGTTGACCAGACCGCCATAGGACTGATCGCTGCCCTTGGTCGAATTCGGCGACGCATTCCGGGCGTGGTTGATCTCGGAATAGTTATAAACGCCCTCAACCTCGGCACGCAGACCGTTGCCAAAACCCCAGCCGAAGGAGCCGAAGCCCGTAAAGCCGTCATGGTGACGATACGTGGAAGACCCACCGCCCGAACCACCGGCATCACCGGCGAAATGTGCGTGCTGGCTCTGGGTCAGATCGTAACCACCGCCAATATCAACATACGGACCGGTGATCGTCGTGGCAGACGCGGCTACCGGAGCCGCGGCCATCAGTGTTGTTGCGAGTAACGCCGTGCGGAGACGCATTTTTTCGTCCTCATTCTTCATCTGTCGGGGCCGACACCTACCATCGGCATTTCCGCCCCTGCAAGATGTCTAAAAGCCCTATAAAGCGAGGGGTTCCGCTAATGGAACCCGTGCCTGCATGCTTTCCGGCATTAGAGGCCATAACAGTGATTTATATGCAACACTTCATTTCGCTACCTGAAAAAACTAAGTGTGAGGCTAAGTTTCAGACAGTGATCGAAAGTAGTGGCAGCGCCGGTTTCCTGCCGTTAACTGCGGGCTTTACGCACCCGAATTGATGTGTGTCACTTCGGCCTTCCGTTATCTGGGGTCTGCAACGCGTCAGATGCACATCCCTCTTCGATAAGGACAGCCCTCACAGCCGCCTCCGGCACATCACGACACGTGAAAGCCCGCCCGATTCCACGAACAAGAATAAAAGTCAGCTTTCCGTCGTGCATCTTCTTGTCGCGGGTCATGTGGCGAAGCAGCGTGTCCGCCGCGAACGCCTCGCCCGTATCAGAAATCCAGGCCGGCATGCCCGTGGACTCGAGATGCCGCGTCAGACGGTCAAGATCGGCCTGAGGGCAGTATCCGAGCCGGACCGAGAGAAGGAAAGCCAGCCGGAGACCGATCGAAACCGCCTCCCCGTGCAGAAGCCGGCCGTCATATCCCAGCTCCGCTTCCAGAGCGTGCCCGAACGTATGGCCCAGATTGAGCAGCGCCCGCCCGCCCTCGGAACTCCGCTCGAATTCGTCCTTCGTAACAACCGCCGCCTTGAACGCGCACGCCCGTTCAACCGCCTCCGCCAGAGGCTCAGGCTCCTGCGAGAGCACCGTCGCGCCATGCATCTCGCACCACGCGAAAAATCTCTCATCGCCAATAAGACCGGCCTTGATGATTTCCGCATACCCCGCCCGGATCTCCCGCGCCGGAAGCGTCGCAAGCGTCGAGATATCAGCAAGAACCGCCGCAGGCTGGTGGAACGCGCCAATCAGATTCTTGCCCCAGCGCGTATTGATCCCTGTCTTGCCGCCAACGGAGGAATCGACCTGCGAGAGAAGAGTCGTCGGAATCTGCACGAACGGAAGACCCCGTAACGTCGAAGCCGCAACGAAACCCGCCAGATCGCCGACAATGCCCCCGCCCAGAGCGATAATCGTCGTCCGCCGCTCAACGCCCTGTTCCAGGATCGCATCCGTGACGCGCCCGAACTCCTCAAGAGATTTTGACTTCTCGCCAGGAGGCACGACAACCGTCCGGACATGAAATCCGGAATCGCCCAGCGACTCCAGCAGCGGCGGCAGCCAGAGTTCGGCCACCGTCGCATCCGTCACGACAACGACGCGCTTCTGCGGCAGCACAGGAGCCAGCAGCGCCCCGGCCCGTTCGATGAGCCCCGCCCCGATGACCACATCGTAAGACGCCCGGTCCAGCGCGACCGGCAGGCGCCGTGGCCGGTGGTTCAGCGCAAGCGCCTCGATGACGCGGGTGGTGGAATTATCCACGTTGTCGTCTCCACATTGTACAATGATGTCGGCTTCGGCATAAACAGGATGCCGCTCGGTGATAAGACGCTCCAGCACGTCCCGCGGGCGTGAATGGTTCAGAAGCGGCCGGTGACTGCGCCCCGCGACCCGGCGCACAAGAATATCCAGCGGACAGCGCAGCCAGACGGAAATCGCCCGCTCCCGGATCACCGCCCGCGTCTCCGCATTCATGAAGGCGCCGCCGCCCGTGGCGAGAACGCGCGACGGGCCGTCAAGCAGCCGCCTGATGACGCGGCGTTCCCCGTCGCGAAAAGCCCCTTCGCCATACATGCGGAACACATCGCTGATGGAACAGCCCGCCGCCCGCTCGATCTCCGCATCCGCATCGACAAATCCGAGACCCAGCCTCTGCGCCAGCCTCCGGCCAATCGTCGATTTACCAGCGCCCATCAGGCCGATCAGAACGATGCTGCGGCCCGCCAGCGGACCAAAACCGGTGCTGGTCCGTAACGCATCCAGATTGAGCGGAAACGGGTCCGCGGAAGATGGTGCGGAAGGAGACAGTGCGACACCGGACGGCACAGCATCCGCAACACGCACGGAAGCCACCGCGTCTGTCGCGGAATCAGCGTCGGGATCAGGGACGGCCGGAGGAAATTCCGGCCTTTCGGCAGAGTATGGGCGTGACATGGATCACATCGTAACATAGAGCGAGCGAACACACGTCAGGGCGAGGCCGCGGGACTCCAGTATGTACCCCGGCTCAATGAGAATCGAGGCTGTAATGCGCCGAATCGTCATCATCGTTGCAGCGGTCGCTGCCGTCGTTCTTCTGGGAGGAATCGCCATGCTCGGCGCCGGGTCGGCCCCGCCGGCACAGCAGATGGTGCACAGGGATCTGCCGCAGAGCGTGTTCGCCGCCGCCGCTCCGGCCCCGTCCCTCCCGACCATGCCGCCACTGCCCGCCGGTCCGGCCTCCGTAACCGCTCCGGCCCCCGCAACACCAGCCTCCACAGCGCCTGCAATCACACCCCCGGCAGCTCCGCCATCCGCGCAATCCGCTCCGGCTCCCGCCACCCCGGCACACTGAAGCCGGCCCCGGGCGCCGGTCCCGACCGCCAGATCCAGCGAGGAGACGGATTCCTGCACCAGTCCGGCACAGAACCCTTTCTCGAAATGCTGGCGGCCGAACGCGCCGCCGCCCCGGCCACCCTGGCGGCCTACACAGCAGACCTCGCCGACTGCGAAGCGAGCCTGCTCCGTCAGGGCGAATCCCTCGACACCGCCAGCGCGGACGGCCTCCGAGCCTGGGTCAGCGAGATGAGTACGTCCGGCGCCGCCCGCCGCACCATCGCCCGCCGCATCTCCTGCATCCGGCAGTATTATCTCTTTCTCCTCCGCGACGACCGCCGCACCGACAACCCCGCCGCGCAGCTCGACGCGCCCCCACCACAGCGCGCCCTGCCGAAATTCCTCACCGAATCCGAAGTCGTCGCCCTCATTGAAGCCGGCACCCCGCCCGCCGGCGCAACGCCGGCAGAACGCCGCCGCCTGATCCTCGGCCGCGCCGCCCTCGAACTGCTCTACGCCACCGGCCTCCGCATCTCCGAAATGCTTGCCCTGCGCCGCGACTCCTTCCGGGAAAACACCCGCATGCTGCTGATTCGCGGCAAAGGCGGCCGCGAGCGCCTCGTGCCGCTCTCCGACCCCGCCCGTGACGCCGTCCAGGCTCTGCTGCTCGAGGACAAAGCCCGCGCCAGCCCCTGGCTCTTCTCAGGCCGCGCGCCCGCAAAACCGCTGACCCGCCAGGGCTTCGACAAAATTCTCGCCGAACTCGGGGGCAGGGCAGGGATACCGCCCGACCGCCTGTCCCCCCATGTCCTGCGCCATTCCTTCGCCACTCATATGCTCGCCCACGGCGCCGATCTGCGCACCCTGCAGATCCTGCTTGGCCACGCCGATATCTCGACCACCCAGATCTACACCCATGTCCAGGCCGACCGGCTCAGAGAGATCGTGCAGGCCCATCATCCCCTCGGGCAGTCTCCCTCCGGGCAGCCTGCGGACACCGCCGGTCCGGAGCCGTCAGCCGCCTCGGATGAAAAGAATCTGTAACCTGACGCCCGGCAGTGCTTGGATTTGGCCATGACTGTGCTATCGGCATCGCCCATGCGCCAGTTTCTTGATTTCGAAAAGCCGGTCGCCGAACTTGAGACCAGGATCGACGATCTGCGGAATACAGCGGCCTCCCAGGACGGGCAGGCCGGTGAGGTCAGCATCTCCGATGAAATCGGAAAGCTGTCGGACAAGGTGGAGAAGCAGCTTCGCGCGCTCTACGCCAAACTCACCCCATGGCAGAAAGTGCAGGTCGCCCGCCACGCCCAGCGCCCGCACGCCCTCGATTACATCAATGCCCTGATCACCGAATTCACCCCCCTGGCCGGTGACCGCCAGTTCAGCGACGACAAAGCCATCATCGGCGGAGTCGGCCGCTTTAACGGTCAGGCCGTGATGGTGATCGGCACGGAGCGCGGCTCGGATCTCGAAACACGGCTCGCCCATAATTTCGGCATGGCCCGCCCGGAAGGCTACCGCAAAGCCATTCGCCTGATGAAAATGGCCGGCCGGTTCCGCCTGCCGATCCTCACCTTCGTCGACACCTCCGGCGCCTGGCCGGGAATCGACGCCGAGGCCCGCGGTCAGGCTGAAGCCATCGCCCGCTCCATCGAAACCTGCCTGTCCGTGCCAGTGCCGCTCATCGCGACCGTGATCGGAGAGGGCGGCTCCGGCGGGGCCGTGGCCCTGGCTTCCGCTGACCGTGTCCTGATGCTCGAGAACGCCATCTACTCGGTGATCTCGCCGGAAGCCTGCGCCTCCATCCTCTGGCGCGATCCGAAACAGGCCTCCACCGCCGCCGATGCCCTGCGTCTCACCGCTCAGGACCTGAAGAAATTCGGCCTGATCGACCGTATCGTCAACGAACCCGTCGGCGGCGCGCAGCGCGATCCGAAAACCATGATCGAACTGCTCGGCCAGGCCATCGCCGAGGAACTCATGCCGCTGCTGTCCGTCGGCGCAACCTCACTCGTCGCCCAGCGCCGTGAGAAATTCCTCGCCATGGGTCGCAGCGCACTCTCCTGATCCCGGCTCCGGCGGGCGCCACACAGCGTCCCGCCGGACAGAAAACTGTCCGGAACCTCAGAAAACCGCTCCGCGTAACCTCGCTACCCGCGCGTCAGAGCGGCGGCTCGCCCTCGACAGGCACAGCGCCCGCCGCCGCGATCAGATCGCGCACCGCCGCCGCCGCCGCCTCTAGATCTTTCAGATCCGTCCCCTTCACAACGAGCGCAAGACCTCGTCGCCCGTCATCGCGATGAAACGGATAAGACCCGACATCGAGAGCCGGCCAGCGCTTCTGCACAGCCTCCAGCGGCGCCGCGATCATGCTTTCATAAAGCGAAAGCGCATACCATGTCCGCGACTCCACTTTCGCCCCGTGCTTCAGCAGAGGCGCCACGGACTCGAACATCGCCTGCATGATCGACGGAACCCCCGCCATCACATGCACATTGCCGATCGTGAATCCCGGCGCCACAGACTTCGAGTTCGTGATCGGCGTGGCGCCACGCGGCAACATGGCCATCCGCCGCCGCGCCGCGCTGAACTGATCCGTGCCATAATGCTTTTCCATCAGAGCCGCCGTTTCCTCGTGCAGCTCCAGCGGAACCCCGAACGCCTCGGCGACACAGGCGCTGGTGATGTCATCATGCGTCGGCCCGATCCCGCCCGTTGTGAAGACCTGATCGTACCGGGCCTTCATCTCCGTGACCGTCGCGATGATCGTTTCGACAATATCGGGAATGATCCGCACTTCCTTCAACGGCGCCCCGATCTCGCCCAGATGAACGGCAAGATACCGGATATTGGCGTCCTGCGTCCGGCCCGAGAGGATTTCATTGCCAATCACCACAAGGGCGGAAGTCGGATTCATGTCAGTCGCTCCAGTCAGTCAGGTCCGGACCCCGGACCCGGATTACAGCAGATCGCGCAGAAACGGGATCAGCGGCAGATCGGCCGGGGGCATCGGATAGCGTTCCAGATCACCCGCCGCGACCCACGCCAGAGCCTGCCCCTCACGCCCCTCCGGCGTGCCATGCCAGCGCCGGCAGAGATATAACGGCATGAGAAGATCGGATTTCTCATAAGCATGCGAGACGAAGGTGAACGGCGCGAGACAGGCCCTGGTCACGTCAATGCCCAGCTCCTCGTGAAGTTCCCGGATGAGCGCCGCCTCAGGCGATTCGCCCGGCTCGATTTTCCCGCCCGGAAACTCCCATAACCCGGCAAGCGATTTCCCCTCCGGCCGGCGCGCAAGGAGAATCCGCCCATCGGAATCGATCAGCGCCGCCGCAACAACCAGCATCAGCCGACGCCCGGACACAGCAGCGGAAGCCGGCTGCGGGACAGGCTGCATCACCCCAGCCGCCCCGGCATCGGACCCACCCTGCTCCGCGGCCTCGCGGACCGAATCAAAATCGGCGCGACCCGCCTCGAACGTAAAAACCGGAATCTCGCCGCCCCGCGCCATGAAGGGCAGGGTGCCCGTGCCGGTCTGCCGAAATCCGACCCGGCGCAGCACAGCGCAGGACGCGGCATTATCCTGCGCCGCCTTTGCCTCCAGCGCGTCGAGAGGCAGATTGGCAAGCGCCCACCGGCAGATCCGGTCAGCAGCAAGAGACGCAATCCCACGTCCCCAGTGCCGCCGCCCGAGCCAGTATCCCAGCGAGGCCCGTCTGGTTCCGGGCACAAGAGTCAGCCCGACACAGCCGGCAAGGGCGCCATCCTGATCCGTAATCGCAAAATGGTAGCCCGAACCGTCTTCAGCCTGCTTTACCGTGCTTGCAATCCACTCCTCCGCCAGTTCATGCGGATAGGGGAAAGGCAGGCGACTCAGCATCCTGATGACGTTCCAGTCATTCACCTGCCGATGAATTGCATTCGCATCTTCCGGTAACAGTCCACGCAGAGTCCAGGCCCCGGCCTTCAGAACCGGCATCGGGACGCTGTCAGGATCATCACCGGCCAAGACGTAATCAGACTTTCTGTTCGGATTTCACAGGCGTCTTCCGCTTTCTGCGACCCGTCCGGACCGACCGCGACGGAGTGTCACCAGCCGGCGCCGCCGCACCGGCAACTGCACCGGCAACTGCGCCGGCAATCGCATCGGCAGCAGAACCGCAGGCAGGACCGGCAGCGGAAACAGCCCCGGCGCCAGATGCCGACACACCGTCATCCGCACCCCGTGTCCCGGCAGTGTCCGGTTCAGCCGGCTTTTCCGGCGACACGCCGCATTCCGCCAGCAGACTGCGTAGCGCGTTGATAACCGGAAACACCTCAAGATTATGGTCGCCGCCAAGATCCCGCCACGCCTGCTGCTCCAGTTCGACGATCTCCCGGTCCTCGGCGAAAATCCGCTCGGTGAACGCGACGAGAAACGGCCAGGCCAGATCGAGCAGACCCGGAATCCCCGGACGCTTCACCGAGAGCAGACCAAATGTCCGGTTGGTCAGCTGCTCCTTGTCCTGCGGCGTATAGGCAATCCACAGATCCATCACCGGATCGGCATCGCCCGTCTGAATATGCAGCGTCTGATAAGGATAGACCGTCCGGATCGTCATGACATCGCGGTCAGCGAACTTCGCCGATGCGTCCCGCCGCTCACCGAAAATCAGCGCCTCGCCAAGCGGCTGCTTGCCACCCGTCCGCGCGAAGGAATACCGCGCCTCAACCAGCCCCGGCTCACGTCTCTGCCCGAGAAAGCGCGGCCGCATCTGCCCCATCTGCTTCATATGCATAAACTGATGGTTCATATCCATCAGGTTCTCATGCATAAAACTATAGTGGCACCCGACAACCTTGCCGAAACAGCGGGTCTTGTAACCCGGATCGTCCACCCGCGCGAGAACCGCCGGCAGATGGGTCGTGGCCGCCTTTTCCGGATCGCCCGGAAAGATGAAAATCAGCCCGTCCTGCTCCAGAACCGGATAGGTCCGCACACCATTCGGCAGCTTCCCCTTGCCCAGATACGGAACATCAATGCAGCGGCCCGAACGCCCGTAAGCCCAGCCATGATAGCAGCACTGAACGGACTGCCCGCACACACGCCCCTTGCTCAGCGGCACCTGACGATGGGCGCAGCGGTCCTCCAGCGCAAAAACCGGTCCGTCTTCCGGACGCACCAGAGCAACAGGATGCTCCGCGTAGCGTACGCCGATCGTTTTGCCTTTTTTAAGCTCGCGTGACCAGGCAACCGGATACCAGAAATCCGGATCACAATGGACACGCCGCAGATCCACACCCGGCTTCATCGCGGCCATCCCGGCATCCGATGCTGACGGGCCGGCCACCGTCTCATGTGACATACCGGCCGGCTGTGCCGACAGTTCGCTTTGAAGTGACTGGTCCATCGTGTCCCTGCTCATGCTTCCTCCAGGCGTCCCCACTCCCTGATTCCGCAGGGCGGCGAGAACACGGACGCATAGCGTCTATACCATCCGTTCCGGCATGTCGAAGTGAGCCAGATCAAACACCTGCACGCTCCGCGCAGCCTGTTTTTGTCTCAGGGATGCGTGGTCCGTACGGCCGTGACCTCGATCTCGATCAGCCACCCGGGATTAGCCAGATGTGCCACTTCAAACGCCGAGCGGACAGGCAGATTCGGCTGCGCTTTTGTTCCAAAGAATTGCGAGTAGGCTTTCATCATGCCGGCGAAGTCGATTTTTCCCAGTTTTGGATCGGCAGCCATGTACATGTGCATCTGCACAATGCTTCCCATGGTCAGACTGAGCTTCGAAAGCTGCTCCTGAATCTTCTCAAGCGCGCCCCGTGTCTGAGTCTCCGTATCGCCATACGCCGCCAGCGAATGCGGGTCGGCCGATTTGTCGACCGGCGCCGACCCCATGCCGCTCAGATACACGGTGGTCGCGCCCGGCGGAACCTCGATCGCCTGCGCGATGGGGAAATGGCTCGCCGGATCAACGTGACGCAGGACAGCATCAGCCGCCGCCGCGCCGCCCGCGCCCGAAACGCTGACAGCTCCGGCGAAGGCAAGCGCGAAAAATGCATTACGTGCGGAAAAGCTCATGGATTATTCTTCTTCTTTCGTGAGGACAGGACGCATGGGCGAGACGTCTCCCACTGTCACCGGGTCAGAAAAATGATTGCCAAAATGGGTCCGGATGAAATTGACCACGTCAGCAACCTGTTTGTCGGTCAGTAATCCGGCAAATGACGGCATGCCGCCATGTCCGTTGAGAATCGTATAAACCGGGTAATCCGCCGTCTGCAATTTCGTATTTCCGGCAAATGCGGGAAATCCCGCGCCCGCCCCGGAAGCGCCCTTGCCATCGGCCATATGACAGCCCTGACAGACATGCTGATAAACCGCCGCGCCCGTCGTCAGTGGCTGCAGCGGCCCCGCGACGGCAGTCGCCGAATCAGCCCGCGCCACACCCGGAGCCAGCAGGGACGCCGCCAGCAGAACCGGCGCCGCACCGCACAGAACAACCCTCGACAGAACAGTTCCAGGCAGAAAAACCGTCAGAAAATGAGACCCGAAGCGCATCACGCACCTCCCACAGCGCGCTTATGCAGCGTCGTAATGGCCGCCAGAGACGACAGAATGGCGCCCTCCTGCCAGCAGCCGACATAAGAAGCGTGCTCACCCGCCAGCACGATCCGGTTGTCCATGGTCGTCAGAGCCTTGTAATGCTCTTTTCGCGCCTGCTCGGACCACATGCTGCAGCAGCCCAGCGTCCACGGCACCCGGCTCCACGCAAAGCCGACCCCGTTGGAGAACTCCTTCCGGTACTGCGGATGGATTTTGCTGCCCTGCTTCAGAGCTTCCTCAACCCGCTGCTGCGGCGTCATCCCGGCGAAATCGTAAGCCGCCGGCCCGAACATATAACCGCCCAGCAGAACCCCCGGACCCTTCGTGAAAATCCCGGAGCTCGGATAGGAGATCTGACTGATCGGCTGGCTGGTGAAGCTGATGCCGCCATAGATCTGATCGTCCTGCTCCCAGAACCGCCGTCTGAACTCCAGTCCGAGCTTCACCGAAGAACCATACGGAACCGCCGCGATCGCGGCTTTCAGCGGCGCGCCGACCTGAACATCGAGCTGCGAGAGAACGGGCAGGGGGATCGTGCAGACACAGTAATCGGCCTGAACCGTCTTCGCCGCGCCGCCACCGGCCATGTCGTCATACGTCACCGTCACGCCATGATCGTCCTGATGAATCGCCGTGACCTTGCAGTTCAGCGTAATCAGATCCTGGATCTGCCGGGCAAACCCCTTGCCGATATTGTCCATGCCGCCCACTGGCTGGAACATCGTCGTCTGCATGTCCAGCCGCTCATGAAAGGCGATAAACTGCCAGAGCCCCGACTTCATCACCTCGTCGCGCGGCAACAGATCGGACGGAACCGGCGCCCCGTCCACACCACCACCCTGCGGCTTGTCGAATCCGCGCCGCAGGGAACTCCGGGTCCCCTTCGTCCATGTGCCGTCATCACCGAGACCGGCCCAGGTCCGCATCGCCGCTTTCACATGCGCCCGCTCATCCGCCGACATCACGTCGTCAAGCTTGTGCTGGTCCACCGCCTTGGAAATCAGCTCGCCGGTATAGCCGAAGAAATCACCCGCAAAATCGCGGTACCGCACCGGTTTGCCACCGAAAGCTTCCGTCGAATGCAGGAACGAATTGTGATTCAGCTCGATAAACGGCTCCAGCGCCACACCGAAAGCGTTGCAGTAATGCAGCAGCCCCTGGTGATGATACGGAATCCGCCACGGCCCCGGATTGATGTAATTCCCCGGCGCAAACCCGACCTTCTGCGTGTGCCCGCCAAGCTCCATCACCGTGTCGCCACCGCGAAGCGTCATGTTCCGGCCACCGGCCCGGTTCTGGTATTCAAGAACCTGAACGGCATAGCCCGCCCTGCGCAGCTCATACGCGGCCAGCATTCCCGCCAGACCGCTGCCCAGCACCACAACCCGCGTTCCGTGACGCGCCCCCGACAGATCCGGCGGACCTTTAAAGTCCGTCCCCATCGCATGCCCCAGGCTCGTCATCGCCTGATAAAGCCCCGCACTGCCTGCGAGAAGACCAATCCGGGTCAGCAGCTGGCGGCGTGTGGGCGCCATTCGCTGAGAAGCCTCTGCCATGCATCATTCCTGTTCAGTGGTCGTGAAAATAGTGTGCCTGTGCTGTGGAATGTTCCTGACATGGATCGATGCGGATTGTAAACGGGGACGCCGGCGACAAAAAACATTGTCTCTTTACGGTCTGTTTCGACTGCCGGTTTCCCGCCACCCGACCTCCCTCCCTCCGGCTTCCCCCACCCGGCCAGCTTCCGTCAGACCAGTTTTCGTCAGGCCAGCTTCCGTGAGACCGGCATCCGGCAGCCCCCTCCGGCCTCCCGCTCTCGATTCAGACCGGAGCGCCGGCCCGCGCCGGAGACACGCCTCCCTCCAACCCCGTCCGCTCTTCTCACTCCGCCCCTCATCACCCCGGCTGAAGCGAAGCCGCCAGATCGTCAGTAAACTGCACCGCAACACGCCCCGACCGGTTGCCGCGCGTGATCGCCCAGGCATTCGCCCGCCGGCACAGGTCATCGTCCGCGATCTCCAGCCCGCGCTCCTTCGCATAGGCCCGGACCATGTCGAAATAGACGTCCTGAGAACAGGCATGGAATCCCAGCCACAGCCCGAACCGGTCCGACAGCGACACCTTCTCCTCGACCGCTTCCCCGGGATTGATCGCCGTCGACCGCTCATTGTCGATCATATCCCGCGGCATCAGATGCCGCCGGTTCGACGTCGCATAGAACAGGACATTCTCCGGTCGCCCCGCGATCCCGCCATCCAGAACGGATTTCAGCGCCTTGTAGTCCCGGTCCTCGCGCTCGAACGACAGATCGTCACAGAACACAATAAACCGTCGCGCCGACCCGCGCAGCAGCGCCAGCAGTTCCGGCAGCGTCGCCAGATCCTCGCGTTCGATCTCCACCAGCACGACCGGACCCGCTGCCGGTCGCCCGTCATTGACCGCCGCATGACACGCCTTCACCAGGGACGACTTGCCCATCCCCCGCGAGCCCCAGAGCATCGCATTGTTCGCCGGCAATCCCCGCGCGAAATGACGCGTGTTCTCCAGAAGCTGATCCCGCTGGGAATCGACCCCCTGAATCAGCGCGATCGGAACATGCGCAACCTGCGCGACCGGCATCAGACGGCCCCGTTCCGGCTGCCAGACAAAGGCGTCCGCCTCCTCCAGCCCGGCCAGCGTCGGTGGCGGCGGTGAAAGACGTTCCAGCGCGGAGGCAATCCGTTCCAGAAGCGGATGCAGTTCAGTCGTCATCACGAGGTCCCCGAAGAAAAAACCACACTCTCCGAACAGCCGCCGCCCCGCATCCCGCTGCGGCTTGACGCGCGCCATCCAAAATCTATGGTCCCCGCCTATCAGTCAGTCCGGACGGCCCGCAACCCGTCCATCGATAAAGTGAGTGTAATGTCAGATTTCCTGATTTCTCCCGCCTATGCCCAGAGCACCGGCGGCGGAGGCGGCGCGAGCAGCCTCATCCAGTTCCTGCCCTACGTGCTGGTCTTCGGCATCTTCTATTTCCTGATGATCCGCCCTCAGCAGCAGAAACAGAAGCAGCTCCGTGAAAGCCTCAGCAAACTGCGCCGCGGCGACCGTGTCCTCACAGCCGGCGGCATTATCGGCATCGTCCGCAAGGCAGACGACGAAGCCAGCGAAATCGAACTCGAAATCGCCCCGAACGTCCGCGTTCAGGTCATGCGCTCCACCATCACCTCCGTCCTGACCAGCAGCGACAAAGCAGCAAACGACACCGCCCCGGCCTCCAAAGCCTGACCTGATCGCCTCAGAATCGTTCCGTTCCTCCACACAGACGAAAAAGAATTCCGGAGAAACGGAACAACACTGCCCTTCAGCAGCAATCTGCCAGACCGCTCCACAGGATGGATTTCCATGGAAGCCGGAAGCAACCTACCCCCCGATCTTACGTCCGGACTGACAGCCCGCCTGAAACGGACATGAGATCCGCGCTCGGATCATCAGAGGAACAGACCCGGCGCACACGCTCCTCACCGCATTCATCCATGAATCCGGCTGACGTCATCAGACAGTTTATAACATTGATGTAAGAGCTGAATCACCAGCTCGTCGTGAGGACGATCAAGACCGTCGCCACTCACATCTTTTGCTGAATTTATCCGCCATCCCGCCACGTCCGGCCCTGGGTCTCGCGTGGACAATTCCGCGCCCCAGGCTCGCTCCCGCGTGAAAAACAGACCGCATCCTCAGGACTGCTTCAAAAGCACCAAAGGGATAAAATCTTTCATAACCAACTGATGATGTTATGTTTTTTACGTTCCGCTCATCTGCTCGCCTCAGCCAGCCTCAAAAAGCACCCAACGATAATCTCTGATCAAAAAATAAAAGTTTTTGGGTGCCGCCTTTTTCCAAAAAGGCGGCGTCTTCCGAAGCTTTCTGAAAAAAAAGCCTCACCAAAAACGTCTTTCTGATTAACCGGAGATTTCACAAAAAGGCTGTTGAAACAGTCTCTATGCAAAGCCCGGGCAGACACAAAACACCCGGACCGTCAGCGCTACCCCGGCGCCCCAAACGCCAGATACGGCAGCAACAGAATAATCGCCGCGAACACCGCGCTGAACCCGGCCAGAAGACTGCGCGGCAGCGTCTTCGCTCCGAAGACGATCAGAACCACAAACGGCACAATCGCCAGAGCCTCCGCCTGCGCGACAAAAAGCGCATCAACATGCGAAATGTGCAGGATCGCCGGCACAAGAACCAGCATCGCAAGCACCGCCGGACAGGCCGGGGCGGCAAGCATCAGAAGACGAGACAGAAAAGGCGCCTCCGGGACCATCGGATCACCGGAAACGCCGCCATCAGACTTTTCTTTGTTGCGATCCATTCTCAACTGGATACCGATCCCCACGCGCTGTGTAAAGCATCATGAGGACCGTCGCGATCACATTCAGAACAGCTGACGAAACAGAATGTAAAGACAGCCCGAAATCGCCATGGCGGCGGGGAGGGTGGTCACCCAGGCCAGCGCCATCGATTTCAGCGTCGATGCCTGCAGCCCGGACCCGTTCGCCGCCGTCGCTCCGGCAACACCGCTCGACAGAATATGCGTCGTGGACACCGGCAGACCATAACCCTCAGCCAGACCGATCGTCGTCATCGCCACAATCTCGGCCGAGGCGCCCTCGGCATAGGTCATGTGCGTCTTGCCGATCTTCTCGCCAACCGTCACGACAATCCGCTTCCAGCCGACCATCGTGCCCAGCCCCAGCGCAATCGCCACCGAAACCTTCACCCACAGCGGAATAAACCGCGTGCCCGCATACAGATCCGACTGAAAGGATTTCAGAGCCTTTTTGTCGCCCGCACTGAACGCCTCGTTCTTCTCCCCCATCACCCGGATCGCATCGGCAACCAGATACATATCGGTACGAACGTTCGGCACAGCCGCCGCCGGAACCGCCTTCATCGAACCATAGGTCCGGACCGAAGAGGAAATGTCATCGCTCAGCATCGCCAGAGCCGCAAACGTCTCCGGTGACGAAACCGACTTTGCCCGCAGCGCCGCCCCGACAATCTCGCGCGCTTTCAGCTCGTCCGGTGCCGCCGGCGCATCGCCCGCATGAGCCTGAAAAGCCTGATGCGCCCGGTCAGCCGACTGAATGAAGGCAGGCATCGCGCTTTCCGGCATCGCCCGGTTCAGCGCATACGCCGTCGGCGCCGCACCGATCAGGATCAGCATGATCAGACCCATGCCTTTCTGACCGTCATTGCCACCATGCGAGAACGAAACACCCGTGCAGGTGAAAACCAGCAGACTGCGGATCCACAGCGGCGGCGGTTTGTCACCCTCCGGCGCCTTGTACAGCGCCCGGTTTTTCACAAGCAGCTTCATGGTCAGCAGCAGCAGCGCCGCCATCACAAACCCGCAGACCGGGCTGAACAGCAGAGCGGAGAACACTTTCTCCACCTGGCCCCAGTCCACACCCTGCGTCGCCGCGCCCGTCGGCGCCATCATCTGGTTCGCCAGACCAACGCCCATGATCGAACCCACCAGAGCATGAGACGAACTGTTCGGAATGCCAAACGCCCAGGTCACCAGATTCCAGACAATCGCCGCGATCAGCAGCGCGAAAATCATCGCGTACCCCGCCGTGCTGCCAGCCTGCAGGATCAGCTCGACCGGCAGAAGCGTCACGATGCTGTACGCCACCGCGCCCGTCGATGTCGCAACGCCCAGAAAATTCCAGAACCCGGACCAGACCACCGCCACAAGCGGCGGCAGGCTGCGGGTATAGATCACCGTCGCAACCGCGTTCGCCGTATCATGAAACCCGTTCACGAACTCGAACCCGAGCGCAATGATCAGCGCAATGCCCAGCAGAACAAAAGTCCCGGTCGCCAGCGTCCCTTCACCGACCGCGTGCATGTCATGCAGAATACTGACCGCCGCAAAACCCAGAGCCCCGAGCAGCACGCCAAAGAAAATTGCCACATGAAGCGGGTTATTGCCCACCTTCATATCGGGGCGAGATGGCGGCGCTGCCTCCCGCACGGAACTCATGATCGCCTCGGACATGATCTATCCATCAGTTATTAACCTGATGGCGATTTACGGCAGGAGTTCCCCGAAAGCGACGAATCAAGCATGATCGTTTTATGACACCGTATTTGTGACAGTCCTGACAGTATCAGCATAACCGGCCGCAGCGAACCCATCCCCCGATAACGGGTTCATATACACAGGCGGGCACAGGCAGCCCGGGTCTTCGTCATATTACCCCCGTCGCATTTCTGTCACACGCTTGCTTTTTCCTGCGCGGCAGGGCGGACTCCACCCCCATATCCCGCATCGGAGAGGATTTTCCCGTATGAAACGGTTTCTCAACAGTCGCGAAACGCTGGTCACGGAGGCGCTCGACGGGCTGTTGCGTTCCCCTGCGGGCGCAGAACTCTGCCGTCTGGACGGATACCCCGACATCCGGGTCATCCTCAGAAAAGACTGGGATAAAAACTGCGGCAAAGTCGCCATCCTCTCCGGCGGCGGCTCCGGACACGAACCCGCCCATGCCGGCTTCGTAGGCAAAGGCATGCTCACCGGCGCCGTCTGCGGCTCCCTCTTCGCCTCGCCGGGCGTGGATTCAATCCTCGCCGGCATCCTCGCCGTGACAGGGGAGGCCGGCTGTCTCCTCGTCGTCAAGAATTACACCGGCGACCGCATGAATTTCGGCCTCGCCGCCGAACAGGCCCGCGCCCTCGGTCTCGCCGTGGAGATGGTCATCGTCGGTGACGACATCTCCCTGCCGGGTCACCGCCACGCCCGCGGCGTCGCCGGCACCGTGCTGGCCCATAAAATGGCCGGCCACATCGCCGAAAGCGGCGCGAATCTGGAGACAGTCACCGCCTTCACCCGCAACGCCGTCAGCAAAATCCGCTCGATCGGCCTCGCCCTGAGCGACTGCTACACCTACGATGACGGGTTCGAAACACGTCTCGGCGACAATGAAGGCGAACTCGGCCTCGGCATCCACGGCGAACCCGGCGCCCGCCGCATCGAAATGGCCGACGCCGATCAGCTCATGAGCCTCGCCGCCACCGATCTTCTCGCGGCACTGCCCGATAACGGCGCAAAACACGCCCTGATGCTGAACAATCTCGGCACCACGTCCGTTCTGGAAATGTCCCTTCTTCTGCAGGCCTTTTCAAAAACAGAACTCGCCTCCCGCATCGCCCTGGTCGCCGGCCCCTCGCACTTCCTGACCGCGCTGGACATGAACGGCTTCTCTCTCTCCCTGATCGAACTCGATACCGAAATCGAACAGGCCCTCCTGTCCCGCGTCGCTCCCACCGCCTGGACCGGCATCACCGCATGGCGCGAACCCGTCCTCCTCCCGGTCCCGCCCATGCCAGACGTCTTCACCGCTCCCCCCTCCGCCAGTCCCGCACTCAGAGACGCGGTCAGCCGGGGTGCCGCGGCGCTGCTCGAAAACGAAGACGCCCTCAACGCCCTGGATGCCAAAATCGGCGACGGCGACGCCGGCTCCACCTTCGCCGAAACCGCCCGCGTCATCCGTGAGTCCCTCGACCGCCTGCCTCTGGGCGACCCCAAAGCCCTGATGCAGACCACAGGCCGCCTCCTGGCCCGTCACGCCGGCGGCTCCAGCGCCGCGCTGCTCTCCATCATGTTCTCCACCGCCGGCCGCAGCGGGGAAAGCCGCTGGCAGGCCGCCCTGAAGGAAGGCCTGACCGCCATGCAGGATTACGGCGGCGCAAGGGCAGGGGACCGCACCATGCTCGACGCCCTCATCCCCGCCATCGACGCCCTCGACGCCGGCAAAAGTTGGACCGAAATCGTCACCGCCGCCCGAAAAGGCGCTGATGCCACCGCAAAGATGCAGAAAGCCGCCGCAGGCCGCGCCTCCTATGTCCCGTCCGCCCATCTCGACAACATCCCCGACCCCGGCGCCGAAGCCATCGCCCGCCTGTTCGAGGCCATGCGGCCAGCATCCTGACCAGGCGCCGCTCTCCCCAGGCCCGGCCGCCTTCTCAGAAAACAAGGCGGCCGGGTCTCGTTCAGAGAGGACAAATTCCGGTCAATTATAAAAAGAAGTTTTTGGTGAAGCTTTTTTCAAAAAGCTTCAGAAGACACCGCTTTTTGAAAAAAAGGCGGCACCCAGAAACTTTTGTTATTTTACCAGAGATTTACCGTGAAACGCCCTCTGAGCTGGCTGAGGCGAGCAGACTATCTGAGCTCAAAAAACATGACGCCATCACTCTGTTATGAAAATCCTTGCGCGTTTAAGACTGTTTGACACGACCTCTGAGACCATCGGCCACAAGTCCGCCCCGCATCAGAGTTCCTCAAGCGCGCGCCCGATCATTCCCGTAATCCGCGCCACATCGCCACGCATGAGAATGGTCGCGTTAGGACCCTCCGGCCCCATATGTTTCTCGCGCCGGGCCACGACGGTCCGGCCGAAATCCGGCCCTTCCCGGCAATCAACGCAGATGCGCCCGCGAACGGTCGTAAACGCCGACGGATCGAGAAGCCACGCGATGACACACGGATCGTGCAGCGCCGGATCACCATCCGCGTAACGGCTCACCATGCGCGAAAACACCGCCGCCCGGTCCGAATAACGCGCCCATGTTTCCTCAATATGGCTCCGGGAAACGATAACATCCCGTGTCACATCGAGACCCGCCATCGTCAGCGGAATACCGCTTTCCATGACGATCTGCGCGGCATGAGGATCGACAAAAATATTGAACTCCGCGGAAGCCGTCACATTCCCGTCGGTAAACGCAGCGCCCCCCATAAAAACAATCTCATGCACCCGCGCCGCAAATCCGGGATCTGTAAGAATGGCCAGCGCCACATTGGTCATCGGCCCCAGAACACACAGCGTCACAGCGCCGGGACGGGACCGGACGATGTCGCAGAGCGCCACCCATGCCGGCTTCTCCGGATCGGCCGGCCTCGCACGCAGATCCTTCGTCTCACCGCCCAGACCATCGGCGCCATGAACCGGCGCCCGCCGCCCGACCGCACGCATGAGAGGACGATGCGCCCCGCGATAAAGCGGAATATCGTCGCATCCGGTCAGGGACAGCACCGCACCCGCATTGCGCGTGGTCTCGTCAATTCCCGCATTGCCCGCCACCGTCGTGACAGCCAGCAACTCCAGAACGTCCCGGCGCGACGCGGCCAGCAGAATGGCCAGCGCGTCATCCACACCAGGATCACAGTCGATAACGACCGGAATGCGTCCGGCCACTTCAGATAATGTCATAAAAACTCACATGATTCCGGAAAGCGAATGTCAGCGCGACACATCGCCGGAAGGACCGGATTTCTGACCGGACAAAAAGATCATCCGAACCGGATACGAAACGTATCCGGAACATAGCAAGTATAACGCCCTGCTGATCGTATTTTATTTTAAAGCACAGGATAAAGCACACAGGAGCGGCATGAGCCCGGTACGAAAGCCCTCCGCCAGCTCCGCCTGAGTTCATCCCTCATCTTTCCGAAACAGGGCTTTCACCGGAACTCCCGAAAAACAGACAGAACCGGATGAAAAGTTACCGGCAGGGACTACGAATTTCCTGTTCCAAATACTGGACAAATCTCCAAATACTGGACAAATCGCTCATCCGCGTCATGCCATGAACACCACACCGGATACCGGAAGAATGCGGAAAAGGCCCTGAACAATAGAAAAAAATCAGAAAAGAACCCGATACATCACCAGCGCATCAACCGGCCCCAGCGCCGGATGATCGAACGCCCCCGGCAGCCGTCCCACCGTCTCAAAACCCATTCCTGTCCAGAGCCGCACAGCCCGCACATTCGTTGAAATCACGAAATTGAACTGCATCGCCCGAAACCCGGCCTCCCGCGCCAGATCCAGCGAATACCGGCACATCGCCCGCGCAACCCCGCGCCCCGTCGCCCCGGCCGCCGTCACATAGCCGCAGTTGCACACGCCCCGGCCGCCACCCGCCTGATTGGCCCGGAGATAAAACGTCCCGACCGGCCCGTCCTCATCACACGCAATGAACGTCCGCTTCTCCGGCCCCGTCCAGTACGCCAGCGCATCGTCCCGGCTCATGTCCCGGTCCAGCGCATAGGTGTCCCCGGCGCGGATCACCGGCCCGATCATCGCCCACAGCGCATCATGATCCTCCGCACGAACCGGCCGGATATCCATCTCAGTCCTCCGATGCCTCGCGCCGCCAGCGGGCGGCAGGAATCACCAGCAGCGGGATAATGCCGGCCAGCGACGCCAGCGCCGCGATCAGAAACACACGCGGCAGCGAAAGATAATGCGCCACCGTCCCCGAACACAGCGCCGCAATCCCGGCGCCGGTGTCGAAAAACGCATCGAAAAGCCCCAGCGCCATGCCGCGCCGGTCCGGCGGCACGGCTGACAGAACCGGCAGACTCAGCAGCGGATAACCCATCGAAAAACCAAACCCGGTAATCACCGCGCCACCCAGACTGATCAGCGGCGTGGGCGCGAGCCAGATCACGCCGAGACCCAGCGCCTCCACCAGCAGACAGCTCACCGCCGGCCAGCGCGAGCGGGCATGATCGCTCAGCTCAGAGAACAGGATACGCGCCACGACATGGCCCGCGCCAAACCCCGCGATGCCCGTTCCAGGACTTCCCAGCGGCAGCCCCGTCCAGCCATGCGCCTGATAATCCAGCGCCAGAAAGGACGTAATCGCCGCAAACCCGCAGGCATTGGTGAACAGACCAATGCCTGGCAGCAGAATCAGCGACAGCAGCGGCCCGACAGGCGCATCGTCGTGACGATGCACCACAGCCCCCGGCCGGATCAGCAGAGCCCCGCCGATGCTCAGCAGCGGAACGATCGTGGAAACAACGCAGGCAAGAAAAAATCCCCCCGGCTGCCCGCGATCGAGCCACGCCCCGATCGTCGACCCGACCGACAGCCCGGCGAACAGCCCCAGCCCGACCCATGAAACCGCCCGCCCGACCCGCTTCGGTCCCGCCCGGTCAACAGCCCAGAGCCCGGTTCCGGAAATCACCAGCCCCTCGCCGATCCCCATGAGAATGCGCCCGAGCACGATCAGCCCGGCCGCGACCTGGTGCCCCGCGGCCCCCCTGTCCATCAGGAAATCGGACGCCGTATACGCCGCGCCGCAGAAAACCATGGCGACCAGCCCGATAATCGCCGCGAACTGACCGCCATGCCGGTCCGTCAGACGCCCGGTCCAGGGCCGCGTCACCAGCGTGGCGACCGATTCCAGCCCGATGATCCAGCCCACCACGGTCAGACTGTAGCCAAGATCGCCATTGAGTCGCTGCGGCAGGATCGGCAGCGAAATCCCCATGGCGCTCATGCCAAGCAGCGTCACCGCCGCAATCCCCGCCGTGGCCCCCGCGCTCGCCGGCGCCACATTGCTCCCGCTCACCGGAGCATCGGTCGCAGAGATATAGGTTACAGAAGCATCAGCCACCGGAGCCCCCTCACTGGCATACCTCTCACTGGCATACCCCTCACTGGCGCACCGGCCGTCGCCGGCGAAACCGCCGCCGCATCCCGTCCAGAGCCGAGGCAAGATCGAGCACGCCCAGCATGTGCAGCAGAAGCAGATACATCACCCCGGCCAGCGGAATCTCCACCGCGAGACGCAGCCCGAGCCAGAACGTGACATGCGTGGACGGCATCCGCAGCACGGCATTGATCAGCACCAGCACCAGCGCCATCGCGCAGGACGCAACCGCCATCAGCACGATCCGGCCCCGCGCGTCGCCATCGATCCGCAGCGCATCGCGACGCACCAGCATCATCGACAGCACGGCAACATTCACAATGGCGGCCAGACTGCTCGCAAGCGGCGGCCCGATATGGGCGAGGGGACGCATCAGCAGAAGATTCAGAATCAGATTCAGCACCAGCGTGAACAGCCCGACCTTCACCGGCGTCGCCGTGTCACCCCGCGCGAAAAACGCCGGAGACAGAACCTTGGTCAGCACGAAGGCCGGCAGCCCGAGCGCATAGGCCCGCAGCGACTGCGCCGACAGCGCCCCGTCCAGCAGAGTGAAAGACCCATGCGCGAACAGCACCTGCATGATCGGCGTGCCAAGCGCGATCAGCCCGGCCATCGCCGGCAGAGTCAGCATCAGCACATAGTCGAGCGCCCGGCCCTGCGCCGCATGCGCCTCGTCATGCTCGCCGGCGGCAAGATGACGCGTCAGCACCGGCAGCAGCGTCGTGCCGGCCGCCGCGCCAAGCACCCCGAGCGGCAGCTGGTTGAGGCGATCGGCGAAATACATCAGCGAAATACTGCCCGCCGGCAGCAGCGTCGCGATGATCGTGTCGATCGTCAGATTGATCTGCGTGACACCGCTGCCGATCAGCCCCGGCAGCATCCTCCGCCCAAGCAGCCGCACGCGCGGCGTCAGACGCGGGGGCAGGGGAGTGAGGTCAAACCCCGCACGCCGCGCCGCGATCATCAGCAGCCCGAGCTGCACCACGCCGGAAACGGTGACACCCCACGCCGCCGCATGCGCCACCGTGGGAAAGAACGGCGTGGCAAACAGAACAGACGCAATGCCGATGACATTGAACGCCAGATAAGCCGCCGCCGCCATGCTGAACCGGTGCAGACCGTTCAGCACGCCCGACACCAGCGCCGCCGCGCAGATCAGCACGAGATAGGGGAAGGTGATCCGGCTCAGCGTCACCCCAAGATCGTATTGCGGGCCATTGGCGGTAAAGCCAGGCGCAATGATCCTGAGCACCGCGGGCATAAAGATCTCGCCAAGAACACAGAGAATCACAAGCCACGTCAGCAGGACACCAAAAACCTGCCTCGCCAGAATCCGGGCCTCGCTCTCGCCCTCCTCCGTCAGGATCGCGGAAAACAGCGGCACGAACGCCGCATTGAACGCCCCCTCGCCAAACAGGCGACGAAACATGTTCGGAAGCCGGAACGCCACCAGATAAGCGTCCTGCATCGGCCCCGCGCCCATAAAGGCGGCAAGCAGCTGATCGCGGACCAGACCGAGAATCCGGCTGAGCATGGTCCAGCCGCCGACTGTAAGGAATCCCCTGAGCATGAGCGCTTATAGAGACGCCATGACGGTCCCGGAAAGACTGTAAGTGAAAGACCGCGTGTTTCAGCCGGACAAATAATAACAACGCCCGCTCAGCAGCCCACGCCCGGCCACCAATTTCCCGGAAACCAGGCCACACCATACTGGCTCATCGCCCATACGCATCCCGTCAGCGTGCCCGCCACCAGCACGGCCGCTGCTCATCGCCGGACACTCGTTTACAGGACGCTTATTGACGGTATGGCTCCGCAGCCCGCCCTGCTATAGGGAGACAGTCAGCCCCACAGCTCATTCCGGAGTTCCGCTCATGGCTCAGTTCAGGCGTACCAGATCGCCGCTCAACTCGACAGCCATCGTCAGGATCATCGCAGTCGGGATCGGCCTGGTGTTTCTGGTGCTCGCTCTCCGCTTCGCCATGGAAATGCCCGACGTCATGCCGGGAAACGCAGCAGGTATTCTCGTGCTGGTCTTCGTCGGCACCGTTCTGATACTCGGCGCGATCTGGATCGGAATCTGAAAAACACCCTGTCTTATAAACAAGGTCTCTGAAAAACACCGCCGTCTCAAAAGAGACCCGCCGGAAAAAGCCCGGCGGAACCCGTCACCAGTAAAGCAGACGCATCAGGCGCGACCCGATCCGGCCGCTTCAGCCTGATTACTTGCCCTGATGATCCGCAGCGGCAACATTCTTTGAATGATCGTGAGCAGCTACGAGAACGGCGACGAGGCTGCTGGAGAAAATGCGCGCGATCCGGGTAACCATGACGAAAATTCCTAACCGGGGTTCTGTCTGAAAGAGTATCAGCAGATTCTGTTGAGGTAAAATTAAATCGTATGCCGGACATGAAAGTTTCACATGGCTTCATTATAAAGACATAAATCGGCCCGCCCGCATCATTTGCGGATCATTCGGGGATCATCTCAAGCAGCCGTCGCGTGGTCGGCAGAACATCCCCCCGGTCGCGCCAGCAGGACCGCTCCCCCGGCGACAGGACCGAAATCCGGTCATATTCCCGGTTCCCGCACCCCTCCCATCGCCGCCGGATCTCCTCGCAGGAAAGACCGGTTTCCAGCCTGATGCCGATATCGACAACCTCCGATCCCGCATGCACCACGGCAAGAAGAGGCGGCCCGATCTCAAGCATGTCCCGCGTCAGACCCAGTTCCTCCTCCGCTTCCGCCGCAATCTGATCGGCCAGACACAGATCGTCACACAGATCGTCACATCCGCCACGTGATTCCACCGTGCCCGCGGGCGGCGACTGCCAGAAACCACCGAAATAAAGCGCGGAAGGCGCCCGCCGCGCGATGACGACACCCTCCGGACAGAGCAGGGCCCCGCACACCGCGAGCTGCCGCAAAGGCCGGTCCCCGAAAAGACCCGGCTCCCGGATCTGCGCGAGCGCCCGCCGGTATTCGTCCCAGTGCCCCTCGATCCGGTCCGGCGTCAGCCGGTCAGCACAGAAAATCCGGCCATTGAAAAGCCCGGGCCGCACCGACCGCGCTTCCGTCCAGATCGCCTCCACCCGCGCCTCGACATCCTCCGGCAGACACGGCGCCTCAGCCGTGGCAACGACCGTGAGACCGGGCGAAAGCGGCAGGCACGACCACTCCCCGGAACGACGCTCCGCAGTCCCGTCCGCGCCGTCACGCCGTCCTGTTTCCCCCACGCCGCGCCTCCTTCTTTTCCGGTGCGATATCATCATAGTGACGAACTTTTTTTTGAGATCGCAATGAAAAGGTCTGTCAGCCGCGCGCATGCTGGGGTTAACTTCCGTGAGTTTCGCGCTGGAAAGATGACAGATGACACTTAATGTCGCTCTGACTCACAAGACCACCTACGATTACGACCGCCCGGTCACACTCGGGCCTCAGGTGATCCGGCTGCGCCCCGCCGCGCACGCCCGGACGAATATCCTCTCCTACGCCCTGAAAATCGAACCCGAACCGCATTTCATCAACTGGATGCAGGACCCGTCCGGAAACTGGCAGGCCCGCGTCGTCTTCCCCGAGCGAATCGACCACTTCCACGTCACCGTCGATCTCGTCGCCGACATGGCGACCATCAATCCGTTCGACTTCTTCCTGGAACCGCAGGCCGAAACCTGGCCCTTCACCTACGACCACGTCCTCGACCAGGAACTCGCCCCCTACCGCCGCCTCGACGAGGCCGGTCCGCTCCTTTCCGCGCTGCTGACCGAAGTCCCGCGCACCGAACAGCGCACCGTCGATCTGCTCGTCAGCCTCAACCAGACCATCCAGAAACGCATCAGCTACATCGTCCGCATGGAGCCCGGCGTCTGGACACCCGAACAGACCCTCGCCGAAGGCAAAGGCTCCTGCCGCGACAGCGCCTGGCTGCTCGTCCAGCTCCTCCGCCATCTCGGTTTCGCCGCACGCTTCGTCTCCGGCTACCTCATCCAGCTCGTCGCCGACGAAAAACCCGTCGAAGGCCCCGCCGGACCGGAAGCCGACTTCACCGACCTGCACGCCTGGGCCGAAGTCTACCTCCCCGGCGCCGGCTGGATCGGCCTGGACGCCACCTCCGGCATGCTCACCGGCGAAGGCCATATCCCCCTCGCGGCCACCCCGGAACCCGGCTCCGCCGCCCCCATCTCCGGCGGCGTCGAGAAATGCGAAACGACATTCGGCTTCGACATGCAGGTGCGCCGCATCGCCGAAACCCCGCGCACCACAAAACCCTATGAAGAGAACACCTGGCGCGCCATTCTCGCCGCCGGCGATCAGGTCGACGAACAGCTGAACGAAGGCGACGTCCGCCTCACCATGGGCGGCGAACCCACCTTCATCGCCGCCGCCGACATGGACGCCCCCGAGTGGAACATCGAGGCCCTCGGCCCGACCAAACGCGCCTATGCCGGCCGCCTCCTGCGCCGCCTGATGCCGATGTGGGCTCCCGGCTCGGCTTACATGACCCTCTTCGGCAAACATTACCCCGGCGAGCAGCTCCCCCGCTGGGCGCTCACCTGCTACTGGCGCACCGACGGCGAACCCGTCTGGCTCGACCGCACGCTGCTCGCCTCGGACGACGACACCGACAACGCCACCGAGCACGACGCCCGCCGCTTCGCCCGCCTGCTGGCCGAAAAACTCCAGGTCGATTCCGAACTGGTCACCCCGGCCTACGAGGACGTCCATTATTACCTCTGGCGCGAACACCGCCTCCCGGCCAACGTGCTGGCCGAAGACTCCAAACTCAATGACCCGCTCGAACGCGACCGCCTCGCCCGCGTCTTCGAACGCGGCCTGTCCCGCGAATCCGGCTCCGTCCTGCCGCTCCGTGTCGTCCTCCAGGACGGCGTGCGCCGCTGGCAGTCCGGCCGCTGGTTCCTGCGCGGCGACACCATCTTCCTCGTCCCTGGCGATTCCTCCATAGGCTTCCGCCTGCCGCTGCAAAGCCTCCCCTGGGCCGACGCCGACCATATCGACCAGCAGTTCGAGCCCGACCCCTTCGCGCCGAAAACCCCGCTGCCGCCGCATCCGTCCTTCGTGCGCCGCACCGGCACGACATACGGCGCCTCCGTCCCCGACCTCATCAGCCGCTCAGGCTACCCGCCCAACGCCCCCGAGCCACAGCTTTCCGACCTCCCGGCGCTGCCGCCCTATCCGGTCCGCAAGCCCTGGCGCCTCAGCACCGCCCAGGCCTTCGACGAGAACCTCCTCGCCATCGACCGCGAGGAACCGGACGAAGTCCGCACCGCCCTGACCGTCGAATCCCGCAACGGCATCCTCCATGTCTTCTTCCCGCCGCTCTACGCCATCGAGGACTGGCTGGATCTCTGCGCCGCCGTGGAAGCAACCGCGAAGGAAACCGGCCGCAAGGTCGTGCTGGAAGGCTACGCGCCCCCGCGCGACCCGCGCCTCCTGTCCTTCTCCATCACCCCCGATCCCGGCGTCATCGAGGTCAACGTCCACCCCGCCTCAAGCTGGGACGAACACGAAACCCGCAGCCGCCAGCTCTACGAGGAAGCCCGCTCCGTCGGCCTCATCGCCGAGAAATTCATGCTCGACGGCCGCCATGTCGGCACCGGCGGCGGCAACCACGTCGTTATGGGAGCGGCGAGGGCGGAAGACAGCCCGTTCCTCCGCCGTCCCGATCTCCTGCGCTCGCTGGCCAGCTTCTGGCATAACCACCCCTCGCTGTCCTACCTGTTCAGCGGCCTGTTCATCGGCCCCAGTTCCCAGCATCCCCGCATCGACGAAGCCCGCCAGGACTCCCTCTACGAGCTGGAAATCGCCTTCCGCCAGGTCAGCCGCCAGCGCTTCACGCCGCCCTGGCTGACGGACCGCCTGTTCCGCAACCTGTTCGCGGACATCACCGGCAACACCCACCGCACAGAATTCTGCATCGACAAGCTCTACGCCCCGGAAAGCGCCTCCGGCCGTCTCGGCCTCGTCGAATACCGCGCCTTCGAAATGCCGCCGCACCACCGGATGGCCGCCGCTCAGGCCCTGCTCATGCGCGCCTGCATCGCCGCCTTCTGGAAGACACCCTATGAGCGCCGCCTCGTCCGCTGGGGCACCCGTCTGCATGACGACTTCATGCTCCCGCATTACGTCGAGCAGGATTTCCGGGACGCCATCGCCGAACTGCACCAGCTCGGCGCGCCGCTCGACGCCGACTGGTTCCTGCCGCATTTCGAATTCCGCTTCCCCGAAATCGGCTCCGTCTCCGAACTCGGCATGACGCTCGAACTCCGCACCGCCCTCGAGCCCTGGAACACTCTCGCCGAGGAGCCCGCCGCCGGCGGCACCGCCCGCTACGTCGACAGCTCCGTCGAACGCGTCCAGGCCCGCGTCTCCGGCTGGGTGGACGAGCGCTACATCCTCTCCTGCAACGGCGTCGGCGTCCCGCTCACCGCCACCGAGCGTCAGGGAGAGTATGTCGGCGGCGTCCGCTTCAAGGCGTGGAATCCACCCAGCGCCCTGCACCCGACCATCGGCGTCGAATCCCCGCTGATCTTCGACATCTATGACACCTGGACCGGACGCAGCATCGGCGGCCTGACCTACCATGTCGTCCACCCCGGCGGCCGCAGCTATGAAACCCGCCCGGTCAACGCCAATGAAGCTGAAGCCCGCCGCCGCATCCGCTTCTTCCCCATCGGCCACACGCCGGGCGCCATGCAGATCCCGCGTCTCGAACGCTCCCTCGAACAGCCCCGCACGCTCGATCTGCGCCGGTTCTGACCCGGCACAGACCCAGCGCAGACCCGGGCGCAGGACGCCGCTTCCCCGCACCCCGGCCTCTGAACAGACCAGGATCAGCGGGGAGCGTCCGTTTGCGGGGTTCGGAAGGAAAGCCCGGAAAAACCACTCCGCAACCGTGCCGCACTGTAAAAACACCAGAATAAAAGAACACGGACCACCGGAACTCAGGTCGTCAGGAAACAAAGAAACGAAGACCGTTTTTATGCGTTAGCCGGAATGACTGTAATAAAAACCGCCGGAGCCGACCGAATATGAAACTCTTCGTCTGTCAGGAATGCAGACAGATCGTCTTCTTCGAGAATACGTTTTGCGGGCAATGCTCCAGACGTCTTGGTTTCTGCAGCGAGAGCGTCAATATGCTGGCCCTCGATCCCGGAGGCGACGACCCGGCCGCCCCCGCCAGCGGCCCCGCCGCCGGAGACTGGCTCCCCGTGGCCGGCAGGGAAGGCGGCCCGCCGCGATTCTTCTGCGCCAATGCCGGCCACAACGTCTGCAACTGGCTCCTGCCGGAAGGCTCCTCCGGGACCGGCTCCCCGGACAACAGTTCCCCGGAGAACAGCTCCACAGGCACGTTCTGCATCGCCTGCCGCCACAACCACGTCATCCCGGACCTCGCGAAAGAGGGCAATCAGGAACGCTGGGCAAAGCTAGAACAGGCCAAGCACCGCCTGTTCTACAGCCTGCTCCGCCTGAAACTCCCCCTGAAAACCCGCGCCGAAGATCCGCAGGGCGGCCTCGTCTTCAATTTCCCCGACGACCCGCCCGACGGCGATCCTTCGCAGAAAGTCATGACCGGCCACGACGAAGGCGTCATCACCATCGCCCTGCGCGAAGCCGATGACGTCGAGCGCGAAAAAATGCGCGTCGAAATGGGCGAGCATTACCGCACCCTGCTCGGCCACTTCCGGCACGAGGTCGGCCATTATTACTGGAACGTCCTGGTCCGGGACGCCGGAAACGCGGAGGCCTGCCGCGCCGTCTTCGGCGACGACACTCAGGATTACGGCGCCGCCCTTCAGACCCATTACGAGAACGGCCCGCCCGCCGGCTGGCAGGACAGCTACGTCAGCGCCTACGCCACCACCCACGCCTGGGAAGACTTCGCCGAAACCTGGGCGCATTACCTCCACATCGTCGATACGCTGGAAACCGCCGTCTCCTACGGCATCGCCGTGGACCCCTCAGTCGTCCGCGATGACAGCCTCACGCTGCATTTCGAATTCGACCCTTACGAAGCCGGCTCCTTCGACCAGATCATCCAGGCCTGGCTGCCCCTGACCCTCGCCGTCAATTCCCTCAACCGCTCGATGGGCCAGCCCGATCTCTACCCCTTCATCATCACACCGGCGATCGCGAACAAGCTGCATTTCATTCACAGACTGGTCCATCACCTGCCGCTGTCATAACCCGGCCGGCGCAGGCTCCCGCCATCCCGGCGACCCGCCGCCAGAACGGGCCGTCATCCCACAGCCCGTCATCCAGAGGACCAGCCATCCCGGCGCAGGCCGTCCGGAGCTGCAAACCATCCGGGAGACAGATAAACTCCTGTTTCCCGGACAGTTTCGGAAAGCTGAGCGCTAAGTCAGGATTGCGCTCGCCAGCGGCAACCCCCTAGAACGGCAGGCATGACAGGCACGATACCGATTGATGAAATGGTCGATGGCCACGGAGGCGTGCGCCCCCACTGGCGGCGGCTGCTCGGCGTCATCTCGGATATCGGCCACCGGGAACTGGTCGCCCGCGGCCAGCATATCGCCCTCGCTCTGTCGGATCAGACCGGAATGCCCGTGCCGGCGGAACCCGGTCGTCCCCCTGTCACTTCTTCCGCCACCTCTCCATCCGCCGCCCCGTCGCCCGACGCCGGCGAAACACACGGCGTCCTCTGCGACCCCATCCCGCTGATTCTCCCCGCCAGCGAATTCGCCGCCCTCGAAGCCGGCGTGATCCAGCGCGTCCGCCTCCTCGAAGCCCTGCTCCAGGACGTCTACGGCGACCGCACCGTCCTGACCGAATGCCTGCTGCCCCCCGCTCTCGTCTGGGCCAATCACGGCTTTCTCCGCGGCGGCACCCCCGACGGCGACTCCCCGCTGCCCGACCGGTTTTTCTCTTTCTACGCGGTCGATCTCGTCAGAGGTGCGGACGGACAGTGGCAGGTGCTGGCCGACCGGGCCGCCCGCGCCAACGGCGCCGGCCTCGCGCTCGAAAACCGCCGCCAGATGACGCGCATCCTGCCGGAATTTTTCGCCGGCCAGGACCTGCGCCGCCTGACGCCCTTCCTCGATCTGTGGCAGGAATCGCTCCAGGACGACGGTCTGACCGGAACCTCCAGCCCCGGTCAGGCCCTGCTCACACCTGGCCCGACTGGCCCGCACTGGGGCGAGCACGTCATCCTCGCCCGCGAACTCGGCTGCGCCCTCGCCGAAGCCGGGGACCTCACCGTCAGGGAAGGGGCGCTCTGGCTCAAGACCGTGCGCGGCCTGCGTCGCGTCGGCGTCCTCCTGATCCGGCAGAACGCCGATACCGTCGATCCGCTGGAACTCGAAGGGCAGGGCACCGCCGGTATCGCCGGCCTGCTGGACGCGGCGCGCGGCGGCGCGGTCCGGCTGATGAACGACCCCAGAGTCGGCTTCGTCGAAGCCCCCGGACTCACGCCGTTTCTGGAACCGCTCTCCCGTCACCTGCTCGGAGAAGAGCCGCTGCTCGGCAATGTCGGGACGATCTGGCTCGGTGACGAATTCGGAAGCCGGTTCCTCGACGAAACCCTCTTCCCGCCAGAGCCGGAACCACCACAGACAGAATGCCCGCAACCGGAACAACCACAACCGGAACAGCCCCGGCAGGAGGCAGCCGGAACAGAAACAGACCCGGCGCCCGTCCCGCCCGGCTCCGGCTGGGTGATCGCCCCGGCGCTCGGTCTGGGCAAACCCGTGCACCGGCTGGCGACCCTGGACGCCGCCGCACGCCGGGCGCTCGAAGCGACGGTCCGCGCCGCCCCCTGGCGCTTCGTTGCCTGCCGCGAACCGAACAGCTCCGTCGCCCCCACCGTCGGTGAAAAAGGGATCGTCCCCAGGCCGGTCGTGCTGCGCCTCTTCGCGGCTTTCGACGGCACGGACTGGGCCGTGCTTCCCGGCGGAATGGCCCGCGTCCTTGCGGAAGGTGAAGCCGTCACCATCGAACCGATCGCGGGCCTCCAGGTGACAAAAGACGTCTGGGTCACCGCCGACGAGCGTTTCGCGCCACGTGAGCATCCCGTCATGCACGCCCCTCCGCTGCCGATTCGCCGGGCTCAGGGCGACCTGCCAAGCCGCGCCGCGGACGATTTCTTCTGGCTTGGACGGTATCTCGAACAGCTCGAAGGCGCCGCCAGACTGCTGCACGTCGTCCTCGCCCACCTCTCAGGCCCCGATCCGTCGCCGCGCGAGCGCGCCGATCTCGATGTCCTGATGCGCCAGATGCGCGTCGCCGGCGTCACCAGCGAGGCGGCCTTCTCCGGCTACACCGTGTCCGGCATGATCCGTGAACTGGCCTCCGTCGCCAGCACCGACGGCCTGTTCGCCCGCCTCCTGCGCAAGATCATGCGGCTCGTGCCCGAACTCACCGACCGCCTGACCCGCGAAATGCGCGATTTCATCACCCATCAGGCCCACGCCATCCTGCGTGAAATGGAATCCCGCTCCACGCGCGGCGACCCCGCCCGGATACGCGATTTCCTGACCGGCATGACCCGCCGCCTGCTCTCCTACGGCGCCACCCTGTCCGGACTGGCCTCGGAAAACATGGTCCGCTCGGGCGGCCGGCAGTTCATGGACATCGGACGCCGCATCGAACGGTCATCGACGGTCCTGCTGAGCTGCGCCGGCATCCTGGAGCAGCCCGACATGCACCAGCGCGGCCGGATGGAAGCCGCGCTCCGCCTCATGCTCGAACTCTGCGACAGCGTGATCACCTATCGCTCCCGCTATTTCAGCGTCGTCCAGCCCGCACCCGTGCTCGATCTGCTCCTGCTTGATGACGACAACCCCCGCGGCGCCGGCTTCCAGCTCGCCACCCTGCGCGATTCCCTCCTGGAACTCGCCTCCGAGGACGAAAGCACCGCCCCCGCCGCGCAGCGCGCCGCCTCCGCCGAACTGGCCGCCTCCGCCGGCGACGTGCTGGACATGCTGTCCTGCCTCGTCGCGTCGGTCATGAAAGAGCCCGACCAGGACCGCGCCGCCGCCGTGCTCCCCGAGGCGCTGCGTCAGGCTCAGGCCTCCGTCATGCAGCTCTCCGGCGCAATCGGACGCTGCTACTTCTCGGTGCTGAACTCGCCACGCCTCGTCGGCATCGGTGAAGACGGAACGCTGGACGAGGCCGCAACATGATCTACCGCGTCCGTCACGCGACATCGTACACCTATGGCCGTCCCGTCGAACTGGCCTCGCATGTCCTGCACGTAACGCCCCGCGACTTTCCCGGCCAGCGTGTGCTCTGGACCCGCCTCGACTGCGACCCGCTGCCCGTGCGCCGCCGCGAGGGCACCGATCATTTCGGAAACCGGATTTTCTGGCTGTTTCATGAGGCCCCCCACGACAGGTTCGATATCGTCTCCACGTCAGAGGTGGAGGTCCTGTTCGATCCGCTGCCCCCGCCGGAAGCAACCCCGTCCTGGGAAGACACCGCCATCCTGGCCGCGCAGGACCCCGACGCCTCGCAATACCTGTTTGACGGCGTGATGTGCGCCACATCGCCCGCCGTCGGCGCCTATGCGGCGCAGTCCTTCCCGCCCGGCCGGACCGTGCTCGAAGGACTGCTCGACCTCAACCGCCGGGTGTTCAGCGAATTCCGCTTCCGCTCCGGCGTCAGCTCCCTGCGCACGACAGTCGCCGACACCCTCGCGCGGAAAGAAGGTGTCTGCCAGGATTTCACCCATCTGATGCTCAGCGGCCTGCGCTGGCTCGGCCTCCCGGCCCGCTACACCTCCGGTTATATCCGGACCCGGCCGCCACCCGGCCAGAAAAGACGCCTCGGCGCCGACGTGTCCCACGCCTGGGTCGGCGCCTGGCTCGGCCCGGAATATGGCTGGATCGGCCTCGACCCCACCAACGGTATTGTGGTCCGCGACGAACACGTCGTGCTGGGCTGGGGCCGCGATTACGCGGATATCAGCCCGGTCCGCGGCCTGATCCTCGGCGGCGGCGGCGATACGCTCCGCGTCGGAGTCGACCTCGTTCCCGCCGATGAATGGGACCGCGACCCGGCGCTGCAGGCCCTCGGAGCCGTCCCGCCCTGTCCGGAACCGGATATCATAACGTAACGAAGCGTTTATTTGTTTTGCGGATTGCGGATTGCGGATTGCGGATTGGGTGGGTTTTCGGGGCTCTGCCCCGAACCCCGCAAAGGGACGCGGTCCCTTTGATCCCGGTTTGTTAAGCCATAAACGGGTGAGGGGTCCCGACCCCTTCCGGCTCCGGAATGCATAAACGCGAAATCCATCCGCTGAGGAGAAAGTCAGGGGAGGGCGAGACGAACCGACACCGGGCAGTGATCCGAAAGCTGCGCCGGCGTAATCCCCGGATCATGATAGGTCATCACACGCAGACTGCCCGCCGTAAGCCAGTCCCGCGCCGGACCACCCAGCAGAATATGGTCGATGAAATACTCACCGCCCCAGCACGGACTGGCCCGCCCGGACGTCGTCAGGAGAAGAGGCGTATCCCGCGTCAGAGACAGAAAGAACGGATCTCCCGGCGTCATCCGGCGATTGAAATCCCCCAGGATCGCAAAAGCCTCCCCTGAATCGCTCCGTTCCAGCGCCCAGTCGTCAAGAACCGCGAACTGACTTTTCAGCGTCGGACAGGCATGCTGCCGCTCCGTCCACGGATTGTCGTAACAGCCCGTTTTCAGATGGATCACCAGCAACCGCAGGGACGCCGTCCCGTCACTCACCGTGATGTCGAGCCCGCTGCGAAGCGGATGCGGCGCCGAAGGCGGATAGACGTTCAGCGCCGTCACAGGCGGATGAACGGTGACACTCAGAGACCCGCGGATGGCCACACCGGTCTGCTGCGTCACATGATCGCCTGACATGATGATCCGGTAGCGCGGCGCCCGGAAAACACGCGCGGCAATCGCGGCACCGTCAACCTCCTGAAATCCGATAATGTCGGCATCGAGACGATCGGCATAAGCCGCCAGCCGCTCGATATCGGCGTCATTCCGCCGGTAAATCCCGTCCGGAAGCCCCGGATCTCCGGCTGGTCGCGACGTCAGCCAGCCCATATTCCACGTCGCAAGCTTCAGAGGCGCCCCGACCGCACTCCCCGAAGCCCCCGCGGGAAAAACAACGCCGGCCGGAACGGACAGCAGCACAGCCACCAGAACCGCCCGGCCTCCGCAAACGCCCCTTCCGAAACCATGAGCTCCGGAAACACAGCCCCGGAAAACACGACCTGAGAAAGCCCGGCCCGGAAAAAATAAAAGCCGGCAAGACAAAGCCCGGAAAGACACAGCCCCGAAAACCCGCCCCCTGAAAAACAGGACGACGAAAAACAGCGCCAGGAAAATCTGACACCCGAAAACCGGGGTCATAAAAACCAGAGCATTAAAAACCGGGACCGGACCTTCCCGCCCCGGCGCGCCGCCGGTCGCTTCAGGCGACCGGAGCCGGCTGTTTCTCCAGCTGCGTGATCGCGTCCTCAATGGAGATCGTCCTGCGGCTCTCCTCGTCGAGAACCAGAACCTCACCCGTGCCGATATCATAAAACCAGCCTTGCAGGATCAGTTCCCGGCGTGCAAGCGCCGCCGCCACCGAAGGATGCGTCCGCAGATGGGAGATCTGCAGCAGAACATTCTGCTCCGCCAGACTCCTGACCGACGCCGGCCCGGCATCCTCGCTCGCCAGCGCGCCGATCACGGCCTTCGCGGCTTCGGCATTGCGCAGCCAGGACTGAACCGTCGGCATCTTCGCCAGCTTCGTCGGGTCCGGATCGAGCAGCGCCGTCATCGCACCGCAGTTCGAATGGCCGCAGACAATGATATTCGAGACCTTGAGCGCGAGAACCGCATACTCGATCGCCGAAGACACACCACCCAGCATCTCGCCATAGGCCGGCACGATATTGCCGATGTTCCGCAGGATGAACAGATTGCCCGGATCGGTCTGCGTGATCAGACCCGGACTGACACGGCTGTCCGCGCAGGCGATGAACAGGGTGCCAGGCGCCTGGCTCTCAGCCAGCCCTTCGAACAGAGCCTGTTTCTCAGGAAATACATGCGTGTTGAAATACTCAACGCCGCGCAGCAGGGCAATCAGACTGTCTTTAGCGTTTTTATTCGCCATCCTGTTTCTCCGGTAAGGACTGCACGCGACACATCATCCACTAACATGGTGTCGCGGGAACCAGAAAGCCTGTTATTACCGGAGGTTTCGTGAAGACAGAAATTGTCACGGAGGCGAAATCCGGGGACATCCCCGACTTACGGACCATTGCGTCCCGGTGACAGTTCTGCTTGTCCTGCCACACTTATGCCGCAATGTTTTCCCGTGTGCATGCGAACCCCGGATGGTGATGCACCGTGGTCCGTCGGGTACCGGATGAAACAATGTCGCCACCCCGGCGGAACAGGGGAGACAAGCGAAGGCGTCAGGCATCAGGCGCCGCGCCCGCAAGGCAGTGTTGCCTCAAGATAAGGTGGTCCGAAGGCGCAGTTGAGATGATCCGTCCATAATGCGGGAGGGAGACCGGATCATCATCATTGCCGTCCCGATTGCTCTCAGAGCGGGCGAACCCCATGTCATGACAGATACATGCGGCGGCCTGCCCAGCGCGGCACTGGAAGCCCTGGAAGGCGACCCCGCCACCGGACAGACGGACGGAAAAACGGACGGGCCTGCCCGGACGCAGCCCGACGGCTATACTCATGATCACCTCGGCGACCACAGCAGCCGCCCCAGGGACAGTCACACCGGCAGCCACACGGACAGCTACACCAGCGGTCACATGGGCAGCCATGCGGGCAGTCGCACGGGCAGTCGGGCGGGCGGCCCCATCGGCGGCCACCCCACCGACAGGCAGATTCAGGCCACGCTGGAAGCGCTTCTCGTGCGAAAGCGCCGGTTTCCCGCAGCCAGCGCCGAACAGCTCCCGGTCCGCGTCACACAGATGGAAAACGGCGCCCGCCTGATCGAAATCCCTTACCTGGTCACAACACGCATGAGTTCCGACGAGCCCGGCTGGGTCCCGTGCTACGACATCATGCCCTGGGAAGACCACAGATCGGAAACCGACGCGGAACGCGCCGCCAGCCTCGCGAAACGCCTGCTCGAAAAATGTTTCCCCTCCGAAACCGCGCCCGGCCTCACACCGGAACAGCTCCTGCAGCGTCGCCGCCTCAACGTCCTCTTCGCCCCCGAACACCGGACATGGCGGCCCGAACTCATCCTGGAACGATACCTCGCGCTCGAGGAAGCCGGACTGCTGACCCCCGGAAGCACCCGGACCGGGCAGGACGACCCGCCGGTAAACACCCCGATGCCGGTCGACCCCGCCAGAAATAACCCTGCCAGAAACGCCCCCACCGTGAACGATCCCGGCCGGAACGACGCTGCCGGAAACGGTACGATCAGAAACGACTCTGGCCAGCAAAATACTGAAGAAAACGACCCGCTCGGAAACAACCCTGAATGGAATGACACAGACGGAGATGATCCGTTCGGAAACAATCCTGACCGGAACGACCCCGCCGGAAACGCCCCGCTCAAAACTGATCGTGCCGGAAATGACCGCACCGGAAATACCGCTGAAGCGAATGACATCGCCGGAAATGCCACCACCGGAAATGACTCAGGCCGAAACGACCCGCCGGCAGACGATCCCGCCAGAAAAGCCCTCACCATGAACGATCCGGCCCCACACAGCATGTCCCGAAACGACACCCCCGGCGCCGGAACACTGAAACCCGAGTGCTGCCGCTGGCTCGCAAGCGCCATGGGCCATCTCCGGCGGCCCTTGCGGTCTCTGGCCCTGCCCGTGGAACTGATGCCCGATCGCTTCACCATTCCGCAGTTCCAGGCAGCGGCGGAAGGCGTTCTGGGCCAGATACTCGACAAACAGATTTTTCGCCGCAACGCGATAAACAGCGGATTTCTTCTGTGGTTGCCGTCCGTTATGCAAGAGTTTTCTGACCCATATTGACGTGTGATCGTGTGCGGTCTTCTGTAAGGCCTGTTGATGTGGCCTTTCAGAAGCC
>NZ_WOTB01000008.1 GCF_011516835.1 Acetobacter musti | reverse complement strand
TGGTATCCATACCTTCACCGCTGGCCGCTCTTGTCCTCTACGTCAAGAAAAACCGAAAATAGTCCGCTATTCGAGAAGCTTAACCGGGCATTGAATGACAAAAATGAGGCGTAAGTGGATGTAAGATGGGTGTCGAATGTCATTTCCGAAATTGACTGTGAGCTTCCCATGGAACAACGTCTGCTATTGCCAAAGAAAAGCGACAGATGCTTCTTTGAGTGCCGTAGCGCTGCTGATGCCGCATTTCTGCCTCTGGCTACTGTAGCCGTCAGCACTATCGAGGATCCTGAAAACGGATCTGCTGACAAGACTGAGGTGCAGAGTGACGTCGAGCAAGAGCCAGAGCCAGGCATGGAAGCCTTCAAAGTGGGGGCAGATCTTCACCGGCTCGCCTGAGTGGCGACTGCAACTCGAGGGGGAGGATTTTGTCCTTGTCCTTAATGGTGAAGACCATCGCACTCCGATCCGCGATGATGCGGTCATGCGTGTGCAGCCAGGTCTCTTTTGGGCAGATGTCGCGCTAAGTCCGGGAAGCGATCATGAACTGAAGGTCGACGGTCTCCCCAATGCCCAAGCTGTCGCTCTCCAGGCGGCGCTGGACAGCGTACTGAGTGAACAGAGGCTCCGTAGAGACACGGACTTCGTGCTCAAAGGTTATGCCACTATCCAGGACTGGCTGCGTCAAATAACCGGCATTCTCCAGCAAGCTGAGATCGATCGGCGCTGGATCCCCTATGAAACCCAAAGTAGTCTGCTGGCCGCATGGCCTGCTCTTGATGGCGAAACATTGGAGGCGCGTTTTCAGCAAGCTGCTGTTAAAGATCGGCTGGGTAAGAAAGGGCAGAATATTGAGACGGCTCTTAGGTTATGGAAATGCCGCTGGCAGCCGGACTGGGTGCAAATCAATGAGAAGCATACCCTGCGCGAGTTGAGCGCTTGCAAGGTATTGCTTGATAGTGTTGAGAGCCGCCCGCTTACGGAGGAGCAGGCGCGAGCGGTTATCTGTTTCGATAATCGCGTGCAGGTCGTGGCATCGGCCGGATCTGGCAAGACTTCAATCATGGTGGCAAAGGCTGCGTACGCCATCCATCGTGGGTTTATGGCTCCGCAGAATATTGTTCTGATGGCCTTCAATAAAAAGGCAGCCGAGGAACTGAAGGATCGCGCCATTCGTTCTTTTGAACGCCTCGGCATGGATGGCAATGGCGTTGAGGCCACGACGTTTCATGCGTTGGGATTAGGCATTATCGGTAAGGCGACGGGTAAGAAACCCGATGTTCCAGCCTGGGCGACTGATACCGGAGCCTCGTGCGAGAAGATCCTCGAGATTGTGGACCGCCTAAAAGATCAGTCCGATGAGTTCCGGACGCGGTGGGATATGTTTCGTATGGTCTTTGGTCGTGATCTGTCACCACCAGGTCAGCCCGTCGAGGGCGACGCCTGGGACAGAATGGGCACGGCTCTGATTAAGACTCTGGATGGCCAGCGCGTGCGCAGCCAGGAAGAGGCCATTATCTGCAACTGGCTTTTTTATAATGGTGTTCATTACGAGTACGAGCGCCCTTATGAAACGGACACGGCGGACGTAACGCATCGACAATACAAGCCTGATTTCTATTATCCAGACATTCAGCTGTATCACGAGCACTTCGCGTTGGATGCAGAGGGCAAAGCGCCGCCCCAGTTCAAGGACTACGTGGAAGGGGTGAAGTGGAAACGACAGCTCCATCACGACATGGGGACTGCGCTGATTGAAACGACTTCACATCAGGTAAGAAACGGCGGTGTTTTTGAGCATCTTGCTCATGAATTGACGTCACGTGGCGTCAAATTGGATCCCAATCCGAACCGGCCTATTCCTCAGGGTGCGATAAGGCCAATGGAAGCGATGGAGCTTGCTTACCTGGTTCGCAGCTTTATCAGTCATGCGAAAAGCAACTGCCTCAATTCTACAGATTTGCGACGTCGTCTGGATGCCATGCCAGAAGGCTCATTCAAGTATCGCCATCGCATGTTTCTGGATCTTTTTGAGCCAATCATTGCGAACTGGGATCGTGCTTTGGCTGAAGACGGCGGGGTCGATTTTGAAGACATGCTCAACATGGCAGCAGAACATGTTGAGCAGGGACGCTGCCAGGTTCCGTATGATCTGGTTATGGCGGATGAGTTCCAGGATGCGTCCCGCGCTCGTGCCCGTCTGTGTCATGCGATGGTACAGAAACCGGGACGCCACTTCTTCGCCGTTGGCGACGATTGGCAGTCGATCAACCGTTTCGCCGGAGCAGACGTGTCGGTCATGACAGACTTCGAACGCTGGTTCGATCATGGACAGCTTCTGAAGCTGGAGCAGACGTTTCGTTGCCCGCAGGCGCTGTGTGATGTCTCTAGTCATTTCGTCACTAAGAATCCGACACAGATCCGTAAGCGGGTGCATTCGGACACGCCAGCCGTCGGCCCCGTGCTCCAGGCATTCGAGGTAAGCAAAGAGCGTGAACTCGAACGAGCCGTCGGAGAATTTCTGGCCTCTCTCTACCAAGGAATATGTGCCGGACACATTCCTTTGGGGCGGCATGGTAACGTATCAGTATTTTTTCTAGGACGTTATAGGGCCGATAAACCGGAGCATCTGAGGCGCTGGAAATCTCAGTACGGCAGCAAGATTGAGCTATCTTTCGTGACGATTCACAGCTCAAAAGGCAGTGAAGCCGACTATGTCATTCTGCCATCAATGATCAGCCGTTTACGCGGCCTTAGTTTTCCAAGTACGCGGACGGATGATCCTGTACTGCAGATGGCCATGCCCTCGGGTGATAACTTTCCTCAAGGTGAAGAGCGACGGCTGTTTTATGTGGCACTGACGCGTGCTCGCCGGTCGGTGATCATGTTCACGGTTAAGGGTGAGCGCTCCACCTTTCTCGATGAACTAGTCGCTGACAAAGCGGTCACAGTGACGAATCTCCATGGGGAGAAGATTGAGGAGCAGCGATGTCCGGCATGTAAGCGAGGAGTGATTGTCACACGGACAGGACCCTTTGGTGAGTTCCAAAGCTGCTCCAACTATCCTGCGTGTGAGTATAAACCGTCCTCAAAAGATTATCCTAAAAATAGAAAAAAACTCTCTGAAATCCTCTCTCATCTGTGAGTGACGAGGTGGTTCTGGTTCTCTCCGACGCATAGAGAATTAACCGAAAGAAGATGCGGACGTTTCAGTGCGGTAGTTTTAAAATAGCGCTTGAAATCTTCAGTATGCTTCATGGTCTCGTCGGTCTCCTGATACGAACTTAAAACGCTCAGATGACCGGCACAAAACCATTACAAGTGGCGGGCTCGAAGAATCGTTGATTGAAGACCTTTCTGCCTGATTTTGGGCTTATAGTCTGGTATTGAAGGCTCTGCATGGTGATTTTTACTCTGCGTTTTAAACAGAGAGAGGGTTTCATGCTCTGGATTGCTTCGCGGCGGCGTTAATCCGCTCCAAGAGGAGAAAGCGGCGCATATTATAGACGATGTTGGCCTGCCCGATCCTCATATGGTGGCTCGAGCGATGCCTACAGTCCGGACGAACAGCCTCGTCTGTGATTTCTGATTGGCAAAGACATTCTCGACATGCGGCCGGATGACGGACTTCCCGGCATTGGAGCGTTGGGTGTGCCGGGGCATAGGTTTGGGATGCAGCTTCTTGCGATGGATTTTTGAGACAAAGCTTTGCTTTTCCATAAAGTCCTCATTGGCTTTTGAACGGAAGACTGTGTTTGCCCAGAGTGTTGAGGCTGTATTGGTTTTATCAAGCAAGCCTTCTCTCAATCGCGCACCATCACTGGCGGCGGCATCTGTCGTCTTCCATTTGCGGAGCAGACGAAATTTCCGGTCGATGGAAATATGAGATTTGTAGCCAAAGAACGGGATGGCCAAGTCTGTTGCGGGCATACTCCCGTCCTCCTTTCGTTTCGCTTTCGTGAACTTCAACGTCCAGCGCGCATGACGTTCCTTGTGGGACAGCTTGGAGGCTTGTCCTGCCTGTCCCTGTGGGATCCGTCGGATCCATCCTTCCCGCAGATCCGCCTTTTCATCGTTGGTATTGCGCTACTTTGGGGCTGCTACCAATGTTGCAGCCAGAATCTGGCCTGACATCGACAGATACGGGCGATGATCATGTTTGTGGAGAAGACGCATCCTCTCGATTCGAATCCGATTCGCGCAGAAAATGATCATTTTTACATCACTTGAATTCATGCCTTTTTTATGTGCAGTAAATAAATCATTGAAATAAAATTAGAATATTCATTTTCGTATTAGAGTAATATCGGATAACTTCAATTTATTTTATTGTTTATTTGAACATATTGAGTAATGTTTTCTCCTTTTCATATTTATATTAAAAATATGAGCGAATGTTATTTTTGAGTTCAATGGTTGGAAATTGCAAAGCCGCATATATTCACGTGTCAAGTCCAGAATATATGAAAATATACATATGAATACATGATTCTGGCAACAAGCTGAAGAATTCGGCACTATTTTTTGCTGATTATCAGGAATTTTTTCTATATTTGTGCAGATAAAAATATTTTATTGTTTTAAGTCGCGTTTTTTCGAGATATACCATTCGCATCAGAGGCGATATGCCTCGATATACTCTAATTTTTAAAGTAATTATTGGAGTATATGTTTTCTCGGAGGTAATGATGGCAGAAAATCTTCTGACAATTGCTCAGGTGTGCGAACGCGTGTCCATGTCGGCCTCTCACGTACGCAAAAGGATTAAGCTGGGAAAATTTCCAGCGGCGACGCACAGGTTGAGCACACGTATGGTGAGATGGAGCGAAAGCAGCATTAATGAATGGATTGAAAAGACGCACGAGTAGAAAAAACACTAAACTGTTGAATATAAAACAGAATAACTCATGACTCATGTGTAGAATGAAATGAATGGAAGAATTTACTCGATACGACGATCACCGACCTCACCGTTTTCTGTGTTGTAGAAGTGTCACGGCGTCGGCTGCGTCTGACATCAGAAGATCGGCCCATATCTGAGCCAGCTCCTGCCGACGTTCCATATGCAGAGCCCGGTTATACGCGGCTTCAACTCTGTTTTGATTTGAGTGTGCCAGCATAAGATCAATGACAGCTCTGTCCTGCGGATAATGCTCGTTCATGATGGACGAAAACGAAGCACGAAAACCATGTGGCACCTGTCTGCCAGCGTAGCCTGCCCGCTGCAGAAGATAACCGAGAGCGTTTTCGCTCATCGGGCGATGGGCCCACCGCGCATTAGGAAAAACAAGAGGGCCTCTGCCCGTCAGCGTAGAGACCGCATCAAGAATGTCCCGTGCCTGACGCGATAAGGGAACAACGTGCTCACGCCGCATCTTCATGCGCTCTGCTGGAATGACCCAGGTGGTTCTGTCCGCAGACACCTCATGCCAGGCCATTGCATGTACTTCACCGGGACGCACAGCAGTCAAAGCCAGAAAACGCATCGCCAGAAGCGTAACCGGATGGGCCGGGATGGCTTCGACGTCCTGGAAGAGCTGTCTTAGCGCATCAAGATCAATGAGGGCAGGTTGCCGTCCTTTCTTCAGAGGAGCCAGAGCGCCTTTGATAACGGCGGCGGGATCATGAGAACCCAGCCCATGCGCGATACCGAACAGAAAAATTGCACTTAATCTCTGTCTGATCCGGCGCGCCGTTTCCTTCGCACGCCCAGCTTCAATTTTCCTGATTGCTTCAAGGACCATCGGAGCAGTGATATCGTCCAGGTCGATGTGCCCCAGATGCGGCCAGATCAGACGCTGAAGACTCGTTCGAACGTCTTCACTATGTCGGGGTGTCCACCGGGCAGATTGAGTCTGAATCCACATTTCGCCGACATGCTGCAGCTGTCTATCAGTGCGCCTGGCTTGCGCTTGTCTCTGACGACGGGTCAGAGATGGATCACGGCCCGCCCGCAGCTCCGCGCGTGCCTGATCACGGGCGTCACGGGCCGCTGCAAGCGTCACCTCAGGGTAAGCGCCAAAAGCGAGCAGCTTTTCCCGCCCACCAAAGCGATACTTCATGCGCCACAGACGCGAGCCATTTTTCTGGACCAGAATGAACAGTCCGCCTGTATCGGCAAGCTTGTATGGCTTCTCTCGGGGTGCGAGGCGACGCAGCTGAACGTCTGTCAGCATTGATACCCCAACACCAGAAATGATACCCCCATATCTACCCCCACAATGCATGAGCTTGAAGGAACATCACAGCGCGTCATAGAGCACATAAGTGGCAGAAAACTGCCAGTCTTTCTGTGCTTGAAACGCTATAGACTGCTATGGGATATATCAACTGGCGGAGAAGGTGGGATTCGAACCCACGGTACCCATAAGGCACAACGGTTTTCGAGACCGCCCCAATCGACCACTCTGGCACCTCTCCGCACGCCTTCCGGCGTCTGAAGCGGCTTTTAGGGAAATCCGGCTCCCGGCACAAGAGAGATTTTTATCGCAGAACCGATTCTGGTTGACTGTGCGGCGGACTGCCGCGTAAAAGCGCCACTCCGCCGGCAACAGGCGGGGCAGGCTGCGTGTGCGGCCAACGAGAAAAAGCGACTGGACCTTACGCCTGCGCCAAAGCGCCGCGAGGGGCCGACAGATCGGAAAGACAGTATGTTCGCAGTTATCCGCACCGGCGGCAAACAGTATCGTGTGACGCCCAACTCCGTGCTCAAGGTCGAAAAGCTCGAAGGTGAAGCCGGTTCGACCATCACCTTCTCTGAAGTGCTCGCTGTTGGTGGCGAGGGAAGCACGACAATCGGCGCTCCGCTGGTTTCCGGCGCGACCGTGACAGCGACAGTCGTTGCTCAGGACCGCCTCCCGAAGGTCATCATCTTCAAGAAGCGTCGTCGTCAGAACAGCCGCCGCAAGAATGGTCATCGCCAGCCGGTTACCGTCCTGCGCATCAGCGAGATCAAGGCTGCCTGATCTCTTCTGACAGGAAGATCGATCACAGCCAGTTAATCCAGGAGCAAATCTCATGGCACAAAAGAAAGCAGGCGGTTCATCCCGTAACGGACGCGACAGCGCCGGCCGTCGCCTCGGTGTAAAGAAGTTCGGTGGCGAAGCCGTCATCGCCGGGAACATCATCGTTCGTCAGCGCGGCACGAAGATGCTAGCCGGTGCGAATGTTGGCATCGGTCGTGACCACACCCTGTTCGCTCTGGCCGATGGCAGCGTCCGCTTCCAGCGTCGTGGCGACAACCGCGTCCACGTCTCTGTCGACGCACTGCCAGTCGCCGCCGAGTAAGCGGCCCGGCGCGGAATTATTCCGCGTTCAGAGTATCAGACAGGGGCCGGTCCATCAGGATCGGCCCCTTTTTGTATCCCCGGCTCAACCCTGCCTGGACGGATACCGGAAAGCGACGATGAAATTTCTCGACCAGGCTAAGATTTATGTGCGCTCGGGTGACGGCGGTGACGGCGTCACGGCTTTCCGTCGCGAGAAATACATCGAGTTCGGTGGCCCTGACGGCGGTAACGGTGGCAGAGGCGGAGACATCATTTTTGAGGCTGTCCCGAATCTGAACACGCTGATCGACTTTCGCTACACACAGCATTTCCGCGCCCGGAAGGGCGGCAATGGCGCCGGATCGGACCGGACCGGTGCAGCGGCAGATCCTGTAGTGATTCAGGTGCCCATCGGCACGCAGATCATGGATGACGATCGGGAAACGCTGCTGGCCGATCTCGATAAAGCGGGCATGCGCGTTACGCTCTGCCGGGGCGGTGACGGCGGCCACGGCAACGCGCATTTCAAGACCAGCACGAACAGAGCGCCGCGCCGCTCCGATAAGGGCTGGCCGGGAGAAGAGCGCTGGGTCTGGCTGCGTCTGAAACTGATCGCAGATGTGGGGCTCGTCGGTCTGCCGAATGCCGGGAAATCGACTTTCCTGTCCGTCGTATCGGCGGCGCGCCCGAAGATCGCGGATTATCCGTTTACAACGCTGCATCCGCAACTCGGTGTCGTGCGGCTGTCGGTCACCGAGGATTTCGTGATCGCGGATATTCCGGGGCTGATCGAGGGCGCGCATGAGGGCACAGGGCTCGGAACACGGTTCCTGGGGCATGTCGAGCGATGCGCGGTTCTGCTGCATCTGATCGACGGTTCGGCCGGGGATGTCGTGGAAGCCTGGCGGACAATCCGTCATGAACTGGCGGAGTATGGCGGCGGCCTTGCGGACAAGCCGGAGATCGTTGTGCTGAACAAGGCAGACGCGATGTCGCCGCAGCAGATTTCCGGGCGTAAACGGGCGCTGGAAAAGGCATCCGGAGCGCCGGTGATGGTCATTTCCGCAGTGGCGCGGCAGGGCGTGACCGAAGTGTTGCGGGCTTTGTTCGAACATGTGGTCGAAGCGCGGGCGGAGCGTGCGGCGGAAACGCAGCAGGCTGACGACGAGGCATGACGGGAATGGTTCCGGATCTCGCCTCGGCGCGTCGGGTTGTCGTGAAGATCGGCAGCGCGCTGCTGGTCGATCCGGAGCGCGCGGCCCCCCGCGAGGCCTGGCTTGCCGGGGTGGCGGACGATATCGCTGCGTTACGGGCGGCCGGGACAGAGGTTGTGCTGGTCTCGTCCGGGGCAATTGCGCTGGCCCGGCATTCTCTGGGGCTGACGCGGCGGGCGCTGCGGCTGGAAGAAAAGCAGGCCGCCGCCGCCGTAGGACAGATTCGGCTGGCGCAGGCCTGGAGCGCGGTTCTGTCCGAGCGCGGGCTGACGGCGGCGCAGCTGCTGCTGACGCCGGACGACACGGAGGATCGCAGGCGGTATCTCAACGCACGGGCGACGCTGGATACGTTGCTGGGGCTGGGATGTATTCCGGTCATCAACGAAAATGACACCGTGGCGACGACAGAGATCCGGTTCGGCGACAATGACCGTCTGGCTGCCCGCGTCGCACAGATGATTGACGCGGATCAGCTGATCCTGCTCTCGGATATTGATGGTCTGTATACGGCCGATCCGCGGACGGACCCGGAGGCGGCGCATATCCCGGTGGTGGAGACGCTGACGGCCGAAATCGATGCGATGGGCGGGGCGCCTCCGCCGGGATATTCCTCAGGCGGGATGCGGACAAAACTTGTGGCGGCGCATATCGCGACCGGGTCGGGCTGTGCCATGGCGATCGCGCTCGGCAAGCGCGAGCATCCGCTGGCGGCTTTGCGGGACGGCGCACGATGCACGTGGTTCCTGCCCGGGGCGGACAGCCGTTCGGCGCGCAAGCGGTGGATTGCCGGAGGACTGACACCGGCCGGCGAGATCATCGTCGATGCCGGAGCGGCGCGAGCCCTGGCGCAGGGAGGCTCATTGCTGGCAGCCGGCGTCGTCGGGGTGACGGGGGAATTCGAGCGCGGCGATCTGGTGCGGGTCATCGACCGGGACGGCGAGGAACTGGGGCGCGGGCTGTGCGGCTATGCGGCTGACGAGGCCCGCCGGATTGCCGGGCGGCGCTCGGAAGAGTTCGAGGCAGTCCTTGGCTGGCACGGACGCGACGAGCTGATCCATCGGGACGATCTGGTGCTTCTCTGAAGGCAGCGCTGTCGTCGGGAAATGTACCTGGCCTGACGGAGTTTCCCGAAGAGGCGGGAGTGGAACGAAATGCCGGTGGCAATCTGTTCGTGCAGGCGAACAGGCGATGGACTGATGGTGATCGGTCTGGTGCCGGCGGCGGTGTTCAGCGGATGGGATTTACACCCTTCCGATGTCTTTACGAAATCAGCAAAGATTTTCGGAAGATGCGGGCGTAAGTAAGCCTGTTCAGGCTGCCTCTCGCTGCTGTCGGAGAAGACGGTTGATTTCATCGACGCGGGTGGCGTCCGCCTTGCCAGGAGCGGGACGTCTGATGAGATATCCCTGGATCTCGCTGCAGCCTTCTTCGGTCACTCTGGCGAGATGTTCGGCAGTCTCCACGCCCTCCGCGACTGTGGTGACACCGAGGCGACGTCCCAGATCGGCGACGGCCTTGACGACGGCGGCACAGTCCGGGCGCGTCACGGCATCGCGGACGAAGGTTCCGTCGATTTTGATCTTGTCGAACGGATAGGCGCGCAGATGTGCCAGCGAGGAATAGCCGGTGCCGAAATCGTCAAGGGCAATACGGACACCGAGTTTTCGCAGCCGCCCGAAATCACCGATGACATCGTGCTCTCCCGAGAGCAGGGCGGTCTCCGTGACCTCGATTTCGAGCCGGTCAGGCTGAAGACCCGTTTCCATGAGCGCCTCGCGAACGTTTTCAGTCAGCATCCCGTTGCCAAACTGGGCGGCGGAAACATTGACGGCGACGCGGGCGCCGTCTTCCCATTTTGCGGCGTCGGCGCAGGCGCGGTGCAGCACGAAGCGGCCGAGCGGTTCGATCAGGCCGCTTTCTTCCGCCACGGGAATGAACTCGACCGGTGAGATCCAGCCCCGATCCGGGTGGTACCAGCGCAGCAGGGCTTCCCGCGCAGTCACTTTCCGTGTCCGGATATCGACGATCGGCTGATAGAAAACAAACAGATCGTCCATGGTCTGAAGCGCGGCGCGGAGATCGGCTTTCAGATACTCACGATCGCGGATGCGCTCACCCATAACAGGTTCGAACACGACATATTTCCCCTTGCCGGCTGCCTTTGCGACATAGAGGGCGATGTCCGCGCGGGACAGAAGCTGTTCGACAGTGTTTCCGTGAGACGGGGAATAAGCAATGCCGATCGAGGTTCCGATCTGCATATTGGCGTGGTCGCCGAAACTGTATGGCGCGCCGAGTGAGGCGACCAGCTCCGCAGCAAGGCTTTCGGCCTGATACGGATCGTCGCCGGGCAGCAGAACGGCGAATTCGTCGCCGCCGATCCGGCCGATTTTTGCCTCTGCCGGGCCGCAGACCATTCGCAGCCGCTCGGCTACGGTTCTGAGAACCGCGTCGCCGACGCTATGTCCTCTTGTATCGTTGATGGTTTTGAAACCATCGAGATCGAGGAAAAATATCGTCATTGGCTGCCCCGCGTGTTCCAGGCCGGCCTCGATCCATTCCTGGAAGGTGTTGCGGTTCGCAAGGCCCGTCAGCGTATCGTACTGCGCGAGACGGAGGATGCGTTCTTCAGCGGCGACTTCACGGGTGACGATCGCCCAGGTCAGCATCGGCCCCAGGAAGCTGCCGTCATCGGCTGTAATGGCGGTGACATTCAGGTCCAGGGACTCCGGACCGAGCCGGATGCGGGCATTGTGGGGCAGGTTCGCGGGATCGGAGATCAGGCGGCGCTGGTGTTCGGGATGTCTGTGGAAAACGTCGATCGACGAGCCGACGAGGTTGTCGGCTTTGAGAGGCAGGAGATGCTCGATCTGACGGATCAGATTCTTCGATGTCTCATTGGCATAGGTGATCGTGAAGTTTTCCGGGTCTACGGTCATCACGGCGACCGGCATGTTGTCGATCATCCGCAGGAGACGGGAGACGTCACGCGCTTCCATTAACGGGTTGCCCTAAAGACCGTGTGACGGATCATGGCACGAAGCCCTGACCGGAGAGTCTGTCGGGACTGCTGACGCTGGCGGGATATCCTGGACCAGAGAAGGCGGTTTTCGAAGTGCGGCTGTGTCTGCATATCGGGTCCCGGTTTCTCCGCTTCGATCTCGCATGACGGATCGATACCGAAACAGAGTCCCGGTCTGTCCTGCCTGCCTTCTGATATGGCAAACCGGCCTTTCTTATTGATTAACGGAAGGTGGCAGATCCTGTCGGATGGCGCCGGGACGCGCGACTGGTGGCTGCTCATATCCGGTCAGGAACCTGGCAGGCGTCTGTGGCCGCCGGCATGCCGGTGACTGACGGGCTCGCCAGATTGTCTCCCGGAGCGGATTCCGGGACGGGTTTTTTGCGTTGATGTATTATGCAGACAAGAGACAAAGCAGGGCTCTGCCCCGTAATCGCAAGGGGTCGCCCCCATCATCCATTTAATTTAACAAACCGGGATCAAAGGGACTGCGTTTCTTTGCGGAGTTCGGGACAGCGCCCCGAAATAAGCCCGGGACTGTGACCGCCCGGGCTCCGGCATATTCAGCCGTGGATTTTCTTTTTCAGAATCTCGTTGACCATGGCCGGATTGGCCTTGCCCTGCGTGGCTTTCATAACCTGACCAACGAAGAAGCCAAAGAGCTTGTCCTTGCCGCCGAGATACTGCTCAAGTTTGTCGGCGTTCTTTGTAAGGACCTCGTCGGCGGCTTTTTCGATGGCGCCGGTGTCGGTGACCTGACGCAGACCCTTGCGCTCGACGATCTCCAGTGGAGCCTCGCCGGTCTCGAACATCGTTTCCAGCACCTCCTTAGCGATTTTGCCGTTGATGGTGCCGTCAGCGATCAGGTCGAGCATGGCGCCCAGCTTATCGGCACCGACCGGACTTTCCTCAATGGATTTGCCGGTGCGGTTGAGGGCGGCGAAGAAGTCCCCGGTCATCCAGGCGGCGGCGGATTTACCGTCACGGCCTTTAGCCACGGTTTCATAGAAATCCGCGATGGCCTGTTCAGCGACAAGGACGCCGGCATCGTAAGCGGTGATGCCGTATTCCTTCTGCAGCCGGGCGCGTTTCTCGTCTGGCAACTCGGGAAGGCATGCTTTGAGCTGATCGACCCAGCTCTGCTCAATGACCAGCGGGAGCAGGTCGGGGTCGGGGAAGTAGCGGTAATCGTGCGCGTCTTCCTTGGAGCGGAGTGAGCGGGTTTCACCACGGCCGGGATCGAAGAGGCGGGTTTCCTGATCGACCTCGCCGCCGGATTCCCAGATTTCGACCTGACGCGCGGCCTCGATTTCGATGGCCTGGGTGACGAAGCGGATGGAGTTGACGTTCTTGATTTCGCAGCGGGTGCGGAACGGCTCGCCGGCCTTGCGGACGGAGACGTTGACGTCAGCGCGCATGGAGCCTTCATCCATGTTGCCGTCGCATGTGCCGAGATAACGCAGGATCTGACGCAGTTTCCGCAGATAGGCGCCTGCTTCCTCGGGGGTGCGGATGTCAGGTTCGCTGACGATTTCCATCAGAGCCACGCCGGCGCGGTTGAGGTCCACGAAGGAGCGCTTCGGGTCCTGATCGTGCATCAGCTTGCCGGCGTCCTGTTCAAGATGCAGGCGGGTGATGCCGATTTCGCGGGTGCTGCCGTCGGAGAGTTCGATCTCGATTTTGCCTTCCCCGATAATGGGATGGGCGAACTGGCTGATCTGATAGCCCTGCGGCAGATCGGCGTAGAAATAGTTCTTCCGGTCGAAACGGCTTTCCAGATTGATGCGGGCCTTCAGACCAAGACCCGTGCGCACGGCCTGAGCGACGCATCCCCTGTTGATGACCGGCAGCATGCCGGGAAAGCCCGCGTCGATGAGGCTGACATGCGTGTTCGGTTCGCCGCCGAACAGAGTGGACGCGCCGGAGAACAGCTTGGAGTTGCTGATGACCTGCGCATGGACCTCAAGCCCGACGACGATTTCCCATGGGCCGGTGCTGCCTTCGATTACGTAGCTCATGCGGCTGCTCCTGCGCGCAGATCGGGCCGGGCGGAGAAGGCGGCGGCTTTCTCCAGCGCGGCGCCGGCGGCGATGAGGGTTTCTTCGTCGAAATGGCGGCCGATCAGCTGGAGACCAAGCGGCAGTCCGCGGCTGTCGAGCGCGACAGGTACGGACATGGCCGGCTGCCCGGCCATGCTGGCCGGAACGGTGAAGATGTCGTTGAGATACATCTGCACCGGGTCTTCAGGCTTTTCGTCGCGTCCAAAGGCGGCGGTAGGGGCTGTCGGGGTGAGCAGCACGTCCACTTTTTCGAAGGCGCTGGTGAAGTCACGCCGGATCAGAGTGCGGACCTTCTGAGCTTTCAGATAATAGGCGTCATAATAGCCGGCCGAGAGGACGTAGGTCCCGACGAGGATACGACGACGGACCTCCTCGCCGAAGCCGTCATGACGGGTCTTTTCGTAAAGATCGTCAAGACTGGCGGCCCCTTCGGCGCGGACGCCGAAACGGACCCCGTCATAGCGGGCGAGGTTGGAGGAACATTCAGCCGGAGCGATGATATAATAGGTCGCGAGGCCGTATTTCGTGTGCGGCAGGGAGACATCGACAATTTCGCAGCCGGCGTCGCGGAGCATATCGATGCCCTTCTGCCAGACGGCAAGAAGTTCCGCAGACATGCCTTCCGGGCGGTATTCGGCCGGGATGCCGACGCGCAGGCCCTTAAGGCTGCGGGTTGTGGCGGCGCGGTAATCCGGAACGGCGAGATCGGCGCTGGTGCTGTCTTTCGGGTCATGGCCAGCCATGGCCTGCAGCATGATGGCGGCATCCTCGACGGTGCGGGTCATCGGTCCCGCCTGGTCGAGCGAGCTGGCGAAAGCAATGGTGCCCCACCGGCTGCAGCGGCCGTAAGTGGGTTTCAGACCGACGATGCCGCAATACGCGGCGGGCTGACGGATGGAACCGCCGGTGTCAGTGCCGGTCGCACCCATGGCGATATGGGCGGCGACGGCGGCGGCCGACCCGCCGGAAGAGCCACCGGGGACGAGAACAGACGCATCGCCGGTGCGATGCCAGGGGTTTTCGACTTCACCAAAGGCAGAGGTGAGGTTGGCCGAGCCCATGGCGAATTCGTCGAGATTGGTTTTGCCGAGGAATACGGCACCGTTTTTCAGCAGATTTGCCGTGACAGTGCTTTCATAGGGCGGGACGAAATTGCCGAGGATGCGGCTGGCGGCGGTGGTTTTCACGCCTTCCGTGCAGAACAGATCCTTGATGCCGAGCGGAATACCGGTCAGCGTCGGGGCATCACCGGCGGCAAGAGCTTTGTCGGCCTGTGCGGCGGCGGCTTCGGCCTTATCGGCAGTGACGGTGATATAGGCGTTCAGGCGCTCATTGAGCTGACCGATTGCACCGGTATGCGCTTTCGTCAGTTCAGCGGCGGAGAAGTCGCGCCTGCGGAGGCCTTCGGCGGCCTGGGCGATTGTCAGATCTGTCAGCATCACTCGACCACCTTCGGGACGGTAAAGAAAGGACCGGCGCGGTCGGGCGCGTTCGACAGCACTTTTTCCTGACAGTCGCCGTCCGTTACGATGTCCTCGCGTTGCGGGAGGGCAGCGTTCATGCTGGTGCCGACCATGGGAGGCACACCTTCGACCTCGACCTCATTAAGGATTTCGATCCAGCCGAGGATGCCGCCGAGCTGGGTGCGGACGGCTTCCGTTTCCTGGTCATCGAGCCCGATCCGGGCCAGTCTGGCTATGCGTCTCGTGGTCGCGGGATCGAGCGACATGAAGCAAAATCTCTCAGGTCAGAGGAAAAAAAGAGCTGGCGTTGCCACCGGCGGCGCAACATACCCTCAGGCCATGGCACTGTTCAACATAGCGGAGCTGATGGCTGACCTGGGTCCGGGTCAGCGGCTGCTCGGAATCGATCCCGGCGCGAAGAGCGTCGGACTGGCTCTCTCGGATGTCATGCGGATGGTGGCATCTCCGTACGGGGTTCTGAAACGGGAAAAACTTTCGGTGATGGCGGTGAAGATCGACGCGATCATCCGGGAGCATGGCGTCGCCGGTCTTGTGGTGGGGCTGCCGCTATCGCTTGACGGGCAGTTCGGACCTGCGGCGCAGGCTGCGCGGGACTGGGCGGTATCATTGTCGGAGATGGTGAAGGTTCCGGTGACGATGTGGGACGAACGGCTGTCCTCGTCCGCCGTCAACCGGGCGCTGATCGGGGAGGCTGATCTGTCCCGGAAGAAGCGGGCGGATGTAGTCGACAAAATGGCCGCAGCCTATATGCTGCAGGGAGCGCTGGACCGGTTCGCGGTCTCTTCCTCGCCGTCATGGTTCAGTGAGGAAGAGTAGGGGCCTCTCTGCTCATTCTGGATTGTATATTTTGTGAAGCGGATGGGGCGGGTTTTCGGGGCTTTGCCCTGAGCCCCACAAAGGGACACGGTCCCTTTGATCCCGGGTTGCTAAGCAATGGAGGATGAAGGGCAGACTCCTGTCCAGACATCCTTAAATTTGCGGAGGAGCGCGTCAGGCGGCGACGGCCAGGCATTTATCGCGCAGGAAATCCAGCTGCCAGTTCATTTCGCGCGGGGTTAGGGCGTATTCACCGTCCGGGGCTGGCAGAATGGCGCGGGTCGGTGGAATGAGCGCCAGGTGAATCTGCAGCGCCGATGTCAGGGACGCGGGCAGGCCGAGTTTCCAGCCGAGGGCCGTGATGGCGCGGGCATTGCGTCCGGTGATGGCTTCCCGGGCGAGAGTGGCAGAACAGCCGGGCAGGCGCGACAGGATGCCGATCATGGCTTCGACGTCGTTGTCGTGCAAGGCGCGTTTCGCAGCCTCGACATTGTCATCGGAGGCCTCGGGCGACACAGCCGGGTCTTTCGGAGCTGCTGTTGTGACCTCGGATGCGGCTGAAAGCTCGAAAGACAGCTCTTTCTCGATTTTCATCCGCACAGGTGGCACGAGGCTGGCGCAGCGTTCTCTGACGAGGGCTTTCACTGTCACGGTGCAGGCGTAATCAAGTACGCCGGGGTGCGCAGGCTGGCGTTCCATTTCGTCGAGTGCCGGTTCAATCCGGGTGATTTCGCGGGTCGAGAGCGTTGCCAGCATGGCCTCCGAGCAGGAACTGACCGGCACAGGAGACATTCTGGCGCCTTCCTCACGGCGGTGCAGTTCGTCGCTGAGCATGGCGTCATCGATTTCGGTCATCAGCCGCGTGACGACCACCGGAGATTCCGAGAGGGATCCGACGATGGCGATGGCCAGCGCTTCCCCGGCCGCATCGGCAATGACGCGCTGGGTGCGTTGCCAGTTTTCCGTCAGAAGCTGTTCGAGCGTTCCCTGAAGGGATGTGAAAAGAGCATTGATCCGGGATGTGCTGAGATCAGGTCTCCGGTCCCGGATACGCTCTTTCAGCGGCTCCCACGCGGAAGAGGAGACCTGGCCCGGAAGCGTGGATTTTCTGACGCGGGTTCTGATGCGGGCGGCCTCTCCGGGCGTGGCGGGCACGGAGGACAATGAACGGGTGGGGAGAACCTGAAAGAATTTGGGATTGGCTGAGGATGTCATGGTGAGGACTCTTCCAGGGAGGTGTGCCAGCGGGCGCCTCCGGCAAGTTTCACGCTGCGCATGGCGAGACTTGCGCGGTCGATGAGGGATTCGACTCCTTCTCCGGTTTCCCAGTTGCGGGCTGCGAGACCGACCGAGAACGTCAGGGTGACGGGCTCGGAGAGGAAAATGGCGGCGCCCTGCTGACAGAAGGTTTCGGCGCGTTCGGCGGCGACAAAATGGTCCGCGCCGTCGAGCCAGAGACCGAATATGTCTCCGCCCAGCCGACCGGCGAGATCGGTCGGGCGGATGGCGTCGCGAAGATAGGTCGCGACCTGCTGGAGCGCGCTGTCACCGGCTTCGAAACCAAAGCGGGCGTTGATGTCCGAGAACCGGTCGAGACCGATGACGAGCAACGTTCCGGAGAGGCGCTCGCGGTCGAGCCGGGGCAGGCGCCGGGTGATCTCGGTGATCATGCCGTTGCGGTTCAGCATTCCGGTCAGCGGATCGAAGCGGGCGTTGCGGGCAAGCGCCCGGTTGAGCGCGCCCAGTTCTAGCGCGGAGGCGAAGGTGGCCAGAGCGGCGTCGGCGAGACTGGCGTCATCCTGGCTCCAGACACCGAGGCCGGCGCGCCACAGGGCCATGGAGGCCGGAGCGTTGTAGCGCACGCGGCTGCGGCAGATGATCACGTCATGCCCGTCGATCTGCATGAACCGGGGCTCGAAGGCCGTGCCGTCATTAGGCTCGCGCAGTCGCGCTTCGATTTCCGCTTCGAACGGAGTGATTTCGCCTTCGATGCGATGGACGAGATCTCCCTCGTCTTCTTCGGAAAACTCTGTTTCGCCTTCGGGCGTCTCGGAGATCAGAATCCCGCCGGCAGCGCCAAGCAGGGCCGCGAGTTCCTCGAAGGCGGGAGGAATGCCGAGCCGGGACAGAGCGCGGGAACGCATCGTGGTGGTGATGCGCCGGATGATTTCGCTGTGGAGGCGCGCGACGGACAGATCCGCATTCGTGTTCGCCTCGTCCGATACGTCGATTCCAAGGCCGCGCACGCCGGCGTGCTGGCCGGTGGGGGACTGCAGCGGTGTCGCGTAGATGAGCAGACAGGCGAAGCTTCCGTCAGCCCGTTTGATCCAGCAGCGGCGTCCACGTATGACGGTATGGGTGCGGAACGGGCTGGGACCGGGGGCGGCGTCCACGAAGGGAAGGAGACGGTTGCTGTTTTCGCCGATCAGCTCATGATCGGGCCAGCCGAGCGCGGAGCCGGCCTCGAAGAAGGTGAATTCCCCTTCGGCATCGGTTTCGAAGATGAGATCCGCGACCAGCTGCGTCAGGCTTTTCCACCGTTTGCGGCTGGCCAGAAGGGCGTCCATGAGTTCGCCACCACTCTCGGGTGGATTCGAATCCGGAACGGAGGAGGATGGCATCGTGTTCATGTCGGAGCCATTTCACCCCTGAATGGTTTCCGTCCCGTTAAAAACCTCTGCTCTGTTAAAGTCCTCTGCGTTGACAGGAGGGGACACGATCAGCATGGTCCCGCACAACGATGTGTCCGCGGACCGTGGCGGGGCGGCATGACACAGCCAGTTTGGGTAACCGGTCCGGGCAGCCAGCCTGGCAGACAGTTTTGAATGTGGAAGACGATGAGCGAAGATAAACTTCAGTCCCGGATCGAGGCGCTCTGGGAGGCGCGGGCTTCTGTTTCTCCGGCGACGTCGGGCGAGGACCGCGCCGCGATCGGGGCCGCGCTTGAAGCTCTCGATTCCGGCAGGCTGCGCGTCGCTGAGCCGTCCGGGTCCGGCTGGCATGTGCATGAATGGCTGAAGAAGGCCGTCCTGCTTTCGTTCCGTCTGTTCGACAACGTGGTGATGGAGGCCGGGGCTGCGGGTGCGCCGGCCTTTGATAAGGTTCCGCTGAAATTTGCCGGCTGGGATGCGGCGCGGTTCGCCTCTGCCGGGTTCCGGGCAGTTCCGGGCGCGGTGGTGCGTCGCTCGGCATTTATTGCGCCGGGCGTGGTGCTGATGCCGAGCTTTGTGAATGTCGGCGCGCGCGTGGACAGCGGCACGATGATCGACACCTGGTCGACGGTCGGCAGCTGCGCGCAGATCGGGAAGAACTGCCATATCAGCGGGGGGGTGGGGATTGGCGGCGTGCTGGAGCCGTTGCAGGCGGCGCCGGTGATCATCGAGGACAACTGCTTTATCGGGGCGCGGTCCGAAGTGGCTGAGGGCGTGGTTGTCGAGACCGGAGCCGTGCTCTCGATGGGCGTGTTTCTGGGGGCTTCGACGAAGATCGTGGACCGGACGACGGGTGAGATTCATGTCGGGCGTGTGCCGGCATATTCGGTGGTCGTGCCGGGAACGCTGCCGCCGAAGACGCCGGTGAACGAACACGGGCAGCCGAACCCGTCCCTGTCCTGCGCGGTGATCGTCAAGCGTGTGGATGAGCGCACCCGCTCGAAGACCTCGATCAACGATCTGCTGCGCGACTGATCGCCATCTGATGTCCGGTCCGCTCAATGTTACCGATCTTGCCGCCGATCTGATCCGTCACCCGTCGGTGAGTCCGGACCCCGGTGAGTCCCAGCTTGCTCTGGGCGCCATACTGAGCGCGATGGGCTTTACCGTGACGCATCTTCCGTTCGGGGAGGGAGCGGAGCGTACGCCGAATCTGTTTGCACGGCTGGGCACGGGTGCACCGCATCTCTGTTTTGCCGGGCATACGGATGTGGTGCCGCCGGGCAGCGCCGGCTGGACGCACGGGCCTTATGCCGGGGAGGTGGCGGACGGCCGGCTCTACGGGCGCGGGGCCTGTGACATGAAAGGTGGCATCGCCGCTTTCGTCGCGGCGGTGTCGGCTTTTCTGGCGGATCATCCGGAGCCGCGCGGGTCGATCAGCCTGCTCATCACCGGTGACGAGGAGGGGCCTGCCCGGTTCGGCACGCTGAAGGTGCTGGAGTGGATGCAGGCGCATGACCAGATCCCGGATTTCTGCGTGGTGGGTGAGCCGACCAATCCGACGCAGATGGGTGAGGTCATCAAGATCGGGCGGCGTGGCAGCATCAATGCCCGGATCACGGTGAACGGGCGGCAGGGGCATGTCGCCTATCCACACCGGGCCGATAATCCGGTACACCGGCTGCTGCGGATTCTGAATGCGCTCACCACGGAGCCGCTCGACAGCGGATCGGAGTGGTTCGAGCCGTCGAGTCTGCAGGTGACGAGCATTGATGTCGGAAACCCCGCCACCAATGTCATTCCGGCGCGGGCTTCAGCCGCGCTGAACATCCGGTTTAACGAACTGCATACGGGAGCGGCGCTGGCGGGGTGGATCAGCACGATCTGCCAGCGTTATGCGCCGGGCGCTGTTGTGGAGACGCAGATCAGCGGCGAATCTTTTGTCACGAAGCCGGGGCCGGAAGTCGATGCGCTGGCGACGGCGGTCCGGACGGTGACCGGGCGTGAGCCACGTCTGGACACAGGCGGCGGCACGTCCGATGCGCGGTTTATTGCTCTGTACTGCCCCGTAGCCGAGTTCGGACTGGTGGGGACGAGCATGCATCAGGTGGACGAGCATGTATCTGTCGACGATCTGCGGGCGCTGACCCTGATTTATGAAGACCTGCTGAAAAGGATGGTGGCGTGAGCAGCACCCGGCCGGACGAAACACCGGATCCGAAATCCATTGTTCAGGGAATGGCGCTGCTGGCCTGCGGGCGGGCGGAGGGGATCAGCCGGTTTCGCGGAACGGTAAACGCCTTCCTCGCGGCTCTGGCACCGGGAATTGCCTATAATGTCGTCATTTTCTTTCTGGCATTGCTGCAGAAGGACACCATTGTCGGCCTGATCCGGGTTGAGCTGTCGCTCTGTGCGTTTCTGGCGCTGCCGGTGATTTCGTATGCCTTCGCGAAGCGGTGGAACCGGGAGGAGCGGTGGCTGCGCTATGCGACAGCGTCGGCCTGGAGCCAGTGGACGTCGCTGTTCGTGTTTGTGATGGTCATGGCGATCAGTGCGCTTGTGCTTCCCGGGCTGGCGAATCGTCCGGGGTTTGACCGGGCGGTGATGATGGCCTCGCAGCTTTATGATCTGTGGCTCGGCATGTTCATCGCGCGCTGCGGTCTGGAGATCAGCCGGTGGCGGGCAGCACTGCTTTATGGTTCGACGGCGCTGTTCGTGCTGATCTGCTACACAGTGGCGACCTTGCTGCCGCCGCATCATTCCTATCTCTCGGAAATTCTGCTGGCGGATTTCGGCGCCCACGACAGGATGTCCGGCTGAGGCAGATTTCCCGTGACCGAGCGGCGAATCCGAGGAGAGGACCAGAGTCCTGCCCGGACAGGCGTGAAGCGGCGGGCGATAAGGGCGGGCCGCCGGTCTGTGCCCGGTCTGGCTGCATTCCGTTCAGGCTGAGTCTGGTCCCGGTGACGGTTCAGGGTGACTGAGGAACGATGCTGATCATCTCGTCCGGTGCGGGCTCTTTTACAGGCGGAAAGTCGCGGGCCTGGGAGAGTTCAGGACGTTTCCTGCGTGCAGCCGGAGGCAGGATCTGTTCCTGACCGGTGGCGAGGGCGCGTTCGATGGCTTCCAGAACACGCATGTCCATCAGTCCTTCCTCGCCATCCGGTTCCGGGTTTGTGTTGTTCAGGATGCAGTCGCTGAAATACCCGATTTCGCCGCCGAACTGTTCCGTAGGCTTATGAGAGAAGGTCCTGGTGCCTTCTTCCGTGGTGACGGTGTAACTGATGCCGGTATCCGGGCCGAACATGAAGCAGGGCGAGGCACGGACGGAGGCCCGCGTGCCCGCGAGGCGAATTTCCTCGACCGGCGCGCAGGTATAGCTGACGGTGAAGCTGGCGAGGCCGTGCCCTTCAAAACGAAGAGTGACGGCGACGGTGTCGTCAAAACTGAAGCCGCGTCCGGGCGTTCTGAAACCGTGCGCTGACACGCCGACGGGTTCGCGTCCCATGAGATTGCGCAGGGCGTTCAGCGGATAGGTGCCTAGGTCGGGAACGGGGCCGGACCAGTAGCCTGAGTGGCCGCGATGGTTGGCCTCGGCGAAGTTCTGGCCAAAGGAGGCGCTGAAAAACAGGATGTCGCCGAACTCGCCTTTCCGGCTGCGGTCGATCATCTCCAGCGTGCCGGGCTCGCAGTGGAGGCGGTAGGCGATCATCAGTTTGCCACCGCCTTTCTTCTGTGCCGCAATGATGGCCTCGGCGTCTTTCATGCTCCCTGCCATGGCTTTTTCCAGGAGCAGGTTTTTGCCACCTTCGAGGATGGGGATGGCATGCTTCGGATGCAGCGCGTTCGGGGTTGCGAGATAGAAGGCGTCGATCTCGTCAGAAGCGATCAGGCGAGGCAGATCATCGTAATGATACGCGGGGATGTTGTACTGTGCGGCGAGCCTGTCGGCTTTCACGGGATCGCCCGTGACGAGCGCGGCGAGAGTGGCGTTTTTCGCACGGGAGATGCCGGGCATGAAGGCCTGCTGTGAGATCTGGCCGCCCCCTACGACAGCGAAACGAATTTTCCTGTCAGTCATGCTTTCTCTCCACTGTTGCTCCGGAAGTAACGGGGGAGTGTGCGATCCGTTTCAGAAAAAGGATTTTCCCGACCGGTTCGGTGGACAGACTGACGGCTCTGCTGGGTTTTTGTGACGGAGCAGGATGTATAGAAATTCAGGCACAGCATCATGAGATGAATTTTCCGGTTCTTCATGAATGATCCTGACAAAGGAATAATATTTTCGAAGTATCGTAACAGATGCCGGGGGTGACATTCGTTTACGGTCGGTCTGGTCAGGGAGTTCCGGGAATCCGTTTGTGTGGAAGATGTTGTGAGAGGGACAGACTGATCTGTCTGGTCACGGCTCTGCCTTTTGTATGGCGTCGGGACGCGGAGCCGGGCCACGCAGCCAGATAGTTTAGGTGTCGCCGTCTGTGACCATGAGTCCCTCTCTCCATCCCATAAGGAGACGGTCGGCCAGGATGAGAAGGACGGCTCTGGAGGCGCACCAGAAGGGCAGCAGCGTAGCTCAGATCAGAAAGACAGATAGGCAGCGAGGAGGCCCGGCCGTACAGGACCGGAAGACCGCGCTGCCGGTCGCTGATTCGGCCGGCAAAGAGGTGGGTGGCCAGTGTGGTGAGAGACTGAACGCCTATGATCCGACCAGTTGACGACGCGTTTCTGAAATACGGTGTTTGTCTCTTTCGTGCCCGGCCCAGGGTGAAGGAGAGATTTTTCTTTTATATATTCTGGACAGAGAGTGCAGGGCCTCCCTGCATTCTTTAATTTAACAGACCGTGATTAAAGGGACTGCATCCCTTTGCGGGGTTCGGGCAGAGCTCCCCGGAACTCTGCTCCGCATATTTGCAAAGTATACAAAGAGCTTTTCAGAGCTTTGCCTGATATCGCAACGAGACGAGATCTCGCTCGTTCCGTTTAACGGTGTGAAGAGGTCCATACCCTCCTGCCGGATGCAGGGCGGAGATTAAAAAAATCCTGTCCTGCGCGGCGTATTTTCGAGCAAATCCGCAGTTTCTTTGAGAACGGTTTTTTCGCTGAAGCGTTGCAGAGCCGTGAAGCGGCCCTGTTTTCCCATGGCATGGCGCAGGGCGCTGTCAGCGACGAGACGGGAAAGAGCTTCGGCGAGGGGTGCCGCCTGACCTGGCGGGACGAGCAGTCCGGTTTTGCCGGGGACGACCTGTTCGCGGGGACCCCTGATGCTGGTCGCCACGACAGGAAGACCGGTCAGCATCGCTTCGATGATCGACATAGGCAGACCTTCGAAATGGCTGGGCAGGGTAAAAATATCCGCGGCTGCAAGAAGAGCGGGGATGTCGGTGCGGTAGCCGGTCAGGCGGAGACGGGAGCCGAGCTGAGCGGCCGCACGATCGAAAGCGGGGCGCAGCGACTCTCCGTGATCGCTGGCCAGGCGTTCCCCCACGATCCAGAGTTCCGCACCGGGAACCGATTCCATGGCCTCAAGCAGTTCAGGGTAGCCTTTATGGCGCACCAGGCGTGAGACGGCGATGATGACGACACGGTCTCCAGGCACGCCCATCGCGGCCCGGATACGGGTCCGGGCGGCGGGATCGGGGGCGAAAATACCCGGATCACGGCCGTTGCCGACGGGGTGCGGGTGGCGATGGATATGCAGGCGCCCGGCATCCTGCGCCTCCTCGCGGGAGACAGTGAGATAGGTGTCGGTGATGCGTCCGGCGGCGCGTTCCAGCATCAGCGCAATGGCACGGCGCAGGCGGGAGCCGGGCTGGTTGAACAGGAAGCCGTGGCAGGTATAGGCGATGCGGGGCACGCCGCAGAGCTTTGCGGCGAAGCGCGCCAGCAGCCCGCTGATTGGCATATGGGCGTGGACGAGATCGGGCCGTTCGCGGCGGATCAGGCGTATGAGGGCAATGAAGGCCCGGAACTGGGCGATGGGGGAGAGCGAGCGGGCCATGGGGACGGTGACGACGCGGAAGCCTTCCTCGCGGACATCGTCGAGAAGCGGGCCGTCCGCGCAGACGCCGGTGACTTCGTGGCCGCGTGCGCGCAGTTCGCGCATGAGGGGCAGCAGGAAATGGCGCAGCGAGAAATCGACGTTGGTGACTTCGAGAATCTTCACGCTACTGCTCTGAGTGCGAACTTTCTGATCGCCAGCTTTTCAGGTGCCCGCTCGCTGACTGCTGCCTCTCTCAGCACCAGAGCTCCGGGTAACGCTGTTTTCGTTATCAGCAGCCTGACAGCGTGACACATGGAATCACCCGTCGAGGCGGGTGAAGGCCCAGCGGATAGCGCTGGCGAGCATGGGTGGAGCGACGGGGCGAGTGGGTTCGGAGGGCGCAGTCTGCTCCTCACCTGCATGCGTCCCGGCGGCATGATCCGTGTCGGACTGTGGGTCACGCTGCTGTGTCCCGCTCATCGCGGACTCACCGGCGGATTCGTCCGACGGATGTGCCGACACTTCTTCCGGGTCAGATCGGGCGTGTAGTTCAGTAGCACGGTTTTCGGCGCTGTCCTGCGCCTCGCCTTCCGGGCCGGACCCATGCTGTGTGCCGCCCGATGCCCCGGCGGTGTTCTCTCCGGAGAACCCGTCGGCTTCGGTTTCCGGTTCAGCGGACTCCTGTTCCTCAGCGGTTTCCGGTGCCGGTGCCATTTCGTCCAGGACAGGCTCATCCGAAGGAAGTTCGGCGGGGCGGACCAGGATCTGGAGTGTCGGCACAGGTTTCGGGCCGCCGAAATATACGCTTTCCTCGATCGACGAATATCCGTCGCTGCGGAAACACCACATTTCCTCCGGCGTGCGCAGAAGGATGTCGGTGTCTTCCAGCTCGACTTTCACGTCCGGGTGCAGATGGAACCGGAGCACGAAGTCCGGGGTTGCGCCAGCACTATCCAGCCGGTCCTCGCCTCTGAGATCCGTGCCCTCCTGTCCGAGATACAGGCGGCGGTGCCAGGTTCCCGCGCCTGAGGGACGGTAGCAGTCCGAACTGAGCTCGATCAGATGATCGGCGCCGAGCACCTCATGCCGGCTGTTCACGGCTGGGTGGTTTTCGACATGGCCGTCTCCGCGCCACAGCACCGGGGGGCAGGACGGAAGGGACAGCACGGAATGGGCCGGCGCGTCACGCAGGGCGTTCCGCCAGGCAGGCAGAGGACTGGCGCCGCAGTTGACGACGATCTGGCACCGTCCGGATGACAGCTCAATCGACATGAGGCCACCATAGGCCAGCGCGTCGAAGGCGGGCTGCGGCGGAGGGCCGGCATCCGTGAACAGCACGGTGTTTCCGGAGGCGGCGCGGATGAAACGGCCGTCCGGCATGCCGCGCGCCATGACGTGTCCGCGCGGAAGAGCGCGGGCGATGACGAGGTCGATCATGGCCGGATCGTGCGGGCCGGTGCCGTTGAACAGGGCTAGACGACCGTCTCCGTGCCGGAAGGCACGCAGCACCGGCGCCATCCGGTCGAGCGCGGCGGCGAGGGTGGTGGGCATCGGGATCTGCGCCGTCTGCAGCATCAGGCGCATTTCGGCCAGTTCGCGCAGGACAAGAAACTGGGCTTCCGGGCTGCGGGAAGCGTGACAGCCATCCGCGAGAACCTGACATTCCAGTTCCGGGTCGATGAGCTTCATGTAGCGCGAGAGAAAGGCGCTCTGGCCGGGCAGGGCAATGGCGGCGGCGAGCAGGCCTTTCAGGGCGCGCAGCGATGTCCAGTCATGCCGGCCTGTCGGGAGCAGCGCCATGATTGTCCGCGCTTCGAGCACGATCCGCGACATGAGCCCATGACGGAAAGTGTCGTCGGCTGAGGCGGCGAAAAAATCGTATTGCGAGAGCCAGGAGGCGACGCGTCCACCGGTGACCGCAGGGTCCTGGAGAGCGGTGTCGCTCATGGGCTGGCCGATCCAGGTGGCGACCATGGCGCGCGCTTTGGCACGGGCGGATTCCGAACCCAGTTCACGCAGATCGCGCAGCCATTCGAAGCTCTGGAACCAGTCGCGGAACCGGTCCGGCCAGTCGGGACCCGTCCAGCGGGCATAGGTCAGGACGCGGGTGACGCCGTCATGGGAGGCCGAGCCCTGCACCAGCAGTTCGCCATTGACCGGATTTCCGGGCCAGGGGTCCCGCACGGTCTGGGCCGGGACGGAAGGGATTGATCGCATCCCGCCAAGGGGACCGAGAAGGGCCATGGACAGCCGCATGTCGCGCAGCCAGCGGTTCAGACCCATTCCGGGACGCCTCGCTTTGCAGATCGGAGATGAAGGGGAGTCACGATGCCGGACAGGCTCCGCGCAGGCCGCGGATGGCCGCGGCATAATCGCCGGCTCCGTAAATCGCGCTGCCTGCGACCAGCACATCCGCGCCGGCCGTCGTGGCGAGCGGGGCGGTCTCGGCGTCGATGCCGCCATCGACGGCCAGTCTTATGTCGCGTCCGGTGGCGTCGATCATGGCCCGCAAGGCTTCAATTTTCGGAAGCTGGCTGGTCAGGAATTTCTGGCCGCCGAAGCCTGGATTGACGGTCATCACCAGGATGATGTCGACCATATCGAGAATTTCCGAAAGCTGTCCGGGCGGTGTCGCCGGACAGAGGGAGACGCCCGCCTTCACACCAAGGGCGCGGATGCGCTGGAGCGAGCGGTGAAGATGGGGACCGGCTTCGGCATGCACGGTGATATGGTCGGCGCCGGCCTGGGCGAAGGCTTCCAGATACGGATCGCACGGGTCGATCATCAGGTGGGCGTCGAAGGGCAGAGTGGAATGCCCGCGCAGGGCTTTGATGACGGCGGGACCGAAAGAAATGTTGGGCACGAAATGGCCGTCCATCACATCGAGATGGATCCAGTTCGCGCCGGCTTTTTCGATGGCGGCCACTTCCTCTCCGAGCCGGGCGAAGTCGGCAGCCAGGATGCTTGGCGCGATGATAAGAGAAGAGGGATTCGTCATTTCTTCGTTATCCGGAATCATCACGCTACGCGCAACTGCTGGCTGAAACTCTTTTTTACGCAAGGGCCTGATCGGGGTTCAGGCCACAGTCCGGACCAGAGGTCACGCCGGCGCCGGGTCGGGCGGCCGGAGCGAGTGATCGGCCCGGATGTCAGCCGGCAGTTCAGAGCGATTTCCGGCCGGTCCGGCAGGAGCGACCCTGCCATTCCCACGAAACTGTTACCCGAGCCGGAAGACCACCTGACCGGAGGCCGTAAGCGGGGAGGCGGGTGAAGGACCGGAGCCGTCGGTCTCCACCTGGGAAAGGCGGGCCGCGATCTCCGTCAGGGAAGCGGGCAGCCCGCTGATCCGGACGGGAGCCACATAGCGCGGAAGGGCTGCGATCTCGTGAATCAGTGGCAGCAGGGTATCGGGTGCGATGGCCGGGTCGTACACGGCGATGGCGCTGGTGACAGCCTGTGGCGGGGCAGGAAATGCGTTCAGGGCGTCGGGCGGGAGCGGAGCGGCTTCGCGGGCGCCGAAGAGGAGCGTGGCATTGAGGCCGGGGGCTAGGATGGCGTCGATCGGATGGCTTTTGTCGCCGGCTGTCTCCGTGCCTGCCGGTCGTCTGGTGCCTCCCGGCCTGCCATCTGTGGATCTGATGCCGGTCAGCTGTGCATCGCTCAGGCCCGTGCTGGCCAGGAGAAGGCCGGGGATGTCGGGAAGACGGAAAATGGTGGCGTGTGCGCCGGCAAGGCGGGCTTCTCCCGAATGAATCATGCGTCCGGTGACAGGAGACGGGACGCGAAAGAAGCGGCGCTCGAAGAGTTCCTGCTGGTACCAGGGCAGATGAAGTCCGGCTGTCCGGGCCTGCAGCAGGGCGATGTAGCGGATCAGCGTTTCAAGCTGCGGCGCATGGTCCAGCATGTCGCGCCAGATCCGGCGTCCGTCCGGTGTGTCGATATGCGCGGTGTGATGGCCCGGAGGTGCAGCACCGTTCCCTGAGAGATCTGAGCGGGAAACGCCCTGTTGCAAAGGTTCCGCCTGCGAGGTGTTTATCCGGGATTCATCGCCCGTGGTCATGGGCTGCCTTTCAGCCTGCTTTCACGAAGCGGGCGGCGAAGAAGCCGTCCATGCCGCCCCGTTCCGGCCACATGCCGGGATGGGTCCGCAGCCAGCCTTCGGGGGTGAGGGCCTCAGGCAGGTCCGCAAGTTCTTCCGGCCGGATCGGATCGGGTTTCAGACCGTAACGTTCGGCAGCGCGGGCGCGGTCCGGTCCTTCTTCCTGCTGGAGGGAGCAGACGGCGTAAACCAGCCTGCCGCCGGGTTTCAGCATGCGGGCGGCGGCGGCGAGCAGGGAGTCCTGGGCCTCCGTCAGGGCCGCGAGATCGCGGGGACGTTTGATCCAGAGCGCGTCCGGATGCCGCCTGGCGGTTCCGGTGGCCGAGCAGGGGGCGTCGAGAAGGATGGCGTCAAGCGGCGCTTCCGGCTGCCATGCGGCGGCATCCGCGCAGACGGTGGTGACGGTCAGCTTCAGCCGCTCCATGTTCTGCGTCAGGCGTTCGAGCCGTCCGGCATCGCGCTCCAGGGCGGTGACATGCGCGCCGGTGAGGGCGAGCTGTGCCGTCTTGCCGCCTGGCGCGGCGCAGAGATCGGCCACCTGTTCACCGGGGCGGGCGGCCAGCATCCGGGCCGGCAGGGCGGCGGCGGCGTCCTGGACCCAGAAGGCGCCGTCCCCGAAGCCGGGCAGTTCGGTCACTTTCGTTCCGGCGGGCAGGCGGACGGAGCCGGTCGGGAGCAGGTCGCCACCTTCCGGGACTTCGGCTCCGGGGCGCAGGGTCAGGTCCAGCGGGGCTTCGTGTTCCAGACCCCGGGCGATGGCGCGGGCGACGCCGGGACCGAGGGTTTTCCAGGAGGACCAGAGCCAGGACGGAACGTCGAGCCGGTCCTGGTCGAGGCCTTCCAGAAGTGCGGGGCCGCCATTCGCGACTTTGCGCAGCACGGCGTTGGCGAGACCCGCAAACGGGGCCAGACCACGACGGCGCATCAGGTCGACGGTGGTGCCGACGGCGGCGTGCGGCGGCGTTTCGAGGAAGAGGAGCTGCGCGGAGCCGAGCAGCAGGGCCGCGCGCACGGGTTCCGGCGGCTCCTTGCGGAGAAACGGCTCCAGGACGGCGGACAGGGTGCCCATATGCCGCAGGGCGGAGGCGGCGAGGCGGTGTGCGGCGGCGCGGTCGCGCGCATCCGCGACTTTCGCGTCCGGGGAGCGGGACAGGGTGGTCTCGAGCATCCGGCGATTCTCGATCACGCCACGGACGATATCGAAGGCGATGTCGCGTGTCGGATCGGCGTTCCGTGGCGTGCCGGTGGATGTGCTGCCATCGGACGTGCCATTGGACGTGCCGGGGGCCTGACCTTTCCGGCTGCGGCTTTTCGACGATCCTGGCGCGCGTCCGCGAGGGGGACGCTTCGGCTTCTGTGCATCGCTTGACGGAATGTTCATCGTTCCCGGGTCTGAATGGTCTCCGGCGAGGACATGACACGTCATCCGCCGCGGTGCCAGCCCGTTTTTCCGCATGATCCCTTTCAATCCGCATACGCAGGACAGCACATAAACCCATGGAGAGCGTTCTCGAATCGCAAATGGCGCCCGTCGCGTCGATCGCTCCGGGGCTTTCCATCTTCCTTCCGACCACCAGCCCGCTCTCTGGCGGACTGATGCTGCGCATTCATCCGCAGCGGCCCGCGGAGCTCATTCTGCCGAACCCGTTTGGCGCCGGCGTGCTGGTCGCGCCGCCGGATCGTCTGGATGATTTCGGCTTCTCACCCTCCGCTTTCGACCGTGTTCTGATCCGCCGGATCATTGCCATGAAGCCGGTGACGGTGCGGGATGTGCAGGACAGCGCCCGCGCGACAGCGCTCTCGGGCTTTGCCGGCCGGGAGGCCCAGGTTCTCGCGCGCCGGGTGGCCGATGTGGCGGGCCGCCGCCAGCGGGTGCTGCGCGACCAGCTCGTTTCCATGTTCATCCCGCGCGGAGCATCGCCCGATCTGCCGGACTGGCTGGCCGGTGTGCTTCTCCAGACCGGGATCGCCCCGTCCGACCTGTCTTCCATACTCAGGCCTGCCACGTCTTCCCGTTCCGGTTCGTTTCGTCCTACATCTTCCGGTTCCGGGGCTCCCCGTCCGGTGAGGCAGCCATTCAGGCCCCGCTTTTCGCCTCAGCGGCCGGAGCGAAATGGTGCACCGGAGAAGGGAGGCGTGCCGGAGGCACGGGTTCCGCCCCGGCTGGCGCTGATGCGCGAGGTGATCGGCGGCCTGTCCGACATTCTGCCACCGGATTATAACGGCACCAGCGCGGGGCGGTGTCTGCGTCTGGCTGAAGACGCCCTGACCCGGATCGAGGCGCTTTATACCAGTCTGGCGGAGCTTCTGGTCATGCCGGATCGCCTTACCGCGCTGGTCCCGGCGCGTAATCCGTTTGCAGCTGATCTCGGTCTGCTTGCCGGCTGGAACCGCTTCTGCCTGATGGCGCGGGAAGTGGCGCGCGCACCCTGCCGGGCGCATGCGGTGGCGGATATCGCGGCGCTTGCCCAGGTGCTGGGTCACCGGAACAGTGCCGGAACGCAGGACATGCCGGGCGCGAACACGCCCCGGCCCGGACTCTCCGGCTGGCCGCAGGAAATCGATTATGCCGTCTGGCTTTCGGAGCGCAATGAGCGGCTGCTCCGCGCTGAAATCGCACTCGATGCGGGGAGAGCGTGAAAATGGGACTGTCCGCGACGAGCCGTGCGTCGTTCCTTTCCCGGTCCGCCGGCGACGAGGAAGCTGAAGTCTCCGTTGCCGGGCCGGGCATTATGCCGTTCGATCTGCTGTTCCGGCCGCTCTGGCCGCTGGTCGTGCCGTCCGCGCAGTGGCGCCGGTCCCTGAAGGAATCGACGACCCGCATTCCGGATACGCTGCTCGAACCCCTGCGGATCTGGATGTTCGACTGTTACCCTGAGGCCGATCTGGTTCTGCGGCTGATTGAATCGGGAAACGGGAGCAGGCTGCCGGCGCGTGACCCGCTGGAAGAGCCGGAATGGGCCGACCCGGTGCAGCGTGCGTCCGAACTGCTCTGGGCGCGGGCGGCGGCGGTGCTGTCGCGTCCTGTGCCGCCGACCGTGCTGGACGAGATGGCGGTGACGGCCGGGCTGAAGACCACCGACATTACCGGGTTGTTGCCATCGCTTGCAGTCCTGTTCGCCGAGGCGCCACTCCTGTTTCCGCACGGGAGCAGCCCTGTGCCGGCCGTGGCGGACCGGTCCGGACTGCTGGCCGCGCTGACCCGTATCGCCGGCACAGGGATACTGGCCTGGACGTTCGCGATGCCGCTGCTTCTCGCGGCGCGCAATGAGATCGACATCGTGCTCCCGGCGGCGCGGACCGTTGCGCTGTCCTTCGCGCATAAGGGCCGTTATGTCGCCGCCTGCGATGAGGCGCTGGCGGAGGTTTTCCCGCTTTTTGAGGCGCGTTGCACGAAGATTCTGCAAGACCTGAAAGGGGTAAAAGCCGTGGCGCGGGAGGGACGTCGCGTGACATTGTGGCTGGAGGTGCCGGACCTGGCCACTATTCTGTCTCTGATCCGCTTTGCGAATCGCTGCTCTGTGCACGTGCTTCCCGCCGCGCAGCTCAGGAGCGTGGCGGCGCGTGCATGCCGGCTGCAGTTCGATCTGCTGGTGGCGGAAGATCTGCTGATTCACTGGCCGCGGGCGTCCTGGCCTGACTCCCTGATGATTGCGTTCGAGCGGGGCAACCGGCGTCTGCGGAATCTGGCCTCGATCGGCGGGGGCCTGTCGCGTCCGGCGGATTACCGGGACTCGCTCAAACGTCTGGCGAAGCGCGTGCTGGATGACGTTCATCTTGGCCTGTCCATCGTTGAACGGATGCGGACGGCGGAATCGCTGATCGATCTTCGCAGGCCGTCCGCGCTGCTGGTGGATTATCTCGCCCTGCTGCCGCCGCCCGCGGATGAGCGACCGTCGGTCCGGCGCGTGCAGAAGGAGACGGTTCGTGGTCTGCAACCCTGGAACGAGCTCTGAGAGGAATCCTTTTCGGCTGGTGGTGACCGCCGCCGATGACTGGCGGCCAGTGATCCGCTGCACGTCCGGATGCGGATTTTCCAGGTTCCGGTGCATGGCCACTCTGTTTTGTGGGTGATCCACCGGGACAACAGGCCGGACGCTGATCCCGGTGATGGATTTTCGTTCGCCGGACGATCCTCTGGCGCAACACCTGAGTTATGTTCATCAGATATAACACCCCTGGACGGCGGCGCCCGGAACCGGCGGCCTTGCCGGGCAGAGGTCTGCGGACCGGCCTGTCCGGTGAGATATGCGGAACGGTTTCTTGACAGAAACAGATCGGGGCAGAGATAAGGCCGCGACGGTGCCCCGCTGATCCGGGGTCAAAAGGGAATGCAGTGCGGATGGAGACGTCCAAAGCTGCGGCTGTCCCCGCAACTGTAAGCGGTATGACTGCGCTGTAACCGGACAGTCTGGTCCGGGCCACTGGGAAGGTCTCTCCCGGGAAGGTTGCGCAGGGAACAACGCCGCGAGCCAGGAAACCTGCCGTCATCATTGGTTGCGACCGGGAAACGCTGGACGGGGTGTTCTGGCGGGCGATATCGCTGACTGTCTTATGACGCGGTCTGGCGATGATGCGTTCTCGTGGCAGCTAACGTGACCGCGAGACCTGTAAAACGCCATGTCTGTTTTCCGTAGTTTTCTGATTGCCTCCACCTTTCTGCCAGCGCTTGTTCTGCATGAGGCTCGCGCCGATACACCGGCCCGGCAGAACACCGGAAAGAAACAGACGTCCGGTGCCCCCGTAACGGGTGAGGCAAAAGTCCCGGCAAAACCGAAGACAGTGGTGAATACAGGCCTGCCGGAACAGATTACGGTGAGTGCCGCGCGCCGCCCGACCCCGGCCGATGAGATCGGCACCAGCATGACGATCATCACGGAAGAGCAGATCCAGACCCAGCAGCGTCGCGGATTGTCGGATATTCTCGCCCGTCAGGTGGGCATGAATGTGGTCCAGTCCGGCGGCCCCGGCGCCACGTCATCGATTTTCATGCGCGGGGGGAATGCGAACCAGGTAAAGGTTCGCCTGGACGGCATGGACATCAACGACGGCAGCACGCCCGCAGGTTCATTCGATCCCGCCCAGTTCACGACTGACGGCATGGGACGGATCGAGATTCTGCGCGGACCGCAGAGCGGCCTTTACGGCGCGGACGCCATGGCCGGCGTCATCGATATCACGACCGCACAGGGGCAGGGACGGTTTAAGCCATTCGTACGTATCGAAGGCGGCGCTTACGGCACATTCAATCAGGCGTTCGGAGCAAGGGGCAGCGCGGGCCGCTTCCATTACAATATCGATCTGTCACACTACCGTATGGATGGATTCAACAGCATTCCGGCCTATGCGGAGCGGGCCTACGGCGCCGACTGGCGGCAGCGGCATGAAGGCAACCGGAACGACAACAGAAGCGCGAATATCCGTCTCGGTTACGATGTCACGGATAATTTCGATGTCGGCCTGACATCGCGGCTGGTGCAGAGCAATTATCACTCCTATTCCCTCTACGATCTGCAGAGCGAGAATGAATACGGCTATTCCGGCCTCAGAGAGCAAAACAACAGCAACGAGGCCGTGGTCCGCGGCACGGCGCATCTCGTATCCGGCGGCGGTTTTTTCGAGCAGGTGATCGGGCTGGGCTACATGACCAACCGCAACCGCTGGACGGAGACGGGAACCTATTATGGCAGCCCGGCTAATCCGGACCCGGATTACTACCGCTCGTCACGCCTGAAAATTGACTGGCACGGCACATTCAATCTCAGACAGTATGGTTCTCTGCTGATCGGCGCGGAGCATTTCCACGACACGTTCAACACCAGCCACACTCCGGCCAGCGAATGGGACAGCGGGTACAACAACTCGGCCAGCATGGATACGACCGCCGGATACGGACAGTATCAGGGCAACTGGAATAAGATTCTCTATGGTGCTGCCAACATCCGTTACGATGCGAACTCCCGCTACGGCAACCATGTGACATGGCGCGTGGCCCCGGCAATTCATGTCCCCGGAACCGGCACGATCATCAAGGCCAGCGCCGGCTCGGGTTTTCACGGCCCGTCACTGTATCAGCTCTTCGCCAGTCAGGTCGGTGCAGGCTACGCGGAAGTCGGAAATCCGAAACTCCGGGCCGAGAAGCTGATCGGCTACGATGCCGGCGTCGAGCAGAAACTTCTGAACAATCATCTGAATTTCGGCGCGACCTGGTATGACAACCGCGTGCAGAATCTGATCCAGTCCTCACTCGCGATCGATTCAGGAAATTACATTTACTCTTACGCCAATGTCGCGAAAGCGCGGATGTATGGCGTCGAGGCGTTCCTGAACTGGAAAGCGCTTGAGAGCCTGGCATTTAATCTGAACTACACCTGGACGCACACGCGGGATGAGTCGACAGGTGGTGAACTTCAGCGCCGTCCGCAGCATAAATTCAATTTCAACACGACATGGACACCCGTCCGGAATCTGACATTCTCCGGCAACATCCTCTACACCAGCGGCTGGCGCGACCTTCCGGTCATCGGTTATGCAACCTGCGCCACCTGCGCGAAAGGACACGGCTATTTCACGATCGATATCGCCGCGAACTATAAGATCAACCGTTATGTCACCGTATTTGTCCGCGCGGATAATCTGCTGAACCGGCAGTATGAACCTTCACTGGGGTATCTGCAGCCAGGTCGCGGCGGCTATGCCGGCTTTACACTGAGCTACTGAAATGCGGCGCGCGGTCCGGAACAGTGTCGTGGCCGCGCTTTCCGGACTGCTCGCGTTCGGGACATCGTTTGCCGACATGGCTCAGGGAAAAGCGCCGACCCGCGTTATTTCTCTCAATCTCTGCACGGACCAGCTGCTGATGCTGCTGGCGCGACCGGAGCAGATCGCGGGGCTGACGGTGCTGTCGCGGGACTGTTCCAGTGCGATGCTTTGTGATCAGGCGCGGCATTTTCCGGTGATTCGTCCGGATGCCGAAGTCCTGCTGGCTCAGAAACCCGATCTCGTTCTCGGCGGGACGTTCACGACTGAAACCGCCCTGCTTGCCGCCCGGTCGGTGGGCGCGCGGGTGGAGACGTTCGCGCCGGTCAGCAGTCTGGCCGAAATCCCTGAACAGATCCGGCGTATGGCGGAACTGCTGGGCGCGCCGGAGCGGGGCGAGGCGCTGATCCGGGCGTTCGGCGCGCGCCTGGCGCGTCTTTCCACGTCACCCGCCGCCGGCGCGCCCGTCGCGGCGATCTATACGGCGAATGGCTGGCTGACGGGGCGGGATTCCCTGCCGGACGACGTGCTGCGTCACGCGGGATTCGTCAATTTCACGGTGACACATGGTGACGGATACACGCAGACCCTGCCGATGGAAGTTCTGATCGCCGGCCGGCCAGACCTGCTGATCCCCGACCCTTCCGACAGCGGTGTTTCACTGGCCGGAGCGATGCTGAACAGTCCGGCTCTGCGGAGCGCGTTTTCCGGTCCGCACCGGCTCGTCGTTCCCGCGGCGCGCTGGCTTTGTGGCCTGCCGGGGACGCTCGATGCGCTTGAGGCGCTGGTCAAAGCCCGCCAGGCACTGGAGGCCAGCCGATGACGGATCGCCACCCGGATCGTTTTCTGATCGCCGCCCTCTCAGCCGGGCTTGTCATCCTGTTCGTCTGCGCCCTCCTGTGGGGAGAAACATCCCTTGATATTACAGATGCTTTTCGTGATCTTCTCGCGGGACGACACAGTATCGGCGCGATCATTCTCGGGCAGCTCCGGCTGCCGCGCGCACTGCTTGCGGTGCTGATCGGCGGAACGCTGGGGCTTTCGGGAGCGGTTCTGCAGGGATATCTTCGCAATCCGCTTGCCGATCCGGGTCTGCTTGGCGTTTCCGGCGGCGCGGCGCTCGGGGCGGTGGTGACGTTTTATACCGGACTCTCGGCCCGTGTCGCGCTGGCTCTGCCTGCCGGGGGGCTGGCCGGGGCGCTTTTCGCTGTCGCGGCGCTTATCGGACTGGTGGGGCAGGGCGGCACAATGGCCCTGCTTCTGGCCGGGGCGGCGCTGACCAGTTTTTTTGCTGCGATGACGTCTCTGACACTCAATCTCATGCCGAGTCCATATGCGTCTTTTGAAATCATGCACTGGCTGATGGGCTCTCTCGCCGACCGGACGATGACTCATGTGTGGCTGTGTCTGCCGGGGATTGTCGCGGGCGGCACGCTCATGTTTTCGGTGCGGCGCACGCTGGATGCGCTGACGCTCGGAGAGGATGTTGCCGAAAGTCTCGGATTTCGCAGCAGCGGCCTGTTCGGGGCGCAGATGCGGATCGTCGTCGGCGCGGCGCTCGCCGTCGGGTCCTGCGTGGCGGTGTCAGGCGCGATCGGGTTTGTCGGGCTGGTCGTGCCACATCTGCTGCGGCCTCTGACGGGATATCGTCCGGGGCGGCTGCTGGTCCCGTCCTTTCTGGGCGGGGCGATGCTGCTTCTCTTCGCTGACGGGCTGGCGCGGGTAATTCCGACAAGTTCGGAACTCCATGTCGGAGTGCTGACGGCGCTTGCCGGGGCACCGCTGTTTTTCTGGCGGGTGATCCGTCTGAAACGGACCGTAACATGAGCGGGACGGCCGGGGCGCCGGAAGGGCTGTGTGCCGGGCGTATCAGCCTGTCGCTCGGCGGTATGACGGTTCTGCACGATGTGTCGCTGACGGCGCGCCGGGGAGAGGTGCTGGGGCTGATCGGCCCGAACGGGGCAGGCAAAAGCAGCCTGCTGCGTGTCCTGGCCGGCCTGCGGCAACCCGATGCCGGCAGCGTTGTTCTGGATGACGAGCCGCTTGCGGCGATGTCGTCCCGCCGTCGTGCAACGCAGATTGCGTTCATGCCGCAGAATGGTGGAGAACCGCCGCCTATGGCGGTGCATGATCTGGTGTCTCTCGGACGGCTGCCGTTCGGGGGCGATGCGGCGGATCAGGATGCGATCATCCGGGCGATGGAGGAAACAGGCACGATACCGTTGCGGGAACGACCGGCTTCGGCGCTGTCCGGGGGCGAACTGGCCCGCGTGCTGCTGGCGCGGGCTCTGGCGGTGGAAGCGCCCTATCTCCTTGCGGATGAGCCGATTGCAGCGCTGGACCCGGCACATGCGCTTTCCGTGATGGCGCTTTTCCGGTCACTGGCGCGAAAAGGCATGAGCGTGACAGTCGTTCTTCACGACCTGACGCTCGCGGCACGTTTCTGCGACCGGGTGGCGCTTCTTCAGGAAGGGCGGCTTGCAGGCTGCGGACGACCGGAAGATGTCATGACGGATGCCGCCATGCGGGATGTTTATAAGGTGGATGTGCGGCGTCTGGATGGCGCGGTCGTTCCGTGGAACCTGGTCTCGGCGGTCTCAGAAGGGACTGAACAGACCAGTTGAGGCTGATCCGGGATATTACTGGAAACGGAATATCTTTTCCGACACATGAAGGGCGGCCCCGGCCGGAAAAGCGGCGCTGCCCGCCTGAGATCCTCGCCAGCTGACAGTGTCGGACAAATATCGCCGGGCCTGTCAGTGTGCCGGAGAAAAGCACGGGGCGCAGAAGCCGGGCAAGGCGGTCGCCCCGGTCAGGCGCCGGAGTGCCGGCATCCGGGTCAGGCGACCCGATCAGGCATATGTGTCGAGCGAGCCGTCATCGGAACTGGCCGACTGGCTTGCCGAGCCTTCGGTGGTTTTCGAAACGACGTTGCCCGAGGCGTCTGTCACGGTGATAGTGATGGTGCCGTCGCTGTTCACGGTTTCCGTCGTCGTGTCGGACGAAGAAGATGATGTGGAGGAGGAACTGCCGGCCGACGAGGACGAACTGGCCGATGACGTGTCGTACAGGCTGGTGAGGGACGTACCGGAAACGCCGGAGATGGAAGAGGACACGAACTGAACTCCTGTTACTGGAACAGTTCCATTCTCTTCCGTCAGGCGTTGAGAAGGTGTTAAGGCACACGTAACGAATGGCAACATCCTGTGACGGGTGGGTTCCGTTTCATTACCCGGTGATAGTCTGCTCTCCGACGGCCGCAATCAGCGCCGGTATGACGGCGGGGTCCGCCAGCGCGGAGAGATCACCGAGATTTTCCGTTTCGCCGGATGCGATTTTTCGCAGCAGGCGACGGACGATCTTTCCGGACCGGGTTTTGGGCATGTCCTTTACGAGATAGATGCGTTCCGGCGCCGCATAGCGTCCGACGCGTTCGCAGATGACGCGGGACAGTTCGTCGACCGGCGGGGCGACTTTCGCGGATCGCGCCACGACGAAGACGACGATACCCTGGCCTTTCAGGTCATGATTTATCCCGACAGCGGCAGCCTCCGAGACAGAGTGACAGGTCGCCAGCGCGTCTTCGATCTCAGCCGTGCCGATACGGTGACCGGACACATTGATCACGTCATCCATGCGGCCGGTGATCATGTAATAACCGTTCTCATCCCGCCGGGCGCCGTCCCCGGCGAAGTATTTACCGGGGCTGAAGGTGAAATAGGTTTCACGGAAGCGTTTATGGTCGCCCCAGATCGTCCTTGCCTGACCGGGCCAGGACTGCGTGAAACAGAGAGCACCTTCGGTGGCGCCTTCGATGATCTCGCCTTTTTCGTTCGTGAGGACTGCGGACAGGCCGGGCAGCGGGGTCGTGGCCCAGCCGGGTTTCATGGGCTGCGCGCCGGGAATGACGCAGAGCATGCCGCCGCCGGTTTCCGTCTGCCACCACATATCGGCGACCGGACAGCGCTGCTGGCCGATCACGGTGTAGAACCATTCCCAGGCGTCCGGGCTGATCGGCTCCCCGGCGCAGGCCAGCCGTTCCAGCGAGGCGAGGGAGTATTCGCGGGGAACGTCGTCGCCGTCGCGCATCAGGGCGCGGATGGCGGTCGGCGCGGTGTAAAGGCAGGAAACCTGATAGCGGTCCACGATGTCCCACCAGCGACCGGGCTGCGGCCAGCCGAGCAGCCCTTCATAAATCAGCGTCGTGGTACCGCTCAGCAGCGGACCATAAACCACATAGGTATGCCCGGTGATCCATGCGATATCGGCTGTGCACCAGTGGATTTTTCCAGGCTGAGGAGACAGCGTCCAGTCGGTCGTGCAGGCGGCCCAGACCATGTAGCCGCCTGTGGCATGCACCATGGCTTTCGGTTTTCCGGTGCTGCCGGAGGTGTAAAGCAGGAAAAGAACATCTTCCGCCCGCATGATTTCCGGCGCGCATTCCGTTTCCTGCGGCGAGACGAGAGTGGTGTAGTCGTGGTCGCGGCCTTCCGTCATGGGAACAGCGTCGCCGGTGACCTGCACGACAATGACGTTCTTCACCGCGCCGATGGTTCCGGCGTGGGCGAGAGCGGCGTCGACGGTTGTTTTGTGCGGGATGCGTTTGGCGCCGCGACGGCTGAAATCGCAGGTAATGACCGCGACGGCGCCGCTGTCGATCAGGCGCTCGCCGATGCCCTCGGGCGAAAAACCACCGAACAGCACAACATGAATCGCACCGATGCGGGCGCAGGCAAGCATGGCGGCAACGCCTTCGACGACCATCGGCAGATGGATCGCGACACGGTCACCGCGTTTTACACCGAGGCCGCGCAGGGCGTTGGCAAGGCGGCAGACTTCGGCGTGCAACTCACGGAATGTCAGGGTACGGGAGACAGCCGCATCGTCGGCCTGCCATATCAGGGCAGGCTGGTCGCCGCGTGTCTCCAGATGCCGGTCGAGACAGCTGACGGAGGCGTTGAGGGTTCCGTCCTCATACCAGCGGATCGAGACGTCGCCGTCGAAGGATGCGGCCGAGGCGGCGGTCGGGAAGGTCGCCCAGTCGATCCGCTGCGCCTGTTCAAGCCAGAACGCTTCTGGATCGGACAGGGCATGGGCGCGCAGGGCGGCAACCTGCTGTGCTCTGACCGGATCGACGTCAGCGAGGTTGCGGATTACCGGGCGGTCCGAAATGTCGGTCACCTGTTTCTTCTCCTGACGCATCAGGGCGGGTTCGCCTCTGTTTTTCTTATCGCGGGACGCGGCGCCGATGGGATGTCCGGCGACACATTCCGTGTGCGTCAGTTAGAGCATTGTTTGCGGGACGAGGGAAGAATTGTCTTACGGAGCGGTGTCCGGACTTCGCCGCGAACCCCGCAAAGGTTCTGATCGCATTAACCGGAAAGGCTCGTCGCGCAAAGCCACGACGAGCTTTTCCGCTACGGGGCAGGTCCGCCGCACCGGCCGGCAAACTCAGCCCGCGCCGCTCTGTGCCGTAACCTGAGCGATCAGAGCGGGAACAACGGATGAATCAGCGAGAGAAGACAGATCGCCCAGACTGTCTGTTTCGCCGGACGCGATTTTTCGCAGCAGGCGACGAACGATTTTCCCCGAACGGGTCTTGGGCAGTTCGTTCACCAGATAAACACGCTCCGGCGCCGCATAGCGTCCCACGCGTTCGCTGATGATCCGGGCAAGATCCCCGACAGGCGGCGCAACTTTCTCCGAACGGGCCACGACGAAAACGACAATGCCCTGACCCTTCAGATCGTGACTGATCCCGACAGCCGCCGCTTCCGCGATGGAATGATCGGTCGCGACCGCATCCTCGATCTCGGCCGTGCCGATGCGATGCCCGGAGACATTGATCACATCGTCCATGCGGCCGGTAATCATCAGATTGCCGTATTCATCGCGGCGCGCGCCGTCACCGGAGAAATAACGGCCGGGGCTGAAGGTGAAATAGGTTTCGCGAAATCTTTTGTGATCGCCCCAGATTGTCCGCGCCTGTCCCGGCCAGGAGCTGTCGAAGCACAGACAGCCTTCCGCCTCACCTTCCGGGGTCACAACCTCGCCTTTTTCATTCGTGATCGAGGCGAAAAGACCGGGGATTGGTGTCGTGGCCCAGCCGGGCTTCAGAGGCTGCGCCCCGGCAATGGCGCTCAGCATGGGGCCTGCGGTTTCGGTCTGCCACCACATATCGATGACCGGGCAGCGTTTCTGACCGATTTCCTCATAAAACCATAGCCAGGCGTCGGCGCTGATCGGTTCGCCCGCCGACGCCAGACGGCGCAGGGAGGCGAGGGAGTAACGACGCGGCAGATCGTCGCCATCCCGCATCAGGGAACGGATGGCGGTCGGCGCGGTGAAAAAACTCGAGACGTTGTAACGGTCGATGATATCCCACCAGCGGCCGGCCTGAGGCCAGCCGGGCAGACCTTCGTAAATAAGGGTTGTGGTGCCGTTCGAAAGCGGACCGTAAACGACGAAGGTATGTCCGGTGATCCACGCGACGTCAGCCGTGCACCAGTGCGTGGTGTCCGGTTCGGAAGGGAAGGTGACGTCAACGGTGTAGGTGGCCCAGACCATGTAGCCACCGGTGGTATGGACGATAGCTTTCGGTTTTCCTGTGCTGCCGGATGTATAAAGCAGGAAAAGCGGATCTTCGGCCCGCATGATTTCCGGAACGCACTCAGGAGAAGCCTGTGCGACAAGCGCCGTGTAATCGTGATCGCGGCCCTCCTTCATCGGCACATCATCGCCGGTGACCCGCACGACGATGACATTCCGGACCGCTCCGATCGTACCCGCATGGCTCAGAGCGGCGTCAATCGTCTCCTTGTGCGGCACGCGTTTTGCGCCGCGCCGCGCGGTGTCGCAGGTGACAACGGCCACCGCGCCGCTGTCGATCAGACGTTCTCCGATCCCCTCAGGCGAGAACCCGCCGAACAGTACGACATGAACCGCACCAATGCGGGCGCAGGCCAGCATGGCGACGAACCCTTCCGTGACCATGGGCAGATGAATAGCCACACGGTCACCACGTCTGACGCCGAGACCGCACAGAACATTGGCGAAGCGGCAGACTTCCGAGTGCAGTTCACGAAATGTCAGTTTCCGGGAGATGGCGGCGTCATCCCCCTGCCAGATCAGCGCGGTCTGATCGCCACGCGTGGCCAGATGCCGGTCGAGACAGCTGACGGAGGCATTCAGAGTCCCGTCCTCATACCAGCGGATGGAGACATCGCCATCGAAACTGGTGTTGCAGGCGACAGTGGGAAACGTGTCCCATGCGATGCGTTTCGCCTGATCCAGCCAGAAACGATCCGGATCTGTGGCGACCTGTCTTCGCATGGCGGCAACCGCACGGGCCTTATCCGGGTCAACGCCTGTGATGTCCCAGAGTGTGGTGCGCTCCATCGTGTCGGACACTGGTCTGTTCTCCTGAAAACGGTCCGCGCGGCCTGTGAGGCCGCGCGGTGATCTGTACGGGTTTTTCCGGACTTTGCTGTTCTTATGTGTTTTCCGGAAAGACGCTGTTTTTATCTGTCGATCGTGGGCAGGACGGTTTCGACAATGCCGCGATCCAGCGCCTCGTATTCATGGTAGCGAAGCGTGCGGTAAAGCTCCTCCCGCGTCTGCATGCGGTCCACCATGCCTTCCGTGCTGTCATAGCGTTTCAGCGTGGCATAAAGCTCAGCCTGAGCCTTGTTGGCAACACGCAGGGAACTGACAGGCCAGATCACCATGCTGTAGCCCATGGACTCGAACTCACTGGCAGTGAAGAACGGCGTGCGTCCGAATTCGGTCATGTTGGCGAGCAGTTTCACGCCAGGCATGCGGCGGGCAAATTCGCGGAACATGTCCGCCGTGGTCAGAGCCTCGGGAAAAATCGCATCCGCCCCGGCCGCAACATAGGCTTTCGCGCGGGCGACAGCACCGTCGATCCCTTCGCTCGCCGCGGCGTCGGTCCGGGCGATGATGACGATATCGCGGGAAGCGCGCCGCGCGGCATCGACCTTCATCGCCATGTCATGAGCCGAAGCAAGCTTCTTGTCGTTCAGATGGCCGCATTTCTTGGGCAGAAGCTGGTCTTCGAGATGAACCGCGCCGGCGCCTGCATCCTCGAAAACGCGAACCATGTTCATGACATTCAGGATTTCTCCATATCCCGTATCGCCATCCACGAGCAGAGGCAGACCCGTCGCATGCACGATCTGCCGGATGAAGAACGCCACCTGATCAATGGTGATGATCCCGAGATCCGGCAGGCCCATGCTGGCCGTCATGGCCGCACCCGACAGATAAAGCGCCTCGAACCCGGCATCTTTCGCCTGCAGACCGGCCTGACCATTATGGGCGCCGGGCAGCCGGAGAATGCCCGGCCGTTCAAGAAGCGCCCTGAACCGCTGACCAGCGGGAAGATTCGGGCAGTCAGCCCCGACGAGATAGGTCATGCTGCTTCCTCCAGAGCGCTGCCGCGCTGATGCATGGGAACAAAGGCCCGGTCTTCGGGGCCAGTATATTCGGCTGACGGACGAATGATTTTTCCGTTTTCGCGCTGTTCGATGACATGCGCGCACCAGCCGGCGCTGCGGGCGATGACGAAAACCGGCGTGAACATCGCTGTCGGAATCCGCATCATGTTGTAAGAAACGGCGCTGAACCAGTCGAGATTGGGAAACATCTTCTTGGTGTCGGCCATGACGGTTTCAAGGCGAGCGGCGACGTTATAAAGCCGCATCGAACCGGCACGGCGCGACAGCGCATGTGCGGTGCGTTTGATGATCTCGTTGCGCGGATCAGCAATGGTGTAGACCGGATGCCCAAACCCGATGATGACCTCGCGGTTTTCGATGCGGCGACGGATATCCGCCTCCGCCGCATCCGGGGTGAGGTAACGCTGCTGAATTTCCAGCGCCACCTCATTCGCGCCGCCATGCTTCGGCCCGCGCAGAGCGCCGATGCCGGCGCAGAGAGCGGAATACATGTCCGACCCGGTTCCGGCGACAACACGACAGGCGAAGGTGGATGCGTTGAACTCATGTTCCGCGTAAAGGATCAGGGAGACATGCATCGCCCGGACCCATTCATCCGGCGGGGCCTCTCCATGCAGCAGGTGGAGAAAATGCCCGCCGATGCTGTCATCATCGGTTTCCACGTTGATGCGTTTGCCGTTGGTCGCGAAATGATACCAGTACAGCAGGATCGATCCGAGAGAAGCGATGCTGCGATCAGCGATTTCCCGCGCACCCACCGGGGTCATGTCACGGCGTTCGGGCAGAATGCAGCCAAAGGCGGACATGGCGGTGCGCATTACATCCATGGGATGCGCGGCGGCGGGAATATCCTCCAGCACACGCTTCACACCTTCCGGCAGACCGCGCAGGGAACGGAGATGGGCCTTGTACGCCGCAAGCTCCGCCGCGTCGGGCAGATGGCCGTGGATGAGAAGATGCGCCACCTCCTCATACTCGCAGTGCTCCGCAAGATCTTTGATGTCATAGCCGCGATAGTGCAGGTCGTTTCCGCTGTGGCCGACCGTGCACAGTTCCGTGGTCCCCGCCGCCACGCCGGAAAGCGCGACGGACTTCTTCGGGCGTTTGTCGTGAGAGGTATATGTCATCTGACGGCTCCTCTTTCTCGTTCTTCTGTCTCAGGATTCCGCCCCGAACCCCGCGAGAGGGCGCGGCCCCTTCAATCCCGGCCTGGTCAATAAACCGAGGTGCAGAAGGCGCGCCTTCTGCCGGAGGATGGGGCAGAGCCCCGTTGCTGTGGCGGCTCTGAACGCTGTGCTTACTGTCCGTATCCGAAGATTCCGGTATTGGAATTTTTCTTCAGTTCACCGGCAGGAAGCGCGATTTCAAGCCCGCACAGTTCCTCCGCCGTCAGCTCAGGCAGACGCTGGACAAGGGCAAGGAAGCGATCGGCCTCTTTCGGATCGATGATCCCTTCCGTCAGCGTGCGGAACTTTCTGATATAATCCGGGCGTGTCCAGGACGTTGCGCCAAGTGGATGAGCATTCGCGACAGCGAGTTCATCGGCGATGACGGAACCATCGTTCATCGTGATGGTGATGCGACCGCCAAAGGCTTTCACAGCCGGATCGGTCGCATGATAACGCTCCGTCCAGGCCGGGTCCTCGATCGTGTGGATTTTCTTCCACAGACGAACGGTGTCCGCGCGATGCGCTCTTTCAGGCGCATAGGATTTCACATGGTGCCAGGAGCCGTCCTGCAGAGCGACCGCGACAATATACATGATCGAGTGATCCAGCGTCTCGCGCGAGGCGTCCGGATCGAATTTCTGCGGATCGTTCGAGCCGGTGCCGATGACGTAATGCGTGTGATGGCTGGTCTCGATCAGAACATCCTTCACGTCGTCCCAGTTTTTCACCTGTTTACCCAGCCGGAAAGCCAGATCGATCAGAGCCTGGCTCTGATATTCCGCCGAATGCTCTTTCGTGTAGCTGTCCAGAATGGCGCGCTTCGGCTCACCGGCTTCCGGAAGACGGACGAAATAGCGCGCGTCTTTCCCATCCAGCATCCATGCGATGACGCCGTCCTCACCTTCATAGATCGGCGCAGGCGACGTTTCGCCGAGCATGGCGCGGTCCACCGCCTCGACCGCCAGCTTGCCCGCATGCGCCGGCGCATACGCTTTCCAGGAGGAAATCTCGCCTTTGCGGCTTTGGCGCGTCGCCGTCGTCACATGCAGCGCATGCTGAATGGACTGCAGGATCGTCTCCGCCGGCAGATCAAGCAGCGTGCCGATCCCGGCGGCGACGGACGGGCCGAGATGAGCGACATGGTCGATCTTGTGGGCATGCAGGCAGATGCCGCGCACAAGGTCGATCTGAATCTCATAGCCCGTGGCGATGCCCCGGATGAGATCTTTTCCGGATCGTCTGCACTGCTGGGCCACCGCGAGGATGGCGGGAATGTTATCGCCGGGATGCGAGTATTCCGCCGCAAGAAAGGTATCGTGGAAATCCAGCTCGCGCACGGCGGTTCCGTTGGCCCAGGCGGCCCATTCGGCATGAACGCGGATATCCGGACCGCAGCCGAAAAGCGTCGCGCCGCCGGGGCGGGCATGGGCAATGGCTTCGGCGCGGGCGGTGGTGACGGTGTGGCGGTTGACGGAGGCGATGGCGACGGAGGCGTTGTCGATGATCCGGTTGATGATCATCTCTGTGACGGCGGGTTCGACGGCGACGGGATCGGCGGCGACCTCCGCGATATACCAGGCGAGCTGCTTCTCGCGGGGAAGGCGGTCTTTTTCCGGATGAACCCTGATTTCGTAAGTCTGCATAGCGATGACGCCCTGTTCCTGAATACAGACCGGAGTATGACGGAGTTTGCGGCGCGGACTATGGTCAGTCGGGCGAATTCGAGCGAGTGTAACGACTGTTTTTGCGAAGGTTGCGAAGATGTCGAAACGTGCGGGAAAGGTGTTTGCGGGCTCCCGGATTCGCGAGCTTCGCAGTCGTGGCGGCCAGACACAGCAGGCGCTGGCGGCTGAGCTTGGACTGTCTCCGAGCTATCTCAATCAGATCGAAAATGACCAGCGGCCCGTTCCGGCACCATTAATGGTAAAACTTTGCAATCTGTTCGGTGTCTCCGCCGCCTGGTTCGGCGACAGCGATGAAATCCGTCAGATTCAGGCGCTTCGCGAGATTCTGGGCGATCCGCTTTTTCGTTCGGCCTCCCTGCGTCCGACGGATCTGCAGGCGGCGATCCGTGCGGCCCCGGCGCTCGCGGAATGTTTCGCGACGCTTTACCATGCGTATCGTGCCGCCCGTCATACCGGACATTCAGGTGCAGAGAGTCGCGTTTTCTCAGAAGCAGCGCGGGGAGCGGCAGGATTGCCTCCGGAAGAGCGGCCGGGTGCGGGACAGGTGCCGGTCGCGCCCTATGACGCCGTGGGTGACTGGGTTCAGCGCGAGAATAACTATTTCGATGAAATCGACCGCTGTGCGGAGGAACTTTACGAATCCGAGATGCTGCGGGAGGGAATTCTGGCCGCCAGTCTGGTGCGGTATCTGAGCGACCGGCATGGCATCCGCGTCGTGACCGATCCGGATCTGGACAGCCGGGCGGTGATCTGGCGTTTCGACCGCCGGGGCCGGCGTCTGCTGATGGCCGACGGCGTTCCGTCCGAAAGCAGCGTGTTCTGCATGGGGCAGGTGATCGGGCGCCTCGACTATGCGCGTCAGCTGGACCGGGCGGTCAGGCGCTCCGGGCTGGCGACGGCGGATGCGCGCGATCTGGCGCGTGTGGGGATGGGGAACTACTTTGCCGGCGCGCTTCTGCTGCCCTACCGCCGTTTCCGGCAGGCCGCCCGTGACCGGAAGCACGATCTCGATCAGCTTCAGCGCCAGTTCGGCGTGAGTTTCGAACAGGTCTGTCACCGCCTTTCGACCATGCAGCGACCGGGCGAGGAAGGCATCCCGTTCTATTTCATCAAAACGGATATTGCGGGCAATATTCTCAAAAGTCACAGCGCAACCCGATTCAGCCTGCCGCGCTTCGGCGGATTATGTTCGCTGTGGAATGTGTTCCGGGCATTTTCCGCCCCAGGACAGCTTCACGTGCAGGTGTCGCGCACGACGGATGACGCGGTGTTCCTGAACGTCGCCCGCACGGTCGGACATGCCGGTGTGTCGTATTTCGATCGCCCCCGCAGTGTCGCTGTCGTTCTGGGTTGTTCGGTCGCGCACGCGCCGGAACTGGTTTATTCAGCCGGGCTGGATCTGTCCGATGAGCGGATGATCATCCCGATCGGACCGGGTTGCCGGGCCTGCATCCGGACAGACTGTCGCCACCGCGCGATCCCGGCGGCCGGATTTCAGATCGATGCCGGCGGCGAGGAGCGCGGTGTTGTGCCTTACCATATGGCGCCCGCGCCGGGCTGACGGATGATGACCCGAAAGACGGCAGGACACTGAAGATCGTCAGCACCCGGCCAGGAGCGGGATGGTTGCCGTAAAGCCACACTGTGCCGGAGAAGGTGCGAATGTTCTCACTTCGGATTGATACGAAACCGGACGTTGTGTAGTTTTTGAGCCGTTGTGTTTCAGACTCCCGGGTATTTCTGAGGGGGGACGCCCGGGATGAAGAGGCACGGGTATTCGGGCATTTCTGCTCCTGGGGGGGGTCATGGCTGCTGTAAATTCGGTTCGTCGCCGGCGCATTCGTATGCGCTCGCTGCTCAGATGTTCGACGGGGCTTGCCTGTGCGGCCAGTCTCGTGTGGGCGGCCTCTTCGGCCTCCGCCGCCACGAAACCGGACACTTCGAAGCAGCCGCATCGTGTCGGTCATCATCCGGCGCAGGCATCCGGTAAGAATGTCCCGATGAAAGGGGCGCCTTCCGCCGTCCGGCATCGTCCGGACCATGTCGAATCGCAGGGCTCCGAGGATGTGACCGTCAGCATTTCCCGCCATGCGCGGGAAGGCGGCGGCGGTATGATGCGGGTGGAAACGGCGCCGCACAACGTCCAGACGATCTCGAAAGCCTATATCAACATGCAGAGCCCGACGAGCACCGTGCTCGATCTGGCGAAGCTTTCGCCCAGCATGAACGCCATCAACGCCGACAGCTCCGGAATGCAGGGCGGCGCGATCGAAATCCGCAGCCTGACGGATCTCGACATGGGCCTGATGCTCAACGGCGCGCCGACGACGAACGCCAATTACATCAACGAGACGGCCGATTCCGAGGATGTCGAGAGCGTCACGGTCACGCCGGGCAGTTCCTCTGTCGATCTGCCGACAACCTCCGCCGCCGCCGGCGTGATGGACGAACGGACCCACACGCCGGACGCAAAGGCCGGCGGGATGATGGATTTCTCGTACGGAAGCAATAATCTTTCCCGCGAATTCGTGCGGCTTGAGAGCGGCGAGATCGGCAATACGGGTGTCCGGAACTATCTGTCCTATTCCCACACGCATGCGCGTTCGTGGATGGGGGCAGGCAGCAACGAACGTCACCATATAGATTACGGACTGCAGAAGAACTGGGATAACGGATCTCAGAACAACTTCTTCATGTCCTGGAACTACGAAGACTTCACGATCGACAATTACCCGACAGCGGCCGAGTTCTACGATTACAAGCATACCGGTAATGGTTACGGCCGCAGTGCCGAACCCTCGAACAGCAATTACTGGAAGAACAATATCGACCACTGGAACCAGCTGTTCATTTCCGCGCCGCAGCATATCGTCATCTCGCGGCGCGTGACCTTCGACCTGACACCCTATTTCAACCTCGGTCGCGGCTGGGATGGCAGTCCGGCCGGTACGTCCACCGCCGCGGACGGCTATGTCAATTATCAGGGGAACGCGGTTGCCGCGGGCACGCCGCTGACATCCTATTACCAGCAGAATGCCGACACCATCGTCGGCGCGACAGCCAAACTTGGCGTCGATATCGACCGGCATAACCATTTCTTCCTTGGTTACTGGTATGAAAACAACGATTCCACCTTCAGCCTTCCGACCAGCCTGACCATGGCGAACGGAGCGAACCCGAGCCCGAACGCGCAGGCCTATCGCCTCTTCACGGTCGGCGCGAACGGATCGCTTCTGCCGGCGAACACCACAATTGACGGTGGTTATGAAATCCACTCCCTGTTCATCGGCGATACGGCGAAATACCTGAACGACAAACTGGTCGTCGACGCCGGCTTCAAATACGCGATGACGAATTACTGGGAAAAGACGAACTTCAACTCCGGAAGCGGCGGCGTCAGCGGTAAGAGCCGTCTCAGCGAAAACAGCACGGCGCCTCTGCCGCATCTGTCGATCGCGTACCGGTTCAATGACCAGCACCAGATCTACGTGAACGCGGAGGGCGATTTCCGCCAGCCCGATCCGACGAGCCTTGTCGGCAACAGCTCCGGACAGCTGCAGAAGAACCAGTATTCCATCAAGGAAGAAATCGGCTACCGGTATAACGGACCGATCGTGATCGCCGATCTGTCATTCTTCAACTACGCCATCACCAACCGCCTGCTGACCACCTATGTCGGCGCGAACCAGACCGGCCTGATCAATGCCGGTAACCAGACGGCGCGTGGTTTCGATCTCCAGTTCAGCACGCATCCGTGGCATCACTGGGCGCCGTTCTTCGGCTTCGAGTATCTCGATGCGCATATGGACTCGAACGTCCCGTATTCCTACGAAAACGCAGCCGGCCAGACGGTCAACACCTACATGCACACCAAAGGCAAGCAGGCCGTCATGGCGCCGAAAGTGTCCGCGTCGTTCAACCTTGCCTACGATGACAGCCATTTCTTCGGCAATGTCGGCATTAAGTATATCGGCCCGCAGTCGGTCACCATGGTTGGCGATGAGCGGATGCCCGGCTTCGTGTCGGACAGCATCGCAATCGGCTATCACTTCAGACCGTTCGGCTTCCTCAAATCCCCGACCTTCCGCCTGAACTTCAACAACATCACAGGCTCGATCGTGCGGACCCTGCCGAAAGGCATCGCCACCAACCTGAACCCGACAATGCTGCTTGACGGCACCATGTCAGCGGCAGGAAGCGGTGCGCAGTTCTATGTGATGCCACGCTTCAACATGACGGGCACTGTCTCGACATCGTTCTGACTCTCATGAAGGCGGGAGAGCGCCGGCCCTGCTCTCCCGTTCCATCAGGCCGAACAGATTATCCACGATCACCGATGATTTTCCCGCCGCCGCCGCCAGTCCAAGGCTGGCCAGCGGCGCCGGAGGCCGGATCGGGCGATAAACCACACCAGCCAGATGCAGCTGTGTGATGGATTCCGGCACGACCGAAACACCAAGTCCTGCCGCAACCAGATTCACCACCGAAGAAATCTGTGGCGCTTCCTGCACGACCGTCGGTTCAAAACCGGCTTCCCGGCAGGCGGAAAGAATAGCATCGAACAGGCTCAGCCCGACAGCGCGTTCAAACAGGACAAATGGTTCCTTTGCAAGTAATGCCAGGGGAATACTGTCCCGGCTGTCAGCGCCCCTCACGAGGGGATGGCCGGCGGGAAGCACGGCGCGCATCGGCTCGCCGGAGAGGCGCAGCAGGCGTGTCTCATGCGGGTCGGCTGGCCCGGGGCGGATAAAAACGGCATCCGCCCGATCCTCGTGCAGGCGGCCGATCAGCTCCCGCGAGTTTCCCTCGTCGATCTGGAGGACCACGTCGGGCCAGAGGCGCCGAAAGCGCCGGATGGTGTCGCTGACCAGCGGATGCAGCGCGACGGAGGAAGCGTAGCCGAGGCGCAGGCGCCCGATCTGTCCCTGCTGAGCGAGCACGGCATTCATACGGGCGCGTTGCGCGGTTTCCAGGACGGAGCGGGCCTCACTGAGAAAGACGATGCCGGCGGGCGTGAGTTCGGCGCCCTGAGGGCGTCTGAGGAAGAGGGTGACGCCGAGTTCACGCTCCAGATCGCGGATCTGCTGGCTCAGCGGCGGCTGACCGATGCCAAGCCGGGCGGCGGCGCGGGTGAAGTTCCGCTCGTCGGCCACGGCGACGAAGTAACGGAGATGCCGCAGTTCCATTTCTGGTATCTCCGGAAGATATCGCAACGGGATATATTATATATTGGACAGATAGTCTCTGACAGAGCTAGCTCCGCGTTATGCGTATCAGCGCCGCCCTTGCAGACCGGACGCCGGCCCGTCCGGTGAGTCCTCCTGTGCCGTCTCACGGGACACCGCGCATGACGCGGGCCATGCCGGAATATCGTCGCGCCAGCCTGGCGCTGTTTCTGTCCGGCTTCGCGACATTCTCGCTGCTTTACTGCGTGCAGCCGCTTCTGCCCGTGTTCTCGGACGCGTTCGGGATCACACCCGCCTCCAGTTCGCTGTCCCTGTCGGTTTCGACGATCAGCCTTGCCATCGCCATTCTGTTCGCGGCGCCGCTGGCGGAACGGTTCGGGCGCCGCGAGCTGATATTCGCGGCACTGCTGGCGTCTTCCGTGCTCAATATCGCAGCCGGAATCGCGCCGGACTGGACGGTGATGCTGGTGCTGCGTGCGCTGGAGGGAGCCACGCTGGGCGGCGTTCCGGCAGTGGCCATGACCTATCTCGCGGAGGAGATCGAACCGGCGGAACTCGCGGCGGCGATGGGGCTCTACATCGCCGGCAACGCGCTGGGCGGCATGATCGGGCGGATCGGTTGCGGGGTTCTGACCGAGTATGTCGGCTGGCGGGCCGCAATGGGCCTGATGGGCGCGGTGGATCTGGCTGCGGCGGTGGCGTTCATTGTGCTGCTGCCCCGCTCCCGGCATTTCCTGCCGCGCGGGAGACTGGGCGCGCGCTATCATATGACGGCCTGGGCGAACCATCTGTTCCGCTCGGCGCTGCCGGCGGTGTATCTGACCGGCGCGCTGCTGATGGGAGCGTTTGTCACTATCTTCAATTACGCGGGATACCGGCTGACCGCGCCGCCGTTTGATTTCAGCCAGACCCAGCAGGGACTTCTGTTTTCGGTCTATATTTTCGGAGTCGGGGCATCGTCACTGGCGGGAATTCTGTCGGACAGGATCGGACGGCAGCGTGTGCTTCCGGCCGGGATCGTCACGATGATGACCGGGATTCTACTGACCATGACCGCCTCCGTGCCGGTGATCGTCATCGGGATCTCGCTGCTGACGATCGGGTTTTTCGCGTCTCATGCCGTCGCCAGCGGCTGGGTCGGACGTCTGGCGAAGACGGATCGTGGACACGCCTCGTCGCTTTATCTGCTCTGTTATTACATGGGGGCGGGCATCGCGGGTTCAGCGGGTGGCTGGTTCTGGAGCTCATGGCGCTGGCCGGGAATTACAGGCTTCACGCTGGCGATGCTGACGGTTGCGATGGGTGCCGCTCTGTGGCTTGCAGAGCGGGTGCGACGGGCGGCGTAAGATTCGTCTCACAGGCCTGGGAAATATAACGGAACAGGCTGTTTTCTCAGGTGATTTAGTAGTTGCGGGGCAGGAGGCTGAGCAGGGCGCTGCCCTGCACCCGGAAGGGGGCGCGGCCCCCTTCACCCCTTTTGCCTAACAAAACCGGGATTAAAGGGACCCGTCCCTTTGTGGGGCTCGGGGCAAAACTCCGAAACCAGCTTCACACCCGCCCCACAAGACGGAATCAGAGCCTGTCTGACCGGTCCGCATCAGGCTTCAGAGCGGCCGGGCCACGGTCGACAGCCGGGATCAGGTCCGGATGCCGCGTTGCTCCGGAAGGCGCTGCCATCTCAGGGATGTTACGCCCCGACATGATCTTCCCGCAGCGATCCGCGCTTCCGGTAGCGGATACGTGGACGACCGGCGCGGCATTGCCGTTTTGCGACTGCGTGACGGTCTGCGCGCAGGTTGCGCCGTTACCGCTCCAGCTGACCATGGTGACGGACTGATAAACGCTGCCACCGGGAGCGGCACGGCCATGCACTGAATTCACATCAAGAGCATGCGTCGCGGCGGCGGCCTGATTCACTGATCCCTGCTTCATCAGGGCGATCATTTGCTTCTGCTCTTCTTCCATAGCAGCCATCTGACGCGCCATCATGCGGTCAAGCGCCTCAAAACCCGCCACAGGAGAGGCGAAGCCGGATGGAAGAGCCGCAGCACCCGGCGTTTTCAGCAGAACGCCGACAGGACGGCCCTGACTGTCGACCACCTGAATGACGGCCTGTGCCCGCGCCGGAGCAGGCAGTGCGGCACCGCCGGCCAGAGCGGCCGTCAGAAGGCCTGCCGCGATGGCGCCTGATTTAAGAGGCAATGCCGCTTTCACGATCTTTCCGAAGAAACGCATCTTCCTAATCCTCCGTCAGGAAAATCTGTCTTTACGCGTCGTAAACCAACACTGGTTGCCAATGTGTTTATTCATCGCCGGTTACGCAAGCGTCTTTTACGTGTGTCCGGGCGTGGAACCCTCTATATCTGTAACACGTTGTATCTTCGTATAACGGCAAACAGGAGAAGGGGTGATGTCCGGCGTTATCACGTATTTCCAGCTTATGGCCTGGCAACAGCATCTCGGGCGGGATCTTATGCCACCGTCAGGTCGTGATGATCCGGACAGACCTGCTCAAAGGCGCCTGTCATCCAAGAATGTCGTGGTTCCCCTCCGGTCGGGCATTGTCGTTCCCCTTTCCGCCGCCCCCCTGACCGGAAGCGAACAGGTCAGGCCCGGCCCGTTCAGACGGTTTTTCGCACGGCTGACCGGTCTTTCCGGACCCGGCGAACTTCCGGTCTGATATAACCGGCGCTCTGATATAACGGGCGTTCCGCCGTTCCGGCTGATGCGCTAGACTTCGCGCATGATAACGATTTCACAGTGTGGCGCATCATGAGCCGTGTTTCCGTAGAACTCGTCGCCCGTGACGAGGAGACGATCCGGCGCGAGGCCGCCGAACTGCGTGACTGCCTGCCCGCCGTCAGCATGATCAATATCCCTGATATTATACGTTTCGATCTGCGCAGCTGGGAGGCCGCGCGAATGGTCGCCGGTCAGTTCAGTTCCGTCGTTCCGCATATCCGCGCCATCGATATTGACCCGAACGGACCGCTTCCGGGTCTCGATGTGCCGGGACTGACCGAAATTCTCGTGATTCAGGGCGACCCCCCGGCGGATCTGGGACACCGCACCTGGCCAAACACGTCGGAAAGTGTGATCCGGCGCTATCGGCGGGAAGCACCGCATCTCGCTGTTTATGCGGCTTTCGATCCCTATCGTCGGGCGCCCTACAGGGAGCTTGAAGACGTGGCGCGAAAGAAGGATGCGGGAGCCTGCGGATTTTTCACGCAGCCCGTCTTCGACAGCCGGATGCTGGATCTCTGCCGGGACTGGCTTCGGGACGAGACAGTTTTCTGGGGGTTCTCGCCGGTGATCGGCCCGAAGTCACGTTCGTACTGGGAGACGACCAATCACATCGTTTTTCCACGTGATTTTGAGCCGACCCTGGACGCCAATATCGCGTTCGCCGAGCGGGCTGTCCGCGAGATCCGTGAAGAGGGCGGAAATGTCTATCTGATGCCGGTGCGGATCAGGCTGGCGAGTTATCTTGCACCACTGGCCGGGGTGCTGGGGCAAAAAGCATAACAGGCGGCCCGATAGATGCCTCTGGATAAAAAACTAAGTAAATCATCAGAAATATCCAGAGCATTTCGCCATCCGGATTCCCCGGAACGCACCCCGCGTCTTTCCGAAAAATCCGCTTAACGCCCCTTCTGCTCGGAGGCATTTCCCCGAAACAGCCGCATCAGCCCCGCTTCCAGAGAAATCGGCATCACACCGAGAGTGTCCACCATCGGAGTGATGCTGAACGCCTTGTCCTCCAGCAGCCGGCGAATTTCCGCCGGACCGATATCGGGCAGACCGGGAATGACCCGGGTGAGCGTGGCTGCCGCGATCAGCGGCGCGACAGGAACGGACATGACGGGACGGATCGCAAGACCGGCGGCCCGTGCAACCAGATGCACGAAATCCCGGTAGGCGACGGGGGCAGCGCCGGCGATGACGAGGCTGTGCGGGCCGTCCCATGGTTTGCCGATCGCGGCAAGAAGGCTGGCTGTCACGTCGCTCTGATGGATCGGCTGGACGAGCGCGCGACCCCCGCCGGGCAGGGGAACAACCGGCAGCCGGCGCAGGAGCGCGGCAAGGCGCCGGACATTGTTTTCGCCCTCAGCGCCGTAAATCATCGTCGGATGCAGGATGACGCCGTTGCGCCCCGATGTCAGCAAAGCGTGTTCGCCCTGAAGCACGCCGTTTCCATGCGCGTCCGGCCAGCGGGTGAATTTGCGGGTGCTGCCCAGCGCGATCAGGGTCGCACGGGCCGGAGCCGCGACCAGCACTGCGGGAATATTGCGCGCATGAGTCGTGCAGACGACGACCGAGGCGTCCTCAAGTGCGCCGCGCAGCCCGGACACCGGCCCCGCAAGGTCCGCGAGACGTGGTTCGGCGAGAACACCGTTTTCCGGTGCCTGCCCGCCAGATGCAAGACCATCAGAGATAAGACCGGCCGGGGAAAGACCCGCCCGGGTGAGACCCGCCTGGTAACGGTCGCGATCGCGGATGACGGGCACGACATTCCTGCCGCTGGCCAGCAGAGCGCGGCAGAGCGCCGCGCCCGACCGTCCGCCGGCGCCGATGACATGAACGGTCGCTGTCACGGGTGCGAAGGGCCTGGGGCCTGTGACGGAGCAGGCGTCGGAACGGGCGCCGGAACCGGCGCGGCGGAAGGTTTGTCAGGCGCAGGAGCGGAAGGCTGCGCGGGAGACGCGCCGGGCAGAGGCTGGTTCGGCGGCGGCGCTTTGAGGATATCAGGATCGACCGGCTCGTCCGTCGTCATGTCGGGATCAGGCGCGGGCCCCGGTGTTCCGGCGGCCGCCCCCGGCGCGCGCAGGGTCAGACCGATCACTCCGGCGAAGCCCTGGCGGGTCGCCATCGACAGAAGCGAAATGACCGCCGGCAGCGGCATGGGCTGCGGAGGAGCGATCGTGGCTATGAGCGGGCCGGAATCCGGACTGACGATATAATTGCCGAGCTGGGCGCCGACGCTGTCCGGCGGCGTGCCCGGTGGCGCGAAAGAGCGCTGCAGGAGCGGGACATAGGCGTCCGGATCGACGCCCTGGGCGATAGCCGAGTTCTTCAGGATGCGACCGACGAGACCGCCGTCCCGCCAAGTGATATCCAGATGGGTGACGTTCGGGGGCGGCGTGCTTCCGGTCAGCACGTCTTCAGTCGAGCCCGGAACATTGACCAGATCGCCGGACAGATCGAGACGACCAAACCCCGGAGCGTTGAGGTCGAACTGCGACACATGCATGGCTCCGGCGCTGCGATCCATCAGACCGGTCAGCACGACGGAGGAATCGAACCGGCTGTAGCCCAGCGTCTGGAGGATCTGCAGCTGCGGGCCGGAGGGCCAGATGCGGAAATGCGTGAGGCTGACGGCAAGCTGGCTTTTCTGATCCGAGATGTTGCTGAAGCTCGTCAGGCGCTCGATGCCGAAAATGGGAACGACCGGGCTGCCGGGATTGCCGACCACACCGCTGAGCGAGAATTTATCGAGCCGGATATTCTCCGTGCCGTCCCGCTCGGGTACGGCTTCGCCATGCAGACGCCCGAGGATGCGGGAAGCGAGGTCACTGCCATCCAGAGAGAAGCGGTCGGCGGCGACGGTGCGGGCCGGGTGGGCGTCGCCTTTCAGAGCGAACTGCTGCACGACCAGCCGGGAAGGGCGGCCGATCCCGTACTGATCCAGCGTCGCGGAACCGGCCGTGAGGGTAATCTGCATCTGTGGCGCATGAGCAGAGAGACCGGCGAGTTCCCCGTGATCAATCGCCAGAGCGGCGGTCTGGCTGGAATCGCCGGGCAGGGTGAGGCCATCCAGAGCCAGACGCCGGATATCGACGTCGCCTGACGCGACGTTCACATGCAGCGTATGGGCAAGCACGTGATCGAACTGAAGCAGAGGCCTGCCCGGATGATCCGCCGCTGCGGCTTTCTGATGGGCGCCGACGAGTTCCAGGGCCGCCGCCGTGATGGTGCCCATCGGCTGCTTAAGCGTCACATCCATCAGCCGCGCACCATGACTGACCGGCATAGCGACGGCGCGGCGCCAGGTGAATTCCGTGCCTGGCGGCAGCTGGCTGCGCAGCTGTGTGAGCTGCGCCGTCAGTTCGTCATCCGCTTTCCTGTGCATCCAGACCCAGCCGGCTCCTCCGAGACCAATAAGGGCCGTGGCTGACAGAAGGGCGGTGATCAGGAGTCTGGTGTTCAGGACTTTGCGGCTGGTCATATGGGTGCGGGTCTCTCGGATCGGTGATCGTCCGTCTTTCCTAACAGGAACAGGGCGGAGGAGCACCATGCCAGTGTAAGGCGCCAGAATGCGGTGCCCATATGCGGCGCAATTTTTCCCTGTGTTTTTCAGGCGTTTCGCCGAGCGCCGGGAGAGGCATTTCCGCACGGCGAAAAATTGCGGTAATATGTTACCGTAGCAAAAACGACAGAAAAAATGGCAAAAAACGTCAGAACCCCGTGTTTAAGGTGCGATTGCGCTTGACGTTCCTCACCCGGATGAGCATAAGGCGCCACCCAAACCGCTCAAGATTTCTGGACGGACTGAAGAGAAATGAAGACCACGCTCTCGCTTAAACCGGCGGAGGTGACGAAGAACTGGATCCTGATCGACGCCGAAGGCATCGTTCTTGGCCGCCTCGCCACCATCATCGCCCAGCGCCTCCGCGGCAAGCACAAGCCGCAGTTTACTCCGCATGTCGATTGCGGCGACCACGTCGTCGTCGTCAACGCGGAGAAGATCAAGCTGACCGGCAACAAGGTCGGCCAGAAGCTGTTCCATTACCACACCGGCTATCCGGGCGGCATCAAGGAGCGCACGATCACCCAGCGCCTCACGGGCAAGAACCCGGGCGAAGTGGTCGAGAAGGCTGTCGAGCGTATGATCACGCGCGGCCCGCTGCAGCGCGCCCAGATGCGTAACCTGCATGTCTATGCCGGCCCGGCTCACCCGCATGACGGGCAGGCTCCGGTGAAACTGGATGTCGCGGCCATGAACCGTAAAAACACCGCCATCGCGAAGAGTGGGGTCTGATAACCATGTCTGAAACCCTGGAACGCACAGGCACACTGGCTGACCTGAAAGACGTCGCCCCGGCGACTCTGGCTCCGGAAGCGCCTGTCTATGAAGTAAAGCGCGACGCGCAGGGCCGCTCCTATGCGACAGGCCGTCGTAAGGAATCGGTCGCCCGCGTGTGGATCAAGCCCGGCAAAGGCGACATCAGCGTGAACGGCCGTCCGGTCGGCACCTATTTCGCCCGCCCGGTTCTGCGCATGCTGCTGACCCAGCCTTTCCTCGTGGCTGACCGCTACAACCAGTTCGACGTCGTCTGCACGGTGACGGGCGGCGGTCTGTCCGGTCAGGCCGGTGCGGTTCGTCACGGCATCAGCCGCGCGCTGACGCATTACGAGCCGGGCCTGCGCAGCATCCTGAAGGCAGCCGGGTTCCTGACCCGTGACTCCCGTCAGGTCGAGCGTAAGAAATACGGTAAGGCCAAGGCCCGTCGTTCGTTCCAGTTCAGCAAGCGCTGAGTCCGGAACGCCTGCTCCCTCCAGAGCCGGGTTTTGCAAAAAAGCCGCCAGCCTCCGGGCCGGTGGCTTTTTTTGCGATCATATCCTGCGCGGAGACGGCTGCTTTTCCGGAAGCAAACCACCTTAACATTCCGAAACGGCCGGCCGGCAGGAAGACGCATCTTTACCCGAAGCCTGCTGCGGCGCATCAGACGTTCTGTAACCAGAACATCTGCCCGACAGGAGCCTCATGGTCAGAGTCAGCGTGTCAGCCATTCAGACCCACCCACGCGGACTTCGCTATCTGTTCCTGACGGAAGCATGGGAGAGATTCAGCTATTACGGCATGACCTCGCTCGTCATGCTCTACATGGTCAGACGCATACTCCTTCCCGGAAACATCGATGCCGTGACCGGCATGCACGGCATGCGCGCGGCGCTGGAACTGCTGACCGGACCGCTGACGCCCAGGGCGCTCGCCGCGCAGATCTTCGGGCTTTACACCGCCTTCGTCTATTTCACTCCTGTGCTGGGTGGTCTTCTCGCCGATCACGTGCTGGGCGTCCGGCGCACCGTCCTGCTGGGCGGACTGCTGCTGGCGGCAGGACACTTCGCCATGGCGTTCGACACCAGTTTCCTGATCGCTCTTCTGCTACTGGTCTGCGGTACCGGCTGCCTCAAAGGCAATATCTCCGCCCAGGTCGGCACCCTCTACCCGCCTGAGGACGAGGAACGACGCACCCGCGGCTATGTCATCTTCTACACCGGCATCAATGTCGGCGCGACGCTCGGCCCGCTTGTCTGCGGCGCGCTGGCGCAGTTTTACGGATGGCACGCCGGCTTTGCTCTGTCGGGCGCCCTCATGCTGCTGAGCATCGGCTGCTACCTCGCCGGTTTCCGGTATTTCCCTGCCGATCCGCCGGTGCGCCGCAATCGCACCACCCTCCCGCCCGTGTCGCCGGCGTCGCGCGCCGCGTTGCGGGCGCTGGTGCCGGTCGTGCTGATCACCATCTTTCAGACCATCGCCTATTATCAGTGCTTCGCGGCTGGCCAGATCTGGATCAGCGAACGGGTGAGACTCACGACCCCGTTCGGCCACATCCCGGCGCCATGGTTCAACTCGGTCGACGCGCTGATCAGCGTGCTGTCCGTCCCGCCGCTGCTCGCCTTCTGGCGGTGGCAGGCGGCGCAGGGCAGGGAGCCGGACGCAGTCGGCAAGATCCGGACCGGCGCAGGCCTCGCCACGGCCTGTTCGCTGCTGCTGTGTCTGGGCGACGTCACGGCGGGCTCCGCGCTCGTCAGCCCACTCATCCCGCTGGCAGCCATCGCAGGCTTCGGCGTCGCGCTGAATTTCTACTGGCCACCCACCCTGGCGCTGGTCTCACGGGCCTCCCCGCTCAGGCTTCGTTCAACTGCCATGGGCGTCGCCTATATGAGCTATTTCGTCGCCAATCTGTGCAAGGGATGGCTGGGCACCCTGTACGAGCCCCTGGGTCCGGCCCGCTTCTGGCTGCTCAACACCGGTGTCGCAGCAACAGGATTTGTTTTGCTGCTCTGTTTCGGCCGTTTACTCAGCAACCGTATAGAAAGCGCGATCCTTGCGGCGACAGAACAGCCCGACACCATCCGTAAACTGAAATGATGGCGAATAGCTGGGCCGTTGTACAGACCACCGGAACGGTAAAGCGGCCGCCAGATGCCTGTGCCAGATCTGATGAGACAGCCTGAGTGCAAAGCACGTTTTACATCGGTAAGGATTCAGGGGATGACCTGCGCCGCCTGACTGCCTTCCCGGCCATCGAGCTCGCCGCAACCGGCATATTCCGGCTATCAGTCCTGAGTTTGAACCTGAGACGGGCTCGTACGATCCTGAACACTGCTTACAAACTGTTCCGTAATAGCAAGGAACTCTTTCGGTTTCTGCGCATGCAGCCAGTGGCCGGCGCCCGGTATCACTTCAAGCCGGTAATGCGGGAAAAGCCGGCGCATTTCAGGATAGTTTTCCGGCTGGATGTAACGGGACTCACCGCCGGCGACGAAGAGGGTCGGACCATCATAATGCGTGCCCTGCGGAAGTGCCGGCCAGCCGACAATCGTGTCCAGCGCATCGCGGATTTCCCGCAGGCCGATCCGCCAGCGCGGATGCTCTCCAAGCTGCAGATTCTGAATCATAAGGTCGCGCACGGCCTTGTCTCTGACGACAGGCGCCATCCAGGCGGCCGCGCCTGACAGATCGAGAGACGCGGGCATCGGCAGGGCCACGAGGCCCTGGGCAATGTCCTGGGTATGCGCGAGGCCGCCTTCTCCCGGAGCGATATCGGCGACCATGAGGGCCACAACATCCGCGGGAGCGGTAAGAGCGAGCATCATCGCCGTTTTGCCGCCCATCGAATGGCCGATTACGATAGCGGGCAGGGCGTTGTGAGCGGCGAGCGTTTCGCGAACATCGGCGGCGAGTGTCGGATAATCCATCGGCCCATGCGGGCTGTCGCCGTGATTGCGCAGATCCAGGGCGAGCGTGCGGTATGTGGCGGAAAGGCTGCGCTGGAAAAATCCAAAATTACGCCCTCGTCCGAACAGACCGTGCAAAAACACAACGGGAGGACGGCCACTGGCGGACCCTTCCGGGCCACGTTCAATCACATTCAGAAGCACGGTGCCTGGAAACCTCTCAGATCTGACAGCGATGGCGGAAATCATATCGCCGGATAGCCGCACGGTCCGCATCATAATGCCGGGAGCAGGGTCTTATTCGTGTCCTTATGGAGACGTGACGGGCGGTTTCAGGAAGCGCGCTTCCTGAAACTGTTTCAAAAGCCCTGAAAGCACAAAATTTCATAACAAACTGAAAGCGTTATGTTTTTTTTAGCTTCCGGCCTTCTGTCCGCCTCACCCGGACTCAAAGAGCATCTCCCGACAACTCTTTAAAAACAATAAAAGTTTTTGGCACCGCCTTTTTTCAAAAAGGCGGTATTCCCCGAAACTGTCCAAACAAAGCTTCATCAGAAACATCTCTGTAAATTAAAGGGAATTTTATAAACAGACGTTTGAAACAGCCTCTCTCCCGGCACCCCGCTCCATCAGTCATAACGGACGTGCCGATGTCGCCGCGACGAGAAGGTCCACGAGCCAGTCCGCGAAAACCTGGAGACGCGCGGAAAGATGGCGGCGGTGCGGGTAAAGCAGCGTGATCGGCAGCGGTTCGGCACGGTAAGCCGGAAGAATCCGGATCAGCGTGCCGGCATCGAGATGCGGCCTCACATCATAGGCGGGAATCTGGATCAGCCCCGTTCCGGCGAGGGCGCAGGCAATCAGGGCTTCCGCGCTGGTGACCGTCACGCGGCCGGACACAGGCAGCGTATGGAGCTGCCCGCCTTCCACCCATTCCCACTCCTCCACGCGACCAGTGGACGGGGAAGCGTAGCGAACCGCCAGATGCCGGGCCAGATCTTCGGGTGAGGCCGGTGTCCCATATTCCGCGAGATAAGCGGGGCTGGCGACACTGATCAGCTCCAGCATGCCGATCTTTCGCGCGATCAGACTGGAATCCGGGAGTGGCCCGACACGGACAACGCAGTCCACGCCATCCTCGATAAGATTTACCGCGCGGTCGGTCACGCCGAGTTCAATATCGATTTCCGGATAGCGCGACAGAAACTCCGGCAGTGCCGGGGCCACGATCAGCCTGCCGATACGGCCAGGCATATCGACACGCAACGTTCCGCGAGGCGACGCACGATCCCGCCGGAAGAGAGATTCCGCTTCCTCGATATCGGCGATCAGACGGCTGGCGTGATCGTAGAACGCCCGTCCGTCCGGCGTCGGCGCGACGGACCGGGTGGTGCGGGCCAGCAGGCGCGTGCCGAGGCGGGATTCCAGCTCCTGCACGGCGGTGGAAACCGAGGATCGCGGCATGCTCAGCGAGGCAGCGGCACGCGAGAAACTGGCGGTGTCAACGACACGAACGAAAATCCGGAACAGATCGATACGGTCCACGCTGCGTTCCTGTCAGTGATGGCTCTGTTCAGCGGCGCTCCTGTCGGACTGTTCGTAAAATCTGACAGGTGTTGTCTGACAATAGCGGATTTATTGGCAAATAACGAACGATAATGTGGCAGGATCAAAGGGTGGCCGGATGCCGCCCGGAACCCGGAGGGAAGCAGACATGGCCGATCATAGTCTCAAAGGAAAAACAGCGCTGATCACAGGCGGCGCGAAGAATCTCGGCGCATTGATTGCACACGATCTTGCCGATAACGGTGTCGCAGCGATCGCCATCCACCATCATGGCGACGAAACGAAAGCGGAAGCCGGGAAGGTTGTGGCGGCGCTCACGGAGAAAGGGGTAAAGGCCGTGGCCCTGCAGGGCGATCTCACCACGGCGTCCGCGAATACGAAACTGTTCGTGGACGCGATCGCGGCTGTCGGCAAACCCGATATCGCCATCAACACGGTGGGCAAAGTGCTGAAAAAACCGATCCTCGAGACGACGGAGGATGAGTTCGACAGCATGTTCGCCATCAACACGAAGGCGGCCTATTTCTTTATCAAGGAGGCCGGTAAACATCTGAACGATAACGGTAAGCTCGTCACCGTCGTGACCTCCCTGCTCGGAGCCTACACGCCGTTCTATTCGACCTATGCCGGCTCGAAATCACCCGTGGAACATTTTACCCGCGCGGCCTCGAAGGAATTTGGCGAGCGGGGCATTTCGGTGAACGCCATCGGACCGGGACCGATGGATACGCCGTTTTTCTACGGTCAGGAAGGCGCGGACGCGGTGGCCTATCACAAATCGGCGGCGGCGCTTTCGCCATTCAGCCGGACCGGCCTGACCGATATCGAGGATATCGCGCCCTATATCCGGTTCATGGTTTCCGAAGGCTGGTGGATGACGGGCCAGACCATTCTTGTGAATGGCGGCTATACGACGAAGTAAGAGACTGTTTAAAAGCCTTGAATGCCCATAACAGATTGATGATGTTATGTTTTTCTGAATTCAGGCCCTCTGTCCGCCTCAGAGAGGCCTCCACGATAAATCTTTGAAAAAAACATAAAAGTTTCTGGGTGCCGCCTTTTTGAAAGGAGGCGGCGTTTCCTGAAGCTTTCCGGAAAAAGCGTCACCAGAAACGTCTTCATAATTGTCCGGCAGTTTCACGAGCAGGCTTTTGAAGCAGTCCCTAAGCCTGTTCCGCCCGGCTTTTACGTATTTCGCAAACAGGAGACAAAGCAGGGCTCTGTCCTTCACCCGTTTATTTCAACAAACCGGGATCAAAGGGGCTGTATTCCTTTGCAGAGTTCGGGGTCAGGTCACCTCGCCTGTCTCTGCAAAGTATACAAACGCCTTTTGTTTCGTCCCGTGACGGGCAGAATGCGCGGAATTTGCTATAAGCCCTGAGATCCGGCCCGCGATCGCTGCGGGCCGTTTTTATGCGCCTTTCGCGATTTTCTCTGGCCGGAGTTTTCATGAGCACGAATGTCGTCGGGTTTCATCCACTGCTGCGCAGACGGGACGGCCGGCACGCGCCGGTCACGAACGAAGAGCTTTTCTTTGACCTGGTCTACGTGTTCGCCATCACGCAGATCAGTCACGGCCTGCTGCATCACCTGACGCCCATCGGTGCCCTGCAGACAGCCATACTCTGGTTCGCGGCCTGGCTCGGCTGGCAATATGCGGCCTGGGTGACGAACTGGTTCGACCCCCGCACACCGGCGATCCGCGGACTGATTTTCGCAACGATGGCGCTGGCCCTGCTGGTGGGAGCCTCCGCTCCCGAAGCCTGGGCGGAGCGCGGTCTCGAATTCGCGCTGTGTTATGCCGGGATGCAGGTCGGCCGGGCGGCGTTCATCGTCTTTCAGCTCCCGGCCTCTCATCCGCTGGCGCCGAATTACCGCCGTATCCTCGGATGGATGTGCATTGCCGCCTGCTTCTGGATCGCCGGCGGCCTGGCAGCGCCGGCCTGGCGGCTGTCATTGTGGAGCATCGCCGTGCTTTGCGAGTATGTCTCCCCGATGTTCGGCTTTCCGCTGCCCGGACTGGGCCGGTCGCGGACGCGGGACTGGACGATCGACGGCGGACATCTGGTGGAACGCTGCCAGCTTTTCACGATCGTGGCGCTGGGCGAGACGATCATGGCCTCCGGGCTGTCGATGGCGGAGGCGAAGACCTGGTCCCTTCCGGTCCTTGGCGCATTCGCCGTGAGTTTTCTCTGCACGATCGCCATGTGGTGGCTGTATTTCGGCACGTCCGTCGAGGACGCGGAGCGTGCCATTACGCGTTCGGACGATCCGGGCCGCATCGGCGCGTATTTCCACTACATCCATGCCGTTCTGATCAGCGGCATTATCGTCACGGCCGTCGGCACCGATCTGCTGCTTGAAAATCCGATGGAGCCGGCGGAAGGATCGCATACCGTCGTCATGATTGCGGGGCCGGCGATCTACCTTCTGGCCAGTGCCGTCTATAAACGCGTAGCCTGCGGACGTTTTCCGCGTTCGCATTTTCTCGGGACCGCACTTCTCGCGATTCCGGCCCTGGCCGGACCGCATCTTTCGATGCTGGCCGTCGCGGCGCTGGTGACGCTTGTTCTGCTGAGTGTGGGAGCCGGAGAAAAGGCGGGACGAGAGCGCAGTCTGCTGTGACGGGACGCTCTGTCCCGATCAGTCGTTTTCAAAAGCATTTGTATATTTGCGGATACGGGCACGGTGGCTTTTCGGTGCTTTGCCCCGAACCCCACAAAAGGACGCGGTCCCTTTGATCCCGGTTTGTTAAGAGACTGCTTCAAAGGGACAAAACCTTTCATAACGAACTGATGATGTTATGTTTTTTGTTCTGTCCCTCGGCCCGACTCAGCCAGCTTGCAAAAAGCACCTCTCGACAAACCTTTGATCAAAAACAATAAAAAGTTTTTGGGTGCCGCCTTTTTTTAAAAAGGTGGTGTCTTCCGAAGCTTTCCTGAAAATCTTCACCAGAAACATCCTGACATTTAAAGCAGACTTCACAGGAATTCTTTTGAGCCAGTCCCGAAAATAAACAGGCGTCGTACGCAGCACGCTTCGCGTAAAGACCTCGTTCCCAGGGCGGAGCAAAATCCTGCTCTGTCCCCGGTTTGCACCATACAAAAAGCGACACGAACAGCCCGGACTGTGCCCCTCCGTCAGCCAGCCGGTCTGAACGTGAAACGGATCAGAGGATCGTCATCCCGATGTCATGATCCGGAGCTTTCAGAAATAAGCCGTGCAAGAAAGGCCTGCATCGCCGGCACCTTGTCATGTTTCGCCGGCCAGAAATGGACAAACCCGCGGCCCTGAACCGGCATGTCCGGAGCCCAGACCCGTGTGCAGCGCGTGATCGGATCTTCCGTGAACAGATCGAAACGGCGCAGCACATAGTTGAAAATACTCTGATCGCTGAACGGAATGCTCTCACGTCCGCTCGTGCCCAGATATGTCCGGAGAGCCTCATGCATGGCCTGAAAAACCGGCCGGAACCGGCGTGCTGACGGCACGGTAAACAGACCGGAACAGAAACCGTGCACGTCTTCTCCGACCGGAAAAGGAACTTCCTCATAAAGCGTGCCACCAACCGAATAATCCCGCCGGAATGCTGTGTGCAGCTCAAGCTGGGCGCTGATGCCATGTGAGCGACGCGCCTCGACAAGAATATCGCCGACCGGCCGGTCGAAGATCACATCGGCATCGGCGTAGAGAACAGGAGCGAACTCATCCAGCATACCGGAAGAGAGGGCATAGAACCGGGCGGCGACGCAGTCTGTCGCGTCCACGGCGCCCATCTGAAGGAAGCGGACATTTCTGATCCCGCATTCCTGACAGAGACGGTTCATGAGCTGCAGATCGTTATTGGTCATGACGACGACAGTTCCGTCATACTGGTCGCCGTACTGGCCAGATTGCCTCAGGCTGGTCAGCGAGGCACGGAACTGATCCAGCACATTGCCCTGCCAGAAGACGACGAAGAATATGGCGGGGCTGAACACCACGGCCCGGTTCGGAAGCCAGCCGTTGAAGAAGACAAACTCCTCCGGCAGATTTCCCGGCATATCCCGGGGCAGCTCATCAGATGAGGCCAGGATATCCTCGATCGGAATATCATAATGACCGAAGCGGAGTTTTCTGTTCCCTGAGCCACCGGCCGAAAAACGGGACGGAGTTGTCTCATTGTTGATCAGCAGAGCCTGGCGGGACAGCGTCACCAGGGTCCGGAGCGCCGCCGGAGCAAGCCGCCGAAGGACCCCGCTTTCATCGCCGGGCTCCAGGATGCTGAAAGCCGGATTGGCTCCGGCCAGCGATCCGGGCGGGACGTGAAGTGTCTCGCCGGAGATACTCAGACGCAGAAAGTCGCGGTCTTTTTCCTGCGTCACGGTGATGGCGCCGCAGGGCAGGGTCCGCCCGAACCCACGGGTCGCGGGATCAAAGATCAGCCGGGCCGATGCGCCGACCATGAGGTCGGTACGGTTCCCGGTCTCATGCAGCGTGATCAGCCGCCTCAGATCACTGGCCTCCTGCAGAGGAATCTGGATCAGCCCGCGATCGGAAACGGCGAGAATGTGCCCCGGAGCGGTCATCAGATAGCTGAAATCTTCCGGCTTCCGGGTCCCGTGGACTGTCATCTTCGCTCCGGTCTGTCTGCAAGGCGGTTACGCCAGGATGGCTCCGTCCGGGATGGAGACGGAACCTGTGCCGCCGCAGGTCAGGCGGACAGTGCTCTCTGTAGCATCTCACCTTTTTTCGTTAACCAGGCGTTGCCGGACGGACCGCGAAACCCTGCCAGACCCGAAGATCAGACCCGGGACGGATCAGGAGCCTGTCACGCCGTCCACCAGAACCATCGGGTCTCCTTCGGGGCTGCGCTCCACGCGGGCCTTTACGCCGAACGCGGCGGCGAGGACTGCCGGAGTGACAACATCTCCGACCGGGCCGGAGCCGATCATGCGCCCGTCATGGAGCATCACGGCGGAGTCCGCGCGGCGCAGAGCCATTCCGAGATCGTGCAGCACCAGGACCGTCACCATGCCGCGTGTCTCGGTTTCCCGGCGGAGAAAAGCCATCACCTCGAACTGATGCCGCAGATCCAGGGCGCTGAGCGGTTCGTCGAGCAGCAGCAGGGCAGGGGAGCGGGCCAGCGCCTGGGCGAGTCCGACGAGCTGGCGCTGGCCACCGGACAACTCATCGAGAAATCGCAGCGCCAGATCGGCGATCCCGAGCCGCTCCAGCACACCGAGAGCGGTGCCGATGGCCTCGTCGCCACCAAAACGGGCGCCGCCGGACCCGCCTCCGGCCCGCATCGAGACCATTACGGTCTCAATGGCCTGCATGTGGATCGGGGGCGGCAGGGTCTGCGGCATATAGGCGCAGTAGCGGGCGCGTTCCGGCGCGCGCATGGCGGCGAGATCGTGCGGGCCGAGCCAGACCGGTCCATCGACAGGAAAAAGACCGGCCAGAGCGCGGAGCAGAGTCGATTTGCCGCTGCCATTCGCGCCCAGCAGCGCAGTGATCGTACCAGAGGCGAGCGGGCCGGGTTCGACACGATCCAGTACGATCCGCCTGCCACGCCGGCCCGTCAGCGGCCCGGCCCGCAGAGCCATCGCATCGTCCCGCTGGCCGCGCTCCAGACTCATGGCAGCCTGCTCTGGCGAAGGACGATGATCAGAAAGAACGGGATGCCGACAAGGGCCGTAACGATCCCAACCGGCAGCACCGCGCCCGTAACGAGATTTTTAGCCGCGATGGAGGCTGCGGACATGATCAGCCCGCCGGTCAGCGCGCTTCCGGGCAGGAAGACACGGTGATCTTCTCCGAGCAGACGACGCGCGATATGGGGCGCGACCAGTCCGACAAAGGCGATCGTGCCGGAAAAAGCCACGGCCAGGGCGGCGAGGATGCTGACACGCAGAAGGGAGGCGAGCCGTATGCGGGGCACATCGACCCCGAGACTGGCGGCCCGGTCCTCGCCCATCCGCAGCGCGGTCAGCGCCCAGGCCGAGCGCAGGGACCAGGGCAGGATCACGGCGCAGGCCGTCGCCAGCACCGCGACCTTCGGCCAGGAAGCGCGGGTGACGCTGCCCATGGTCCAGAAGACGAGTTCCTGCAGGGCGTCCTCCGTCGCGACGAACTGGAGCAGCGCGACGAGCGCCTGGAAAGTAAAAACCAGCGCGATTCCGAACAGCACCACCGTGCCGGTCGCCGCGCCGCGCCAGCGTGCGACGAGGTCGAGCAGCAGGGCGGCTCCGATGGCGAAGACGAAGGCGTTGACCGCGACGATCCATTCATTGCCGGAATACGGGCCGAAAAATGAGACCGGGAAATGCCAGCCAAGCACGATCGCCAGCGACGCGCCGAAAGCGGAGGCGGCGGAAAGCCCGAGCGTGAAAGGGCTGGCCAGCGGATTGTCGAGAACGGTCTGCATTTCCGCTCCGGCCAGTCCGAGCGCGACGCCGGTCAGAATGGCCATCACCGCAAAGGGCAGGCGCAGATTCCACATCACGATGGAGGCCGGACTGCCGTCATTGCCGCTGAGCATGGTGTGAATCATAACGGAGAACGACAGATGCGCCGGGCCGAGCGAGAGATCGATCAGAAAACTCGTGAGCAGCAGGGCAGCCAGCCCGGCAAGAACGCAGATGCGTCGCCACGTCAGCGCGGCATAGGCGCGGCGTGCTTCCGCGAGACCGGGCGGGCTGATCTGCTGCATGGACGTTACTGGCCGCAGAATCTGCATCTGCCGCGGGAGCGGAGCCGCGTCATCGCCGTGCGCCCGAGCGCCGGCGCAGCAGGACGCGAACCGCGCCGCGATTGGCGTCATGCGCATGGGTGACGGCGAGAACCAGCCGGCGCAGATCGTCCCGGCCGAGCCAGAACGGCAGTTCGCGACGCAGAATTCCGCCCTCCGGACCAGAACCGAGGCCCGTCACGATCTCGACGCAGCGCACGCCCTCCCGATGCGATACGGTGAGAAATTCACGCAGCCGCAGAAAGGCGGCCTGGGCTGTCATGCCATGCAGGTCGAGGCGGCGTTCCACCTGGGTCTGGCCACGTGACAGACGCTTCCAGCTTCCGGTGTCGAGCCCGGCCTGCGGCGATCCGATCTGCAGCGCCTCCGATGGTAACGCTTTACGCCTGCGCTGCACCACCCGTTTCCGGAGATGCGCGGCAACGGCGATTTCGCCGGCAGTCAGACCGGCAGTCAGAAAAGACATGGTACCGCCAGAGAGCGCGACAGGCGCGGACTGCTGCCGGTCCGCGCGACGTTCAGGAACACGTGCCGCCGGCGCGAAGCCCGCTGCGGAATCCGGTCCGGAAATCAACCCGGAACCTGACGGAACCACCGCGTCCTGCCGGGCAGGGGGCGTGGTTGTCGCGGGAGGAATCTTCGGCGCGCCCGCCTGCACGAGCGGCTTCACACCGCGGGCGAACCGCGCCCACAGTTCCCGCTCTTCCTCGCGCATGGTTCTGCGCCGCACAGGCCAGTCCCCTCATCATTCCGCTGCCGGCCCGAACCTGTGCGTGCCTGTAGCGCCATGATGCGTCGGTCAGCCATGTGCCCGCAAGCTCTTCATCCGGTTCATGTGTCGCCGACGGGTCTGACGCCGGAAAACACCAGGTCCGGGATGGCCCGGCAGACGCTCTGACAGGAGTTTTCATTCGTAAGACATTCGCGGGCCGGATCGAAACCGGCGAGCACCCGGGTTCCGGCTGATGCTGCCCGGATTTACAGGCGGCGCAGCAGCTTCAGGAAAAGCAGGCAGCTTTCTGTATGGCGCAATGTGCAACGATTATATTTATTACGGGCAGGGCTCTGCACCCGGAATGGGACGTCACGCGAAGGCGTGCTGCACACGACAACCCCTTCACCCCTTTTGATTTAACAAACCGGGATCAAAGGGACGGCGTCCCTTTGTGGGGTTCGGGGCAAAGCCCCGAATAATCCCGCTTTCACATCCGCCCGACTGACGACCCGCCCTAAAAATCCAGATTTCCGTAATAACTCGGCGGATTGATGCCGGGCACACGGTCGTTCAGCAGCGCCCGGAAGCAGGGGCGCGATTTGATCCGGGCATACCAGTCGCGGGCAGCCGGGGATTTGCTCCAGTCGATCTCGCCAAGGAAGTCCAGGCAGGAAAGATGAGCGGCGGCGGCGAAATCCGCGAGAGACAGAAAGCCACCGGCCAGCCAGGTTCTGGCTTCGGCAAGCTGACCGATATAGTCCAGATGCGGGCGGATATTGGCGTAGCCGACGCGGAGCGCATTGCCGTCCGGATTGCCGCGCCCGCTCAGCCGCTTGAAGACTTTCTCGCCGAGAATGTTGCTGGTGACGTCGCGGGCGAATTTATGGTCGAACCAGGCTTCCAGACGCCGGACCTCGACGCGCTCGGCCAGGGTGCGGCCCAGCAGGCAGGGGTCCGCATAGGCTTCCTCAAGATACTCGCAGATGACGTTCGAGTCCGGGATCGTCAGACCGTTATCCTCGACCAGAACAGGCACCTCGCGCGCCGGATTGATCCGCGCGAATTCGGGCCGCTGCTCCCAGAACCGCTCCGTCAGCGGCTCATAGGGCAGGCGCTTCTCGCCCAGTGTCAGCCGGACTTTGCGACAATAAGGGGAAAGAGGAAAATGATGGAGTATCCGCATGAGTACCGATTTAAGCGATCCGCAGAGTCTGCGCCAGCCCGTATGAAGGAGCGCATGCGTACCATAATCGCGATCAGGATTAATGTACCGTAAGGATGATGCTCGACAGCCGGTTTTCCCCGGTATACGACCGTAACGGAGCAACGATGTCCGTCTCCGGCGGCGTCGCAAACGTGATGAAAGAGCGTCCGAACCGTGAGTGCCCCGACAGCGAACTCGTCCTCTGCAACCGCGGATCCGGGGACCCTGCCAAGAATCAGGGCAGGGGGGCGTTCATTTCTCGCCCTGGTCCTGACCCCCGAGGCTCCGCTGGATGTCTGGCTGGAAGCGCTGGATGTCCAGGTCAGCCGCTCGGCCGGCTTTTTTGCCGGCAAGCCCATCATCCTCGACCTCAGCCTCGTCGCGCCCGACACGGAGGGACTGGCGGATTTCCTGCCGGCGCTGACGGGCCGGGGCATTCATGTCATCGGCATCGAAGGGGCGGACCGGGAGGAACCGGTCTTCGCGTCCTGGGACTGGCCGGAGGGTTTCGCGGGGGGGCGGATCTCACCGGAGGCCGATATTCCCGATGATTCCGTTGAGCCGCCGCCACTGGCGCCCGGATCGCTGGTCATCGAGGAGCCGGTCCGTTCCGGCCAGCAGATCGTCTGGGCGGAGGGAGATGTCATCGTGCTGGGCTCGGTCGCCTCCGGCGCGGAAGTCTCGGCGGGCGGGTCGATCCATGTTTACGGCACATTGCGGGGACGGGCGATCGCGGGGATTGTCGGCCGGCCCGATGCGCGGATCTTTGCCCGCGTGATGGAGCCCGAACTGCTGGCGATTGACGGGTTTTATGCGATCGCCGAGGAAATGCCCGCGGCGCTGACCGGCAAACCGGCCCAGGCCATGCTGGTCGACGAGACGCTGACCCTCCGGCCTCTGACATGAAGAACGTTCCGTGAATAACTTTCTGTAAGGTCTTCGGTTTTACATTGCCGGAGGCCTGAGGTCACATTACACAGCCAGATCAATTGCTCTCGCCGGGCGTACATTGAAAAAAGCATAAGGACGAATGATTTATGGCGCAGGTTCTCGTCGTTACATCGGGTAAGGGCGGTGTGGGAAAGACAACCACGACTGCGGCACTCGGTGCGGCACTGGCCAAAACCGGAAAGTCCGTCGTCGTTGTCGATTTCGATGTCGGTCTGCGGAACCTCGATCTTGTCATGGGCGCCGAACGGCGGGTTGTCTTCGATCTGGTCAATGTCATTCAGGGTGACGCGAAACTCGCCCAGGCGCTGATCAAGGACAAACGGCTCGAAAATCTGTCCCTGCTTCCGGCTTCCCAGACCCGCGACAAGGACGCGCTCACAGCGGAAGGCGTGGCGAAAGTCATGGCCGAGCTGAAAGAGAAGTTCGACTGGGTGGTCTGTGACAGCCCGGCCGGCATCGAGCGCGGCGCGCAGCTCGCCATGGCGCATGCCGACCAGGCCGTGATCGTCACCAACCCGGAAGTCTCCTCCGTGCGTGACAGCGACCGCATCATCGGCATGCTCGACAGCACCACAGAGAAGGCGAAGGCCGGCGAGAAGATGCCCAAGCATCTGCTGCTGACCCGTTATGACCCGGCCCGCGCCGCACGCGGCGAGATGCTCAGCGTCGATGACGTGCTTGAGATCCTCTCCATTCCGCTGATCGGCATCATTCCAGAGAGCCAGGAAGTCCTCAGCGCCTCGAATGTCGGCGCACCGGTCACGCTTGCGGCTCCTGACAGCGCCCCGGCCCGTGCCTATATGGAAGCAGCGCGGCGTCTGATCGGCGAAAAAATCGACGTCACGGTCCCGACGGAAAAGAAGGGCCTGTTTGACTGGCTCTTCAAAAGAGGTGCGGCATGAGCTTCCTCTCCAGCCTTTTTCAGAAAAAATCATCGGCTCCGGTCGCGCGCGACCGCCTGCAGATCCTGCTCGCGCATGAGCGCACCAGCGTCGGTGAGGGCAAGTCGGACCTTCTGCTCCAGCTCCAGAAGGAGATCATGGAAGTTATCCGCAAACACGTCTCGGTCGATCAGGACAAGGTCCAGGTCAAACTGGATCGCGGCGCAAGCTGCTCAATGCTCGAAATCGACATTGAAGTGCCAGGACTGACGGACGGAAAACCGGAAAAAGCCTGATCCGCGCTGTCTTGCAGACGCGGAAAAACCGGCCGGACGCGCAGCCCGGCCGGAGACAGCCCCCGGATTACGAACGCAGCTTTTACCGTTCCCCATGAACCCGGAAGCGGCATCAGCCGAAGAAAAAACCATCCGCTGAACAGGCGGAGCCGTTACTGACACCGGAAATCGCGGCAGACATCAGCATTGCACCCGTTGGCGTGTCATATCTCTCCAGCCATCTGATGTGCCAAAAATCTGAACGTCCATCCGGCGGAACAGACGTCCACGCCGGAAATCACCGGCGAACGACCGGCACCGGAAAAGACAACCGGACAAACAGGCTCACCTGAAAACAACGCTGGCGCTTCATACCGCTCTGCCAGCGGTCTTTTCACCCGCCGGCAGAGCCACAGGCATCAGCTTTCCAGCTGCAGCGCCGCAGTCGTCTCCTCATGAATCTTCGCGCAGAAAGCCGGATTATCCGCGAGCCTGGTCCCATAGGACGGGACCATCTCCTTCAGCTTCGCTTCCCAGCCCGGAAGCTGCTGCGGGAAGCATTTCTTCAGAACCGTCAGCATGATCGGCGCTGCTGTCGAAGCCCCCGGCGACGCGCCGAGCAGAGCGGCGACACTGCCATCGGCGGAGCTGATAACTTCCGTTCCGAACTGCAGCACGCCACCCTTCTTCGGATCGGCCTTGATGACCTGCACACGCTGGCCGGCGACAATCAGCTCCCAGTCCTCATCACGCGCATCCGGCACAAAGTCACGCAGCGCCCGCATGCGGTCAGCGTTGCTCTGCATGACCTGCTGGATCAGATATTTCGTCAGCGGCCAGTTGCTGCGGGCCACGGCCATGATGGCCCCGATATTGTTGCCACGGATGGAGAGCGGCAGATCGAACAGCGATCCTTTCTTGAGGAAGCGCGTGGAGAAACCGGCGTACGGGCCGAACAGCAGCGACGCCTGACCGTTAATCACGCGGGTATCGAGATGCGGGACCGACATCGGCGGCGCGCCCACTGAGGCTTTGCCGTAAACCTTGGCGCGGTGAGCCGCGATAACGTCCGGGTTCTTGCAGCGCAGGAACTGGCCGCTGACCGGGAAGCCGCCAACTCCATGCGATTCAGGGATGCCGGTTTTCTGAAGAAGCGGGAGAGCCGCGCCGCCGGCGCCGATAAAGACGAAACGCGTGCTGATCGTCCGGCTCTGACCGGTGCTCAGCGTTTTGACCTTAATCTCCCAGCGCCCGTCCGGACCGCGTCTGATGTCCTCAACCTCGTGGCCGGTATGCAGAGCGATGCCGGGCTTTTTCTTCAGAGAACCGAACAGAATGTGGGTGAGGGCACCGAAATTGACGTCCGAGCCCGACGGAATCCACGTCGCGGCCAGCTTCTGACCGGGAATCCGGTCCCGCATCACCAGCGGCATCCACTGCTTCAGCTGCTCCGGATCTTCCGAGTAACGCATGCCGGCGAAAAGCGGATGGTCTTTCAGGGCTTCGTAGCGGCGGCGCAGGAAATCGACATTCGCATTGCCCCAGACGAAGCTCATATGAGGCACGGGCGTGATGAAATCGCGCGGATTGGGGATTTCGCCACTTTTTACCAGAAAGGACCAGAACTGGCGGGAAACCTGGAACTGCTCGTTGACGTTGACGGCCTTGCTGATGTCGATGCTGCCGTCTTTGTTCTCGGTGGTGTAGTTCAGCTCGCACAGAGCGGAATGGCCTGTTCCGGCGTTGTTCCACGCATTCGAGCTTTCCTGTGCCACGTCGTCCAGGCGCTCGAACATGTCGATTGTCCAGTCCGGCTGCAGCGTGTTGAGGAAGGTGCCGAGCGTGGCACTCATTACTCCTCCGCCGATCAGGACAACGTCCGTCGAGGAACGGACTTCGGTCGTGGCAGCACTCATGAGACTCTCCGGACAGGTAAGGCGCGACAGGCTGTGGAGCAAAACCCCGCAGGACCGGATAATGGCCCGGCAGGGGCGACCGGAACAGGCATGCCGGACACGGAAATCCCTCGTCGCACACCGGCCGGGCCGGGCGACGGGCATGTTCCGCGAGGCAGGCATGAACCGTGCATGGGCTCCGGTATGCACGCGAATGCCATTTTTCACGACATCATCTCTTTGCGAGCGGACCGCAGGCAGACCCGTGCGCGAGGGCTGCCTTTCGCTCTCGTCAGATCTGCGCCGGCAACCCCGGCCCCCTTGCCGGCGTTTCATCCCGAGGCCAGAAATCAACAGAGACAGGAATTCCGGAGACCATAATTCCGGTTACTGACAGGAGAACGGACCATGACCATCAAAAAATTCGGCACCGCGCACTGGGAGGGCACCATCAAAGAAGGAAAGGGCCTGATCTCGACCGAGAGCGGCGCTCTGAAAGACCAGCCCTACGGATTCAACACGCGGTTCGAAGGCAAACCGGGCTCCAATCCGGAGGAACTGATCGGAGCCGCCCATGCCGCCTGCTTCACGATGGCGCTTTCGCTGATTCTGGGCGAGGCCGGTCTCACGGCCACCGCGCTCGACACGAAGGCGACGGTTTCCCTGGAAAAGCAGGAAGGAGGATTTGCCATTCCAGCGATCCATCTGGCGCTGACGGGAACGGTTCCGGGCGCGACCCAGGAGAAATTCGCCGAACTGGCGGCAAAGGCCAAAGCCGGCTGCCCGGTTTCAAAACTGTTTAAAGCAGAGATCACACTGGACGCGACGCTGAACGCGTAAGTATCACCCGGTCCCGGCCTGCAACGCCTGGACCGGGCCAGCGCAGAACCGGACGGGCGCGCGGACCCCATCACCCCTTTTGATTTAACAAACGGGGATCAAAGGGACCGCGTCCCCTTGTGGGGTCCGGGGCAAAGCCCCGAAAAACCACAGCGCCTCATTTGTAAAATATACAAACGCCTTGCCTTAAAAACGATCGGAACGTTCGGCCTGACCGGTCTCAGCCTGGCTCTGACACACGGGCAATGACCACATGCGAACCGGCCCGTTCGTCCGCGGCAGGTTCAGGAAGCCCGAAACGCCGGTTCATCGCCGCCTTGTCGAGATCCTGCATAATGGTGAGCCCGTGCCGGGCAAGCAGCGCCCGCATGTCATCGGGAGAGAACCGGCTGACCCAGGCCTCGCCGCGCTCTGCCACACTGCGCGCCCGCTCTTCGACATTGCGCCGTGTCGCATCGGAAAAACTCTCCAGCGGGACGCTGTAATCGAAGACGATTTCGCTGCCAGGAATGGCCGCCACGCAGGCAAGCGTGGCGTCGATCGCGGCTTGATCGAGATAGATCATCACCCCAAGCCAGATGAAAAACACCGGCTGCGTAAGATCCACACCGCCAGCCCCCAGCGTATCCCGCAGCGTTCCGAGCGTGAAATCCGTGGCGATGAACCTGAGCATCTCCGGCTCGTCCAGCCCGGCGGCGGCGATCCGGTCCCGTTTGAAGCCCTGCATTTCCGCCCGGTCAACCTCAAAGACCCGGACCTCCGGAAAGGGATTGCGCAGGCCGAACGTGTCCAGCCCCGCGCCGAGAATGACGACCTGACGCACCCCCCGCTGCACAGCGGCGGCCAGCGCGTCCTCGGCGATCCGGCTGCGCGCGGCGATGAACAGGCGAAAAGGGGTCACGCGCTCCGGGTGTTCACGCGCACTCCGTTCATACTGCGCGGCCTGATGCCCGAGGATGCGCAAAGCCAGCGGGTCCTGAAAGATCGCGCCACCATCCACAACCTGATGCAACGCACGCAGCCGCGCCACACCGGCCGCCGTCGATGACCACAGAGGCGACTGTTCTGCTGTGACCTGCCGCATCGTCCTCTCCACGGTTCCCCCGTCGTAACGGAGTTTTGTCGCAAACAGCGTCGGCCAGCGTCCAGCCTGACAGGATCGCAGCAGCATTGCACCGGGTGAAAGAAGGCGCGGGCGCCGGAGTAAAGCCCGACAGTCTGTCACTGCATTCCTTCCGGCCCGGAAGAAGGCTTCAGAGAATCAGAGGTCTGCCACCCTGGCCACCCCTTTGAATCATTCCCGTGATCGTCTGCGGCTGCGTTCAGGCGTCGCTGACAACCGTAGTGCGCATGCCCAGCCTGTCGAGCAGCTTCCGGTCCCGCGTCGCGGCAGGATTGGGCGTGGTGAGCAGCCTTTCGCCATAGAAGATCGAATTGGCGCCGGCGAGGAAACACAGGGTCTGGGTCTCGTCGTTCATGTTCTCGCGTCCGGCGGCGAGGCGCACATGGCTGGCCGGCATCGTAATACGCGCGGCGGCGATGATCCGGACAAAGTCGATCGGATCGACCTCTTCCGCGTCGCTGAGCGGCGTGCCCGCGACACGGACCAGCAGATTGATCGGCACGCTTTCCGGGTGCTTCGGCATGGACGCCAGAGTTGCGATCATGCCCGCCCGGTCGCCTTCGCCTTCCCCCATGCCGACAATGCCGCCGCAACAGACATTGATTCCGGCATCCCGGACGTTTTCCAGCGTGTCCAGGCGGTCCTGCCAGGTGCGGGTGGAGATGATCTCACCGTAATATTCCGGCGAGGTATCAATGTTGTGGTTGTAATAATCGAGCCCCGCATCGCGCAGACGGTGCGCCTGCCTCGTGTCCAGCATACCGAGCGTAACGCAGGTTTCGAGACCGAGGCCCTTCACGCCCTCAATCATCGCGCAGACCGTCTCCAGATCGTGGTCTTTCGGCGAGCGCCAGGCCGCGCCCATGCAGAAACGGGCCGCCCCGGCGTCCTTCGCGCGCTTCGCCTCGATGAGCACGCGGTCGACAGCCATCAGCCTTTCCGCCTTCACGCTCTGCTCGTGACGGGAGCTCTGCGGGCAGTAGGCGCAGTCTTCCGGGCAGCCGCCGGTCTTGATCGACAGCAGGGTCGAAATCTGGACCTCGGCCGGGTCGAAATGCGCGCGGTGAGCGGTCTGCGCCCGGTAGAGCAGTTCGGGAAACGGCAGATCCAGAAGCGCCTGCACGTCCTCACGCGTCCAGTCATGGCGCAGCGCGTCCGGCCGGGAGGCGTCATGACGGGGGGCGCCGTTCCGGTTCACGGGAGAAGGGGCGCTGAAAGGGCTGCCATCGGCCATGCAAGCATTCCTGTTGTCTGCGTGTCTTTAATCTGCGGGTCGTCGGTGTCTGGCACGGAATCGCCCTGATTCACAGCCCGATTTAAAGGGGGAGCACCGGAATGAGGTCATACAGGGACGCCATATAAATTAAACTCTCATTATTCTCTTTTGGGCAAAGTCAGGCCGAAACGTTTTTTTGCGCGGAGACCATGGCGGCCGACGGTGAGATCAAATCGGGTACAGCCACGGACCGTAAGCTGGAGCAGCTTGCCGCGCTGGCTTTCGCCGCTGCGGACGTCCTGTTCGAGGTGGATCGTGCCTTTCGCATCCGTCACGTTGGCGGAGCGATCCAGAAACTGACCGGTCATCAGCAGAAGGCAGTGCGCGGTCTTTCCGTGTTCGATCTGCTCGTTCCGGCCGACCGGGTTTATTTTCGCCGCGCGGTCGAGGAATTCGACAACACCGGCAAAATGAACCGCATCACGGTCCGTTTCCTGCGCGGAGAAACCGAGACCACCACCGCCGTTCTCGGCATGTCCACCACACCCGGCGAACGCGTGGTCACGGCCACGATCATGGACCGGGCCTTCGTCGTCTGCCCCGAGAGTGACGGCCTGCTCGAACGCAGCGCCTTCATCGATTTTGCCCGCCGTCTGACGCCGCAGGCCGGAGATCCCTCCCGGTTCAGCATCACCATGGTGTCCCTGCCACAGCTGGTGAAATCAGCGGCCCCGCATGACAGCGTGCTCGCCCGCGCCTTTCTCGCCGAGGTGGAAGGCATCCTCAGAACGCACAGCGAGGGCGGCGCCGTCACCCGGCTCAATGACGGCGCGTTCGCCTATATCTGGGATGAAAGCAAATCGCCCGGCATCGTCGAACGCGAAATCGCCTCGGCGGCGGATTCGCTTCTCGCCTCGACCTATACCCGCTCGCTGCCGCTCGATTCGTCGCTGATGGAACCGAAGGAGATCGAATCCGCGCTCGATTTCGCTCTCACGGCTTTCGCGAAAGACGCAACCGACACCTTCACCTTCGAAAACCTGCCGGAATGTCTCGCCGCATCGATCTCGCGTGACCGCGGTCTCGCCGCGGCCTGTCGCAACATCATCGAGGACGACACGTTCTTTCAGGTGCTGCAGCCGATCATCGCGCTCAAGACCGGCGCCATTCAGCATTATGAGGTTCTGACCCGTTTCGCGCAGGGCGTGGCGCGCGGCATCTCCAATACCGGTGAATTCATCAAAATCGCCGAGCAGATCGGCATGATCAACACATTCGATCTGCTCAACTGCATCAAGACGATCCGGCTGCTGCAGAAAATGCCGCCTGGCGTCCGCGTGGCGCTCAACATTTCCGGCCGCTCCGTGCAGTCGCCTGAGTTCGCCGACCGCCTGCTGAATCTGCTCGATGCGCCGGACGCGAAGGTCGCGCCCTCGCGGCTTCTGATCGAAATCACGGAAACACGGGGCATCACGGATTTCGAGCGTCCGGCGGCGCTGCTGCAGAAACTGTTCCGGCGCGGGCACCGGATCTGTCTCGATGATTTCGGGGCAGGGGCCATGAGCTTCGAGTATCTGCGCCGTTTCCCGGTCAATTACATCAAGATAGATGGCGATTTCTTCCGTAACTCCATGACCAGCGGCCGCGACCGGATCCTCATCCGCGCGATTGCCCGCTGCGGTTTCGAACTGGGTTGCCGCACGGTCGCCGAGATGATCGAAACCGACGTCGAGGCCGCGCTGGCGCGGGATCTCGGGATCGAATGCGGACAGGGATGGCTCTTCGGGAAACCGGTCACGACCGATGCGCTGTTCGCAGCCCTCAACCGGACCAGAGGCGCGTCCGCGCCGTCTCAGAATTCTCCGGCCCAGGCGCAGCTTCAGGCCCGGAGCCGGGCGCGCCGGACATCACCGCCGTCTGCGGCGCCCCCGCCACAGACGGCCCCCGCCGCCGCGGAGCATCCCGTGCGAAACGTGGCCCGCGTCATGACCAGCGGCAACACCTGACCACAGCGATGCGTTAGTAACCGGAAGCGGCTTGACGGGCCGGTGTGGCGCCGTGTCTTTCTTGACGCCGCGCGCATTTGGAGGCAGGCGGAGAGCCGGAATCACGCCGGGCGGCCGCCTGTCGTCCGGCCGGGCCTGTGTGCGGCCCCGGATGAAGACCACCATGATGAGCGATCATCGGGCGTGCGTGAGCGTGGTTAACGCAGGGACAAAGCGGAATGAAGCACTGGCACATCGATCAGCTGAACTGGGACGGTTTCGACCCCGCGCATGTCGACCCGGATGTGGTCGCCATCGTAAAGGCCGCTGCTGTCGTGGAACGCAACGGTGTGGACTATGCCGTCTATCTGAACCGCGTGTTCGCCGACGATGAGGCGTTTCAGGCGGCGGCCGATAACTGGGCGATCGAGGAGGTCCAGCATGGCGACGCGCTCGGCCGCTGGGCGATGCTGGCCGATCCCGCCTGGGATTACCCCGCCGCTTTCGAACGCTACCGGTCCAGCTATCACATCGATCTGAACGCGACCGCCTCCGTCCGGGGTTCGCGCACCGGCGAACTGATCGCGCGCTGCATGGTGGAGACCGGCACCTCCTCCTTCTATTCCGCCCTCGCGGATGCAACCGAAGAACCGCTCCTGAAAGCCATCTGCAAGCAGATCGCCGCCGACGAATACCGGCATTTCAAGCTGTTCTACGACCATATGCACCGTTATCTGAAGCGTGAGCGGCTCGGCCCCTGGACCCGCGCCCGCATCGCCATCGGACGTGTCACCGAGAGCGAGGACGACGAACTCGCCTCCGCCTTTTACACAACCAACGAGTCCCCTTCGGTGCCCTATGACCGCCGCCGCTGCATCGCCGGCTACATGTCGCGCGCGCTCCGGGCCTATCGTCAGAAACATATCGACCGGGTGACCGGCATGATCCTGAAAACGATCGGTTTCCGGCCCCATGGCCGCGTCCATGCCATCGCTTCGAAAATTGTCTATGCGCTGATCCGGCAGCGGCAAAAGAGCATGGCGAAAGTCGCCATGGCCGCCGGCGTCTGAGCCGGCCTGTCTGACCCGTTTCGTCTGACCCGTCCCATCCGATCGGCCCATCTGGCCCGATTCGTCTGATTCCGGATCGTCGGTTCCCTGATATCGCTTCCTGACATCCGGCCCTGGAAGAATCTGTGCCGGCCCTCTTTGCCCCGGCAGCGACCTGACTTATGCATAACTGTAACAAATAAACGCGTGGCGGCAGCGCTGGCCGGCCACCATCATCCTGTCGGGGATCTCAGCCGAATGCTATCCGGAAAATTCAGTCCTGCTGCGATGCGCCAGACGGCCTTTCGTGGCCTGATGCTGGCAACCTGTTTCTCTTCTTTTCTCTTTGTCACATCCGCACCCGCGGCCCCTGTCGCGACGGCGCAGACGCAGGGCGTCGCCATCGGGCCATGGGGTTTTGATCTTCCCGGTCGCGATACGGCCGTTCGCCCCGGCGACAATTTTTTCGAGTATGCGAACGGTAAGGCCGTCCAGGCCCTCGTCATCCCCGCCGACCGCACCTCGTTCGGAGCCTTCGACAAACTGCGCGAACTCTCGCAGCAGCGCGTCCGGGACATTCTGACCAGCCTGCCGAAACCGGCCACCGACACACCGCAGACCAGCGACGAGAAACTCGCCGCCTTCTACACGACCTTCATGGATGAGGGCGCGATCGAGAAACTCGGCGCAACGCCGCTCAAGGCAGATCTCGATGCCATCCGCGCCGTCCGGACCCCGGCCGACTTCGCCCGTCTTCTCGGCACCGGTCAGACAACGTTCCGGCCAACCGGCTTTGCGCTGGGCATCATGCCGGATGCGAAGGATCCGACGCGTTTCGCCGTGTATGTGGATCAGGCCGGTCTCGGAATGCCTGACCGGGATTACTATCTGAAGCCGCAGTTCGCCGCGAAGAAACAGGCCTATCAGGCCTATATCACGAAGATGCTCGGTCTGGCCGGCTGGCCGGACGCCGCCGCCTGCGCCGCCGATATCGTCGCGCTGGAGACCTCCATCGCCAACGTTCACTGGGCGCGCGCCGACATGCGCGACCCCGAGAAAACCTACAACGCCCGCTCGGTCGCCGAACTGGTCTCTCAGGCTCCCGGCTTCGACTGGGTCTCATGGCTTTCCGGCGCCGGCATCAGCACGCAGCAGGCCGATGCCGCGAAGCTGATCGTCGGCGAGCCGTCCGCGATCATCGGGCAGGCGAAGATCTTCGGCGCGGCGAAGATGCCGGTGCTGCAGGCATGGATGGCCTTCCACCTCGCGAACAGCGCCTCGACCTACCTCTCATCGCCCTTCGTGAACGCGTCCTACGACTTCAACCGCAAAACCCTGGCCGGACAGCCGCAGCTCGCGGTCCGCTGGAAGCGCGGCGCGGACGTCACGGAAAACGCCATGGGCTGGGCGCTCGGCAAAATCTACGTCGATCGTTATTTCCCGCCTGAGAGCAAGGCGAAGATGGATGCGCTGACAAAGCAGCTGAAAGCCGCGTTCCGCATCCGTCTGGAGAACAACAGCTGGATGGAGCCCGCGACGAAACAGCACGCCATCGCCAAGCTCGACAATTTCGAAATCCAGATCGGGTATCCGAAGAAATGGCGCGGCTATGACGGGCTGACCATCCAGGCCGGCGACGCTTACGGAAACGCGGCCCGCGCCGGCGGCTTTGAGTGGACCTACTGGCTCGGCCATCTCGGAAAGCCCGTCGACCGTGACGAATGGGATATGACCCCGCAGACCGTCAACGCCTATAACAATCCGGTCTTCAACGAGGTCGTCTTCCCGGCCTCGATCCTGCAGCCGCCTTTCTTCGATCCGAATGCGGATACGGCGGTCAATTACGGCGCCATCGGCGGTGTCATCGGTCACGAAATGACCCACGGCTTCGACGACGAGGGCCGTAAATTCGACGAGCACGGCCGCCTCAGCGACTGGTGGACCAAAGCGGACGCCGAGCGGTTCGAAAAGCTCGGCGCCCGTTTCGGCGCCCAGTACGACGCCTTTGAGGTTCTGCCGGGCGTCCATCTGAACGGCAAACTCACCATGGGCGAGAACATCGCCGATCTGGGCGGCCTCACCCTGGCGCTCGACGCCTATCACGCCTCGCTGAACGGCAAACCGGGAGAAATCCGGAACGGGCTGACCGGCGAGCAGCGCGTCTTCCTCGGCTGGGCGCAGGTCTGGCGCATGAAGGTACGGGAAGACCGGGCGCGTCAGCTCGCCACGATCGACCCGCATTCAGCCCCGGCGGCGCGCGTCAACCTGCCCATGCACAACATCGATGCCTGGTATAAGGCGTGGAACGTGAAACCTGGCCAGTCTCTCTACCTTGCCCCGGACGCGCGCGTAAAAATCTGGTAACGTACGGGTTTGAGCAGGACGCCGGACCGCCTTCGAACGGGGCGGGACGGCGCGGAAAAGGACGTCTCTCGATGACAACGCTGACTCTCGCCTACAGGAATACCCCGCTGCACGCCGCTGTCGCGGCCGCCGTGGCGCGTGTTCTCGAAGCGTATGAAATCGAGCCGGATTATATCACCGGGTCCGCCGAAGACCTCGCGCGCATGCTCGCCAGCAGCGAGATCGATCTGTTCGCCACGGCCTGGCACCCGGCGGAGGACACCATTTTCGACTCTGACGCCGTCGAACCGCTGGGCAATCTCTACCGCCCGGCATTCGGATTCTTCGTCGCCGATCGCCCGGACAGCCCGCTGGCCGGACTGCAGTCAATGGCGGATCTCGCCGGCTCCGACGCCGCCCGCCACCTGCTGACACCGGAATCCCTTATCCCCCGCGTGCGTCAGATGGTGGCGGGATATCGTCTGACCGAGGCCGGCTTCACCATCGAATCCCTGCCCGATGATGAGGCCTTCGCGGCGATCGCCGAGGCCATCGATGCCGGTGAGCCCGTTGTGGCGCCGCTTTTCACGCCAAACTATTTGATTCACCGGGTTCCGATGCGCCCGCTCGCGGACCCGCAGGGAGCGGCGGGCAGGGAGCTGACCGCCCGGCTGCTGTTCAGCAAAACAGCCCGTGAAGAGGCGGATACCGACATGCTCGACGAACTCGACGAACTGACACTTGGCAACAAGGTCGTCAGCGCGCTTGAGGACGCCGTCCGCAACGAGGGCATGACACCCGACGACGCGGCCGAGTCCTGGCAGCGCGGAAAGCTGCTGCCGCGCTGAGGCTTCGGCTTCCTGAGCGCTGACCACCGCCTGATTCATCCGCCGGGGACACCGTTCGCACGATGTCTCCGGCGGTCTTTAACAGCCGTCTTTATGCCGTAAACGAACCAGCCCGCAGCCCTGTCGTGCAAATGATGGCTGTCATCCGGATGATGTCGCATTTTTCGGTTTGACACGATTATGTTCTGATGACACATCTGTGTCACAACTGCATGTGTGTGTCAGATGCTCCGTGACGAATACGCCACCCAGACCCGGCAGCGCATTATCGAAAGTTTCATTGCTCTTCTCGAGGAAAGCGATGATGCCGCTGTCTCCACCGCGACTCTTGCAAAGAAGGCCGGAGTCTCGCTCAGGACCGTCTACCGGCATTTCCCGTCACGGGATGATCTTCTCAGCGCAACAGCGGACTGGCTGAACACGGAAGTGTTCGGACTCGTCGCCGGCGAAAATGCCAGGGAACTGGTGGAAGGCTTCCGGGTCGCCGCCGCGAAATTCGATACCCGGCCCAGCCTCGCCCGCATCCTGGCCGTCACACGGGTCGGACGCTCGATGCGGAGCACGTTCCGTAACCGGCTGGCGTTTCAGAGACGCAGAACCCTGTGGCTCGATGCGCCGGACGTGTCCGCCCCGGACCGGCTTCGCGCGGAGGCGGCCATCGCCTGTCTGGACAATGTCCTGTCCTGGCTCACGCTCCGGGAGGAGTTCGGGATGGACGGGAAGGAGGCCGGCAAAGTCATCAGCTGGGCGATCGAAGTGATCCTGCGGGAAACCTGCGGACCGGACCCGGCCGACGACAATGAGGAGCCATGCCGGAGAGGAACTGCATTTCCGCCCACTGAAAAGGAATAATGACAGTGAATAATGATGAGATCATCAGGAAAATTCCGAAAATCGATCTGCACTGCCACCTGGCCGGTTCAGTGCGCGCGGAAACGGTGATGTCTCTGGCGGCGAAGAACGGGGTCGCCCTTCCCGTGACGGACCCCGATGCGTTCTACAGGTTTTCGGATTTCTATGACTTCCTGTCCCGTCTGGAGGTGATCGGAGCATGCATGATCACGCGGGATGATTTCGCGCGTGTCTCACGGGAGGCTCTGGAAGACGGATACAGAAAGGGAAACCTGCGCTACGCCGAATTTTTCTTCAGTCCGGACTACCATTATCCTCACGGTGTCGATTACGCGACAATGGTCGACGGATTTATCGATGGTCTCCGTGCGGCGAAGGAGGAGTTCGGAATCACCGGCCGACTGATCCCGGCTGTCAACCGCGAACTCGGACCGGATGTCGCGCTGGCGATGGTCAGGGACGTCATCGCCCATCCGCGTGACGAAGTGATCGGGATCGGGATGGACTGCGCGGAGTTCAGAGGACCGCCGGAACTGTTTCGGGAAGCCTTTGCCCTGGCCCGCTCGTCCGGGCTCCGGTGCACGGCGCATGCCTGCGAGGACAATCAGACGCCCGAACAGGCGCCGCCGCGAAATGTCGAAACCTGCCTGGATGTGCTTGGCTGCGACCGGATCGATCATGGCTACAATCTTATGGCGGACCCCGCCCTTGTCTGCCGCTGCCGGGAACGGGGTGTTCCGTTTACGGTCTGTCCGCAGACCTGCGTGCCGGAGCGTCTGGAAAAGCGGTGGACCACACTGAGAGCGATGCGGGATGCCGGACTGTTTCTGGTTCCCTGCACCGACGATCCGCCCATGTTCGGGACCGATATCGGCGCGGCTTATGTCACGATGGCCAGAGAACTCTCGATGGGCGTGAAGGAGATCGCGGCGATGTCGCTGCGGGCGATCGACGCAACATGGCTGCCGGAGCTGGAGAAGATCAGCATGAAAGAGGATTTCCGCCAGGAGATCACCGCTCTGACGACGGCAGCGGAGTGAAGAAACCGAAGCTTTATCCACCTGATCCCGGCGCTTGCATGACGCGGCCGCTGAACGCTTAACTGCGGCCCATGCAAATGCCCGCTGACCCCCTGAACCCCGCCACGATTCCCCGCCTGAACGGCACTGACGGCATCGCGCTCGCCATGGCCATGACCGCGACACATGATCTGCGACTGGAAAATGACCGGATTGTCCGGCTGCCGCCACAGGCGCGCGGCATCTTTCCGCTGATCGACGGGAAGAACACGGTCGCGGATCTGGCCGCCCGGCTTGAAACACGGGGCGTCGGCGCGGATCAGTTCCGCGCGGTCTGGCGGGAAACCGTCGAAACTCTCACGCCGACCGGCCTGCTGAGTTTCACAGCCGGACCATCGTGACGCAGCCTTTCCCAGTCATCATCTTCGGCGCGGCCCTGAACGGGGACGGAACCCCCGCGCCGGTGCTGATCAGGCGCCTTGCCGCCGCGCTTCGCTTCGGGCAGCGCGGGACGGTCCGGCCGCTTTATATCCCGACAGGCGGCGTCCCGCAGGCCGGCCGCACGGAAGCCGAAATCATGACGGCGCTCCTCCGCGACGCGGGCGTTCCGGATACCGCCATTCTCCCCGAGCCCCTGGCGTCCGACACCTGCGACTCTGCCATCATCTGCACCCGCATTCTCCGCGCGCGGGGCTGGACCGGTCCCGTCGGACTCGTGACCAGCGATTTTCACATGATGCGCTGTGTCGCCATGATGCGCGCGCTCGGCTGGTCCGTGGTGAAAATCCCGGCGCTGGCGGAGACGGGGCTGCCTGCGCCGGTGCTGCTCTGGCAATGGCTGCGCGAGGCGCCGGCGACACTCTGGGACGTGCTTCTGGTGCTTCTCTGGCGCCTGCGCCATCCGGGATGACGATTCTGCCCCCGCGACCGCAAAGCGCGCCCGGCAGATCCCACCCCGGACGGCTCCCGGCCAGCCTGACCAGCGCCCGCACCCATGCCTGCCCCCGTAACTCCGCACGCACCTGCCCGGCCCCTTCCAGACCCCTGCATTGACATTCCGCCGGTATTTTCTTTCATCTCGCCCGAAATCATCGCCCGGATCGCGTCTTTCGATGCGCCCGATGCCCGCCCGACAAACGGGCCAGCCTTCCGCGACAGGCCGGAAGGCCGCATACTCAGGAGAGTCTGATGCCAGTCTACGCTTTCGTTTTCCCGGGTCAGGGAAGCCAGTTTCCCGGCATGGGACAGGATCTCGCCGACGCCTTTCCGGCCGCGCGGGAGGTCTTTCAGGAAGTCGATGATGCTCTGGGCGAGCATCTCTCGAAAATCATCTTCGAGGGACCAGCGGACACGCTCACCAGCACGGAAAACGCCCAGCCGGCGCTGATGGCGGTCTCGCTGGCCGTCATCCGGGTTCTCGAACGGGAAGGCGGACTCGATCCCGCTCAGACAGCCACGCTGATGGCGGGACATTCACTCGGCGAATACTCCGCGCTGGCCGCCGCCCGCAGCTTCGGTGTGGCCGAAACCGCGAAACTGCTCCGCCTGCGTGGTCGCGCCATGCAGCGCGCGGTTCCGGCCGGGGAGGGCGGCATGGCGGCGCTGATCGGCGTCACACCGGAAAAAGCTGCTGAAATCTGCGAGGCCGCGGCAGTGGTGAAGACAGAGGGCGAGCCCGACCGTCGGGAAATCATCGAGCTGGCAAATGACAATGGCGGCGGCCAGATCGTCGTTTCCGGCCAGATCGGAGCGATTGACCGCGCCATCGTCATCGCAAAGGAAGCGGGCGTCAAACGGGCGGTGAAGCTGCCGGTCTCAGCCCCGTTCCACAGCTCGCTGATGCGTCCGGCAGCCGATGAAATGGCGGAAGCGCTCGACAGGGCTGATATCAGGGAGCCGGTCGTGCCGGTCGTCGCCAATGTCACGGCGGCGAAGGTGACGTCCCCGGACGCGATCCGCGATCTTCTCGTCCGCCAGATCTGCGGCACGGTTCGCTGGCGTGAGAGCGTCGCGGCGATGACGACAATGGGGATCGACAGCTTTGTCGAACTCGGCGCCGGCAAGGTTCTGACCGGGCTGATTCGCCGGATCGCACCCGATGCGAAGACGCAGGCGGTCGGCACGGTGCCGGATATCGAGACTTTTCTGCAGAGTCTCTGAAATCTCGCGACAGAAATTTTGATCGCGGATAAGGCGTGTCAGAGCATTGTTCCCGACACGCCGCCGGAGACTGTGGATCTAAGAAAACCGTTTCTTCTCAATAGCTTATTCCTGCCGGTTTTCCGATCCTCCCGCCAGAAACGGGCAGGGAGCCATGCTTCCCCCTGACCGGCCTCTGTCTGCTATACCCCCGCCACACAGTTCAGCACTGACAGGATTCAACCAGCCAGAATGTTCAGTCTCACTTCCAGAGTCGCTCTCGTCACCGGTGCGACTGGCGGCATCGGCGCCGCCATTGCCCGCCAGCTCCATCAGCAGGGCGCCACCGTCGTCATCACCGGCACACGCGAATCCGTTCTGAACGAACTCGCGGCGGAACTCGGCAATGAGCGCGTGCATGCCGTCACTGCAGATCTGTCCGATCCGGCGAGCGCCGATCAGCTTATCGCACGGGCCGAGGAAGCCGCCGGCGCGCCGCTCGATATTCTGGTCAACAACGCAGGCCTCACCCGTGACATGCTAGCCATCCGGATGAAGGACGAGGACTGGGACAAGGTTCTCAATGTCGACCTGTCCTCGCCTTTCCGCCTCTGCCGCGCCGCCCTGAAAGGCATGCTGCGCCGCCGCGCCGGCCGGATCATCAACATCGCCTCGGTGGTGGGGTCCACCGGCAATGCGGGTCAGGCCAATTACACGGCCGCGAAGGCCGGTCTCGTCGGCATGACCAAATCCCTCGCCCAGGAAGCCGGCCCGCGCGGCGTCACGCTGAACGTCGTGGCCCCCGGCTTTATCGCCACGCCGATGACCGACGTGCTGCCCGAGGCGCAGAAAGAAAAGCTGGTCGGCTCAATTCCGCTGGGCCGGATGGGCACACCGGAGGACGTGGCCTCCGCCGTGCTGTATCTGGCGTCGGACGAGGCCGCCTGGGTCACCGGCAGCACCCTGCACGTCAATGGCGGGATGGCGATGATCTGAGAACAGGACAGCAAATTCGTGGTTCCGCGGCCGTTTTCCGATATGATCCGGACTACCATGCGGAGCCGTTGCGTGGCAGGATTGAAACCATGTTCCGGGTGTCGCCGGAGGAGCGAAGCATCAGCGGATTATTCTATCGCCTTGGCGATGGTAAGAAAACCGTGCTAAGCGCCCCGGCAGCCTCGTTGGGCACACATGGGTTGCCGTGCCTGGCGGCCTGAACTGGCGGACAGCCAGGCAGAACGAGCGCCAGCCAATCGCCCGTATCCCCTGGGCATACAGGAAGCAGAGACAGATGAGCGAAATCGCTGACAAGGTTAAGAAAATCGTTGTCGAACACCTCGGCGTCGAAGAAAGCAAGGTTACGCCGGAAGCGTCGTTCATCGACGATCTGGGCGCCGACAGCCTCGACACCGTCGAGCTGGTGATGGCGTTTGAAGAAGCTTTCAATGTTGAGATCCCGGAAGACGCGGCTGAGAAAATCGCCACCGTCAAGGACGCGGTCGACTACATCGAGGCACAGAAGGCCGCCTGAGGCGGTCTTGTCCGAAAGGGTCCAGGCATCAGTTGCGGATCCGGATTAACGCGTGAACAGGGAGCGGGCTAGCTTGCTGCAGTCGGCTGGATCAGATTTGGGCCGGAGACGCGTCGTCGTCACCGGCATGGGGATGGTGACTCCCCTCGGGCTCGGCACCGGGAATGTCTGGAAGCGCCTCGTCGCAGGTGAGAGCGGTATCGACCGCATCCACACCTTCGATCCGAGCGATCTTGCAGCGCATGTCGCCGGTGAAGTGCCGGAAGGCCCGACGGCCGAGGGGAAGCTGACTATCTCTGACTGGATTCCGGTCAAAGACCAGAAGAAGATGGACCGCTTTATCCATCTCGGAATGATCGCGGCGGCGGAAGCCGTCGAGGATTCCGGCTGGAAACCCGAATCGGAAGAAGATCGCTGCGCCACCGGCGTGATGATCGGCTCCGGTATCGGTGGCCTCCAGACCATCTACGAGGCATCGATCACGGTCTATGAGGGCCGGGCGAAGCGTCTTTCGCCTTTCTTCATCCCGTCCGCCCTGACCAATCTCGTATCGGGCAATGTCTCGATCAAATATGGATTCAAGGGGCCGAACCATTCCGCGGTGACGGCCTGCGCCACAGGCGTTCACGCCATCGGCGACGCGGCGCGCCTCATCATGCTCGGCGACGCCGACGTCATGATCGCGGGCGGCGCGGAAGCAACGGTCTGCAAACTCGGCATCGCCGGTTTCTGCTCGGCCCGCGCGCTGTCCACCTCCTTCAATGACACGCCGCAGAAGGCCTCGCGCCCCTGGGACCGTGACCGTGACGGCTTCGTCATGGGTGAAGGAGCGGGCATCGTCGTGCTTGAGGAATACGAGCACGCCAAAGCACGCGGTGCGAAGATTTACGGTGAGATCATCGGCTACGGCATGTCCGGTGACGCCCATCACATCACCGCTCCCGCCGAAGGGCATGAAGGCGCGTTCCGCGCCATGAACACCGCCCTGAAAAGCGCAGGCGTCACACCCGCGGATGTCGGCTACGTCAATGCGCACGGCACATCGACCATGGCGGACGACCTTGAGCTTGAGGCCGTAGAGCGCCTGTTTGGCGACGATGCCGGCAAGCTCGCCATGTCGTCCACCAAATCGGCGATCGGGCATCTGCTCGGCGCCGCAGGCGCCGTGGAGGCGATGTTCTCCATGCTCGCGATTCGCGACAAGGTTGTGCCGCCGACACTCAATCTCGACAATCCGTCGCGTGAGAGCGCAATCGACCGTGTCGCGCACGAGGCGCAGGAGCGTGACGTCAAGGTCGCGCTCTCCAACAGTTTCGGCTTTGGCGGCACCAACGCCAGCATCGTCGTCCGCGGCGTCTGAGACCAGAGGCCCGGTAACAGGGACCCGGCCGCCCATATCAGCGGGCCGGCCGCTACGACATAAGGCCGGCCGGTCCGTGCTGACCGTCCGGCCCGTCCAGAAACAGGACAGACTTTCTCATGAGCGAAACCACAACCACTCCTCCCGACCGTCTCTCCGTCGATCCCGACAGCCCGTTTTACAACGAGGCGCTGCTGGAACGCGGCATCGGCGTCCGCTTCAAGGGCGTGGAAAAAACCAATGTCGAGGAATACTGCATCAGCGAAGGCTGGGTTCGCGTCGCCGTCGGCAAGACGCTGGATCGTCGCGGCAAGCCGATGGCGATGAAGATCAAAGGACCGGTCGAGGTCTGGTTCAAAGACGCCGAATAAGACCCGCCCCTTCCCCTCATATTAAAACAAACCAGGATCAAAGGGGCCGCGCCCCTTTGTGGGTTTCAGGGCAAAGCCCTGAGTAGCAGCCCCTGATCCCTCTCAAAACACCACAACCGGACCGAAGCGCAGCCCCCTGCCGGGTCCCGGATGCCCTCCGGCCCGACAGGTCAACAACCAGATCTTACCCGTGCGTCGGCATCACAAACTCCGCGCCTGACCGGATGCCCTCCGGCCAGCGCGTGGTCACCGCCTTCATTCGCGTAAAGAACCGCACGCCCTCCGGCCCGTGCATGTGATGATCTCCGAACAGCGAATCCTTCCAGCCGCCGAAAGAATGGAACGCCATCGGCACAGGGATCGGCACATTCACCCCGACCATGCCCGCCTGAACCCCATGCGTGAACGCCCGCGCCGTGTCGCCGTCACGCGTGAAAATTGCCGTGCCGTTGCCGAAAGGACTCTCGTTCACGAGCTTCAGCGCCGTGTTGAAATCAGGCGCGCGCATCACACACAGAACCGGCCCGAAAATCTCCTCCCGGTAAATCTGCATCTCCGGCGTCACATGATCGAACAGCGATCCGCCAATGAAAAATCCCTTTTCATGACCCGAAACAACATGATCGCGCCCGTCCACCACCAGCGTCGCGCCCTGCTCGACACCGGAATCCACCAGCCCGCGCACACGCGCCAGATGCTGCCCGGTCACCAGCGGCCCCATCTCGTTACTGTTGTCGGTGCCGGCACCGATTTTCAGAGACCGAGCCCGCTCCGCCAGCCGCTTCACCAGCGGATCAGCAACCGGGCCTACCGCAACAGCCACCGAAATCGCCATGCAGCGCTCTCCGGCCGAGCCGTAAGCCGCCCCGATCAGCGCATCCACCGTCTTGTCCAGATCGCAGTCCGGCATGACGATGGCATGGTTCTTCGCGCCACCCAGTGCCTGAACCCGCTTCCCGTGCGCCGTGCCGGTGGCGTAAACATGTTTTGCGATCGGCGTGGAGCCGACAAAACTGACCGCCTGAATGGCCGGATGCTCAAGAATGGCGTTCACCATGTCCTTGTCGCCATGCACGACCTGAAACACCCCGTCAGGCAGACCTGCTTCCTTAAAAATATCCGCCAGCATCACGGACGCTGAAGGATCACGCTCCGACGGTTTGAGAATGAAACAGTTGCCCGTCGCAATCGCCATCGGCGCCATCCACAGCGGCACCATCACCGGGAAATTGAACGGCGTGATTCCCGCGGCAATCCCCAGCGGCTGACGCATCGTGTAGGCGTCGACACCCCGGCTGACCTGTTCGGTGAACTCGCCTTTCAGAATCTCCGGCGCCGCCGTTGCAAATTCCACAACCTCCAGACCGCGCGTGACCTCACCCTTCGCATCCGAATGGATCTTGCCATGCTCGGCGGAGATCATGGCGGCCAGTTCGTCCTGACGCTGTTCGATCAGATCGCGCGCCCGGAACAGAATGCGGGCGCGGGTGAGGGGAGGCGTCTCCGCCCAGGCAGGGAACGCTTTCTGCGCAGCAGTAATGGCCGCTTCCAGATCGCTCTGCCCGCCAAGCGCGACCTGAGCCTGGACCTCTCCTGTGGCCGGATTGAACACATCCGACCGCCGCGCACTCTGGCCTGCGGTATGAGCGCCACCGATAACATGAGGAATAATCTTCATTGTTCTTATCCTGTTGTGAAAACTGCCAGACGGCAAAATGCCAGACGAAGAAAGCCAGACGGGAAACCGTCAGGCAGCGGAATCCGTCTGCGGCGTGAAACCGCCGGAAGAGAGAGACACGGCCGCGCGTTCCGTGCCGGTTCCGCTCCGCATCAGCGTTTCCGGAACAAAGAGGAGCGTGACGACGAAGCCCACGGCGCAGATGAGCACCGGATAGAGCAGACCGGCGAACACATTCCCCGTCTGCGATACCAGACTCAGGCTGATGAGCGGCAGGAAGCCTCCGAAAATCCCGTTGCCAATATGGTAGGGAATGGAAATCGACGTGTAGCGAACGCGGGCCGGAAAGCTCTCGACGATAAAGGCGCCGTAAGGGCCGTAAATCAGGGCGGCGATGACAACGAGCGCGAAAACCGTCGCCGCGACCGCGAAGGAATCAATCCCGTCCGGATGCACGGAAGATTTCAGCACCATGAACAGCGGCAGATAAAGCAGAACCGCCGCCGCCATGCCGGTCAGCGCCAGGCGTTTTCTTCCGATGCGATCCGAAAGAGTGCCGAAAATGACGAAGAAAGGCAGCCCGCAGACCGAACCCGCCGCAACGGCGAGCGTCGCCGGCAGAAACGCGACCTTCATCACGCTTTGCAGAAAATACAGCGCGTAGAACTGGGCTGTGTAGAACGTCACCGCCTGGGCACAGGCGACGCCGAAGAGAAACATCATGATCCGCCGCGCATTGCCCGGAATGGCGAAGGTGTCGCGGACCGGCGATGCGGAAAGCTGCTGATTTTCCTGCATCTCGAGAAAGACCGGCGATTCATGCAGTCTCAGCCTGATACGAAACGAAACGGCAACCAGAACGATGGAGACGAGGAACGGCAGCCGCCAGCCCCAGGACGTGAACTGCTCCTCCCCCAGCCCGAGGCGCAGACTCAGCACGATGCCAAGAGACAGAACAAACCCCCCGGACGCCATCGCCTGAATATAGCTCGCCCATTTTCCACGTTCATGCGCGGGAGCGTGCTCAGCGACATAGGTCGCCGCCCCGCCATATTCCCCGCCCAGCGCCAGACCCTGAATGATCCGCAGCGTAATCAGCAAAACCGGCGCGACATAGCCGGCCGTTGCGAAGGTCGGCAGAAACCCGATCGCCGCCGTCGAGCAGCCCATGATCAGCAGCGTGGCAAGAAAAGTCACCTTCCGCCCCAGCCGGTCCCCGAGATGCCCGAACACCAGACTACCCAGCGGACGGACAGCAAAGCCGGTCGCGAACGTCGCCACACTGATCAGCGTCGCCGCCACCCCGTCGCCGGGCGGATAGAACATATGGGCGAAAAAGATCGCCAGGCTGCCGTAAAGAAAGAAATCATACCACTCAATGATGGTGCCGACACTGGAGGCAAAGACCAGACCATGCATGGAGCGGCCGGAAGCAGGTGTATGTGCCATCAGACAAGTCCTCCGGTTTCAGGCCCAGACGCGGCGATAAAGCGCTACAACTTCTTCCGCCGTCGGAACGCGCGGATTGTTCGCCGGAGAACCGGACGCCAGCGCCTGCTCCGCCATCAGTGGCAGCAGATTGTCCCAGCGGGCGACGTTCAGCCCGTAGGCCTGCGGCGTCGGCACCCCGATCTCGCGGTTCCGTTCCCGCAGCGCCTCAACCAGCGCCTCGCCCGCCGCCGCGTCGGACGCACCCTCCGCCACAACTCCCATCACGCGGGCCGCCGTCGCATAACGGTCCGGCGCGCCGGACAACGACCACGCCGTAATCTCCGGCAGCAGCATCGCGTTCGACAGACCATGCGGCACATGAAAATGCGCGCCGATCGGCCGGCTCATCCCATGCACCAGCGCGACCGACGCGTTCGAGAACGCCATGCCCGCCTCGAACGCCCCCTGCATCACCGCCTCCCGCGCCGCCCGGTTGCCCGGGTCGGAACAGGCCGTCGGCAGATGCGCCCATATCCGCTTCATCGCCGTCAGCGCCAGCGCATCCGTGAACGGCGACGCCTTTTTCGACACCCAGGCCTCAAGCGCATGCGTCAGCGCATCCGTCCCGGTATCCGCCGTCAGACGGGCAGGCATCGTCAGGGTCAGCTCGTAATCGACGATCGCAATGCGCGGCTGATAGGCCGCGCCCATGCAGAGCATCTTCTCATCCGACACCTCGTCGGTGATCACCGTCACCCGCGTCGCCTCAGACCCCGTGCCCGCCGTGGTCGGAATGGCGATCACCGGCAGACCCGGCTCATCCTGCACATGCGGCACCTTCAGCGCCGCCGGCGTCGTGTCATGCACGGCCAGAACCGCGACCATCTTCGCCGTATCGATCGGACTGCCGCCACCAAGCCCGATCACGCAGTCATGCCGCCCGTCGCGCAGCGCGGCCAGCGCCGCATTCACGCACGCAACCGTCGGATCGGGAACGGTCTCCGTGAACGCCCGCACATCGAAGCCGTCATCATGCAGAAGCCCGCTGACACGCTCCAGAACCCCGGAAGCCGCCATGAACGGATCGGTAATGAGAAACGGCGCCCGCAGACCGGCCTGCCGCAGAGCAGCAGGCAGTTCGCCGAGCGCGCCGCCCCCCAGACGAACAAAAGGTGGAAGAACGAGTGCTGTCATCGGATATCCCCTTTGTGGTTCCGACTCAGGGGCGGAGTTCCAGGCTCTGGCCCTGCTCCGCCTCTTTTGTTGGTATGCTTGCGGCACTAGCGCGGTGACCGGTCATCGAAAATCTGGCGTTTTCGCCCACGACATGTGCAAATATGCACAGAGCGCCTGTCTGAAACGGAGGCGCAACAAAAGCAGAGGCAGGAGGCCGGCATGACGAAACGCGGCCTGGACTGGCGCGATCTTCAGTATTTTCTGGCCGTTTCCCGCGGCGGATCACTCTCCGTCGCCGCCCGCGCCCTCGGCGTCGAGCACACAACGGTCGCCCGCCACATCCATTCTCTCGAACAGGCGACAGGCGCCACGCTGTTCGAACGCCACCCGCGCGGTTACGTCCTCACACGGCAAGGTGAACAGCTCGTCGCCACCGTGGAATCGATGGAGCGGGAAGCGCGCCGGGTTTCGGAAAGCACGGGCGGCGGCCTCTCCGGCACGGTCCGGATCAGCGCCCTCGAAGGATTCGGAAACTTTTTTCTCGCCCCGCGCATCGGAACCCTGCTCGATTCCAACCCGGATCTCACGGTCGAGATGGTGACCATCCAGCAGATCCTGTCGCTGTCCCGCCGTCAGGCCGATCTCGCCATCAGCCTGACCCCACCTTCGGGCGATCGCCTCCGGGCCGAACCGCTGACCGATTACCGTCTGTTCATTTATGCAAGCCCGGACTATCTGGCCCGGCACGCCCCCATTACCGGGCGCGATGATCTCGCCAGCCATATCTTCGCCGGTTATGTCGACGAACTCGTCTTCACGCGCGCGCTCGATTATCTCGGAGACCTCGGCATCGACTCCCGCTCGGTCCGCATTCAGAACTCCAGCATCCAGGCGCAGAAAGCAGCGGTCGCCGCCGGACTGTGTCTTGCCGTCCTCCCCGCCTTCGTAGCCGAATCAACCCCCGGCCTCGTGCGCGTTCTGCCGGAAACCACGAATCTGCGGCGCACCTACTGGCTGATCACCCGCGCCGATGAAGGCCGCTCCTCCCGTATCCGCCACCTCTGCGAAAATCTGCACCGGGAAACCGACGCGGCCAGAGCGCTTTTTCTTCCTGAGTGAGCCTACAGCCCGGATGCAGCCCGGATAAAGCGGAGCTTTTCCGTCAGGTGGTTGCCCCCGCCTGCGGATCGGCGCACCCTGCGCGCCATCGGTACAGCGTCGCCACGAGAAAGGAGATTTCCCCATGACCGAACCCGTATCCCGGCCACAGCCGGATCAGCAGTTCACCGTCCTGATCGTGGGTGGCGGCGCGGCCGGCATTTCGATCGCCGCGAAACTGCGCCGCGAACGCCCGGCGCTCTCCGTCGCCATCATCGACCCCGCGACAACCCACGCCTACCAGCCCGGCTGGACGCTCGTCGGCGCCGGCGTCATGACCCTGAAACAGACCTTGCGCCAGGAAGGCGGCCTCATCCCCGAAGGCGTCACCTGGTTCCGCGCCGCCGCCGCCTCGTTCCAGCCGGACGACAACATCGTCACACTGGATAACGGCAAACGCATCGGATACCGCCGCCTCGTCGTCTGCCCCGGCCTCCAGCTCGACTGGGACAAGATCGAGGGTCTCACCGACACGCTCGGTAAAAACGGCGTCTGCAGCAATTACTCGATGCAGCACGTCGAATACACCTGGACCTGCATCCAGACGCTCAACGGCGGCAAGGCCCTGTTCACCCAGCCGCCCATGCCGATCAAATGCGCGGGCGCGCCGCAGAAGATCGTATATCTGGCCTCCGATTTCTGGCGCAAGGAAGGCACGCTCAACCGCACGGATGTCGAGTTCCTGCTCGCCGGAGACGCCCTGTTCGGCGTGAGCTACTATCGCCCCTCGCTCCAGTTCGCCATCGATTATTACGGCGTGAACCTGCTCTATAAGCACAATCTCGTCGCCGTGGACGGCAGGACGAAGACAGCGACATTCGATGTCACCGCGCCTGATGGCACGACATCCCGCGAAACCCGCGCTTTCGACATGCTGCATGTCACCCCGCCCCAGAGCGCTCCGGATTTCATTAAATCAAGTCCGCTCGCCAACGCGGCCGGCTGGGTGGATGTCGATCCCTCGACACTGCGCCACGTGAAATACGACACCATCTTCGGCGCGGGTGACGTGATCGGCACCAGTAACGCCAAAACCGCCGCCGCCGCGCGCGCCCAGACCCCGGTCGTGGCGGCCAACGTCATCGCCTCCCTGGAAGGCACCCCGGTCACCGCGAGCTATGACGGCTACGGCGCCTGCCCGCTGACGGTCGCATACGGCAAAGTCGTGCTCGCCGAGTTCCTCTATGGCGGAAAACCCGCCCCGAGCTTCCCTTACGACCAGCGCAAACCCAGCAGCTTCGCCTGGATGCTGAAAACGAAAGTCTTCCCGCGCGTCTACTGGGATATGATGCTGAAGGGTCGGGACATCAGCGTGCCGCATCATCCGGAATGGATCAAAGACGCCGGCTGACGGCCGGATTTTCAGCACCTGACCGGGAAACTTTCCGGGGCAACCGCACGGTTCGCACCCGGAAAGCGGTGTCCGGCCACCTGAACCCGGTCCCGGCGGATATTTCAGCACCAGGCCTCCGCGCAATTCCACACCTCAAAACCCGGCCGACCATCCGGAGCAGTAACGAAGACTGACTGCCCGACTGCCGCAGATCCGGTCATGCAGCGACGATAAGCAGGTGCCTGCTGCCCTCCACTGACGGCGAAGACCTTGGTCAGTAAAAGGGCCAGCGGATCATCAGAGTCAGTGATCTGTCCCTCAGAACCGGCGGTTTCATGTCCTGTTTCACGGCAGGTCGGAAACAGAATTCTCCTCCGGCGATTGCCGTAAAAAAAAGTGTATTCCGGAAAGCTTCGGCACTTCCGAAACCATGATGACAAAATCCGGAACGAGGCACGCCGGACCCGGCCGGAGACCCCCACCCGAAAAAAAACAGCCCCGAAACGGATGATGCCATCATTAGCAACAATGCGACACGGGTCTGTCAGGGACAAGGAAAACAGCACATCACAGAAACGGCCCGCATTCAGAGAAAAGCGCCGCTCTCATCCGGACACAATCATCACAACTTGCAACAGGACAATCCCGCCGACGTTTTCAGCGTTGAGGCGAGACGACCACGACCGGGGGTGCCGCATGTCTGAAGATCCTGAATTTATGCGCGAAGTGGAAAATGTCATAACGGGCAGCGCCGTCTGCAGCCCGAATGAATCGCCCGAAACAGTTGCCGCGACGATGGTGCTGGCGGTCTGCCGGCATCTCGGTGTCAGCCCGGCCGACACGCCGCATGTGCTGCTGGAGGCCATCAGAGGGATGGGAGCGGGCGACGGAGAAGCAGGATAGGGAAGCAGGGCAGGGGACAGGCTTCACAGCCCGGACCCGTCCCGATCTGAACGCCGCTTTCCCGTGATATGCCCTCTCCGGAAAGCCAGTCCGGCAGCTTTCGGGAAACACGAGCCGCTCTCTCAAGGACTGCTCATTCTGTGCCGGCCGGAAATGCCGGCCCGGTCCCCGTTTCAGCCAGAGCCGCAGAAGTCAGAGGCATGGAGGGCGGAGACTGTCGGACCGTCATGAGCGCGGCATTGCCGCCCGCCGCGGTCGTGTTCGTGCTGCAGACGCGCTCCAGAACAAGCCATTCAGATGCGTAGCTGCCATCAGCCCGCGGGACGTGCAGCGAGACAATCTGCCCCTCCCGGCCTGCGAGTTTCTTCTCGAGGCGGAGGCGTTCCTCCTCATTCCCCGCGCAGAGCGCGGCATCGATAATCGAGCCGTCTCCGAAAGCATGAATCCATTGCTCCAGTTCCGGCGGCACAGGCGGCAGACCCGTCAGCAAATGCGGCGGAACCGCCACCCGGTTGCCGGTCGCAAGCGCCGCTTCGATCTGGCAGATCAGGGCAACCCGGTCCGGACCGGCACACAGGACGGTGCCACGCGGGATCAGACTGTAGACATTCTCTTCCCCGACAGGGCCGGGGAGCGTCATGGTTGCACCGGCCGGCGCAACAGGCTCGCGTGCATCCGCCACGATCCCGCCCGCGCTCCGCAACCAGTTCCGGAACCGGACAGTCGCCACCGGAAGCAGACCGGCAAGCGCCGCATCCACTGGCGGACAGGTGGAAAGCAGACGACGCAGATAAAGCGGACCGCCGGCTTTGGGGCCTGTGCCGGAGAGACCATGGCCGCCGAACGGCTGCACGCCCACAACCGCCCCGATCAGATTACGATTCACGTAGATATTGCCGGCATGGGAACGCGCCACAACCCGCGCAACCGTCTCATCGATCCGGGTATGAATTCCGAATGTCAGCGCGTAGCCGGTGGCGTTGATGTCGTCGATCAGATGGTCGATTTCATGTGACGAATAGCGCACCACATGCAGCACCGGTCCGAAGACTTCCTGCCGGAGCACAGCGATATCAGGAATTTCAATGAGTGTCGGCGGAACAAAACTGCCCTGATCCTGGCCCGAAGCCGGTGGTGTCTGCCAGATCCGGTACCCCCGCGCCCGCATCCTGTCGATATGAGCCGTAATGGATGCCTGTGCGTCCGCGGAAATGACCGGCCCGATATCGGTCGCAGGGTCGCCGGGATTGCCGACAGACAGTTCCGCCATCGCCCCCCTGAGCATCGTGAGGACCCGGTCAGCGCACTCTTCCTGAAGGCACAGGATTCTCAGAGCGCTGCAGCGCTGGCCGGCACTGTCGAAAGCGGAGGAAATGACATCGGCGACAACCTGCTCGGCAAGAGCGGAGCTGTCGACAACAAGCGCGTTCTGGCCGCCGGTTTCCGCGATCAGCGGAACCGGCGCGCCATCCGGATTCAGCCGCCCCGCAAGCTGACGCCGGATCAGACGCGCGACCTCAGTGGAGCCGGTAAACAACACGCCCCGGACACGCGTATCGCCGACCAGCCCGGCTCCGACATCGCCCGCACCCGGCAGAAGCTGAACCACATCCGCCGGAAAGCCGGAATCATGCAGAATGCGGACAGCCTCCCTCGCAATCAGAGGCGTCTCCTCAGCGGGTTTCGCCAGAACCGTATTGCCGGCAGCGAGCGCCGCCGAGACCTGACCAAGGAAAATCGCCAGCGGGAAATTCCAGGGGCTGATGCAGACAACCGGACCAAGCGGACGGTGTGTTTCCTGACTAAACGATCTGACAATTCCGGCGGCATAGTAACGCAGGAAATCGACGGCTTCGCGTATTTCAGCAACAGCATCAGCGAGCGATTTGCCCGCCTCGCGCACGAGGATACCCATCAGACGCGGCCTGTCCGCTTCCAGCGCTTCGGCGGCGCGTGTCAGCAGACCAGCCCGTTCCGAAACTGAAATTTTCCGCCATTTTTCGAAAGCAGCCTGTGCACGACCGATCGCCACGTCCACCTGCTGCGGTGTGGAAAATACTATTGTCCCGACCACATCCCGATGATCGGCAGGGTTGCTGATCGTCGTGCCGGAACCGCTGCCAGATGTCGAAGACCGGGAAAGATGTCCGGCCAGACAACGCAGCGCGTTTTCATCAGACAGATCCAGGCCTGCAGAACTGAGCCGCTCCGGCTGATAAAGATTTTCAGGCAGACGGATGGCGGCCCCGGAAGGCTGCGCGTTCAGCCTGCTCACAGGATCGGCGGTCAGATCGTCAACAGAAATGGTTTTATCCTGAATCTGATTGACGAAAGAGGAAGTCGCGCCATTTTCAAGCAGGCGCCTGACTAGATAGGCGAGAAGCGTCTCATGTGTTCCGACGGGAGCGTACATACGGACGGGACGCCCATATTTCTCCGGTCCGGCAACCTCCCGGTACAGCGCCTCGCCCATGCCGTGAAGACACTGAAATTCATAGTCCTCGTCAGAAAAATCCGGTCCGGCCAGTGTAAGGATCGTCGCCAGCGTCTGTGCATTATGCGTCGCAAACTGCGGGAACACCGCATCCGGCGCAGCAAGCAGCTTTCTGGCGCAGGCAATATAAGAAATATCCGTATGGGCTTTTGTCGTAAAAACCGGAAAACCGCTCAGGCCGTCAACCTGCGCGCGCCTGATCTCGCTGTCCCAGTAAGCGCCTTTAACCAGCCGCACCATAAGGCGGCGTCCATTGCTCCGGGCCAGATCGATGAGCAGATCAAGCACAAAGGGCGCCCGCTTCTGATACGCCTGCACGACAAAGCCGAGACCCTGCCAGCCTTTTAACGTTTCATCGGAACACAGCGCCTCGAAGAGATCGAGCGAGAGTTCCAGCCTGTCAGCCTCTTCGGCATCAATGCTGAAACCGATGTCGTAGCGGCAGGCCAGCTGCGCGAGCGCCCGGAGACGCGGCAGCAGTTCCGTCATGACGCGTTCACGCTGAAGACGTGAATAACGCGGGTGCAGTGCTGACAGTTTCACCGAAATGCCCGGCCCCCGGAAGACACCCTGTCCACCTGCTGCTTTTCCGATTGCGTGAATCGCGTGTTCATAATCGCGATAATACCGCGCGGCATCCTGAGCCGTCGCCGCAGCCTCTCCCAGCATGTCATAGGAATATCGAAATCCCTTTTTACCGGACCGGCGGCTGTTCCTCAGCGCGATTTCAATGGTCTGACCGGTAATGAACTGGCCGCCCATCAGACGTATCGCCAGATCGGCCCCATGCCGGATCACCGGTTTTCCGCAACGCGCGACAAGGTCCGCCAGACCGCCGACCAGATTCTCTGCGGACCCGGCCGACCTGCGCGGAGAGAGGATCATTCCGGAAATCACCAGTCCCCGGGCCGCAGCATTGATGAAGAATGAGGAGCTTCCTCCGGCATGTCCGCGCCAGTCACGGCGAGCGATCTTGTCGCGGATCAGCGCATCCCGTGTCGCCGTATCGGGAATGCGGAGCAATGCTTCGGCCAGACCCATGAGTGCAAGACCTTCCCGCGTGGAAAGATCATATTCCTGCACCAGCCCCTGAACGAGACCACTGGTCCCCGCGTCACGCAGCGCCGTAATCAGGCGGGCGGCGATCTCCTGCACGCTGCGGGACAGTTCCGCCGGCAGAGTGGCCTCCCCGGCCAGGGCTTCGACGCAGACGGATTCAGGCGTGAGCGTGTTGTCAGTAATCGCCTGCCGCAGGGGGGATCGTGCGGGAACGGCATCCGCAAGGGTGGCGAACGACTGGACCATGAACGCTCTTTCCAGATGAAGATCTGATCGCCGGTGTATCTTTCCTCCAGCCGAATGAGTAACGGAACATCGTCAGACAGACCGTTTTATGTTCGGATTACAGGAAGACGGGAAAATAATATTTTGCACGGGAGGGGCTGATGGATGAGACAGACCGCAGAATTCTGAGGTATTTACAACGGGATGGGCGCGTAACGAATCTGGATCTGTCACGCGCGATCCATCTCAGCCCCGCGGCGACGCTCGAAAGAGTCCGGAAGTTAGAACAGTTGGGCGTTATCAGAGGATATTTCGCCCGTCTCGATCCGGACGCTCTGCAACTGGGACTTCTCGTCTTTATCCAGATCACACTGGACCGGTCGGACCCGGGCCTGTTTGACGAATTCTCCAGAGTAATAAAGTCGATCCCGCAGGTCAGCGAATGTTATATGGTCGCTGGTGGATTTGATTATCTGGTCAAGGCCCGCGTGCGGGATATGAACGCATACCGGAATTTCCTGGGCAGAACGCTCACCCGCCTGCCAGGCGTCCGGCAGACTCACACCTACACTGTCATGGAAGAAGTAAAATCCGATCCCGAACTCCCCGTCTGACATCCTCGTTTAAGCCCCTGTCCGAAGCTCCGACAGACCGCCACAGGAGCGCCCCAGGTGACGACTGACGGGCGCCTTCGGGCCGAAAAAGAACGCTTGCGCGCCCTCTGCTATGTCATTATAAGCCGCCCCGTTGCCGGCGTAGCTCAGTTGGTAGAGCACGTCATTCGTAATGATGGGGTCGGGAGTTCGAATCTCTTCGCCGGCACCACGGTCTCCAGGTCGTCCCGATCACCCCGGCCTGATCTGGTTTTCCCCGCCCATCAGACCAGCAAATTCCGAAATCGCGAATACCCCTTCCGCCAGGCATGAGTGCCCGCACGGAAACGTGTCCGCAGCGCTCCCCTTTCCGTTGGAAAACCACAGGGCAGGGGGCCTTATATCGGCCCGCTGCGCCATATGCCGGCCCCGTAACGGATATCCGGCATGGCTGCAATATCGCTTCGGCCTGGCTGTTACAGCCCGTCCAGGATAAAACGTCCGGATGCCATCCTCGCTCCCCAATCGCCTCTATCGTGGCGCCGTCCAGCTGGCCCGACGAGGGCGGAGGCAGTCTCCCCACGTCAAAGTCATCGAAGGACTTGTGGAATGCCCGTGCTGCGGGGAGTTCCAGGTACTGGAAGACCTGGCGCCGGGAACGGTGGCACGCTGCACACGCTGCGATCAGGCGCTCGAACGCCGGAACAAAACCGCGCCGATCGCCACGCCCTTGGCTTTCTGCATCACCTCCGCCGCGCTCTATCTGGCCACCATCGCTTCCTCGCTGATGACCCTGAACCTGTACGGCAGGGAGCGCTCGGTCGATCTGCTGACCGGCCCGATGGAACTGCTGCACGAAGGGTGGGGCGAGGTCGGCATCCTCGTCGGACTCGTCACCATCCTGGCCCCCGGCGTCGTCATCGCCATGATGGGGCTGATCCTCACCTCCGCATTCTTCGAGGAACTGCCGGACTGGGCGCCGCATCTGCTCGCCTGGTACGAAAAGCTCCGGCCCTGGTCGATGATGGAGGTGTACATCCTCGGCATCTTCGTGGCCTACACCAAGCTCGTCGATCTCGCCCATGTCGAGGTCGGCACCGCCGCCTATCTGATCGCCGCCCTGATGATCAGCATGGCCACCACCGACCAGACGCTCGATAAGGACCTGATCTGGAAGCGCCGCCGCGTGGAAGGAACCCTGGAACGTCCCGACGGCAGCCACGTCGTCGTGGACCGCGTCAGCATCCACGACATCGAAATGCCTCCGGTGGAGCACATGCTCTCCTGTCATTCCTGCGGCCTCGTGGGCGCGTTCCCCGAGCCGGTGCCGCAGACCCGGTCCGTTGGCCAGTGCCCGCGCTGCGGCCATGAAATGCAGCGCCGCAAGGCCAACAGCCTGACACGCACCACAGCACTCGTGCTCTCGGCCCTGACCTTCTATTTCCCGGCCAATCTTTTCCCGGTCATGACCGTCATCAAGGTCGGAAACGGCGGCGGCCACACCATCATCGAAGGCGTGATCGAACTCTGGCAGGACGGCATGATCCCGCTCTCCCTGCTCGTGCTTTTCGCCAGCATCACCGTGCCGGTCGCCAAGATCGTCGGCCTCGGATTCATGATCATCCAGACACGGCGGAAATCGAAAACCGGGCTGCTCTTCCGGTCGAAGCTTTTCCGGGTCATTGACGTCATCGGACGGTGGTCCATGATCGACGTCTTCATGATCTCGATTCTCGTGGCCGTCGTCCGGTTCAGCAAACTGGCCAACGTCACCGCCAATGCCGGCGTCGTCTCATTCGCCGCCGTCGTGGTCATCACCATCTTCGCGGTCCATTGTTTCGACCCCAGACTGATGTGGGATGTCGCCGGCCGGAACGGCCGGATGGCCGCGGACGAACCCCCCGAAAGGGAAGCGTTAACAGGTGTCGCGCAGACTGCCGTCGCCAGTATTCAGCACGAAATGGAGCCGGCGAGAGCGTGACTTCGGAACAGAACAACCCCGGAACTCCGGATTCTCCGCCCGCGGCGAAAGTGGCAAAAGCCCGTTTCTCGATCATCTGGGTCATCCCGATCATCTCGGTGCTGATCGCCGTCTTCCTTCTCTGGAGGAGCCTGTACAATCGCGGGCCGGAGATCATGATCACCTTCGACACCGCCGACGGCCTGACCAGCGGACAGACGCAGGTGAAGAACAAGGCGGTGACGCTCGGCACCGTCGACGCCATCACGCTGTCGAGAGACATGCGGCACGTCGACGTCCGCGTGCAGATGAACGCCAGCGCCGCCGGCCTGCTCTCCGACAAATCCCGCTTCTGGGTCGTCCGTCCGCGCATCAACGGCGCCAGCGTAACCGGCCTCGAAACCCTGCTCTCCGGGGCCTATATCGCCTTCGATCCGGGTCCGCAGGGTGGCGGAAAAGCCACCCATTTCACCGGCCTCGAATCCCCGCCCGGCATGCAGTCCGATCAGCCCGGCCGCACCTACTCCCTCGTCACGCCCTCGATCGGGTCCATCGGTCCCGGCGCCCCCGTCTTTTTCCGCGACGTCGATGTCGGGGAAGTGCTGGGCTACACCCTGCCGCCCGGCGGGATCGGCCCCGTGCTGATCCAGTTCTTCGTGCGTGAACCCTACGATCACTACCTGCGGACCAACACCCGTTTCTGGAACGCGTCCGGCGTGAAGGTCGGCTTCGGAGCCGGCGGCCTGAAAGTCCAGATGCAGTCGATCCAGGCTCTCTTCTCAGGCGGCATCGCCTTCTCGCTGAGCAATCCGGGAACATCCGGAGAAACCGTCGAGGAAGCCCCGGCCAACACGATCTTCCAGCTCTATGACGACAAGGAAACCGCGGACGACGCCGGCTATCACGAGCGTCTCGAAACGGCGACCTATCTCTCCTCCTCCGTCTCCGGCCTCGCCGTCGGCAGCTCCGTCACGATGTTCGGCATCCAGGTCGGCTCCGTCAGAGACGTGAAACTGCAGATCGACCAGAAGACCGGCCACGCCCGCGTGCGTGTCGCAATGGACATCCAGCCCGAGCGCGTGCTGGCGCGAAACGAAATCCAGCACGATTCCATGGCGTCGGTCATGCAGGCGCTGGTCGCCAACGGCCTGCGTGCCTCCGCCGCAAGCGTGAGCATGCTCACCGGCGAGACGAATATCTCGCTCGATTTCGTCAAGAAAGCGCCACCCATGACCGCGACCATGGAAGGCGATACGCTGATCATTCCAGGTCAGGCCGGCGGAATGAGCGGCATCATGCAGTCGCTCTCCACCGTCTCGGACAAGCTCGCAGCCATGCCGTTCGAGCAGATCGGAGACAACGCCAACAACCTGCTGTCGCATGCCGACCAGAAGATCAACAGCCCGGAAGTCCGGGAATCCCTGGTCCAGCTGCGTGATTCGCTGCGCAGCCTGCACAGCCTGCTGGACAACACGAACCAGGGCATGAAACCGCTGATGAAGCGCCTGCCGGAAATGAGCGACCAGCTGGATAAAACCCTGAAAAATGCGAACAAACTGCTCGGAAGCTATGGCGGCGATACGGATTTCCACCGGAGCCTCCAGGCCATGGTGGTCCAGCTCGGTGACACGGCGCGTTCCCTGCGCTTCCTCTCCGAATTCCTGACCAACCATCCCTCAGCTCTTGTGACCGGACGTTAAGCCATGGATCTGACCCGTCTCCCCGCCCGTCATTCCGGCAGTCGTCCCGCCCGGCCACGCCGCGCCTCCTTCACCCGGACAGTCGCCGGCGCAACCGCCCGCGCGACTTCCGGCGCGGCTTCCGCAGCAACAGCGAAAGCCGGGATGAAAACCGCCACGAGAGTCGCTCTGGCCGCCTCCCTGATGACGACACTCGCCGTCAGTCTCACGGCCTGCAGCTCCTCGTCACCCTCACTCTATACGCTCGCCCCCGTCGCCGGACCGCTACAGCCGGTTCCCCTCGGGTTCACCACACCGAACCTGCTGCCTTCCGTGATCGAGGTCCGCAAACCCACCATCGCCGGCGCCCTGGACCGCGACCGCATCGTCCTCAGCGACAGCGGCTACAAGCTCAGAGTATCCGCCACCGACTCCTGGTCCGGCCCGCTGATCGACCAGATTCCGCATGTGCTGGCGCAGGATCTCGCGCAGCGCCTGCCCGGCATCAGCCTGTTCGTCCAGGATGACGCCACAGCCACCACGCCACAGGCCTATGTCGAACTCGTCATCACCCGGTTTGCGCGCGATGACGCGAACAATGCCGTGCTGGAAGCCCAGGTCGCCGTTCACCGTGAGGACTCTGATGCGCCGAAGATCAGCCGGACAATCCTGCTGAAAACCCCGGCTCCCGGAGATACCGGCGCCATGGTCTCTGCCCTGAGCACCCTGCTCGGACAGGCCTCCGACCAGATCGCGGCCCAGATCCGGGCGCTGCCCCCGGCCCAGAGCCAGTAAAAATCCGGGCCAGTAAAAAATTCCACCGTTCCGTCAGCCCCGCTCATGCCAGACCCGGGGCAGGCCACCGGCAAGGCCTGCGAAACCCGGGATGCGCGGATCATACGAGCAGATCGTATAAGAGACTGGTTCAAAAACCTGTCTGTGAAAACGCATGTAAATTATAAAGAAGTTTCTGGTGAAGCACTTTTCAGGAAGCTTCAGAAGACGCCGCCTTTCTGAAAAAAGGCGGCATCCAAAAACTTTATTTTCATGAGAATTTTTGTGCGTTGAAGGCTTTGAAACAGTCCCCGGGACGATTTCGTCTGTCCGGACCGACGAAATCTTTCCTCATGTCCGTATTCGTTTTGTAATTATTTTTTTGGTACACTCTTCCGCTGAACAGTGCTTCGGGAGGTCCGGAGCATGCCCCCGACCGGAAGCTTTATGTCTCAGGCTCAAAACGATATTCTCGCGCTTAACGGGGCCATTTCGGCGTTCGATGAACCGGACAGACAGCCGGTCTGCTACACTGCCTCAGTCCGGTATCCGATGCCGGTACCCGCTTTCGATGACCAGTCCACCGAATCGTTCGAACGCGGACTGGCGCTTTACGAAGCCGAAGCGGACGCCGCCGCGCGCAGCGTAAAGATGCCGGCCGTTACGCTGTCACTGTTCACCCTGGAAAATGCCCGCTTCGTGATCGACCCGGACGCGTACGGCATGATTCTGGACGCCGACAGCCGGATCGTTTTCGAACCATCCTGTTTTTCATCAACGGATCTTCTCAGCGGAACGGCAAAGCATCTGCCGGACATGCCGGTCCGCGATGAACTCGACGAAGTCTTTATCGGGTTCGACGCCGCCTGGACCCACTATTATCACTGGCTTCTGTACGGCATTTCAAAAACCAGCATCGCGGACAGCATTCTTCCGAAATCCGTCGATCTGGTGATCCCGGATTTCAGCGTTATCGATCCGGACACCCAGCGCCCCTCCTTCACATCGGAAACATTCGAGGCCTCCCTCGATCTCGCCGGCCTGAAAAACCGCGTCCGTCGCACGGGAAACGGGATATGGCGCGCGAAAAAGCTCCATTTTCTCTGGCATGCTCCCCAGATGCCGGAGCTGTATGTCAGTTTCGCACGGCCCTGCCGGGTCTTCGACGGCATGGATATCCAATACCGTCCGGACCTTCCGAAACGGTTTTACATCACACGGGAAGGCAGCAGCGATCCCCGTATCACGCCGGAAGAACAGGCCGAAATCGAACGTGTTCTGAAGGACGAGGAGCTGGAAAAAGTCTTTCCTGAAAAGCTCGATTTTGAAACGCAGGCCGCTCTTTTCCGTCAGGCCGAATTTATCATGGCCCCTCACGGCGCCGGCCTCGCCAATCTGATCTTTGCAAAGCCCGGCACCATGGTGCTCGAACTGAACCGCCAGATCGACCAGCCGCATCTGCGGAACTGTTTTTATCTGGTCGCGTTGCAGCGTCAGCTTTATTACAGTTTTCTCGACCTGAGCACGGAAAAGCTGACGGCGCCTCTGCTCGAAGGCGCAATCGCGCGTCTCTATGAAGCCAGACTGAGACAATGGCCGAAATAAAGGTGTTTGTATTTTTTGCGAATACAGGCGCGGGGGCTTTTCAGGGCTTTGCCCCGAACCCCGCAAAGGGTTTGATCCCGATTTATTAATTAAAATGGGGTGAAGGGCAGAGCCCTGCTCTGTCTCCTGTTTGCAAAAGACATAAACGCCAGAATAAACCAGTTGCCATTACAGCCCGGCAATCTCATCCGCCCCCTTGCGGAAGCCCGTCAGTCGCGCTCTGTCTGAGCGGCACAGATAACAACGGCCCGTACAGTCAGCGGCCGTCTATTCAGAAAAGGGATCACCATGCGCGCTGTCGGCTATCAGAAGTCCCTGCCAGTCACGGACGAACGCTCCCTCGTCGATATCGAACTCCCGCGTCCCGAACCCGCCGGACGCGATCTGCTCGTCGAAGTGAAAGCCGTCTCGGTCAACCCTGTGGACACAAAAGTCCGCATGCGCGCCGAGCCACTCCCCGGCGAATGGAAAGTCCTCGGCTGGGACGCCGCCGGAATCGTCACCGCGACAGGCCCTGATGTGCGGCGTTTCAAAGTCGGGGACGAGGTGTACTATGCCGGAGCCATCACCCGGCAGGGCACGAACGCGGAATTTCATCTGGTCGATGAACGGATCACCGGGCACAAACCCCGCACGCTCAGCTGGGCTCAGGCCGCCGCGGTCCCGCTGACCGCCATCACGGCATGGGAAATGCTGTTCGACCGGCTGGACATCACCCGCCCCGTTCCCGGAATGACCCCCGCCATTCTGATCATCGGCGCGGCCGGCGGCGTCGGCTCGATGGCCACCCAGGTCGCCCGCCGACCCGGCAACGTGACCGTCATCGGGACCGCCTCCCGTCCGGAAACCAGAGCCTGGGTGAGGGATCTCGGCGCGCATCACATCATCGATCACAGCCAGCCGCTTGCGCCGCAGATCGAGGCCCTCCCGACCGGAGCGCCGCCTTTCGTGTTCTCCACCACACAGACCGACAAACATTTTGACGACATCGTCAGTCTGATCGCCCCTCAGGGTCGTTTCGGCCTGATCGACGATCCGCCGTCGCTCAACGTGATGCCATTCAAGGCGAAAAGCGTCTCCACCCACTGGGAACTGATGTACACCCGTTCCACCTTCCAGACCGCGGATATGGGCCGGCAGGGTGAGATTCTCGAAGAAGGGTCCAGTCTGATCGACGCCGGCGTTCTGAAAACCACACTGACGGAAGTTCTGGGGCCAATCACCGCCGCCGTTCTTCGCCGGGCACACGCGCTGCTGGAAAGCGGAACGGTAAGAGGCAAGATCGTGCTGGAAGGTTTCCGCTGACAACCAGCCGGGCGCGCCCGGGCGATATGCGGCGTGTCCCGGCTCGCCCGCCGCGCTCAGGCCGTCATCTGCCCCGTCCGGAGCGCCTCGCACTGACTCCGCAGCGTCCGGTTTTCACGAAGCAGCGCATTCAGCATGGCGTCCCGCTCGACGCCACGCCTGAAACGGTCATAAGCAGCCTCGGTGTACCCGTAGCCGCTCCACTCGGGCCAGCATAAGGGATCGGTCAGCAGGCCGCTGAACCAGCCCGGAAGCTTTCCGGAGAAATCCGGCATGGCATAGCCAAAAAGCGCATAGTCCCGGATGTAGAACCGGGCCAGACAGGCGGTTATTCTCTCCGCGATATCCGGCGCCGTCCCGCTCTCGCGGCTTTCCGGCGCCTTCATGATCCTGTCGACCGCATCGAAGAAATGCTTCCCGAACCGGCAGAGCGTTCCGACCGCACGCAGATCGGCCGCCAGGCTTTCGGTTCTGACGATGAAATCCGCATACCGTTTGTTCCCGATATGCGAGAACCGGTGTTGCGGAATAAAGTGAATATAGCGGGGATCGTGACAGATTCTGGTTTCATCAAGCCGGTCCAGAACCGCCAGCGGATCTTTCTCCCGGTGCTGCAGAAGATGTTCTCTGAGCGAACTCACCAGACGGGCGCGAGGATCGCGCACGACGGCAATGAAAGTCCAGGTGCTGAATTTCTCCCACTCCGGCATCTGCCGCAGAACGCTCAGCGGCACATGCGCCCGGTCCACCCATTCCCCCGTCGACCGGAGATAACTCCAGTCCCACTGCTCCGTCTCGGATGTCATACCCGCAAATGCTTTCCTGAGGGCTTTCCCCGCGCATTTGGGCGTGTGCAGGATGATGGTCCTGTCTTCCTCAAGAATGATCATATGTGCCATCCCTCCGGAAAAAGCCCGGACGTCATGATCCGCCGCCGAAACGCCGGAAATACAAAGCATCGCTGCGCCCTGGTTCCGACTCATGACCATCAGGAACAGGAGAAACCCGGACAGCCGATCCGGAAAAGATTTGCCCGAAAAAATAATATATCACTAATGATGCAAAAAATTATGGCTGTGAAGGCTGAAATACTCTCCAGAAAGAATAATATTTCTCAGTATCACCAGATGTAATTAATTAACACCGTAGTATTTCATTTTTTATATACTTGTAATATTATGTTTCATCCTGTGCGGCGCTCTTTATTGTGGCACTGCCGTCAGCCAGAAAACACGCCAGAAAAACCGGTCCCCCGATTGTTCTGATTTTTCTACACCGATCTGCATCCGGATTATATCGTCTTCCCCCGAAACGCCCCCGCAGGAGGGTCGCGTTCATCCCACGCGGAAAGTGTGGTAATCCTCCGGACACCGGACCCGGCATGGTCTTTTCCGGACCTGACAACGACATCCGGACCGGCCAGAGGCAGACGAAACAGGATGACCGTGCATTCTTCCAGCGAACTGATCCTGTTTCATCATACAATTCCCACCGGAAGCCGCCCGATGCCTTCACCCGGATCGTATCCGGAGAGGTCAGAATATACCCCGGTCAATAAAAGACATTTCCTGATTCCGGAAAAAATGTGACAGCCAGCAGGCTCATAACGGGATTTTCCCTGGCGACGGCCTCTGACCCGCGGCGTCGCGAATCGGAAATCCGCACGGACTCACAGGAACTCCGGGAGACCATCATCTCTCATGCCAGATAGACAGAAGACCGTCACGACAGGCCGGACAGCGCCGCTTGTCTGGTCACTCGTTATCGCTCTGAGCGCACGGCTTCTCGTCAGCCTCGCTCTGCCAGGACCACTTCGTCCCGACGAGATCTATCAGTATCTCGAACCGGCCTACCGTCTGGTGACCGGATACGGCGTCGTGACGTGGGACTGGCATGAGGGCATCCGCTCCTGGCTGGTGCCAGGCGGCATCGCCGGACTGTTCCGGATCTCACACACACTGGGACCGGGTTTTTCCATTGCCTTCGTGCGGACGATCTTCGCCATACTCTCCCTGCCGCTCGTCATTCTCTTCGTTCAGGCCGGATGGCGACAGGCCGGACGTCAGGGCGCATGGCTTTTCGGCCTCGCCGGCGCCCTCTGGCCGGATCTGGTCAGCGCCGGTTTCCGGACCCTGGGCGAGTGCCTCGGAGGCAACATGCTCGCCGCCGGCACCATCGCCGGCATGATCGCACTGGACCGGCAGCGGAAGGGTGAGCCACGCCGGGCTACGTTTCTCCTCCTGCTTCTCTGCGGCTTTTCGCTGGGCAGCGCGGCGGCCGTGCGTTTTCAGTTCGCGCCCGCAGTCCTCTTCGGCTGCGCCTTTCTGTTCCTGAAAGGTGGCTGGCGGGCACTGCTCCCCGTCAGCATAAGCCTCGTGCCACCGATCGCGGCTCTCGGTATCGTCGATGCTCTGACACTCGGTTATCCGTTTCAGTCGGTCTTCCATAATTATCACATGAACGCCTCCATGGGCGTGGCGAACACATTCGGCCGGCAAAGCATTCTGTACTTTCCCGCGAAATACAGCGGACTCTGGGGCGCAGCCACAATAGCCATCCTCCTGCTCTGCATCCGGGGCGCAAAATACGCCACATTTCCGCTGTCGATGACGCTGGTGATCGTCGGCTATCATTCCTGCATCGCGCATAAGGAAATGTCGTTCATCTATCCGGCAATTCCGCTTTTCATCCTGACAGCGGCAGCAGGGCTGACCCATTTCGTCACCGGAGAAGAAACCACCCGGCGATGGTTTCCAAAAGCCGTGATACTGGAGGCGGCATGCTGCGGACTGGTTTTCGCCAGCACTTATCTCCCGCTGCTGACACAGAAAAGTATTCCGCTTCTGATGGAAAAAAGAGCTGTCGCACAGCCTGATTTCTGCGGCCTGGCCCTCTCCGATCCTCCGGAAGACTGGGCGCATTTCGGCGGATACAGCATACTGCCCCCCGGCAGGCCGTTCTATGTTTTCACCACACCCGCGCAGATGGAGCAGAACCGGGGCGCGTACAGTCATGTCCTCGCCGGGTCAGATTTCGATCTTGTCCATTCGGATGCCCGCAAAATAAGCTGCAGCAGGGATGACAGCATCTGCCTGTACCGGGTGGCCACATCCTGCGACAAAACACCGGATTTCAACCAGTTTTCGGGAGCCGCCGCACAGATCGAACAGTATCGCCTGACACCGGGCCACGGATCATAAGATGTTATGGCTTTTAAGTCCTGGCCACCGCTCGCTTCAGTCAAAGTCAGAAAGCTTCTGGCGATAAGTATTTGAAAATTAGTAAAAGTTTTTGGTGAAGCTTTTTTCAAAAAGCTTTAGAAGACGCCACCTTTTTGGAAAAAGGCGGCACCCAAAAACTTCTTTTATAATTAAGCAGAGATTTCACGGCCAGACTTTTGAAACAGTCTCTTATGCAGACTACCCAAAGAATCCACTTCCGGAGAAAACCGGTTCTGCCCGCCCACCCTGCCGACAATATCCAGCTTCAGTAAGGCTCCGGAACCACCGTTCCGGAACTCCACGTCAGAATCAGCCGATATCAGATCGCCGCAGCAGCCGCGTCGCAGCCGGCGAGTCCATGAGAAGGGTAACAACACACGAGACAAGGATCGTCACCAGCCACCACCACATGGCCTCGCGCAGAGCCCAGGCCGCACCGTCAGCCAGGTCAAACCGGATACCACTCTCAAAATCCTGATTGCCCGTCAGAATACGGACGGCATGGCCCCACGTCACCGACCACAGCAGACCGAGCGCCAGCGGCAACGCGGCACGAAAACGGAGCAGCCCGGACATGCGATACAGAACAGTGAGCGCCGGCAGCACAAGAATGAGATGCACCGCCCGATAGCCGATATTCTGCGCCGTAAAGAAACAGCTCAGGATCAGCAGCCCGCCGACAAGAAGAAACGAACGCTCCCGTTCAGTCAGCATCGCCAGCGCCCGCCGGCTGTCAGGACGCAGCGCCAGCATCACGCCAGTCCCGATCGCCACCAGCGACATCCCAGCGCGGATCAGCTTCGTCGCTCCCGGCGGCAGCCCGAAAAGCTGAGTCAGCGCCCCCCCGACCGTCACCGACCCGAACATGTCGCCAAAATAAAACCCGGTCGGAATCAGCGCCAGCGCCCGTGTCAGATCGTGCCAGGTCAGCACGGCGAACAGAACAGTCACAGCCGCACTCGCCGCCGCGACGGCGAACAGCCGCGCCGGCTTCTCCCGTGTCGCAATCAGCATCAGCGTCATCGGGTAATATTTCAGAAGCCCGGCCAGAAGGGCGAGGGAATAACCGATCAGCCGCAGCCCGGCGGACCGGCAGACCAGCGTGGCGGCACAGGATGCCAGCACGAACAGCACCAGATCGTTATTGCCACGCTCCATGGCAAACAGGGTCGCACCCGAGATCACACCAGAGGCAATCAGCAGCGTATCCCGCCATGAACGTCCTGCCGGCAGAAGCAGCAGCGAAAACAGAAAAGCGATGTCCACCCCAAGCCCGATCGGCAGCACCCATGCCGTCGTCATCGGAAAGACCGTCAGCCCCATCCAGAGCGGCGAGTAATCATAAACCCGCCCCAGAGCATCGCAGGGATTGACGACATAAACGTCGATGCCCCTGTTCAGACAGCGCACGGCGGAAAGCACCGTGTCCGTATCGACAAACGGAAACGGAAAGGGATGGACGCCCCAGATTTTAATGATCCGCTGATAGCCGGACAGATGGCCGCCGCACCAGAGAACCGCCATCAGGAGAAAGAAAGCCGAACAGGCCAGAGCGGGAAAGACCCGTCTTATCGTCTGTTTTCCCGTTGCCACATCCGTTTTCCTGCCTGGTAAAATCCGCACTTCCTTAGATATACCATCGGATAATGGCAAGCCGCCATCACGGCGGAGACAGCTTCATCGTCCAGCCCTGCCGCCAGACGCGGATCTCGTGGGCGTGATTCCGGTTCCACTCCGATACTTCAGCGCGCCAGTCCGGACCGGTCACAATCTCAGCCCGCGATTTCAGAAAATGTCGTGAGCCGCACACCAGAAGCAGAGCCAGAATAAAAGTACCGAAACGCCGCCGGGGCTGCCTGGCCGTCGCCACCAGAACAAGAATGGCAAGCGCGAAGAGCGACTGCGCAACAAAACAGTAGCGTTCCCCGGCCCCGAGACTGATCACCGTAGCCGCCCCGCCCAGAGCGCCATACATGGCGACCAGCGCATGCACACCACCTCCGAGGAAGAACCATCCGGCCGGCCGCGCACGCGGATTCCGGTAAATGCTGAGCGAAACCGGAACAAGGATCGCGGTGAACAGAAGCAGAATCAGAACATCGTAAACCACCACGACATGACGGTGTGAGGAAATGTCCTGCAGATAAAGAGACAGATCATGCACCTGCGGACCGAAACTGAAAAACGGCCAGAGCACATAGCGGGTGAACAGCGCGAAAACGTAATCCTGAAAAAAGAACCCGAACGTTCTTTCAGAAAAAGGCTGGAAGAAGAATACAACCTGAATAACGCTGCAAATGGAAATCGTCAGACATTCTGCCAGACGGGCTCTGCTGCGATCGAAAAGCAGACGCAGACCGAAAAGCGGCGCCATGATCACCCCGCCCGGACCGCTCAGCGGCGCCAGTCCCAGCAGAATACAGCGGAAAATTTCCTGACCGGATCGCCCGGTCCGCAACCCGAGAATAATGCCGCAGCACAGCGCCAGATGGTACTGGCTGTGCAGCGTATGCAGCGAGACCTCCGCTGATTCCGGCGCAACGAGCAACAGCGCCACGCCTATCGCTCTGACCCATAAAGGCCGGAGCCAGTCATCTTTCGCACTGACCAGAAGCACCGGAGCGCAGATCTGAAAGGCAAGCCCGATCAGCATCGTCAGCCACGGAGCGAAGGTCAGCGGCAGACACCGCTCCGCCAGCAGCGTGCCCGCATTCGTAACAAGATTCAGATAGCCGCCATAGGAATAGAACAGCGCGTCGGACCAGGAGGATTCCCAGGCCTTGCGAAAGAAGATGGTGCCTTCCTCGGCGACCAGACGTCCGTTCGGCCAGGCTGCATGAAATCTCAGGCAAAGAAGAAGCGAGAACAGAAAAACCAGAAGGAAGCCCTGGAACCGGCGATTGCCCGACAGTGGAACAGAAGGAAGCGAAGCAGAATGACCGGTCCCGGCGTTTCCGGAAGGCATATCGCGTTCTCCTTCCGTCAGGGACGGTCCGTTTCACTGCGGAGCACCCTGGAGATGACCCGGTTCAGATGCCACACAAGCGCGAACGTCCCGGCCGCCCCCGCAATCATAAGCCCCGCATGCAGCCATGAAACACTGTCGCCATCAAGAGCCGTAATGCCCTTCGACGCCAGTGCCCCCATGGCGACATAACCAAGCAGAGCGGGCAGGGAAGCGAGCGTGCCGGTCATATAGGCGCCCGCGGACAGCGAACTCATGCCAAGAGCAAAGCTGGTGAGAGAGAAAGGCATGATCGGAGACAGACGGAACAGACAGGCAATCTTCCAGCCTTCCGCCGACAGAACACGGTCCAGCCGGTCCAGCCGCGCACTCCTCTGCAGCAGCCGGGCAATGAACCCCCGCAGAAAGGTTCTGGACAGAACAAACGCGATCAGAGCACCGATCAGTGTCGCCGGGGCCGCCAGCAGAAACCCGTCAGTCACGCCATAAGCGGCGCCGATACCCATCGCCGTGGCCGAGGCGGGAAGAATCCCGCACAGCGCCACGACAATCTGGATCAGTTCGCACAGCATCCAGCCCCGCCAGCCACCTTCCTGACGGGCATCCGGGATATAATTCTGCACGAGCAGCGCCAGAGCGGAATGTCTGAAAACAAAGGACACCGCCCCCAGCACAACCGCGACCACCCCAAGAACAATAATGGCGCGCAGGGCAGAATTCCGGCTCCCGGAAGCCACAGCGTAATTTTTACTTTGTCCCGAAAAAATGGTCATTTTTTAAAAATACGACTGCGAAGGAGTCCCATGCGGTTCAGCCGGAACTGAGCCGAGGTCTGCAGCACGCCCAGCCCGTATTTAACGCTGCGCCGGAAGTTGATGGACGATGCTTCGTCAAAATAACGCGTCGGACAGGAGATTTCACCAATCCTGAATCCTGCATTGATGGCCTGCGCCAGCATCTGGTTATCGAAAACAAAATCATCGGAACAGGTGTCGAGAGGCAGAGCCTCCAGAACCTCCCTGCGCCATCCGCGATAGCCGGTGTGATACTCCGACAGCTTGGCGCTCATGAGGATATTCTGCGTGAGCGTCAGAACACGGTTGGCGACATATTTATACAGCGGCATCCCGCCTTCCAGGGCTCCCTTGCCCAGGATGCGTGACGCAATCACCACGTCGTAATGCCCCGAGGTCAGCATGGCCGCCATCGCCCGGATCAGCCTCGGCGAGTACTGATAGTCCGGATGAAGCATGATTACGATATCCGCCCCACGGGCCAGAGCGCTTTCGTAACACGTCTTCTGATTGCCGCCGTAGCCACGGTTCCGGTCATGCTCGATCGTATGAACGCCAAGCGAGCGGGCAAGCGCCACCGTCTCGTCACTGCTGGCATCGTCGGTGAGAATGATGTCATCGACAATATCCTGCGGGATCTCGTCAAAGGTCTGCTTCAGCGTCTTCGCCGCATTGTAAGCGGGCAGAACCACTGCAATGCGCTTGCCGTCCATCATGGAATCTTACGCTTTCCGGCTGCGGTCATAATATATCACGCTGTCACTGTAAGGCATCGCCCGCACAATTTCTCCGATAAAAAAGAAGCTGATTTTACAGGTGTTTTATAAACTATGGCGATGGCGGAATTAAGACGGCTTCAGCCATAATGTATCAGAAAGTGTATAGTCTGTAGTAAGGTTTCATTACTGACAATATTGTGTATGCAGGCTATACGCAGTACGAAGAAACGATCCTCCCCGTCCGCGCCCGATACGCAAACGCAACCGGCCGCAATACGCCGCCCGACACCCCCCTCACAAAAACGAAACCGGGTCCACATCCACATCCACCCGCACAGCACTCGTCAGTGGCACCTCCGCCAGCCAGCGCCGCAGAATCGGCTGCACCGCAATCGTCCGCTGCGTCCGCAATAACAACCGCTGCCGATGCCGTCCCCGCAACACCGCCAGCGGGGCAGGGACAGGGCCCATCACCTCAATCCCGTCGCCATAAGGCGCCGCCCGCCCCAGCGCCCGCGCCGCGTTCTGCGCCGCATCCGCATTCTCCGAACTGATGATCAGCGCCGCCAGCCGCCCGAACGGCGGCCAGAACCCCGGCCGCCGCTGCTCCGCTTCCTCCGCCATGAACGCCGCGAAATCCCCGGAAATCAGCGCCTGCATCACCGGATGATCCGGCGCGAAACTCTGCAGCAGCACCTCGCCCGGCGCCTCCGCACGCCCCGCGCGACCACCCACCTGATGCAGCAGCTGCATCGTCCGTTCCCCGGCCCGCAGATCCGCGCCGCCAAGCCCCAGATCGGCATCCACAACCCCTACCAGAGTCAGATGCGGAAAATGCCAGCCCTTGGCCACAATCTGCGTCCCGATGATCAGATCCACCTCGCGACGGGAAATCTTCCCCACCGCTTCCGCAGTCGCCGCCGGCCCGCTGATCGTGTCGCTGGCCATCACCAGAACCCGCGCCTCCGGAAATTCCGACGCCGCTTCTTCCGTAATCCGCTCGATCCCCGGCCCGATCGCCGTCAGACTGTGCTCCGCCTCGCAGGACGGACATTTCTCCGGAACCGGCGTCACATACTCACAATAATGACAGCACAGAACACGCCGTTTCCGATGCTCCACCAGCCAGGACGTGCAGTTCGGACACTCCATCCGATGCCCGCATTTCCGGCACAGCGTCAGCGGCGCATACCCCCGGCGATTGAGGAACAGCATCGCCTGCTCCCCCCGCGCCAGCGTGCCGCGCACCGCCTCCACCAGCACCGGCGACAGAAACAGCCCCTTCGGCGGCGGCGCCTCCCGCATGTCGATCAGCCGCGTTTCCGGCATCGCCGCTCCGCCATGCCGCGACGGCAGCACCAGATGCCGGTACCGCCCCGTCTCCACATTGTTCAGCGTCTCCAGGCTCGGCGTCGCCGACACCAGCACCGCAGGCGCCCCCGCCAGCCGCGCCCGCACGATCGCCATGTCGCGGGCGTTATACATCACGCCCTCTTCCTGCTTGAAAATCGCCTCGTGCTCTTCATCGACGATCACAAGACCCAGATCACGAAACGGCAGAAACAGCGCCGACCGCGCGCCCACCACAACCCGCGCCGACCCGTCCGCGCAGGCATTCCACGTCAGCCGCCGCGCCCGCTGCCCGATCTCAGAATGCCACACCGCCGGACGCGCCCCGAACCGCTTGGTGAACCGCTCCATCCACTGCGCCGACAGCGCAATCTCCGGCAGCAGAACCAGCGCCTGCCGCCCGGCCGCAATGCACTCCGCCACCGCTTCCAGATAAATCTCGGTCTTGCCTGACCCGGTCACACCCTCCAGCAACGTTACGGAAAACGCCCGTTCCGCTACACGCGCCCGCAGCTCCCGCGCCGCGAAATCCTGCTCTCCCTCCAGCACCGGCAGCCGATGCCCCGCATCCGGTGCCGCGAACGGCGAGGGCGCCGCCATCAGCACCGACCGCAGCACACCCGCATCCGCCAGCCCCCGGATCACCGCCGCACTGGCCCCCGACTTCTCCGACAGCTCCCCCGTCGCCATCGGTGCCGATCCCGCGTCCAGCGCCGCCAGCACCGCCCTGCGCGCCGGCGTCATCCGCAACGAGGCCGGTGGCTCCTCACCGCGCACCCAGCCCGCCGCCGGCGCTCCCTGCGTTCCCCGCATATGCGAGCGCAACGCCATTGCCAGCACCATCCCCGGCGGCGCCAGCGTATAAGCGGCCACCCAGTCGATGAACTGACGCAGCGCCCCCGGCACCGGCGGCAGATCCAGCTTCTCCTTCACCGCCCGCAACCGGGTCGACGCAATCTCAGGCGGGGCAGGGGGCATCAGTTCGGGCGGCAGCACCGTCTGCTCCCAGACCACCCCCGTCTCCCGCCGCGCCCCGAGCGGCACCACAACCACATCACCGGGCTTCAGCGAGTCGGACAGACCTGCCGGAACCACATAGTCCAGCGGATAAGGGAAGGGGAGCGGCAGCAACACGGCCACCCGCTTCCGTGTCGGTAAAGGTTCCAGTAGGCTGCTCTGCACCATGCCCCTTAGTAACGTCATCGCCCCGCTCTGTCTCGCCCCCACAGTCGCAGGCCATTCCGGCGAACCAGCCCAGGCTCTCCCCGGACCCGGCCAGGCCCACAGACCTTCGCAAACCATTTCATCAGACAGATCAGGGTGCAGGGAGCCACGCTCCCTGCCGGGTTCAGGGCAGCGCCCTGAAAAAGCGCCCTCTCAAAAAGGTCATTCCGCATGACCGCCCACGAAGCCCTCGAAAAATTCCTCACCTGGCTCACGGCGGAACGCGGCGCGTCCCCCCGCACCATCGAAGCCTACCGCAGCGACCTCGCCCTCTTTCTCGGCTTCCTCACAAACCACCACGCCGATGAACCGACGCTCACGACTCTCGGCGCCGTCAGCCTCTCCGACCTTCGCGCCTGGCTCGCCCACGAACAGACCCGTGCCCTGACCCCGCAGCACGGCAAAATTCCCACCACCCGCGACAAAGCCGCCCGCACCCGCGCCCGCCGCGTGTCCGCCCTCCGCTCCTTCTATCGCTTCCTCGCCCGCCACCTCGGCACCGAAAACCCGGCTCCCTCACTCCTCACCAGACCCCGCGCCAAAGTCCCGCTCCCGCGTCCGCTGCCAAAACCGGAAGCCGCCGAAGCCGGCGAGGAAATCGCCGCTCTCGAACGCGACAGCATGGCTCAGGAACGCGACAAAGCCCTGTTCCTGCTCCTCTACGGCGGTGGCCTCCGCATTTCGGAAGCCCTGAACCTCAACATAAGCGATCTCGACGCCGCCCTCGCCGCCGGCTTTCTGCGCGTGACCGGCAAGGGCGGCAAAGAGCGCCTCGTCCCCCTCGTGTCGCGCGTCTCCGACGCCCTCAGACACTGGCGCCGCCTCCACCCGTCGCCCGCACCCGACGAACCGCTTTTCCCCGGCGTGCGCGGCGGCCGCCTCAACCCCGGCGTCGCCCAGCGCGCCATGCGCGAATGGCGCCGCAGCGAAGGTCTGCCAGAGCACGCCACCCCGCACGCATTGCGCCATTCCTTTGCCACCCACATGATGGAAGGCGGCGCCGATCTCCGCGCCATCCAGGAGCTGCTCGGCCACGCCAGCCTGTCCACCACCCAGCGTTACACCCTCGCAGACGAAGCCCGGCTGATGGAGGTCTGGCAAAAAGCCCACCCCCGCGCCATTACAGGAAGCAAAGCATGACCGGACAGCCCGCCCTCCGTGACCTCTACCCCGAGATCGAACCCTACGCTCACGGCCATCTCGACACCGGCGAAGGACACCTCATCTACTGGGAACGCTGCGGCACTCCCGGCGGCCTTCCCGCCGTCGTCCTGCATGGCGGCCCCGGCGGCGGCTGCACCCCCGGCCAGCGCCGCATGTTCGATCCCGCCCGTTACGACATCCTGCTCTTCGATCAGCGCGGCTGCGGCCGCTCGCTTCCCCACGCCTCGCTGGACAACAACACCACCTGGCACCTCGTCGCCGACATCGAGCGCCTGCGCGAAATGACCGGCGTCGAAAAATGGGTCGTCTTCGGCGGCTCCTGGGGCTCAACCCTCGCCCTGGCCTACGCCGAAACCCACCCGGAGCGCGTCAGCGCCCTCGTCCTGCGCGGCATCTTCACCCTGCGCCGCAAGGAACTGCTCTGGTACTATCAGGGCGGCGGCGCCTGGCTCTTCCCCGACAAATGGGAACGCTTCCTCGCCCCGATCCCCGAGACCGAGCGCAGCGATCTCATGACCGCCTACCGCAAACGTCTCACCAGCGACAACGAGGCCGAACGCAGCGAAGCCGCCCTCGCCTGGTCGCTCTGGGAAGGTGAAACCCTCACCCTGCTGCCATCCCCCGCCATCGAGAGTCAGCACGCCGACCCAACTTTCGCACTCGCCTTCGCCCGCATCGAAAATCATTACTTCGTCCACGCCGGCTGGCTCGCCGAAGGCCAGCTCATCCGCGACGTCGACCGCCTCCGTGACATCCCCGCCATCATCGTCCAGGGCCGCTACGATATCGCCACCCCCGCCCGCACCGCCTGGGATCTCCACCGCGCCTGGCCGGAAGCCGAATTCCGCCTGATCGAAGACGCCGGCCATGCCATGTCCGAACCCGGCATTCGTTCCGCCCTCATCGAAGCCACCGACCGCTTCGCCGACCGGCCCGGCTGAGGAGACGCGCTTTTTTTATGGGCCGCACCATGTTCTTCCCCCGCGACGCGACCGGTCCAGGCCGCCCCGGCCTCCTGATCGCGCTCGCCACTCTCTGCGCCGCAGCACTGACCACACCGCTCCCCCCGGCGGTTGCGGCCACCTGCTCCCCGCAGAAACAGACCGAACTCCCTCTCCGTAACGATCTCGGCTTCCTCTCCGCCCCCGTCGCGGTCAGCGGCAAAACCGTCAGCCTCATCATCGACACCGGCTCGGAAGGCAGCCTCATCTCCCCCTGGTTCGCTCAGTCCGTGAACCTGCCGCCCGATCCTCACGCCCGCACCCATGTCAGCGGCACCGGCGGCTCCGCCGGCGTCGTCCCCAACGTCATCGCCCCCAGTCTCCGCCTCGGCGATACCGAATTCGGCCCCGTCTCCCTCCCGCTCGGCGTCCTGCCGGGCCGGCCCAATATCCATCCCCCCGTCGAAGGTCTGCTCGGCGGCGACATCCTCGGCCGCGACATCCTGGAAATCGACGCCCCGGGCGGCCGCATGGCCTTCTGGTCCACCCCACCCGGCTGCCCCGAAGTCCCGCCACCACAGGAAACAGAAGGGGAGGGCGGAAAGCCCCTCCACGTGCAACCTCTTCACTGGCAGGAACTGAAAGCCGAATTCCGCGACCAGCGCGCCCTGCTCCATGTCAGCCTCGACGGCCACGACATCACCGCCCTGCTCGACAGCGGCGCCCGCTCCCGCATCGTCTCCCGCACCGCCGCCGAAGCCGCCGGCGTCACCGAAGACGCGCTCGCCATCGACCCCGGCGGCACCACCTCCGGCGTCGACGGCCGCATCTCAGTCTATCGCTGGCACCGCTTCCACAGCCTCACCGTCGGCACCGAAACCGAACACAACCCCGTCCTCACCGTTTCTCCCATCTCGGAAAACGTGGACATGCTCCTCGGCTCCGACTGGTTCTCCACTCACCGCGTCTGGATCTCCTACCGCCAGGGGAAAGTCTTCGCCGCTACCGTCGCGCCACGAAAAGGGCCGTGAGATTCTGTCAGGAATAAGGCGATGGAGTTAATAAAAATTATATTCTGAGTAGATTTTGCGGTTTTTCTTCTAAATATTAGCAGTCAGTCTGTCATGACCCGTATAATTGAACTAATAAAACACCAATTATGTTTATCTATTTAAAAATTTTTAATATGAATAGTTTTATTAAAAATAATTTTCCAACACTTAATTTTGTTCATGATGATTGTTGGTATGTTTGAATTAGAATATACAACGTCTACATATTGTATTTAGATAATGTCAAAATATCTACTTGGTAGATAAAATTAAGCATGTATCTTTTCCATTCAATGAGAAAGACACATGCTTTTATAATTTAATGACAATGTACTCTATTTAGCATATTCTCTGTCATCCAAGCCTTTGGTGTATTATCATTTTTTAGATCTAACTCAAATTCTGGGGGAGTGTATGTATGAAAAAAATCAATAGGTATTGATGTAGAGTTTGTAGGGATAGTTTTCATTTCTTGTTGATAAATATAATGTTTTTGTGTATTTTTTATATGTTTTCCTTTTAAATTATGTTTTCCTTTTTTCATAGGCTCTGTGAGATTTTTTTCCAATATTGAAGATAATTCAGCGATAGCGTCATTGGGTATTAAAACAGATACACTTGGCGTCATAAAAACAGACCATGCCAATTCGGAAGCTAGATTCTGAAAGAAATCCCCTTCTTTTTTCTTCACAACTTGATCAATAACTGTCTGCAAATACTCAGACGGATTTTTTAATAATATTTGTGCCATATATCCAAGCTTGACGCGCTGATCATCAGCAAGGCGTTCCTTAGACAACAAAATAATATAATCGGCACTCTCGGTTTCCGAAGAAAATTTCACAAGAAGACCTAGTGGAATTTGTTCGCTATCAGCATTCCCCAATTCCGTTCTATAAGTAATTCTAGCAAAGGCTGCTTTGTTTTTAATCATTACACAACCTCCGCGTAGCATGATCCAATAATAGATCGCAAATTTTGTTTGCGATACATTAATCCATCGAGAATAAGCTGTCTGTCTTCTAACGTCAAAAAGTCCCCCGGGATGCGACTCACAATCTGATCGATTTTCGCATCATCCAATGTTTCTATGGCTTGGATAGTGGACTCCAAAACTTTCAAATCTGGAGTGGTGGCTGGATCATAGCAAGGAGCAACATAATTCTCTTTATAATTAGCCAGCTTCCAGCTGAAGGCCAGTGACCATGAGTAATCAATGAAAGCAAAGTTACATGTCTTCTCGTTCAAAATGCTTACCAAAAGATTTCCACCATGGTCGTAGTGATCATGGCAGTGCAACCAAGTGTCAAATGGCAATATGGCAGACATCGCACCTTGAGAACATGAACGGGCTATTCCATTTAAAACAGGATTAGCGCAAATTTGCTTCCAAGTAAGCACCTCACTGAATGGTGGGAGGGATACAGCATGCTGTCCCATTTCGGTCTTTGGGTATGATTCACGACTAAATAACGTCACTGGTGGCACAGGCAAATCAAGCTCATAAGCTAGATCCGATGCAATCTTCTCCGTAGCTGCAATTGGGGAATTCACGTGCAATCGTTCAAGTTTTCTTGGTTTTGCATAACCACTCAATGGTGGGTCCTTTACCCAGAAACCTCCCTCAACTCCTTCTTCAAGTTTATGAACAGGATCCATTTGCCATACGCAAGCTGCGCTCGCACTACTAGCCCATATAGGGGCAGTAGAATTTGCTAACTCGGAAAAATGTCTAAATTTTGGGCGGCTGCTCACATAAGTAGAAATTACAGGCGCTTTAATCGACGGAACGGTTAGCGGAATAGGGGAGTCCGCTGGAGGCTCAGGCGTCAAATGCATATACTGAGAACCCTTTTTTCTACCAATGTGTCAACACACGTTTCTGTTAGCCTTACTATGCAAAAAGCATTTTCGCTATGTATTATGTCTGTATTTGATGCATACCTTAAAAGCACATATTATCGGGCTTTACCTTTATAGCTTCCCAACCCGCTTTCTATTAAGCCCCCCATCACCCCGCATAAAAAACAACCCGCTGCACCGCCCAGAAAAGCCCCGTCGCCGCAATCACCCCCGAAGCCGGCACCGCAATCCACCGCCGGAACCACGGCCGGTTTCGCCACCAGCCAAACACCAGCGCCGCCACTGCAATAATAAAAAGCTGCCCCAGATCGACACCAAGATTGAACCCCAGCAGCGCCACCACGAAATCCCGGCGCGGAAACGGAATCTCGCTCAGACTCCCGGCAAACCCAAACCCGTGAATCAGACCGAACAGAAACACCACCACCAGCCGCGTCACACCAAGACGCGGACTGACAATATTCTCCACCGCAATGAAACTGATCGACAGCGCAATCATCGGTTCCACAATCCACGGCGGCAGACGCAGAATCCCCCAGGCGGAGAGAAACAGCGTCGTCGCATGAGCGATCGTAAAAACCGTCGTCTGTGACAGCAGATTGCGCCAGGAAATTCCAAGAAAGAAAAGCCCGAGCACAAAGAGGATATGGTCCGTCCCTTCCGGCACGATGTGACGGAAACCCAGATGCAGATAAAGCGGAAACTGCTGTTTCCAGCTCAGTGTATCAGGATCGAAAGCAGCAGGCGGAGCCGTCATCACCGGGGCCGAGGCCGGCAGCAGCCCCGCATAGTCGAACGGATCGCCCTCATGCTGACCCGCCTCCATCCAGCGCGTCCGTGTCAGATGCCGCGCCGGTACACGCACAGTATAGGCCAGCGGATAATCGATCGGCGCCCCGATCGGAACAGACAGACGCAGCGTACCCGCCTTCTCCGGCAGAGAGGCCGTAAACACGAAACGCGATGTGCGCGTCATCATCGCATCGAGAAATTCCGCCTTCGTCCCCGCCGCCGGCACGAACGAAACAAAGCGCGGCTCCAGCCGCAGTGTCCCGACGAAGAAGGGCAGGGCATCCGCCACACCCCGCGTCGCCTGATGCAGCAACGCCTCCTGCGCAGGCCCTTTCCCCGTGGCAAGGGCATAATACCCTTCCGGCCCGCCCATCATCACCGTCAGATCGAGGTCCACCGTAATCGTAACCGCCCGCGGCTGATCGAACGAGACCAGCACCCGCGTCACGGTCAGCGGATCGGCGCGCAGCACCGGCACGCCACACACCAGAGCCGCCAGAAAAAGAAAAACCGGGACCAGCAGGCCCCGGCGAAAAAAACTTCTCACCAAACCGTGGGCATCGTCTGCCCGGTCTGGAGCAGAACCAGCCCGCCCGGATTACCCGGATAAGGCACCACAAGCCGCCAGGTGAACGGACTGCACGTAATCATCGCAAAGATGACACGACGCGGAAAACCGGGCTCCCCGATCCACTCCATCGAATCCGCCGCCGAATAGAGATGCTCCATGTCAGCAGCAGCCGGCTTAACCGGCCGGCTCGTCATCAGGCCGCCGATCTCAAGCTGCATCTCCGCCGTGATCTTTCCATGATCCACCAGCACGATGCCGCCACGAAGCTGCTCGATCCTGTTCACCGCCGTCGCCATAGCCGCATCGCTCGTGCCGATCACCGTGATGTTGTGAAGATCATGGGAAACGGAGGTGGCAATCGCGGAGTCCGGCGAGCGCGGTCCGAGCCCGGTCCAGAACATCTTGCCCAGACGCGCTTTGCCCCAGTACCGGTCCACCGTCGCAACCTTGACGATGTCATGCCCGATATCCCGCTGAACAACCCCGTTCACAACAGGCAGCACCGCCGTCTTCTGCTCCGGGTCCGTATAGAACGGCGCCTGAATCGCCGCCGTCACCTGCGTCGTCCGCCCCGCCGGCGCCCGGATCACAAAATCATCCGCCGTCAGCGCCCGCCCGACATGAATCGTATCAGACGCCCAGGCCGGCCACCGGATCTTTGGCACGTCGAGCAGATACTGCCCGTCTTTCGCCGCCAGCCGGCCACTGGCGAAAACCTCGCGGATAGCAACATCCCGGACCGAGGACAGCAGAACTACATCGGCATACCGCCCCGGCGCGATCGACCCGACAATCTGGTCCATATGACCATGCCTGGCCGGATAAAGACTGGCCATCGCAAACGCCGCCTCAGGCGGAACCCCAAGCTGAATCGCAAGACGCACATGGTGATCCATCGTGCCCTGCTTCAGCGTATCCGCGACGTTCCGGTCATCCGTCACAAAGGAGATGCTGCTCCAGTTCGCCAGCCCCTTTTTCAGGAAAAGCGGCACCGCCCGCTCAATGTTGTCATCCCGGAGCTGGAGAAAAATCCCCCGCTGCAGCTTGTCCCACGCCTCCTCCGGCATCTTCGTCTCATGGTCGCTCGAAAGACCGGCGGCCGCAAAAGCATCGATCCGGTCAAGATCCGAAAGCCCCGCCCCATGCCCGTCCACCACGCCCCGCGTGTCCACCGTGGCCTGAATATTTTCCCAGATCCGCTGATACCCGGGATGGGACGGCGTCGAGACCGCCGGCCAGTCCATCACTTCGTCCAGACCCTGAACGCGCGGATTGTTCCGGATGTTCTCGGCAATCTCCCGATAGGCGTAATTCCCGCCCCCAAGCTCAAAGGCGGAAGGCGGCGTCGCCGATCCGAGAGCCGGGAAGATCTTCAGCGGACTGCCCATCTTCTCCGGCGTCAGCCAGAATTCGACATTATGCTCACCGCTCACATTGGCGAATTCATGCGACCCCTCGGTCGTCCACGTATTGCCAAGCGGAATGACCAGCGCCGCCTCCCACTCCGGGGACAGCATCGAGCTTTCGATATGCTTGTGGGACTCCCCGAACCCCGGCACAGCCCATCGCCCGGTCGCGTCATAAACCTGCGCCGCTTTCCCTTTCCACGCCCCGACAGGTCCCACCCACGCAATCCGGCCATCCCGGACCACAATGTCCTGCGCTTTTTCCCAGGTCAGGGTATAAACATTCAGAACCGTGGCATTGCGGATAATCAGATCGGCGGGCTCCCGCTCCAGCGCAACCTGCACAAGAGTCTGGCGTGTCCGGATCTCGGGACTGAACGTAATCGGATGAGGCAGCGTGCTCGCGGTCGGCACCGCCGCAACCGCGACCGGACTCTCCGCCTGCGCAAACATCATCACCGCAGCGACCAGACTGCAAATCCCCTGCCGGACGCGATGAAATGACATAACCGGACTGACTCCCTCATTCGCCCCGCCCGCGGAGCCTGCGCGCCGGATGTAACCATGCGGATTCCCTCATTGCAAACCCGCAACAGTCCGGACCTGTCATGAGCCGGGGCGGCTTGCACCTTCTCCCGCCTGGCGAGGCATCAGAGAAAACTGCCGGAAAACCGACCAGGAGACCGGAACGGAAAATAAACCGGTGACACCCGGAGAAAGTCCGCCGCCTTCTCAGTCCAGTATCCAGGAAACGCCCGCTCCGGCATGAATCGCCGTGGTGTCAAAAAGAGGCAGAGCGGTATCGTCCTGAGTGATGAGCATGGTGATCTCCGTACATCCCAGAATGACGCTGTCCGCACCCTCCGCCTGCATTTTCCTGATGACATCCCGATAATACCGCCGGCTTTCATCGCGTATGATACCTCGGCAAAGTTCTTCATAAATAATGCGATGAATACCGCGCCGCGCATCCTCGTCCGGAATCATGGCCACGATCCCGAACCGGCTGTGAAGCCGCTCCGCGTAGAATTCGCGCTCCATCGTGAAACGGGTTGCAAGAAGCAGAGGATTTTTACAGCCCGCGCGCTGCAACGCATCTCCGGTGGCGTCCGCGATGTGAATCACCGGAATGCCAGCCGCCTGTCCGATCGCCTCATGGAGGCAATGCATGGTGTTGCTGCAGATCATCAGCGCTCCGGCGCCCGGCTGCTTCAGATGCTGACCGGCCAGACTTAACTGCCGTGCCAGCGCCGGCCAGTCGCCGTCACGCTGGAGCTCCGCGATCGGCGCGAAATCCGGAGACCAGATCAGCAGGGAAGCCGCATGCAGACCGCCCATACGCGCCCGCACGCCTTCATTCAGCAACCGGTAATAAATTGCGGTGCTTTCCCAGCTCATCCCACCCAGAAGCCCCAGAACACGCATTTATCCCTCCATTTCCTGTCGGTCGCCGTTAATATCCGGACCATGGCGCGGGTCTTGAACGAAATGCACATGACGGAAACGGTCAGAAGACTGGAGACAGAGACCTGGACGGCCGAGCTGTGGCCAAAAGCCGCATACGATGTGCAGGCCACCTGCGATCAGGCCGTGATCGGCTTCGCGTTCGGGACGCAGAGCGGAATGGACGCGATCGGGACCGGGACAACACGTCCGTTCCTGCGGCGGCCCAACACGCTCTCCTGGGTGCCTGCAGGATGCCCGGTCTTTTCCTGCTCGGACGAAGGCGGAGAATACCTCGTCCTTCGCGGCATGCCGTCCGCCATGATCGGACATCAGGATGCCGGGCAGCGACCATTAAACGGGATCGCCGACCCGGACGCCGTGGCCGCCGCCTGCTCGCTGCGGCACATGCTGGTCTGCGGAAAGCAGGCGATCACGTCGGAACCGGACATTCTCGCCGCCGTCCTCCTCCATCATTTTTCCGACGAAAAAACCATCTCCCCATGGATCACCGCGTCACGTCTGATCGCGATCGACCGGTTCATCGACCGTCACATCAGCGAACGGCTGGAGATCACCCGGCTGGCGGAAGAACTCGGATTATCCGTCGGATTTCTGGTGCGGGCTTTCCGTCAGAGTCTCGGCGTGACCCCGCATCGTTACCTCATGGACCGCCGCCTCGCCCACGCCCGGATGCTCCTGCGCGCCAGACATCCCGTTGCGGAAGTCGCCGCCGAATGTGGATTCTCCGACCAGGCCCATCTGACCCGCCTGATGAAACGCTCCCTCGGCGTCACACCGGCATTTTACGCTCGCACGGCGGCCAGCACGAAAGCATGAGACGTCACGATGTGCCCGCAGGGCAGAACAGACATCCATGTTGTGTCTCATCTCCTTCCGGCCAGAGCGCCCGTCGTCACAGGCTGCATTCCCGATGAAACAATCCAGACGCGGCAGCTCACAGCCCCGCCGGGGAACGGGGCCGTGGATCGGAACAGACTCCCGTCAGCCAGACCATTCCGAAAATTTTGCGGTTCCGGCCGGAACCCCTAAACACCGCCCGAGAGCAGTGGACCCGATGATTACCGATAGACATCGTTCCGCTCCCGCATGATTGTGGGATACACAGCAGACGCCCGATAACCCGGACACTCAGGCAGCACGGTTTCCGCAACAGGGCAGGGCGCATACAGACCGGAACCGGAGACGCAACAACGCATGCAGGACGGAATGAACGCACAGGACACACCCGGCGCAGCACACCCGGACGGCTACCATAAAGGTCTCGGCCGGCGGCAGATCCAGATGATCGCCATCGGCGGCGCCATCGGCACCGGCCTGTTCCTCGGCGCCGGAGCCCGCCTCCAGAGCGGCGGCCCCTCCCTGGCCCTCGTCTACCTCGTCTGCGGCTTCTTCGCCTTCCTCATCCTCCGCGCCCTCGGCGAACTCATCATGCACCGCCCCACCAGCGGCAGCTTCGTCGATTACGCCGAAGAGTTCCTCGGCGAGAAAACCGCCTTCGTCGCCGGATGGATGGCCTTCCTCAACTGGTCCATGACCGGAATCGCCGACATCACCGCCGTCGCCATGTACATGCATTTCTGGGCGCCCTTCGGCGGTGTCCCGCAATGGGTTTTTGCCCTCATCGCCCTCTGTATCGTCACCAGCATGAACCTCATCGGCGTGAAATATTTCGGCGAGATGGAGTTCTGGTTCTCCCTCATCAAAATCATCGCCCTCGTCATCTTCCTCATCACCGGAACCGTCATCCTCGGCACCCGCATGCCGCTCGACGGCCACACCACCGGCCTGCACCTCATCAGCGACAATGGCGGCATGTTTCCGCACGGCCTCCTCGCCGCGCTGGCCCTCACCCAGGGCGTCGTCTTCGCTTACTCAGGAATCGAACTCATCGGCACGGCGGCCGGCGAGTGCGCGGACGCGAAAACCGTCGTCCCCCGCGCCATCAACAGCGTCATCTGGCGCATCGCCCTGTTCTATGTCGGCTCCGTCGTCCTGATGGTCTGCCTGCTGCCCTGGACCGCCTATCACGCCGGCGTCAGCCCCTTCGTCACCTTCTTCCAGGCCCTCGGCGTGCCCTACGCCGACACCGCGATGAACGTCGTCGTCCTCACCGCCGCCCTCTCCAGCCTGAACTCCGGCCTCTATTCCACCAGCCGCGTCCTCCGAGCCCTCGCCCTCGGCGGCTCCGCCCCGCGCGTCCTCACCCACATGAACAAAAACGCCGTCCCGTCAGCCGCGATCATGCTGATGGTCACCATCTACCTCATCGGCGTCGTGCTGAATTACATCGTCCCGAAGGAAGTCTTCGAAATCGTCCTGAGCTTCGCCGCCGTCGGCGTCATCGGGCAGTGGGCGATCATCCTCCTGTGCCAGATCGCCTTCCGCCGCGCCGTCGGACGGGGCCGCTACCCGAGCCCGGCTTTCCCGATGCCCGCCGCGCCGGTCTCCGCATGGGCCTCGCTCGGATTCCTGATCGTCGTCATCGTCCTGATGGCCTGGGATTACCCCGCCGGCACATACACCGTCGCCGCCATTCCGCTGATCGGCCTCATTCTGGTCGTCGGCTGGTACCTGGCGCCGAAAAAGCCCCCCATGCACATGCCCGAAACCGTCCCGTCCGTTGAACTGACGCGCCGTGTCCTGGAGGGTGGAGATTAACACCGCTGTCCCGGCGGAATTGTCATGGGTTCGTCAATTTTCCTGCCCGTCCGGTGCTGGCAACAATCCCTCCGCCGTGTAATTGTTATCCTCAGAAAGGGCCGGCCCGCGCCGGCGCCCCGGTGGCATGCCTCATCAGCCTGTCCGGAGCAGCCGGAGTCGGTCACAGACGCATGTCAGGCCCGCATCACGCGTTGAAAAAGGGTAACAAAAATGTCCAGCGACCTGATGAGAAAACAGATGTCCTCGAAGGGCGGCTTCATAGCGGCCCTCGACCAGAGCGGCGGCTCGACCCCCCGCGCCCTGGCGCAGTACGGCATCCCCGAGACAGCGTATTCCGGCGATGAGGAGATGTTCCGCCTCGTCCACGAAATGCGCGTCCGCATCATCACCGCCCCGTCCTTCAACGGCGAGAAAGTTATCGGCGCCATCCTCTTCGAGCGCACCATGGACGGTGAAGCCAGGGGCAAATCCGTCCCGGCCTATCTCTGGGAAGACCGTGGCGTCGTCCCGTTCCTGAAAGTCGATAAAGGCCTCGAGGAAGAGAAAAACGGCGTCAGCCTGATGAAGCCGATCCCCGGCCTCGATGCGCTCCTCGCCCGCGCCGTCAAACTCGGCATCTACGGCACAAAGGAGCGCTCAGTCGTCAACCTGCCAAACCGCGAAGGCATCGCCGCCATCGTGAAACAGCAGTTCGACCTCGCGCAGCAGATCGCCGCCCACGGCCTCGTGCCGATCATGGAACCGGAAGTCCTCGTCAAAAGCCCCGACAAAGCCGGCGCCGAAGCCATCCTCCACGAGGAACTGCTCAAAGGCCTCAACAGCCTGCCAGGCGACTACAAGGTCATGCTCAAGGTCACCATCCCCGAGAAGGCCGACCTCTACAAAGACCTCGCCGACCACCCGCGCATGGAACGCGTCGTCGCCCTTTCCGGCGGCTACTCGCTCGACGAAGCCTGCGAACGCCTCTCCCACAACCATGAGATGATCGCCAGCTTCTCCCGCGCCCTCCTCGGCGGCCTCAAAGCCGACATGAGTGACGCCGATTTCGACGCGAAACTCTCCTCCACCATCGACAAAATCTACAAAGCCTCCGTCGACAAGGTCTGAGATCCGGCCGGCCCGCCGAACCGATACACGGACGGTCCTGCCCCGCAGGCAGGCCGCCCGCTCAGAACGTCACGTTGCTGTGCAGGCCGAAAATGGCCTCATCAGAGATATGCCGGCCCTGACTGCTCACCGTGCCGCCGGAAGGCGACAGAACGCCCTGAATATCCGGCTGCAGAGCAAGCCATGCGGTGCACTGGTAACGGTATGTCAGTTCCAGATGATATTCCGTTCCCTGCCGGGGTAAACCGGCCCGCCGGTCCGCCCGCGCAAGAAACGGACTGGCCGCGCCCAGACCAGCCCCCAGCCCCAGCACATCGTCCCGCCGCCGCCACGGCGCCTTCAGAACAAGGCCCGCGTCGAACGCATAAACAATCTGGTTTCTGTCGCTGTCTCCCGTCCAGTTACCCCGCACGAAACCCGCGATTTCACTCCCGCCATTCAGACGGGTGAAGGTCTGGTCAGCAACAGCATAAACAGACCAGTTCGTCCTGTGCATCCGCCGCATGTCGGACTGATCGGGAAACCGGCCTGTATCAAAATAACCGCCGATCTTATACGTTCCGTCCCAGGACGCCGAATGGCGTCTGTACTGAACTTCTCCAAATATAAGCGCCCCGGAACTGAAACTGAAACGGGTACCTCCCGGATCGCTGTTCTGATTCCACGGGTCCCGGACATTGACGAACGGTCTCCCGATGGGATTGTCGTCCCCGGCGGCCAGCAGAAAATTCCACGCCGGCGACAAGGTGTAGCGCAGACAGATCGCCGGCGTCGTGACAGGGGAAACCGGCCCCTGATCGTAGAGGTCGTTATCCGGCAGGATCGGCCAGGCGAAGGAGGCATTGAGAAAGTTCAGAGCAACGTCGCTGAGCATAAAGAAACGACCGAGATCGATTTTCCCCACCCGCACCGACAGCGTTCCCGACAGGAAACTCTGATCGTACCACATCTCATAAAGGCGCGTGTTGTCATCGGCTTCGATGTTCGAGGTCTGATTAAAGACATACAGCGGCACATTGCTGAAAGGCCGCCCGCGGATCTCAATCGCGCTGACATCGAAATGCCCCAGCTTCAGGCCCGTAAGAGCGCGCAGATCCGTCTCCATCTCCACCGTCGTGGACCCGATATAGTTGTTCGACGCCCGCTCACCTCCCACCGGAACAGACCACAGCTCATTCGTGTCGGAGATCCGGACATCAACACCATATCTCAGCAACCGGTCGCGAAGCCCGTACCAGTTGCCGGTCAGGCGCGAATCTGTGTCACCCGCCGCATCATTATTTTCCGCCGGAACAGGCCTGTAAGGCGTGCTGATCAGCGCCGCACGGGCAACAGCTATGAAATATCCGTCATGACAATAAAAAAGAAAAACAACCGCAATAAAAACAGAAATTTTCCGTGTAAAAAATCCCTGTTTTTTCAGACATCCAGAAAAAATTTCATTGTCGTCAGATCTCATAGTAATAAATTTTTCGTATATAAATTCAGTGTTTTTCTCATTTCCAGACGGAAATTACATAGACGAAGAACGGAGCCGGCACCAGACTGCCCCGGAGCCGGTCAGCGCTTCCGTTTTCTTCATTTTCCGGTCCGGCCAGCCCAGGCCCCTCAGCCCGGTGTAAGCCGGAGGTGTATGACCCGACAGGGAATTCTCCTACATTCCGCCCCGAAATCACATGCGCGGCTTTCACAGCCACATCGCGAGAGGAATATGGGCGAACGAAACCGGTCTTCCGGAAGAATGCTGACACCATGGTTCGTCCATAGCGCCGTTTTCTGTTTCCTGACGGGATGCAGCTTTTTACCGTCCTCTCACGGCGATTCCGATTCCGTGACAACCGCCGCCGGTCCCGTGCAGCTGGATGTGATGAGCGCATCACACAATATTTCCGAAGATACAGTCAGAGACATCGCAATCCGCGCGCTTCAGTGCTCTCATGCGTCCGTCCGGGACAATCGCGGGCCGCTCGTCGCCCATCTGTTTCTTTCCCATTCAGGAAATACCTTCCGCACCAGACACACCATCGTCCTGGAACTGCATCGCGGCGACGTAAAGCTGGCCCGAAGCTGGAAAGTCATCCGCCTCTCATCGGTGGACAACAGCCGTATCCTGCGTAACGCAATTCAGCAGATGGCCAGCGAAGCCTGGCGGCAGGCGAAGCTGCCCACGGATACCGGCTGTAAACCAATCCCTCCGGACAACGAGCCGGAGCAGCCCTGACCCCGATTAGCCTGATCCCGGGCAGCCCGACCCGAAGCTGCGCCGGCGCCAGCCGGAGACCCGCGCGCACCGCCCCGATTTTTTCCAGGCGAAGAGTGGAATTTCGGATGACACAGCCTCCGCCGCACTGATAAAGCACCCGTCAGCAGGCGGCAGACTCACATGACGCTTCATCAGACAGACAAGAGATAAAAACGCGTCCGTGACCCGGGTTATACCAGGCCTGAAAAACTGGAGCTGGCTTTTCGCCCCCTCCGCACGGGACCTGCTCTTCTCCCTCAGAACAACCATCACATCCCTGATCGCGCTCAGCATCGCGCTGTGGATGGAACTCGGCCAGCCCCAGTGGGCCGCCATGACCGTCTGGATCGTCGCCCAGAACACCATCGGTGAAAGCCTGTCGAAGGCGCACTGGCGCATCGTCGGAACCCTGGCCGGCGCCGTCGCCGCCATCGCGCTGATCGCCGCCTCGCCACAACAGCCCTGGCTGTTCTTCCCGCTGCTCGCCTGCTGGGTCGGCCTCTGCGCCGGACTGGGCACGCTCTGCCATAATTACCACAGCTATACCTTCGTGCTGATGGGCTTTACCTGCGCGATCATCTCCATCTCCGCCATCGACGCGCCGGATCAGGTCTTCAGCATCGCCATCGCCCGCAGCACCTACATCCTCCTCGGCGTCGTCTGCGAAATGACCGTCGCCCTCATCTGCGAACCCAATGTGGCGAGCCGGGCCAGAGCCGCCGTCCGCCGCCACCTCCAGGACATCATCGAAGGAACCGCCTCCGTCGTCAGGGACGTCCTCATCGCACACGCCCCGCCGGAGCGGGATCTGTACAACACCTTCTCCCGCGTCATGACGCTCAATGACCGGATGGAATTCAGCGCCATCGAAACCGGCCACTCCGGCCCCATGGTCGCCAGCGCCCGCGCAACGCTGGGACAGGCCGCGAAATTCATGTCCCGCGGCCTCGGAATGCAGACCCGCCTCCGCCTCTCCGGCCAGAAAAACGGCCGGTTCGCACAGCCCGTCGTAACAGCCGTCGCCGACTTCCTGGCAACCATGCCCCGCCTCCTCGATACCGACGCCGGAGTGACACAGCTCTGCGCCCGCGCCGACAGGCTGCTCCACGCCTGCGAAACCGCAATCGGCGAAACGGCCCGCTCCGAACAGCAGGATGCCGAACGCAGCCGTATCGTCGACGACCGCATCGTCCTCCAGGGCGTCGCCCTCCTGCTGTCCGAACTGACGCTCCTGCTGCGCTGCTTCCAGGGTGCCGGCCTCGACAGACACATCCTCAGCACGCTCCGCCTCGTCCGACCGGCACACGGACGGGCCGCCATCGCCAACGGCCTCCGCTCCTTCATCGCCGTCCTCATCGCCGCCCTGGTCTGGGAAATCACGGCCTGGCCCTCCGGCACGCTCTTCGTCATGTTCGTGTCCGTGATCTGCGCCCGATTCGCGTCGTTCTCCAACACCGTGATCGCCAGCAAAAACTTCTTCCTCGGCGCCGTCTGGGCCGTTATCGCCGCCGTCATCCCGGTCTTCCTCGTCATGCCGGTCACATCGGATTACCCGGTGTTCTGCTTCGCCGCCGGCATCCCCATGCTGATCGGCGGGCTGGTCAACCGCCACCCCGCCACCGCCGCCATGGGCGCCTCCTTCGTCAATTTCTTTCCCTATATGCTGGAACCGGAAAACCATTTCCGGGTCGATGAACTGCAATGGTTCAACAGCTCCATGGCCCTGCTGACCGGCCTCGGCTTCGGCGTGCTGATCTTCCGCTATCTGTTCCCCTTCAGCTTCAGCCGCTTCCACCGGAACTTCCGCGCAATCATCGACAGCGGCCTGCGGAACATCGTCCGGCGCAACAGCCGGATGACCGACCAGATCTGGCTCGGCGAAATCATCAGCGAAATGGAACGCCTCATCGCCCACGACGCCGGCCGGAACCCCGCCCGGACAGACGCCTGGCTCAGCGACGCCTTTTCCGTCATGACCGTCGGCCGAAATCTGCTTTACGTAAAATTCCTGCTCACCGGAAAAGCCCTCTCTCCTGCCGTCGAACGGGAACTCACACGCCTCTTCGAAATCCTGGAAAACCCCGCCGCAACCAGCCACGAAAAACGCGCGGCAATCGCCGATGCAAAAAACACGCTCTGCCAGACCGAGGCCCGGACAGAAGAACCCGGCCAGCGGATTCAGATCAGCGACGTCATCGGCTGCCTCTCCATCGCCGTCAGAGAACTCGAAAAAACAGCCTCGCCCGGCCTCAGACCCTGCTGATCCCAGTCCGGCCGGAACATTCAAAGGTTTTCATAAGCGGAGCGCGCCAGCGAACTGTGCCGGCGGACCGCCCCGGGCAGACATCTCCCCGATCCGGAAACGCATCTCATACCGCCCCAGACCCATATCCAAAACATATGGATCGCACCATTTCCATATAGTGGTTATCCATCCCGCCCTGCCGCACAATGCGCCCCATCGCTGAAACCGGAACCGGCAGCCAGCCGCTTCCACCTTCATGCAGGGGACAAAACCCATGACAAACTCAACCATAAAAACCTACACTATCGGTCATTACCTGTCCGAGCGCCTCGGTCAGATCGGCCTGAAGCACCACTTCGCCGTCGCCGGCGACTTCAACCTCGTCCTGCTCGACCAGCTCCTCGAAGAGGGCTCCACCAAGCAGATCTACAGCTGTAACGAGCTGAACTGCGGCTACACGGCCGAAGGCTATGCCCGTGCCAACGGCGCCGCCGCCATGGTCGTCACCTTCAATGTCGGTGCGCTTTCCGCCATCAACGCCGTCGGCAGCGCCTACGCCGAAAGCCAGCCGGTCATCTTCATCTCCGGTGGCCCGAACACCAACGATCAGGGCGCGGGCCACATCCTGCACCACACGATCGGCACAACCGAATACGGCTACCAGGCCGAAATGGTCCGCCACGTCACCTGCGCGACCGAAGTCATCCGCTCCGCCGAACACGCGCCGAAGCAGATCGACCACGCCATCCGCACCGCCCTGCGTCTGCGCAAACCCGCCTACATCGAAATCCCCTGCAACCTCGCCGCAGCACCGTGCTCGCGTCCCGGCCCGGTCTCCAGCCTGCTGGCCGAAGCCACACCGGACAAGGTCAGCCTGGACGCCGCCATCAAGGCCGCCTGCACGTTCATCGAAACCCGTAAGAACGTCGCCATCCTCGTCGGCAGCCGCGTCCGCACCATGGGCGCGCTGGAGCCGATTGTCGCTCTCGCCGACCGCATCGGCTGCGCCGTCACCGTCATGTCCGCCGCCAAGAGCTTCTTCCCCGAAGATCACCCGGCCTTCCGTGGCGTCTACTGGGGCGAGGTCAGCACCGGCAGCGCCCGTGACGTGATCGAGAAAGCCGACGGCGTCATCTGCCTCGCGCCGATCTTCAACGATTACGCAACCGTCGGCTGGCAGTCCGAGCCGGACGCGAAGAACATGCTCGTCGCCGACCTGACGGAGGTCACCGTCGACGGCCAGAGCTTCGCCGGTTTTCATCTTGGCGCTTTTATCAAAGCCCTTTCCGAGAAGGCCCCGAACCGTCCGGCTTCGAGAGAGAATTCGAAATTCACGCCGCCGGTGATCCCGTCCTCCGCTCCGGAAGCGCCGCTCACCAACGATGAGATGGCCCGCCAGATCAACGCGATGATCGACAGCAGGACCACGCTGACCGCCGAAACCGGCGACAGCTGGTTCAACTCCAGCCGCATGACCCTGCCAGGCGGCGCCCGCGTCGAAACGGAAATGCAGTGGGGCAGCATCGGCTGGTCCGTGCCCGCCGCTCTCGGCACAGCCTACGCCGAGCCTGACCGCCAGCACCTGCTGATGGTCGGCGACGGATCGTTCCAGCTGACCGCGCAGGAAGTCGCGCAGATGGTCCGCTACGAAGTCCCGGTCATCATCTTCCTGATCAACAACCGCGGTTACGTCATCGAAATCAAAATCCATGACGGCCCGTACAACTACATCAAGAACTGGGACTACGCCGGTCTGATGCAGGCCTTCAACGCCGAAGACGGCAAAGGCCTCGGCCTGCACGCCCGCACCGGCGCCGAACTGGCCGACGCGATCGCAAAGGCGAAGGCCAACAAAAAAGGCCCGACCCTCATCGAGTGCAGCATCGCCACCGAAGACTGCACCGACACCCTGGTCCGCTGGGGCAAAAAAGTCGCCGGCGCCAACGGCCGTCCGCCGCATCTCGGCTGATAAACCGACTCAGAAACCGCCGCCCGGTCCTGCCGCGCGGCGGTTTTTCCATTCGGAGGCCGGTGCGGGCGCCCCTGTCTCAGATGCGTTATCTCAGATCCGTGAATCTTTAAGATATCATCACGGACTAACGGCATCTGCACGCCTCACGGACGGAAGACGGTCCGGGGCACTGACCGGCGCCCGGAAGAGGACGTGGACCCCTTCACCCCTTTTCGGTTAATAATCGGGACCAGAGGAACCAAAATCTCTTTGCGGCGCAGGCGGCGAAGCCTGCGGGGCAAGGGGCGCGGAACCCCGAAAACCAGCTTCCGGTCCCACAAAGAATTAAAAACAGACGCAGCCCGCGTCTGAACTCGACAAAAGAACAGGACGCGGGCAAATCCCGTCTTACAATCAGGCCAGGTATCCGCAAGGAGGCTCCGGCCACCACGAGGAAGAGTTCATGCGAGTAGGGTTATTCGTCCCGTGTTACGTCGATGCGTTTCACCCGGAAGTCGGACAGGCAACGCTGGAACTGCTGGAGCGCTTCGGCGTGGAGGTCGATTATCCGTTCGACCAGACCTGCTGCGGCCAGCCCATGACCAACACCGGCTGTCACGAAGAATCCCGCGCCACGGAAGAACTTTTCGTCCGCAATTTCAGTCAGTACGATTACATCGTCGGCCCGTCCGGAAGCTGCGTGAACCACGTCCGGCACAATTTCGACGCCCCCGAACAGACCGATGACGTCAAACAGGTCCGCGCCCGCTCCTACGAACTGGTCGAGTTCCTGCACGACATCCTGAAAGTCGACGCCTTCCCCTGGGCCGAATTTCCGCACAAGGTCACGCTGCACAACAACTGCAACGCCCTGCGCGGCCTGAACATCGCCAGCATGACCGAACTGCGCGAGAAACAGTATTCCAAACCCCGTGACCTGCTCGAAAAGGTCAAAGGCCTGGAACTCGTCCCCATCACCCGCCCGGATGAATGCTGCGGCTTCGGCGGCACCTTCTCCGTGTTCGAGGAAGCCGTCTCCGCCCGTATGGGCCAGGACAAGGCCCGCGACCAGGCCCGCTCCGGCGCTGAATACGTGACATCCTCCGACAGTTCCTGCCTGATGCACCAGGGCGGCTGCGCGGAACGCCTCGGCCTGCCGACGAAATACATCCACATCTCGCAGATCCTGAACGGGGCACGGGCATGAGTCAGCAGCAGAAACCGGACACCCCCGCCGGTCGCACGAACGAGGGCGCTCCGGCAAACCTCACCCACGGCGCCGGCGCCAGCGTCACCATGCCCGCCCGCGGCCCCGAGCCGCAGCCACGCGGCGCGGTCATCCGCGGCAACCACCCGATCGATCAGGCCGAGGCCGCCAAACGCTTCATGGCCGCCCCCGAACATCTGGCGATGCACGACCAGCGTCTCTGGGATCTCCGCCAGAAGCGCGACCGCCAGAAAGATCAGATTGAGGAATGGGAAGAGCTGCGCCAGCTCGCCTCGGACATCAAAACCCACACGCTGACCCATCTCGATACCTATCTCGAAATGTTCGAGAAAAACGCGAAAGCCAACGGCGTCCACGTCCACTGGGCGAAAGACGCCGCCGAGCACAACGCCATCGTTCTTGAGATCCTCCGCTCGAAAAACGCAAAGCGCCTCATCAAGAGCAAATCCATGCTCACCGAGGAATGCGGCTTCCGGGAATACGCCGGCGAGCACGGGATCGAAGTCGTCGAAACCGATCTCGGCGAGCGCATCCAGCAGCTCGATGACGAAGCCCCCAGCCACGTCGTCGTCCCCGCCGTCCACAAACTCCGCACGGACGTAGCGGCGGTTTTCGCCAGAACCATGGGCACCGATCCCAATGACTGCGAAGTCACCCACCTGGCCGAAGAGCAGCGCGACCACACCCGCCCGCTGATCCTCAGCGCCGACGCCGGCATGACCGGCTGTAACTACGCCGTGGCCGAAACCGGCTCCGTCGTCGTCTGCACCAATGAAGGCAACGCCGATCTCTCGGCCAACACCACCGGCCTGCACATCGTCTCCGCCGGCATCGAGAAGATCATCCCGAAACTGGAAGACGCCGCCGTCTTCGTCCGGATGCTCTCCCGCAGCGCCCTTGGCTCGCCGATCACCCAGTACACCTCGCATTTCCGCGGCCCCCGCAAAGGCGGCGAAATGCATATCGTCTTCGTCGATAACGGCCGCACCGACCGCCTCGGTCTGGAAAAATTCTGGACCTCGCTGAAATGCATCCGCTGCGGCGCCTGCATGAACACCTGCCCGGTCTTCCGCCGCTCCGGCGGCCTCAGCTACGGCGCCACCTATGCCGGCCCGATCGGCCTGATCATCGACCCGACCTTCAACCGGCACAAATATTCGACACTGCCTTTCTCCTCCACGATGAATGGCAGCTGCACCAATGTCTGCCCGGTGAAGATCAATATCCACGAACAGATCGCCGACTGGCGTCGCGTTCTGTCCGAAAATCATGAAATCCCGGCCTTCAAAAAGAGCATGATGAAAGCCGCAGGCATGCTGCTGGCGTCCCCGAAACTCTATCGCGCCAGCCTCCCGGTCGCCGACAGCGCCCTGCGCCACCTGCCGCGCTTCATTGTCTATAACCGGATGAACACATGGACGCGCGGCCGCGAAATGCCGCATGTGCCAAAGGAAACCTTCCACCAGTGGTATAAGAAAAACCGCGGCAAGAAGGGGAAGAAGTCATGAGCACCGAAAGCCGGGCGGCCATCTTCGCCGCCATCCGCGCCAACCGCCCGAACATCCAGCCCCCGCTGCCGGATGTTCCGTTCTTCGACACGAACGCCCCGGCCGATCTCGTGCCGCCCTTCGTCGAGATGCTCGGCAAAATGGGCGGCTCCGTGCTGGAAGCGAAGGACGGCGACCCCATCGCCGCCCTCCGCGCCGCCATCACGGATAAAGGCATCATCGCCACCTGCGTCCCGGAACTGCACGGCGATCCGTCTCTGCGGATCCGCGCGATCCGCCCCGACATGGCCCCGACCTCTCTCGCCGATGTCGAAATCGGCGTCGTCCGAGCCTCCTTCGGCGTCGCCGAAACCGGCACCGTCTGCCTCACGGATGACGAGCTCATCGTCAACACCAGCGGCTTCCTCCCGCAGCACCTCATCGTCCTGCTGGACCCGAAGCAGATCGTCGCCAACCTGCACCACGCCTATAACCGCCCGGAAATGCGCAGTCATAACTACGCCGTTTTCCAGACCGGCCCGTCCGCAACAGCGGACATCGAAGGCGTCCTCATCCACGGCGCCCAGGGCGTCCGCTCCCTCCGCGTCCTTTTCTGTCCCGCCTGATATCACCCTCGCGGGTTTCCGGGTTCCGCCCGGACCTGCGAAGGCATGGCGCGAAGATATGACCTGATTCCGGCAGTCAGTAACCGGATCGGGATCGTGCCACTGACCGGGCCGGGCAATGAAAGCCCGGCAGCCGGATCAGTCCGGCAGCCGCCGCAGCCGCTCACGATAGAGAACCGCGCGTTCCTGATAGGACAGGCAGCCGCGCCGCATCATCTCCATCTGGGCTTCCGTCACCGTGCCGATCACCTTGCCCGGCTGCCCGCGGATCACCGAGAAATCCGGAAACTCCTTCCGCTCCGAAATCAGCGTCCCGGCCGCGATCAGACAGTTCCGCCCGATCCGCGCCCCGTTCATGATCACCGAGCCCATCCCGATCAGCGATCCCGCCCCGATCTCGCAGCCATGCAGCACCACCATGTGCCCGACCGTCACATCCTTACCGATCCGCAGCGGCCAGCCCGGATCAGTATGCAGCACCGCATTGTCCTGCACATTGCTCCCCCGCGCCACGCTGATCAGCTCGCTGTCGCCGCGCAGAACCGCACCAAACCAGACGCTCGCATCCTCTTCCAGCCTGACGGAACCGATCAGCACCGCATCCGGCGCCACATACCCCGCCCGGGCCGAAATCTCCGGCCGGCGCCCGTCAAACTCATACAGCATCCCTGACTCCGTTATCCGCTTCGAGAGACGCCAGCGCGATCCGCGCGCTCGTCCCCGCGATATGCTCACGCATCAGCTGCGCCGCCCGCCCGCTATCCCGCGCCCGCAGCGCCTCCATGATCACCTCATGCTCCGCAACCGCGACCGCCCATTCTTCCTCACGCTTCTTCACAATGAACCGGCAGGCATGAATCCGCGTCAGCACCTGCTGATACATCTCCGTCAGCGCCGGATTGCGCGCCACCTCAAAAATCGCCTCATGCATCTTCCGGTTCTGCCGCAGATACCGCTGCTCATCCCGACGCTGGTAACTCCGCATCATCTGATCGTGCAGCTCCTGAAGATGCTCAAGATCACGCTCTGTCATCCGCGCGCAGGCCAGCTCCCCCGCCAGTCCCTCCAGCGCCCCCATGATCGGAAACAGATCGCGGATATCCGCTTCCGTAATCTGCGCCACAACCGCGCCCCGGCGCGGCAGCAGCTCGATCAGCCCCTCCGAGGCCAGAACCTTCAGCGCCTCGCGCAGCGGCGTTCTGGAAATGCCGAACTGTTCGCACAGCTTCTTTTCCGAAATCTTCTGCCCGGGCACCAGGACGCCATCCAGAATCATGCCCCGCAGCGCGGTCGTCACCGTGTCATGTAAATTCAGACGGGGAATGGCGGTCGGCGTCGTCATGAAAGGCTCTTTATCCATTGCTCAGCGAAACATCCGGGCTCAGTAAACATCCGGCTCTGCCCACACCCGGATACGTTAAATCAACCGGTTTCCAAAGGCCGCAGCGTTTCCCGGCGGGCAGGGCAGGGGCCTGAAGAGGCGGCAGGTCAGTGCCCATGCGCCTCCCGCAGCCCCCCGACGGATACCGGCACAGGCTCATCCGGCCGCTGCCTGTCGTCCGGCGGCGCCGACGGGAGAAAATGAAACGCCAGCACCGCCCCGACCAGAAGCAGAATCGCCGGACCGTAAAACGGCAGGCTGTAACTGTGTGAAAGCTGAATGATCAGCCCGAATGCAAACGGTGAGAGAATGCCCGCGACAGCCGACCCCGTGTTCATGATCCCGCTGCCCGTGCCGGCATACTGAGGCGCCATGTCCATCGGAATCGCCCAGATCGGCCCGACCGTCAGTTCAAGGAAAAAGAACGCCAGCCCCAGAGCCAGCCCGATCACCGTAAGATTATGGATGAACAGCGCCGGCAGCAGACACAGCATCGATCCGATCATGCTCGTGATGATCACCTGCCGCCGCGCCTGCGGCAGATTGCCATGCCGCCGGAAAAGATGATCGGTGAACAGCCCCCCGCACGTGTCGCCCGCAACCCCGGCAGTAAACACACCGAACGAGAAAAAAGCCGTATGACTCAGGTTCAGTCCGTAAGCCTGCACGAAAAAACTCGGCAGCCAGGTGATGTAGAGCCACAGCGTCCAGTTGTAGCAGAAATAGATCGCCGTCGCCGGCATCATCTTCCGCACCAGCATCCCCCACGGCACATCCCGCAGCCGTGACGCCACGCTGCTTTTCTCAATAACCGGCAGCTCCTCAAGATCCGCCGGCGTTATCCCCGGATGCTCCGCCGGACGATCCCGGAACATCAGCGCCCAGGCCAGCGTCCACCCCAGACTCACACAGCCCAGAGCCACAAAAGCCCCGCGCCAGCCCAGCCACAGTGCCACCATCACCGTCAGCGGCGGCGTCACCGCATTCGCCAGCCGTGACGAGGAACGCATCATCCCCTGCGCATAACCGCGATGACCCGACGGCACCCAGGACGTCACCGCCCGCGTCGCCGCCGGAAACGTCGCCCCCTCGCCGATCCCCAGCAGCACACGGATCACAATCAGCGAAAACAGACCGCCCGCCATCCCGGTCAGAACAGTCGCCACCCCCCAGATGATCCCGCAGACAATCAGCGTCTTTCGCGCCCCCATCCTGTCAGCGACACTCCCGCCCAGGATCTGCAGAAGCGCATACGGATAACCAAACGCCGAAAGCGCCAGCCCGAGCTGCACATTGGAAAGATGAAGATCCGCCGCCATCAGCGGCGCCAGAGTCGAGATATTCACCCGGTCGACGTAGGTGATGAAATACATCGCACAGATCAGACCGAAGATCCGCCCCGGAACAGTCGTAACCGTCCGATGCAGATACGCGCCGATCGACGAGCCATGCGCGGGCGCATCCGTGTACCCGGTCTCTCCCGGACGCGGAGCCGTCCCGGTATTCGGTCCTTCTGACATTGCCAGCCTCGTTCTTGTTTTTTCTTTTCAGGCTTTTCTGTCCCGCCGCGTCTTCTCCGCCGCGTCCGCCTCTCCGTGCTGAACGATGCGGACACGCCGGGGATGCGTATCGATGCTTGTTATAGCCGATTAAACTGTATTATGAATGCAAAATACAAAAACCCGTTCAATCACGAAAACGGGAGAAACAGGGAGAGCCCCGATGGACGCAGAACTCCGCCCGGAAATCATCAGCCCCGCCAATGATCATCAGATCAGCGATCACCCGCACGCTGACACGCCCGAAACACCGCCCCGCGAAGCCACAGCCCCGAAACGGCCGCTGCCCCTCGCCGGTATCCGTGTTCTCGACGTCACTCAGGTCATGGCCGGCCCGGTCTGCACCATGCTGCTCGGCGATCTCGGCGCCGACATCATCAAGATCGAACCCCCCGAAACCGGCGATCAGACCCGCGGTGCCATGGGTTTCAGAATGAAGGGCGACGACAGCATGGGGTTCCTGAACATGAACAGGAACAAGCGCAGCATCGCTCTGAACCTCAAAAACCCCGCAGGCCGCGAAGTCTTTCTCGAACTCGTGAAAACCGCCGATATCCTCGTCGAAAATTACCGCCCCGGCGTCGTCCGCAAACTCGGCATCGATTACGACACACTCTCGAAAATCAACCCGCGCCTCGTCTACGCCAGCATCTCCGGCTTCGGTCAGACCGGCCCCTGGTCCGACCGCCCCGGCTTTGATCTCATGGCCCAGGCCATGTCCGGCGTCATGAGCGTCACCGGTCATCCGGGCGGCCCGCCGGTCAAGGCCGGCGTCCCGGTCGCCGATATCGGCTGCGCCCTCTTCGCCACCTACGCCATCCTCGCCGCCTATATCGGCTGCGAAAAAAGCGGGCAGGGCCAGTTCATCGACGCCTCCCTGTTCGACTCCGCCCTCGCATTTTCCATCTGGGACATCTCCGAACACTGGGGAACCGGCGTCATTCCGGGACCACTCGGCACCGCCAACCGCATGAGCGCGCCCTATCAGGCCGTCCGTTCCTCAGACGGCTACTTCGTCATGGGCGCCACCAATCAGAAACTCTGGCAGCGCCTCTGCAACGAAATCGACCGCCAGGATCTTCTGACCGACCCTCGCTTCACCACCATCTCCACCCGTCTCGCCAACCGCGAAGTCCTCATTGAGGAACTGGAAAAAACCTTCACCACCAGACCGTCAGAAGAGTGGGTCACAACCCTGCTGGCCAAAGGCATTCCCGCCGGCCGCATGAACACCTACCCGGAGGCCTTCGAAAGCGATCACGCGAAATTCCGTGAAATGAAAATGGACATTCCGCACCCCGTCGAAGGCACGATCCCCAATATCGGCTTTCCGGTAAAACTGCGCGGCACCCCGCAGACCGTCCGTCGCCCGCCGCCGCTTCTCGGCGAACACACACGCGAAATTCTCGCAGAACGCGGGCTGAACGAAGAAACCATCGAAAAACTGGCGGAAGAAGGCGCCTTCGCATCATGAGCGCGCCAGCATCCCGACCAGACAATGCCGGCCAGGTCACACTGTCCATAAACGATGATATTGCAACCATCGTTTTCGACCGGCCCGAAGCGCGCAATGCCATGACCTGGGCCATGTATCAGGATCTCGCCGCCGCCATCGGACGCATCCGCGATATCCCCTCCCTCCGCGTCGCCGTCCTGCGCGGGGCAGGGGGGAAAGCCTTCGTCGCCGGCACCGACATCACCCAGTTTCGTGATTTCCGTTCCGGCGAGGACGGCGTCGCCTACGAGGAAAAAATCGACAGCGCCATCGCCGCCCTGGACAGCATCCCGGTCCCGACCGTCGCCGTCGTGGAAGGGTATGCCGTCGGCGGCGGCCTCGCCATCGCCAATGCCTGCGATCTCCGCATCGCCGCCACCGGCGCCCGCTTCGGCGTCCCCATCGCCCGGACCCTGGGCAATTGCCTCTCCGCCGCGAATCTCGCCCGCCTGACCAGCACGCTCGGTCCGTCCTGGGTCCGTCGCATGCTCCTGCTCGCCGAAATGCCGCCCGCAGAAGACCTCGCCCCCACCGGCTACCTCGCCGCCGTCGTCCCGCCGGAACAGCTCGAAGAGCAGATCGCGAAAACCTGCCGCCGCCTGCGCGAACATGCCCCCGTCACCCTCGCCGTTACCCGCGAAACCCTCCGCCGTCTCGAACGGCGCACCCTGCCGGATATCTCCGACCTGATCCGGACTGCCTATGGCAGCGCCGATTTCCATCGCGGCGTCAGCGCCTTCGGCACCGATCAGGCCGCACAATGGCAGGGAAACTGAAAGGATTTACAAAAATAAATGATTACAACTCTGTCGTTTTTCAGACCGGCTTCTCTGCCACAGCCAACATTGAGGATGTCCTCATTCATAACGGCAGGAACGTAAGCTCTCTGCGCACCCTCTTCCATCTGACCACAGTTCCGTAAATTCACTGTCCTGACGGGAAGTATTTTCAGGGATCGGCCCTGAAACCCGGAAGGGACCGCCGCGCAAAAGCGTATTTATTCCAGATCATCTGCCCATCTTAGCCAGATTTAAAAGCACCTCACGATAAGTCCGTGATAAAAAGTAATAAAAGTTTCTGGGCGCCGCCTTTTCCAAAAAAGGCTGCGGCTTCTGAAGCTTTTAAAAAGCCGTTTATGTATTTTGCAAACAGCAGACAAAACAGGGCTCTCCCCTGCACCCGGAAGGGATCGCAGATCCCTTCACCCATTTAATTTAACAGACCGGACTCACAGGGACTGCGTTCCTTTGCCGGGCGCGGGGCAAAGCCCCGAAAACCAGCGCCACAGATACCCGCAACATACCCCCGTAACGCACCTCAGAACTGATACGCCAGCCCGAGCCGGAGCTGCACGTCATTCTCCCACGACCGCACTCTGTAAGAACTGTGGAACTGGCTGTCCGTATCCAGGCCCACACCGGAACCCGCACGATAGACAGTGTAATAATACAGCGGACTGCCATGAACAGGCATCGTCTTCATGTAAGTATAGCGAACCCCGCCGGTCAGATGCAGACTGCGCGTCAGACGATAATCCAGCCCCACATCCCCCCGCCATTGCGGCCGTGAGGAGTCCGCCCCGGTCGCCTGCAGAACCTGCGCCCAGCCCGCGCGACCCCGTATGACCAGCCGGTCCGTGATCGCATAATCAAGATGCAGCGCCAACCCGACATAGCCCTTGCCGGAAGCCGTCAGCGAACTGACCCCGCCGGCGAAATAACCGCCCTGAATCACAGGCGTAATCAGAAACCGGTCTTGCGCCAGCAGAAAACCCTTACCCAGTTCGCCGGTCACATTGATCCCCGAACGGTTCAGCGTCCGCCTGTCGCGGAGAACGTAAGGTTCGTTCGAAGGCGTGGAACTATAGTGATAACCAGAGTCCCCATCGCTCAGATCGAACGACGCCGCCGTATACAGATGTTTTATGCTCCCGGCATCGAACATGGACTGCGCGTCAGCCTGAAAACCCGGCATCCAGCCCGACCAGCGCGTCCGGCCATAATCATCGGACGTATAGGATGGCGATCGCCCGGCATAACCATAGGAAAAACGAGAGTCAGAGTTCGACGCCTGACCCCGATAACTGCCGGTCACGGAAAGCCCGACCTCCCGGTTCACCGCAATCACCGGCAGCGAATCAGCCGCCGCCGGACCATCTGCGAAAACAGCACCGGTCACGGACAAAAAACCAGCGGCAACAAGCGGAGCTTTTACGAAAAGCTCATTTTTTCTCGGCATCATACACAGACAGCTCACAGACAAACCTGTAAAACAGTCCTGCCATGTAACGATTCTGAATAAAACGTTTCTTACTGTGTCAGATGCTCGGCGGGGCTGTTCTGAAAGTCCGTTCATGGACTCTTCTGTAAATTACAGAGGAATTTCTGAGGACTATTTTCCCGGAAAGCATCAGGAAACGCCGCCTTTTTGGAAAAAGGCGGCACCCAAAAACTTTTGTGATTTTATCAGAGATTTAGCGCGAAATGTTCTTTGAGCCGACTGAGACGAACGGATGATCGGGACTCAAAAACGGAACACCATCAATCCGTTACGAAAATCTTCGCAGATTTAATGCCTTTGAAACAGCCTCAGAGCGGAAAACGGGCGCGAACCCCGCACACCCCAGCAACCATCCCCACCCGGTTACGCCTCATCCCCCGGCCGCTTCGGCAGCAGCGCCGGCACAAACACCAGCGTCGCCAGCAGCGTGCAGCCCAGCGACAGCAGCAGCAGACGCCCCATGCTCGCCGTCCCGGGATGATGCGACAGCGCCAGCGACCCGAACGCCGTCCCCGTCGTCAGCGCCGAGAACAGCACCGCCCGCGCCGTCGGGGAGGCGAGGGGAGACTTCACCCCCGCCCGCCAGTTCATCACAAAGTAGATGTTGAACGATACACCCACGCCCAGCAGCAGCGGCAGCGCAATGATGTTGGCGAAGTTCAGCGTCTCCGGAACCACAACCACCAGGATCACCGTCATCAGCGCCGACAGGATCAGCGGCGCCAGAACCAGACCCATATCCAGCACCCGCCGCAGCGCGAACACCAGAATGATCGCAATCATCACAATCGCCGACAGCGCCGCCACCGTGAAGGAATGCACGATCGTCCGTGCCGCCTCCACAATGTCCACCGCCGATCCCGCCATATCCGGCGACAGCGTCTGAACCGCTTTTACAAACCGGTGCAGCGCGCCATTGCTGGACATCACGCCTTTCGGATGAATCTCAACCAGCGCCCGCCCGTCCGGCAGCAGATAATCCCGCGCGATAATCTCCGGCACGTCCTTCATCGTCACCGGCTGCGCCGACAGCACGTCCTTCAGCGAGTCCAGCTGCATCGGCAGGAACCGCACCAGATCGTCATTGGCCCGCACCGCCAGATCGTCCGGTGCCGTCGCCAGCTTCGCCAGCGCCGCCTGAATCCGCCGCAGCGGATCATTCGCCGCCAGCCCGTCCAGCACCCCGCCCAGAGAGGCCGCCGCCGCAGAAGCCGACGCCCGGATCGCCGCCGCATCCGGCGCCGGCTTCGGATGATCCACAATCAGCGTCGGCAGCAGAATCCCCGCCGCATCCTGAATCAGCGCCAGCTTGGTGTCCTGATCCTCAGGAACATAAGACCCGAGCCACATCGCATCATGAACCTCAGGCAGCTTCGCAGCCCGGTCCGCCATCGCCTTCGCCGCATTCAGATCCGGCGCCAGATACTCGGCGCTGTAGGGCGAGGACAGCGGGTTCGCCATCAGCAGATGCAGCGTCCGCATCCCCTCGGATTTCGGGTCCTTCGTGTGCAGCGGATCGCCGTCGAACCGCAGGCTCGGAATCAGCGCCAGACCCGTCAGCGCCAGAACCCCGAACACACCCAGAATCCACCAGCGCCACTTCCGGATCAGCCGGTCCACCGGCTCCATCGCCAGATAACCCGTCACCGGATGATCAACCGAAGGCCGGAAAATCCGCAGCAGGGCAGGGAGCAGCGCAATCGTGCAGGTAAACGCCACCAGCATCCCGATCCCGGCAATCAGACCAAGCTGCGCCACACCCTTGAAGTCCGTCGGCGTGAAGGCGAGGAATCCCGCCGCCGTCGCCAGCGCCGCGACCAGGATCTGATGCCCCGTCTCCTCGCCGGTATGGAACAGCGCCTCCTCAAGCCCCGGCAGCCCCGTCTTCGTCAGATGCTGCCCCCGGAACCGCACCGAAAACTGAATCGCGAAATCCACCGCAATGCCGACAAACAGAATGGCGAACGCCACCGAAATCAGATTCAGCGTGCCAACAGCCACCGACGCAAACCCCGTCGTCAGCAGCAGCCCGACAATCAGCGTCACCACAATCGGAACAATGATCCGCCACGTGTGAACCGCCAGCGTCAGCCACAGCGTCACCAGCGCCAGAGAACCAAGCAGCCCCGCGACCATGCCCTGCGCAACCGTCGCGAACTCCTCGTCATCAATCCGGACCTCGCCGGTGATATAGACATGCGCGTTCCCGGACCGGACAAACTCCAGATCCTTAATCGCCGCCTTCATTGCCGCCGTCGCATTGCCGCCCGGCTGGAACGAGCCATAGTCCAGCTTCGGCTGCGTGATCACGAACTGATACCGCCCCGCCAGATCGTTCAGACCGCCCGCCAGCAGCTTCTGCCAGGACAGCGGCTCCGGATGCCCCGCCGCCGACGCTTCCAGATTGGTCGCAAATCCGTTCAGCGCCGTCTGAAACCCGCCCAGACTGGCCTGCCCGCGCTTGATGCCCTCCGCAATCAGCCCCAGCGAGTCAAACAGCCCCCGCGCCGAAGGATCAGCCGCCAGAGACCCCAGAAACGGCTGAGCCGACACCGTATCGTCCAGAACCTTGCCCAGCGGCTTCGTATCCAGAAACATCAGCCCGTTGCGGTTCAGATACGGGTCGTCATCCGGCAGCCGGACATAGGTGAAATTCTCGTGATCGGTGGAAAGCCTCGCCGCCAGAGCCCGCGCCGTCGTCCGCCCCTCCTCAGGCAGATCCGCGTCGATCACCGCAACCAGCAGATTTTCCTTCTGCGGAAACAGCTTCCCCATCTGATCGGAACGCTGCTTCCAGGCGAGCTTCTCCGACAGCATCTTGCCGGTGTCCGTCGTGACGCCAAGATGCGTCACGCTCATCCAGACCGAAATCGCCGCCAGCGCGAAGAAGAGCGTAACCACGACATAGGCGCGATGCGCGCAGATGACGATAAACCGGCCAATAAGTGTGGAGATCATTGCAGTGCGTTCGGCCCCTGGACGTTGGCGCCGCATCACGACGACCTGACGCGGACATGCCATTGCGGGACAATGACAGCCGTCCCGGATGGACAAACGCTTCCTTTGGCGCAACACGCCAGCCCGCGCAAGGCCACGACACCTCCGCTACATGTTCCCTGCCGGGCTGTGCATCGTGATCAGCGCCCTCCGGAAGGAACGATATCTGGCTATGCCGGAAACCCACTCCGGGCGGCAATGGTCTTCCCGCGCCGGGAAGGAGAGGGGGACAGGCAGCGGAGCCTTCCGGCAGAGTTCCATGAACGCACACACGCTTCTGACACGCATTTCTGAGATTGTCCGTACGCCATTTGTTCAGACGGAACGCCTGAAAGGATACTCCGTGCGCAGGTGGCTGCCTTACCGGCGCGGAGATGGAACGGAGCAGTCCCGGAATTTCGCCTTCCGTCAGTTTTCTGCTGCCGGTGCTGCCGGGCGGATGAAGAGGATGTTTCGACCTCGTCGTCGTCCGGACCGGACACGGCTGAGATCTGGTGCAGATCAGGATGCAGATAAACGGACAGAACAGAAAAAGACCATTTCGCCGGCGCCGGCGGCACGATTATTTATGACCATCCACAATGTAAGAGATTGTAATAAAATACGGTCAGCGGACAGCCATTCGGTCTTGAAGAGGGCAGGCAGACCCGGGTATATGACATATAGTCATCAGGGAGTTCATTTTTAAAATAATCCATGCGACTTTAGCATCTTTCCGGGGCTTTTCCGGATTATGTTATGCGTAATCTTTGATGTGGTGGCCTCCGATGATCTGTGCCGGATGGTCCTCTTATGCGGTGGGCTGGAATAATTTCTGCCGTATCAGGAGTGGAATCTATGTATCACAGTCAGACTGCGGGCAGCTTTAAGCAAAGCTTTCTGATACTGTAATAATTGCGGGATATAGTCCCGGTGGCCGGAGTCTGGAACGAGTGCCTCCATTACCCGGACACGAAGCATCATCTCCGGTTTCATGAAGCTATGCGACTATTCAATGTGTAATACATGACGCCAGGTATTTTTTTGCCAGCTGGTCGTCTTTGTCATCTGACAGCGAGATAGTCGCTCAGATTACTAAAATGTGAGGACGAACCGGAAAGCCGGCGTCGTCCACTTCCGTAACCGCAGTCGTATCTTTGCCGGGGGACTGTTCGTTGTCGTCACCGACAACAGAAAATTCCGATATATCGAAGGGGTGAAGCAGGAAACTGATTTGCGAAAGCTTATAACGGAAAGCATGGTTATATAATATAAAAACCCACTTCAGGTATATTTACAACAAGAAATTATTTATGTATTTTAATAAAAAAATAGATTTCGTGCTGGTATAGAAGGGGAACTGCATTGTCTTTCTGTGTTGTGGGGGCTGGTTTTAGTGGCGCTGTCATAGCCCGGCATCTTGCCGAACGCGGGCACAAGGTCACTCTTCTGGACGAGCGTCCGCATATT
>NZ_WOTB01000007.1 GCF_011516835.1 Acetobacter musti | reverse complement strand
GAGACCGAAGGCGTGACACTGGGGAATATCCATGAAAGTGAACGACTTTCTGGATTTCCCAGTTCCGGAACCTCAGTACAAGATACCCATCACGAAAAGTGCGGAAGAACCAGTTCCTGACCGGATGAAAACCCCGCTCTCTCGCCCGGAGATCGACAGCCTGATGCGCCGTATCCTTGCCAAGCTTCTCGATACCGTTTCGCTGAATCCATTCCTGCACGGCTGATACGTCAGCATCCGTCGCTGGCCGCGGCGAGAACGCTTCGTCGCCGGGCACGATGATCTCGGCCGGTACGGGCGCCTGAAGGATAACGGACTGCAGCATCTCATCATAGGCAAACAGACTGCCGATCTCGGGCGCGTGGCGCAGCGCGGTCATCGCATTGGCGAGGTTGCCATAAGGCACGGCCTCGCTGTTGAGAATCAGAGATCCGGTCCACGACGGATACCGCGTTGATGCCTTGCCCGGTGCCGCTGGCATCGGCTCACTGAAAACCTCGGCCCCCGCCGCCTGCATGGTCAACTCATCGGCAGTCCCGCCGGTTGCAAGCCAGTCAGACACATCTCCCTTTGGCGGCAGACCTGCCAGACGAACGATCCGCACCGATGCGGCAATACCGGTAAGCGCTCTGGCGACGGCAAGAGCATGAGCTTCGCCCGCCTCGTCATTGTCCGGAAGGATGACTACGTCGCGTCCCTTCAGTGACTGTGAGTAGCTTGCAACCCACTTGCTCTTCTGGTCCGGTTTCGCAGCACCTCCCGCATTACAGGTGGCGACCAGTCCCAGCCGGGCGAGAGCGTCCGCATCTTTCTCACCTTCGACAAGGAACACCGGCTCATCAGGGTTCGCAATGATGTCCGGCAGCCGGTAAAGAACCCGCCTTACATCCCCCAGCTTCCACGATCCGTCTGCACGGCGCTGGCGGAAATCCTTCGGCTCATAACGCAGCACCTGATAAAGGAGAGCGCCCGTCTCATCGCGATAGTCATATTCCGCGACAATCCGACGCTGTGTGCTGACCAGGTGTCGCTGAGGACTCCCTTCGAGTGGAACGCCGATACCTTTGCAGAACTCGAGAGCCGCTCCCTTATCGAGATGCTTTTCCCGCTGCACGAGATCCAGCATGCCGCCGCCGGTATTGGCTTCGTAGTCAAACCACGTTCCTGCCCTGTCACCGGCGATCTCCACTGACAGGCTGCCCTGAGATCCGAAACGCATCTGTGACCGGCTGGAAAACTGCCTGTTCGGCTCACCAAGAACGGCGCGGGCAATAGCTGCTGCATTGTTTTTGAAAGGCACCGAGGAGGACGTGCTCAATTGGCACCTCCCTTCCCGACCGCCATCCGACGCAGGAATGCTGCGATCTCGCTTGCTGCGTGTGCCTTACAACAGTGGATGTGGGCTACTTCGCTGTTACCGATGTCTTTCCAGGCATCGGTCGCACAAATCCGCTGGATCTCGTCGAATGAGATTCTTGTATTCTCGCTCTGGAACTGATCGCAGATCTCAGCAGCGGCCAGTAATCCGGGGATAAGCTCTTTGCTCCACGGAATCATGCCCGCGAGTCCCACGCTGCCAGATATTCAGCAGCGGCCCGTCCCATCTGCTCTGTCTCTTTCTCAGCATCCTCGATCGAAACGTCGTGCAACCGGAGGAAAAGAAAACCTGCACACTTAGCCAGCGATACTGTCTCAGCAGCATGTTCGGCTGATGCACCTTTCCTGTTCAGGACTTCTGCGATAATGGCGCCGATGGCCTCAGGTGATAATTCATCGTCCCGTACATAGCTCGGGTGTTCCCGTTTCTCAGGGTTCATTTTCAGCACTTTCTTTAGTGCCGCTACGATTTTCTTATGGACAGACTGACCCGAGAACCGCTATCAGGAGGGTGTTGTATGCCTCGTGATGCTGGATTTACGGATCGCCGTTCTGTCTAACCGCAGGCGGCGTTTCTGTTTTCAGGCAACTTTCGGGCTCAGGGATGCGATCCAGCGTTCATAGCTTTCCACCGTGATCAGCGTCCGGCTTCCGACCTTCACCCGCTCAAGCATCGTATTCCGATAAACTGTGGCCCGGCTCAGACATGTCTCGTGCATGACGTCTTCAATCCGCAGAAAGCGGCGCCCCTGACTGTCTTTTGTCTGTGTGGTCATCGTGAGATTTCTCCGTTTCGCTGTGTGCGCCTTGGCGTCCGTAGCGAAACTTAGCAGCGACCGAATCATAAAAAGTCAGACAAACTTCCGCTTGGTGATTTTCCTTTTTTCGCTTCTGATAGCTTTGACCACCGCTTCAGGTTCGAACGCAAAATTCGAATCGGCATATATTTCGTTTAAAATTCGGCAGGTTATTGTAATAGCAGACGACGTTGGTTTGCCTGTGCCGTGACTTTTCTTTTTTGGCTTAAATTTATTGAGTATTTCCAATACATAATTCGAAACAAGAAGAGCTTCTGCATGCCAGTATCCGCGCGGATTGACTGGCTCCTGAACAGTCGATTGAAACAGTTTACTTGTTTTAATCAGCCCTTCTGCTGCGTCGTAAACCGCCTTTAAAGCCTTCTGCTTCTCTTCTAATTCGTCAGCCATTGTTTTTGTTAACGGATCGAGTCTGGCACGTGCGAGCGCCTTTTCTCCATTTTTCAACCATTCTGGGAAAATTTTATATATTGTCACAATGGCTTTTTTTGTTTTTTTCACTTCTATATTTTTCGGAGCTTCTTTCTTTTTGAATATAACATTCGGTATTTCTGGCGGATGCTTTTTTGCCATCACATAATGTGCCAGATTAAATACTTCGTCTGATTTTGGATTGACGGGGATACATTCTTCGCGAAGCCACGAAACGACAATATCTATATAAAATTGAATATGGTTTTTTTTCATTGCTCACGCCCCACCCGAAACCGATCCATCCCCAGCACCTCGACCCAGTACCGCGCGCACGTGACATGCGGCTTGCCGATCGCAGCCCCAATCTCCCGCCACGATGCTCCAGCCCGACGCATCGTTATCAGGCGTTCCACGGTGGCGCGGGACCACTGTTTGCGAGGGCGCCCCATTACGGGGCACCCTGAACGGCATTCAGGCTTTCAACAAACTTTCTGATATCTTCGGCCATTTCTTCCGTCTCTGTCTCGATAGTATCGAGCAGCCAGAAAACGGCCTGCCTGCCGCGCTCCGCTGATAGCAACGGATGTTCATGCAGCCTTTTCAGAGTGTCGATTAAGGCTCCGATATGTCGTGCGGTTATCCCGGCGCTTTCAACAAAGAGTTTTCGATCCGGGTCTCTGATGTCTGTTTTCGCCGGAGCACTGGTCCGGGTGGTAAGGAGCCGGAGCACATCCCGCCCGCTGGCATATTCTGCCAGGCTATCCACGGCCTCACCTGATGGGCGCATGCCGGTATAGCACCAGAGGGATGCCGCGACCTGTCGGGCGCACCACCCGTCCCAGGTCACCGGCTCCATATTCAACAGTTCCGTCAGCACTTCGGCGTTGTCACAGAAAGCCTTCTCAGCCTCTGGTGGCACGTCTCCCCGCGCGTTGTCCGTTATTGTCTGTGCCCAGAATTCCCGCTCTGCGATTTCCCGGGCCTTCCTGATGATCTGATGGTCAGCCCTGTTCCTCTCATCGGGAACTACCGGGAAGCCGGCAGAAAGATCGGGTAAGGGCGGAAGGCTTATGCCTTTCCGGGTGCGGGCGGCCAGTTTCGCCTCAGCACGTTTCCGGCCGGCAGCAAGCTGCTCCTCGTAGGTGGCCGGAGATTCCCGGTCGCCGTTCGGGGTGAGACTGTTTTCCGTCTCGCCTGCTTTGCGCGTACGAATTTCGTCCGCAGTCGGGGTATCGGAGGCGAAGGAAAGAGAGTCCTCAATTTGAGGACTCTCTTTTGTGGTCTCAGGAGTCCGCTTCTTCTGCGGAGCCTTACGGGCAGGAGCCTTCTTTACGGAGGCGCCTTTTGCGGTTCCCAGTTTCGAAACGCTCATTGCTGTGGCGCTCATGCGTTGCCTCCGCCCGTCATGGAAACTACGAGCAATTCACCCCAGCGATCAGCGATGGAGCGAGACAGGGCGGCGATATAAGAATCCGTATCCGCCTGACTGGCCCCGTTGTCGGTCATAACTCTTCTGACCATTCCAGCGACCGCTTTCCCGGCGATTGTCAGGGATTTTTCCGTCCCGCCGGAGCTTCGCACATGCTCAGCGACAGAGTGGCCACAAGCGATGGGATCAGGCAGAGCCAGACCGAATACAGCCTTCCCCCTGCGGAGCGGCGGCTTCGCCGCGCGTCGTTCGGCTTGCTTATAGGCAAGGGTCTGTCCGGGTTTAACGTTCCGGCTCATCGCACAGCCTCCACAGCATAGGCATGGCCGGACGTGACGGGATCGCAGGATGCGAAGCCGAACAGTGTCAGAGCGAGTATAGCCGTTGCTATAACCGCAATACCCGCCTCAGGCAGGATCTTACCTTTGGGGCTGTTGCTGTTCGATTCCCCGGATCGGCACCAGACACGAGTCATCGTTTCCCGCTCACCAGCGGGCGTGATAAGGGCGCGGATAGCCATTGCCGAATTCATCCTTCGGTTGTGGTTAGGCCGGGTGTGGGAAGGTGGTAGCTCCCCGTCCGGCTGCAATCTTCATTGCCCTACAATCGAAACACGGTTACTCTTTTTCTGCAAGAGAAATTGTAACGGGGTTACTCATTTGCTGCCGATTCAATGCAAGATGGCTCGCGTCGCTGTCGGATGGGGGGTGCGTGAGCTCGCTACAGCAGCGGATGTTTCGCCTAACACTATTGCCCGCTTGGAGCGTGGAGATCCCCTGAAAGAGTCAACTGTTGTGGCCATCCGCACGGCCCTGGAATCCGCCGGCGTCGAGTTCATTGCCGAGAACGGCGGTGGCGCCGGGGTGCGGTTGAGGAAGGCTCTTCCGGGTCAAACACAACCTCGCGAGAATAGCTCGCTTCCGTTGACACGTGTTAACGGGACTGATAGTGAGGCGAAGCCCGATGGGCGCTAGAAACAGCCCGTCGGGGCGACCAAGACATACCTCTAAAGAGGTCGAACAAGCCATTCACGAAGCGGAAAGCAAAGGATGGTATTGTGACTATCCTCGGGGGCATTGGGGTCGGTTATTCTGCGCTCATGCTGATCGCGATGGATGCCAGGTGGGCGTAAACGGAACGCCAAGGAATGCGGAGTCACACGCGCGTCAAATCCGGCGTGCGGTCGATAGGTGTCCGCATAAGGGAGGGGGAGACAACGATGAAGACGTATGAATTCAGTATCATTGCGTCTGGCCTCGATGAGACGGCTAACGATTTTGAGAGTCGTTTCTACGACCATGGATGCGACGATGCGACGGTCTCCTTCCAGAAAGGTAATATTATTCTGGATTTTGCGCGCGAGGGAGAGAGCCTTGCAGACGCTATAGAATCGGCCATTTCGGATGTTCAAAAAGCTGGTGCCAGAGTAGAACGTGTCGAACCTGATCCCTTGGTCAGTTTGACTGATATTGCCGCTCGATCAGGCTTAACAAGACAAGCAATAAGTAATTATGCAACTGAGAAACGAGGGAAAGGCTTTCCTGCGCCCTATGTTCGGGTGACTTCTTCTACGCCACTTTGGCAATGGTCTGCGGTTGCGAATTGGATGGTAAAACAGGGGGTTTTAGAACCTAGCGCCCAACAAGAAGCCGTCGTCTTACAGACTATAAACGCTCGTTTGGAATTGGTGCCAGCGTAAGCGTTTGTCTTCGCTCCCATTATTATTTGTGGCAGCGCCAAGCTTACAAGAAACCCTCGCCAGGAATGGTGAGGGTTCTGTCATTTGCGACACGCTGTATCCCACTCCCCCATCATCTCCCGCCGCTTCTCAAACAGATCCCCGCGCCGGTAAGCGGCCTCGACCTTGTTGCTGATGGCGTGAGCCAGCGCCATCTCGGCGACTTCCCGCGGGTAATCCGTCTCTTCGGCAGCCCAGTCGCGGAACGTGGAACGCAGGCCATGTACGGTGACGTCCTTCGTGCCGGCCGCGATATGCAGAGCCTTGGACAGAGCCACGTCTGAGAGCGGGCTGCCGCGTTTCTGACCGGGGAATACGAGATCACCCGCTCGTTCATCCCGCAAAGGCAGAACCTCCTGCAGAACGGCCACAGCGCCATCAGAGAGCGGGACGCGGTGTTCCTTCCCGGTCTTCGTCTTGTGCGCCGGCACGGTCCATATCTTCGTTTCCCAGTCGATTTCAGACCAGACGGCATTACGGACCTCACCTGACCTTGCGGCGGTCAGGCAGACGAACCGAACGGCCTTCGCGGCAACGCCCTGAGACTCAGTCAGAGCGGCCATTACACGACCAATATCCTTCCGATCGACGGCAGCATGATGCTTTACGTCCGAGACCTTCGAAGGCTTTGGCAGAATTGCCGCTATATGGCCTTTCCACCGCGCCGGGTTCTCTCCCACCCGCCAGCCATGCGTACGGGCGTAGTCGAGGATACGCTCGATCCTCCCCCGGAGCTTGTCAGCAGTTTCGGTCTTCGTGGCCCAGATAGGCCTGAGGATGGCCAGCACATCGTCTGTGTCGACCTTAGCGACCGGCTTGTCACCGATCAGCTCATAAGCATGAATCTCCAGCGAGCGGCGCCAGTTCTGAGGCCGCAGCGGGTCACGCCAGCCTGGCGCCTGGTCAGCGATATAACGCTCAGCCACGTTACGAAATGGCACTCCGGCTTCACGCTTCCTCAGAGCATCCTCACTCCGGCGATGCTCCAGCGGATCAACCCGCTGGTTAAGATGACGCCGTGCATCGGACGCCAGCATCCGGGCTTCAGCCAGAGACATGTCATAACCGGGCCCGAGAGACATCTCCCGGCGCTTATCCGTGACCGGTGATTTGTAGCGGAACGTCCAGATCCGTGAATTACCCCTGACCACCAGCCAAAGGTTACCTCCGTCGCACAGGTCGCCCTCTTTGTGAGCTGCCACCTGACGAGCGCTTAAACGATTTGGCGCGAGCCGACTCATAACCTTCCCTGCCCCGCATTCTGTCCCTCTTAAAACATGCGCTTAGCAGAGTCGTGCTGAGAAGTACAGAGAAAAGTGATTCGATATCCTTCGATATATTCTAACGATTCGTGATGCGTTCTGACGCTTCCTGAGACTCGGGTTTTATTCCTACTTCGGGAGCCAGCGTTAAATTTTTCATATAAAATCAGTAATTTAAGAATGCATACGGATTTCTATCCGTTATGGTATCTCTCTTAAAGTTAAAGATTGAGTTCTCCGATGTGGTCCTGAACCATCAGAAGAGTATTCTCTGATCTGCCATGCACCGACATATCGAGCAGCCTTCACTCACTTCAGCCCATTCTTCCTTCTCCTGAGCATATCCGGACAGGTCGGGAAAACCTGCATGACAGAAGAAGGCAAGCTGAACCCTGCCTTCACCTCTGAAAAGATGTGGGAAGCCGCATTGACTCTAAGCTGCGCCTGAGCAGGCTCTCGGAGCCGTGCATAATTGCCAGCAAGCCTTCGGAAACACGTAGTCCGTAAGAAAAATTGCTCGATAATCCACCAATAGAAGTGGAAAGAGACTTTAATTTATGGGGTTTTTGACGGTCTCTAACCGAACCCGACGTCCCATTATGACCTCGGCCGTTTCCCCTCGCAACAGCCCTGACGCAAAGGCGATTTCTATCGTGTCATCGATTACTCGCTCTGTATCGCGATTACGAGATGAACAATTTACGATCGATCCCTGCCTGTTCCATGACCGGTGCGTTCCATACGGGACGAAAAAGCTCTCTAAAGCGCCCGTTAGTCAGCATCCTCCACAGCCAGAGACATCCAACAGATACAACTTTCGCTGCCTGCACCAACAATAATCGCATTTATAACAGCCGCTAGCGGATCGCGTCCGGCGATACCACCACACAGTTCGACGCTCCGGCGTCCAGCCGGCGACAGGCGGAAACAGCCTCAGCGCGCGAAAGCCCCGTCAGTCGGGCCCTGAAAAGCTGACCACGCGAGACCCTGACGCTGGCAACCTGCGCACGGGAGCCCGAGAGGTCACTGGAAGCTCGGGCACGGGCATGAGACGCGGCCTGCTGTGCCAGAGAGGAAGACGAGAAGGCGCCCACCTGAATGGCCCAGTCGCGCGCGCCCTGTGCAATAGCCTGATTACTCCGTCCGGACGTCGTATGCATTGGTCCGGCTGGCACCGGCGTCGTCGCAGCCGCGGCACGCGAGACAAGAGAGAACCGCGCAGGCGCAGCGCGAGATACACGCTGCACTGCCGGCTGTGCCGTGGGCTGCTCTTCCGAATCCGCAGTATCCGAAACCGACGCACCGACGCCCACCGGCGTCGTGTCTTCAGATTTCAGTCGTGATTGCCAGACAGCACTCGTCTCGCCAGCGCGTCCCTGTGAGGATTCCGCAGCAGCGCCTGCTGTCTGTGCTGCTCCTTCTGATTTCAGACGCGCGCTCCAGGCCGCGCTGACAGCCTGTGGCGACTCAGGATTACGGGCCACCGGTGCCCAGGCATGCGTATAAGCCGGGGTCGCAGTCTGATTTGCTGTATCGTCTCCGTCGGAAGGCGCTTCGGCCACCTGCACAGGCTGGCCTGTGTCGGCACTGCCGCGATGCGCCCAGGCAGACCGGACACTGTTCGCCGTTGAGGACGGCATCGCCGCTGAAGCATAAGCCGTGTTCGCCGGCGATTCATGGCTCGCCACAAGCAGATCAGCCTGTGACCGGTTATTGGGCCAGGTGCCGGCAATCTGCCGTCCGATCGCCGCCACGTAATTCCTCGTCTCGCGCGGGAGCGTGCGGTTCCGGCCCAGAAAATCCTCAAGACGCCCGGGGCCGGCGTTGTAGGCGGCAAGAAAGCCGGGAGAGCCGTACGTGTCGTAAAGCTGACGAATGTAGGCCGTGCCGGCGAGAATATTGTCATGCGGATCGTACGGATCATCCCCGAGATTATTCTCGCTTCTGATCTCGTCATACGTCGGCGGCATAAGCTGCATCAGCCCCATTGCGCCCGGAGCCGACGTGACCAGTTCACCATTATGGAACAGACGGCCACCGGATTCGCGCTGAATCACGCCCCGAATCCACAGTTCCGGCACATCAAAGCGCTGGGATGCCTCTTGAATGTAGGGACCCCATGGATCATCAGCCGGCCCCGGCGGAGCGTAGTAGGATTTTGCATGCGCCCGGTATTGGGCTTCTTCCTGCGCGACCGGAATTTGCATATCCGAATCCGGCGCCTGCCCCGCACAGGCGGAGAGCAGAGCCAGCAAGCCAATCAGACCAGCTGTCCGGAAGGTTCCGGGAACCGACGCGACACCGCAATACACTGCTTTGCGTGTGCTGCTCTGCGATGAATGACAATTGGTGCTTCCTGATGGGGCATCGCAACGGGTCGTTACAGACCCGCAGCAGAATTCTGACCATAGACTCATCGGTATGTCCGTCCCGTCAGCAACGCTGAGGCCCCCGCTCAATTCAATCCGCATGGAAGAATTATCGTCCAGCGCCTTCAATTGCACGCATTTTTGTCTGCGCACTTTCTCCGCCACTTTCCGGTTTTTACACTCTGAGGATGAATTATGACGTTAACGTGGCGAAAACGTAAGGTGATGCCTGAGCGGTCTCATCATGCACATCCCTGCCGTCATCCGCTTCCCGGACAGACCCGGTCCGCGCCCCGCAGAACATCGCTGCAATACCCGGCGGCCCGCTTCTGCGTTTCCACAGACAGGAAAACCTTCCCGACTTAAGGTTACATCCCCGGTTGCGGGAGCATCCCGGATTGGGTTACGCGGGCAGATCATGAACGCACTCACCGGTCACGCCGTCACGTCTCCGGGCGCTCACCAGCGCGACGGACTGCCCGCAGCGCCGGGAGCCGCATCGGACACGTATGTGGACCCGGCCCCGGGATACGACCACAACGATCCCGGCGAGGAAGATAACAGCGTCATTTACCGGTCGAGAGTGCTTCTCGGGCTTGAGGATATTGCCGAAGGTGCCCGCCTGTGGCGCCTTGCCGTCTCTCTCGGCTGGCTGGACATCAGGCTGCAGTTCCGGGGGTCCACGGTCGGCCCCCTGTGGCTGACCCTGGGCACCGCGGTCATGATCGGCGCGATGGGAACGATCTACGGCAGACTGTTTCACCTCGTTCTGCGCGATTATCTGCCCTATCTGTCGATCTCAATGATTCTCTGGCAGGTGGGAATCGCCGGTGTCACTCAGGACGCCTGCACCTGCTTTACCAGCGCCGCCGCCTCGATCCGGTCGATGCGCCTGCCCTTTTCACTGCAGGCCTTCCGTACCCTTGTGCGCAACGCCGTGCTGTTCAGCTACAATATCGTCGTGCCGATCGCCGTTTACGCCATCTTCGGCATCCTTCCGGGCCTGGTAGCTCTTCTGGCCCTGCCCGGTCTGCTGATCTGGGCCGTCAATGCATTCGCGCTCTGCCTGCTGTTCGGATCCGTCGGCGCGCGTTACCGGGACATCCCACCGATCATCGCCAGCGCGCTTCAGGTCGCGTTTTACGTGACTCCGATCATGTGGAGCGTCCACCAGCTCGGGTCGCGCGGGCGGTGGCTGATCCTCAATCCATTCTATTCTCTGCTCGAAATCGTGCGCGGTCCCCTGACAGGAAATGCTCCTTCCCTGACGATCTGGGTCATGGCTCTTTCGATCAGCGTCAGCCTCTGGCTCATAAGTCTGCTGGTCTTCTCCCGTTCACGCGCCCGCCTCGCTTTCTGGATCTGACGCCATTATGTCCCGGACAGCGCCTTCCTCTCTCCGCACGCCGGCCACGCGCTCTGGCAAAGATCCCGCGCTGATCCGGGTGAATCATCTGACCTTGGATTTTCCGCTCTTTCACGGCGGGGCGAGATCCCTGAAAAAGACGCTGTTCCGTCGGGCAAAACAACCGCTGGCAACAATACGGGCGGCACGAACCGGCGGCGAAGTGATGGTCGACGACTCCTCTTCCGGCGTGGTCAGCGTCCGCGCCCTGAGCGATGTGTCGTTCACCATCCGCGCCGGAGAGCGGATCGGACTGATCGGACATAATGGTGCCGGCAAAAGCACATTGCTGCGGGTGCTCGGTGGCATTTACGTCCCCGCACCGGGCATGCTCAGAGTCACCGGCTCGGTCGAAACCCTGATCGACACAAATTCAGGAATGAATCCGGAGCTGACCGGGCGGGAGAACATCTTTCTCCAGGCACAGCATAAGGCGCTTCGTACGGCGCAGCTCAGAGCACTGGAAAAAGACGTCGAGGACTTCGCCGCGCTGGGGGAATTCATGGATCTGCCGGTGCGCCTCTATTCGAGCGGCATGGCCATCCGCCTCGGATTCGGCCTCGCAACGGCCATCGCGCCCCAGATTCTGCTGATGGACGAATGGTTCATGGCCGGTGATGCGAAATTTCAGGACAAGGCGCTGCAGCGTCTGGCCGGTGTCGTGAACGGCGCCGACATCCTGGTTATTACCTCGCATTCGCTCGACATCATTTCAGAATGGTGCACGCGGGTCATCTGGCTCGAAAGCGGGCGGGTAAAAATGGATGGTCCTGCAGCAGCCGTTCTGGCAGCCTACACAGAGGCAATGAGTCATCATGAATAATTGTGCTGACACCTCCGCTCTGCCGGTCCGGGTCGTGGCGCTCTACCGGTTTACACCATTCTCCGACTGCGCCGCTCTCCGGCAACCCCTCGCCCGGCTGTGCTGCTCGCTCGGCGTCAGAGGCATCCTGCTCCTCGCCCCGGAGGGGATTAATGGCACCATCGCCGGAAGCGATGCCGCAATCAGTCAGGTGCTGGACCATCTCCGGACATTCCCCGGCTGCGCGGACCTCGAAGTCAAAGAATCGCGCGCCGCGACCATGCCGTTTTTCCGGATGAAAGTCCGGCTCAAACGCGAGATCGTCACGATGGGCGTCGAGGGCATCGATCCCCTGTCGGAAGTCGGTGCTTATGTGGAGCCAGGCGACTGGAACACCCTGATTTCAGATCCCGATACGATCGTCATCGACACCCGCAATGACTATGAGGTCGCCATCGGAACCTTCCGTGGCGCAATCGATCCGCAGATCACCACCTTCCGGGAGTTCCCGGACTGGTTCCGCGCAAAGCGCGACGAACTCGCAGCTTCCGGACGCAGACCGAAAATCGCCATGTTCTGCACAGGAGGCATTCGCTGCGAGAAATCAACCGCCTTCGCTAAGGCCGAAGGTGTCGATGAGGTTTTTCATCTGAAAGGCGGCATCCTCAGATATCTGGAAACGGTTCCGCAGGCAGAAAGTCTGTGGGATGGCGAATGCTTTGTCTTCGATCAGCGTGTGTCCGTAAAACACGGCCTTGAACCAGGCAGTTACGACATATGCCATGCCTGCCGGCGCCCGGTAAGCTCTGAGGACAAAACATCCCCCATGTTTGAAGCGGGAATCAGCTGCCCGGCCTGCCACGACGAACGCACGGAAGAACAGCGTCGCCGTTATGCCGATCGCGAACGGCAGACCCGTCTCGCCGCGGCGAGAGGCACACGGCATCTGGGTTCAGGAGACTGAAATCCCGACATCCGCAAAGCTCCCGGCCAGAACAATGCAACTTGAACCATCCGAAAACGGGCGTCAGAAATTCCGGGCTTAAGACAGATTTCAGCAGAAATGTCATCTTCCGGCATTTGCAGCCTCTGATCGGCAAATCATCGCCCGATACACCGACAATCCGTTCTTAATATTTATCGCTCATCTGTTATCAGAACGCTGTATCTCTGCCTCACTCGCACCCTGACCCAAGACATTTGCGTACGGGGATCAAACATTATACAGCCCTTTCAGAAGACCTGAAAAGCAGGAGGCAGGTCATCTTCTCCTGATGTTATTCGTCTGCTTTCCATCCCGGAGCTATCCATGAAGACAGCGGTTTGTCTTGTCGTAAAAAATGAAGACACTGAGATTGTTTACTGGATCGCGTGGTACAAAGCTCTGGGTTTCGACAGCTTCATTATCTATGACGACTTCTCCGATGACGCGACAGACATCTCGAGGACCGCCGCCGCAGCGAAAATGATCCCTTGCAGGTTGTGACAAAAAGCGCCGATTACAATGCTATTCCCTATACAATCGCAGAGAATTACGGCCGGAATTATCTCCGCTGGCTCACATCGATTATCGCGACCCAGACACGTCAGATTGCCGCGGATCTCCGCGCCTGCCCCGGTCAGACGCTGGAAGGCCTGAAACTGCTTCTGGAACCGGACAACGTTCCTGTCTGCCGCACAGCATCCGCGCCATTCCCTACTCAGCCCGGCATCGCTGCCTCATCTCCCGTTCCGGGCAGCCAGTCCTTCGTCATCTTCCATCTGACGAATTACTTCGGTCAGAAGCTGGGCAAGAAGCATGGTATGCTGACCGTCACCGAACCCGACGCAGCACCACTGACCGGCCTTTATATCTTTGGCAGCCCGGTCATCCATCTTTTCACCCCCGATGGTGAGAGCATTATGATCGGTGATGACCCCCGGCTGTCCGGCGTCATCACCTGGACAGTCTGGTCGAACACCAACGGAACGATCTCACTCTCACATCCAGCAACAGACCGTTTTCTCAGCTTTGCACCCGATGGCAGCTGCACCAGCCGGAAAATGCGTCCGCTCGAATGGGAGCAATATACCATTCAGCCGCTGCCACCGGCCTCCTGCCCTGAACACATCCGGAATGCAGCCGCTTTCCTCGCCCGTACCGACAGTCTGACAAGCCTCCATCACGCGAGCTATCAGAACGATCATCATGATCGTCTGTTTCTCAATGTGATCGCAAGCCTCTCAGTCGTCGAACGTAACGTCCTCAGGATCGTCACGGGCGACATTCTGAAAGAACATCTTCTGTGATGACCAGAGGTATCCGGCTCTGCCTGAGCGGACCGGATACCTTCCGCAAACAGCATTACACCTACGGCAGAAACGATTGAGACGGAGCCGCTGCCTGCCTCTGGCGAACCAGCTTCATCACCTCCTCCTGATCAGATCATGACAAGCGTCACTGCTCAGCCCACCGTCCCAAATTTGACGCGCCCTGCCCAGAACCGGTAACATTAACCATTCGGTAATTTCTGTGATCTGACAGAAATACCGTCTCCGGTGACCAAACAGAAGGGCCGCACTCCATGACAGAAGCCGTCCGTCTCGTGATCTGGGACCTCGATGAAACCTTCTGGAAAGGCACCATCACCGAAGGCGGCGTTCAGGAAGATCAGCATTTCGGCGATGTCGTCAAAGAACTCGCCCGACGCGGCATTGTCAGCTCGATCTGCTCCAAAAACGATTTCGACAAGGCAAAGGAAGTTCTCGAACGCCTCGGCGTCTGGGACTACTTCGTCTTCCCCAGCATCAGCTGGGAACCCAAAGGCGCCCGGATCAGAAACATCGTCGAGCAGATTCAGCTCCGCGCCCCCACCATCCTCTTCATCGACGATAATCCGATGAACCTTGAGGAGGCCAAATTCACCGTCCCCGGCCTCCAGGTCGCCGACGAGACCATCATCCCCACCCTGCTCGACAATCCGCTTCTCAAAGGTAAGCCCGACCCGGAGATGAAGCGGCTTGCCGATTACAAACTCCTTGAGATCAAGCAGGAAGCAAAGCGCAGTATCGGCGGCAATACTTACGATTTCCTCAGAGAAAGCAACATTACCGTCGAACTGAATTACGACATCGAAGGCAATATCGACCGCGTCATCGAACTGCTGAACCGCACCAACCAGCTCAATTACACAAAGCACCGCGTCTCAGACGATAAGGATATCGCCCGGCAGCAGGTGCTGGAGATGGTCAGCCGGTATGATGTCCACACCGCCCTCGTCCACGTCCGCGACCGCTTCGGCGATTACGGTCTGGTCGGCTTCTTCGTGCAGGGACGCGGAGCGGGGTACAACGAGCTCCGCCATTACTGCTTTTCCTGCCGCACGCTTGGCATGTTCGTCGAACTCTGGCTTTACCGCCAGCTCGACCGCCCGCAGATCACCATCACCGGCGACGTCATCTCCGATCTGTTCGATGAGGAAAATCCGGCTGACTGGATCACATATTACGATCCCGACCTCCGGAGCACCACTGCGGAATCCGTCGGGCAGGGTGGTATCCTCCTTTGTGGCGGATGCGACCTTGAAGCCGTGGCTCATTATCTTCAGCCAATCACTAAGGATTTCCGGCTCTTCGCCAATACAATCCGCTGTGGCGGAGAACTTCGGCGCGATCACTCAACAATCGTCGCCAAATCCGCACGCCAACTCAGCGACATGGAACGTGACTGCCTGAAAAGCTGTGGCTATACCGAAGAAGATCTGACTCTGGATTATGCTTCCACCCGTTACAGCATGATCGTGTTCAGCTTCTGGGCCGACCTGAACTATCGCATCTACCGCCAGCACAGCGGTCCGACCGTTATGACTTATACTCCGTCCAACATGGGATACGCCGATCTCACCCGCTATTATGAGCCGGAACTGAGGTCGCGCGGCGTGCCGGAAGACGGCATCGAAATCTTCCGGTATTTCAAAGCCAATATGATCCATGAGGGCTTATCCGACGAACGTCTGTTCAAGGTCAATGCCCGGGAAATCCTGTCCATTATCCCAATCACCACACAGGTCGTCCTGCTCGCATGCAGTGAGGACGCAACCTGTATAGCAGCTGACCTCCTCGTACGCCATCGTCTCCTGAATCGATGGCTCCGTGACATCAGGGATGAATTTCCAAACGTGTCTCTGATCTCAATCGGAGACTTCGTCCACACCCCGGAAGAACATCCGACAGCAATGCATTTCACCCGCATCGTTTACCAGCGCCTGGCCATGCGTCTGAAACATTTTTACCGCTATATCGAGCAGAAACGCCCGTCTGTCTGGCGCATTGCTGCCGAATAACACGATACAGGCAGTGTTCGGATCACCGTTCCCGGAATCCAAAAGAAACCGGCAAGTCCTGAAAACTCCCGGCATTTACATATTTTGCAAACAGGCAGGGGGCAGTTCACTCCATCTGACGTTCAGACAGAAAAAACCGCCTACTCAGAAACCTTCCCTCCATCGGAAAACCTGTGAAGCAGCAAGAGTCATTCAGGACAACGGATTCAAAAGGTTTTGACTCTAACAGATCGAAATCAAAGGGACTGAGTCCGTTTATGGAGTTCGGGGTAAAGTCATGAGAAAGTCTTCCCCTGTCAGGTTACCGCCCTCCATGTAAGCTCCACATTTACACAGTGTCGGTAATCATCCGTCAGTCACGCACCCGCAGCATTGAAGGAGGAAACATTCCGGGATGCGCCAGAAGCACGTGCCGTTGCTGCTCCACCGGGAGCATGGTGAAAACCAGAGGAATAATCCCGGACTGCTCGATCTCCAGCACGTCAGACAAACGCGCAAACGTTTCTGCCGTCAGTCCTTCACGCACCACCGACGGCAAAAGACCAATGCTGTCGACGATCCAGTCTGGCCCCCTGCCGTCCACCGGTTCCAGCCGGAATGTCTCCCATCCCTGCACTTCCAGCCGGTTACACCAGACCGCACCGTCTCCGTCGATCATGGTCAGAAACCGCTTCAGCACCGGCGACCAGAACGCTGCGTCTCCTCCATTCGTCTTCCGCACCTCAAACGGGAAAAACGCCTGCGGCACTCCGATGAAATCGCTGCACAGACAAACCGTCATGTCTGACACAGCGTCCTCCCGCACCAGAACAATCCATTCCGGCATCGACTCCCATACACAGACCAGAATCCGGCGATACCGCCCCTCAGGCACCAGTTCCTCATCCGGGCATCCGAAAAGCCTGCTGCTCTCCGTGTCATAAGCCAGCACCAGCCCACCGCTTCCCCGCACGGTGAAAAAGCGTGGCCGCTCTGTATGACCGAAACCGGACATCCCGGTATCCGGTGCAGACAGGACACGTTCAAACGCGCGATGGCGAACAAACCCGCTCCAGGCGGAACGGTAGATCGCGCCGACAATCTGCTCCGTCACAGACGCCTGTGACCCGGCACCGGAAGCTCCGATGCCGGAATCAATATCGTTGCGATCCAGAACGAACCACTCCGGATCACGCCGGTCCGCTCCGGGCGTCCGCTCCAGCAGTCTGACACGATGAGTCATACTCCTGACCGCAAACCGTCTGACACAGGCCCGGCTCCACTCTGGTAACCATCCCCCGTTCCACGCCTCAGCATCCCGTCCAGCCGGCGTCAGAAAACGCTCGCCATCAGGACGCAGCCCCACATATCGGCCAGCACCCCGTTCGCGGACGTTTTTCGGACGAACAAACAAAATCCCCTGCTCATGAAAGGCGAAATCTTCTGGCGCATGCCTCGGATAGGCCTGGAGCGGCGACATCCATGGTACGCCAACATAAGAGTTGCCACCATGAATACGCACGCTGAACACAACCCCGTCCACCGCATGCTCTTCAGGAGATGGCAGCAGATCAGTCAGTTCAGCTCCTGGTTCAGGCGTCAGATAATCCTGAATGTCAAAAACACCCATCAGATCAAACTCAGATCCGTAACGGGAAACAGCCATTTCGAGAGCAAAGGGCCGCAGTTCATCCCGCGACATCACGCGATCAGTCCGGTGCGGCCGCACATCCGCAACCCCACGTGCCGCCTGCAGCAGAGTCCATGTTCCATCAGTGGACGCATTGTCGCAGACAATCAGTGCGGAAAAGCCGAGAGCCGCGTGATGCGCAATCCACCAGGCAACATCGTCGGATTCATTTTCGACAACCAGAACCGCTGCAACTTTCATTTCCACGTCAACTCCGCATCCGACAGAACCGCTGATCAATACCTCAGAACTGCCCCAAAAACCCCATCGCAAACCAGACAGAACAGACCCGGCTTGTCGCAGGCGTCACGATCTCCGCAAGAAACTGCCGGATATCCTGACCGCCGCACAAAAAATTCCTTCTGCCATCGGCGTGGTCATAGTTCTGTGATGACCATCCAGAGGAAAAACAATGTATTTTCAAACATTACACTTTTCTGCCAACAGTTATAAGGCCAGACGAAATGACCGGGACAATAACCCTCCCCGCAGACATGCAGGCCGTCGTTTTCGATGAGCCCGGCCCCCCTTCCGCGCTACACCTCACGCAGGTGCCGCTCCCCGTTCCCGCCGCCGGCGAGGTCCTCGTCAAAGTGTATGCCAGCGGCGTCAACCGCCCCGACATCATGCAGCGCAAGGGACTCTATCCGCCGCCGCCCGGCGCAAGTCCCCTGCTCGGCCTGGAAATAGCCGGTGAGGTCGTCGCCACCGGCCCCGTAACCGGGGACACCCCCCTTCCGGCAAAAGGTTCTCTTGTCTGCGCGCTGACCAATGGCGGTGGATATGCCGAATACTGCACCGTCCCCGCCGGACAATGTCTGCCCTGGCCGAAAGGTTTCGATGCCGTCAGGGCGGCCGCCCTGCCGGAAACCTTTTTTACCGTCTGGTCCAACCTGTTCATGACCGCCCGGCTCCGGCCCGGCGAACGCGTACTCATTCACGGCGGCGCCGGCGGTATCGGCACTGCCGCCATCCAGCTCGCCCGGGCCTTCGGCGCCATCCCGTACGCCACCGCCGGCAACGCAGAAAAATGCCGGCTCTGCGAGCGTCTCGGCGCCGTCGCGATCAATTACAACACGGACGATTTCGCCGAAAAAATCCGCCAACTGACTGACGGCAAAGGCGTCGATGTCATCCTCGACATCCTCGGCGGCAGATATCTCGACAGAAACCTCCGCTCCCTCGCCCGCGCCGGCCGCCTGATCGTCATCAGCCTCCAGTCCGGCGCAAAAGCGGAAAACGTCGACATGGGCCGTATTCTGATGAAAAACCTGACCATCGAGGGCACCACCCTCCGTCCCCGCAGCACCGCATACAAAACCGCCATCGCCCGCGAACTTCGCGAAAAAGTATGGCCGAAACTGGAAACAGGCGAAATCGCTCCCCTGATCCACGCCACCTTCCCGCTCAGCGAGACCAGCGAGGCCCACACCGTCATGGAAGCCGGCTCGCACTCAGGAAAAATCGTCCTGGTCCACCCCGACGCCGATCTGCCCTCCGCCTGACAGCCACAACCCGATCCGGACCAGAAACGGCATGAAGCGGACGTCATGTGCAGCACCTCTTCGCATGACGCCCGCTTTCGGCTCCTCCAGCCCCGGTCTCACCCTTCCCCGGAACAGGAAACTTCCCTCTCCACACAGCGTTTTCCGTCGAAAAGAATAGTGTCATCAAAGGCACTGCCGGAGGGTGTCATGTATCCCGTCGACGGCGATTTCATTCTCAGAACAGCCCCGCGATTTTCCGGCACCAGAGCCGCCGCACAGACCGCGATCGTCAGCGCCATCTCGCCCGTCTTCGCCGCCACACTCGATTCTTACGATATCAGCACGAAACTGCGCATCGCCCATTTCATGGGGCAGGTCACGCACGAATGCGCCGGATTCACCACCACGGAAGAATTCGCCTCAGGTGCCGCCTATGAAGGCCGTACCAATCTCGGCAACACACAGCCCGGAGACGGCAAACGCTACAAGGGACGCGGCCTCATCCAGCTGACAGGCCGCAGCAATTACCGGAATATCGGAAACGCCCTGAAACTGCCACTGGAAGATCAGCCGGAACTGGCCGCCGATCCCGTCACATCACTCAGAATCGCCTGCGAATACTGGAAAAAACGCAAAATCAATGCTCCCGCCGACAACGACAACCTGATCGATGTCAGCATCTGCGTGAATGGCAATCCGCCAAAAGGTCTGAAAAGCCGCGGCGCCTTCCTCAGCAGGGCCAGGGAAGCCCTCTCCGCGATCGACGCTCTCGCCGTCAGCATTGATCAGAAAACAACCATCCCCGTCCTCCGGCGCGGTTCATGGGACAGCGCTGTCGGCGAACTCCAGTCCATTCTCCGCACCAAAGGCTACATGCTGGCCGTCACCCTGTTTCAGAAAAGTGCCGGTCTGACCGTGGATGGTATCGTCGGCGAAAAAACATGGAAAGCCCTGCGCGCCTGACACTGGAACGAAATCTCAATCCCATACCAGAGTTTTCCGGACCACCACCGCTCATCCGGCGCGATGTCTCAGCTTTCCATACCGCGCCACCACACGGTTCCGCCGCAGCGCCGACAGTCTCTGCGTCCAGAACACCCCGTCCAGCTGATCCACTTCATGCTGATGACAGACCGCGCGGAAACCCTCCGCCTCCTCCGTCCGGACCACGCCTTCCAGATCCTGATAACGCACCCTGACCCGCGCCGGCCGTTCCACCACCTCGGAAACGCCGGGCATCGAAATAATGCCTTCCTCATGCCGGATCTTTTCTTCTGATACACACAGAATTTCCGGATTCACATAAACACACGGCGCAACGTCTTCCGGCAGAGCCAGCACCACGACCCGCCGCATCACGCCAATATGCGGACCCGTAATGCCGACGCCCGGCGCCGCCCGCCCGTATCGTATCGATCAGATCATCCGCCAGCGCCCGCAGATCCACGCCAAAAACCCCGACCGGCTCCGCCACCTGACGCAGAAGCTGATCCGGAAAATACACCAGCGGACGCACCGCCATAGTCATTCCTCCGCACAAAATCCGACTGAAAAACGTTCCGCAATCAGAAAAAAAATACCCCCGGAACGCCGGTTTACGGTTCCTGTCCGCCCACGCTTCTGGCACGCTCAGCTACCGTCATCGCTCAGGAAGATAAAGCCCGCACACCCTTTCCTCTCCGCTGTCCCGGCTCTCATCACCCGGCCGGAACACGCCCGTAACAGACCGGAACAACGTACCTGATGAAAACAAGCCGCCGCTCCTTTCTGACTCTCTCAGGCGCCGCCATCCTTCTGCCGGACCAGACACACGCAAAAACACCGGCGTCAGAACCGGCCCCCTGGTGGGAAACCGCCGTCGCCTATGAAATCTATCCCCGGTCATTTCAGGACGGAAACGGCGACGGCATCGGCGACTTCATCGGCATGGCGAACCGCGTCGATTACCTCGCCGATCTCGGGATCGACGCCGTCTGGGTCGCGGCCTGCTTCGACTCCCCCAATGCCGATAACGGCTACGACGTCCGCGATTATCGCAAAATCATGCCCGATTTCGGCACGATGGACGATTTCGACCGCTTCCTCAGCCGAGCCACACAGCGCGGCATCCGCGTCATCCTCGATATGGTCTTCAACCATACCAGCGACGAACACCCCTGGTTCGTCAGAAGCCGCGCCTCGCGCGATAACCCCTGGCGTGATTTCTATCACTGGCATGACGGTAAAAACGGCGGCCCGCCCACCAACTGGAACGCCGTCTTCGGCGGCCCCGCCTGGACCCTGGACCCCGCGACAGGCCAGTATTACCTCCACACCTTCGCCGTGAAACAGCCTGACGTAAACTGGGAAAATCCGGACCTCAGGAAAGAACTCTACGATATCCTCAGATTCTGGGCCGCAAAAGGCGTCAGCGGCTTCCGTTTCGACGCCATCACCAGCATCGCCAAACCCGCCATCCTCAGCGATCTGCCCGCGCGCCTTGCGAACGGATACCATAACTTCGCCGATCACGGCGAGCGCATGCATTTCCTGCTGCGTGACATGAACCGGGAAGTTTTCGCCGGAACCAGCCTCTATTCCGTCGGCGAAGCCTACGGCGTCGACCGGCGGCAGATCACCGCCATGACCGCCGCCAGCCGCCACGAACTCACCTCTGCTTTCCGTTTCGATCTGGTCCTGGGAAACAAACATAAAACCATGCCGGCGGCCGCCCGCCTCCGCGCCTTCAACGCCAGCAACGCCTTCGATGACACCCCGAATGTCTGGCCCCTCGTCTGGCTGGAAGATCATGACTTCCCACGCGCTGTCTCCCGCTACGGCTCCCGCCGCCCGGAATACCGCCAGCGCTCCGCGAAACTTCTCCTCACCATGCTCCTCTCCCTGCGCGGAACACCCTATATCTATCAGGGACAGGAAATCGGAATGGAGAATTATCCTTTCCGGTCCATAGACGATTACAACGACATCTCCGCCCGGAACGGCTGGCACGAACAGGTCGAAAGCGGCAAAATCACCGCCCGGGCCTATCTCGCCGACCTCGCGCAGAACAGCCGCGACAACGCCAGAACCCCCATGCAGTGGGACACCTCCCCACATGCCGGCTTCACCACCGCCAGCGCCACCCCATGGCTCGCGGTCAACCCGAATTACAAAACCATCAACGCCGCCAGTGAAAAACAGGACAAAAAGTCAGTCCTTTCCTACTGCGCCCGCATGATCCGCATCCGCAAAACACACCCCCGCGTCATCCACGGACGCTACAAGGACGTCTCCCCGGAAAGCGAAACCCTTTACGCCTATGAACGCACCGACCGGACCGGAACAGACCTCATCGTCCTGAACTTCTCCGACAGACCGGCGCAGTTTTTCCTTCCCCGCACACCGGCATCCCTGGTCATCAGCAATATCTCCGACACAGCTCTGCCCAGGGATACAACGCTGCATCTCCGCCCATGGGAAAGCCTCATCCTCACCCTGTAGCGCTACCTCATCCTGCGGCTCCGGAACCACCCCGGACGCCCGGCAACCACGACCCGCAGCATAACCCGCCGGACAACTCACCGGCACCATCCGACCCCGACATTGCCCGCCACCCCGCTTCATGACAGACTCCGGGGTCATGAAGCTCATCCACACCGCCGACTGGCAGCTCGGCAAGCCCTACGGCCGCTTCACGCCAGACCTCCGCGCCGCCCTCACCGACGCCCGTTTCGAGGCGATCGACACCATCGGCCGCGCCGCCACCGAACACGGCGCCCGCCACGTCCTCGTCGCCGGCGACATCTTCGACACCGAAGGCCCGGAAGACCGCACCATCGTCCAGGCCGTCACCCGCATGGAACGCCACCCCTGCCGCTGGTGGCTCCTGCCCGGAAACCACGACTTCGCCCGCAACGGCGGCCTGTGGGACCGCGTCCGCGCCAAAACCGGAACAGCCACCGGGACAGACAGCAAAATCACTATTCTCGCCACCGCCGAACCCCACGAACTCGAAGACGGCGTCTGGCTCCTTCCCGCACCTCTCACCCACCGCCACAATCTCGATGACCCCACCGAAGCCTTCGACACCACGGAAACCCCTGGCGCCCGCCTCCGCATCGGCCTCGCCCACGGCTCCATCCGCAATTTCAGCAGCCACGGCGAGACAAACAACCAGATTCCGCCCGACCGCGCCCGCCGCGCAAACCTCGACTACCTCGCCCTCGGCGACTGGCACGGCGTCCTCAGAATCGATGCCCGCACCTGGTATGCCGGAACGCCGGAAACCGACCGCTTCCAGAACAACGATTCCGGCCACGCCCTCCTCGTCGACGTTACCCCCGGCGCGGAACCCGACATCACCTCTTTCCGCACCGGCCGCTTCCACTGGCTGATCCGCGACTGGACCGTCAGCGACGCCGCCGCCTTCAGCGCGGACTGCGCCGCCCTGCTCGCCGAAATCAACGCCCCCGACACCCTGCTTCAGCTCACCCTCGCCGGCATCACCGATCTCAGCGACCGCGTCGCCATCCTCACCCAGATCGAAAGCGACCTCGTTCATCGCCTGCGTTTTCTTGATCTCCGCGCCGACGATCTTGTCGGCCGCCCCACCGAAAACGACCTCGCCTCCCTGGACGTCGAAGGCACCCTCGGCATCGCCGCACATAAACTGAACGCCCTCAGTCAGTCCGACAGACCCGAAGCCCGTATCGCCCGCCGCGCCCTGGAACGTCTGCTCGTCGAATACAACCGCGAGGACCAGGCATGACCCTCCGCATCTGCCGCATCACCGTCGAAAACTTTCGCAAATTCCGCGACCCCGTCACCATCGACGGCCTCACCGACGGTCTCAACATCCTCATCGAACCCAACGAGGCTGGGAAATCCACCCTTCTCGAAGCTCTGCGCGCAGCCTTCTTCATTCATTACAATGCGAATACCAAGACTACGAAGAGCTACGCGCCTCACGGTGACAAAGTCGCTCCAAAAATCAATGTTGATTTTACCATAGATAATGCCCCCTGGAGTATAACGAAACGTTTTCTGAAAAACCCGTCTATCGAGGTCACAAATCCACACAGTCGGGCTCAGGGAACTGGGGCCGAAGAGCGCCTGCATGAATTACTGGGATCAACAAAGGATGCCGGAAAAAAATCAGGAGATACAAATTCTTACGGCATACTGGGGCTGTTATGGATAGGCCAGACAGAAGCGTTATCTGTTTCTGCTCCTGACCTAGTCATACGTGAAACTGTCAGTTCCATCCTAGAAGCCGAAGTCGGCGCCGTCCTCGGCGGCCCGGCCTGGAAACGGGTCCACGACCGCATCGAAGACCAGTACGGCCAGTTCTGGACCGCCACCGGCAAGGAAAAGGGCAGACTCACCGAAGCCCGTAAAGCCGCCGAAGACGCTCAGACCACAGCCGCAGAAGCAAAAGCCCGCCTCCAGGCCCTGGAAGACAGCTTCTTCGACCTCGAACAGGCCCGCACCCGCCTGAAACTGGCCCGCCGCGACATCGCCGACGAAACCGACATCCAGGCCCGCAAAACCCTCGAAAAAGACCTCGAAACCGCCCGCGCCGCCGCCCAGATCCTCGCCACCCGCCGCGCCGAGAAAGAAGCCGCCACCGGCACCGAAAAAGCCCTTACCGACCTCAGGACCCGCCACCAGACCGCCTTCACCGCCCGTGAAGCCGCCGAAGCCGTGCTGACAAAAGCCCGCGACAGACGCCGCACCGTCGCCGCGGACGTCATCGCCGCCCGCGAAAAATCCGTCCGTACAGCGGAAACGCTCGAACAGGCCCGCCTCGCGCAGCGCCAGGCCCGCGCCGCCCTCACCGAAGGCAAGAACCGGCACGACGCCCTGCGCCGTCATAAAGCCATCGCCGCCGCGAAAACCCGCTTCACCGACCTCGCAAAACTGGAACAGCAGCTTCAGCAGGCAACCGCCCTCAGCAGAACCCTGATCCCGCCCGATGCCCTCGCCACACTCATAAAACACGATAAAAAAGTCACAGAGGCCGAGATTCGCGTCACCGTCGGCGCCACCCTCCTCACCCTGTCCGGCGACACCAGCGCCGTCACCTTCGACGGCCAGCCCGCCACACCCGGCGAGTACAGCCTCACCCGCGATATCACCATTCGTGTCGGCGACACCGAACTCCGTCTGCGCCCCCCCGCCAGCGCCGCCAGTGCAGAACAGGATCTTTCCGAAGCCCGCCGCAAACGCGACCAGGCGCTGGAAGATTTCGGCGTCAGCACCCTCACCGAAGCCCGCCTCCGCAACGACAGAGCCCACGAAGCCGCCGCCGAATGCCGCACTCTCGCAGCCCGTATCGACGCCGCCACCCCCGCCGATGACATCCTCAACCTGAAATCCGGCCCGCAGGCCCTGAAAGCCTTCATCGCCGGTCTCCCGGCCGAAAATACCGTGCCTCCCACGGAAACCCCGGACCTTCCCGCCCTCAGCAAGGCCGTCGAACAGGCGGACTCCGCCTTCAGCCAGGCCGACGGCGCTCATCAGAGCGCCATGGAGGCCCTGCGCCGTCTGGAAACCGAAGACGCCCCGCTCGCCGCTGCCGAGGCCGGCGCCCAAAGCGACCTGTCAAACGCCACAGCACAGATCAGCGAACTCGAAAAACACCCGGACTTCCCCACCCTGACCGAAGCCCTCGCCCAGGCCGGGAAACGCGCCGCTGAAGCCGCCACAGCCCTCGAAGAGGCCACCCGCAACGCCACCGTCCACGATCAGGACACCATCCTGCGCAAAATCGCCACCATCGACGCCCGTGCCCGCACTGCCCAGGAAACCTGCCGCCGGCTGGAAACCGAAATCGCGAAACTCGAAGGCACCATCGAAAGCGAAGGCGGCAAAGGCCTCGCCGAGCGGGAAGCCGCCGCCCGCGAAGCCGCCGAAGCCAGCGAAGCCACCCTCCATCGCGTCACCGAGGACGCCGAAACCATCAGACTTCTGCGCAACACCCTTGAAGAGTCCCGCAGAGAAACCTCCGCCCGCTTCACCGGTCCCGTCGCAGAACGCATGAAACGCACCATCAACCGCCTCATGCCCGGCTCGGATCTCAGCTTCAGCGAAGACCTCGCCCTGGAGACCATCGTCCGCGGCGACATGACCGAAGACTGCGCCACCCTCTCACGCGGCACCCAGGAACAGCTCGCCATCCTCACCCGCATCGCCTTCGCCGATATGCTCCGCGAACAGGGCCTCCCCGTCTCCCTCATCCTCGACGATCCCCTCGTCTATTCCGATGACGGCCGCCTCGAACTCCTCACCGACATCATCAGCGACGCCGCGAAACGCATGCAGGTCATCCTCCTCACCTGTCGCGACCGCGCCTTCCGCCACGTCACCGGAAATCACGTCAGCCTCAGCATCGCGCATTCCGAAACAACGCACTGACCTTCGCGAGGCTTCTGCCCGAGCACGTCTTCATCATTGTCCCCGACTTGCCGCCGAATGCTTTTACGACGCCATCTTTCATGCCCCGGGCATCCCAAAAGCCGGCTCCGATCATGCCGATCATCGGATCGGGTACGGCGACCGCTGCGATGCCACTCACCCGGACCGCAGCTATCTCTCCATTCGCACCGGTCCTCTTCCGGAAGAAGATCGGCGCTGTCACTGGTGTTTTTCAAAGCACCTGACCGGCAGGCTGTCGACACCTTCTGGCAGGCCGGTTTACTGAACAGCGGCACCGGCAACCGACCTTAGACCCGAATACCATCCCGACTATTACGCAGCGTTTCTCATCGCCCCCCACCGGCAATCACATCAAAGCTGTCTGTGACAGGTCTGACAAACAGCCTGAACAGCTCTCGCAAAACAGGAAAATACGGATTTATTACCTGAGAATATCGGGCCTCCGGGAAAGAGCATCTTCGCAGAGATTCTTCCTTGGAAATCGCGACAAAAATTACTGAGCTTCGCAACGCCATTTTACAGAAAGCCAAAACCACCCGGCCTCCAACTCAGGGCTCCGCCCCCGTATCCACCTCCGCCACCAGTCCGCGCACCGCCGGATACAGCGCCCGGTACCGGGGCAGCACCGCCGCATACGCATCCCGCAGCGCCGGGTCCGGCAGAACCGTCTCCGCCCGCTCCGGCGCCCCGCACACATCGGCCGGTGCCTCTCCCGTCACCGCCATCCGTGCCAGACGCGCCGCCCCGAACGCCCCGCCCCGTTCTCCATGCTTCAGCCGGTGCAGCGGCAGATCCAGCACCGACGCCAGAATCCGCACCCAGCGCGCGCTCCGCGACCCGCCGCCAATCACATCCGCCTCCGTCAGAACGGACCCGGACTCCCGCAGCCCGTCGAGCGCATCCCGGAACGAAAACGCCACGCCCTCAAGCACCGCCTGCGTCAGCGCTGCCCGTGAGGTATCCTGCGACAGTCCCAGAAACCCGCCCCGGATTTCCGGATCGTTATGCGGCGTCCGCTCCCCCGACAGATACGGCAGAAAAATCGCCTCCGACGGACGCTCCATCCGCTCCGGCAGTTCCTCCAGCAGCGCCGCCTCCTCCATGCCGGTCACCCGCGCCCACCAGGCCAGAGACGCCGCTGCCGACAGCGTCACCCCCATCTGATGCCATGTAGCCGGAATCGCATGACAGAACGCATGAATCGCCGAGCGCGTCCCCAGCCGCAGCCGGTCCGTCGTCACCCACAGCACTCCGGATGTGCCCAGCGACAGAAACGCGGACCCCGGCGCAATCGCCCCGATCCCCACAGCCCCCGCTGCATTGTCACCCGCGCTCCCCGCCAGAACCGGCGGCACTTCCCAGCCCCATTCCGTCGCCAGCGCCCGCGTCACCCGTCCCGCCGGGTCCGTTCCCTCACATAAAGACGGCATCGCCGCCTCCGTCAGATCGCTCGCCGCCAGCGCCTCATCCGACCAGCGCCGCCCACCCACATTCAGCCACAGCGTGCCCGAGGCATCGGACATGTCCTCGATCATCTCGGCCGTCAGCCGGAACCGGACCCACGCCTTCGGCAGCAGCACATGCCTGACCGCCGCGAACACCTCCGGCTCATGCCGCGCCACCCAGAGCAGCTTCGGCGCCGTGAACCCCGGCATCGCAATATTCGCACACACCTCCCGGCTGCGCGGAAACCGCCGCTCGATCTCCGCACATTCCGCGCCCGACCGCAGATCGTTCCACAGAATGCACGGCCGCAGCATACGCCCGCCCTCACCCAGCAGCACCGCACCATGCTGCTGTCCCGACAGCCCGATCCCCCGCACCGCCGCAAACGCCGCCGGCTGCGCCTCCCGCAACGCCGCGAAACACCGCAGCACCGCCTGCCACCAGTCTTCCGGGTTCTGCTCGCTCCACCCCGGATGCGGCCGGCTGACCTCCAGTTTTTCGGTCCGCGTCGCCAGAACTTCCTGCGCTCCGTCCACCAGCACAGCCTTCACACCGGAAGTCCCGAGATCGATCCCAATATACATCATGCAAGCCCTGTCAGACGTTTTGCCGGATACTAGCCGCCTTTGCATCCGACGGGCAGCGTGACGGCAGAAGGTGACAGGACTGTGACACGATACACAGCCGACCGCGCGCCGGAGCGTTTCCCCTCAGCCGCTCCGTCCTTCATCAAGCGCCATCGCCGCCCGGCGCGCCCCCAGCGCCCAGTGCACCGCCGTCCAGGCCCGCACCACATGCCGCGCCTCATCCCGCGTCATCTCCTCCGGGATACCGGGTAACGCGGCGATCAGAGACCACGCATCCTGCAACAGCGGCCGGAACGCCTCCTCAAGCGCATTGCCACGCGCCATCACCTCCTCCGGAAGCGGCCCCGCCAGTGTCAGAAAAAGTTCATACCCCGCCAGGGAAATCTCCTCCTCAGACCCGGGATTCAGGTCCCCGGACAACCCGACCGCCCGCAACATATCCTCGCGGGACGGACATCCTTTCATCAGAATCCGCACCACCGGATGAAGCGATTCCTCATCATCCCGGACCCCGTACCCGCGAAAAGGCAGCATCCCGCCCCGTCCTTTCTGTTTCCCGGCCTCTCAGCCGGACCATCCCCGCTTCCTTCTTAAAACATCCCGCTGCAGGCATGTCAGCTTTTTCATATCGGATACAAAACGATACACTGACACGCCCCGGACCAGAGAAGACCAGCAGCCCGGCTTCTGATCTGGCCCGCAACATGACCAGACCATGACTGCCACTTTTATGTCCTGCATCACTCCGCGGAGCCGCCGGAGACCAGACAGATCAGCGGCAGCCATCCGTAGTTACGAAGATCTCACCGGCTGACCTGTCCGGCAATACACAGCGCCTGTCTCCGGCCACCAGTCAGACCGGCTCACAGAACTGGCCCAGCCCCCCGCAGACAGGTTATACTCTCTTAACGGCTGCGTTCCTCCGGAGCACCGCCGCCCCACAACACACCGGTCGGTCCCGTGCTTCTCCTGTTCCTGGGCGTCGTCGCCCTTGTCCTCCTCATCGCCATCAGCATTCTGATTTCCCTCTCCGAAATCTCCTTCGCCGCCGCGCGGGACGTCCGCCTCCGCGCCCGCGCCGAAGCGGGAGACGAACGCGCCACCGCCTTCCTCGCCCTGCGCCGCAACAGCGGCCAGGTCATGACCGTCCTGCAGATCCTGCTCAACGCCGTCGGCGTTCTCGGCGGCATGATCAGCTCGGAGATGCTCGCCCCGCCCATCGCCGACATCCTCACCGGCTGGGGTATGGAACCAACCAGCGCCCAGAGCATTGCCTCCGCCGCCGGCTTCGTTTTCACCACCGGCATTTTCGTCCTGTTCGCAGACCTGCTTCCCAAACGCATCGCCATGAATGCCCCGGACCGGGTCGCGCTGGCTGTCGGCTGGTTCCCCGCCGCCGCACTCCGCGTGCTCTATCCCTTCGTCTGGGTGTTCTCGAAAATCTCCGACGCTCTGCTCCGCGCCCTGAAAATCCCGGCCGCCTCCGCCGTCGAGCCGGTCACCCCGGAAGACCTGCGCGCCATCCTCGCCGCCGGTACCGCCTCCGGCGTGCTGCTGGAGCAGGAACATCAGATGATCCAGAACGTCCTCGGCCTGCAGGACCGTTCCGTCACCTCCGCCATGACCCCGCGTGACGAAATCGTCTATCTCGACATCCAGGAATCACCGGAAACCCAGCGCGACAAGGTTCGCGTCCGCCCCTATTCACGCTACCCGCTGTGCAATGGCGGCCTCGATCACGTTATCGGCTCCATCCGCGCCGAAGATGTCCTCGTCGTCGCCGTCGACAACCCGAAAAACCCCGGCGCCCCGGAACAGCCTCTCACCACCCCCATCTCAAAACTGCGCCGCGACGTCCTCTCCGTCCCCGAAACCCTGAATCTCTGGGACACCCTCGCCCAGTTCGACACCCACGGCGCCGGCTTCGCCCTCGTCGTCAGCGAATACGGCATGATCGTCGGACTCATCACCTTCAAGGACATCATGGGCGCGCTGATGGACGGTCTCGCCAACCCATTCGAGGAACAGGCCATCGTCCGCCGCGACGAAAACTCCTGGCTGATCGACGGCGCCGCCCCCATCGGCGACGTGATCCGCGAACTCGGCGTCGCCGACCTTCCCGACAGCGCAACCTTCGACACCATCGGCGGCTTCGTCATGCACCGCCTCCGCCGCATGGCCCGCAAAGCCGACCGCACGGATGCCGCCGGCTTCCGGTTCGAGGTCGTCGATGTCGAGGGCTTCCGGATCAACCAGCTCCTCGTCACGCGTCTCGAACGCAAAGAATGAAAACCCGCCATCCATTATCCAGACCACTTCCGGATATTGTTTCAATATGAACTGACAGCCGCATTTTCACGATTACGCCGGGCATCACCGGACACAATCGCTCCCGGGTTCTGCCTGGTCGAACATGACGCAGATAAGTCGAACATGACGCAGATAACAGGATGCCCTGCGCTACAGGCGCGATTGCATCGCCCCTGTCTTCCGGCATCCCTATATGGCAGTTGATCATGATGAACTACCTGGTGAACTGCTCTTCCCGGTGGAAAATCCCGACCATCCCCGCCAGTGGTAAGCGACAACACTGATACCGCTCTCCTTCGGAAATTACCTTCCTCACAGGCTCTCCGAACCGGACGCATGATGAAAAACCTGTCATCCGATCCGCTCCTGAAACAATTCAGAAACCTCACTGCGCCTCCTCACACGACACACCGTTGCAACAACGCCATAACTTTTTCAAAAATCCACCCGAACAGCCATAAACCACCTTAAATTCCATATTTGATAATATTAATTCAAAATGAGCTCTATCTCGCCGGGTAACATTTTGTTAACAAATGTTCGGCCGCAGCGAACCAGGGCATCCCGTGCGCTTCGCTGAGCGGTCCGGATGTCATTGACCTGACAGGAGAATCTGGTCGCCATGGTTCAGAACGCCACCGATTATTTCACTGCGACAACATCGCAGGACTTCCTCGACGCCACCAACTGGAGCAGCGGAACGCTTCCCACCGACTACCATGAAATCAACATCAGCGGCACGTCCACCGCCCCGGTCACTGCCGTTCTCGGCAGCACTTACAGCACCGAAGTACCCAGTCTCACCATCGGCGATTACGGCACGCTCGACATCACAGCCTGCGACGGCTCTGACGCCACCGCGACACCAGTCTTCACCGCCGACGCCATGCAGATTTTCGCGAATGGCAACCTCACTGTCGATACCGCGTCTCCCGTCAGCCTTGGCATTAACGAAATCAGCGGCACGCTGACGATCAATAACAGCTCGAACGTCACCCTCACCACAAGCCGTCTTTCCGGAGACGGTAACCTCGTCCTCAACAATGCGACACTTGGCACCGAAAGTGCCGGCATCAGCGTCGACCTTGCGATGAATGTCAGTCTGTCCGGCGGCAGCACGCTCTATACATCTGGCTGGGCAGGCGGCACGGTTACCTTCGACCCGAGTACACTGAATATGATCGTGCTCGGAAGCGAGGGTCAGAACGTCACCACGGCATTCAAAAACGTCTCCGCAAACAGCGAATTCGCCCTCAACGGTACCGACGGCGTCACGCCGGTCTCCGCCCAGTACAGCGAAAACAGCGATGGCACCTACAGTCTGATCATCACGACGAGCAGCAACCAGACCATCACGCTGAGCGATATCACCGCTGCAGCCGGTTATACGCCCGGCTCCGTAAGTATCACAAAAGACCTCGCCGGCGATTACGTCATCGCCGACAGCTCCCTGCCCGCTTCCGCCACAACCGGCTGGCCTCCGGGACATGACCACACCAGCAGTTGCGATAATGGCAGTGGCGGCAACAGCGGAGATGACAACGGCTCCGGCAGTCACTGCACACCTCACCACCATCACCATGACAACAGCGGCAGCACTTCCACGCACGATCATTGTCATGATGACCACGGTTCCGCATCAGGTCACGGCTGTGACAGCAACACTTCGTGGCATAAACAAAGCGGCAGCAGCGGATGCGCCCCGGCTCATCAGACGTCATCCGGGTCAGGCCATGGGTGCGACACCCAGTTCTGGAAAGAATACGCTCAGGACCATTTCGCAAACTGCGTGAAAAACTGGTCGCATTCTTCCACAACCGGCACTGGAGGAAGCTGCACACATCCTGACCCCTGGAGCAGCAGCCACGGCTCCTGCCAGACCGTAACGGCAGCCGGATCTCACGAAGCCACCCAGTGGACCAACCTGCTTCCGACCCACTGTTCGTAACCTCCTGCTCACATCCACCACCAGGCGTCCTCCAAACGGATACCTGGTGGTATCTGCGCTGATCATTACCGAGACAGTCACCCCGGATAAATTTAAGATGACTTTTGTCAGTGCCGGTCGTCTGTCGGAGCAGCTGATTACCGCCAGATAAGTCCCGGTAAGTAACGATCCACCCTCTCCGCCGGCCTGGCTCGTCGCCTAAAAGTTCCTATGTGGCGCGGGCAGCCAGTTGCCCTTGTGTCCGACGCTACTTCCCGGATGGCAAATACCGGGTGATACAACCTCAGCCATACAATAGCACCTGATCACTATTTTCCCCTGCACAAATCCAGCTATCACACAGGTCTTTTTCGAATCCCCCGGCTCCACTCGTGTTCCCGGCAATCCGGACGATTACCGCATCATGCCCGGCAAAGATGATACTTTTATCCATCTCGGACAGACGGAACCTGGCTGGTTCACTCCCGGGGAAAAAATCCCTTCGGCCTTATCTCACGCGCCCTGATGTCGACGCACTAACGACCGAATTCACCGGCCAGATTGTCGGCGAGGGCGTTCTGCAACACACCGCATGGGAAATGTACGAATTCGCTCTTAATGGTCCCGATGACAACCCTCATCCGGATCGGCGGCCGTCCTGCCTGTGCTGAGTAGCGCAACTTTCACGGCGCCAGTTCAGACCCCTCCGCTGACACGGACGCCACGAACGCTGTCAGATCGTCTCGCGGCATTCCATGCATTGTCGCATGAATCATCACAGCAATCTTATCCGCTGGCTGAGGGCGGCCGAAATAAAATCCCTGCCCCTCATCGCAACGTTGTCGCGCAAGCCACTGCGCCTGCTCTGGCCGCTCAATCCCTTCCGCCGTCACCCGAATTCCCAGATTGCGACACAGCGTAATCATTGACCGGACAATAGCCTGATCAGATTCGGATTCCTCAATCCGGTCGATAAAAGATTTGTCGATCTTGATCCGGTCGATCACCAGCCTGCTCAGATAAGTCAGAGAAGCGTAGCCCGTACCGAAATCATCCACTGCCACAGCCGCGCCGAGCTTACGGAGATCGGCCAGTTGCCGGTTCGCGGAATCTGTATTCCTGATAAGCACCGATTCCGTCAGTTCAAGTTCCAGATCACTCGGATTGATTCCGGAACGTTCTATCACATCCAGAACCATGCCACGAATATCCGAACGACGGAACAGAACGCCGGACATGTTTACTGCCATTCGCACCGAAATGCCCATAGCTCTCCAGACAGAAAGCTGACGACAGGCCTCTTTAAGAACCCATTCCGTAATCGGCACAATCAGCCCGGTTTCCTCTGCAACCGGAAGAAAAATCCCCGGCGCCAGAAGATTTCCGTCAGCCCGGCGCCAGCGCAGCAAGGCCTCCACCCCGACAATCCGTCCGGAACGAAGATCAAGCTGCGGCTGATAATGCAGTTCCAGTTCCCGATTCGGCACAGCCCTGTGCAGATCGAGTTCGATCCGCATTGCTGCCTCCTCCCTCGCCTCCATCTCGGGCCGGAACAGTTCGTACGTATTTCCACCGGCCGCTTTCGCCTTGTACATCGCCATGTCAGCACGTCGGAGAAGTGTATCAAACATCACCGGTCCGCCATGATGTACCGCTACACCAATACTCACAGTCGTGATGACAACGCTGTCATCCGCCGACACCCCAATCTGGTCGCCTTCTTCTTCACCAAATGCGAAAGGGGTTACAAATGCATCCAGGATTACAGCAGCCCTCACACAGGCTTCCTGTTCGCAATCCGCCTCATTCAGCCGCAGCACAATGCCGAATTCATCGCCGCCAAACCGTCCGGAAACCACGGCGTCCGGCAGAATCTTCGCCAGACGGCAAACCACACTCTTCAGAACCCGGTCGCCCTTACTGTGACCAAGCGTGTCGTTGATTGCCTTGAACCGGTCCAGATCGAGCAGAAACAGTGCGAAAGCTGTTTTTTCGTTCTTTGCGCCGGAAACCAGAGCCTGAATCGTCTTTTCGACTTTCAGCCGGTTCGGTGCTCCCGTCAGCTGATCCTGATAGGCAAGGACATGAAGTTTTCTCTGCGCAACTTTAAGATCTGTAATATCGAGAGATGTTTTCAGCCAGAGCGGCGTCTCGCTTTCCCCCATCTTCAGCGGTGTGTCGGAAGTCAGATGAACCCGCTCCCGTCCCCTGCTGTCATGCACGATCTCCTCGAAACGCTCACCACAACAATCCCGCTTCTCGCCGCAACATCCGATCCGTTCCTGCTCAGGTTTACAGACCATGGATTCACAACGGACCGGCCCCCTCCTGCCCGGTGCAAGTGTCCCGATGAGCGCCTCCGGCGTGCTGTACATCGATTCAGCCATACACCTGTTGACGAAGACATACCGCCCCGCCCCGTCGGTCGCGCTGATCATCGCCGGGACCGTGTCAATCACCTGCAGCAGATGCTGCCGGCTCCGTTGCAACTGGGCCGCACGGGCGCGGTGACTTTCCGCCAGCTCCCGCTCCAGCGTCATCGCCCGCCGGCTCATCTGTCGCCGGCTCGCTGCCAGATGCAAAAGATTCCTCATCCGGGTGACAAACTCACCATGATCAACCGGACTGACAAGAAAATCCGTCGCCCCCGCCCGCAGGGCCGCCAGACGCCAATCGCGGTCCTCATGAGCGGCGACGACAACCACTGGCATGTCATGCCCCCAGGATTGCTCCCGCAATGCCGAGATAAATGCGGCACCTCCCATTCCGGACATTTGGAAATCAGTGACGACCAGATCCGGATGATGCCCGGCGATGAAATGCGCCATCGCTTCCTCAGGCGAGGCAAACAGCTCCGTCTTCAGCTCTGGCGTGGCTTGCCGGGCCAGATGACCAAAAATGGCTTGATTTGAAACGCTTTCATTCACAATAGCGATCAGTTTCATCTAATCCTCAGGAAACAGGATCGCAGCAGCAGGAAGAGCAAAAAAACTACACCCGGCCGGAAATCAGTTACACAACCCGACAACGTCAGCGCGCAGCCTGAAGCGTCCAGTGTAACATCAGGAATGTAACGGAAAACTTAATCGTAAGCCGGAGTCTTCCGATACCGAGCAGAAACCTGCGCCGGCCTCTTCTGCGAAGACGGTATAGTCAGCGACATACACAGCATCTCACTGCTCCCGCGCCACCCTGCCCGAGCCGTCTTCCGGTTCCGGCTCCCATCCGAAAACGCTCCGCCCGCCATAATCATGCGACGCCGCCCGCTCCCGCGCAACATACGCCTCCAGAGACGGCCCCGACACATGCGCCTCAAGCCGCCGCGCCTGCGCGTCCAGCCGCCGCACCGCCTCCAGACGCTCCTCATTTCCCAGCTTCGCCGCCGCCACCGCCTCCTTCAGCATCGCAATCGTCCGGTCATACACCTCCGTCGGCACAGGAAACGGATGCCGGTCCTTCCCTCCATGCGCCATCGAAAACCGGGCCGGATCAGCAAACCGGCACGGCGTGCCATGCACAACCTCCGCCACCTGCGCCAGCGCCTGAACCGTCCGTGCCCCCACGCCGGGAACCAGCAGCAGATCCTGAAAATCCCGCGGCCCGCACTCCGCCGCCGCCGCCAGCGCCCCGTGCAGCCGCCGGATCATCACGTCCCCCGACCGCACATCATGATGCTCCGGCATCACCAGATGCGGCAACATCCCCTGCGCCGGTGCCTCCGCCTCGTCCCGCCGCAGCAGCGCCACCTCCCGCACCACCGCGTCCGGTCCCGCCTCCAGCAGCAGCTCCCGCTGCGCCCCCCGCGACCCCGCCGCCCGCCGGTCCGCCAGATTCACAATATTTCCCGCAGGCCGCCCGTCAATCGCGCTGTGCGGGTCCTCCACAAAACTCCGCAGCCCCTCCGAAAACCAGTGATACCGTCGCGCATACCCCGTCGCATCGTTCATGCCCTGCTGAATCACCACCCAGCGCCCGTCATCCGCCACCACAAAACTGTGCAGATACAGATCGAACCCGTCCTGAACTGCCGCACTGTCCACCTTCGCCACCAGCCGGCTCGCCCGCCCCAGCGCCGCCCCGTCCAGCCCGGTCACATTCCCTACCGCCACCAGTTCATCCGGTGTCCGCCGCGAATGACGCCCCCGCCCTCCGCACACATGCAGCCCCAGCTCCGCCGAAAGCGGCTCCAGCCCCCGCTTCAGCGCGCCCATCACACTCGTCGTAATCCCCGACGAATGCCAGTCCATCCCCATCACCGCGCCAAACGACTGAAACCAGAACGGATGCGCCAGCCGCCGCAGAAACTCGTCGCGCCCGTAATGATGCACGATCGCCTGCGTAATCACCGCCCCCAGACGACTCATCCGCTCGCCCAGCCACGCCGGCACCCGCCCGCCATGCAACGGCAGATCCGCACTTCCCGCCCGGCGCGTCATATCCCCTCCCGCAAAACCCCGTCATGCGAACACAGCATGAACACAGTCTCCCATATCAAAGATTGCTACCGAAGATCGAGAATCCATACTCTGGTGAGGCTTTACTCACGCACACTCCGGAGCCGGCGGGCAGCAACGAAACCCTATGCCTACTTTATCAGATCAGATCGACATTCGATATTTCCGAATAGCGAGATGCATGACTGGTATCGCTCCATCTCGAAAAGCATAGCCTGTCATGGCGATCAGACGAAATGAATGAGTGAGAATCAGAGAGCAGGAACCACGCCCCTTTTCCCGGGCAGACTTTTAACAATCCCATCTCGTCGCGCAGATAGCAGATAAACGGCCGTTCGTGATTTCTTACTCCTGACTTCCCTGTTTCAGGCGCCACTGCGATTTGTCGGTGCGCGAAACTGACGAGCAACACACCGACGTTTCAATCCGTGGAGCTATCCGGCGCAAGTGCGCATACCTTTGCAAGACGGATTACCAGTCCGGACAATTAATAACTGATTAGCATCCGCTCCTGTCAAAAGCGAATGAACAGGAAAGATTAAAAATCATGTGACAGCACGTTCCGGAAGTGGTCTGAACCCGAAAAGTCACAATGCTGTCCCCTGAACTGGTTACCGCGAGCTATCCTCACAACTGGCTCCGCTCCGGAAACCAGGCAGCGCCAGGGAGCCACACGGCATAAACCGATCATATCATACTTACTGGCCAGGCGCGCAGACGCAACGCATTACGCGAGCAGATCGCTGACATAAAACTGAAGTAGCGATCACATCGGTTTAACGCAGACAGGCACCTTCCGAAGGCCATTTTTTTTGCGAACAGCGCAATCATATCAGACAAAATTTTTCAATCAGTAAAAATGCTTCCGAGGCTCGCTACCCGATACGATCCGCAATTCATTTAATTAACCAGTTTTTAGCCGCTCCTTTCACTCAGATATGAACATGATGAACATCAGGTCCTCTCAGAAAGCTCACCGGCAGTAAACGCACTCAAACCAGAATAGCCGAATAAAAAACTAATTGCCATATGGCTATTATAGGTTTATATGTGCCATCTCGGTCAACGCGGATAAAACATCCCCATCCGGAGCTTATCGTGTCTTTACACAGCGCCGATTTTATAAGTTGGAATTCGTTATGGAGACAGCTAAGAAAATGCTGTGTATTTAATTCATATACGCGCACATTCATTTAATTTATTCTATTTATACTTTAATATATGTATTTTTTTATGCAGATAAATATATCGTATAAACAGGAGTAAGAAAATGGCGAAAAAATTTGAAGATGCTGAAAGAGCACGATGTATACGTGCTCTGCCATCCTGCCATGAAAGACGCATGTCAATCAGAGCCATAGCGCGGGAACTCGGGGTAAGCCGAAGCTATATACACAGACTTTCTGTTCAGATGGGTATATCAAGCGGCGCAATGAATAATGCCACTCAACGGCGCAAAAAAGCAGGCTGGGAACCATTGGAAACAGGGAGCGACATAACGTGTGAGGCAATCGGTATCAGACCATTTTTTCGAAGGCCTGTTGATTATTCACTTTCCTCCTTTGTCGTCAGAAGGCGCCTTTCTGTATGAAAAAAATTTCCAGAGGCGATATAATAGAATTCAGAAATCGCTACGCGATCGTTTTAGAGACAACCACATCAGATCAGATTATATTTGTTCCTGTGGACGTAAATGTACAATACGGACATAGAGCGCTCTTTTATATTCCTGAAGCAGAATTTCTGAAAGATGAATTAGTTCATAATCACGTTTATGCTATATGCGTAATAGGAAAAACAATTCTAAACGACAAAATGAATACATGTGGATATTTGCGCCCATGTGATATTGATGAGATAGAAGCTATATCAATAATGGAATACAATACCAGGAATAAAGAAAATCTCAGTGGTGGCAGCGCGGAAAGTCCGCTTGCTCTTTCAGTAGGCATGGTCGCCGGTTCAGCATCAGTTTGGAATGGGAAGCGTACACCGCCTCGTCGCGCCAGCCTTTAAATGAAGCGTATTCGAAGCCCCATGACACTCAGCGAATTTGTAGCGCTGTGTGACTGTGTCGTGAAGACAGGTAATAGCTCGCATTGCATGCGTCTCGTTGGACGCCCTCTTGATGATCTTTATTATTTTTTAAAAAAAAATCCAGACGAAAGGGAGCGTCTGACGATGGCCAGATCTCTTTTTCATGATGAGCTCACATCTTCCGTACGGGAACTTGCCTTTCAGGGAATTCCAGGATTTCGCAGAGGCGAGAAAGGTAGAATCGTTACCGATACAGATGGAGAACCGATCGTTGATCGTGTACCAAACGTTCAGCTTATTGCAGCCGTATTAAAGGAAGGAGCAAGCAGGCTTGCGCGATCGGAAAGAAATGATCTTGTTCGTGCAATGAGTTCCAGAACACCAGACGAAACTCAGACAATTCAGCTGGAAATAGAATCTGATCCTCCACCAGAAGTCATTGATATTGGAAAGAAGTAGAAGGTCAGATGCGAAACGCCCACCTTTAACAAATCCTCAAATGGATATTTATCAGGCGGGATGGAAATCGGATTCGCGCTTCAGAGTAGCTGTATGTGGCCGGCGGTTTGGTAAAACATTTGAAGCTGCAGAGGAAATGCGGAGGGCAATAAAATTTGCTGTTCGAGAAAATATAAGTCCTGAAAATGAAATATGGTATGGAGCGCCCACATATAAGCAGGCAAAAAAAATATTCTGGCCTCGTCTTAAAAGTACTGTACCACGGCACTGGCTGAAATCGGCCCCGCGTGAATCTGATCTGGCTCTGACAATCAGACCTTACGGACATATCGTTCGGGTAGTAGGACTTGAAAATTACGATGCATTACGTGGATCAGGATTATTCTTCTTTTTAGGGGATGAATGGGCTGACGTAAAACCTGAAGTATGGAATGAGATTCTGAGGCCTATGCTTTCAACTGCACAGGGCCACGCGCTTTTTATTGGAACACCAAAAGGACGGGACCATTTCCACGACTTATATCTGAAGGGGCAGGACGGACCAGGAAAAGAGCCAGGGTGGTGGTCATGCTCTTACACAACACTGGATGGCGGGAACGTTCCCCCGGCAGAAATTGAGAATGCAAGACAATGTCTTGATATTCGTCAGTTTCGGCAAGAATATGAAGCATCGTTCGAAACATTTTCCGGACGTTGCCTCTATGCTTTTTCCCGTGAAAAATCAATAAGAAATATGAGTTACAACGCTGAGCAGGCAGTCCATATCGGTCTGGACTTTAACGTTAATCCCATATCGGCAACTGTCTGGCAGGAAAAAACAGACGAAAATGGGAATATAACATCATTCCAGATAGATGAAATCGTTTTACCAACCTCAAACACTGATGAAATTGCCCAGGAAATTTTACGAAGATATGGTAAAAAGAAGATTTTATTTTCCGGAGAAGAGTCTGCTGATTGCGATCATATAACAATATACCCCGATCCATCCGGACAGGCGAACAGAACATCATCATGTGGCCGAACTGATATATCCATTCTGAAATCATTTGGCTTCAATATAAACGTAATGAAAAAGGCCCCGAAAGTAAGAGAACGATTAAACATTACAAATGCAATGTTTGAAAATTCCGCAGGAGAGAGACGTGCATACGTATCTCCGGTTTGCCGAAAAAGCATTGAAAGTTATGAACGATATATTTATCGCAGCGGAACTTCAGAGCCTGACAAAAATGGTGGGTTTGATCATCTTGTCGATGCAACAGGATACTATTTCTTTTTCAGATTTTTAAAGCCGGACACGTCACCGCCTCTTTCCAGAATACTCGAGCGATAATCAATTCACAGAATTTAGTACAAATCACCAGAAGAGGATATCCATAATTATGGACTGGGTAGAGCTCAAAAAGACGATGATGTTTCCATCGACTTACTCGTGCCGGACAAAAAACCTTCTTGCCTTAGAAAAGGTTCTTGATGGTACAATGTACAATCATATACCACATCCTTTTTTTAAAAGTTGCGACAGTGATGGCACATATATTCCGGTAAACAGACGACGACCGTCAATACGAACTCACCTTTGCAGTACAGTGGTTGACGATTCAGCTTCGCTTCTTTTCAGTCAGTCGCACTGGCCAGCCGTGGTCGTAAAGACAGATGACGGCGCAGATGATAACGACCGCGAACATCTGATCAGAAATATCATTGCGGATCTCCATCTGGCGTCAGTAATGGAACAGGCAGCCGTCATGGGTTCCGTAGGATCTGTCGCAGTCCTTGTTCAGGCTATTGATGACGAACTCATTATCGAAATAAAAAGAACCTGCTTTCTTGAGCCTGTATTCTCACTGTTTGACGCCAGAAGACTGGTGAAAGTACGGGAGCAGTACGTCGTGGACGCCGATGGTCTTATGCGGGCCGGTCTTGGTGAGTTTCCACCCGGAAATTACTGGTTCACGAGAGATTTTACAGAAAATGAGACTGTCTGGTATCAGCCGATAAAGCTGGGAAGTGCTCCACATACCGATGACGGTCTTATAAGAGACAACACGAGATCAGTCATTCATGGACTGGGTGTTGTCCCGATTGTCTGGATAAAAAACCTTCCGGGAACAGATCCGGGCTCCCCTGATGGAAAGTGTACATTTTCGGCCGGTATCGATGCGATGATCGATGCAGATTATCTGCTGTCACAAACCGTTCGGGGACTGCGGTATTCAGCCGACCCGACAATGGTACTTTCGACCGACGAATATCAGTTGCCCGGCGGCATGACGCAGCAGATGCCGAAGGACGCCTCTCATGCCATCTCACTCCCTCAGGGTGGCGATGCAAAGCTTCTGGAAATAAACGGTACCGGAGCAACGGCATCTCTCAATATGTGGGAAGCATTACGGTCGCTCGCACTTGAAGCTATGCACGGAAACAGAGCTCAGGGAGACCGGCTTACGGCTGCCCAGTCAGGCCGCGCTATGGAATTGATGTGTCTGGGACTGACCTGGCTGACAGGACGACTACGCAGATCTTATGGCGAATTCGGCCTCATTTCAATTTTGAATCTTATATGTCGAATCAGCCAGGCCGTTCCGGATCTCCGCATAGCCGGACGCGTTCATGGACCTGTTAAGTCGGGAAATATTTCCCTGGTATGGCCTCCGTGGTTTGAACCAACATTTGGAGACATGCAGACTATGGCTAATGCGGTTCAGGCCGCTCGTTCTGCAAATGCGGTATCGATGGACTCGGCAGTCAGGATGATGCGCCCTGCAACGCATGTTCAGCATGTTGGTGAAGAGAAAAACAAAATACTTAATGACATTAAAAAGCATGATGAGCGTCTGAGAGCATTGGACGGGCAGGTTCAGGACCGCGATCCAACTGAGGTATAAATGAAATTATTTGAAAGAATTACCTGTTCCCCAGAAGAAGGAGGTTCGGGAGAGGCTAATCCGTTGAATCGATCGGCTGCGGACAGTGTCGCTGATGCGTTTTCGAATCAGCTCGCGCAGACACAGGCTGATCTTGCTGAAGCACGAGCGCGGAATGCGGCAATGGAAGCAGAACTCGAGCGCGCTCGTGTTGAAGTGTCATCCGCAAACGAGATACGGGCAGCAGAAATAGCCGAGGTAAGACGAAGCGCGGCCATTAAAGCGGCGGCTGTCACATCCGGTCTCGTCGACATGGATTGTCTCCCATTGCTCGATACGTCAGGCGTTTCAGTAGATTCGGACGGAAATGTTATCGGTGTTGATGAAGCCTTTTCGGAGCTGAAGACACGTAAACCATTCCTGTTTCCATCTCGCGACAAAGAAGGAAAATCAACAGGAACTGCGAAATTCGTCGCCGCACCGAGGGTAAAAGCGGCTGGTCCGACATCAGTACGCGAAATGACAGAGTCGGACTACAAAGCTTCTCTTAAGAAAATTGCGCCCTCCTACTCACGACGTTATAATTAAAGGATTTTAAACGTGGCTATTGATAATTTTCCTGCACAGCTACAGCCAATTATTCAGGAGGGCTACCTCGCTCGTGAGTTTGGAGCTGCTCTTCAGTCGCGCATCGCATTCAGAGCGATTGCCGACCGTGAGATTTTTCCGAATCGGATTGGCGAAAGCATTACGAAAACACGTAAAGGTCTTAAGGCGCCTGTCACAACGCCTATGAACCCCACGCAGAATACGAACTTTGATAATGGTCTGACCCCGTCTACGTGGTCCGTCGAGCAGTATACCCTCTCCATCAACCAGTATGGGGATACAATCGATCTCAATGTGGTCAGCGAAGGCGTAGGAATCGCAGATCAGTTTCTGGCTAATGCAAATACGAACGGCATCCAGGCCCTTCAGTCACTGGACCGTATCGCCCGCAACACACTGTTCGGCGGGGGTTCCTCAGGCGTAGGCGGTTATATGGGGGGCAACACCCGTATCGCAGTAACACTGAGCACTTCGGGAACTCAGGTCTCCGTAGACGACATTCGTGGTTTCGAACGTGTACTCAGTTCGGCAGGTCAGGTCGTCTCGGTAGATCAGTCTTCCGGGATGACTGTAACTGTCGGCAGCAATGCCTACACGCTGGTGGGTGTGAGCGCAGACGCCGTCAATACATCCACAGCCCCTCTTGGCCAGTCCGGCAAATTAACTTTTTCGACATCGGTGTCCGTTGCGGATGCTACCGCAGGCAATCCGGTCGTAGCCTCCACGGCACCGCTTGTTCTGCGCCCCAACAACAGGCTTACGACAGCAGGGCTTGTCGCTCCGGTGGGGAACTATGGCTCCAGCACGTACGTCGCCGGAGATACCCTCGGTATTCAGACAGTACTCGCCGCTGTGGCTGCGCTCCGGATGAATAACGTTCCGACAATCGACGGCGCATATCATTGTTATCTTGATGATCAGCAGATGCTCGGGCTGTTCCGTGATGGCGATTTTAAATATCTCTATCGCGGTGCGTATGGAAGCGAAACATACCGGGCTGGCTCTGTCGTTGAACTTCTTGGTGTTCGGTTTATACCAACCACAGAGGCCCCGTTGCAGGCCTCGCTGGGCGCAGGCGTAATTCATCGTGCTATTGTATGCGGACAGGGCGCCCTCATTGAAGGAGACTACAACGGTACTCTCGATATTCCGGACAGCGACAGAGCTCTCGTAGAAAATGTCGACGGAATCATGATGATTACACGAGAGCCTCTGGATCGTCTGAAACAGATTATCGCCCAGTCCTGGTACTGGATCGGTGGATTTGCCCTGCCAACAGATGCGACAGTCAATCCGTCGATTATTCCGACCTCCACGAATAGTTATCTGAAACGTGGTGTAGTCATAGAAAGTCTCTGAAAGAAGACAAGTGACCCGTTAATGACGGGTCACATTCTCTGTTATTATAATACGGATATTGATCATGACTAATGGATTGCTGTCGATTAGTCTGTCGGATGCCGAAAAGGTAAACGTGCGGCGATATTGCTGGTATCCTGCGTTGGGATCTGACACAAGCATAAGAAATACATGGCCCTATTTTGATAAATATGGTGACTTCGAATATAAATTGAATAATTTATCTGAGCCTGAAATCGGTGTTCTCAGATCGATGCTGGGAACACTGTCCTGTCTTGAGGCAGGTCCGTCACAGGCGGCACAAAATATCGATACTGACAAAGCATCTGTATGGACACATAACAAAACAGAAGTAAAAGAAAGAATTCATCTGTTTTATCAGCAAAGACTTGAACTGGTCCGGTTTCTCGGAGTCGAGCCAGGGCCAGGATATTGTCCGAATACAATTCGGTTTGTCGTGTGATGAGGCTAACCTGTCTGCAGAATAAAATTGCTGCTGGTCTCAGTAAGGTGGCGTCAATTCTCGGCGTAAACGTGAAATTATACAGAGCAACGGATTCTACTGGTCCGTATGAGAACGGATATCTTTTCAACACTCTCTGCCTGTTTGACTCTGCAGCATCACTTTCCGGTACGTCGCCATTGATCTGGGGACACAAATTCGCTTTCGCCGCAATAAATACGTCAGCATCAAAGTGCGGCGATTATCTTGTGGTCCAGTCAGATACGGAATTATTATCTTACCCTCAGGATACCTATTTTATAGCACGGATTGAACCGACCAGGCCGATCCTCGTCGTTTTAACCAACGAAGTTATATCAATATTCGAAAGCGATGTTTCATCGGACGATAAATCTGTGGGACTTCGCCCTCCGGAAGGACCGACATGGAAGTCGGACAGAATAATCGCTGAAAACTGGCCGGTATCAATGCTGAAAAGCGGCACCGGTAATCGTCCCGCCTCCCGGCTGGGAACAGATATTCCATCCGGTAGTTTTGAAATCCTTATGCCCGCAATTCCGAACGTCACTTTGCATCAGGGATTGCGCGTCAAAACATCTCACGGGGTAGCATACCATATCTATAGTGTCGAAATGACGACGTTTGGAACACGCATAGCTGTACTGGCGGATCAGACATAATGGCACAGGTTTGTGAGGTAGAAGCTGCGCTGGCGAAGGCTATAGCCAATTATATATATCCTCCGCAGACAAACGGCACACTGGTCTCAGTTTTAGGATTCGATGTAAAAATCTGCCGGGGCTGGCCACAGGAAACCGAACTGGGTAACGACGTTATGTCAGCACCTGGGACAGGGTGGATTACCGTAAATCAAAAGCCCGACAGTGCAACCAATAAAACACGTTACCGGCGCAACTGGTTCGAAAAGGGAAATGATACTCCTTTTGGCCTAACAGTGCTGACTGCAAATACAGGTAACGCCGTTACGTTTCAGGGCACAGCAGCGCGCAATGGGGTAGCTGGTGTTGTTATTAATGACGTCGCTTATCCTGCCGCGGTCAAAACTGGTGATTCAGCAACTCTAATCGCTCAGACAATCGCCGCAAAAGTGAATAACGTAGGTGAGGCCGCATTGTCGTGTTCAGACACGACATTAACTGTTGCGTCGTCTGATACCATATACGGAAAAGCGGCTGAGACTGTTGAAATATACCGTGAGTTATCCCGAACAGAACAGGGATTCAGCATTTCGATATTTGCTCCATCAATAGAAATGCGCGACACGATAGAACAGGCTGTAACATCGGCTCTTCTGGAACAGAAACTGCCTGATATCGATAAAAACGAATTAGGTTATCTCAGATTTTCCAGCAGAGAGCTGGTGGACACAAACCTTAACGCAAACCTGTATCGTCTGGATCTCGTCTGGAAAACAGAGATCGCCTGGACCGAATCTGCACAGTCTGCTCCCGTGCTCTGGCCAGTCGGAATCGTGAATTCGGCCTGGGCATTTGGCGTCGCCGGTACAGAAACTCCCGCTGCCTTGCCGCCACTGGGAGCTATCAGATTCGATGCCTGGTATGATATGAATAATACAATCGACCAGCAATGCGCAGATGCCCTGAGCGACCCGGAATGGTACTACCGCCTGCCCGGCAATTCTGCTGTAAACAGTACCGGATCAGTATCATGGCCCACCGCGACACAGGCTTCGATTGATGCTGAAATCGCTCTGGCTGTTTCATGTGGATTATCATTCTGGGCCTTTGACTCATATGATAAAGACAATACTCTGAGTCTCGCGCTTTCGCTATATTTGTCGAGCAGCGAAAAGAATGGACTTCAATTTTGCATGATCGGCCAGTCATCGAACTGGTCAGATCAAAACAGTTCTGACGGTTACTCAGATATCCTGAAGAGAGATATAGCTCTCATGGCCCGTTCTGAATATATGACCGTCATGGGTGAAAGACCCTTGTATTTTGTACTTGATGCAAGCTCGGAACAACTGGCAGAGCTTCCCGGAGGCCTGAATACGGCGATTACATTTGTCCGGGACTCGGTGTCGGACGCCATTGGCGTGACTCCTTACATTGTCTATCTCTCGGGCGCTGCGCTTGCCGACTATAATAATACTTCTGCGGCGCAGGCCGCAGGGGCGGATGCTGCAGGCGCTTACTGCACGCCACGCCTGTCAGGAGCCCCGCAGCCATATTCTGCTCTGGTTCATGCGGCGGAAAGTGACTGGGCCGACAGGGCCGCAACGGGTTTCCCAATGATTCCGACTGCTATGACGGGGTGGGATCAAAGACCCCTTGTAGAGCGACCTCAGGAGTTCTATCCGCTGAGCTCAGCCCTGACCGACAATAATTACTACGAAGATGCATCAGCGCCTGACATCGCAAATCATATTATGAACATGGCTCGATTTTTACAGAGCTCTTCCGCATCTCCGGCGTCAGTGGGACTGATTTACGCCTGGAATGAATTCGCTGAAGGCGGCTGGCTTGCGCCGACATACTCGGCAGACGGTCCCGTAACCGACCGTATTCTGGCGGTAGGGTCAGCTATAACTGATGCAACACGGGAAAGCGTGTTTCCAGATCTGCCTTTTATTACATAGAGAGATCGATGCAAAAAGCGTTATTGGTGATTTCAGATTTTGCGAATTATAAAAAAGGAGATCTGATAGAAAATACTGTTACTATAGCAAGCATTATAAGCTCATATTACGCGAAATTTGTCATTACGGTGAACGTGCCGAATGCCACTAAAGCTCGCACTGTGGAGCAGAAGGGCGAATAGAAATGGGTATAATTTCTCAAAGCGGATCTATTAACACGGCAGCTCTGACTGTCCCGGATCTGTATGTTCAGATTCAGACCTCCGGCAGTACCTCGCTTTCCGGAGCGTCGACAAATGTGATTGGCGTCGTGGGCACCGCAAGCTGGGGACCGGTAAATACACCTGTTGTATTCGGAACTTCCCAGGAACGCATCGCTGCATTCGGCCCTATGCAGACCTCCGCATATGATCTTGCTACTGTTGTTTCTACTGCCATCGTGCAGGGCGCAAGTTCATTTACGGGCGTGCGTGTTACCGATGGGACAGATGTCGCTGCATCCTATGCAATGCTTTATGACTCAGTTGCGGGAACTTACCCCGTCCTGCTGGCTGCGAAATATACCGGCAGCGCTGGAAATACAATAAGCGTCGAACTGACTACAGGATCGGCACCCGGCACATGGAAACTGGTATTGCAGATGCCAAATGCTCTTCCGGAGTCATTTGATAATCTTTCTGTATCGGAAGGGAATGCCTCGTTCTGGTCTGATCTTGTGACCGCAGTCAACAGCGGCCAGTCATCATTACGCGGCCCGAGCGCTCTGGTCGTAGCGACCGCCGGAACAAATTCCAGTGTAAGTCCGTCTGCCATTACAAATCAGACCCTCATGAACGGCGCAGACGGTAATACTTCTGTATCGGCTGAGCAGCTCGTTGGCTCGGACGGAACATCCAGATCCGGCATGTACGCGCTGCGCGGACAGAGCTGCAGCATAGGCGTCCTGGCCGGAGTAACTGACTCTTCGACCTGGTCGACTCAGATTTCTTTCGGTCTTGGTGAAGGAGTCTATATGATTGCAGCAGGTCCCTCCGGAGAGCTGATTTCGGACGCAGTTTCCCGACGCGCCGCTGCGGGCGTTGATAGCTATGCTTTGAAAGTAATGTTGGGAGACTGGCTATACTGGTACGATTCAGAAAACTCTGTCACACGACTTGTATCGCCGCAAGGATTTGTCGCCGGACGACTTTCAGTTTTATCACCGGAATTACCAAGCCTCAATAAACAGTTATATGGAATTGTTGGCAGTCAGAAAGCCGGGTTATCCTCCAGCGGTCAGACACTGACTTATTCATCCGCTGAACTGACATCTTTGTTCGAAAACGGCATCGATGTTATCTGCAATCCGGCTCCCGGAGGCGCCTACTGGTGCGTGAGAGGCGGATTTAATGTCTCCAGCAATCCGGAAATAGACGGTGACGAGTATACCCGGGTAACGAATTTTATTGCTGAAACAATTTCAAATGGCATGGGAATCTATATTGGTCTCGCCATCTCACCGACGTTATTTTCTAATGTCGAGGCGACATTAACAGGATTTCTATCTGATTTGCAATCACAGGGCATCATTGGGACAGCGTCGGGAAGCACTGCCTACTCAGTCGTGTGTTCAACGACAAATAATCCTCAATCAAGAATTGCGCTGGGTTATCTGCAGGCTGATGTCTCAGTGACATACCTGGGCGTAAACAGAATGTTTATTGTAAATATAAACGGGGGCGCCGACGTTACGGTGACGAATAGCTAATGTCTTCATTGTACACCATTGGTCGTCAGGGCTCTATCATTTTGATATGGAATGGAACGAGAATCGATCTCGAAGATGTCGTCGATTTTCAGGTTCGTCAGGAAATTAAAGTTCAGCGAACGAATCCTTTAAACAAGCCTCCCATTGAATTTAATACTCCGGCTGGATGGCGGGGAAGCTTTACGATCGACCGGGGAAATTATGCTCTCGACGATCTGTTCAATGCGGATGAACTCGCGTTCTGGAACAGCAATACAATTTCCTCCGGAGTGCTGTATTGCTATATTCAGGAAACCGACGGATCAACATCAAAGTATGAATACTCGGGACTGACATTATCATTTTCCAATGCAGGGAAATTTAATGCGGAAGATATCGTCACTCAGACCGTACAATTTTTCGCCAGTCAGCGCAGGGCTATATAATGTCTGGTAATTCTGTCACTGATAACGTTGAAATCACGTCCGGAAACGGAAAGAAAATCGAGTATCGGGAAATGAATCCCGGTGAAATTCTGGATTTTCTTCTTGCCTGCGGGAATGATGGCTCAGCAAACGAAGTCTATCTGAATGCAGCCCAGTCCTGGTGTTCTGTGCGTACGATAGATGGTGTTCCAATGCCGTTCCCTCGCAACAAGGACGGAATCAGGGATCTTGTAAACCGTTTAGGCACAGATGGAATTAACGCGGTAGAAGATTATATTTCGTCAAAACAGACAATTGACCGTCAGGAACAGATGGAAGAAATAAAAAACTAGCATCCTCCCCGTCCCTCTGGACAATTATGACGCTCCTGCGTGCGAATGTCCCTTATGAAGTCATACAACAATGGGACTGGCGAATTCGTGCTGCGGCCCTCGTGGTAGCGGGCCGGCTGGACGGGGGGGAATATTGCTGGGAACGAGCCATCTGGACTGAATGACTTTATACCTTCCGATGTTGAAGAGTGGATTCCATAACAGGATATTACTTTCCTGATGATTAATTTTGCGAGGCTGTGTGACTTTATCCCGATTTGACAGTTCGTCGCTGCTCAGGAAGAGCAGTGTGAACCTGGATATACTACACAATCACCGTAAACATTCCCAAGTTCACGGATTATTTCGCAATAAAATCGGAGCTGCTGGTATTGTGCGGAATGCCGGCATGGCCACGAAATATGGCATGCGACTTCATAAGGAGTCGTATGCTTCCGGTTTTTTTTACGTTTCCTGCGCTCATCCCATATGGTTTCTGATAAGCGGGAAGTTATCCGTATGCCGCACAAACGGAACGGCGCTACAGACGGTCAGATTACCGCACGACTGGCCGTAAACAGAAACATTAATAGTCTGAATGATTATGTAGATGACCATAGATCGCGCAGACGACGGGAGACAGTCCTCCCGTCGAGTTCTCGTCCTGCAGAAGTCGCCAGAACAGAAATTAACTCCTCACTCGTATCCCGGGGATTATACAAACCTGACCAGACCGGAAAGAGAATCGGCGAAACCTCAGACCAGGCTCCCGGCACAAAAAAAATCCAGCCGATAATTACGCTATTATCCAACCAGAAAACCGCAAGAGAAACAAAAAATTTTGCAGGAATTACTGAAGCAGATCCTGGAAAATATAAACTTAGTCTTCGGCAGAATGATCCCGTTTCTGCTGCCAAAGTAATAAATATGGAGAGGGGGATAACTGATCGCCACCGTGAAACCCAATATCGGGCGTTGCCCTTATTGGAGCGATCCATTTCCTCCGCCAGACGGGATAATGCGGATTACTTCCGGTCAAATAATACCATCGGGCAAAAGACACGTATTATACAAATGAACGGATTCGCGGGACCTTCGCTATCATCTCGCAATACAGGGCACATCGCTAATCCAGCTTCTATGCGAGACCAGAATCGGAAAATCAGAGATATGTCAGCAGGCACCCATACCTTGACGCCTGATTATTTCGCCCGCAGGAGAGACTACTCGTTGTCGGCATCGTTCATCCGATATGGAAAAATTACAAACAGCAGAACGAGTTCACAAACAGAACGCCGACAGGATCTTCCTGAACGCGGCGAATCAGATGCGCAGACCTCGCGTCAACTGACCGGTAACTCCAAGTCTGGAGAAATAAATGAACTGGCATCTGGCCGGAGAATCGACACTCAATCCGGGACGGTGCACGTTTCCAATATCTCTGAAATCGCGGATGCAGTCGCGCAGAAATTCGGCAACGGTCTTTGTTCTGCACCCACAACTTCACCTCTTTCATGGGTGCAAAGCACTCCATGTTATCCCGGAGTGCATCTGTGACCAGCTTACTGGGCGTCATCGGGGCTGTCGGTTCCGCTATTGGGACTCAGTCGTTTACACTGGGAACAGTCGAATTTCTGGATACGGAAGTCCCTTCGTCCTTACAATGGGGAGGATATCAGGACACGGCGATTATGCACCGTCCTGGCGGCGGCAAAACTATCTCCCTTTCAGGCTATTATGAAGAGCCACTGGCATGGAAAGGTGTATTTCGCGGCTATAATGCCTGGTCGCGTGCAAATCTGGTCGCGACGATGGTCCGGAGTGGCGGCATTTATACATTTGCCGGAGCGGGTCTGTCGCGACAGGTTATTATTACAGCGTTTGAAGCAATATACACAGATAATGGCACTGTCATTCCCTATAGTATTGTTTGTGAAATTGTCCCTGCCGTCGCTGGCGCTGCCAATGGCACGAAGTCTGCACTGGCAGGCCTCATAGGAGACGATGCCAGTTCAGCCGTGAGTGAAATCAGCGGACTTGTCGATACCGTAGGCTCCTACGTATCTTCTTCAGCAGAAGCGATCTCGACATATGCCGGCCAGATAACACCTCTGGCAAACCTGTTTGGTGCCGGCGGACAATTATCGAGCGTATCCGCAACATTATCTGGCGTTGCAACAGACGCGGGCGCTTTGTCGTCTGTCAGCAGCCAGTCGGCGATTAATACCGTCGGCACCGAGCTTGCCTCGAGTCAATCGGCGGTGTCATCCGTGATGACAATATCGGGGACGGAGCTTTCATCGATAGCGTCAAATGCAGGAACGGATCTTGTACCGGATTCAGGCGCACTGGCTGCAAGTGTCGCTCATTCAGGTGTCGTTGCATCGACTGCTCAGGCTAATGCATATCTTTCCAGAGCAACCGTGAATGTTGGCCTTTCAAACGGAAGTGTAATATCCGATTAAAAAAGGAACATATTAAAATTATCCCAAAAAAACCCGGAGAGTAAATATTGTCCAAAACCATACAAATCGGTCCGAGTAATATATCCTTATGGCATGTTGCTGCAAAATTTCTCGGTGACGCTACACAGGCAAATCGGATCATGAGCCTTAATGGGTTATCAGATACATGGATTACGTCTGTTCAGACTATTATTCTGCCTCCGGTCGATGCAACACAGACTGGCGGAATTGATCATTAAATAATATTTGTAAATTTTACAGTTTTTTAAATTAACGCCTGCCCGGATTATTTTAATGACATCGATGACTGATCAGATTTCAATGTTTTCCGGTGTTATCAGACCGCGAATTACACTTAAATCTGGTGGAGTAAGTCTTCCTTCGCCTCAGCGCCTCGAAATTCATCGTTCGAGAATGGCAGAAATAAGCATGTTTACTGCCGTTATTCCTGTAGAAGGCCTGACGGCCCAGTGGTTCGATCCCACAGACACGTCCACAAATGAAATTGATATCGAAATATTTTGTGGATTTCTGGATAGCGGATCAGCGGAAGGCACAGAATCATTTAGCAGAATCTTTTCCGGGCTTGTCGATTATATCGAATATCACCCTGAGACTCAGGTCGTCGTTGCGAGTGGTCGCGACTGGGCATGCAGGCTGATCGAATATGAACTGTCTGAAACGTCATTTTTGAATATGAGCGCATCTGATGCACTCAGGACTCTGGCGGAGGAAGTTGGCCTGGAGACGGATATCGATTCTACTGATGGGCTTGTCGGACAGTTTTACCAGTATGAGCATAAAGCCCGGGGCGTTCCCGGCATGCACAGATACCAGACAGGATGGGATTTCTGTGTAGGGATGCAAAGAGAATATGGCTATGATCTGTGGGTCGATGACAAAACACTCCACTTCCGCGCTCCTGACATCTCGTCTTCTCCGCTAACGCTCGACTGGACTGCCGCCTCCTCTGCCTCTTCCTGTCCCGCTGGTCCAGTAAACAACCTGACACTGGCAAGGCGTTTTACGTATCCGCGCAATGCGTCTGTGACGGTATCTTCATGGGATGCGCGGCAAAGGTGTATTCATTCAGCCACATATCCGTCCGATGAAAATACAACTTCAGCCGGATATAACTTTACAGCCGCTGTGGGGACTACGCAGGATCAGTGTCTGAAATTAGCGAAGTTACGGTTTAATGATCTGACGGCTCACGAAAGAATGCTCAGGATGACCGTTCATCCGGAACTCGATATTTCGCCACGTCAGCGGATCAGGCTGCAGGGCACAGGGACTACGTTTGATTCAGTAATATATACCGTAGATGAAGTGTTTTTCTTATACGATTCTAGAGGAATTTCAAAAAATATTACTCTGAGAGTACGAGGCGGGACGGAGGATCTCTCGTGAAGCACATTCGTGGCGCGCTGGATATGATGATGCACTCTCATACCAATCGCATCGGACGAGCGGGGTTTGGCGTGGTAAGCGCAGTGGATCCATCATCAGGGCTCGTTAAAGTACGTCTTCCACCAGCAAATACCGAGACTGGATGGATATGCGATGCAGCGATTTCTGTCGGAACGGCCACCTGTTATGTCCCGTCTGAAGTGAGGAACCATGTTCTTGTTGAAACAGCGCAGGGAGACGGGGATAATTATGTGGTGGTTGCGCGGGTTTTTGATGCAATAACCCCACCGGTAAAATTTTCCTGCCTGGAAAACAATGTTTTAAGTCCAGGTGAATTCGGAATAAAAATCGGAGAGACTGAACTGGCCATCACATCCGATGGTGTCATGTTTAAAGGTAAACTCAGTGTCGATGGTGATATTTCGGTATCAGGTGATGTTAATATTGCCGGAATTTCCTTTGTTCAGCATGTGCATGGCGGCGTTCAGGCCGGAGAAAGCATGACAGAAACGCCGGAAAAATTATAAACCAGAGCGCTTATTTTTATATAATTTATACTGGAACTAAAATTATTTATTATGGCGGATTTGTTTCATATCAGTGGGTCTGACCTGGTAATTACCGACACCGGACAACTGGATCTTGCAACTGGTAACGATGCCGGAATGCAGCGTGTTCTGCGGCGTCTCACAACGAATGCAGGCGATTATATTTTTACTCCTGATTATGGCGCCGGCCTGCCTTCACGGGTGGGTGGAACAGATACGCCAGCAGATCTGCAGGCCATTATCCTGCAGCAGATGACACTGGAACCCATAGTATCATCGAGCCCCGTTCCGGTTGTCGATGTTCAGAATATTGGCACCGGAAAGCGCAGCATCTCGGTAACTTATATGAGTGCGTCGACCGGAGACACCGTGGCGCTGGAAATATAAAATGAATTTATCACTGCAGAATTTTTCGACGCTGGTATCAAACTCCGCGGCAGCCGCGCAGGGCGCATGTTCAGCGCTGCTTGATTTTACGACCGGCTCGGTTGCCCGTGCGCTTATGGAAGCCAATGCGACTGTCGCTCTCTGGATTCAATATCAGATCGTTCAGGTTCTTTCCATAACCCGCCTGTCCACCTCTTTTGGCTCCGATGTAGATACATGGATTGCACAATACGGCGTAAGCCGCCTCGGTGCGACAGCTGCGACAACAGTCGAGACATTTATTTGTCTTTCCCCTGAGTCATCATCGGCTGTTGTGCCTGTTGGTGCGGTGGTCAAGACATCTGATGGAAGCATCTCATTCACCGTCACTCAGGATTCAACAAATGAATACTGGTCAGATACGGCTTCTGGTTATGTCAGGCCCCAGGGCGTGGCTTCTGTTACATGTCCTGTGCAGTGTAATATAAATGGGTCCGCGGGAAACGTTTCTGCTGGCGTCATAAATCTTCTCGGCACACAGATATCCGGCATTGATACATGCACCAATCTGTCTGATGTAAGTAACGGATCGGATGAGGAAACTGATGCTGCCGTCAAAAACCGAATGGTATTGTGGTTTTCTTCATTGTCATCGGCGACACTGACCGCGGTTGAAGCGGCAATTTCCGGTGTGGCGTCAAATTTAACTTATCAGATCGTTGAAAATCAGACTCCTGACGGCCTCTATCGTGGCGGTTATTTTTTCGCGACAATTGATGACGGCTCAGGTGATGTGCCCGATACAACCTTAAGTTCCGTCGAGAGGGCAATTGAGGCCACGCGAGCCTGCGGAGTAGAAACCTCCACCTTACGGGCATCCGTCATTCAGGCCACTGTAATCGTCCCGGTCACTCTGGCAGCAGGCGTGCAGCTCACCTCGGTGCAGACAGCGGTCAGCAACGCAATTACGACGTACGTCAACGCGCTGCCCGTAGGAGATGTGTGCCAGTACACGACCGTTTCCAGTATTGCCCTGCAGGCCGCTGGAAGTCTCGTAGCGAGCATGGGCGTTGTTACGGTGAATGGTGTCGTGGCTGATATCGGTGGCACAACAGGCAGTGTCGTGCGTATAGCGTCTGTGACCGTTACGAACAGCGGGGCGTAAAAGATGAAAACCGGTCATTCGGAAGCAGAGTTTTAATATGGCTACAGGCGATCTGGACGACATAGCCGCAAGAATCAGAGCGGTATTACCTGCGGGATGGTTTCCGGCAGTCTCGGAACAGGCGACGCCTGTGCTCGACGGAGTGCTTGCCGGTCTGGCATGGCCCTGGGCTATGTTTTATCAGCTGTTATTCTATACAAAGCAGCAATCGAGGCTCCTGACCAGCACAGGAAACTTCGTCGATATGGCCGCTGCAGATTATTTCGGCACAGGTGTGCCGAGACTCACAGGCGAGACCGATGCCTCCTATATCGCAAGAATTCAGAGCGAATTTCGGGTAAAACGAAACACCCGGGCGGCTCTGGAATATCAGCTGAGTCTGGTCACTGAAGGAGCGTCGATATTCGAGCCATGGCGGGCACCGGACAGTGTGTGCTTCGGACGGGATACGTATGGAGGCAGCGCTACACGGTACGGCTCACGAACAGCGCCCGGGACCGTGTTTGTGGAGTGCGTTGCCGGCACTGACCAGGCCCAGGTATCATCTGTTGTATCCGCGACAAAGGCAGAGGGTATCGACGTTTTTATTGCTGTTGATAGCGCCTGATACACCATTCCTTACACCGCGGCTCAAACAGGAAATATCCGGGCGGAAGACGCATTGAACAGACCTTACACGACATAACAGCCCCTTCAGCCCGGAAGACTGAAGGGGCCGGAAATACGTCAGCCTCCATGGACAGCGCTGAATTATTTCCGTTCAGGCAGCGCGTAAACCACAAGTTCGTCACTTACCGGCGTCATCATGAAATGATGGCCGCCCGCCATGATGGCAACATATTGCCTGCCGTTATATTCATACGTCATGGGCGTGGCCTGCCCTCCTCCAGGCAGTACATCATTCCATAATTCTTTCCCTGTTTTCGCGTCAAAAGCGTGAATCAGATTATCTGTCGTTGCCGCAACAAAGATCAGCCCCCCAGCAGTGATGATCGGACCTCCGTTATTCGGTGTGCCTATGGTGAGCGGCAGATGAGTTGGCAGCCCCCACGGTCCGTTGGCACGCGCACTGCCCAGCGGATGCTGCCACAGCACCTTCTGCGTGTGCATGTCGATTGCCGTGATCATTCCATAAGGTGGTTTGTTACACATCATGTGTGTGAATTCATTCCAGAAAGGCGACACAACGATGCCGTACGGCGTATCGGCCATTGCGCCGGCCCCCTCGGCTCCTCCCGCGGACGGACTGAAATTCGGATCGTCCACAGGCATTAACCCGAGTTCGTCCGCTTTCTTCCGGCTGACGAGCTGGTCATACATCGGCGTGATATTCCAGTTCGCGATCAGCACGCCGGCCTTCGCGTCGTAAGCCATGCTTCCCCAGTCGCTTCCGCCGTTATAACCAGGATATTCCAGCCAGGGTCTGCTGATCTCCGGAGCCGTGAACTCCCCGAGATATTTTGCCCGGCGATATTTGAGCCGGCAATAAAGCTGATCAATGGGAGACATGCCCCACATGTCCGTCTCCTTCAGATCCGGCACGCCAAGGCGCGGCATTCCCGTGGACCATGGCTGCGTGGGCGCACGAGGATCATCCGGAACATCCGTCCGGGTCGGAGCAGCCCGTTCTTCAACCGGCAAAACTGGCTTGCCATCCCTGCGATCCAGAACAAATGTCTGGCCACGTTTCGTGGGCATGATCAGCGCGGGAACCGGACCGTCTTTGCCGGGAAAATCCATAAGTGTCGGCTGCGAGCCAATATCGTAATCCCAGACATCTTTATGGACGGTCTGGAATACCCAGCGCGGAGAGCCGGTCTTTACGTCGATGGCCACGACCGCAGACGAAACTTTATTCTCTTCAGGAGAACGAAGCGCACTGTAATAGTCCGCCGCCGAGTTTCCGGTGGGAACATAGACAAGGCCGAGTTCATTATCGCCCGTCATGGTTGCCCATGAATTGGGCGTGCCACGGCTGTAATGCTGACCCGGCTGCGGCTCGCCATGCTGATCAGGACGATTGACATCCCAAGCCCATAAAAAGCGACCGGTTTCGGCATCATAACCGCGAATGACCCCGGACGGCGCCCAGCGGCGCTGCCCGTCCAGAACCTCATGATTAACGACCACAGCACCATTCACAACCGGAGGGGGCGCTGTAATGGACACGAAGCCGGGAACAGATTCTCCCATGCCTTTCATCAGATTGACCTGCCCGTGATAGCCAAAACCCTCACAGAGCTTGCCATCCGCCGCGTCGACCTCGATCAGCCGCATGTCCAGTGTCCCGACAAGAATCCGGTTATGACATGGCTGTCCTTCAGGAACGGTCGATGCCGTATAATAGACGACACCTTTGCAGGCCGCCGTATAAGGAATGCTCTCGTATTTCACACCTGAATTATGCCGCCAGATTTCCTTACCCGTACCGGGATCGAGCTTGATGATGTCGTCCACTGCTGAACAGGTATAAAGACCGTCCCCTACTTTGATCGGCGTTGTCTCCGCTGCCCACTTATTGATCTGCCCGGCTGCCGGTTTGCTGCCTGTATGATAGACAAATGCGCGTGTCAGATGCCCGACGTTTTCCGGCGTTATCTGATCCAGCGGTGAATAACGTGTCGCATTCGTATCCCGGCCATAAGCCGGCCAGTCGTCATGCGCCGGACTGGCGCTGATCTGGTCCACAGGTGGCGTGGCCTCACTGGCCTCCGCTGGCGGTCCGTCCGGAATATTTGCGGCATTCACACCAGGAGCCTGAGGCGCATAAGGCGACGGAGCCGCGAACTTGTCGGAACTTTTCTCTGCGTCATGTCCGGTCGTCGCGTTGCCCGGCCCCGGTGCGCTTTCCTTTGGCGGCGTCTGGGCAAAGGAAGCGTTAAACGGAACCGGCAGGACAGCGGCGAAAGTGAGTCCAAAAACGGCTGTAGCCGTCATCAGTGACGTTCTTTGCATTACACAACGCTCCCGGTCGCGGATGTCGCAGAGGTTCCGATGCGGCGCAGAACCGGAATGGTCAGCGCGACGGCTACGGCAACGAGCGTCGGGCCGAAAAGACGGGGCAGAAGTCCCCAGCCATCGAGCCCCACCTCCCAGAACGCCCAGGGCCACGTCAGTGCCCAGGCGGCCAGGTAAAGCAGGGCACCGTTTACGGAGCCGGAGAGCATCAGGGCGCCCGCCGCTATGAGCGCAGCGCCAAAGAGAACATAATAAAAAGAGCCACCGATCATCGCGAGCTGAGCGCCCATGATCAGAAGCGGCAGTCCGAGAAGAACAAGCAGAACTGCCACACAAACTGTGGCCCATTCTGTTCCGCTGCGAGGTTTATGCAGGCCTGTCATCAGATATCTCCGGCAAAGTCTCGCTCAGAACGCATGAACAGCCTGTTAGCTTTGAAAACCATTGAAATTTTTTCGTGATCGGTGATGACGATAATCTGCATCAGACGTTCAGTTTTTCGGGAATGATGATATGGTGGCGATGAGGCTCACCAGATTACGCACTGGCGCAGCAACGGCGCCGGTTGAGCACTGTGCCTGAGCGCGGCGCAGTATCGAAGGCGAAATACCAGAAGAAGGCATGGTCCTATGGTGGAATTTCAGGACACCAGCCCTCCGGCTGGTGAAGGCCCCTCTTCTGTCACGCCGGCTGCCACCGTTACATCCTCTTTTCCCGAACCATCACAACTTGATGAGTTCTCGCCTGCCGGCAGCTCACTGCTTTCCAGCCGTCGTATCCATGCCCTCAAGCAGGGTGACCTGTTTGGCGTCTTTGATCAGACAGGCGATATCCTATGGGGTCAGGATATCGCGGATGGTTTATATTACCACGATACGCGGTACCTCTCAGGTCTTACTTTCCGGATCGGAGGACAGCGCCCTGTATTGCTTTCTTCCGTCGTGCGCGAAAACAATGTGATGCTGTCGGTCAATCTGACCAATGAGACACTGACCCTCAGCGACGGTACCCACCTTTCTCATGATCTTCTGCACGTGCTGCGTTCCAGGTTTCTATGGGAAGGCAAATGTTTCGAGCGGATCGAAATCCGTAATTTCGATGTTCTCCGGCACGATATTTCCTGTGACATGCATTTCTTTGCTGATTTCGCGGATCTGTTTGAAGCCCGCGGAATGAAGCGAAAGAAACGTGGAGAAAACCTGGAACCCTCTATAGGTGAATCCGATGTCAGCCTGTCTTATCGCGGGCTGGATGATCGTGTCCGGACAACGCGAATTCTGTTTTCCCCCAGACCGAAAACACTCTCATCGGATCATGCGACTTACGATTTCTCCATTGCCCCCGGAGAAAAGATTCTCATTCACATCGAGGTGCAGTGCGATCCGGCCAGCTGCAGTACGCTGCCACCCAATCGCGCTTTCCTGCAGGGAGCTGTCGCGGCCCGCCGCAGTCTGAGGCTCGCTTCATCACGTGCCACAGCGATTGCGACGTCGAATGAAATTTTTAACGAGGCTATCCGTCGCTGTATCTGTGACATTTATATGCTGCTGACCGAAAAGAGAACCGGCCCCTACCCTTACGCCGGTGTGCCCTGGTACAGCACGGTCTTTGGTCGCGACGGCCTGATTACGGCGATGCAGACACTGTGGATAGATCCTCTTATTGCAAAGGGCGTTCTGAAATATCTGGCAATCAATCAGGCGGAAAAGGAAGATCCCCAGGCAGATGCGGAACCTGGTAAAATTCTGCATGAAGTCCGGCTTGGAGAAATGGCCGAACTGGGAGAGGTCCCATTCCGCCGGTACTACGGCTCCGTCGATGCCACTCCGCTCTTTGTCATGCTCGCCGGAGACTACCTGGAGCGCACCGGCGACGTCGGAACGCTCAGCGAACTCTGGCCCCATGTCACCCGCGCGATCGACTGGATTGAACGTTTCGGCGACCGGGATGGCGACGGTTTCGTAGAATACGGGCGTCGCAATAAGGACGGTCTCGTCAACCAGGGATGGAAGGACAGTTACGACAGCATCTTTCATGCGGACGGAGCGCTGGCCGAGGGACCAATAGCCCTCTGTGAAGTTCAGGCATATGTTTATGCAGCCCGCCGTGCAGCGGCGGCAATAGGACGCCGCCTGGGCCAGACAGCTTACGCCGCTCACCAGGATGAAAAAGCCGAAGCATTACGCGTCGCCTTTAATCTTTCGTTCTGGAACGATGATATCGGAACCTACGTCATCGCACTGGATGGAAAAAAGCGGCAATGCGCCGTCCGTTCGTCCAATGCCGGCCATGTCCTGCTTACTGATATCGTTCCCGCCGCGCGGGCCGCAAAGGTTGTAAATTGCCTGATGCACCGCAGTTCTTTCTCAGGCTGGGGAATCCGGACCATTCCGGAAGGCGAAGCGCGCTACAATCCGATGGCGTATCACAACGGATCTGTCTGGCCGCACGATAATGCCCTGATCGCGATGGGCTTCGCGCGCCATGGATACCGTCAGGAAGCGACCCGTGTTTTCCAGGCTCTGTTTGACGCCGCTCTCTATACAGATCTGAGAAGACTGCCCGAATTGTTCTGTGGCTTCACACGTTCCCGTTCCGAAGGCCCCGTGCGTTATCCCGTTGCATGTTCCCCGCAGGCCTGGGCCGCGGCAACTCTGCCAGCCCTGCTTCAGGCAGTGCTTGGTCTGCGCTATGATCCGGGCACCGTCTCCGTCGAATTCACCCGTCCCGGCCTGCCGGAGTCCATAGAGTCTCTGACCCTCTTCAATCTCGCGGTCGGAGGAGAATCCCTTACTGTCCGGGTTGTCCGTGCCGGAGAAGAAGTCGCTATTAATGTCGTCGAGCGTTCCAGCTCAATCCGTATGCAGATCATCAACTGACACAAATCTGCCTGCGATACTCATCCCCGACTTCCCACTGGTTGTTACGCCCACATGGGACTGACATGTCTCAGACCCGCAAATCCGGGCGTGTTTACAGAGCCGCCTGATACCTGTTTCTCCCGGACAGCCAGCGGAACTGGTCATTCATTTTACACAACCTCAGAAGCAACACGCTGCAGGCTGAAAAACCGCCCGGCAGGCCACCTGCTGAGGTCGTCGCTGCCGGCTCACCGGGAAGGGTCAGCACCGGCAGCAGCCGTTCAGAAAACCCGTCACACGGGAAAAATTACCTCTGTTTCCCCTTCATAATCCCGGGTCATCCCGCAATCCGTCCATCTGATGCCCGATATTTACACGTCTGCGCGAGCGGGTTTTCCGTTAAGCGACCTGACTGTCTGTGACTGACATCGGAATAGTTCGGAACAGTCACCTGTCAGGGATCAGTGAGAGGTGAACCAGTCTCGCTTTCGCCGGAAGAAAACCTCCGGTTTTTTCTCATTCAGCATTCTGTGTACGGCTACCTTATTCATCCTTATTCCTGATCGCTCTTATGCGGATAACAGCGGCGCTGAAATCGCCGAGCTCCGGCGCATGGTCCTGCAACTTCAGAGCCAGGTGAAACAACTTCAGCAACAGCAAAAACCCGCCGGGCGACATGCTGCCACCACCCGCACCGACAATCTTCCCCGTGCCCGGCCCCGCTTCATTTCCGAAACACCCGTCCTCGCGCAACATGGCGCTCCGGATTTTACCGGACCAATGCGGATCGATGGCCGTGCCGTTCCACCATATTCGGTCGATATGAACCCTGTGCCTGTCACGGTGGCAGGCCAGCCCCTGACCGTCGCCGGCGAACCGGTCGCCGTGCCGGAAATCAACCTGTCCTCTTCCAGTCCAGCCTTCCTGACACAGACAGGCGTCGATACCGCACCGGCTGTCTTTCGTATCGGCTCTGTCTCCGTGAAACTCGGCGGCTTTGTCGATATGTCAAATATCTTCCGTGACAAAAACCTGACCGCAGGCCCCGCGACGCCCTGGGGCTCCTTTCCCTATTCCGGCAATCCGAACGCCCATGTCTCGGAATACCGGCCTTCAGCGCAGCTGAGCCGCTTCAGTATGCTGGTCGAAGGCAAACCATCCCGGGACGTTACCGTCGAAGCCTATGTCGAAGGCGATTTTGGCGGTTCCGGCAGCAATTCGAACGGTGTTCAGACCAACAGTTACGTCCCCCGCATGAGGCAGGCCTATCTCGCCGCTGACGACGACAGTCTTGGTCTGCACTTCCTGGCAGGACAGGCCTGGAGCCTGGCTACCGGATACACCAAAACCCTTTTGCGGCGTCATGAGCAGCTCCCTCCTGTGGTCGACAGCAACCTCATCCCGGGCGTCACGTTCACCCGGGTGCCGCAGGTCCGCTTCATCAAGGACTTCAATCGCAAGTGGTGGCTGGGTCTTTCCGTCGAAGCGCCTCAGGCAACAATCGGCTTTGACGATTCCAGTCTCACGTCCGGAGGTGTCCTTCCGGCCGCAGCCGGGGAAAGCACAGGTCCTCATGTCATTTATAACAGCACCGGTTCCGGAATGCTTGATCCGGAAGCTCACTACAGCCTCGACGTCGCCCCCGACATCGTCCTGAAAGGCGCGGTAGACACATCCGCCGGACATTACGAAGTGTATGGTCTCGCCCGCTGGTTCCGCACGGTGACGGTCGCAGGCAGCGGATACAGCGGCCAGGTCCGACCTCACGTCGCCTTTGGCGGCGGTGTCGGCGGTTCCATGGCAGTGCCTCTTCTCTCCGACAAAATTCAGTTCGTCGGAGATGTTCTCGCGGGACAGGGCATCGGCCGGTACGGTCCCGGCCAGCTTCCCGATATGACCTTTACCGGCACCGGAGCGCCTGCTCCCCTCAGACAGATCAATGGCTCGGTCGGCCTGATTGGTCATCCGACCAGTAATCTTCTGCTCTATACTTATGCGGGTGTCGAAGATGCACGGCGCTCTACGTATATGGGCGAAGACGGTAATTATTATGGTTACGGTTCTCCGGATACCAATCTCTCCGGATGCGCGATCATGCTGGGGACGTGCAACGCAGAGACCCACACTCTCGCTTCATACACGTTCGGCGGCTGGTGGCATCTCCTTGACGGCCGTTACGGCAGCATCATGTCCGGTGTTCAGTACACATATGTGCGTAAATTTGCATTCCGCGGAACAGATGATGCCGGCATGGTCTCCCGACCTACGGCAAGCGGTAATACCGTTTTTGTCACGTTCCGTTATTATCCATTTCAGAACTGAGCTTTCCCGGTATCAGCCCGCTCCACCCCCGCGAACCGGATCGCATGGCATATCTGTTCTGAAAGAACCGGTGTCCGATATGGAAGCAGCGGCTGTCAGCATACGACAATGCAGGCATTCCATCCGCCTGTCATAATAAACAGCATCGTATCATTTTACAGAATGCCGATCACACACTAAGTCTCCCCGGACGATGAGAAATCATGCAACAGGACTCACTGACAGAATGACGACATACCACCTGGGAAAGCAGAATAATATTACTCCCGGTATTGCAGTCGAGACACTTGATTTCCTGACAGATATGATCTGCATCGTCACGACGGACGGTATATATTCGTATTTCAACACCGCCTGGCGAAACTATAACGACGGCCTGCCCGATACGTTCGGTTCAGACCAGTGGCTTGAACGGGTCTGCGAACCCGAACGCAGCAGGGCCGACGCCTTACTCAGCGATGCCCTGAGTTCCGGTCAGGCCGGAGAGACTGATATCCGGCTTTGCAGCGATACCGGTGACAGTCGCTGGTTCATGCTCCGTATCCATCCGAAAATGGATGAGCGGAACGCTGTCAGTTTCTGGTTCTGCGTCCTGACCGATATTCACGAAAGAAAACTTCGTGAGAACAATCTCATTCGTCAGGCGCAAATCCGTACCGAAATGCTCAATGTGAGCGTCGACTGCATCAAAGTCATCAATGATGACGGCACCCTGTCCCATATGAACAGGGCCGGATGCACGGCCCTTAATGTCGATGAGCACTCAGGCTTTGGCATGGAATGGCTCGGCCTCCTGCCACAGGAGGCCCGGACACCGGGACAGGACGCTCTCAAAGAAGCCGCAGCAGGTCATAACGCACGGTTCACCGGTGTCAGCCATCTGCCTGGCGAGGAAGCACGTTACTGGGATAACATGCTGACACCTCTTATCAATCCGGACAAGTCCGTGGAAGCGATACTCTGCGTCTCCCGTGACGTCACGGCGCAGCGTGAAAGTGAGCGACGGATCGCCCTGCTTCTGCATGAACTGAACCATCGCTCAAAAAACATGCTTTCCGTGGTTCAGGCCCTTGTCAGACGCACCATCCCTGATCCGGACGCCGCATTCGTTAAAATCATCTGCCAGCGCATCGCGTCGATCGCAAAAAGCCAGGATCTCCTTATTCATGGCGCATGGACAGGCGCCACGATGCATAAGGTCGCGATTTCTCAGACAGCCATCGCCGGAGACGTGCGGGAGAAGCGACTGCATCTGACCGGTGATCCCGAGCTGAAACTGCGTCCGGAGACAGCAGAAAAAATCGGCCTTGCCATCCACGAACTGACGACGAATGCGATTAAATACGGCGCTCTTTCAAACGACTGCGGAACAATAACAATAGACTGGACCACAAAAGATCGGACCGACGGGGAATTTTTCGTTCTGCGATGGAAAGAAGCAGGCGGTCCGGAGGTCAGACCTCCTGCTCATCGTGGTTTCGGCACGACAATCATTGAACGTAATCCACGCGCTGTCCGGGGAAGCTCCGTCGTCTATACCTATAATCCGGATGGTGTCATGTGGGAACTCTCTGCCCCTACGTGTCATGTTATAAGCGAATTTTCATAATTACGTAAAATTCTTCACGAATACTGTTTTCCGGCCGCCGTCAGCGAAGCCGTGACAGCAACCAGGCATACTCGCGCGCGGGACAACGCCCCTTCATTCCTCCCGGAATATCCCGGCTCCCGATACAATCCAGATTGAAACTCGCCCCGTAATATGAACGAAGTTCCGCTTCCGGAACCGCAAACGGAGGACCCGTTACAGCCGACTGGTCATAGTCGAGGGTAATGAGAAATTCCGGCGCCCCGGCAGTCAGCGTAATCACATGCCGGGCATAGTCCTGCCGCATGGAGCCCGGCAAGGCCACCAGCGCCGCCCGATCATAGACGGCATCGACATGTTGCAGAATGTCTGCGGTCAGATCAAAGAGATCACCGGCAAACAGCGTAATACGACCGGCTTCAAACCGCTCCAGCGGACCGGCGGCAGTGATTTCTGGCACAAGTCCGGATTCTGAAAAGAACTGTTCAATCGCCAGCCGGCTGAGTTCAATGCCGGCAACAGAAAATCCATGATTACACAGCCAGATAATATCCTGACTTTTCCCACAGAACGGCACAAAAATTCTTCCGCCAGGCGGGACGGAGAGCTTCGAAAAATGTTCCGTGAAAAAAATGTTCGGCACACCCTCATGAAATCCGATCTGCTGATTTTTCCAGCGTGAAAGCCAGAAATCCCGTTCCATGATTCAGGGTAACCTCTACTCTTCCGGTGAAAACCAGAGCCCGATCAGTCCGACAAGAGCCGTCCCTGAGACATAAAGCGCCGGCGCAAGCGGCGTTTGCGGCACGAGAGACGAAATCATGGCCGGCGTCAGACCACCGAAAACAGCGTAGGAAATATTGTAGGACAGAGAAACACCCGAAAACCGGACAGCGGGCGGAAAAGCCCGCAGCATTCCCACCGGAACCAGCGCCACAAAGCCACAGCAAAGCCCGCTTACAGCAGCCCATTCCACCAGAGTACCCGGCCAGCGCGGAGCCAGCCCGTACAGTGCGGATGCACCCAGAGCGAGTATTCCTGCGTAAAGCAGCGCCAGCCTCCGCAAAGGAAGAAAATCCGTTAATGCTCCTGATATAATAACGGAAAATGTCAGGCATAATGTTGACGCCAGACTGGCCCGCATCGTTTCTTCGGGAGAAATATGATGCAGCGTCTGCATCAGAGGCGGCATCATCAGGACAAGAACGACGATTGCCGCCGTCAGTGTCCAGGTCGTCGCCATCGAACACAATACGGCCCGCCGATGCCGCTTCAGTAAAATCCAGACCGGAAGCGTGTCCGAAATTTCCGCCCGCGCATGCATCTCGCGAAACACCGGCGTCTCGTCCAGCCAGCGCCGCAACACCATGGCGCCCAGACCAAAGATGCCACCCAGAAGAAACGGAATTCTCCAGCCATGATCAGCGATCTCGTCCGCCGTCATGAAACCGTGCATGGCGAGAATTACCGTGGAGCCAAGCAGAATGCCGCCAGTCAGCCCGCCGGTCAGCAACCCGACCGCAAGCCCGGCACGTCCGGGTGGTGCATGCTCCGAGACAAACACCCATCCACCGGGAGCCTCTCCTCCAATCGCCGCACCCTGCATCACCCGCAAAATCAGCAGGATCAGCGGGGCGCCGGCGCCAAGCACGTCATATCCCGGTAAAAGCCCCATCATCAGTGTGGGGACCGCCATCAGCAACACGCTGAATGTGAATACCTTTTTCCGGCCGGACACATCGCCAAAATGCGCCATCACCAGCCCTCCGAGTGGCCTGGCCAGATATCCGGCGCCAAACAGACCGAACGTCTCGGTCTGCCGCAGCCAGTCCGCCTGAGTGAGCGGGAAAAAATGCGCCGCAATTATCTTTGTCAGAAAGGCAAAGATCACAAAATCGTAAAATTCCAGCGCTCCGCCCAGAGATGCAAGCGCAAAGGTACGCATCTGCAGGAATGCGGAGCCGGCGGGAGAGAACGAAGCGTTCCGGAAAGAAGACATAAACTGCGAAAGCCTGGGTCAGAAAAAGCGGAGGATGACAGGATTTCCCTGCATGAGCACAGGAGCCTCGCTGTGATCACGTCGGGCCGGGAAGATCAGTAAGCAGCGGCAGCAACCTTCAGTCGTGTCCGTTCAGAGGGAAGGCGCTCCGAACGTATCGCATTGCTTTACGTCGCCTGACTGCAGGCCACGACGGAACCATCCGGCACGCTGTGCGGACGTGCCATGAGTGAAACTGTCCGGCACGACATAGCCCTGGGTTTCTTTCTGCAGCCTGTCGTCCCCCACAGCCGCTGCCGCATTGAGCCCCTGCTCTATATCCCCGGACTGCAAAATCTTCTTCGCATCGTCAGCCCGTTTCGCCCATACACCGGCGAAACAGTCAGCCTGAAGTTCTGTTCTGACGGACAGACCCGCCGGCCCGTCATCTGTCAGACCCGCGCGACGCTGCCGGTCAGTCCTGGACATGATACCAAGTTCATTCTGAACATGATGCCCAACCTCGTGCGCCACGACGTAAGCCTGCGCAAAATCTCCTCCCGCTCCCAGCCGGTCCCGCAACTCCCTGAAGAATCCGAGGTCCAGATACACTTTCTGGTCGGCAGGGCAGTAAAACGGTCCTGAGGAAGTCTGCGCGAAGCCACAGGCGGACTGTACGCCGTCCGTAAAAAGCACGAGATGCGGAGCATGATAGGTTTGCCCCATTGCTTGGAAATAAGACGTCCAGACATCCTCAGTGGAGGCCAGCACCCTGGCAATAAAAACCTTACCGGCATCATCTCCCGCCGCCGGGGCCTGAGATGCGACCGGCGCCGTATCGCCGGAAGACTGCGCGCCATTGAGCAGATTAAGCACCAGCTGAGGATCAACGCCGAAGTAAAGCGCGCCCAGAACAAGGATTACCCCACCAATCCCGCCAATCCGGACCGGCACTCTGCTACCGCCACCCTGACCACGACGGTCTTCGATGTTGCTGCTTTCTCTCTCGTCACCCAGGCGCATAGTCTTCCATTTCATTGTTCGCCAGACATGACACGGCGCTGATCTGTCCGTTACGCATCGCTGTATTTTACAGTCAACGTAATCTGCCGGTTTCCGGGTGAAAAAATTTATGTGTTGCGGAACAGCCCTCAGTCCCGCGCCGGAGTATCCGGCATCTGGCCGTCTGAAAAATCGGTTCGACTGTTCCCGGTCGCATGTGCCCCGGCGACTGCCGCTCTATCGGACTCCCCAGCGGGCTTTCGTTCGCAGCCATTCCAGCTCCAGAATATTATCCAGACGCCGTCCCTCTTTTGTCGGCAGCAACGGCGGTCCGGCACGTTGCTCGACAAATCCCCATTTCATCAGATCTTCGCGAATCTTCTGGTTGTCATAGTCATAGTCGTTTTCAACGATATGCCTTAGTCGTCTGACAATCTGGGCGAGAGCCACAAGATCGTCCGCATGCCGCGCTGCTCCGGTCCGACGCTCTTTTTCCACCGCGCCTGAAACTGCCTCCCGGGCAGCCGTTTCCAGCACAAGCGGCTCAATCACATAGCCCAGAGTGCGATATCGTTCCGGATCGTCATTTGTCACCCAGCTCTTCCCTGCCGGCGGCGTCACCAGCCACGCAATCGTCTGAAGCGGGGAAGACGCGGTTGCATCAGAGACAACCGGGACATCGGGCATTTGACTCTTGCGCGTCATGTCAGCTGAACGAACTTTCTCCAGAGACTTCCGGAGCGCGGTATCGCGCCTTGCGGATTTACGCCATCAAAGGCCGCCTTCTGTCGTAGACGATTTTAAATGACGGGCAACGTGCCGCGTTGGGTTTACCTCATTATTAACACATGAGGCCAGCACGGCCGGCTATCCGCAACGGCGCGCCCTTTATCGGCGGAAGAGAACGTCGGCCTCACAATACCAGCCGGGGCAGAATCGCCTCCAGCCGCAGCCGTCCTTCGGGTGTCGCCCGGATTCCGCCGCTCGTCCGCTCCAGATATCCCTCGTCCACACACATCTCGAGAACGGCGGCATCAATCGCATCCTCCAGAGCCATCTCCGTCCGCATCCGGAACCGTCCCGCGTCCACACCCTCCGACAATCGCAGTCCCATGAGCAGCATCTCCCGCGCCCGGTCCCGCGCCTCCAGAGGATCGGCTCCGGTCTGCCCCGATCCCGTTCGTTCCACCAGATCCGCCCAGGACTCCGGTGCCCGATGCCGCCGTGTCGCCAGCAGAGCGCCACCACGCGTCACCCGCCCATGCGCGCCCGGCCCGATCCCCAGATAATCGCCATAATGCCAGTACGTCAGATTGTGCCGGCTTTCCGCTCCGGGCGCCGCGTAATTCGACACCTCATACGCTTCAAGTCCATGCCGCGCCGCTACGTCGCCCGTCTCCGCATACAGTGCCGCCGCCAGTTCTTCGTCCGGCAGCACGATCTCCCCCTGTCGATGCAGTCCTTCAAACCGTGTACCCTGCTCGATTGTCAGCTGATAAAGCGACACATGATCCGCCACCAGCGTCAGCGCCTGGTCCAGCTCCTCCCGCCAGTCAGCCAGCGACTGCTCCGGCCGCGCGTAAATCAGATCGAACGTCACCCGTGGAAACAGCATCCGTGCCATCCCCAGCGCCGCAACCGCCTGCTCCGCCGAATGTTCCCGCCCCAGAAATGTCAGCACATCGCTCCGCAGCGACTGAATCCCCAGAGAAACCCGGTTGACTCCAGCCTCCCGGAACCCCCGCAGCCGCGCCGCCTCCACACTCGTCGGATTGGCCTCCATGGTGATCTCGATATCAGAAGCCGCATCGAACAGCGTTCGCGCATCCTCAATCAGCGCGGCCACGCCGTCCGGCGGCATCAGCGATGGCGTACCACCCCCGAAGAAGATCGATGTCAGCCGCCTTCGCCCGAGCAGCGCCGCCTCATATGCCAGTTCGCGCCGCAACGCGACGATGAACCGTTCCGCCGGAATCCGCTCCCGGACATGGCTGTTGAAGTCGCAATAGGGACATCTGGAAAGACAGAACGGCCAGTGAATATACAGTGCCAGCGGCTCATCAGCCTGCACTTCCGGCGGCGGGGTGGCTGTCATCGCTTTGATCCTGCTTTTCCAGACTCTGCCCGGAGCCGGCAGGAAGCAAGGCTTCCCGCATCCTGATCTGTGTTACAAAACGGCATCCGGACGCGCCTGCGAACGCCGCCCGGTTTCGGACAGAGCCCCGGATGCGGCGCTCCCCTCAGATCGCTACTTTTACGCCCAGTTCGACCACGCGATCCATCGGAATCCGGAAGAATTCCGTCGCCGGCGTCGCATTGCGCGCCATGAACAGGAACAGCGACAGCCGCCACCGCGCCATTTTCGGAATCGAGGAGCGCGTCACCAGCTCACGCGAAATGAAGTAGGACGCCTGCAGCGGATCGAAGTCCACGCCATTCGCCTTCAGTTCCACCAGCGCACGCGGAATGTTCGGTGTTTCCATAAAGCCATAACGCAGGATGACCCGGTACATATCGTGCGCCAGTTCTTCCACCGCGACGCGATGCCCGCGATCCGCTTCCGGCTGATCCAGGTTCTCGATCGTCACAAACAGCACATGATCGTGCAGAACCTTGTTGTGCTTCAGATTGTGAAGCAGGCAGGGCGGCACAAACTCCGGCGTCGCCGTCAGAAACACGGCCATGCCGGGGACGCGGATAGTCCGGGACTGCGGCAGACGGGCGATGAACGACCCCATCGGCAGACTGTCCTGCCCCTGCCGCGCAATGATCAGGCTCCGGCCCCGTTTCCACGTCGTCATCATCAGAGTCAGCACACAGCCCAGCATCAGCGGCACCCAGCCACCATCGGGAATTTTCAGGGCATTGGCTGAAAAGAATGTCGTGTCAATGATCAGAAAGGGGATGAACGTCGCCAGTGTCGCCCGTTCCGACCATTTGAAATGCCGCCGGAACACCACGAAACACAGACAGGTCGTGCAGATGAACGTTCCCGTCACCGCGATGCCATAAGCCGCCGCCAGCGCGTCCGAACTGCGGAACGCAATCACCAGCAGAATGGCACCCACCGCGAGAAACCGGTTGAAGTCCGGCAGATAGATCTGCCCTTCCTCCTCGGCATTGGTGTGCACGATCCGCATCCGCGGCAGATAGCCGAGTTGAATCAGCTGGCGACATACCTGAAAGCCGCCGGAAATCCCTGCCTGACTGGCAATCACCGTCGCAAACGTCGCCAGAATAACCAGCGGGACCTGCATCGCGTGCGGCGCCAGCATAAAGAAGGGATTGGCCAGCGCACCCGGCTCGGCAATGATCAGCGCCCCCTGCCCGAAATAGTTCAGCACCAGCATCGGCAGAACGAAGAAATTCCACGCATAGCGGATCGGCTGCGCGCCGAAATGCCCCATATCCGCGTAAAGCGCCTCCGCACCGGTCACACACAGCACCACGGAGCCGAGCGCCATAAACGACAGCGCTCCGTGATGAATGATGAACATCAGGGCGTAGGTGGGCAGCAACGCAAACAGAATTCCGGGATGGTGCAGAATCTCCACCAGCCCCATCAGCCCCAGCGAGCCGAACCAGAGCAGCATGACCGGACCGAAAATCGTCCCGACCTTGCCCGTCCCGAGCCACTGCACGCTGAACAGACCGATAATCACCGCAATCGCCATCGGGATCACGAAGTCCCGCGCGCCCGGCAGGCTGACCTCGACCCCCTCAATGGCCGAAAGAACGGAAATCGCCGGAGTGATCACACCATCGCCAAAGAACAGACAGGCCCCCGCAATGCCCGTCAGTCCGAGCACCAGACGGGCCTTAGGGGTGGAAACCACGCGCTGCGCCAGCGAGGTCAGAGCCAGAATTCCGCCCTCGCCGTTGTGGTCCGCCCGCATCACCAGCATGACGTATTTGACCGTCACCACCACAATCAGCGTCCAGAAGATGAGGCTGCAGATGCCCATCACTTCCGAATCCTGAATCTGATGATGTCCCGTCACGACCTCGATCGTGGACCGCAGCGCATAAAGCGGGCTCGTGCCGATATCGCCATAAACAACACCAAGCACACTCAGCAGAGCCGCGAACCCTACCGGAGCCGCCGCATGTTGCGGTGCGTCCGCGTCGAACTCGGTAATATGCGGAACACGTTTCGCCGCCGCACCTGTATGCCCTGCGTCCGGATGCCCGGTATCAGGATGCCCGCTATCGCGCGCTCCTGCTGCCTTGCCAGCGGCACCCTTGTCACTCGCGCCTGCACCCGAAGCGGGCGTGGCGTTGTGATCCCCAGACGATGTCGCGGTTCCAGTCATGGTTCAGTCAGACTCCCTCGCGCGGCCATGCGGTGCATCCGGCCCGCGCTCGCGGTAAATTGCGCCACGATCGACTTACGGCGAACGCCGCTGTGACGGCAACCCCGCACCACCCGGCTCGCCGGACCATCACCCATGCTCCCCGAAAGCCCTTTCCGGCTCACCCTCCCACGACAGCCCGCCAGCAGCCATCAAAGTCAGGCTGATGGCCGCGCCCCGAAGATTGCCGTCCCCACGCGCACCAGCGTTGCACCCTCCGCAATGGCGAGAGGGAAATCCGCTGACATCCCCATCGACCGCACCGGCAATCCGTGCTCATCCGCCAGAGAACGCAGAAACCGGAAATGCGGCACCGGATCTTCGTTCGCCGGCGGAATACACATCAGCCCCCGCAGCCGGTCCCCGAACCGCACCCGGCAGTCCCGGATAAACCGGTCCGCCTCCTCACGGGGCACTCCGAATTTCTGCGGCTCGTCGCCTGTATTCACCTCAATCAGCAGTTCCGGCAGCCTCCCTTCCTGGTCCGCCGCCTTCATCAGCGCGTCCGCAAGGGAAAGACGGTCCAGACTTTCAATGACGTCCGCCAGCCGCACCGCCTCCCGCGCCTTGTTCGTCTGCAGTCCGCCGATCAGATGCAGCCTCAGATCGGGATACCGTGTCCTGAGCACCGGAAACTTCCCCGCCGCCTCCTGAACCCGGTTCTCTCCGAATATGCGCTGCCCCGCCGCAAGCGCCGCCTCTGCGGCCTCAACTGGATGGAACTTTGAGACAGCGACCAGGTCAACCGACTTTGCGTCCCGGCCCGCCGTGATTGCCGCAGCCTCTATTTCTGACCGGACCCGCGCCAGCGCGCCGGCAACAGCATTATCGAAGGGCGCCATCGTCGGAGGTTGTCTGTTCATGACCGTAAGGATGATCGTTTATACAGCAGGGTCAAGTGACGTGCGCAGAACGCCGGCCTTCTCTGTTTCTGCCCTGTGACCACCAGCCCGCTATGACATTCTCTGCGTTCGAAACGCTGCCGTCCCGATTGCGGGTGGTCATTACATATAGTCAGCATGCTTCCGGAGCCTCGTCCGCGATAATGAAAGGACGTCAGAAACACTCCGCACAGAGTTTAAGAGACTGTTTCAAAAGCCTTAAATGCACAAAAATTCTCACAACAAACTGATAATGTTATTCTTTTTCCCGACCGCCCGTTTACTTCAGTCGGGATCAAAGGGCACTGAACGATAAATCTTTGATAAAAACAAAAGTTTTTGGGTGCCGCCTTTTTCAAAAAGGCGGCGTCTTCTGAAGCTTTTTGAGAAAAGCTTCACCAAAAACTTCTCTGTAATTAATCAGAGATTTCACGAGCAGGCTTTTAAAACAGTCTCTGAAAAACATTCCTAAACAGTGAAGTATTTCGCCTTCGGATTCAGGATCACCAGCGCCGAGGTGGACTGCTCGGGATGAAGCTGGAAACCGTCGGAGAGAGAGACACCGATGCGTCCGGCGTCGAGGAGTTTCAGGATGGGTTCCTGATCTTCCAGACGGGGGCAGGCGGGATAGCCGAAGGAGTAGCGTGAGCCGCGATACCCCTGGCTAAGGAGTTTATCCATGTCGCGGTCGTCCTCGCCGGAGAAGCCTAGTTCGGCGCGGATGCGCTTATGGGTGTATTCGGCCATGGCCTCAGCGACCTCGACGGACAGGCCGTGGAGATAGAGGTAGTCCTGATAACGGTTTTCCTCGAACCAGTCGCGGGCGATGTCGGAGGCTTTCTGACCGACGGTAACGACCTGGAGGCCGATGACGTCGCGCTGCTCGTCATCCACGTCGCGGACGAAATCGGCGATGCACTCGCCGTCCTCACGGGGCTGGCGGGGCATGGTGAAGCGGGCGACTTCGGTGGTACCGTCTTCGGCGAAGAGGATCAGGTCGTTGGCCTGGCCGGCGGCTTTCCAGTAGCCGTAGGAGGCGCGGGGTCTGAGGATGCCATCGGCCTCGGCGAGGGTGAGCATCCGGCGCAGGACCGGGCGCAGCTCCTGATCGGCCCAGGCGAGGAAATCCTCAAGTGAGCGGCCCTGTTTTTTGAAGCCCCACTGAAACTGGTAGAGCGAGCGTTTATTGAGGAACGGCAGAACGGCGTTCGTGTCGGCCTCAAGGGTGCGCGGCCCCCAGAAGGGCGGCGTGATGACGGGTTCGTCTTTTGTCAGACGATGACGGCGTTTCTGCACGGCGGCGACATCGACGGGACCGAAGCCGCGTTCCTCGGCGACTTCCGGCGTGCGGGGGGCGTTGCGGCTGACCTTGCCTTCCCGGCGTTTGGCGATGGCGGCGCGATAATCGTCGAATTTGCCCTGGACGACATGGTCCATAAGGGAGAGGCCGTCGAAGGCGTCACGGGCATAGACCACGCGGCCATTTGTACCATAGGCGGCGACACAGTCTTCCTCGACATAGTTGCGGGTCAGGGCGGCGCCGCCGAGGATGACGGGAAGATCCATATCCTGCCGGGCGATTTCCTGAAGATTCTCGCGCATGATGACGGTGGACTTCACCAGCAGGCCGGACATGCCGATGGCGTCGGCTTTTTCGGCACGGGCGGCGTCGATCATGTCCTGAACGGGGATTTTGATGCCGAGATTGACGACACGGTAACCATTATTGGTCAGGATGATATCGACGAGGTTCTTGCCGATGTCATGCACGTCGCCCTTGACAGTGGCCAGGACGATGGTGCCGCGGGCCTGGCCTTCTTTCCGCTCCATATGCGGTTCGAGATACGCGACGGCGGCTTTCATGGTTTCGGCGGACTGCAGCACGAAGGGGAGCTGCATTTTGCCGGAGCCGAAGAGCTCGCCAACGACTTTCATGCCGTCGAGCAGAACGGTGTTGATGATGTCGAGCGGCGGCATGGTCTGCATCGCCTCTTCGAGATCGGCTTCGAGGCCTTTGCGGTCGCCGTCAATGATACGGTCTTTCAGGCGCTCGGGGGCGGTTTCGGCTTTCGCTTTTTTGGCGACGTCGGCGGCTTTACGGCCGGCGAAGAGTTCGAGCAGACGCTGGAGGGGATCGTAGTCCTCGCGGCGGCGGTCGAAGATGAGGTCTTCGGCAACGCGGACTTCTTCCTCGGGGATGAGGTGCAGCGGGCGGATCTTCGAGACGTGGACGATGGCGCCGGTCATGCCGGCACGGACGGCGTGATCGAGGAAGACCGAGTTCAGCACGGCGCGGGCGGCGGGGTTCAGGCCGAAGGAGATGTTCGAGAGGCCGAGAACGATCTGGATGTCGGGGAAACGCTCACGGATCAGGTGAATGCCTTCCAGGGTCCATTCGCCGAGCTTGCGGTCGTCCTCGACGCCGGTGGCGATGGTGAAGGTCAGTGGATCGATCATGAGATCCGACTGCGGCAGGCCGTACTGCGTGCAGGCGAAGTCTACGAGGCGGGTGGCGATCCGGAGTTTGTCTTCCGGGGTTTTGGCCATGCCGGTTTCGTCGATGGTCAGGGCGACGACGGCGGCGCCGAATTTACGGGCGAGCTTCATGCGCTCATGCGCGATGTGTTCGCCGTCCTCGAAATTGATCGAGTTGATGATGGGTTTGCCGCCGTGGAGTTTCAGGGCGGATTCGATGACCGGGGTTTCGGTGGAGTCGATGACCAGCGGCGCGTTCACCGAGGAGGTGAAGCGGCGGATGACCTCGTCCATTTCGGCGGTTTCGTTGCGGCCGACGAAAGCGGTGCAGATATCGAGCGCGTTGGAGCCCTCGGCGGCCTGTTCGCGACCGATGGCGACGCAGCCGTCCCAGTCATGAGCTTCCTGGAGTTCCCGCCATTTTTTCGAGCCGTTGGCGTTGCAGCGCTCTCCTATAGAAAAGTACGCGTTTTCCTGACGCAGCGGGGTCTGGCTGTACAGGCTGGCGACGGAAGGGACCCAGTTCGGGCTGCGCTTTACCGGGGCCGGACGGTGTTTTCCGGAAGGGGCGCGGCTGCGGAGCATGGCGTCCAGCGCGGCGATATGGGGTGTGGAGGTGCCGCAGCAGCCGCCGACGATGTTCAGGCCATCCTCGGCGATGAAACGCTCGACCCAGCTGGCCATTTCTTCCGGGCTGAGCGGGTAATAGGTTTCGCCGTTGACGAGTTCGGGCAGGCCGGCATTGGGCTGGACGGAGAGGAGTCCGGGCCAGTTTTCGGCGAGCCAGCGGACATGTTCGGCCATTTCCTGCGGGCCGGTAGCGCAGTTGAGGCCCATCAGATCGACGCCAAGGCTGTGAATGACAGTTGCGGCGGCGGCGATATCCGGGCCGACGAGGAGGGTGCCGGTGGTCTCGACGGTGACCTGGACGAAGATCGGCGTTTTCGTGCCGAATTCGTCGCGGGCGATTTTCATGCCGTTGACGGCGGCTTTGATCTGAAGCGTGTCCTGACAGGTTTCGATGAGGATGGCGTCGACGCCGCCTTCGATCAGTCCCCTGCCCTGTTCGGCGAGACCAGCTTCCAGCGTGTCGTAATCGATATTGCCGAGAGAAGGCAGTTTGGTGCCGGGGCCGACGGAGCCGATGACATAGCGGTGGCGGTCGTCATCGAAACTTTCGGCGGCTTCCCGCGCCAGGGTTGCGGCGATGCGGTTGATTTCGCGGGCCTGATCCTGGAGGCCGAATTCGGACAGGGTGATGGGTGAGCCGCCGAAGCTGTTGGTCTCGACCATGTCGGCCCCGGCCTCGAAATAACCACGATGGATTTCTCTGATGAGTTCCGGCCGGGACAGGTTCAGGATTTCGGTGCAGTTTTCCTGACCCCGGTAATCCCGTTCGGTATCGAGGTCGAGAACCTGGATGCGCGATCCCATGCCGCCGTCGCAGAGGAGAACCTGTTCGCGGAGGGCTTCCAGGATGGGGGGACGTGGAGATCTGGCCGAGGTCATTTGCCTGTGCACCGGGATTCGGGGAAAACGGGATGGGCTCCGCATGCGGTGCATGGGAGGACGGCGGTTATCACAGAGGGCGGGTCGGCTGTCCAGAATGCTTTGATGGCCCTCCCGGGAGCAGTGAAACGGGCGGGGAGACTTATGGCGGCAGAGTCACACAGAATTCACGGAATCCCTCTGACAGTCGCCACACCGGAACAGCTCGCGGTCTGGCAGACCGAAGCGAAAAGAGATGCCCTGCTGCTGGATATGACCAGCGCACGATCAGAATTCGGCCCGAAAGATGGCGGCTGGCTGGAAACACAGCATGAAAGCGCAGGTTTACCCGGATTTCGCGCCCTGTCGGCGGAGGATGCCAAATCAGACCGGGCCGGGACCGGTATGAGGCCTGCTCCAGGCACAGCATTTCACGGACAATCATGCCCATGCTGCGCCGCACGCAATCCTCTGACTCTGCGGCTTCTGTCATTGTTTCAGGCACGGGCAAGGGGACAATGCGCGTTTTTCCGGCATATTGTCCTGGCCGTTCCGGCAAACCGGGTAACGGCTGTCAGCAGGGCGCTTGCCGCGGATCCCACCATTTGCAGCCTGTTTGATATTCAGACGGGAGGGTAACAAAAAATCATTCTTCTTCCTATAAGACACCGGATGAACTGCGCAGTGCAGCCGACATCCGGGACGCGGAACCGGCAGCTTTGCCGGAGAACAGACCATGATGTCGCAACGAATTCAGAGGCAGCGACCTCGCGGTTTGTGTGGTAGAGGCCGGTCAGCGTTTTACCCGCAGGTGAGACGCGGGCATGTTTTGTAGAGGACGATCTGTGGATTCAGCCGATCACGCGCATGGCGCTCCCGACCCGGACGGGCACTCCCGTGACGCATCTGAAGGAACCGGGACCGGCTCTTTACCAGACCGGACGGAGCGCCCGTCTCCGGTGATCATCCGGTTGCGGGCGGTTATTGCGGCGGCTCATTTTCACGGTCTTGAACTCGACATCCGCGATTTTATGGCGGAGCCGGGTGAACCCGTCCCCTCGCCCGCCACTCTGACCCGCTGGCTCAACGACCAGGGGGCGGTCGCCAAGGCGATGCGCATCAAGTGGCGCTATCTCGTCCGGATGAGCAATTCCCCGCCGATCGTGCTGATGTTCCGCGACGGTTCGGCGGCCCTCATGGTTAACGCGGACGCAGAGCGCGGCGTTGTCTGGCTGCGTGATCCGCTTTCCGACGAAGGTCAGCCACCGGTCCCCGTCGACGAGATGCGGCTGACGCAGGTCTGGACCGGGGACATCCTGCTGATCAAGCGCCGGCGGGACCAGAATGAAGCCGATGCGCCGATCAATGCCGCCTGGCTCGCCAAAATGGTTCTGCGCGAGAAGAGATCCCTGCGCGACATCGCCATCTCCTCGATGACGCTGAGCGTTCTGCAGATTTTTCCGCCTCTGATCGTCATGCAGGTCATCGACCGCGTTGTGAACAACCGTTCGATGGCGACACTCGTGTCCATTGTCGCAATCGTTCTCGTACTGTCATTCTACGAAGTTCTCCTGTCCTACGGACGCCGGGAACTGACGCTCGTTCTGACCACGCGTATCGACACACGGATTTCGCTGCACATTTTCACGCGCCTTCTGGCCCTGCCCCTCGAGTATTTCGAGCGGCAGCAGGCCGGTAACATTATCGGTCGCGTGATGGCGATCTATAAGGTGCGCGACTTCATGACCGGCCGGCTCATGTCGACATTTCTCGACATGTTCACACTCGTGGTCATTCTGCCATTCCTTTTTTACCTCAGTTCCACCCTGGCATGGATGACCGTGGCGGCTTCCGGTCTGATCGGTCTGATCGTCGTGATCTTCATGGGGCCAATGGGGCGCATTTACGGCCGGATGGTCAAGGCTGACATGGAGCGGTCCTCGGTCATGTATGAGTCGGTCGCGGGTATCCGGACTATCAAGACTCTGGCGCTCGAACCGGCCCGTAAGCAGGAATGGGACGTGAAAACGGCCGACGTGGTCCGCTGGAAGCTGGCCGCAGGCCGCATGGCAAACTGGCCAATGACGCTGAGCATGCCGCTCGAAATGTTCATCAACCGCGGCATCATTCTTGTCGGGGCCTATCTCGTGCTGACCAATGTGTCCAGCGTTGGCGTCGGCGCACTGGTTGCTTTCATGATGCTTGGCGGCCGCGTCGCATCGCCGCTGACAAACCTCGCGAAACTGCTCGACGATATGAACGAGGTCACGACGTCTCTGGGTGAAGCCGGTTCCGTCCTCAATCAGCCAACCGAGACCAAGGCCCTGACGACCGGTATGCGTCCGCGCATCAAGGGCGCTCTGTCGTTCATTGATGTGAACTTCTCGTATCCGGGAAGCACGGGCAAGGCGCTCAACGATGTCTGCTTCGAGATTCCGGCCGGCACAATGCTGGGTCTCGTGGGGCGTTCGGGCTCAGGCAAGTCGACGATCACCCGCCTGCTTCAGGGCGTCAGCCGGTCCTATACGGGTTATCTGAAGCTCGACGGCGTCGATCTGCGTGAGATCAATCTGAATCATCTGCGGCGTTCCTTCGGCGTGGTGCTTCAGGACAACTTCCTGTTCCGTGGCACGATCCGCGACAACATCACCGCGGGACGGCCGGGACTGACGATCGACGATGTCGTGAGGGCCGCACGACTGGCGGGCGCGGAAGAATTTATCGAGCGTATGCCGGCCGGATATGAAACATGGATCGAAGAGGGATCGACCAATATTTCCGGTGGTCAGAGACAGCGTCTCGCGATTGCCCGTGCGGTGATCTCCGATCCCAAGCTGATGATTCTTGACGAAGCGACGTCAGCGCTCGATCCGGAGAGTGAGGCGCTGGTCAATGCGAACCTGGAACGGATCGGCAAGGGCCGGACGATGGTGATCGTGTCTCACCGCCTGTCCTCGCTGGTGAACTGCGACCAGATTCTGGTGATGGAACGCGGACAGGTCGCTGATATCGGCCCGCATGAGGTTCTGCTCGAACGCTGTGCGATCTATCGTACTCTGTGGATGCAGCAGAACCGGCACACGTCGAGCCGCGGCGCGCAGAAAGATGATGCCGCGTCCCTGATCGCTGATGGAGACTGAACAATGACCGCTCAGGATATTGTGCCGGCCACCGGCGACGAAGAAAAAGAAAACACGAAGCCCAGGGATTTTCTCCCTCAGGCGGATGACCCTTTCTCACCGGGCGATCTGCCCCCCGCGCTGCTTGAATTCCATTCTCCGAGCGCGGCGCTCGTCAACATGCCGCCGACACCCGCGGCGCAGTATATCGCCTGGCTGATCGGAGGACTGACCGTCGCCAGCGTCGTCGTGATGTCCGTTTTCCCGCTGGATCGTGTGGTGTCCACACCGGGCAAGATCGTCTCGACCCAGCAGACCCTGGTGGTGCAGCCTCTCGAGACCTCGATTATCCGCAGCATCGACGTGCATGAGGGCGACTTTGTTCATAAAGGACAGGTTCTTGCGCATCTCGACCCCACGGTTAACGACGCTGACCTCAACAATATGCTTGTCCTGTCAAAGAGCTATGGCGCCGAAGTCGACCGCCTGACGGCAGAGGCCGAAGGGCGGGATTACACACCGGACCCGGGCGATCCCGCTTCGGTGCAGCAGGCGGCGACGTTCCTTCGGCGCAAGGCCGAATTTGACGCGAAGATGAGCAATTATCAGGAGCAGATTGCCGCGCAGAGCAGTGATCTGCAGGGCTTTGAGGCGAACGCCGCCATGTATGCGGCCCGTGCGAAGGTCGCGAAGGACGTTCACAACATGCGGCTGCGGCTGCAGGCCGATCAGGTTGGCAGCCGTCTTTCCACTCTGGGCGCGCAGAACGACCTGATGGAAGTGGAGCGTTCCGAGATTTCGGCCCAGCAGCAGGCGGCGTCCACACGCAGCAAGCTGCGGGCGCTGACGGCCGAACGTCAGGGATATATCGAGACCTGGAAAGCTGAAATCTATAAGGATCTCAGCGATTCCCAGCGCAAACTGTCGGAAGCGCAGAGCAGCTATCAGAAGGCGAAGCTGCGCAAGAGCATGACGACGCTGAAAACGGGCGAGGACGCGATCGTGCTGACGATCGCCAAGCTGTCGATGGGGTCCGTCATCACGACAGGGTCCGAACTGATGACTCTCGTCCCGGTCGGCAGCGGTCTCGAGGTCGAGGCGAGCCTGCGCGGCACGGATGCCGGCTTCGTCCGGCTCGGCGACAAGGCGCTGCTGAAATTCGCGACATTCCCGTTCTCGCAGTATGGCGGCGCCGAGGCGACTGTCCGTGAGATCAGCGCGGATTCATTTGGTTCTCAGGGCAAACCGGCCTCAGGTGCCGGAAATCCGGCCGGACAGGCACCGGATCAGAGCAGTTCGACAGAGACGTTCTATCGCGTCAGGCTCCGGGTTGACCGCTATACGCTGCATGGCGTCCCGTCCTTTTTCCATCCGCAGCCGGGCATGCCCGTGACAGCGGATATTCAGGTCGGCAAGCGGACAATCATGCAGTTCCTGCTGAACAGCATCATGCCTCTCATTACCGATGGCATGAGAGAACCGTAAGGAGACGGATCGTCTTTCCGCAGCCGGTCTGATGACCGGACCGGAAAGCAGTCAGAAGGACGGCGCGGCTGACAGCGGCCGCGACGCGCAATATGATGGCCGGGACGGGAACCGGTGAAGCCTGAACAGGCTGATCTTTTTCGTCCGGGCCGGTCATATATACTGAATGTAAGGCAGGCAGGCTGTGCATGGTCCGGCTTACCTTCCGGAGATGTCATATGATTTATGACCATGGCCAGGGAGGGTAGTCTTGGGTCTGTTTTCACGTCTGATCGCACGCCGGTCGCCCCAGGCGAGGCTGGAACACGGCCTGCGCCTGATCGAAGAAGAAGATTTCGCCGGCGCTTTCACCGAAATCGGTGCCGCCGCCCGAAGTGATCTGCCCGAAGCGCAGTTCCGTCTCGGGCGACTCTATCTCGACGGCATCGGCATTCCCCGCGATCTCGTTGAGGGCGCGCGATGGACACGCCGCGCCGCGCAGGCGGGATGGAACGAGGCCCGCTTCGTTCTGGCCACGCTTTATCTCGTCGGACTCCCGGACGCCGTTGAAAATGATGAGTTCGTGCTGTCCGATGTGGCGCAGAATTTCACCGGCGAGGCGGACTACCGCAAGGCAGCTCACTGGGCATCGCTGGCGGCGCGGGACGGATCGGCGGATGCGCAGGCGCTTTATGGCTACGTTCTCACCGTCGGCCCCGATGGGCTCAGAAATCCTGAAGAAGCGCTGACATGGTATGAGCGCGCCGCGGAAGCAGGCTGCGCCCAGGGCCATCTCGGTCTCGGTCTGGCCGGACTCAATACGGCGACCACCGAAAAAGAACAGAACAAAGCCGTCCACCACCTCCGCATTGCGGCGGAAGGGAAAGTCGGCTCCGCCCTTTACCTCATGGGCGTCATCTGTGAGCGCGGCGCCGGTGTGCCGCAGGATATTGCCCGCGCAACGGCTTATTACGGCGAGGCCGCCGAACATAACATTCGTTCCGGTCAGGCACGCTATGGTCTGGCGCTGATCGAAGGCCGCGGCATCGAACGGGACCTGGTCCGTGGCGAGACATGGCTGCGTAAGGCCGCTCTTTCCGGTGACCCGGAAGCTGCAGCCCTGCTCGGCGACCTTCATGCGCGTGGCGGCGATTTCGCACCGAACTACCTTGAGGCTGCCAACTGGTACCGGCTCGCTGCCGAAGGCGGACACGCTGCGTCGGCCCGCGCGCTCGGCCTGCTTTATCTCACAGGTTCCGGCGTTTCCCGCGATGCCGCTCAGGCAGCCCACTGGTTCAGAGTTGCCTCCGAGCGCGGTGATTCAGCAGGCACCGCCGATCTGGCCAATCTCATTCTGATGGGCGCCGGGTCGGAACAGGACCGTGTCACGACACGCGAGCAATATGAAAAGGCGGCGCGGAGCGGAGATCTGGTCGCCGCCTTCAACTACGGCGTCTGTCTGGCCGAAGGAGTCGGCGCGGAGCGGGACGAACAGCAGGCGGCTGAATGGATGCTCAAGGCCGCCGAAGGCGTCGTCAACGCGCAGTACTGGTACGGACGGATGCTCCTTGAGGGACGCGTTGGACCGGGCCGGGATGAGGAAGGCCGCGACTGGGTAAGCAAGGCCGCCGAAGCAGGGATGATCGACGCCGAAGTGCTTTATGGCCAGCTCCTTCTTTCCGGACGCGGCGGACCACGCGATCATAAGGAAGCGGCACGGCTGTTCGAGAGGGCGGCAGTCCGGGATAATGTCGTGGCCATGTTCTCGCTCGGGGCGATGCTGGGGGGCGGTCACGATATTCCCACGGATCGGGAACGGGCTTTCGAATGGTTCAGCCGGGCAGCGGCTCGCGGCCATTCCGCGGCACAGCTCATGATGGGTCGCTATCTGACACGGGGCCTTGCAGGGCACACCGATATTGCAGCGGGACGCCGGTGGTATCTGAAAGCGGAAGCCCAGGGTGTCGCGCAGGCCGCGGTCGAACTTTCGCAGCTTGACCGGACCCTGGCGGCATCTGACACGCGGGATAAGAGCAGACCGGACGAGGCAGCATCCGTTGTTGCCGACACCGCTCCGGAGCATGCTGTTGGCTAGGACGGTCCGGTCGGACAGAGGGAGCAGGGCCGGACGACGCAGGACAGCCGGAGACGACAAGCCTGACTCGTCAGAAGAGGCTGCCCGGGCGCTGCTGCCGGAAACGGAAAATCTGGGTTCGGAACCAGCCGCGCGCAGACGCACCGCTCTCTCACCAGCCGGACTTGTTTCCCAGGAAGACCGGGCTGTCTGGCAGCGCTGGGCGGATGAGCAGGCACAGGAATCCTTTCGGCAGGGTCAGCAAAGCTGGGAGAAAGGCGATCAGGCGGCAGCAATGCGCTGGCTGGAACGGGCGCATCGCATGGCGCCGAAAAGCCCCAACGTGGCCTTTTTTCTGGCAGTGGTCCGTCAGGCGAACGGCTTTGGTTCCGCAGCCATCGATCTGCTCAGAACGCTGACGCGCCGTTACGATTTCCGCCAGGGATGGTCGCTTCTGGCGGCATCCCTTCTCAGGGCCGGCTGTCCCGATGAGGCTGCGGAGGCGCTCTCGGAGGCCTTATCGCGTCATGCCTGTGACGATGATCTTGCCCGCCTGGCGGACCTCATCACGGCTGAAGCGCAACTGCCTGGCTGGTGCGGGATTGATGATCGCGGCACCGTTCGCCTCGGCGGCGCCATCCTTTCGAGTCTGGCCCCGTTGTCTTCAGAATCCACCCGCGCCACACCGGAAAAAGGCAGAACGCGGGGCCGTAGCAGACCGGTGCAGAAAACTCTGCCCGCAGGTCTGTCCATCGAAATCGACGGCATCACCGACAAGCTGGCCATTTTTACTGACGGGTTGCTGTGGCCTGCTGTGACGGAGAAAGATCCGGCCTGCTCCGGCCCATGGGGACGCACCGATACGGTTTCCGTGAAGGTCAGCGGCCGGCCATTACCCGGATCGCCACTCAGGCCTTCCGTCGCCATGCAGACCGAAGGGTTTGTCCAGGCAGGACCGGAAGGGCTGACAGGCTGGGTCTGGCACCCGAACAATCCGGAGCGGCCACCGATCATCCGGATCGCGGATGCGACGACGGGAGACATGCTGTTTTCGCTGACCGTGGAAACATTTTCTGACGATGTCAGTTCCGACATCCCGGTCGCCCGTTACCGCGCGTTTTCGATTCCGCAGAGTGATCTTCCCGACGGTCCGGTTCACGTTTTCAACGAAGCAGGCAACGATCTCGCCGGAAGTCCGATCGATGCCGGGCTCGAGCGTCGTGCCGCGATATGGGCGGCCAGACAGGCGAACCTGGCGGCTGCCCGGAATGATCGGGTTTCCGATCCACCACCGCCATTTCTGCCAGTTCCGGTCGCAACGACACCCTGCGCGAAACCGCCTGTTTCCAGCCGCTTCGCTGCCGGAACACGCCCTGACATCATCGTCATTGTGCCCGTCTACCGGGACCTCATCCGGACGCGATCCTGCCTTGAAAGTCTCCTTGCATCGCTTCCGGCGGGAAAGAACAGGCCAGCGGCAAAGACGCATGTACTGATTATCGATGATGCATCGCCCGAACCCGGAATGACTGAAATGCTCGGGGAGATTGCACGGGATAACCGGGTCACCGTGCATCGCAACGCCCGCAATCTGGGATTTTCGGCCTCGGTCAATATCGGGCTGCAGATGGCGCTGCCCGCAAAGACGCGGAACCGGCGCCCCGGAACTGACAGAGGATGCGACGTCGTCCTGCTCAACAGCGATACACTTGTCGCAGAAGGATGGCTGGAGGAATTGCAGACGGTCGCGTGGTCAGATGCCGCGATCGGAACGGTCACGCCTCTGTCCGGCGACGCAACGATCATGTCCTATCCCGATCTTGCGGGAAATGCGGTCCCGACCGCTCCGCAGACACTGCGGACAATGCGAATGGCCCGGGCGGTCAATGGCGGAACGGCGGTCGACGTGCCTACGGCTCACGGATTCTGCATGTATATCCGGCATGACTGCCTCACGCAGACCGGGTTGTTCCGGGCGGACCTCTTCGCGCAGGGATATGGCGAGGAAAACGATTTCTCTCTTCGCGCGCGCTGCTTCGGATGGCGTAATGTCGCCGCGCCCGGAGCCTATGTGGCGCATGTCGGGTCAGTCTCTTTCGGCGGAACGCGCAATGCGCTTCTGACACGAAATCTGGGGCTGCTGAACCGGCTGCATCCCGGCTATGACGCGCTCATCAGCGCTCATGTGGCTCTGGACCCGTTGTTTGAAGCCCGGCGGCGGATCGATCTGCTGCGGTGGCGGCTGGACCGCGATGCCGGAATACCGGCGAAACGCGGCACAAACCGGAAATCACGTGACAGGAAAACGGACTCTTCGCGATCTTCAGTTATTCTGGTGACGCATGATTATGGCGGCGGCGTCGAGCGTGTGGTCTCCGAACGGGCACGCAGGCTCCGGGAGGAAGGCATCCGTCCGATCGTTGTCAGACCTGTTGAAGGCGGATGCCGGGTCGAAGGCTGGCGCTCTCCTGAGCAGAGACGAGAGCCTTCAGGCGACGCGAAACAGGCTGATGCCGCATCGGGACTTTATCCGAATCTCCGGTTCAGGCTTCCGGCGGAATGGCCGATGCTGCTCCGGCTTCTGACAGCCGATCCTGTTCTTCACATTGAATGGCACCATGCCAGCGGCCACCACATGGCAATGCGTGAACTCGCGGCGGAAATCGGCGCTCCCTATGACGTATATGTGCATGATTATATCTGGTTCTGCCCGCGTATTTCTCTGATGGGTCCCGCAGGGCGCTATTGCGGCGAGCCCGATACGGCAGAATGTGAAATCTGCGTGACAACTCTGGGACGCAACGTCGGAGACGACATTCCGGTCGCGGATTATGTTGCCCGTTCCGCTAAAGAACTGAAATCGGCCCGCACCGTCATTACGCCTTCCGAAGATGCCGCCAGACGCATGCGCCGGCACTTTCCGGGCCTGCCGTGCCGCGTGGAGCAGCCGGAAGATGACAGGCCTGATCTTGATCTTACGCAATTCAGCAGTCTGATGACCGATGGCAGGGCAGAGCTTCCCGCGCCCGTCGCGATGCTGCGGCCAGACCGGTTCCGTATCTGTGTGGTCGGAGCGATCGGGCGTGAAAAGGGATATGACGTTCTGCTTGAGGCGGCCCGCGACGCCCGTGAAAAGGCATTGCCGCTGGACTATATTGTCGTCGGTCATACGCCGGATGATCAGGCGCTGATGGAAACCGGCCATGTGTACGTTACGGGAGCGTATAAAGAAGAGGAAGCAGTCTCTCTCGTGCGGGCGCAGCAGGCCGATTACGGGCTGATTCCGTCAGTCTGGCCGGAGACATGGTGTCTGGCGCTCGGTGTTGCATGGCGGGCCGGACTGCGTGTGGCGGCCTTCGATCTCGGCGCTGTGGCGGATCGGATACGTGCGACAGAAAGGGGCGTTGTTCTGCCGCCCGGTATATCGGCAGCGCGACTTAACGTGATATTGATATCCCTGTGCCAGCGTTCAGCAGGAACGTCGGCCCTGTATGGCTGACCGAAACAGGAGATTGACACCTGGCATTCTCCGGCTCCGGCCGGCTCTGTCAGGTTAATCTGACTTTATTATATAACTTACGGAACAAGATTTATGTCCCAGAGTGGCCAGATTCCCAATCAGAACCGTATCGCCGATCTCAAGGTGTCCGGTCATCTGATGACATTAGACCAGGGTTTATTCTGCGTATTTCACGCTCCCTCTCAGGAAGCTCCGAGCCCGGCCGGCCTTCCGGGCGTCCGCATTACACTTCCGCCTGTTCCCAATGATAATGTGACAATCTCGACGTTTGACCAGACGGGCTGGCTCGGCGGTGCGAATAATGCAGCCCTGATCCGTGTTGTACGCGGCCCGGCCCAGGTGCTCGTCACCGTCTATCAGGAACCGGACACGCAGCATGAAGCGCCTCGCCTTCAGGTCGTGCGGCTGAGTGACGCGACAGCGGCCACACAGCAGACGGCGGCCCGGCCCCCTGCGCAGCCTGCCGTGCCCGGCGCTCCGCAACCCGCTGCCGCTGCTGCGGGCGCAGCCCGGAAACCCGCCGAAGTTGCCGCGCATATTCAGCGTCGCGGAGATGTTGGCGCGCGTCTGGGCGAATGGATGGGCAAACCGGGCAGCCGGGCCTGGATTGAAGGTTTCGGGATTTCCCCGGACACGCTGATCGGTCCGGAGGATATCGAATACCAGGCAGTGCTGGGTAAAGGCTGGCTATCTCCCTGGGCCGAAGGAGGTCAGTATTGTGGCAGCCGCGGCATGGCGCTCCCTATTCTTGGTCTGAGAGTGCGTCTGAAGGGAGATGCTGCGAAAAAATACACCTGCGAGGTCGAAGCGACATTCACGGACGGCACGGAAATCGGACCGGTGGACGACGCGGAAGCAGTGGAGTCCGAAAATCTGGCGCCCCTCGAAGCGTTCCGGGTCACAATCACACCTGTCGGGCAGAAGAAGAAATCGCAGCCCGCTCCGGAAGAACTTCTGGAAGAAGAGATTGAAGATGATCTTGAGCTTCTCGAAGCCGCCGCTGAACTGGAAGAGCTTACAGAAGCCGTCGCGGCGCCGGTCCGGCGCTCCGGCACAGGCCGGCAACCGGCAAAAGCACCCCGTCCTGCCGCCAAACCCCGGGCGGAGAAGAAGGTCTCTCCGGCCCTGTCCCGCGAACTGCCAGTCATGAAAAAGGGCACATCCGCCAAGCCGGCATCCTCAGCCAGAACCACCAGACCGGCTGCAAAAACCGGCAAGACCGCGACAACCCGGAAGGGTACGCGCCGCTGATATCACCATCCCTGGCGGAACATCACCGGGCGTTCCGCCAGGATGGCATCCTGTGCATTTTTCGGTTTCCTGACCTGCTGTTCGTGACGAAACAGCAGGTCTCTGAACGCCTCAGGCAGGGAGCACTGTGGCGGAGCACATTCTGAAGTCGGATCACGATTTTGAAATTCCTTTTTGTACACCAGAATTTTCCAGGCCAGTTTCTGCATATTGTGCGGCATCTTGCAAAACAGGGAAATCATGACGTCGTCTTCATCAGCGAAGGCAACGAAAATGCAATCTCTGGTGTCAGACGTGTCATTTACCGGATGCCGGGACGACAGACGGACTCAGTTCATCCGGGAGCGCGTGAGTTCGACCTTGGGCTGACGCGCGCGGATGCTGTGGCGAAAGCCGCGATGACGCTGCGCAGTCTTGGATTTGTTCCCGATATTATCATCGGACATCATGGATGGGGCGAGCTTCTCAATCTTCAGGATGTCTTTCCGGCTGTTCCTCTGCTCGGGTATTTCGAGTTTTTCTATCATACAGATAAATATGATGTCGGCTTCGATCCGGAATTCCCGGTCGTCCCGGAAATGCTCCCGAAAATCCGGGCCAAGAACGCGATCAATCTTCAGGCCCTGAACAATCCCGGCTGGGGTCAGACACCGACACTGTTCCAGCGCAATACTTATCCGGACTGGGCACAGTCACGGATTACCGTCCTGCGCGAGGGCGTCGATCTGAATCTCTGCGCGCCAGATTCCGGGGCCGCGAAACGGACTCTGAAAATCAAAGACGTTACGATTTCACCAAAAGACAGGCTGGTCACGTATGTTTCGCGTGATCTGGAGCCTTATCGCGGTTTCCACGTCTTCATGCGTTCCCTGTCCCGCATTCAGAAGGAATGTCCGCAGGCGCGCATTGTCATGGTAGGCGGCGACGGGGTCAGCTACGGATCACGCCTCGTGAACGGATCCTGGCGGGAACGTATGCTTTCCGAACTGCAGGGAACGCTGGATCTGGACCAGATTCATTTCGTGGGGAAAGTCAGTTATGACGATTTCCGCGCTCTCCTGAAACGGTCTGACGCGCATGTTTATCTGACCTATCCGTTTGTGGCGTCCTGGTCGCTGCGCGAAGCCATGGCGATGGGATGTCCGATCGTCGGCAGCGATACAGCGCCCGTCTCCGAATTTATCGAGGACCGTCGCACCGGTCTGCTGACACCGTTTACGGAACCTGCAAAAATTGCTGGTAATGTTCTTGAGCTTCTTGATGACCGTCGCTTGGCAAAGCGCCTCGGTCAGGCGGCACGGGCAGAAGCTGAAGCAACGCTTTGCCTGGACGATTATCTGGCCCGTTACGAAGACCTGATTGAACAGCTCACTGGAAAGTCACCGTCGCAGACCGACGTGCCGAAAATGAAAACGAAACGAAAGACAGCGCCTGCAACAGCCGCTAAGAAAAAAACGGCATCCCGGCCGACACCATCCCGCAAGACGGTTCGCGGCAGCCTGACTCTTCCCTCCCCGGAGGGAAGGGGCAAAATGTAAATCCGGAATCCGATCCGGCGGTCACAGCCGTCGAAACAGAATCCGGACTGCAAACAGAATTTCGCCGGCAGACCCGTGGCGCGTCAGTCCAGACGGACAGAGGGCTGGACGTAGCCGGCGAACCAGTCAGCCAGACAGGCGGCAGTGCCCCGTGCAATCCCGTGCAGTTCGAACTGATGCTGACGGTACAGGGCTGAGTGACCGAGGCGGGCGGAAAGACCACGCAGCCGGCCACCGCCAAAGGTTTTGCCGTCGGCGAACACGCCCCAGCCATTATAGTCACCCAGGGACACGATCGCCCCTTTATCATGGTATTCAAAAGGCGGCATCGGATCGCCAAGAAGCCAGGCGCCCATATGTTCGGCAAGATGGTGAGCCTGCTGGCGTGCAACCTGCGCAGTGGGCGCCAGGGGGCTTTCGGTAATATTCGCGCAGTCACCCACGGCAAAAATACGGGAATCTTCCGTCGTCTGCAGCGTCGGCGTGACCAGCAGCTGCCCGGAGCGGCCGCAGGCGAGTCCCCCCAGGCCTGATGTCACCTCCGGGGCGCAAACACCGGCGGCCCAGACCCGAAAGCTGGCATCGACGCGCGAACCATCCTTCAGAATGTATCCCTTTTCGTCAGCAGCGCTGACCATAGCGCCGGTTCGCACATCGATACCGATCGCACGAAGTTGCCGGATTGCGGCCTGGGAAACGTTTTCCGGAAAAGCCGGGAGGATGCGCGGACCAGCCTCCAGCAGGCTGACATTCAGTTCCGGCCTGCCAGGCACGAAGCTGTACAGGGCGGCGAGATCAAGCGCCTTGTGCAGTTCGGCGGCAAGCTGCACGCCGGTCGCACCACCACCGACAATGGCAATGTCCAGCGGCCTGCCCAGCGTGAAAGCCTGCAGAACGGCGCGGCGAAACCTGTCATTGAAAGCATTGGCTTCGACGAGATTGTCGATGAACTGGCAGTGTTCCGCAACACCGGGCGTGCCGAAATCGTTCGCGCGGCTGCCAATCGCCAGCACAAGCGCATCATAATCCAGGGTCCGTTCATCCAGAACCCGCTCACCGTCTTCGATGAGCGGAGCAAGGGTCAGACGTTGCGCCGCCCGGTCCAGCCCTGAAATCGCACCGTAACAGAATTCGAAATGATGACCCGCGGCATGAGACGCGAAAGGAATCCGGTCGGCTTCATTCGCTGCGGTGCCGGCCGCAAAGCAGTGCAGCATCGGTTTCCAGACATGAGAGAAACTCTCATCAACGAGCGTGATCTCGGCGCGTCCCTTTCGCCCGAGCGAATCACCGAGTCGCGTTGCGAGCGCGAGACCGGCGATGCCGCCACCAACGATTACGAGCCGGGGTTTTCTGCTCACGGAATTTACCTTTCAGAAGGCCGGTCTTACCCGCCTTCGATCTTCTTCCAGCTTCGATCCGTCCGCCGGAACAGGCACACGGACCATGCGAATCTGCCTGACACACGGCGATAATTACAGCCCACCCGACCCGCGCGCACCATTCCCGCAGGGTCACAATCCGGCGACACCCCGGCTCTCCGTACTCAGAATATGCTGTTTATACCGGATATTAAGGGCAGGCATGGAAAGTCATAGCACACCTGTCACGTCGCCGGATGGCTGCTGATCCTGTCGCAGCCATCCGACCGGACGTGTCAGTCAGGACGGCGCGGAGAGATCCACCAGACCAATCCGGCCACCCTCGGTGCCATACCCGAGCATGCAGCCATCCGGGCTGATGGCGAGCGCCGTGATAGCGCTTTCATCCGGAGCACAGACCGGCAGAACACGCTGGGAGTTGTAATCGATCATCAGAACCGCGCCATTGGCAAAACCGGCAATCAGAAGATCCTGCGTCGGGTGAGTAACGACACGCGTGCAGAGAACGCCCGGAATACCCGGCATTTCGGCGGGAGGTTTACCCATCGGCCCGCCCCCGAAGAACGGCCACAGCACGACACAGTCCGCGCCACTCGTCGCCAGCCATTTTCCATTGCGGGTAAAAGCCAGGGACGCGACCTTTGTCGGGTAGCCGCTCATACGCATGTTGTGGCCATCCGAAAGACGCCACCCATGCAGATCATTTTCCTGCATGGAGGTGACAAGAGCCTCGCCGCCGGGATGCATGGCGATACCGGTATGGCTCCCCTTCCATTCCAGAAGGCGCGGCCTATTCTCCTTCGACTGTACATACCAGAGCGATGCGCCATTATAATGGGAGGCGGCAATCCGCTTGCCCTTCGCATCAAAGACGATGCCAGAGACGGTTGAGGGATGTTCGAGCGTACGCAGCAGGGTCGTGCCGTCCCCGGCCCGGATCTGGACCTCCTTCCCGGAGACACAGGCGATGATCCTTGTCTTTCCTTCCGCGTAACAGGCGACGTGTTCGACCCAGCGGCGGCCCTTTGCAAGCGTCACGGAACTTTCGGGCGAGACGCGCGCCAGCCGGCAATCTTCCCCGCCTGTCAGAAAAGTGTTGCCGGTGACATCGGGCGAAAGAGCGAGGACGGGACCATCATGCGCTTCGACCGTTTTCCATGAACCGGATGTTCTGACATCGGCGCGTTCCGCGATGACGAGATCGCCTTCTCCGGTCGCAAAAGCGAAGCGGGTATTATCATGCGAGGCACAGCAGGCGATAATGTGCCCGTCGATCGTCCGTTCAGCGCCGCGATGCTCCACGATCCCGGCGAAAACAGGTTCTGACGACTGACCGCTCATTCCGGCTCCATTCTTTCCAGTGGTTCAGACCCGATAACGCAGGCCAGTATTTCAGATCGGCATTTCCGCGCCCTGTTTCCCCCCGGCTCAGGCTGCGGAAAACAGAGCCGCTGACATGTTTCCGTTGCTCCGGACGGATCGGGATGGAAAACCTGTCAGGCGCGACAGCTTTCGAAGCCACGCCGCAGACGCGGGCGATTGAGATTTTTTCCGATGAAAACAAGACGGGATTCCCGCTTTTCGCCGTCTTTCCACGGACCGATATAACCGCCATCGGCCATCATATGGACGGCCTGAAACGCAAAACGTTCGTCACGGCCTTTGAAATTCAGAATCCCCTTGGAACGCAGAATATCCGCGCCCTGCTCCTGAAGAAGCGCATTGATCCAGGCGTGGAAGCGGCCTTCATCCAGCGGCTCGGAAACGGAGAAAGAAACGCTGGAGACGCCTTCCTCGTGCGAGTGTTCAGTGTTTTCAAGGAAATCAGGCTCGTAGGCCAGGGCGCGCTGAAGATCGAAGCCGCCCTGGTCGAGCACGTCGGTCAGCGGAACATCGCCGCGCTGCGCCCGGTGGATGCGGACATAAGCGTTGATCTGGCGCAGCCGGGTTTCAATGTCGGCAAGTGTCGCCTCATCGACGAGGTCGGTCTTGTTGAGGATGATGACATCGGCAAAGGCGACCTGATGAACGGCTTCCGGGCTTTCTTCGAGGGTCTGCACGACATTGAAGGCGTCAACGACGGTGACAACGGCATCCAGACGGGTTTTGCCGCGCACATCCTCATCCACGAAGAACGTCTGGGCGACGGGAGCCGGGTCCGCGAGGCCCGTGGTTTCCACGATGATCCCGTCGAATTTCGTGCGGCGTTTCATCAGGCTGCCGAGAATGCGGATCAGATCGCCGCGCACGGTGCAGCAGATGCAGCCGTTGTTCATCTCGAACACTTCCTCATCGGCATCGACCACGAGGTCATTATCCACGCCGAGTTCGCCGTATTCATTGATCACGACGGCATATTTCCTGCCGTGTGCGGCGGTCAGAATATGGTTCAGCAGGGTCGTTTTGCCGGCGCCGAGAAAGCCTGTCAGAACCGTGACCGGCACCAGCCTGCCGGGATCGGAACCGGGTTTTGCGACGCTCGAAGCATCCTGTGTCGCGGACATGGCTCTCTCCTTATCTGACGGTATCCTGCGGTCCCCGGTGCGCCGGGCGCGCCGCGTTCCTGACGATCGACGGCACATATAGGCACGCGCTCGCCCCAGGGCAAAGATGACCAGCCAGGCGACCCTGGTTCAGAAGACCTTGCGGAGCACACCAGGCAGGAAGATCGAGAAGGGACTGACGGAAAACGTGGGATCATCCAGCTTGCCGGTAAGCCCGAACTTCACCGCGAGAAACCCACCGCCTTTTTCGGGTGCAAAGAGATGTCCGATGGCCGGCAGTCCTCCGGGCAGGGCGTTGACAGCAAAAGCCGGCACGATGGTGCCGGACAGATCGAGCGTGCCCGCATCAAGATTGACCGGCCCTTCCAGAGTCGCCCCCAGAGCGCCGTTGCCTGCCCGGCCATCACGGATATGCAGCACACCATCGGCAAACCAGACCGGCATTTCGAAGCGCCGCACCTCGAACTGAGTTTCGTTTTTCGTGTTCAGCCAGCCATAAATCGACATGTTCCGGGCGACCTGAAGCGCCTCGGGAGCCTTTGTGATAACAAAGGGGGAAACATCGACCCGGCCCCGGAACGGCGCATTGACACGGGTGTCATCGAAGCGACCCTCGACACGGGCATGCCCTCCGCTCACCATATCCGTCACATTGAACCGGTTCATCAGCATGCCGAAATCAGGTATGTCGGCCGTCAGACGCCGGATGCTCCCGACCGGCTCGATCGTGGCGCTGGCCGGCGCCGGCGTGGTCATCGAGAAACGCATCCGCTCAAGACGCACACCGTTATGATCGAGATAGGCTTTCACACCGCCAAGAGCCCCGGTTTTACTGTACCACAGCGTATCAGCCGTCATATCGATCAGCCATGGACGTCCGGGCGGTCCCTTCAGCCGGCCGCTGGCCGCTTCAGGCACATGAATCGTCGTCGGAGCCGGTCCGGCTTCTTTCGGCGCACCCTGAACCAGCGGAGTGAGGTCAAGCGTCGACGCCCGCACACTGACGGCGATCGGGCCTCTGGCACTGAGCGGTATCGTCAGCCTTGCCGAACCGGACGAACGACCGACGCGGAAATCCGGCAGCAGAAGCTCCGGAGGAACCCCCGGACGGAATCTGGCCTCGCCGTTGAGCCTGAGGTCCGGACCGGACGCCCTGATTTCCTCGGCGGACTGCAGCCTGCCACTGTCGATATACAGGAGCGCGTGGGCCGTGGCGGCGACGGATGGCGGCTTGCTCCAGACAGGCAGATGGATACCGGCTCTGGCCATGTCGAGATCGAGCGCGACCGTATCGGGCCGGTCCCTGATCATCGTGTAATTTACCGCCAGCTCCGCACGATTATAGAAATAGCTGGCCACAGGAATGCCTGCCGCCTCGACGTTATCGGGCGTCAGATGCAGATGCGCGACAACATGATCGATGGTGCCGCCCGCGGGCACACTGTCGAAAGTCGTTTCAGCATGAACGTCCGCCGGAATATGGCTGAACAGGACGTGCCCGGCGAGATCCATGCCATGCATCGTCACATTCGTGTCCAGCGTGCCGTCATCGACGGCGCGGCCAAGGGCAACGTCACCAAGATGAACATGTGTCAGATGCGCATGACCGTCGAGCGTCATGTCGCCGGTACCGACGCGTGCGCGCAGAGGCAGCTGCAGCGTAAACGCAATCACGGCGTCACCACGCGGATGGGTGAACGGAACCGGATGGCGGGAGAGAATATGCAGTCTCGGTTCGGCGAGCAGAGCAAGCTGATCCCTGAGATCGCCGCTGAGTTCGACATGGATGGTGCCGGTCTGATCCTTCTTGTCCAGATCGCTGATGATCATGCTGCCCGGCTTCAGGAGCAGCCTTCCGGTGCCATCCGCGCCGACGTTATGACCTGTGCGGACTGTCGGCTGATATCCGTTGCGGAATGCGATGCTGATCGTGCGCGGATCGACAAATTCGAGATGGGCATCAACACCCTCCATCGGAATGATCGGACGGAGCCAGTGCAGCTCCATGCCGCTCCCGTCCAGACCACCCGAGACACTGGTGACATCCGTACCGTTTCCCGTCCGGTCGGGACCGAGGCCAAGGGCCACATGCAGATTTTCCACGGTGCCTGCGGTGATGTTCCGTGTGGTCCAGAGCCGGGCGCCTTTCGCTGCCAGGGCCGGCCAGTAATCGCCCAGCTTCGTGAAAGGCACAGCCGACAGAGCCGCGCTGACCGTGCCGGTCAGTTTTTGCGGCGCTCCGAGATCCGGCCAGTCAAACCGGCCATGCGCGGTCAGTTCAGGCGGCGGCAACGGGGTGGGAAACGGGGCGGGAGAGGAGGCAGCCGGTGTCATAGTCCCTGCGGAAGATGACGGTGGCACGGCATCCGGAACCGGCGGAGTGGTATCTCCGGGAGGCTCGCTGAGACGGACACTGACGTTATCGACAGTAAGATGGCCTGGCCAGGCGCGTGCCTGCTTTTCATCGAGAACCAGATGCAGCGTGGCTGCGCCATGATCCGTGAACAGCGACGAGCCCGCGGCCTCGATCTGCCCCTGCCCCAGTGTCACCCTGGCGGCGACATCCGCGGGCATCATGATCCTGCCGACATGTCCGGCCCGGAACGTTACCGTGGCATCCACACCCACAGCCGCGCGCACCGCTTCCGGCCCGGACAGAACGGGCGACAGAGTAGAAGGCGTCACAGGATCGAGCACGAGATGCCAGATCAGGGCGCCGTCCTGCGACAGAGCGCCACTGGCGGAGAGTTTCGCGTGAAAGGGCTGAGCACCACCGGACTGCTCAGACAGGGCGGTTACACCGACAGCCAGTGTTCCCGACAGACCCCGGCGATGCCTCACAGAGACCGGCGTAAGGGCAGCTTCCAGCGGATCGATCGTCCAGACCGCGTGCAGCGCGTCATCAGCCATGACAATATGGGTCCCGCCCAGCAGCAGACGTCGAAGCTTCGACGGATCGATCGCAAGGCCACCTTTTGCCGGGGACGGACGACCGGGCAGATCGAGATCCACCTGCCCCGCCGCGTCGCGCCGGAGACGCAGACGGGCACCACGGACCCGCAGATCACTGACGGCGAGCGCCCCGTGAAACAGCGGAAACGCATCGAGAGCAATGGCGCCCGATTCGATCTGATCCACCGTCCGCCCGGTGGAATCGAGAATACGGGCGTCATCGACCTCAAGCAGAACCGGCGAGCCGAAGCCGTCGCGCAAACCCGTCCAGCGCAACCGGGCGTGAGCGACATCCAGCCGGCCACGCGGCGGATCGCCTTTTGCACCGGCAATGACCGCCAGAGGCAGAAACGGGCGCAGAACGGACGTCATATCGACCGGCCCGAACATCATCGCGACCAGCAGCAGGAAACCGGCAAGCAGCGGGAGACCGGCGACAACACCGACCGCCGCCATGCCGGCCACGACGAGACGTTTCACCCTTCGCCTTTTCGGCAAAACGGAAGAGCCGGATATCTGCGGGACATCAGGACCGGCTTGACCGGGATCGCTCATCGCCGCATCCCTTTCCGGCCCCTTATTCCGTAAAGCTCATGTCCCGGCACAAAAACTCTCGTCCGACCTCTCTGGTTCCCGCTGGCTCTTCCGTAAAAACCGGCGCAATGCGCCGGAAATATGGCGCCACCCCACCCGCCTGTGACACTGACGGCAGTCATGATCCGCATTCCGCACCGCGCTCCGGCACGGGCTGGCGGATGCGGCGCCACCCCTGCTGGCCCGAGGCGGACTGGCCGGAAGCGGCCGATCCGGAGGCCGCCCGCCGTTTTCACGAAGATCTGACGACGCTCTGGCAGGAGGAATTTCCTGACTCCACTCTGCTGACCGAAGAAGGCGTCCCGGCCCTGCTGCGCTGCGTGGGCGGAAACAGCCCTTATCTGTCGGATCTCATTCTCCGCGCGCCGCATGATTTCGCCCGGCTGCTTGCGGAAGGGCCGGACGATTTCACCGACATGGCCCTGGCCGGAATTGCCGGCCTGCCGGTGACATGCGACCGGGAAACGGTCGCGGCCGCTCTGCGGCAGGCGAAAGGCCGCGTGGCGCTCGCAAGCGCACTGGCGGATACAGGAAAATTCTGGCCACTCGAATCGGTCACACAGACGCTGAGCCGGCTGGCGGATACGGCGCTCGATATCGCTGTCAGGCATCTGCTGCGTGCAGCCCATGATGCCGGGCGCCTTTCGCTGAGGGACCCGGCACGTCCCGCAGCCGGCAGTGGTTACGTGATACTGGCAATGGGGAAGCTTGGCGCGCGGGAACTGAACTTCTCCTCGGACATCGATCTCATGGCGCTGTTCGACGCCGGTCTGCATACGGATCCGGATTCCGCGCGGCAGGTTTTCATCCGCATGACTAGCGATCTTGTCCGGCTCATGGAAGCGCGGGATGCGAATGGCTACGTCTTCCGCACCGATCTCCGCCTGCGTCCGGACCCGTCCGCCACGCCGCTGGCCGTATCGATGCCAGCCGCCATTTCCTATTATGAAAGCCTGGGCCAGACATGGGAACGCGCGGCGATGACCAAGGCCCGGCCAGTCGCGGGCAACATCACACTCGGTCGTGACTTTCTCCGCGCCATTCATCCGTTCGTATGGCGACGCAATCTCGACTTCGCCCTGATCGACGACATTCATGACATGAAGGCGAAGATCGACCTGCACCGCAAACCCGGCCGCACCGGACTTGCAACACTGCCGGACTCCTGCCTGACCGACGCCGGGGCCAGTATAAAATGGCTGCTCGGACACAACATCAAACTCGGCGAAGGCGGTATCCGCGAGATCGAATTCGTCGCGCAGGCCATGCAGCTGGTCTGGGGCGGACGGACACCGAATCTGCGCGACCGGACGACGCTGGGAGCCCTGCGAACCCTCACACGATCCGGGCATATGCCACGCGAGGAAGCCGAAACGCTGGCCAGGGCCTACCGGCTGCTGCGTGAGATCGAGCATCGGGTGCAGATGCGGGCCGATCAGCAGACACATCGGCTGCCGGAAACCGAGGCCACTTTCGGGGCGCTGGCCGTGTTCCTCGGCTATGCGAGCGGTGGCGACCTGGCGCTGGATCTTCTGCCTCAGATGCGGGCGGCGCGACGGATTTTCGAGCGGCATTTCACGACGCCGGTTCACGAGGGCGCGGGAGAAGAGCTGGATTTCGACCTGACGGCCGACGATCTCCCGGCGCGCCTCGGTGCGGCAGGCTTTCCGGAAGCGGACTGCGACGCGGCGGCAGGCATTATGTCGCACTGGGCGGGCAACACCCGGCGGGCGCTCCGGTCCGGGCGGGCGCATGCTCTGCTGCGGGGGTTGCTGCCAGCATTGCTGAGCAGCTTCATTGCCGGACGTGATCCGCTGGGATGTGTGCGTCACTTCGATACACTGCTGTCCCGGCAGCGGGCCGGGGTGCAGCTGCTGTCCCTGCTGGAACGCAATCCGATACTGATCACACGGATCGTCGCCATTTTCGATGCGTCGCCGTTTCTGGCGGATCATCTCGCCGATACCCCGTCCGCGCTGGAAGGTCTGCTCGAACCGCAGCACGGCGAGGACACGGCGCTGACCACCGCGACCGGGCAGATCCGGCTGCTTTCAGCCGAAAAACCGGATCTCGAAATTCTGGTCACACGTCTTCGGCCCGTCGTCCGCGCCGAGGAGTTCAGACTCTCCGTCGCCCGGCTGGAAGGGCGGCTCGGCGAAGACGATGCGGCCCACGCCAGAACGGCGGTTGCCGACACGGTCATGACCGCGCTTCTGGATGCGGTGTTTCGCGCCCATCGCCTCCGTCACGGCCGGGTCGAGGGCGGAGGAATCAGCGTGATGGCCCTCGGCAAGGCGGGCTCACGCGAGATGATGACCGGCTCCGATCTTGATCTGATGCTGATCTTCGATCACCCGGAAGACATCTCTCACAGTTCGCCACTCAGGGACATGGAGAGACAGGCTTTCCGTGAACTGTCGGTCTCGCAATATTATCTTCGTCTTGCCAACAGCTTTATCGCGGCGCTGACGGCCCCGGATGCCGAGGGACCGCTTTATGAGGTCGATATGCGGCTGCGTCCGTCCGGAGCGGCCGGACCCGTTGCCGTCTCCCGCGCCGCTTTCCGTCAGTATCATGCCGGGTCATCCTGGACATGGGAGCGAATGGCGCTGACACGGGCGCGGATCGTCGCGACTGCCGGCGAACCAGGCACAAAACAGAACCTGAAGACAACACTTCGCAATGACCTCGATGAGGCCCTGACCGGGACAGCCGCTGCACAGCCAGCGAATGAAATCCGGGCCGCGGCGGCAGCGATGCGGTCCCGTCTCGCACGGGATCTGCCACCGTCCGGCCCGTGGGACATAAAACGTCGGGCAGGCGGCCTGATGGAAGTGGAATTCATCGCCCAGGCGCTGCAACTGGTCGCCGGATCGGCGGCAGCCCGTTCCCCGTGTACCCCACGCGCGTTCCGTCTCCTCTCCCGCGCCGGCGTTCTGTCCCGGGAAGACGCGCGGATACTGATCGACGCGGACGAGACATGGCGCAGTCTCCAGAGTCTCCTGCGCCTGCTCTGGGGTCCCTCCCTTCCCTCCGACCCGATGCGCGACCTTCCACCCGCCACGCTTGAACTGCTGTGCCGGAACATGGCCGTTTCCGGCCCTCCTGAACTGACGGCGCGGGTGGAAAGCCTCGCCCTGACCGTGCGGGATATTTTCACCCGTCTGATCGGACCGGTCACCGGACCTGGGGAGACAGAGGGGTGAGGCAGAGGAACGATCATCATAATTCCGGTATGGCGAAGCATTGCCGTTGCGTGTGGCACCGCTCTCGGGCAGGCTTCACGCCATGAGCAACGAACCTGTTACCGTGGGCGATAAGGCCCCTGATTTCACCCTGCAGGCAAGCCGGGGCAGAACCGTGTCGAGTGCGGATCTCGCGGGCAAACCTTACCTGCTGTATTTTTATCCGAAGGCGGATACGCCTGGCTGCACGACGCAGGCCTGTGGCATTCAGGAAGCTCTGCCCGCTCTGGGAAAGCTGCACCTGACGGTGATCGGCGTAAGCCCCGATCCGGTGCCGAAGATCGACAAATTCGCCGACAAATACGGGCTGGAATTTCCGCTCGCCAGCGATCCGGAGCATGAGCTTGCCGACCAGTATGGCACCTGGGTTGAGAAATCCATGTACGGACGCACGTATTTCGGCATGGAACGCAGTTCGTTCCTGATCGGCGCGGACGGACGCATCAAAGCGATCTGGCGTAACGTGAAACCGGCCGAGCACGTGGCCCTGGTTGAGAAAGCCGCAGCGGAACTCTGACGGCCGGCCCGGAGGCAGGACTCCGGACCGCTTTGTGACGGTTTGTGGCGTTTCGTGCCCGCAATTCGCCACGAATCGGGTGCCAGATGATCTTCTGGACCGGGACGCTCCAAGGAGCCTGTCCGGTCAGGGAGAGATGACATGCGCAAATCATTCCGTTCACTCATGATGATTCCGGCCCTTGCCGGCGTCCTCGCCGGAACTGCCGTTCTGCCCGCGACGGCGGGCGCTCATGGTTACGACATGCGGCGAGGCGGCCCCGGCTGGCATGGTCCGCGCTGGGGCGGTCCACACTGGGGCGGCCCGCCTCCTGGCGCGCGGTGGCATCGCGGTCCCGGCTGGGGACCGGGCGCCGTTGTCGGCGGCGTTCTTGGCGGCGTCGCGCTGGGCGCCCTCGCCGGCGCGGCGATTGCAAACACGGCGACTCCGCCGGTAGCCTATGCCCCGCCAGTCTACGCGGCTCCGGCGCCTTATCCGGTTGCGACACCGTATCCGTCCTACCCGGCTTATTCGCCTTACGGTTCCTGGTGATCCTGCAGCCACGGACCAGAAAGAGAAGCTGATCCGGTCCGCCAGATAAAGCTGCCGGAGAGTCGTCTGCCGGCGATGGCTTCAGGTCTTCTCCTGCATCCCGCGGATTTTCCGGTGCAGCGTGGACCGGCTGATCCCCAGCAGACGGGCGGCGGGAGCAATCTTGCCGCCTGACATCGCCAGCGCTCCTTCTATAACGGTGCGTTCCGCTTCATGAAAATCGGGAATACCCCGGCCACGGGTTCCGAGATCGAAGCAGACACTGGCCGAACTGTTTTCATGCAGTCCGAGCAGGGTTCGCGCGGCAAAAGTCGCGCCGACAACAACACGTGCCTCGTCGAGCGCGACCATTGGCAGCGACACTTCGCTGCTTTCCCCTAACAGAACAACGGTCTGACGCCGGAACGCTTCGAGAAAGCTCCGGCGCTCGATGCGCCGGGCGGCATCGATCAGCACGGCTTCCATCATGACGGCGATCCGCCCGTCCGGGTCCGGATGGGTTGAACTTGCGTCAAGCGCACCGGCCACCCGCCCGTCAGGGCCATAAAACGGTACGGCGGAGCAGGCGAGATAGCGCAGATCAAGCCGCCAGTGCTGTTCCATATGGACCGTGACGGGCCGGCCTTCGAACAGACTGGTGCCGATACCATTCGTGCCCGCTTCCCTCTCCGCCCACCGCGCGCCCGGCCAGAGATGCCAGCGGCGGTGTCCCTTCTCCTGCGGCTGATCGCCCCGATGCACCAGAACCACGCCCTCCGCGTCGGACATCAGCACGGTGTAGTCGAGCGTGGAAACGATTCCATGCAGCCGGTCGAGCTCCGGCTCAGCGATTTTCATCAGAGGCCCCATGCGGCCGCAGGCCTGCCGCAGTTCAGCGCGACAGAGCAGCTCAGGCGACGCCCGCACAGCCGGATCAAGCCGGTAAACCGTGGCGCAGCGCGTCCAGGACGCGGCGACGAGAGATGGCAGTGCCGCAAGCCGCTCATCCGGAATGAGGATCGCTTCGCTCATTATTTTGTCTTTCAGACCCGGTCCGGCATCCCTGTTTCCGGGCTCGCCGCATCAGAAGTGTCGCAGAACCGCGACACTCGCCGCCCTGATGTATCACATCAGCGTGACCCTGATGATCAGCACTCTTACCCGCGCCCGTCAAACACCGTTTCGTTCGGGCAGTTCAGAAACGCCGTTGGCGCTGACAATAACAGAACATCCGCCGATCAGGCAGGGGAAACGCCATGCAAATTGCCCGAGATATTCTACTTCGGTCCTATCGCTCCATGCGGACGATCCGGGAATTCGAGGAACGTCTGCACGTCGAATTCGCGACAGGCGAAATTCCGGGATTCGTGCATCTTTATTGTGGTGAGGAAGCATCCGGTGTCGGCGTCTGCGCGCACCTCACCGACACTGACACGATTGCCAGCACACATCGCGGACACGGACACTGTATTGCGAAAGGCGTCGGCGTGGACGGCATGATGGCGGAAATCTACGGCCGTCAGACAGGCGTATGTCGCGGAAAAGGCGGCTCGATGCACATCGCCGATCTGTCTCTGGGAATGCTCGGGGCGAACGGCATCGTCGGCGGCGGTCCGCCGCTGATCTGCGGTGCGGCCCTGTCCCACAAACTTCTGAAAGATGGCGCGGTCGCCGTTGCTTTTTTCGGGGATGGCGCATCCAACGAGGGCAGCACGCTCGAAAGCCTGAATCTGGCGACAGTCTGGAATCTTCCGGCGGTCTTCGTGGTCGAGGATAACGGATATGGCGAGGCGACCGCCTCGTCCTACGCCTGCGCAGGAAATCAGAAGGACCGCGCGGCCGGTTTCGGAATGCCTTACTTCGAATGTGACGGAAACGACTTCTTTTCGGTGTATCAGACCGCGGGAGAAGCGATCACCCATGCCCGCAACGGCAACGGGCCCGCGATGGTGCATGTGCATCTGGCGCGCTGGTACGGCCATTTCGAGGGCGATGCGATGACATATCGCGCCGACGGTGAAATCGCCGAACTTCGGGCGGATCATGACTGCCTCGTGAATTTTCGGAAACGTGTAACAGAAGCCGGGCTTCTTGAAGCCTCCGCGCTCGATGATCTTGATGCCGCGGTGAAGGATGAGGTCGATGCGGCGGTCGCGGCCGCGAAAGTGGCGCCGCTGCCCGTGGAAGATGACCTTCTGAAAGATGTTTACGTTTCCTACTGACACCATCCATTCCGTAACGGGACAAAGAGAATGAGTAAGAAAAGCTTCCGTCAGGCAATCAACGAGGCCCTGCGCCAGGAAATGCGGCGTGACCCGCGCGTCATCCTTATGGGTGAGGACGTGGCCGGCGGCCGGGGCGGCACCTCCGGAGTAAAGGATGCCTGGGGCGGCGTTCTCGGTGTAACAAAAGGACTGCTCACGGAGTTTGGCGAGGACCGTGTTCTCGACACGCCGATCACCGAGGCCTCCTATATCGGCGCGGCGGCAGGGGCAGCGGCAACAGGACTGCGCCCCGTGGCCGAGCTGATGTTCGTCGATTTCGTCGGCTGCTGTCTCGATCAGATCATGAATCAGGCGGCGAAATTCCGTTATATGTTCGGTGGCAAGGCGCGCACGCCGCTGGTGATCCGGGCGATGTACGGCGCGGGATTCAATGCGGCGGCACAGCACAGCCAGGCGCTTTATCCGCTGTTCACGCATATTCCCGGTCTGAAAGTGGTCGTGCCATCCTCGCCTTATGAGGCGAAAGGGCTGCTGATCGAGGCGATCCGGGACGATGATCCGGTAATCTTCCTTGAAAACAAGGTCATGTATGACGACGAGGAAGAGGTTCCTGACGATCCGTACACCATCCCGTTCGGAGAAGCGAACCTGACACGAGAGGGGGACGATGTAACGATTGTCGCCTTCGGCCGGATGGTGAAATTCGCGAATGAGGCGGCAGACCGGCTGGAGAAGGACGGGATTTCCTGCACGGTGATCGATCCGCGCACGACATCGCCTCTGGATACCGGAACAATTCTCGATTGCGTCACTGACACGGGCCGTCTGGTGATCGTGGATGAATCCAGCCCGCGCTGCAATCTGGCGACCGATGTCGCGGCTCTTGTCGCCGAAGAAGCGTTCGACGCACTGAAAGCGCCGATCCGGCGGGTCTGTCCGCCGCACACGCCGGTGCCGTTCGCAACGGCCCTTGAGAGTCTTTATGTGCCGAGCACGGAAAAGATCGAGGCGGCAGTCCGGTCTGTCGCATCTTACAAAGCAAAAGCGGAGGCCTGAACAATGAGCGGCACGATTACACCGGTCACGATGCCGAAATTTGGTCTGGCGATGACGGAAGGCAAGCTGGCAGGCTGGAGCGTCAGACCTGGCGGAACGGTGAAAGCCGGTCAGGAAATTGCCGATATTGAAACAAGCAAGATCACGAACGGCTATGAGAGTCCGGCGGAAGGGATTCTGCGGCGACAGGTCGCAGCCGAAGGTGACATGCTGCCGGTTGGCGCCCTGATCGGTATTCTGGCGGATGAATCGGTGCCGGATGCGGAGATCGACGCTTTTATCGCGAAGTTTAACGAGGAGTTTTCCAGCGGCGAGGACAGCGCGGCCGGAGAGGCCGAGCCGCAGCGTAAGGTCGTCGAAGTCGGCAATCTGAAGATTTCCGTGCAGGAATCAGGCTCGGATCATGGCGGCATCCCTGTGCTGCTGATTCACGGATTTGGTGGCGATCTGACGAACTGGATGCTGAACCAGCCGGCTCTGGCGGAAAAGCATCGGGTGATCGCCTTCGATCTGCCTGGACACGGCGAGTCAACCAAGGAAGTCGGAGACGGGAGTCCTGTAACATTTGCAGAGACAATCGGGAAACTGATGAGCGGGCTGGAAGTCGACCGGGCGCATGTCATCGGCCATTCGCTCGGCGGAGCAATTGCGCTGGAACTGGCAAAAGCAAAGGGCGACGCGGTGGCGTCTCTGACGCTTATTGCACCGGCGGGGCTCGGGACAGACATCAATATGGCGTTTATTGATGGATATATCGAGGCGGATCGCAGGAAGACGCTGGAGCCCGTGGTTCAGTATCTCGTCCATGACAAATCGCTGGTTACACGGGCCATGGTGGAGAACATCATCCGCTTCAAACGTCTGGACGGCGTTGTAAAAGGGCTGAAAACCATAGCGGAAACCTGTTTCCACGACGGAAAGCAGGTATTCCCGCTGCGGCCGGTTCTGGAGGCGTATAAGGGACCGGTTCAGGTTCTGTGGGGTGAGGATGACGAGATTCTCTCCGTCTCCGGCGCTGACGGCCTGCCTGCTTCCGTGACGGTCACGCGTTATCCGGCGACCGGACACATGCCTCAGCTTGAGAAGTCGTCTGAGGTGAACAAGGCCGTTGCGGCATTTATCGGGTGAAAGATAACAGGGCTCTCCCCTGCACCTGCCAAAGGCCACCGGCCTCTGGAAACCATTTTATTTAAAAGGCTGTTTCAGAAGTTCGCAGGGATAAAAACTTTCATACCAACCGGATGATGTTATGTTTTTTCATCCCGTTCATCTGTTCGCTTCAGCCAGCCTCAAAAAGCACCCCGCAAAAAGATTTAAAAAAACAATAAAAGTTTCTGGATGCCATCTTTTTCCAAAAAGGCGGCATCTTCTGAAGCTTTTTGAAAAAAGCTTCACCAAAAACTTCTTTATAATTTACATGAGGTTTCGTGGGCAGGCTTTTAAAGCAGCCTCTGATAAACTCAGGATACAGGGGCCTGCGGCCCCTGCCAGGTCCGGGCAGCGCCCGGATTTCCTCTCCCGCCAGAATCAGCGCGGTGCGTTAAAATCGCCGGGACTGTTATCAGTCGCGGTCCATTGCGGGGTGCGTTTCGGGCTGGCCTCGCTCAGCGCCTTGCGAACACCGGCCACATCGAGATCGGCGCAATAGACCGGGGTGCCAGGCTGCTGACGCCAGGATTCAGCAAGTGGCCCGTCGTCCACGGTGTCAAAACCGATCTCATTAATAAGCGTCATGACCGTCTGTTTCGCCGCGGCATCATCGCCTGAAACAGGCAGCGCAATACGGCCGGGCGTGCCGGCCGGCTTGCCGTTTTCGAGCAGATGCTTTGCATAGATGTTGTTGAACGCCTTGATGACAGGGCGGCCAAGATGTTCGGAAACCCAGACGCTCTCCGGCGTGCCGCTTTCAATAGCAGCGATCCGGCCATCGCGCTCACGCGGGTAATAATTGCCGGTATCGACGACCACGACGTTTTTCGGCACAGACTGGAGCAGGGTTTTGCCGAGAGCAGGAATTTTGCTTTCCGGAATGGTGATCACGATCAGATCAACATCCCTGACCGCATCCTGTGCAGTAACGGCCTGAGCACCGGTTTCTTTTGCCAGCTCTGTGAGGGTCTGCGGACCGCGTGAATTGGCGACCCTGACCTGATGTCCGGTTGCGGTGAAACGCCGCGTCAGTGTGCTGCCGATCTGTCCGGCGCCTACGATTCCGATCTTCATGACGTGCCTCCCATCCTGATTTCGATCTTTTGCATATAGGAACAGGAGACGCGGATTCCAGAAGGCAGAGTACCAGGGTGCTGCCCCGTGACCTGCAAAGGGACACGATCACTCTGACCCCGGTCTGTTAATTACGGGCCAGAGCCCTGCCCGTCGCCCGTGCGGCAAAACACATAACCGCGCCAGTTAAACAGGAGCGTCAGACAACGGCCGCGTCAGCCCGCATTGCCCTCCAGGCTGAGACGCGCCGCCGTCAGCGTATTCTGCAACAGACAGGCAATGGTCATGGGACCAACGCCACCAGGGACAGGCGTGATACGCCCGGCAATGGGAGCCACTTCGTCGAAAGCAACATCACCAACAAGCTTCGTTTTGCCGTTGCTGGTCGGAACGCGGGTGATGCCGACATCGATGACGGTGGCGCCGGGTTTGACCCAGTCCCGGCGAACCAGGCCACTGACGCCGGTGGCGACGACGAGAATATCGGCGGTGCGGGTCAGAGCCTGTGGGTTGACGGTGTCAATATGCGCCACAGACACGGTGCAGCCCTCGTTCAGCAGCAGCAGGGCCATGGGTTTCCCGACAAGGTTGGAGGCCCCGACAACGACGGCATTGAGGCTGCGCAGATCTCCGAGTTCCGATTTCAGCAGCATCAGGCAACCGAGCGGCGTGCAGGGAACCAGGCCAGGAAGACCAAGGCTCAGGCGGCCGGCATTGACCTCCCCGAGACCGTCGACATCCTTTTTCGGGTCGATGGCATTGGTGATCCGGCGGGCATCAATGCCTTTCGGAAGGGGAAGCTGGACGAGGATGCCGTGGATTTCGGGATCGGCGTTCAGACGGGCGACAAGCTGGAGGAGTTCGGCTTCCTTCGTCGTTTCCGGCAGCATGTGCATGAAGGAGCGCATGCCGACTCTGTGTGTTTCCAGCGCCTTGTTGCGGACGTAGACTTCGCTGGCGGGATCATTACCGACCAGCACGACGGCGAGGCCGGGGGTGATGCCGTGTTTTTCGTGGAACGAAACGACATCCGCGGCGATCTGTTTTCTCAGACCGGCGGCGAAGGCTTTGCCGTCAATCCGGCGTCCTCTTTCGGAAGGGGTTACGGCCGTGGTTTCGGGAGCGGTCTGTTCTGGCATGGGCGGGTTTCTGCTCGGATGCTAGAGTAACTGTGTTTGCGACGAAGAGGCAGGAAGGCAACATGAACCAGAACACTGTCGAGCAGCCATCCGGTGACACGTCGGCTTCCGGGGGGGATACTGCGGCACACATACGCAGGAACTTCGCCAGCGACAATGTTTCGCCTGTTTGTCCGGAGATTCTGGCGGCTCTGAACGCGGCCAGCACGGGGTCTGCATCCTCCTATGGCGGCGATCCGTGGACGGAGAAGCTGGAACGCCGGGTTTGCGAGATTTTCGAAACAGAAGCACGGGTGTTTCCGGTCTCTACGGGAACGGCCTGCAACAGTCTTGCGCTGTCGGCGCTGTGTCCGCCCTGGGGAGCGGTGCTGTGTGATGAGAGCGCGCATATCAATAATGAGGAATGCGGTGCGCCGGAGTTTTTCACTCATGGAGCGAAGCTGCTCGGTCTGCCATCCGGGGATGGGCGGATCAGTCCGGATCTGCTGAAGCGCGCGCTGGAAAAGGCAGCCTCGGAAGGGTCTCACTCCAGCAAGGTGTCGGCGCTGAGCGTCACTCAGGCGACGGAATGGGGCACGGTCTACCGGCCGGGACATCTCCGCGAGATCACAGGAATGGCGCGGGACGCTGGGCTCGGCGTGCATATGGACGGGGCGCGGCTGGTGAATGCGCTGGCGTTTCTGGACTGCTCGCCGGCGGAGATCACGTGGCGTTCAGGGGTGGATATTCTGTCTCTGGGTGCGACGAAAAGCGGCGCGATGGCGGCGGAGATGATGGTTGTGTTCGATCTGGCGCGGGCGGAAGAGATGGATCGCCGACGCAAGCGTGCGGGCCACATCTGGTCGAAGCAGCGGTTTCTCAGTGTGCAGTTGCTGGCCTGGCTCGGGGACGATCTGTGGCTGCGCAATGGACGCATCGCCAATGAGATGGCGGCGCGGCTGGCACGGGGCCTGCTGCGTCAGCCGGGAGCCGTGATGCCCTTCGACACGGAAAGCAATGAGGTGTTCGTCGTGCTGCCGGAGCTGCTGCTGGAGGCGCTGGAGGCGGCGGGGTTCGGGTTTTACCGCTGGGTAACGCCGCCGGGTGTGGACGGCACGCTGATCCGGCTGGTCACAGGCTATGACACACGAGCCGAGGATGTGGATGCACTGCTGGAGGTTCTGGCGGCGGTGGAGTAATATCTGGCGCAGCAATTTGCAGATCGCTGCGCCAGACGAAATAAGACTTCCTGCCCCCTCCCTGGTGGCAGGTCGTCGAACGCTCTTTCACAGGCGACACGCTTTCGAAAGCTCATCCTGGCCTCTGATCGACACTAAAAGACTGTTTCAAACAGTCTGCCTGTAAAACCTCCGCTTAATTATAAAAGAAGTTTTGGCGAAGCTTTTTTCAAAAAGATTCAGAAGACACCGCCTTTTTGAAAAAAGGCGGCACCCAAAAACTTTTATTGTTTTTTATCAAAGGTTTATCAATAAGTAGCCTTTGATCCCGGCTGAAGTAGGCAGGTGATCAGAACTCAAAAAATCACAACATCATCAGTTTTTATAAGAATTTTTATACATATACGGCTTTTGAAACAGCTTCCAGGAAACCGTCCCAAAAACCGCTGTCCGTGCCAGCCTCCAGACCCGCACTCAGTGATAAATCAGAATCACCCGCTACGGTTCTCACCAACCCGGTTCGACAAAACGCTACCCCGAAAAGCCTGAACAATCCGGCTCTCGCCCAGACAGACAAAACCGGTTACCGGATAACGATTCAGGACCACGTCCAGTCACGAATCTCCGGCATATCTTCGCCGTACATATGGATATATCGCTTGTGGGCAACGAGCTTATCGCTGACGGCATCCTGAACATATGCAGCATGAACCGCCAGGCGAGGCACCCGCCGGACAATATTCATAACCAGATGAAAACGATCAAGTTCATTGAGAACGGTCATGTCGAATGGCGTCGTCGTTGTGCCCTCGTCCTGATATCCATGAACATGAAAATTCACCGCATTGGAACGTTTGTAAATAAGGCGATGCACCAGAGACGGATATCCATGAAAGGCAAAGATCACCGGCCGATCAGTCGTAAATAACGCATCAAAAATATCATCCGGCAATCCGTGAGGATGCTGTTCCGGCAACTGCAGCTTCATCAGATCGACAACATTGACAAATCTCAGCTTCACATCCGGGATATGTTCACGCAGCAGCTTAACAGCGGCGAGAGCCTCCAGCGTCGGCACATCACCGGCGCACGCAACAACAGCGTCCGGTATTTCCCCTTTGTCATTACTGGCCCAGTCCCAGATCCCCAGACCTTTACTGCAATGCGCAATAGCGGATTCCATATCGAGCCACTGCAGTTCCGGCTGCTTTCCCGCAACAATCACGTTCAGCGTGTCACGGGCACGCAGACATGCGTCTGCCGTGCAAAGCAGTGTGTTGGCATCCGGCGGCAGATAAATTCTGGAAATCTCGCCTTTTTTGTTTGCCACGTGATCCAGAAAACCAGGATCCTGATGGCTGAACCCGTTATGATCCTGTCGCCACACATGCGACGTAATCAGGTAATTAAGTGATGAAATCGGCTGCCGCCAGGGAACATCCTTCGAAGTTTTCAGCCATTTCGCATGTTGATTGACCATGGAGTCAACGATGTGAACAAAGGCTTCATAGCATGAAAACAGCCCATGCCGCCCGGTCAGAAGATAACCTTCAAGCCAGCCCTGACAGGTGTGCTCACTGAGAATCTCCATCACCCGCCCGTCCGGGGCAAGATGGTCGTCATAATCGTAACGCGTCGCCTCCCAGGCCCGGTTCGTCGCATCCAGCACAGCATTAAGGCGATTTGAATTGTTTTCGTCCGGAGAAAGAACTCTGAAATTCGCCTGATCAAGATTGGCCTTCATGACATCCCGGAGCCAGACAGCCAGAACACGGGTCGATTCACCGACCAGCTGTCCGGGCGCAGAGACATCCAGTCCATATTGCGAAAAATCCGGCAAACGTAACGGCCGCCTCAGCAGACCGCCATTCGCATGGGCCGAAGCACTCATACGCTTACGACCAGCCGGCGCGAGCGCCAGGATGTCAGAATGCGGACGCCCCGCTTCGTCAAACAGCTCCTCCGGCCGGTAAGATCGCATCCAGCGCTCAAGAATTGCGAGATGATCTCCTTTCGCAAGATCAGACACCGGCACCTGATGCGACCGCCAGTATCCCTCAGTCCTGAGCCCGTCGACAGTTTTAGGACCCGTCCAGCCTTTGGGTGTTTTCATCACGATCACTGGCCAGACCGGCATAGCGCCCGCCATACCGCCCGACCGCGCCTCATTCTGAATGGACCGGATTAATCTGAACGCTTCGTCCATCGCCGCGGCCATCGCCTGATGGACGAGAACAGGATCATCACCTTCCACGAAAATGGGCACATGACCGTACCCCCGCAGAAGCGCCTCAAGTTCATCATGCGGAATTCTGGCCAGCACGGTGGGATTGGCGATCTTGTAGCCGTTCAGGTGAAGGATCGGAAGAACAGCCCCGTCACGAACCGGATCAAGAAACTTGTTAGAATGCCACGAAGTTGCCAGCGGACCGGTCTCCGCCTCTCCGTCACCAATGACACAGGCCACAATCAGATCCGGATTATCGAAAGCAGCGCCATAGGCATGTGAGAGCGAATAACCCAGCTCGCCGCCCTCATGGATGGAACCCGGCGTGGTCGCGGCAGCATGGCTGGGAATACCGCCAGGAAAAGAAAACTGCTTGAACAGGCGGCAAATCCCTGTTTCATCCTGTGTTATATCAGGAAAATATTCGGAATAGGTCCCTTCCAGCCAGGTGCTTGCAACCACACCCGGCGCGCCATGCCCCGGACCCGCAATAAACAATATATCCTGATCAGATTTCTTTATTAAACGATTCAGATGCAGCCAGATAAAATTAATACCAGGCGTCGTGCCCCAGTGCCCCAGAAGACGCGGTTTCGTATGTTCGAGTTTCAGAGGTTCACGAAGCAGAGGGTTGGAAAGAAGATAAATCTGCCCCACAGACAAATAATTTGCGGCGCGCCACCAGCGGTCAAAAAGAGCCAGATCCTGTTCAGACAGGATATTTTTATGACCGGATGTGACGATTCCCTGTTGCTGGGACATTATCATTTACTCCCGATATCAGTAGATAAATCGCCGTCCGTATGCGACTGACCAGAATGGCCGAGACAACTGCAGACTGCTCTGCAGATCATCAGATTTTCATTTGTCGGCTCTGCAAATACTCTCACTCTGCTGTCATCCGCGCTGATAACGGATAACGCCCGCGCATTACGCTCCTCATCCAGAACGACGCCAAGCCATCCGAGCGCGGCGCAGATATCGCGTCGTAACACAGCGTCATGTTCACCAATCCCCGCCGTGAAGACGAGACCATCCAGCCCCCCCAGAACAGCCGTCAGCGCCCCGATCTGCTGAACGACACGGTACGTAAATAATTCAAGCGCCTGCCGGACAGAATTCACGGAAGCGGCCTCCCGCAATTCGCGCATATCAGACGAAACACCTGAAACACCCAGCAGACCTGACTGCCGATAGAGAATATCCACGATCTCATCGGGCGAGCGCCGCTCCGCCTGTGCCAGATATATGACCGCACCCGGATCAACGGCTCCGCTGCGTGTGCCCATAACCAGACCATCCAGCGCGGTAAGACTCATGGTGGTTTCCACACTGGCCCCATTCCGCAAAGCGCAAAGACTGGCGCCATTGCCAAGATGCGCCACAATCACCCGCCCGTTCGCAATGTCAGGCGCAATCTCAGACAGGCGCCCTGCAATATAGGCATAAGACAGACCATGAAAACCGTACCGCCTGATCCCCGCGTCATCGTAGCGACGCGGCAGTGGAAGGCGCTTTGCAACATCGGGCATCGACTGATGGAACGCGGTGTCAAAACATGCAATCTGCGGAAGGTCAGGTCGCGTCTTTGCCAGAACCGAAGCCGGAGCCAGACAGGCTGGCTGATGCAATGGCCCGAAAGGAATTAAATCCGCGAGGTCCGCAAGAACCTGCTGAGACAGTCGTGTCGGCCCCAGATAGCGGGAACCCCCATGCAAAATGCGATGCCCGACAGCACTCAGCTGTGCATCGCCGAGATGACCTTCGATCCACTCAAGGCAGGGCATGATCGCATCAATCCGGACACCGTGCGGAGGATGCTCATCGTCGTTCGTCCGTGGCAGAAGCGACTGATCGACAAGAACTTTACCCGTCTTATCAACCGCCGAGAATCGTGCCCCTTCTTCGCAACTCTCTATGGCGCCGTGCAGGATGCAGTCACCCTGCTCAGGCCGGACCTGGTCACGTGGCTGATACAGAGCAAATTTCAGACTCGATGAGCCGCTGTTCAGCGTCAGAATGACACCTGCCATGGACGCTCCCCCGATACTACGTGCCTCCGGCACTGCCCCGACCGCCCCGCAACATGCCGCGACACCACATACGGCGAAGCACACACTGCCGGACAGGAAGCCAGACCCCTACCCGACAGGCCCCTTCACCTCAAGCAACACTTAAGTGACGACACCGGCATTCAGATGAGGTTAGCGGCATCAGGGGACGGACGATATGATCCCGATCACATCGTCCGGAAAATTCAGTCCGGGTCCGCCAGATCGTAATAATTCTGATCAATAGAGAAATAACGTGAATATGCCGGATCATGCCGATACAGACGGGATTCCGCCCATCGGTCACGCATATACTGAGACTCCGCATAAAGCCGCTCTTTCTTCGCAGGAGTTTCATCACTCCCCCGCGAAAAACTCTCGTAATGCACCGCCCGGAAATTGTTGCACTGGATAATACGCCATCCCGCTTCACGAAGTTTCAGACAGAGATCCACGTCATTATAGGCGACTTTGAGGTTCACCTCGTCAAATCCGCCAACTTCCCGAAAGGCTTCCGCTCTCACCAGCATGGCCGCGGCCGTCACGGCCGTCACCTCATGACTGACCAGAGCCCGCCCCATATAGCCATATTCGTCAGCGGAAAGACCGTGATGGACGTGGGTGGCAATCGTATCGGGATGAACAACCACCCCCGCGTGCTGCACCCGACCGCTGGGATAAAGAAACTTACCGCCCACAGCCCCGATATCATCAGCCGAAAGCGCTTCCGCCACAGCGATTTCAAGCCAGTTTTCATCCTGAACAAACAGATCGTTGTTCATAAAGACAAAAAATTCAGCTTCGTTATCGACCGTAGCCAGATTATTCAGGCGAGAATAATTAAACTGTTCTTTGACACTGAGAACCCGCACACGCGGGTCCCGGCTGATATCCCGGCAAAACGCCTGTGTCTCTTCTTCGGTCGACCAGTTATCAACAAGAACAATATCAAATGATTCATATCCGGTTTTCGAGAGCAGACGGGATACACATTCCTTTGTTGTTTTCACCTGATCTTTAAAGGGAATAATAATCGAAACATGAGGAGAGCGTGGAAGAGACCACTGAACATTATATAGCGTGACACCATTTATCGCAGAAACAGTGGCGTTATACCCCACGCGCTTCAGATGATCGGAGACACACCGGACACCCGCATCCGTCGCGTATTCCTTATTGGCCAGCGTCGTCGCCGTTGAATTCGCCGTCTTCCGCCAGTGATAAAGCACTTCAGGAATATGCAGAAAACGCTCGCGTGGCACAATTTCAGTAAGCCGCAACAGGAAATCATGATCCTGCGCCCCGTCATACTGCGCTCTCAGATCACCGGCGAGGCGGACAACATCCGACCGCACCATGGTCAGATGACAGATATAATTACATCCAAGCAAATAACGGTAATCAAAATCCGGCTTAAAATGAGGTTCCTGCAGATACCCGGATGGATCTATTTTATCCTCATCAGAATAGATGACCAGCGCGTCGGTATCGCGTGCCCCCTGCAGCATAGCCTCAATGGCTACATCGACGAGAAGATCATCATGATCGAAAAACAGAATCCACTCGCCTCTGGCTGCCTTAATGCCGGCATTGGTCGCCTCTGAGATACCGGCATTTTTTCTGAGCCTGATCAGGCTTATCCGCGGATCTCTGCGGCTGTACTCAGCCAGGCGCGCAGCCACCTCCAGAGATTTACCACCGTCATCGACGACGATCAGTTCCCAGTTAGTCCATGTCTGGGCTGCCACAGAATCAACGGCAGCCATGAAATCCGTAATATCCGGCTTGTAAGTAGGACAGATAACGCTCACCAGAGGCTGTGTCTCCGGCGATAAGCCACCCGTCTCACGCCGGCGTTCCGCAATCCGCGCCCGTAAATTCGGGAAATATCGCTTTGCCCAGCTGTCGTAGCTATCAAGCCCGTATTTCTGCGACGGCAAAAGGTCGGCAATCTTTCCACGCAGAGAAGCAATTTCTTTGTAAAGATGCTCAACCGTGTCACCAAGAGTCCGCAAACGCCCTTCGAGCTCATGCCCCACAAACGCCGTCGTAACCGGACTGCCCTGAACGTCGATATCCGCGTCAACAATGACAACACGTATCGTACGGGCTCCATAGCTGCTGAGCACCTGCGGAAGCGAAACCTGAAAGCCGCAGTAAGGGTCTCCGCCGGCCGCTTTCATAACGTCGCCACGAAACCGTTTCGCATGAACCTGAACGAATGGCACGTCGTCGATAAAGATCGCTATTTCACAGTTACCGTCTCTCGCGCCGCTGACCGGGTCCACACGCTGAACCCAGCCGCAGAGCGCCCCGTTTTTTATACCGTCAAAAAATGATTCATAAACGTAACGAGGCGTCAGAACGACCGCCATATCCTCCTCATGCAGCGATCCGTCCTGCTGCGCCAGAGACGGGACTATGGACCGATCAGGAAAACGCAGACCGATCCGGTGCTCTTTTCCATCAATAAAAGCCTTCGGAATATCGAACACAAACCCAAGCCGGGCGGTCATGATCCCCAGAGTGGCCTGAACATCAGCACGCGGCAGATCGCAGACAGCGACACCAACCTCCTGTTCATCGACCAGAACATGAAGCCTGACGGGCTCACGCGGCAACGCAAGATTACACGCCCATCCTTTCAGCTGAGACCCTTCAATACTGTCGAAATAACCCACGAACCGGGTCAGACGCCGTCCGGTTAACTGTGAAGCGCTCATTCAGATCCTCATCACCGGCAGCACATCAGATAATCTCTGCCTCATCCTGTTATGTACGGCTTTCCGCCAGGAGCGGACAGTTCACCATAAGCCCCCGGCATTATGTTTTGATGCCTCCCAGGAATATCTTAAAAAAATCTTCCCTGTCCCGGGTCTGGCTCAGCACATGCAGTCCATGAATGAACTGTCTGTCCGGCACACATTATCCGCATAGAAAAACACTTTAATCAGACATTAAAACAGCAGGTAACCCACCCCGGAACACCTTCCCGATATCTTTTATCTACCTCAATATTTCATTTCTCCATTCAGAAATCAAAAACATATCAGAGAGTTACATCAATCGGGATACGGTGCCGTCAGGAAAATTTACATTGCCATTCAGAATCGACAATGAGCTTCCAGGAACCGGTTCATAGCGCGACGCGCTTTAAAAGCATCAATACCCAGACCGATCAGACCACCAATCTGACCAGGGTCCCGAAGTAATGATCGCAACAGCAATCCGGTTTTCACGCCGCCATCAGGAGACAGGGCAATACCGGCCGCAGCCGGCAGCGTGCGTGAACCCGGATCACAGATGGCACGCAGAACCGCAAAGGATCTGCCATGCTGCCGGGCCGCCTGGGCCACAAAACCGCTTTCCATATCCAGCGCGCAGCAACCGCTTTCATACGCCAGAAGCTGTTTGGCCTCAGCGTCCAGGACAACTGAATCACTGTGAAGAAGAGCCCCGGCAATGACCTCGCCAGGCGTCGCACCGAGCCGGCGCCGCAATGCAGGATCGCAGGGGCAGAGCGTCTTCTCCACCATGACGACATCCGGAATAACAATGTCCCCCGGTTTCAGAGCCGGGTCCAGGCCGGCAGCAAGTCCAAAGGACACCAGATTCCGGACGCCACAGGCAATCAGGCGGCCCGCCCCCCGCTCAGCCCCTTCCCGGGTAGCGCCGCTGACCGCGATCGGAGAGTCGGGCCAGAACTTCCGCAACAATTCGGCCTCAGCCCTGAGACCCACAAGGAAACCCATTTCCTGTTTTTCACAGTCCGCCGTCATCACCCGCTCTTCAGAAAACAAAACTTACTTCACGTATATTGCCTTGCACCGGATCACGCCAGGCGGCGGAAAACAAAGGCGTAAGCAGCGGATTCAGCACAAATTTGCCGCAGATACACAGCCACGCCGCCACCGGAGACAGCGCAGGAACAACGCCGACAAGGACGACACTGGCAAAGGACCGAAACCTGCGCCGCCAGCACGCTCATCACCAAGCAGCAGTCTTCAGCGCAGCCCCAGAGTACGCACAGCTTCAACGCCCGACTGTACAGCGCCATCAATCGTCGCCGGCAGACCAGTCGCCGTCCAGTCACCGGCCAGCGCAAGATTCGCAAGCGGCGTCCGGGCGCCGGGACGCCGGCGTAACTGCTCGGGAGTCGCCGCGAAGGTCGCCCGCTTCTCCCACACCAGACGCTGCGCGGCTGGCTCTCCAGGGAGCGGCGCATCCAGCATCGTATCAAGCGCCCGCCTGACTTCCTCCCAGATACACGCCAGCAACTGGTCCGGATCCTGCTCCGCATACCGGTTCGCGGCGCTGACTGTCACAGAAACCACATCACCTCTGAGGAAAATCCACTCAGTCGTCGCGCCGATCACACCCATAAACCGCGCTTCACCAAATGAACCCAGAGCCCTCGGCCGCTTCTCCAGACGAAAATGAGCGTTCAGAATACTTTCAAACGCATCAGGAGCGCGAAAATCAGGAATGGCCTGTTGCAGCAGAGACGCAGCGACCGGCGCCGTCACCGCGAGAATCACGGTGTCCCGTTCATCGACATCGATGGTCTCATCCGGAAAACACAGACGCGACACCCGGCCTCCGGACGTCTCGATAGACGCAACACGCCGCCCCGTACGAACCTCGCATTTAAGCACGGAAAGATGGGCCAGCGCCGGATCAACGAGACTTTCGGAAAGACCGGTTTTCGGAAACTGCGGCAGACAGGCGCGCCCGCCCTTCGCCAGCGATTCCCGGATAACGTGTCCGAGCAGCGCGGCGCTTGCCTCGTCGCTCGGCGTGTTCAGCGCCGCTATGGAAAACGGATCGAGCAGCCGGCGGGCGAACGGGCCGGGCAGCAGACAGTCCGAAACGACCTGGTCCGGACCGGCTTCCATCAGCCGCTTCAGACTGACCAGTTCGCCAAGCCGCATCCCCGGAACGCGCCTGCGGGGACTCAGAACCCAGAACGGAATGCGCCCGGCCGAGAGATCAAGCGTCCAGCGCCCACCCTCGGCCAGATCGACAAAGGGGAACACCGGCCGGTTCGGGCCGGTCATCGTATCCAGCGCACCAATCAGACCGAGATAACGAAAAACGGACTGATTTGCCGTGAGCAGCAAATGATTGCCGTTGTCGATCCGGCAACCAAGCTTCCTGTCCTCATAGGAACGCGCGCGGCCACCGCATACCGGCCCGGCCTCATGCACGATCACATGCCGGCCACTTCCCGCCACCTCAACGGCAGCAGACAGACCAGCCAGCCCGCCACCAATAATATGAACACGCCCCGTCACGGCGATCAGGCCGCAAACGCCTGAAGAACCCCGACTGCCTTGCGAAGCTTCGAGACCGGAGATGGCGTCAGAACATGATCCCAGCCGCGTCGCTCCAGAGCATTCAGAATGGCGAGATAACTCCCACCCATCATGCGGGCCGGCACCATCGCCTTCCGGTCACATTTTTTCATCGCAGCGAACGCATTCCGAAAGTGATCATGCGCTCTCGCGGCTATAATGCGCATCACCCCGGCAAGACCCGGCGCCGTCAGCACACGCTGCGGATCCGCCGGCACGTCAAACCGCGCGAGAAGATCCCGAGGCAGATAAAGCCGGCCAAGCCGGGCGTCGACCGCAACGTCGCGCAGAATATTGGTCAGTTGCAACGCCCGTCCGAGATGATACGCCACACGCTCAGCATGGCCGGAGCTGTCTCCGAAAACATGCACGGACAGGCGCCCCACCGCCGAAGCCACCCGGTCACAGTAGAGATCGAGCGTCTCCTCATCCGGCGCCACCATCGGGCTGCCGGCATCCATCGTCATCCCGTCAATAACCGCGTCGAAATCGGCCTGCTTCAGCGCGAAAAAACGAATCGCCGCGTGAAGAACCCGGTCCAGGGCATCGCACGTCTCATCGTTATACAGACGGGCAATCCGCTCATGCCACGCCTGCAGCCGGGCGATCCGCTCCTCCATCTGCTCCGTACCGTTCAGAGCAGAGGGAGTGTCGCCGTCAGCAATATCATCGACGATCCGGCAGAACGCATAAATGGCGTACATCCCGTAACGACGATACGGCGGCAAAATACGCATACCCGCAGCGAACGACGTTCCGGACTGGCGCACAATCGCCTCGACGCGGGCAAGATCAGCCGGATCGCAGCCAAGCGGCGTCGGCTCATCATGCGTGCTGTTCGTGTCAGTCATGAAATTCTCTCCCGCGCGGACCGTACCGGACCCGGCCTCACAAAGGTCATTGCCTCACGTTTTCCACGCCCGGAAAGCAGACACAGCCGCAAGGCCGAAATCCGCTTTCGACAGCGCGACGCGCTCCGCAAGCGGATCACCGGTCCGCAGACGCGCCGCCAGCAGATGAGCAAGCCGGATCACAGCCCCGCAATACATCCGCATCCGTGGCACCTGAACTCTCCGCACAAGCGCCTTCGAATGGGCATTCAGCCGGTCCACTTCATCGAGCATGATATCAAACACCGTCCGCAGCCCTGGCGTCGTACGCGAACCCAGCAGCGCATCCGCTCCAAGCCCCTGACGGGCAAGCAGATCAAGCGGCACGTAACATCTGTCCAGACGCTGCAGATCGCCCCTGCAATCCTGCAAATGATTTAAAATCTGCAAAGATGTGCAGAGCGCATCCGACGCCGGAAACGTCGCCTCGCTCTCTCCGTGCAGACTCAGAAGAAAGCGGCCCACCGGGTTGGCTGAGTAACGGCAGTAGCGATCGAGATCAGCCTGCGTCTCATAGCGCGATCTGACGGCATCCTCACGAAACGCCACCAGAAGATCCGTCGCGACAGAAAAAGGAAGCCCGGTGCGCAGCAGGCTGATCCTCAGCCGCGAGGCAGAGAGAGCGTCCTGCCGGTCCGGCGCATCGGCCTGCCCCAGAAGGATCGCCTCCATGGCGTCGAGCCGCGCTATTTTTTCATCCGGCGTCAGAATCTCGCTGTCAGCAACATCATCGCTGAACCGGGCGAAATCGTAATAGGCGTGAATATGCGCCCTCAGACCCCGCCTGAACAGCAGCGACCCGACCGGAAAATTCTCATCCGCCTCCCTCTTCCCGGAAGACACATCCGGCGCCCGCCACGGGTCAGTCCCGGCAGCACCGCCAGCCCGCGTGGCGGCTGCGCCGGAAACAGGCCCGTTCGGCCCGTCGGAAGGAGAATACGACAACATGGCGCGCTGCTTTACACGCTCCGGAGAAAGATGCCTACACCGTTGCGGCACGACCGGCACAGATCGGCATTGCGACAGCATGGCATCCCGTCAGTCATGACCGGCCCCGGTATAAGCCCTGTTCTTCCACTGCACGCCTCGCCCCCTGTGATGATCAGCGGCGGAACTGATCGTCGCAGCCGTATAGAAAACGGCTATGGCAGGCAGCAGCACGGCCCGGAGCGGCGACATCCGGAACCGCCGGAGAGTGGGAACATAGGACATCATCGAAACCAGCCATGCGAGCAGACCAAGCATGCGCGGCAACCCTCTGGCGAAAACCGCAAAAAGAACCGGCGCGATCCATATCAGTGCCATCCCCATGACCGTGCCCAGCAGCAGCAGAGGAGAATAATGGAGCTGAACATACGCCGTGCGGGCGATCATCCTCCAGATATCCGACGGCCTGGGATAGGGACGAACCGAACGCGCCAGACATGAGTGGCCAAGATAGATCCGCCCTCCGGATCGCTTGACGTGCGCCGCCAGAGCGCAGTCATCGATCAGAGCGCCTTTCAGCACCTCGATACCGCCAATCCGGGCCAGCGCGGCGCGACGGATCAATATCGTTCCGCCAGCCGCTCCGGCAGTCCGGCTGCGCGGATCATTGACCCGTGCGAAAGGATAAAGAAGAGCGAAGAAAAACACGAATGCCGGCACCAGAGCCTTCTCAGCCGCGCTGACACAGTTCAGCTCGACCATCTCTGAGACAATATCGAGTCCGTCCCGCTCCGCTTTCCCGACAAGCGTGGAAATATGAGCCACGTCATGCTCGATATCGGCATCCGTCAGCAGAAAATAACCCTCGTCCCCGGGGTCTTCCTCGCGGACTCGCGCAATCCCCTGCTGCACGGCCCAGAGCTTTCCGCTCCAGCCCGACGGACGAGGCTTTCCGTCAATGACCGTCAGCCGGCCACATGGATCAGGCAACGCCCGCGCCATATGACCCGTTCCGTCCGCACTTCCGTCATCCACAAGAACGACGCGAAAGGCACCCGCATAATCCTGCGCCAGCAGGGATGCGGCGCAACTCTCAATCGATCCGGCCTCGTCCCGCGCAGGAACAACCACAGCAACCGGCGGCGAAGCATGCACCGCCTTATTACGTCTCAGAACTGGTCCCGCCTGCCAGAACCGGCCATGAAAGAAAATCAGAAAAAACCAGATGGCCGCAGAAAGAGCGGCGAGAAAACTCATCATCTGACGTCTCATCCGGCATTATCTCTTATTCAGAGCATCCCGACATCACGAAACCAGTCAATGGCGTCTTTAACCGCCTCACGCGCCGGCCTCGGATGGTAACCGAGTTCGCGGACAGCCTTATCCGAAGAAAAGAACATCTTCTTTTTCGACATGGCTAGCATTTCCCGCGTCACACGCGGCTCGATTCCGAACCTGCGGGACAACCATTCCGAAGCAACGGCAACCGGCCAGATGACTTCCTGCGGAAGACTGATACGCGGCGGCTTTACCCCGGCAATTTCAGCGACCATGCGGAACAGGTCACCAAGCAGATAATTCTGCCCACCAAGAATATAGACCTCACCGATCCGGCCCCGTTCCAGGGCCAGCGCATGCCCTTCGGCAACGTCATCAACATGCACGATGTTGACGCCCGTATCGACATAAGCCGGCATGCGCCCGGCGGCACAGTCCAGAATCATCTGGCCGGTCGGCGTAGGCTTGATGTCACGCGGCCCGACAGGCGTCGACGGGTTCACGATAACAGCCTGCAGGCCGCGCTCGCGCGTCAGACGCAGAACCTCCTGCTCAGCGCGATATTTCGATTTCTTGTAAATCCCGATCACCGAGTGCTCATGAACAGGCGTCTCTTCATCAGAGACCGTCCCGTCGCCGATCAGCCCAAGCGCCGCAACTGATGAACAGTACACGATCCTTTCCACACCGGCAGCCTGCGCGGCGAGCATGAGCAGACGGGTGCCCTCGACATTGGCAGCCATCATCGGCGCCGGATCAGGCACCCATAATCTGTAATCGGCCGCGACATGAAAGACGTAACGGCATCCGCTGACGGCTCTGGCAAAGGTCGCCGGACGGGAAAGATCACCCTCGACGAGCTCCGCCGGGATGTCCGCAATATTCCGGCGGTCGCTTCCCTCGCGAACCATCAGCCGCAGATTATGGCCGCGGGCAAGGAGAGTACGCGCGACAGCCGACCCCACAAAACCCGTAGCACCTGTAACGAGCGTCGGTGCGGTCATGCACTGAATTCCTTCAACATTACGGTAACACTGAAGGATATTGCTTATCCCGATGATATCCGGAAAGGCCAGAGCCGCCGGTGAGAGAAAACAGCAACCCAGACAACCCCGGACGAGACACGTATCCGCAGTATGGTACGTGCAGTCTGGCATGTGCAGGGTCATTAGTGTATGGCGGAGCCCTGTTTTCTCTTATGGATGCCCGGTTATTGCCGACACGATTGCCGGGCGGCCAGCACCAGACACTGACCCGTGCGGACCACGGCGGAGACAGCCAGAACACGGTCGCACTGTTGCAGTTCCGGAATGCCGTTCGTCCTGACCGGCCCCGCACGGAGTTGCAGGCGCGGCAAGATATTTGAAAGGCGCCTCACTCTCTGTATATCCGGGCGTCCGTGATCAGAGTGGGCTACAGGAAGTGGACATGACGGCGCCTTGAAAAAGCTCACTATCTTACTGACCCTCCTGGGCCTGGCGGCGATCACGGCGGCAACGGCATGGAGTGGTGTCGGCTCGGTCGTCGATGCCGTGACACGCATTGGCGTGGGCGGCTTCATCCTGACGATCCTCGGTCAGCTGGGTGTCGATCTGGTGCTGGGAGCCGCCTGGCATTCCGCCTTTCCGGCAATGAGTTTCATACACCTCTTCAAAGCCAGATTGGTGCGTGATTCCGCCGCAACCTGCCTGCCTTTCTCACAGCTTGGCGGCATCGTCCTCGGCATCCGCGCAACCTGCCAGCACCGCGGCATTCACAACAGCAGCGAAGCACCGGTGGAATGGCCGGAAGCCGCCTGCGCGAATGTCGTCGACATCACGACCGAAGTCCTCGGACAGATCGTGTTCATTCTGCTCGCGGTCACAATTCTGGCAATCGGCGCCGGTTCCAATCCGCTGGTCAAACCCGTCATTATCGGCGCGCTCCTTCTCGCCGTCGGCATCGCCGGCTTCATCTGGACACAGCAGCGGGGCGGAAGCGCGGTCAGACGGACGGTCCGTTTTCTCGGACGACATATCGCCGGACAATGGCAGACAACCATGCTGGACGGCGCCGGCACTCTTCAGAATCTCATGGAAAATGCCTGGTCACACCCGGCACGAATCTCAGCCTCGGCCGCCATTCACTTCGCAGGATGGGTGAGCAGCGCGGCCCTGCTCTGGCTGACCGTCATGCTGCTCGGCAACCATCTCAGCTTTCTTGATTCGATCGCGATCGAGGGCGTGACCTGCGGCCTGCTGTCTGCCTCCTTCCTGGTCCCCGCCGGACTTGGCGTTCTGGAAGGCGCCTACATGGCGCTCGCTCATGCGTTTGGCCTTCCCCCTTCGACCGGACTCGCCCTTGCATTGCTCAGGCGCGGGCGTGAGTTCTGCATCGGGATTCCGGTTCTGCTGCTATGGCAGGCCGGAGAAATGCGGGCTCTCAGACTTCGCGCGCGCATCATGCCCGACGCCATGACAACCGACAGAACCCCGGAACCGCTGGAGGACACACGGCATGGATGACCGGACCACCGCTTCCGATACTCCCCTCTTCGACACCCTGACCGTCATCGGTCCCGGCCTGATCGGTTCGTCGGTTCTGCACCGGGCGCGTCGCGATGGCATGCTGGCCCGCCGCCTGATCGCAGTCGACAACAACCCGACCTTCAGACAGAGAGTCTGGGACCTGGGCATCGCCGACGAAGTCACCGAAAATGTGGCTCCGGCAGTCGCCGAAGCCGACTGCGTCATGCTCTGCGTGCCGGTAGGCGTCATGGGCGAGGTCGCCGCCACCGCGATTCCCGCCATGCGTCCGGGCGCGATCCTGACGGATACAGGTTCGACCAAGGTGTCTGTCATTGATGCCATCAGACCCTCGCTGCGACCCGATATTTCCTATGTGCCGGCGCATCCGATGGCCGGAACCGAATTTTCCGGCCCCGATGCCGGCTTCGCAACCCTGTTCGAGAATCGCTGGTGTCTGCTGACACCCCTTCCGGAAACCAGCTCCGATATGGCGGTCAGCGCCGTCGAATCGCTCTGGCAGCGTTGCGGCGCCCGAACGAAAGACATGACGCCGGAGCATCACGACCGGGTCTGCGCGATCGTGAGCCACCTGCCCCATCTGCTGGCGTTCACCATCTGCGGCACGGCGGACGACCTCGCGGATCAGACCCGGTCGGAAGTTCTGGACTTCGCAGCCAGCGGCTTTCGTGACTTCACCCGTATCGCAGCCTCTGACCCGATCATGTGGCGGGACATCTTTCTGTCGAACCGCGACGCCATCCTCGAAATGCTCGCCCGCTTCACGGAAGACGCCCAGGCAATGGCCAGAGCGATTCGCTGGGCCGACTCCGATTACATCGTCGACCGCATAGAACGCGGACGGCAGATCCGCCGGAGCCTGATCGAGAATCATCAGGCCTGAGCGTACTGCTGCCTCCGTCCCGCTTATTTCAATCCGGCCAGACTGTCGCCACGGCGGAACACAGCCGCCAGGCGAGCGCCAGCCTTCGCGAATTCATCAGGAAGCACACGCCGCATCACGAGCAGCAGTAACGCCGACGCAATAACAGGCGTCGGACATATATGCGTCATGAGCCCCATAAGACGCGCGCCGAACAGGTAAATGTAGGCCAGAAACAGAATGAACTTCTCGCCTGGCAGCCAGTCCGATCCGCGAGCCTGAACCAGCAGCCAGGCAACCGGAAAAGCGAGGCATGCAAGATCATAATCAAGGAGAAAAGGCGTACAGAACGGAAGCGCCGTAATCATCAGGATGATTTCCGGAGCGCATTCGCCCTGAAACCGAAGCGACGCTTTCCGCTGTGTCACACGAAAACACGCCCACCCGACCATGGCCAGAACCAGGACAGTGGCCGTAATCTGCACAATGTAGGCGACCACTACACCGCCATGCAGCAGCCTGACGGACGTAAAGACACTCTGCATTTTCCAGAACGACACATACCCTCTCTCAAAGGTCTCACGCGCGGAATGGCTCATTCGAAAGAAACCGGCCCACGCACCGCTTCCGAACGCCAGCCAGGACGCACCGATCAGCCCGGCACCGGATACCATGCCACCGGCAACTGCCCTCCACTGGCGGGCACACAGCAACACAACCGGAGCGGCCACCAGCATCTGCGGCTTGATCACCAGACACCCGAGACACAAACCGGCCATAAACGGCCGCCGGGGCAGCAGAACCGCGCCCCAGCCCAGCAAAGCTCCGGTCAGCAGCCCGTTCTGTCCGTTGGTCACATCAACAACAGCACCTGGGAACGCAACGATGGGAAGCAAAGCCCAGGACTGAGGCAGAATACGCCGGATCGCGCAGACAAAAGCGATACCGGCGCCCGCCAGCCATACCGAGGCAGATAAGCGAACCGGCAGCAGAGCCAGCGGAATGCATGTCAGCAGAAAAGTCGGCGGATAAAAGAACGCAACATCCCCGAACGATAATTCCGGAAATTCGGCCAGTTCGACAAGATGATGCTTCGATGCATTATAAACGTCAGCGAGATGTCCCGTCAGCACCTGCTTCGATGCGGCCCAGAAGCTGATGAAATCCCCAAAAGGAGGCCCCGAGGCCTGTCTGGTGTTCCAGTACGGCTGCAACAGCATCAGCAGAAACAGAACCCAGCCAAAAAGGCCAAAAATCTCGCTATAGGCACGGGCGCGCCCAGGCGTGAGCCACACGGCACGAATCACCGCCGCATTCATAAAACGCCTGACCGCGTACATTCCTGACCCTTATGTCCGAGCCCGGAAACACTCCTATAAAGCCGTTAACATCGTCTTTCCGGCCGCGATTTCCCTGCGCCTGTCTCCCCGCCCTTACCCGTGTGACAGGCAGGAAACAGAAGCGTATGATCGCGTCCGGAAAGACGATGCGGAGACGTATTATGCCCGTAGCTTCGGTGCGGCCCGATTATGCAGCGTTACAGAAAACCCCTGTCTCTGAAGATCCGTTTCCGCACGTCGTGGTCCCGGATTTCATCCGTCCGGATGATCTCACGGCACTGCACGGCTCCCTTCCTCAGATCACATCCGGTGGTTCTTTCCCCCCAAATGCACTTACGCTCTCGCCACTCGTAAAAGACCTCATCGCCCAGATGGAAGGACCGGAACTGCGGGACCTGATCGCGGATAAATTCGGACTCGATCTGCACGACGCGCCGGTCATGCTGACCATGCGCGGCCGCACGCGCGAGAAGGACGGACGCATCCATCGCGATTCAACGGCAAAACGGGTCACCGTCCTGCTTTATCTGAATCTGCCCGATGCCGCCTTTCAGAGACAGGAAGGCTGTCTGAGGCTTCTGCGAGGCCCTGACGACGTAGAAAATTACGCCGCGGAAATCTCCCCGACCCGCGGCACGCTGGTGGTGTTTCCAAATTGCGAAACAAGCTGGCATGGCCACCGGCGTTACGTCGGCCCGCGATACACCATCCAGCTCAATTATATGGAAACCGGAAGTAAAGCCCGCTCCGAACTGCGGCGCCATAAACTGTCAGCCCTGGCGAAAAGACTGCCATTCGCAGCCTGACCATCACGCGGGCCGACCCTCCCTTCGTAAGGCGTTTATATAATTTGCAAAGACAGGCGTGGTGATTTTCGGGGCTTTGCCCCGAGCCCCACAAAGGGACGCAGTCCCTTTGTTCCCGGTTTGTTAATTAAAGGGGTGAAGGGGAGCGTCGTGCGCAGCACGCTTTCGCGTGATACCTCTTCCGGGTGCAGGGCAGAGCCCTGCTCTGTCTCCTGTCTGCAAAAGACATAAACGTCCTTCCTAAAACCAGCGGTCAGGCGCCATCGATATTTTCCACATCGTCCGATGGCACCGAGGGATCGTTTTCAACCGGTTTCCGGAGCAGAAGGAATCCCGTCAGCAGGAGACCCACACCAAGAACGAGCGGAAGACGCCGCAGAGACCAGATCAGCCACCCGTCACCGGAACCGGGATTATAAATCAAATCCCAGCCTGACAGAATAATCAGCGTAAATCCGACGAAAAAGCTCGCAAGAATAATCACGAGGCGGCGTAAATAATCTGGTTCGTCAGGCGGCATAACGCTCCCCTCGATTCCGGCGTTTTATCCGAGGCAGCCTGTAACCCGTCCGGACACTGTTTACTGCTTCAGCGCACGGGCCCAGATATTCTGCGTTTCCAGTGAAACAGGCAACGCAGAGCTCGTCAGAGGAGCCCCACGCCAACCCGCTCCGATCGCCGTATACAGATTGACCGCATCACGCAGACGCTCAAGCTTGGACAGCGCTTCCGCGTTCTGCGCGTTCAGAGTGGTTCTTTCAGTCGTCAGAACATCCAGAAATCCGATCAGACCCGCCGCATACAGCTTGCGCGCCCGCTCACTCGCCAGCGCACTGTCTTCCGCCGCTTTATGCAACTGCTCCGAATATTCGATGTCGTCGTGCCACGCCGCCATCGAATCCTCGACCTCCTTAAAGCCGGTCAGAACCGTCTGGCGATAATGCAGACGCGCGGCCTCCGCAGCCGCCTGCGCCGCCCGGACCGCCGAGGTGTATTTACCACCATGCACAAGCGGCAGACTCGCCATCATCAGGAACTGCCAGCTCATCGCATTGACCTGGAAGAGCTGGTACATGGCCGACGCATTCGGATTGAAATTCAGCGGAATCACGAAATGCGGATAAAGATCCGATACCGCGACACCGATCTGGGCCGTCGCGACAGCGTAATCGCGCTCCGCCATTCTGATGTCGGGCCGGTTCGCAATCACAATCGACGGCATCGTCGCCGGAAAAGCCGGCACAACCGGCAACGGCTTCACAACCTTCAGTTCTTCCTCAAGCGTCCCCGGCATCTCGCCAACCAGCACGGAAATCGCATGCGTCACCTGAGAGACACGCGTCTTCAGCGGCTCGCGCGCAGCAACCTGCGCATCAAGCTCGGCCTGCGCCTGAGCAATCTGCAGCGTATTGCCCAGACCCTCAGCGTATAACCGGTTCGTCAGATCAAGACTGTCCTGCGCGACGCGGATATTGTTCGTGGCAATCTGAATCTGAAGCTGCGTCACACGCAGCAGCATGTAATCGTTCGCCAGCTCCGAGAGGAGCGTCATCAGCAGCGCCCGGCGCCCCTCGACCGACGCCTCGACAGCATGCTCCTGCGCCTCCACACTGCGCCGGATACGTCCGAAAACATCAATCTCCCACGTCGCCGACATGCCATAGGTCAGCATCGACGCTTCGGGACGATTCGCGGTGTTCCCCGGACGGAGAGGCCAGTTATCGATATTCAGCGAATACCGGGCATCACCACCACCCGCATTGGCATCGACCTGCGGATACCAGGCCGACGCAGCCTTGTCGCGCATCGCCCGCTCGGACAGAATTCTCTGTCCGGCAATCTGAAGATCATAGTTACCTTTGATGGCCGCCTCGACGAGCTTCGTCAGAATCGGATCGTTAAAGGTCGCCCACCACTCCGTCATTTCCTTATCGGTATGGGCAATCTCTTCCGGCGTGGCAGGATGCTCCTCCTCCGCCTCGGTAAATCCCTGAGGCAGCTTCATCCGGTCAGGCTGAAAATTCGGTCCCACCGAACAGCCGGCAAGAAGGGAACCTGCCGAGAGAAACAGAACCGCCCGTCTCCGCAGCCCGGCGATGCGCGTCCGCCACGCCGCCCGCGGCCGGTCCGGCTTTACTGGTGACTCCGATCCATCCGGCATGGACTCTGCGACCGTCGAATTCCCGGCAACCATCATTCTGTCCATCATCGCGTCCGCTGGCTCACAAGTGATCCTGCAGCCAGGTGGTCAGTTTGCCACGACGGCTCTTCGACTCAGGCCCGACGCTGATCGTCGCTGTCATACCCGCAGCCAGCGTCACGCCCTCAGGCACGGTGTCCAGATGAATACGAACAGGAATACGCTGCGCGAGACGGACCCAGGTAAAGATAGGATTTACATCCTGAAGACCGAGCCTGTCCGGGTTTCCGTTGGTATCATTGATACCGCGGGCAATGGAAACAACGTGCCCCGGGATGATCTGCTTATATCCCATCAGCTTCACGCGGGCGACGTCCCCGACATGGACGCCCCACATCTTCGTTTCCTCGAAGTAACCATAGACCCAGTACGAATCCGAATCGATGACCGCAAGCCTCGCCTGTCCGGCGGTCGCATAATCACCGATACGCAGATTCAGGTTGGTTATGAATCCGTTCACCGGTGAATACAGCACCGACCGCTGAAGATTCAGTTTCGCCACATCAAGCGCCGCGCGCGCCGCATCGACCGCCGCAATCTGCGTCGCGACACTGGAGTTGAAGACTTCCTGCTCTTCAGCCGAAACAATGCCGGACAGCCCCATACGGCGCCGCGCATCATTCTGTTTGAGCTTCAGATCTTCCAGCGCGCCGTCAAGCCGCGCCTGCGCTTCCCGGATCGCCAGCCTGAACCGGACCGGATCAAGCACGTAAAGCGGATCGCCTTTATGGACAAACTGGTTGTCCACAACCGGAACCTGCACCACCGTGCCCGATACTTCGGGCGCCACATCCACGACATAGACGCGGACACGGCCATCACGCGTCCAGGGGGCAATCATATATGTGTTCCACAGGGTGATCCCGAGGACGACAGCCAGCGAGACGACCGCCAGGGTCAAAATCACGCGGATCAGAGTGCGGAGCAGCGGCATTGCGGTGACTCAAAAACCTCTAAACGGAAGAAACGGCTCAGACATAGAGAACGAGAAGACAGAGGATGCACGTATAAAGCGCAACCTCGAAAAGAGCGAAGTGCCAGAACCAGCGCATGATCCCGCTCGACCAGAGCAGAAATCGCACAAACATCGTAACGGGCAGCGCGGCGAGCGCGTAGACCACAATCGGCGCCATGAATACGCCGAACAGATTGAACTCGGTCAGCATCAGGCAGCTCTCGGGTCAGGGCGTCTCGGGTATGGTGTGGTCAACAGGCGCAGATCCGTATGAGCACGGGGATGATCCGCGCTCTGCTGCATTGGTCCTTCCTTATGGAAGAAACCCGGCGCGGCGTCGATAAGCTGTGCCGCCTGTACAAGACAGGCTGCCATGCGTCTGGCGGTGCCCAGAACAGCCTCGCCTCCGTCCGCCCCCGCTCCCGGGGCTGCTGAAATGCCGTCATCATCACCCTGCAGCTCCCCGGAAAGCGCTGCCGGCCTGATGTCCGGCCCGGACTGTGAAGACACTTCGGAGGCTGGCCGGACGATTTGCCGCAGGCCGGGCTTTATCGCCGCGGCCGATGCGCGCAGACATTCCGCCGTCGCCAGAGGATCACGTCTCAGCCCGCGTAAAGACGCCAGAGCCCGCATGACAATCTCCTTCTCATCCGGCGTCGCATCCCCCTCACGCAGCAGCGTCCGCAATCGCATGACAACCCGCCCCAGCGCCACAGCGGCAAGCGCCGCATCGGTAACGTGAAACACCCGCGCACCCGTATCAACGAAGGACAGCCGCTGGGTAAGACGCAACACCCGTTGCATCTGAAGATACTCCCAGCCTGGCCAGCTGACCTTTTTATGGAGCGGCAGCGCGGCAAATTTCTGAACCGACCGGCACAGCGCCGTGATGAGCCTTGAAACATCCAGACGCTGGTCAGCAGGAAGAAGCACCCGAAACACGAGCGTCAGAAGAGCCGCCGCGATCAGAAAAGCAAACCATCCGTTCAGCAGCGCGATGTCATCGTACCGCACCGGATTCTGGACCCGCGCCATCACATTGAAAAACACCGCATATCCAAACCCGCGCAGGGCATATTTCGGATGGAACTGAATCCAGATTCCCGGCAGCAGCGACACGACAAGCGAGACCCACAGAAGCGGAAACCCATCAGTCCGGGGCAGAAGGAAGGTCTGAAAAATATAACAGCCGGGAACAGCCAGAGCCGTTCCGGACGCCAGCATAAAAGCGCCGCGCGTCGCCGAAGGCGCCGTGGCAAGAAGACATGATGCCGCGATCAGATAAACCAGCATACTCGGAGCGGACGACCAGTGCAGAATATACCACATCAGACATCCAAGCAGCGTTATGAGCATTCCGCGCGCACCATTACGGAGCGCCGCAGGCCACTCAAATAACGGCATGAGCCTGACGCCCGGCTCATGCCAGGCCACATCCGACAGATTATCCACCGCCAGACCCAGCTGAACCACGATATCCCGTTCCGTATCAATGGCCGCAAGCCCGAGCAGATCCGGCGTTTCCCGCGCAAGCTCCTCAATTCTGACGAGAGCATCCCTGATCCGCTCCCGAATCGGAGCCGGATCGGCATGCAGCAGCGCCTCGGCCGGCATATCCGCCAGTTCCCGCATCAGCGTGCCCGAAATCATCCGGGCTCTGATGACACGTCCGGTATCCCCCGGCGGGAGCTGCTGCCAGGCGGCATGATGAGCACTGAGCAGGCCAAGCAGCCGCGACACGCCTTCATGCAGAGCGGCCGACCGGCGGCTCACCTCGTAATCGACCGAAGACGCATATTCGATCGCCTCCGTCACCGCAGCCGCCTGCGCCAGAAGACGTGCCCGCGCACCGTACGCGGCAGTGCCCATCTCCCGGAACGCGCCTTCCTGCCCGACCTCGTCAGAGCGCGGCGCATCGACGTCCTGCTCCGTCGGAGAGAGCAGCGCGAACTGGGACAGAACGTCGCGAAGAAGCAGTTCTATCCGCGCCGCCGCCGTATTGGGGCTCTTCATCGAGGTGATCTGGAAAACGATCGCCGTACTGACAATGCCAACAACGACAACCGACAATCGCGACATCGCACTGAGAAAGATCCGGTCCGGATCGCCGAAAGCACTGACCGATATGATAATGATCGTGTAGCCTGACAGCACGGCCGCATACGCACGGTAAAAACGCAGCAAAGTGGCGACGCAGCAGGCCGCTCCGATCAGAACAGCGAGCCCGGCAAAGAAAAGCAGAGGCTGCTGCGGAAACGCCGCCATCAGCGCGATCCCGGATGTCGCCCCGATTATTGTCCCGATGACACGCCAGACGCTCTTCGAAATAAGCGCGCCGGGCGTCGGGTTCGCGACAATAAGCACTGTCGTCACTGCCGAAATCGGCTGATCGAGCATCAGAAAACCAGCGAGCCACAGCGCCAGCCCGACAGAGAGCGCAACGCGAGTCGCGTAGAGCAATGTCGGACCAAGACGCGCCCAGTCGTAACGCCACTCCCTGTCAATGGCGTTGCCCAGTTCGCGAAATCGCCGCAACAGGCGGCCAGCGTCGGTTTCAGAAACAGCAACGGAGTCCGTCACGACGCACGCTCCGACGATTCTGAGCTTACCCGGCGCCCTGCCTCCGGATCAGGATCTTCCGCCTCCCGGCTGCGCTGAAGCGCGGCCCACACCTGGTCAAAGACTCCGAGACACTCCCTCAGAGTTCCGTCCGACACACCTTCCAGCAACCGGCTTCCAACCTTATCGGCGGCCTGCAGAACATGATTTGCCATCGCCGCCCCGGAACTGGTCAGGGTAATCAGCTTGGACCGGCGATCATCAGGATCAACATCGCGGGACACCAGCCCCTGTTTCTCAAGAACATCGAGCACACGCACGAGGGACGGCCCCTCGACGGAAAGAGCACGCGCGAGGTCTGTCTGCCTGACAGGCTGTGGCAATGACCGGAGATAATAAAGAGGCCGCCATGTCGCATCCGTCAGATTGAACCGACGCAGATCATGATCGATATCGCGTCGCCAGAGAGTCGCCAGACGCGCGAGACGATGCCCGAACCGGCGCCTGAGCAGCGTCAGATCCTGAATGTTTTCATGAGTATCCGACACAGACTCGCACACAGCAGGATAGCCCGGCTCTCAATATAGAAAGGAGACAAACTGTTCGTATGCTAATTATTAGGCTTCAGCAAGACCCCGTTATCAGGCGGAACAGACAATTCGCTTAACCCGGGCACAGCCAAAGATTGCCGGCACAAAAAAGTGTTTGTGTATTTTGTTGTCATGGACAGAGCAGTTTTCCGGGGCTTCGCCCCGAGCCCCACAAAGGAACACAGTCCCTTTGATCCCGATCTGTTAATTCCGAAAGGAGTGAAGAACAGAGGCCCAGTTCTGTCTCCTGTTCTTAAAATACATGAACACCATAAAAAAGGCGGGCCATATGGCCCGCCCGGTCTGCATCATCAGAAGAAAGAAGCGCTCAGCGGCGCCGGCGAGACACGATATTCCACACCTTCCGACCGGCAAACCGCCCGACAGGACCGGTCACGGTCGTCGCAACAGCCGCAATAGACGCCGCCTGCCGCAGCTCATTGACATGACGGTCACGATTCATGCGGGCCTCGACTTCAGCCGGCAGCAGATAGGAACGCCGGCCGAAGAACAGGAACGCAACGGCCAGAAAGGCATCCAGAAAAAATACCGCGGCCGGCGCCCCGACAGGCCCGAAACCAAATTTGAAAAGGAATATCGCCCAGAGCAGAGCGTGCGCGGTAATCAGGGAGAAAAAACCCATAACGGCAGCCACAACAAGAAGAGCTGCCTGCCGGCCCAGACGCATCGCCTTTTGCTGAAGGAGCTCCACTTCCGCCACTGCGGCGGCTTTGCCTGCTTCGAAAATACGCATACGTCCCGGCCATCCTGCTTCAGACCGGCATCAGAGATAAACCGGTGTTCTGTTTCCGAATCGCCCCTCCGACGCGCCCGGGGCGGAGTCCGGCAAAACACCCTGAACAGGTACTTCGCTCCATCTCACAGCCCCGGGCATCCTGAGAAGGCGTCCCGGGGCCGGACCTTACCGCGACATTCTGCCCAGGACAAACCCAACAACCGCAGAGATGCCAATAGAAAGCAGTGGTTTGGCGCTCACTTTTGTTTCAACACTCTTCTTCTGATGCTCAGCGATGTCACGCGCATTCGTAACAGCAGAGTTCGCAGCATCAGAAAGTGTCGGAACCACATGATGGTTAAGAAACTGTTCGAGATGAGACTTTAAAGACTCCAGCTCCTCACGTGCGGTCGTCGCAGCCTCGCTGGCCGTCGCTTCAGCATTTTTTTTGATCTTCTCAGCGGACATATGTCCCTGCTCCTCAAATGTGACCTGTCTGCCGGTCTGAGTTCAGCGCATCTGGCAAACCCGGCTGGCATCTTAACGCTTATCTTTAACTGTGGTTCCTTACCAGCAATGATGACCCAGTATGCGACCACGGCGGGTCACCGCCCGTCCGCTCCTCCCCCGTTTTCGCTCTCCGTTGCCGGGGCGGTGCTGTCGCACGGCCATTCTCCGCTCTCATTTTCTCTTCAGGAAGGAGAATGTCTGGCGCTGTTCGGTCTTTCCGATATCGGTAATACCCGCCGCCTTCTCGTCGATACGCTGGCCGGCTACCGGCCTCTGACATCCGGACAGATCACCGTCGGCGGACAGAACGTTACAGACCGGCCCGCAGGTTCTCGCGGAATCGCCATCGTAAGCCGGCAGGAGATTCTGTTCGATCATCTGACCGTGCGGCAGAATATCGCCTTTCCGTTACGGGCAAGAAGCATCCCGGCTTCGGATCTGCGCCGCCTTACAAATGAACGGCTCGCCCTTCTCGGTCTCGACAGCGTGGCGGACGTCCGTCCTCCCGCACTTTCTGAAGGCTGCAAATTCCGGACAGCCCTCGCCAGGGCGCTCGCCACGGACCCCGTGGTCATTGTCCTTGATGATGTTTTCTCCGGACTGGATACGGAAACACGCCGTGACATCCACCTGCGTCTGAACAGGCTCCGACGCGCCCGTTCACTGAGCACGCTTCTGCTTACGCAGGACAGATCCGACGCATTCGCAGCCGCCAGCACCATTGGCGTCATGGCAGATGGCGAACTGCTGCAGACCGGCACTCCGGCCATGCTGATCGAACGACCCTCATCAGCACGGATCGCCTCCGCAATGGGAGACGCCAATGTCCTGGTGGGTCTCGCCCTCTCCGTCAGTGATGACATCGCCGATGTGCGTCTCGCCTGCGGGGCAGAAATGAGCGCAGTCGCAGACCCGTCTCTGTCAGAGGGCGATCTTGTCGAACTCTGTATCCGCCCCGGACAGATAGCACCCCTGTTTCAGCGGGGATCGTCCGGCTTCCAGGAGGAAACAGAAGGCTGCCTTCCGGCAACTCTCGCGGAAATCACCAGACCAGGCGATATCACGGCGCTCCGTTTCCGCCTTGCGGACGGAACAGAACTCGTCGTTCATCGACCCGCCGGCACTCTGGCTCCGGGCATCTCACCAGGCTGTTCCGCTCTTCTCGCCTGGCGAGGAGAAAATGCCCTGGCCTTTCCGTCCGACGGGAAACGGGGTTAACCTCCCCGGATATCGTCTTGAATTCAGGCCTCACCTTGCAGCGCGCGACCCAGTACGTCCTTTTACGCCAGAACAAACCGGCCAGGCCCCCGCGTCGTGCATTTCGTTGTACTGCAAGCGCCATTCTGATGGCCACGCTCGGCGTCCTGATAACGACAACGTCCGGTCAGGCGACTCGCGCGCGCCGCGTGCACACCCACACCATCGTCGTCGGCTCTCCGCCCGGCGCTCTGAATTCGATCCTGAACGAGGTTCTGTGGACGCCATTCGCCCGCAGCACCCGTCAGCGCATTACAACCGTCGCATGGAGCGGCACTTTACCGGCTCCCGAACACAGAACCGGCAAGGAACCACGCGGCCCGGCCCTGCTTCTCGCCGCGGATGATGCCGCTGCGGCAGGATGCCATGATGGTGTTTTTCTGACCCCGGCTGCCGGTACCTCCGGCGACGCGGGCCTCTGCGCCGTGCCGGCCCTGTCTCTCGATTTTGCCCTCGCCTGGGATACATCCCGTTTTCACGGAAAACCGGACTGGACCGATTTCTGGGATGTCGCGCGACATCCGGGAAAGCGCGGCCTGCGGGCCGATCCGCGCGGCACACTGGAAGCAGCCCTCCTTTCTGACGGCGTCCCGCCTGACGCCCTTTACCGGGTACTGAGCACGCCGGACGGCATCGACCGGGCGTTCCGGCGCCTCACCCAGCTCCGCCCCTATGTTGTCTGGTGGAACACTCCGGCCGAAGCGATGAAAATCCTGACAACCGGAGCAGCCCTGATGGGCATGGCGGCAATGACAGATATCTTCGGCATTAATGCCGCCACACCTGAACCGGGATTTGGCGTATCAACATTCCCGCTGTTCCGCATCAGTTACGACTGGGTCCTTCTGCCTGACACGACATCCAATGGCGCGACATCGGGCACCGACGCAATCACCGCCCTGCGCACATGGATCACCCGGCCGGAACAGAAACAGGCTCTGAGCGCACGGATGCCGTCAGCGGAGGACAGCACTGTAAATCAGGCAGCAGGCCATCCCCCGGCGACCATACCTCACATGCCACCGGCCATTCCGCTGAACAACGCATTCTGGCGCGACCATCTGAATGTGATTCAGCCCCGCTTCAGCCAGTGGCTCAGCGAACACTGACGGGCTGACAATCACGCCATGCCCCTTCATTCGCCCGCTTACGGCCCGTTTGCCCTGCTCGCAGCAGTGATTCTCATCTCGGCAACGGCAACAGCGGCCGCAACTCTGGCTCTGCCGCGCAGACAGTTCTGGATCACAGCGGCAATCTCGCTCTGGATTCCGGCGACCGTCCTCGCTTTTCAGATGCCATCTCTGCTCAGCCCCACAGAAACAACCCGCAACGCCGGTCATATGCTCATGATCGCAGTCATTCAGGGAGTTCTGCTCAGCCCGGCCCTGAGTCTTCCGATTCTGACGGCCTTATCAAAAGCCCATCCCAGCCTCGCCCGCACCGCGCAGGGACTGGGCGCAGGACCTCTCCGACGCATCGCTATCCTGTGGTTTCCACTGCTCCGTTATCGCCTGTTCTTCAGCCTGGGACTGGGCGCCCTGCTGACCGTTCTGCTGGCCAGCACCCTCCTTTTTCACACATCCTGATTTTTAATTCATCCCGGTCGTTCTGACCTCATCCCGGAACAAGCCTGAATCTCTCCTGATTTTTTCGGACAGATTTCAGTATCCCGTCAGATCAGATTGCCCCCGAATTTCCGTTCCCCGGTTTTGAACACCCACCACCGTTTCCCGCGCGATATTATCGTTCAGCAGTTCCCCCCATTCGCCAGGAATTAAGAGACTGCTTCAAAAGCCTGCCCACGAAACCTCCGATTAATCAGAAAGAAGTTTTTGGTGAAGCTTTTTTCAAAAAGCTTCAGTAGACACCGCCTTTTTGAAAAAAGGCGGCACCCAAAAAACTTTTATTGTTTTTTATTAAAGGTTTGTCCCGAAGGTTCTTCGATCCTGGCTGAGACAAGCAGGTAGCCGGGACTCAAAAAACCATAACACCTTCAGTTTGTTACGAAAATTTTTGTCCCTTTGGAGCGTTTGAAACAGTCTCCGGGAGATCACACGGGTCCATCCGAAAGAGTGTTTCCGCAGTGGCCGCTTCGCGTTTATCATAAGTCCCATGACAAAGACGCAGCCTTTCTGGGAAACAAAATCTCTTGATGACATGTCGGCCACCGAGTGGGAATCGCTCTGTGACGGCTGCGGCCGGTGCTGCCTGCACAAGCTGCGCGATGAGGATGACGAGAAGCTCTATTATACCAATGTATCCTGCCGGCTTCTCGATACCGCGACCTGTCGCTGCACAGACTATCCGGGCCGGCATCGCAAGGTGCAGGACTGTGTAACGCTCACACCCACCATGGTCAGAACGATCGACTGGCTTCCGCCCACATGTGCTTACAGACGCCTAGCCGAGGGAAAGTCACTCCCGGACTGGCACCCGCTTGTCTCCGGAACACAGGAGACTGTCGTGAAGGCCGGCATATCCGCCGCCGGTCGCTGTGTCAGCGAACGTGAAGCCGGCCTGCTCGAGGACTATATAGTCGCCTGGCCCGCCACAGATCCGGAAACGATACCGGCAACTCACTCACGGGCCACCACCCGGCGTCAGCCCCGGGTCAGGAGAAACGGCCGGTAATGACCACCATTTCTGATCCTTCGTCCGGACGATCAGGAAGCGCACTGCCGTGCAGCATCACCACACAAAATGGCCCGGTCCCGGTCGAATGGCGCAGATCCGTCCGCGCCCGCCGCATTTCACTCCGCGTCAGCCCCCGCTCACAGGGCATTGTCGTGACACTTCCCGCTTCTGCGACGACAGAAGCGGGATTGAGGCTTCTCCGGACCCATATGACCTGGATCGAGAAGCAATTGCTGCGCCGGGCACACGGTCCACGTTTCGAGGCCGGAAGCACCGTCCCGATCAATGGCACTGATTACGTCATTCGCCACAACGCCGAAGGCCGGGGTGGCGCCTGGCTGGAACAGACCGAAATTCATGTAAGCGGAGACCCGGCCTTCATTCCGCGCCGTGTTACTGATTTTCTGCGTCAGATCGCTAAACAGAAGCTGACCGCGCGCGTCACGGAACTCAGTTCCGGAACCGGCCTCGCGCCGAAACAGATCGCCATTCGCGACACCACAAGCCGCTGGGGAAGCTGCACCGCCTCAGGCCGTGTCATGCTTTCATGGCGTCTCATCATGTCGCCAGCAGCCGTGCAGGATTACGTCATCCTGCACGAACTGGCGCATCTGCGTCATTTAAATCACAGCGCCGCATTCTGGGCACTCGTCGACACTCTGACCCCGCATCGGACTCACGCGGAAAACTGGCTTAAAGCGCATGGCGCCGCACTGATGCATGCCGGAACGAAGGCATCGGCCAGCTAAAAAAACACTGCCGGCTCCTTATTCCCGCCTGACCTGGGCCATGCTAGAACCCGCACGGCCTCCGGCGAGCTTGGCGGAATGGTAGACGCACGAGACTTAAAATCTCGAGTCCGGAAAGGACGTGCGGGTTCGAGTCCCGCAGCTCGCATACCCGACCAGATCAGGTTCCGGCATAGAAAATTGCGGAATAAGACTGCTCAGAACAGGCAGAATCCGAAAACAATCCGTTGAAAATAAAACGCCTGAAACACCGGCTGTTCAGAACCCCAACACGAGCTCTGCCGCGAAAACGACCGGACGCAGCCGGAACTCAGTCTTTCAGGTCACGCTGAACTTCAGGCTTCCTCAAAAGCGCATCGACTTCCATGGCGTAATCCAGCGCCGTATCCGGCTGGAAATGGATTTCCGGCGCGCTGCGCAGGCGAAGCGTATGAGAAAGCTGCGTCCGCAAAAAAGGCGCAACACGTTTCAGAGCAGGCAGAACCGCTTCCACGTCGGTCCGGCCAAGCCGCGCCACGAATGCGGTCGCATGCCTGAGATCAGGCGAAATCCTGACTTCAGTGACGGTAATGGTCACCCCGGCAAGATCCGGATCACGAAATGCCGTCCGCGCAAAAAGCTCGGCAAGAACCCGGCGCACCTCTTCCGCTACCCGAAGCTGCCGCTGAGACGGCCCCGATGCGGCGAGGCCGGCGAGTCGCCCCGCCGGCCCCTTTCCTTCTGCCTTGCGATAAGATCCCCGGCTCACGCTGGAACAAGCTCCATCTCAAAACATTCAACCACATCGCCTTCACGCAGATCATTATATCCCGCAAAGGACAGGCCACATTCGTAGCCACGGGCGACTTCTTTAACGTCATCCTTGAAGCGCTTCAGCTGACTGAGATCGCCCTCGTGGATGACGACACCGTCACGCAGCAGACGAACGCCACATCCGCGCTTGACCACACCCTCGGTGACGTAACAGCCGGCCACCTTGCCAACCTTGGTGATATTGAACACCTGCCGGATCTCGGCGTAGCCAAGGAATTTCTCGCGATGTTTCGGCGCGATTTTCCCTTTAACCAGCTGCTCGATATCGTCCGCCACCTGATAGATAATCGAATAATAACGAATATCCACCCCATCGCGCTGCGCCATCTCTCTTGCCTGCGATGTCGCACGGACATTGAAAGCAATGATGATGCCACCAGACGCTTTGGCAAGCTGAACGTCACTCTCGGTGATCTGGCCGACCGTCGCATTCAGAACGCGAACGGCAACCTCTTCGTGAGCGAGCTTCTCAACCGTGGCCTTGATAGCCTCAGCCGATCCCTGAACATCGGCCTTGACGAGAACAGCGACCTCTTTCTGAGCGCCGGCCTGAATCCGGGCCAGCATCTGATCGAGCGTGCCGCGCGCCGCGGTCTGACCCGCGACAGCATGCTCCTTGATCTTCCGCTGACGAAATTCCGAAATTTCCCGCGCCCGGTTTTCGTTCTCGACGACCACGAACGGAGCCCCGGCTTCAGGAACACCCGTAATGCCCAGCACTTCCACAGGCATGGACGGACCAGCCTCAGCCACCTGGCGATTACGGTCATCGAGAAGAGCACGGACACGTCCCCACTCCGCTCCCGCGACGACAATATCGCCTTTCCGAAGCGTGCCTTTCTGCACAAGCACGGTCGAAACCGGACCGCGACCACGATCCAGACGCCCCTCGATCACGACGCCTTCAGCGGCACGATCAGGATTCGCCTTCAGATCAAGGATCTCAGCCTGAAGCAGAATGGCCTCTTCCAGCTTGTCGAGATTCGTCTTTTTAAGCGCCGAAACCTCAATGTCCTGAACGTCGCCACCCATCGACTCAACCACGATGCCGTGACTGAGCAGATCCTGACGGACACGATCCGGATTGGCGCCCGGCTTATCCATCTTATTGATGGCGACGATCACCGGAGCATCCGCCGCATTCGCGTGCTTAATCGCCTCGATCGTCTGCGGCATCACACCGTCATCCGCCGCGACAACAAGAACGACGACATCGGTCACCGACGCGCCGCGCGCCCGCATCGCCGTAAAGGCTTCGTGGCCCGGCGTATCAATGAACGTAATTCTGGCCCCGGAAGCGAGCTGCACCTGATACGCGCCGATATGCTGCGTAATGCCACCGGCCTCGCCCGCCGCGATATCCGTCGTGCGCAGAGCATCGAGAAGCGAGGTTTTACCGTGATCAACATGCCCCATAACGGTCACGACCGGCGGACGGGGCTGCAGATCCTCTTCCGTGTCCTCAATGCCCTTGATGCCGATCTCGACATCGCTGTCGGCGACACGCCGCACCCGGTGTCCGAATTCCTCGACCACGAGCTCGGCCGTATCCGCGTCGATCGACTGCGTCACAGTGGCCATCACGCCCATTTTCATGAGCGCCTTGATCACTTCGCCCTGCCTCGCGGCCATACGGTTGGCGAGTTCCTGAACCGTAATCGTCTCCGGCAGAATCACGTCACGCACTACACGGACCTGATCCGTCCGCAGCCGCTCAAGCTCCGCCTGGCGCCGCTCACGCTCGCGCTGACGACGTACCGACGCGAGAGACCGCGTTTTATCGTCATCACCTTCGATCGCGGCCTGAACATCGATTCGCCCGGACCGGCGCCCGGTATCCTTCTTTGCCGCACCAGGTCCCTTGCGTGCAGGAACAACCGGCCCCTTGCGGGACGGACCGCGGCGATCATCCTCGCCATCACGGCCACTGCGCAGACGCAGCGTCTCACCGGCAGGCGCCGCAGGCGGCTGAGCAGCCGCCGGACGGGTCTGAACAAGCGGCTTTGCCGGCATGATAGCGCGCTCGGCCAGCGGCCGGAGCCTGCCCGGCGGCGGCGCAAGAGTCACAACGCCCGGAATCGGCTTGTCAGAGACAACCGGACCAGCTTCCTCGACCGGCGCTTCGGCTGGCTCCGGCTTCGCGGCCGTTTCCTGAGCCGCGGCTTTCGCCTCGGCTTCCTCGCGCGCCTTTTCCTCGGCAGCCCGCCGCTCGTCTTCCTCGCGTCTGCGTGCTTCCTCGGCAGCGGAAAGAATCTGAATCTTTTCCTGCTCTACACGCTGGGCTTCACGAAGCGCAGCCTCGCGGCGCTGCTCGTCAAGGACGCGCTGACGCACCGCCATTTCGGCGTCCGTCAGCCCCTTTTTTACACCCGCGCGTCCGCCGGCACCGCGTCCGCCGCCAGATACACCAGCTTTCGGTGCACCGGGAGCGGGCTTACGGTTCTTACGGACCTCGACCTGGACTACCTTTGAACGACCATGGCTGAAGCTCTGGCGCACGGATCCAGCGTCGACCGTGTGCCCTACCTCCGAACGGCCCGCCGGCCGCAGGGACAGACGTCCCTTACCCTGATCCTGATCGTTGCCTTCGCTCATTTATCCGCCTGTTCAACCCGATCGCCGGAGATACCCGACGCGCACGGCATGACCGCACCGGCCACCCCTGCAAAACGTTCACTTTCCTGCTGCAGCCGGGAAGCCAGTGCCCCCCTTCGCAGCGCCGCGTGCACAACCCGCTCGCGACCAAAAACATGCCCCAGCGACGACGCCACCAGAGGCCTGACAACCGGCAGCTCGCGTGCGCCGGACAGAAGCCGGGCACACTCATCGGGACTTCCGTCCGATGCCTGCACAATCAGTCCGGCATGCCGAGCCTCGATCCATTCCCGGACTTTGGCATAACCGCTCACACTCTGACCGGCCCGCCGGGCAAGACCGAGAATCTCGACCACGCGCCGCAAAAGCCCGGACTCGACCACAGCCAGCAGATCAGATGGGATTACAACATGTCTCCGCGCAGCTCTCGCGAAGACTCCACGAGTCAGGGCGGTTTCTAGCACATCCCGGCGGGCACTCAACCAGATTCCCCGTCCGGGCAGCCGCGCATTCAGATCAGGGACCACATTCCGGTCCGGACCAATGACAAAACGCAGCATCACCGCCGGAGCCATACGCTCACGCGTTACAGCACAACGGCGCAGTGATCCATGCTCGTTATCCTCATCAGCATCATCGTGACCGGACAGATCCGGTGATGCCGAAGGCGACGCCGCTATAACGTCTGAAAAGCGCTCGCGCTCATTGCCGGACGTCGTGCTCAGGAGACACCTCCTTGGCGACGTCAGGCGTCTGCCCCGCATCGTCCTCGAACCAGTGAGCCCGGGCGAGCATGATGATTTCGTTCGCCGCGTCCTCGTCGATCGCGTCGGTCCCGAGAATTTCGATCAGCTCATCGCCTGCCAGATCAGCCAGATCGTCCAGTGTTTTCACACCGTTCTCACCAAGCGTCACCAGCATCTGATTCGTGAACGCATTCAGCGCGACAATCTCATCCGTCACACCCAGCTCGGCGCGCTTCGTATCAAGCTCTTCCTCTTTCCGGACAAGGAAGCCCTCAGCACGACGCACCAGCTCCTCAACGACCGAATCGTCAAATCCTTCAATTCCGGCCAGTTCGTCCGGGTCCGCGTATGCAAGCTCCTCGATCGTGTCGAACCCTTCGGTGACAAGCAGCCCCGCGATGACGTCATCGACGTCGAGCGCCTCGACAAACAGACCCGACCGGCGACGGAATTCTTCCTGACGGCGTTCCGACTCCTCAGCTTCCGTCAGGATATCAATATCCCAGCGGGTCAGCTGACTCGCCAGACGGACATTCTGGCCGCGCCGTCCGATTGCCAGACTCAGCTGCTCATCCGGAACCACGACCTCAACCCGGCCCGCGTCCTCGTCCATAACAACTTTCGAGACCTCGGCGGGCGCAAGAGCATTCACCACAAACGTCGCCGCCTGCGGGCTCCAGGGAATAATGTCGATCTTCTCGCCCTGAAGCTCGGCAACCACCGCCTGCACGCGCGATCCGCGCATACCGACGCACGCACCGACAGGATCGATAGAGGCGTCGCGGGAAATCACCGCCATTTTCGCACGCGACCCCGGATCACGCGCGACAGCCTTGATCTCGATAATGCCGTCGTAAATCTCCGGGACTTCCTGCGCGAAAAGTTTCGCGAGAAAGGCCGGATGCGTCCGTGACAGGAAAATCTGAGGACCACGCGGCTCATCACGAACATCATAAATGTAGGCGCGGACACGATCCGAGTTGCGGAACATCTCACGCGGGATCAGTTCATCCCGCCGCAGAAGCGCTTCCGCCGAGCCGATCTCAACCATCAGGTTGCCGTACTCGGTCCGCTTGACCGTTCCGTTGACGACCTCGCCCACACGGTCCTTGAACTCGTCGTACTGCCGCTTCCGCTCATATTCGCGAACACGCTGCACGATCACCTGCTTAGCCGTCTGGGCGGAAATACGCCCGAAATCAATCGGCGGCAGAGGATCGATCAGATGCTCGCCAAGCTGAATCTCCGGCTTGAACTTCCGCGCAATGTGCAGCGGAATCTGAGTTTCCTCATTCTCCACCGCCTCCACGGCCTCCGTCCACCGCGACAGCCTGACCTCGCCCGTCCTGCGATCGATTGTCGCCCGGATATCCTTCTCATGACCGTATTTCGCACGACCCGCCTTCTGGATGGCCTGCTCCATCGCCTCGAGAACTTCTTCCCGGTCAATCAGTTTCTCACGCGCAACCGCGTCGGCCACCAGAAGCAGCTCAGGACGTGAAACGGAGGTATCCATACTCTTCAGAACTCCAAGACAGACCAGACCCTGAAAACTGTGCCTGAACACTGCATCAGTCAGACTTCGCAAACCTCAGGACCGGACCATTCCGTCCGCCAGCCCCGACAGTCCGCATATGATAGCACACAAACAGTTTCGCCACCCCGGCATAACAGCCTAATGGCGATGCTGAGACTTTTTCTTCCCGTCAGCTTCGGGTCCGGCTTCCTCCGCCGGCGCTTCCGGACGCGCCGTCTGCCGCGTCGCCTCGATCAGCGCATCGGTCAGCACAAGCCGCGCCTTACGCAGTTCACGAAACGGAAGAACGACCTCGCTCCCGTCATCCAGACGGAGACGACCACCTTCTTCCGAGGCGCCGAGAACCACGCCGGAGAACCGGCGCCGGCCATTCACCGGCACCATAACCTCCGCCTTTGCAAGATGTCCCGCGAAACGGTCCCAGTCTTTCGACCGCGTCAGCGGCCGGTCGATCCCCGCAGACGAGACTTCCAGAGTCCAGTTGCCCGGAATCGGATCCTCAACGTCCAGTATGGCACCGACCGCATAACTGATGCGCTCACAGTCGTCCACGGTGATCAGAGACCCGTCGGCGCGGTCAGCCATCACCTGAACAGTCGGCGTGTCACGCCCGAGGACAGCGACGCGCACCAGCTCAAAGCCGAGATCAGCCAGTCCAGGCATGATCAGCTCTGCAATGCGGCCCTCAAGACCCGTGTGCGTCGAGAAATCTTCGTCCAAAACAAAAAAGGCGGCCGCTAGGGCCACCCCCCAAAAAAGCGGAAGATGAAAGGAATATCGCTTATCTAGGGCATTTTCAGACCAGCCGCAAGAGAGCGCACTTCCCGCCACCCGCACAGACGCGCCGGAGCCATATTCAGTTACGTTAAGGCACGACCTTACATGGAATTTATGACGCTATTCTCTTGCACAGCTTCGCGGCGCGATGTCTGATTGTCGCAGCCATGAGTCAGCCGCCCGATCCTCTTCGCAAAGCCCGCCCGGAAGCCGAGACCTCCGGCGGCGGAATGCGCGCCATGGTGATGACGATAGCAGGAATCAGCCTGCTGGCCGGAGGTGGATTCTGGCTGAACAGCGCCGGTCAGAACGCGGCGTCCCCTCCCCCGCCCGCGATGCAGCGGACAACGGAGAGCCCACCCCCGACCCATAACGGTCCTCAGATCGCAGGCGCATTCGCTCTCATCGCGCCCGAACATGCCGCCAGAGCCCTGCGTGACGCCGGATACTCCCCGTCCGATCAGGCCAGAATTCTCGCCGGCATCAAACGGAAAGAATACCGCCTCGTGAATCTGCCGTTTTTCGACGCCGGCGGTCACGGCGGAGCCGTGTCGGTCCAGTCCGGACCCGTGACACGCATCGTTCCGCTGTCACAAAAACCGGTCTCTGTCCTCCTGCCCATCCTTGTCAGCGGTGAGGTTCAGGTGAACCCGGCCTCGGACCCCGGCATGGCAGGCATTGCAGCCGGCGCGCTGACGATACTCGGCCCCATGGAACTGCCAGCCATTCATCGCGACGAATACCTGACCCTGACCGTGATAGCCCAATGAGTCTGATATCGGCATATCATGGGTCAGCATATCATGGATCGCTGAGCCGGACCGGACAGATCAGGACACGCACAGGCGGGAGAATCGTGCTATGAAGGGTCTGCTTCCGGCACTGAACCGGTTCATGCCGGTCATGATGGTGGTCTTTCTTCTGCTCGCGAGCCTTCAGGCCGCGGCCAGTCTGCATCTTTCGCTCGCCAGTCTGGACCATTTCATGAAATGGTGCGCACCGGTGTGGCCGATGCTGGCAGCGGCAGGAGCATTGTTTACGATTGCCGGACTGTTATTCGAGACGCGTGCCGAACGCATGGCACGCAAAGGGCTACTTCGCAGACGGGGATGGATGATGGACGTTCTGGCGCGGCTCACCAATCGGCATGCCCTTGAAGAGATGCTCGCACGCGAGCAGCGGGACACAACCATTGACGCCGAGGAACTCGCCGCCAATCTGAGAGCCCGCGTTATCGGGCAGGATCAGGTGTGCGAGGATATGGCGGCCCAGCTGCGTCGCCGGCTCGCGCTGCATGTCCGGGGCAAACCCGTCGGTATCTTCCTTCTCGCCGGCCCGCCCGGCACCGGTAAAACCTATCTCGCGAAACAGCTGGCCCGGCAGCTTGAGCGCCCGCTGCTGCATTTCGATATGACGCAGATGAGCAGCCCGCACGCCGCAACCCAGCTGTTTGGCTCGCCCAAAGGCTATGTCGGCTCAGACACCTACGGAAAGCTGACCGGTGGCCTGAAAGAAAAACCGGACGCAGTCGTTCTGCTCGACGAGATCGAGAAAGCGCACCCCGATGTCTTCAAACAGTTCCTGATTGCCTGGAATGACGGTTACGTCACCGAGGCGTCCACCGGGGCTCACGTCTCAACGGTGCAGTCTATTTTCGTTCTGACATCCAACATCGCGACCGAAGCCCTTACCAGCATCGCCGACCGCCTTTCCGACGATCCGGACAAAATGCGCGCCGAATCGGTCGAGGCGCTTCGTCAGGCCGGCTTCGCGCCGGAAGTGCTGAACCGCCTCGATCGCATTTTTGTCTTCCGCGCTCTGAAAGGTCTGGATATCGCCCGTGTCTCGGCCCTTGAAATCGAGACAATGATTGAAAGCTACGGGCTGAAAGTGGAAACCGGCGGAATCGACCCCGCTATCCTCGTCGAGGTCATGCGGCGCCAGATGCGGATGGGAGATGCCGCCTCCGCCCGCGATCTGGTGCGCTCGATCGAAGAAATGATCAGCGAGTCGCTGATCGTCGCCCGTCAGCAGGGCGCGAAAATGGTACGCATCACCAATGGCGAGGATGGCATCACCGCCCAGATCGCCGATGAATCCGTCTCCCCCGCCCGCGCCCATCTGACACCCTGACACAGCAGCATCATGTCCTCAGCCTCGCGCCTCTGGCGCCGGGCGCCACTCTGGCGCCTTGCCCTTTTCAGTATGGTCTTCTTCACAACCATCACTGTCTTTTACCCCGCCCCCTGGCTGGTCCGTGTCTTCCCTCCCTTTGCGAAGCTGACACACAAGGTCGATCATCTGCTGGGCAGAGACGCTCCCGCAGCCTCACCCGCACCTGACGAAGCCTCTTCCGGCGCCCCCGGCCAGAATGGCCCCGCGCCGGCACCCGGAGACGCAGCAGCGCCGTCACAGGGAAACGGAATGGCCGCGGCACCGCCGATCGAGTCGGAACTGCAGGATCTTCTGCCGTTTGCCGGACGGCAGCTGCCCTTGCCGGCCGGCATATGGCACCCCGTCGTAACAACCCAGGATGGCCCGCACGGTGAACTGACCAGCAATGTCCTCGTCAGAACAGACCGGGGCGTGGTGACCGGTGTGATCATCGCTAATGCGACCACAGCCTCCATCCCGGCCGATGCGGGCGATGAGCTTGAATCTCATTGCCACGATGACCGGAGCTATATGAGGCAGATGCTGCCCTCCACGCAGAACACAAGGCAGTGCATCGCCACCTTCGACACCGTAACGCTTTCGGACGAAGCAGGAGCGTCTCCGGCAATCAGCCTGGCGTTCCGGCGACTGCGCGTCATGGGCTTCCCGATGCCGCCGGTCCTCGTTGTGGCCTTCTGGTCGCACGCCGTCCGGGCCCCGGATAACGGCATCAATTTTGAATCCGTCATCACCGCACTGAGTCCGGCCGAACCAGGCACCGCGAAGCTCAGCACCTCACTGGACGACTGGACGAAAGCAGGGGTCGGCCGGTCACCATTTACAAGCCGCTTTATCGAATCCGTAAACGAGTGGATCGTCGCCTGGGCTCCGACACTTCTTCAGGGCTATGAAGGAACCCTGAAGCCGGCATCCGGCATCCGGCCCGGCGCCGCCGACCCCGCATGGCACGGCTGACAACCCGCCCCGTTACAGAACAGGCCGGGAATTCCCACTCAGCGGAATGCTAAAACTATTTTCGCCAGCCGCGGGGCTACCATCCCGCAGCCGCTTCCTCGTCCACTGCCCGACTTTCGACCCAGTGACACCGGCCATCGTCAAACTCCTCTGACTTCCAGAACGGCGCCCCGGTCTTGAGACGGTCGATCAGAAACCGTGTCGCATCCAGAGCCGCGGCACGATGCGCGGCCGCCGCCAGAACCAGCACAATCGGTTCACCGACCAGAAGACGCCCCACGCGATGAATGACCGTGCATCCGCAAAGATCAAACCGCTCAGTCGCTTCCGTTGCGAGGTCGGTGAGTATCCGCTCGCACATGCCCGGGTAGTGCTCCAGTGACAGCGCCACCAGACCGCCACCGCCACGCACGACCCCGATGAAAGAACCGATCCCGCCCACCAGGACCGAAGCCTGACGCAGACATTCCATCTCCGCCGCGATATCGAACGGATCGTCCTGCACTCTTACACGCGGCACTGCAGCAGTTCTCAGAGATGATCCGGACATCACAGGCTCCTCAACGGGTTACGCATGGCGGGAACCCGCGCCTATCCTCCCGTCATAGGCGGAAAGAACGCCACCTCATCCCCGGCATGAAGGGGGGTTGAGAAATCCGCCAGAACCTTGTTGACGGCAACCCGCACCTGACCCGGCCCGGAGAACGCATCATTAAATCCGGCATCCTCTCTGCGCCTCGCCTCAAGCAGCGCGCGAACAGTCGGCATATCCCCAAACGGAACCACCTCGCGTCCGCGACCGACACGCTCCCGCAAGGCCGCGAAATACAGAATCGTGACTGTGCCGCTCATCCCATTCCCCTGTGCGACCACGACAGACGCCGGTTCACCGCAAACGTCGGCGCGACTGATCAGTGCGCCGGAGCCGGAACCGGAGCCGCCGGCGTGTCCGCACCGGCCGCGGATTTACCATTGCTGTTCTTAGCGCCCGCCGGATGAACAGTCGATGATTTCACGGTGCTGATCGAGCCATCCGGATGAATGATCGTCGTCGTGCCGTCGCCATTCGGAATTTCGATTGTCGAATTCGCCGATTTGCCGGCTCCGAATTTCTGCGCCACATCCGGCTCCTGGCTCGGAAGCCCCGCTCCGGAGAAACTGTTGTCGGTGTCCTCGCCCATCGAGAGATTTCCTCCGTCAGGCAGTTCTCCCCTGGGGCCGGAACCAGGAACAGCGTCGCGCTCGGCCGCCACGTCTGACAGCGAAGGCAGCGGCTTAGGCGCACCGGGCCAGATATTTCCGCTCTCAGGCAGCAGAGGAGTTTCCGCGTAACCATACCCGCGGACCCGACGGATCGTTTCGGAGTCACCATGAGGCGCATTGGGGTTCTCACCCGGCAGCGTCGCCGTATCAGTCAGCCATTTGTCAAAGCCGGAACATCCGCTCAACACCAGTAATGACGCCATAAGAGCGGCTTTCCGCATTAATCTTTCCTCGTCTCAATTGGCCTGTGCGCGGTATCCACGCTCTTGCCGGCCCCTTGATACAAGTGTGACAGCCCAAGGTAAATCAGCACTTACCAGCAATACACTCTCATCACATCTTTACCGGCGGAGTGGCACTGTACAGCCACATCACATGCGCACCACATCCGGTTTTCACAAAACTGACTGAATTCTTCTCAGGGAGCGGAATCAAACGTTGTCACAGGCGCCGCCTGTTCAACGTGCCGCAGTCCCGCGATCAGGTAATCCCATCCCGTCATCAGAGTCAGAACCGCTGCAATCCAGAGCATCACCGATCCCATCAGACCCACAGGAAGCCACGGCATCCCCAGAAGGACTCCCGTGCTGTCACCAGCCAGCAGAAAGCCGATCGCCGTCATCTGAAAGCCGGTTTTCCATTTGGCCAGCCGCGTCACGGGAAGACTGATCCGGGTTCCGGCCAGATATTCCCGCAGACCGCTGACAAGGATTTCCCGGCACAGGATCACGATGGCCGGCCAGAGCGCGCCGTAATCCAGCCGGTTCAGCCCGGCCAGCACCATCAGCGACGCACCGACAAGAAGCTTGTCGGCAATCGGATCAAGCATCCGCCCCAGATCCGACTGCTGCTTGCGGGACCGCGCCAGATGACCGTCAAAATAATCCGTCACGGCCGCGACAATGAACAGAAGACACGCCGCCGCCGCCGCGCCGGGCCGGTTAATCGCGACCAGCGCGACCAGAAGCGGTATGGCGACGATCCGCGACAACGTCAGCAGGTTAGGCAGATCGGTTATCATCGGAACTACGATACTCCAGTTCACCCGTGGCCGGAACGGTCTGTCACGCATAAGTGCCCCCATCGCGGTGGCAATTCCATGACAGTCTTACCGGGCGTTCTCATCCATCCCACGATATCCTGCACCGGCTGGCTCAGCCCGGCTCTCGGCCGGGACACCCCACAGAACGCCCCTCAGGGCGCCCGTTCCGGATGAAAATGTCCGTATATCGCCCGCGCCGTCTCCCGGTTAATCCCCGGCGCCGCCTCAAGCTCACTCAGACCAGCCTGCCCGACCGCCCGCGCCGAACCGAACCGGTTCAGCAATGCACGTTTCCTGGCCGGCCCGATACCCGGGATCTCGTCCAGCTCGGACTTTACGAGCGTCTTCGACCGCCCGGCCCGATGCGTCGTGATCGCAAACCGATGCGCCTCATCCCGCAGCCGCTGCAGATAATACAGGACCGGATCGCGCGGTTCGAGCTGAAAGGGCGGTGCCTCTCCGGTGTAGAACCACTCCCGTCCGGCGTCCCTGTCCGGCCCCTTGGCAATTCCAACGAGCTTCACATCCCTCACACCCATCCCGTCCAGCACCTCCCGCACAGCGGAAAACTGCCCGGCGCCACCATCGATCAGCAGAAGATCCGGCCAGTCCTCAGGCCTCCCCGCCACACCGGACGCCTCCGCCTCGCGCAAGGTCCGTCCAAACCGCCGTTCGAGCACCTCACGCATCATGGCGAAATCATCCCCGGGCGTGATCGGACCTTTGATCCCGTATTTACGATAGGAACGCCGGTCGAACCCTTCGGCTCCCCCGACAATCATTACACCATAGGGATGCGTGCCCATAATGTGGCTGTTATCGTAAACCTCAATCCGGCCGGGAGGCGCTTCCAGCCCAAAGACACGGGCCACGCCTTCCAGCAGCTTCGCCTGCCCCGCGCTCTCCGCCAGCTTCCGCTCAAGCGCTTCACGGGCGTTGGTGCCTGCATGCTCAACCACCTCGCGCCGCTCACCACGCTGCGGACGCAGGATCTCCACCTTCTGACCGCGCCGGATCGACAGCGCTTCGGCAAGAAGCGCGGCCTCCGGAAGATCGTGATTCACCAGGATCAGCGGCGGCGGCGGCTTGTCGTCATAGAACTGGGCAAGAAACGCCGCCAGGATATCCGCGCTGCTCTCTTCACGTGTATGCACCGGATAGAACGCCCGGTTCCCGTTATTGCGCCCGCCCCGGATGAAGAACACCTGAATACAGGCCTGCTCCGCCTGCTGCCAGACAGCAACAACATCGCCATCCCTGATGGACGCAGGGTTGATCACATTGGACTCCTGCATCTGCGCAAGCGCGCGGATCCGGTCCCTCAGCACGGCCGCCCTCTCGAAATCAAGCGCCTCCGCCGCCCGCTCCATCTCCGCGGCGAACTCCGCCCTGAGCGCAGCGTCATGGCCTTCGAGAAAGTCCTCCGCCTGCGTCACCAGATGATCGTAGTCTTCCTGACTGATACGGTCGACGCATGGGGCGGAACAGCGTTTTATCTGATGCAGCAGACAGGGGCGCGTGCGCGACGAGAACACCGAGTCAGAACAGGTGCGCAGCAGAAAGACGCGCTGCAGGATGCTGACGGTCTGATTGACAGCCCACGCGGACGCAAAAGGACCAAAATAACTGGCCCCCTTCTCCATTTTGCCGCGATGTTTGGCGATCTGCGGAAACGCGTGCTGCCGCGTCAGAACGAGCCACGGATAGCTCTTGTCATCCCGCAGCAGAATATTGAAGCGCGGCTTCATGCGCTTGATGTAATTGGCCTCGAGCAGCAGCGCCTCGGCTTCAGTATGCGTCGTGACGATCTCCATCGAGACCGTCTCGGAGACCATGCGACGCAGCCGCTCAGGAAGACGGGACAGCTGCGTGTAAGACGTCACCCGCTTTTTCAGCGCGCGCGCCTTCCCGACATACAGCACCTCCCCTTTCGCCCCGACCATCCGATAGACACCAGGCGACAGCGGCATGGTCCGCAGCGCCGCCTGAATGGCTTCCACCCCCTTCACCACCGGAAGAGTCTCCGGACTGGCTGAGCCATCCGTGGCCGGCCTCTCCTCCGGAGTCGATCCGGCCTGATCCGCAGTCGCCTGAGGGGTTTCGTCAGTCATGACAAATCATCCACCGAAAGTGTGGATAACTCTGTGGAGCGTAAGATGACAGATTGATGGACCCCCCGGATTTCCGCCCCGGACCTTGGATTGCATAAATTTTAGACACCACAATCAACTCTTTGATTTCATTGTGTTTATTTTTCAAATGACCCCACCCGATCTGACGAATCGCCGGAAGCGATTGAAATCACTGCGAGTCAATCCCGGACGTGGACAAAATTCACCGGACGCCACAGAAAGTCCGCAGGCTGTGTGATCCCGGTTTGTTCCACTCCCGTATCGCCTGCGTCTTCCGACCCGAATCCCGCCTCCGGATGATCGCCATACGGCGCTAACCTGCCGGTTCCGGGTCACGGCGAAATACCCATCCATCGCCCCTTTGCGATCGGCTGATGGCCCGGATCATCACATCAGCCCCTCACGTCAGCGACACGCTTCCCGATCCGCTTTTTCGAGCAGCCTGAGAAAATTCCCTCCCCAGAACGCAGCAATCTCGCTCCGGTCATATCCTCGCCGCATCAGCTCCGCGGTTAACGCCGGAGAACCGGCCGCATTTTCCCAGCCATCAAGCTGCCCGCCCCCGTCGAAATCGGATGAAATCCCGACATATTCCGGACCAAGGCGCCTTACAACGTAATCCAGATGATCCATATACTCCGACACGGTCGCCCTTCGCCCTCCCAGCTCCGCACGCGGCCGCAGAAAACCACTCACAGCGGTAATCTGAATAAGCCCCCCGCACGCCTTCAGCGCATCGAGCTGCGCGTCATCCAGATTGCGCGGATGGTCACACAAAGCCCTCACACAGGCATGAGTCGCCACCACCGGCACCGACGACACTTCCGCCGCCTGCAACATCGTGTCCCGGGACGTATGAGAGATATCCACCAGCAACCCCAGGCGGTTCATCTCCGCGATCGCTTCCCGGCCCAGCGCTGAAAGGCCACCGTGCCGGGTCTCCGCGTCACCAAGGCGCCGGTCGGGCTGACCTGAATCCGCCAGCGCATTATGCCCGTTATGGGTCAGCGTCACATACCGGGCGCCAAGGTCCCGAAACCGGGCGAGAAGGCTGATGTCCTCACCCATGCCGTAGCCATTTTCCACTCCAGGCACGACCGCCAGAACATTGTCCCTGAAGGCCGTCTCAATCTCAGCAGCCGTCTGACAGATCCGGGCCGTCAGACCTTCGCGGGTGCCCTGCATATGAGCATTAATCGCCTCCAGCATCCCGATGGTCTGAGCCTGCGCCGCCTTATGCCCCTCGGCATCGACAGTCCCCTGCGGAATATAGGCGACAAAACAGCCGGCAGTCAGATGTCCCCGTTTCATCTTCGGAAAATCAACGTGACGCCGGGGCGTATCCAGAAACGCATCATCCCGGTCAGGCCACGGGATATCGATATGACTGTCCAGCGTGAGCAGAGACCGGTGAAGCGTCAGAGCTTCAGCGGAAATTTTGGAATCGGCAGCATTATCGGAGGTCATCATCTCTGAGAAATCGGTCCTGCCAGACGGATTTGCAAGCCGGTTTATCCGGTCGGCAACATCTTATGCACATGCCCCTGACAGAGCCTTCCACAATTATCGATTGGAAAGGCGTTTATGACTTTTGCAAACAGGAGACAAAGCCGGACGCTGCTCTGCACCTCTTTATCTCAGCGGCTGTTTTATCTCAGGGGCTGTTTCAAAAGCCTTCCTGTGAAATCCCCTTTAAATCGTAAAGAAATTTTTGGTGAAGCTTTTTTAAAAGCTTCAGAAGACGCCGCTTTTTTGGGAAAAAGGCGGCACCCAAAAACTTTTATTGTTTTTATCAAAGGCCTGTCGTGGCGCGCCTTTTTTGAGGCTGGCTTAGATGAGCGAATAAATGGGACAAAAAACATAATATTATTCGTATGTTATGAAAGACTTTATCCCGGTAAAGCTTTTGAAACAGTCTCTTAACAAACCGGGATCAAAGGGACCGCGTCCCTTTGTGGGGTTCGGGGCAAAGCCCCGAAAAGCCACTACACCTGTATCTGCAAAGGATATAAACGCCAGAAAAGCCCCCGTTATCATTACGCACAACAGGGAAAAACCTTCCCGAATCACCGAAACGCCACCCGTCTCCGGAAACCATTATGACAAACAGATCCGGAGTCAGGGCGCGGTGATCCCCATCGTAGCCGTGCGGACCCCGAATTTCCTTTCCCCCGGAAAACATCCCGTGGATGCCAGCACCGGAGAAATCGCTCTTGCCCTGCGCCCGCCGATAAGCGATGCCCCTGTCCCATGCGTATCGTCACCTGGAACATCAACTCCCTGCGTCTCCGTCTTCCGCTGCTTGGCGATCTCATCCGCCACCTTGCGCCAGACGTCATCTGCCTTCAGGAAACCAAGGTCCCCGACCCCCTTTTCCCCGAAACAGCGCTCGCCGAACTGGGCTACCCCCACCAGATCCGGCGCGGAATGAAGGGGTATAACGGCGTCGCAATCCTGTCGCGCCACGCGCTCAAGCCTTCCGATGACACCCCGGACTGGTGCGAGAAAGGAGACTGCCGCCATGTGGCAGCCCGTGTGAAAGGCGCCGGCGGACCGGTCGAAATCCATAATTTCTATGTGCCTGCCGGTGGTGATATTCCCGATACGGAACTGAACCCGAAATACGCTCACAAGCTTGCATTTCTCGATGAGGTGACGGCCTGGTTCAGAACCCACCATCTGACACGCTCCGTGATCGTAGGCGATCTCAATGTCGCCCCCCTGGAGAATGACGTCTGGAGTCACCGCCAACTTCTGAACGTCGTCAGTCATACCCCGTCCGAAACGACACGACTGACCGACTGGATGGAAACCGGTTTCGTGGACGCGATGCGTCACTTCGTTCCGCCAGCCGAAAAACTGTATACGTGGTGGTCATACCGGAACCGGGACTGGCAGGCGTCCAATCGCGGCCGCCGCCTCGATCATGTCTGGATCACGCCCGACCTTCAGGACGCTCTCGACGGAATGACAGTCGTGCGGGAAGCACGAAACTGGACGTCCCCGTCCGACCACGTGCCGGTCGTTATCGATCTGTCAGCATAAACAGGGGCTCTTGGCCCGCCCCGGACACCATGCGGGCAAAAAACGATGAAGCGGCTATCACCCCTTCATCGCGTTTCCTGCAATCAATCCGGTTTCACAAAAGCCGCCTTCGCCCGGAAGGAGAGCCGGAGGAAAGCCCCGGAACCTCCCCTCATCCGCAAGACAGCCCCCGAGACTCAGAGTTTCGCAGCGCCGCCTTCAGGGTCGAGGCGATAACCGCCTCCCTCCGTAATCAGCAGCGTCGCGTTCGACGGATCAGGCTCGATCTTCTGACGCAGACGATAGATATGCGTCTCAAGCGTATGCGTGGTCACAGCCGCATTGTATCCCCAGACCTCGTTCAGGAGAACCTGACGCGGCACCGGCCTGGTTCCGGCGCGATACAGAAATTTCAGAATCGCCGCTTCTTTCTCAGTCAGCCGGATGCGGCGGTTGCGGGCCGTCTCCACCAGGAGCTTCGCCGACGGACGGAATGTATAAGGCCCGACCGTAAAGACCGCGTCCTCGCTGTTCTCGAAAATCCGGAGCTGCGCACGCAGACGGGCAAGCAGCTCCGCGATCCGGAATGGCTTCGCGACGTAGTCATTCGCCCCGGCGTCCAGACCCCGCACAATATCCGACTCATTGTCAGAGCCGGTCAGCATGATGATCGGCATTCTGATGCCGGCCCGCCGCAGGTCAACACAGAAATCACGACCATCACCGTCCGGCAGCGAGACATCGAGAATGATGGCGTCAAAACGCGCATCGGGGGTTTTCAGAGCCGCCCAGGCCTCTTCCACCGTTGCTGCCTCAACCGCCTTGAACTCACCGTCCACCTGAAGCTGCTCTACAAGCATGTGCCGAAGAGTCTGGTCATCGTCGACGATCAGAATTGGACGTGCACCCGACATCTCTACCTCATCTTCATTTTCGGGCTCAGTAACCGCCCCTTGCCGTCGCGACAACAGGTCTTTGCACTCAGCTTCCCGTCCGGCTCACGAAAAGACGAAGTTCGTGTCATCACGACTCCGTGACAGAGTGGCATAAAATATACGACGGCGCCATTTCAGTCCGCTTCTGTTCCGGTATAGATCGCACATCATCCACCGGAAAGACGGCGCCATGATACATGCCACGCTTGTGCCTGAAAGCGGCTGCGCTGCACAACTGCATTGCGCAGATCAGATTTTTACCGCCGTGATCGGTGCGAACGGCGTAAGCACGCATAAAGAGGAAGGCGATCAGGCCACGCCCGCCGGCCTCCTTCGTCTGCGCCGGGTTCTCTACCGCGCCGATCGCGTGAAACGCCCGGAAATCGGCGCCGCAGGACCGGATGGCGTCCGCCTGCCACTCGAGCCCCTCTCCCCGGCGGATGGCTGGTGCGACGACGTCACACACCCGGATTACAACCAGCGGATCACCCTGCCTCATCCGGCCCGGCACGAACGTCTCTGGCGCGACGATCACCTTTACGACATCGTCGCCATCCTGGGGTACAATGACGATCCGGTCGTGCCCGGACGCGGCTCCGCCATCTTCCTCCACCTCCAGTCGCCGGACAGACGTCCGACCGAAGGCTGCATCGCGCTCACCGAAGCCGATCTGCGCAACGTTCTCGCCCGCGGCCTGACCTCAGTCTCCGTCCGGCCACCCGCCTGATATCATTCCGCCAGCGGCATCACTCCGCCGGTATCAGATGCACCCATATCAGATGCGCCGCTACCGGATGCAAAACAGGGTCACATCAGCCGGCCGTAACGGCCTCAGACCCGGCCTTCGCTGTCGCGGGCGGAACGAAAGCAATCAGAATATCGCCGACAGCCGGCGCCTCCTCCTGTGCATCCTCGGCTGACCGGATCGAGAAACCGGCGCCCGGACGAATGCTGACAAAAACGAGTCTGTTTCCGTCCGGGCGGGAAAATGCCCCGAACGTAGCCGCCGTAACGTCCAGCGCCTGAAACCGCCAGCCATCGGTAAAGAGAGTGTCGAGAAGCGTAAAATTCCATTCAGGCTGCCCAAGAACCTTGCCGCGCGCATCACGGCTCAGACCCCGGTACTGATCGAGACGCCTGATCCCGGGGCTGACCTGATAAACACGCGCCCGGCCGAAATGCGGCGCAAGATGCGCGCAGACCATACCGTTATAAATTGCGTCCGGCGTCGCCGCGATCAGGTAATCCGCCGGCAGCTCCTCAAGACTCTCGGCCCCGGCTTCAGACAGAATCTCCGTATGAAGAACCGGCACTCCGGCCCGCCGCGCCGGCACAAGAGCGCGGGCAGCCGTATCGACCAGCGTCACCGGCGTCCCGGCTCTGATCATCACTTCCGCAAGGTCCCGTGACCACGGACTGGCACCGACAAGAGCCAGGGCAGGAACATTCGAAAGCGTCAGATGCAGCCGCCGGGCCAGCGGCGTCAGAGAAAAACCATGCAGCAGCATCGTCGCCGCAATGACCGCGAAAACCGCAGGCATCACAAACTCGGCGCTCGCAAATCCAGCCTCACTCAGCCGGATGCCCGACACACCGGCAACAGCGGCCGCCACAATGCCGCGCGGAGCGATCCAGCCGAGGAAAATCCGGTCATTCCAGCTCAGGGCGCTCCCGATGGTCGCAAGATAGATGCCCAGAGGCCGCACAACGAAGATCACCGCGCAGGTAAGAGCGAATATCGGCCATGACAGACGCTCCAGCACCACAGGATGCAGATCCGCCGTCAGCAGAATGAACAGAAGCGACACAATGAGAACCACGAGGCTCTCCTTCATGCGCTGCAGTTCATTCAGGCCGGGCACCCGCATATTGGCCAGAGCCATGCCGAACACGGTCGCAGCCATCAGACCGGCCCCGTCCATGAACAGCGAGCCCAGCGCGTAAAGCGCGAGCGCGAGCGTCAGAAGCAGCGGCATTTTCAGCTGTTCAGGCATGAGATCGCGGACAAAAAGCTGCTTCACACCCCAGCCGCCCGCAATACCCAGCCCGATCGACACGACCAGACTGATAATGACCTGCGGCAGGATACCGGTGACAAAGGCGCCAGTCCCCTCATCCGGCCGCATCAGCAGAATTTCGAGCACCAGGGTCGCGAGAATCGCACCGACCGGATCGTTGAGAATGGCTTCCCACCGCAGGAACGCTGCGACGCGGGGCTGAAGTTTGGCCTGACGCAGAAGCGGCAGAACAACCGTCGGTCCCGTAACAACGACAATGGAGCCAAACAGGCAGGCCGGTCCCCATGTCAGGCCACCGACATAATGCGCGGCAGCCGATCCGAGCACCCAGTTGACAGGCAGAGCGATCAGCGTCAGCCGGAGAATCCCCTCCCCCGCCTCCCGCCACTGGCGGAAATCGAGCGCCATTCCCCCTTCAAACACGATCAGCGCAACAGCCAGCGAGACGATCGGATGAAATAACGGCCCGATCAGATCGGACGGGTGCAGCACGTCCAGCCCCGGTCCAAGCAGTAGCCCCAGACCGAACAGAAGAACGATCGCCGGCAGTTTAAAACGCCAGGCGATCCATTGCGCCGCCATACCACCGCAGAACACGAGGAATACGAGAAGCATCGCCCCCTGATTCATGGGAGCGTCACGCCAGAGTCAGATGTCATTCAGATCCGTTTTCCGTTTACAGACAAAGCAGGCCAGCCTTTCCGGCCAGCTCTCATAACCAGCCTCTCATAAAACGATTTCCGGCGCTGCGCGATGCCACGGAACAGATCTCACGGAAATGATCACGGTTTCCGTCAGAAGCCAGTGAAAACGCTGCCACCCCTTCTCCCGTCCAGCTACATGACCGGCCCGGTTTCTGTTCCGGTCTCACCCCGTCCGGCATCACGCCGGAAGCGACCCGGCAGGATCAGACACGCCGCATAAAACATCCGACATAAAGCGGCCGGCAAGGTTGTGACAAAAACACAGTTCATGCTGAAATGAAGCGGCAGTCCCCGGCACCGCTGATCATCGGCACTGCGGATCATCAGTCCTCCGGAAGTCATCATCGCGCCGGAAATGACGGCCTGCTCCGGGCCGGCCGGCACACGAAAAGCAGGAGAAACAGGACATGTCTCAGATTGAAGTCGTCGCCATCGTCCGGGCAAAAGCAGGACACGGCGCGGAAGTCGCCGCCGCAATGAAAGCATGCGAAGCACCCTCACGCGCGGAGAGCACCAACAGCCTCTACACACCACATCGTGATCTGGATGATCCGGACACATTCGTTTTCATTGAGCGCTGGGACAGCCGCGAAGCGTTGCAGGTCCACATGGAAACGCCGCATTTCAAAGAAATGGCGAAAAAACTGGAGCCCCTCCTTGCCGGTCCTTTTCAGGTGCATATCCTCCAGCCGCTTTAGGACCAGCCGATGAGCTCAACCGCCACGGAACATGGAACCGGCGTTCTCATCCGGCTGAGTATCGCCCTGTTTCTTTCCTATATGGCGGTGGCGCTCACCCTGCCCGTCATCCCGATTTTCGTGACGTCATGGGCAGGTTTCGGGAACATGCTGGCGGGACTCGCCGTCGGCATCGCGTTCCTGTCCACCATTCTCACGCGCAATCACGCCGGCATCGTCTCAGACCGGCGCGGCGGCCGCGTCTGCATGCGGCGCGGCCTCGCGGTTTACATCGCGGCCAGCCTGCTCTGTGCGCTTGCCGCTCTCCCGTCTCTGTCCACCTCCGCGGCGTTCGGCCTGCTGATTGCCGGCCGGCTTCTGCTCGGACTGGGCGAAAGCCTCACGATCGTCGGAATGCTGGGATGGGGCATCGGCCTGATGGGACAGCCACGGGCCGGCAAGGTTCTCGCCCTGACCGGAATGGCCATGTACGGCGCCTTCGCCGCCGGAGCCCCCGCCGGCCTGGCGCTGTTCCATGCAACCGGCTTCGCCGGCGTCATGTTCGCAGCCGCCATCATGCCCGCTCTCGGCCTTGCGCTGGTGCAGACTGTTCCGGCCTCGCCGGTGCATGACGGACAGCGCATCTCCTTCTGGCGGGTCATCGGCCTGATCTGGCGCCCCGGAGCCGCCGTCGGACTGCAGGGTGTCGGGTTTGCAGGACTCGGCGCCTTCATGGCGCTCTATTTCACGCACCGGCACTGGCCCCATCCGGAACTAGGACTTACCTGCTTCGGCCTGGCGTTCGTGCTCGTCCGGATTCTGTGCGGCCATCTCCCCGACCGGATCGGAGGCTACCCCGTCGCAGTCGCATCGCTGACAGTCGAGACAACCGGCCAGATGCTGCTGTGGATGGCGCCGTCCCCATGGATCGCGCTGCTGGGCGCCGTGCTCACGGGAGCAGGCTGTTCGATGGTGTTTCCATCCCTGGGTGTCGAGGTCGTCCATATCGTCCCGCCTCATCTTCGCGGAACGGCGCTCGGCGGATTCGCCGCATTCCAGGATCTCGCTTACGGCGCGACAGGGCCGGTTGTCGGATCTGTCGCGGACCGGGCCGGCTACGGAAGCGTCTTCCTCACAGGCGGCCTGTGCGCCGGCCTCGGAATGCTGGTCGCGGCCCGGCTCGGCCTCGAAAAATACCGGCATGAAAGCCGCCGGCGTGAAAGCGAACAGACCAGGAGCGCTTCACCGTTCTGAAGTCTCAGAAAGGAATTTTCCGATATGTCAGGACACATCCAGAAACGCATCCGGCGTTGCGTTCTCACCGCGACCACCGTCATCGCGGCTGTCAGTATTTCCGATGCAGACATTTCCGGTGCCGGCATTTCCGGAGCGCATGCCTCCACACTGATCACGACACAGAAACTCGACTGGGAAACAGCGGAAAAGCTTGCCGCAACGGCAGTACGCCTCTGCGCTCAGCAGGGTTACTCCGTGACCGCGGCCGTGGTTGACCCGTCCGGACACGAACAGGTGGTGATCAAAGGCGACACCGTCCCGCTACAGTCTCTGTCCGTCTCCTACCGCAAGGCGTACACAGCGTTTTCCTATGGTCAGGCATTCAACAAAAACACCACCAGCGAACTGATCGCGGCAAAACTGACCGGCCCCTCCAACGGCGCGCTGAACACCGTTCCCGAAGTCCTGTTCATCCCCGGCGGCGCCACGTTGCGGAAGGCCGACGGCACGGTCATCGGCGGTCTCGGCGTATCCGGCGCACCAGGCGGCGACAAGGACGAGGCCTGCGCGGTCAATGCCGTAAAAGCACTGAAAGGAGATTTTCAATGACGCGTGACAGCAGGGTCGCAAAGTCAGAGCAAAACGCCTCTTCAGGCTCCGCCACGCCTATGAGACGACGCGGCCTTCTCGGCGGAGCGGCGGCGGTGCCGCTGGCCAGCATTGCCATGACCGCCTTTGCCCGCGCCGAAGACAGACCAGCCGCAAAGACACCGGAAGCAGGCTCACAGACCGAAGACAAACGGGCCGCGGACGGAGCCGCCATGGCGCAGGACATGCTCCCGACCGGAACAATGGAGGTGATCGGCGCCCTGCCTGATCCCGGCCCTTCCGGAATCGCCGTCACCCCTGACAACCGCGTCTTCCTCACCTTTCCCCGTCACGCGGAAGACCATAATCATCCCGCTCTGGCCGAACTGATCGATGGAAAAGCCGTTGCGTGGCCGGATGAAAAAACCACCCGGCAGTCGTCGCTCCCGATCAGCCAGCGACTGATCTCGCCCCATGGCATGACAACCGACGCAAAAGGCCGGCTCTGGCTCATTGACGACGGCAAGATCGTCGGGCACCCGATCCCGCCCGGAGCCGCCAAGATAGTCGGCTATGACCCCGGCTCCCGAACCCGTATCGCGAATATCGTGCTCAGACCGCCTGTCATGCTGCCCGACAGTCATATGAACGACCTGCGCGTCGATCTGACTCACGGTGAAAAGGGAACGGTCTTCGTCGCGGACTCGTCCTTCGGAACATCCCCCGGACTTGTCATCGCGGATGTCGCGTCAGGGCGACAGAGACGCGTCCTGACACATCATCCTTCCATCCTTCCCGAACCCGGACTGGTTGCCGTCCTCGAAGGAAAACCCCGTCATTACAAGGCCAGCCATGCACAGTTTCCAACAGGCGGCGTGGACAGCATCACCCTGAGCGCGGACAGCAGCACACTGTATTACTCCCCCCTGACCAGCCGGCGCCTTTACAGCCTCCCGACCGCCCTTCTGTCCGATTTCTCCTCAACGGATCAGCAGCTTTCCGAAGCAGTCACCGATCTTGGCGAAAAGGTGCTGACGGATGGTCTCGCCACCGATCCGTGGAATCGCATTTACCTCACCGCGGGCGAACATGACGCGATCATGCGCAGAAACACTGACGGCAGCATCGATGTCATCGCCCGCGACCAGAGAATTATCTGGCCGGATGGCATCTTCGCCGACAAAAACTACGTGTATTGCGTCCTCGGTCAGTGGAACCGGCTGGCCGGCTTTAATGACGGACACAGCCTGCGCCAGCCCCCCTACCTGGTAGTGCGCTGTCCGATCAGTCCCCCCACAGCGTGACCGTTCCGGGTTCAGAGCATCGACGCGGGGGCTCTTCAGGCCTTTGCCTCAACCAGAATCAGAGAGCACTTCACGAGAAATCTCTGACAAAAAACAAAAAGTTTTTTGGGTGTCGCCTTTTTCCAAAAAGGCGGCGCCTTCTGAAGCTTTTTGAAAAAAGCTTCACCAAAAACTTTTCTATGATTTAGTGGGGATTCACCAGACGATTTTCGGAGCAGTTTCTGAGAGCCTGAATCAGAAAGCGGTTTGATTGATTTTTCGCAGAACTCTGCGGATATGGGCAATCATCAACCATGCGCAGGATGACGAGATTGTTGTCTCGACATCCTTCGTGA
>NZ_WOTB01000006.1 GCF_011516835.1 Acetobacter musti | reverse complement strand
ACCCGCCGCCAGAAGCAGAATATCGTCAATATTCCAGATCGGGCTCCTGTGGGATGACTGAATTCTACAAAATGACCCGAAATTGCCTCAAGTGTGAGAAATCCGCGTCGATGCCCGGTGTGTTCGTTGTGAACGTCATCCGCCGCCCTGGTCGCGGGGGCGGGCGGCCTATGTGTATGACAGCGGGTCACGGGATCTGATTCTTGCCCTGAAATATGCGGATCGCACGGAGAATGCCGGCATTCTGGCGCGGCAGATGATCCGGGCCGGCGGGGATATTCTGGGGGATGCCGATGTGCTGGTGCCGGTGCCGGTGCACTGGCGGCGGCTTGTTCAGCGGCGTTACAATCAGGCGGCGCTGCTGGCGCGCGCGGTCGGGCGGCTTTCGGGAGTTCCGGTCTGTGTGGATGCCCTGCGTCGTCCGCACGCGACCAGCCGGCTGGCGGGGTTTTCGGCGAAAGAGCGTGCGCGGGAGATGCGGGACGCCGTTGTGGTGAGGCCGGCGCGGGGGAGGAGACTGGAGGGGCGCCGGGTGGTTCTGGTGGATGATATTCTGACGACCGGGGCGACGGCGGAGGCCTGTACGCGGGCGCTGCTCGGAATCAGTGTGGGGGCGGTTGTGCTGCTGACGGCGGCGAGGACGGTGCCGTCCGACAGCGAGGATGTGGACCGGCCTGGCGGGCTGGAATACTGATATTTTCCATGCGGGAGGTTTTTCCTGGGAGGTCCGTAAGGTGGTCAGCCGGGGCGGGGTTTCGGTTTCATGGTGCGTATGACAGAATTACAGGACATGATAGGATAGTGACCGCTGCGTTAAACGTGGTGACGAACAGTAATTCTGAGCAGACTGACCGGATGACCATGCCCAAGGTTGAAATCTACACCCAGCCCGGATGCCCGTACTGTATCCGGGCTGTTGCATTGCTGCAAAAGAAGGGCGTTCCTTTTCGGGAGATCAATGCGCCTCACGGCACGCCTGAGCGGGTGGAGGCGCGCACCCGGTCCGGCGGACGCATGACGGTGCCGCAGATTTTTATCGACGACCGGGCGATTGGCGGGTGTGACGACCTGTTCGCGCTCGACCGGAGTGGTGGCCTTGACCCTCTGCTGCATGTCCACGGAGCGCCATGATTCTCTATCAGCTTCGTTGTTCCGGCGCGCATGAATTCGAGGGATGGTTCCGCGATTCCGGTGCGTTCGAGGATCAGGCCCGTTGTGGTCTGCTGTCCTGTCCGTTTTGTGGGACTGCGGAGGTTGATCGCGCGCTGATGGCGCCGGCGGTGCGTTCCGGCCGGGCTGTTGCCGGAGCGGAAGAAAAAGCGGCGGAGGAAAAGGCAGTGGTCGGGGGCGGGTCGGCGGTTTCATCCCCGGCTACTTCGTCATCTGCGGGCGCAGGCGGGATGCCGGGGGGTATTCCTGACGTGCTTATGGCGGCATTGCGGCGGCTCCGGCATGATGTCGAGACGACATGCGAGAATGTTGGCGACCGGTTTGCCGATGAGGCGCTCCGGATCCATCGCGGCGAGGTCGAGGAACGGGGAATTTATGGCAGCATGTCCGGAGAGCAGAAGGAACTTCTCGAGGATGAAGGCGTCGCTGTACAGGCGCTTCCCTGGGTTTCGCGCGCTGACAGCTGAGGTGCGGGGATCATCAGACCCGGTTCGGAACCGGGCCAGCCAGAAAGGCAAAGCAGGTGAAAACCGATTCTGTTGACAGGACAGGGACGCGTGAAGGCGGGGCGCTGTCCCGGCGGCGACGGGGTGGCGTGAGACGACGGATGCTGGCTGGCGCTTTGTCAGTGTGGGGGCTGGCATTACAGGTTCTGCCGGCGCGGGTTTTGCCGGCTCTGGGGGTGGCTGCCCTTCTGGCCTCGGGGAGCGCGCATGGCGAACCGGCGGCGAAAGGGGCGGACATTCCGTCATCCGGGCCTGAATTTGGCGACTGGCTCAGTGAAAAGCACGATGGCGTGTTTCGTATCGCGCGATGCGGAAACATGCTGTGCGGTACGCTGGTGGGTCTGCAGTACGGACCGACGGAGCCGGTTCCGACCGCGAAGGACGGACGGTCCGAGTGTGGTCTGGTGATGCTGACGAATTTCAGTCCGATGGCGGATACGCCGGGACGCTGGGCGGGGCGCATTCTCGATCCTGATTCAGGCAATGTTTATCATGCGCAGATATGGTCTCCGACACCGGATGTGCTGAAACTGCGGGGCTATATCATGGTGCCGATTTTCGGGGAAACGCAGACCTGGACCCGGTATAAGGGGACAATTGGCGCCGCCTGCCGGATGCCACAATAATAAAAATTGTCGCCTGCCGGTCCGGGGCGCGCTGTGTGCCGGACGCGGATAAGGGGCAGAATAAGGAGACGTCAGCAGGTATGAAAAAGACACTCGGCCGCCGCCTGTTCGGTCTTTCATTAGCGGGCGCGGGCCTGACAGGTGTTCTGAGGTCAGCCTTTGCCGCCGATGCGCCCACACCGCCGCCGGCGCCCATTCCGAAGGGCGCGCTGAAGAAATCGACACCTGAAGCCGCTGCGACGAAGTCCGGTCCGCGCACGCTGTGTTATGTTGGCGGTTATACGAAGCATGGTCCGCCGGAAGCGAATGCCAAAGGCATTACGCTGTTTGAAATGGACACGAAGTCCGGTGTGCTGACGCAGCTTGGTCAGGTGACGCCCACGGACAATCCGTCTTTTCTCGCCTTGTCGCCGGACCGGCGGTTTCTCTATGTCGTCAATGAGGTCAATGATTTCGGGGGCGAGAGCAGCGGTTCCGCGACGGCCTTTGCGATCGATCAGCATACGGGGGTTCTGACGAAGCTGAACACCGTGGCGACTGGCGGGGCCGATCCGGCGCATCTGAGCGTGCATCCGTCTGGCCGTTATCTTCTTGCCGCTAATTATACGGGCGGCAGCGTGGCTGTGATTCAGATTCAGGCGGATGGCAGTCTCGGCGCGCGCACCGATCTTGTGCATGATTCCGGGCCGAAAAGGCCGGAGCGCGCTGCCGATAATCCGCCGGGCAATTATGCGGTGAGCGATCATTCCGGGCCGCATGAGCATATGATTCAGGCCGATATGGCGGCGAAATTTGTTCTGGTCGCGGATGCGGGGCTGGACCGGGTGTATGTCTGGAAGCTGGATCTGGACAAGGGCGTGCTGGTGCCGGCGGCGAAGCCGTGGTTCGACATGGAACCGGGGTCCGCGCCGCGTCATTTCTGTTTCAGCCTGGACGGGAAGGTGATCTACATCCTCGGTGAGCAGAACTCGCGGGTTGTGGTCGCGGATTACGATACGGAGACGGGTGCGATCTCGCCGCGTCAGACGGCGACGACGGTGACGGGGCGGTTCCGCGGGAGCACCATCGCGGCGGAGATCATTCTGCACCCGAATGGAAAATTCCTTTATGTCACCAACCGGCTGGGTGATTCGATCGCCTGTTTCCGTGTGAAGGATGACGGGTCTCTCGAACTGTTCGACGAGGTGTGGGAGCATGCGGATTACGGGCGGGCGATCAGCTTCGATCCGACCGGGAATTTCATGCTTGTAGCCAATCAGCGCAGCGATTCCATTACGTCCTTCCGGGTGAATGGCGAGACCGGGGTGCTGCAGTTTACGTGGAACTTCACGCCGATCGGCACGCCGAGCGCGTTTGCGTTTCTGACGCTGGAAGGGTGAGGCGCTGCGTCCGGCCGACGATGTGTCCGGTCCGGGCTGGTGACGCAGGGCTGGGCATCGCTGCATTCACTGGACTGTGAGGTTGCGGGAGATTAGGGCTGCTTTTCCGGAGCAGATGTGTGCTCCGGCAACGGGAGGCGGGCTGACCGGTCTTTTATGACTGTTCCGGCTAATCCTGCGACACGGCCGCGTTGCGGCCGCTGGCTGATTGTCGCGCTGACACTGATCGGTCTGCTGGGGCAGTTGTCCCTGCAGGGTCTGGCGCTGCCCGGCGATACGCCGCGGGCGACGATCCTGCGGCTGACGGGGATCGATATCAGCCCGGAGCACGGCGCTGACGCGGCCGGGCCGGCGGAGCATCACCGGCATATGATGATGCCGGCTCACGGGATGAGCCATCATCATATGAGCGGGATGGCGGTGTCCGATGGACACGGGCAGACGCACCATCAGCATGATGCGGGCTGTGTGCTGTGTCCGCTGCTGATCATCTGCGGCGTGATTCTGACGGCGGCACCGTTTCTGCCCGGTGTGTCTTCCGCTTTTCTTTCCATGCGCAGGATTTTTGCGCAGCCGCGCGGGCCGCCGGCCTTTGTCCGCGTGCTGCCGCCTCTGCGCGGACCACCCTGTCTGATCTGACTGTTATCCGCTGCCCTGCGGCGTTGTGTCCTTTGAGAGCGACGCGCCGCGTGGCCTGACTGACATTCGGATTCTGACAGGATTTTCCATGTATGGATTCAGCCGGAGACGGAGTCTGTACGGCTCCGTCTTCACAGCCGGTCTGGTGCTGGCTGGTATTTATCTGCTGCCCTGTGCGGCGCGTGCCTCGGCTCAGACAATGCCGATGCCGATGGATATACCGGATTCTTCCGGTCACGACATGCCGCCTGGCTCTGGCCATGACGGGCAGCCCGGGACGGCGATGTCGATGCTTTCGGAGCGGCGCGGGTCTGCGACGGTGACCGGGGTCGAGGCGCGGGGACGGGAGTATCTCTCCGTAAACGGGCTTCGGGTGCCGGTGACGCATAGTCCGGATACGACATCCCTGTTCCGGCACAGCCTGGGGTTCAGCACGTATTCAGCGGGTGGTGTTTCGGCGCTGCCGGTGCTGAACGGGATGGCGGACGACCGTGTGGCGACGATTGTGGACGGGATGCGGATTGAATCCGCCTGTCCGAACCATATGAATCCGGCGTTGTCTTATGTGGACCCGGATTCCGTATCAAAAGCGGTGGCGACGGCTGGGATTACGCCGGTCAGCATTGGCGGCGACAGTCTGGGCGGGACGATCGAGGTCGAGCGGCGCGATCCGCAGTTCGCGCAGGCGGGAAAGATCCTGGTGACCGGGCGCGTGCGGGGCGATTATCGCAGCAATGGCGGCGGGTCGGGGGCCTCGGGCTCGATGACTGTGGCCAATGATCTGCTGAGTCTGCGCTGGTCGGGGTCTTATTCCCATGCGAGCGATTACACGACCGGCGGGGACGGGAAGCAGGTGCGCTCGACGAGCTATCTGAGCTTCAACCATGCGGTGACGGCGGGATTGCGCAAGGACAATCATCTGGTCGCCATTACGGTCGGGCAGCAGGACATTCCGTATGAGGGGTTTCCGAACCAGTATATGGACATGACCAACAACCGGTCGACCTACCTAAACGGCAAGTATAAGGGCGATTTCGACTGGGGTGTGCTGGAGGCGCGCGGGTTCTGGCAGCGTGTCGATCATGCGATGGACATGATGAGCGACAAGGGCGGTCATTCGGCGACGACGGGGATGCCGATGAACACGGATTCCCGGACGGCGGGTTACACGCTGAAGGCAACGATCCCGCTCGGACCGGATCACACGCTGCGGCTGGGGAGCGAGTTCGATCATAACGGGCTGAACGACTGGTGGCCGCCGCTGCTGAACAGCATGATGATGGGGCCGGATACGTTTCACAATATCAATAACGGCCACCGGGACCGGCTGGGGCATTATATCCAGTGGAATGCGCAGTGGCTGCCGCGGCTTTCGACGGAGCTGGGGTTTCGCAACGATCTTGTGATGATGAATACCGGTTCGGTCGCGCCGTATTCCTGGACCGGCATGATGTCGATGGCGGATGCGATGGCGGCTCAGAAGTTCAATGCGGCGTCACGCGGGCGGACGGACACGAATTTCGACGTGACGGCGCTGGTGCACTGGCATGCGCTGGACAGTCTGATGATCGAGGGCGGGTATGCGCGCAAGACGCGCTCGCCCAATCTGTATGAGCGGTATTCCTGGGCGCAGGGCACGATGGCGACGAGCATGATCGGCTGGTTCGGCGACGGGAACGGGTATGTCGGCAATCTGAATCTGACGCCGGAGGTGGCCAATACGGCGAGCTTTACGGTGACGTGGCATGACCCGGTGGATCACAGATGGGAGGTGAAGGTTCAGCCTTATTACACCTACACACATAATTACATTAATGTTGTGCGGATCGGGGAGTTTACGAACGGATTTTCGAAACTGCAGTTCGTGAATCACAATGCGCAGAGCTACGGAATCAACGCGTCAGGATCGCGGCAGCTGTGGAAGACGGCTGCGTTCGGGACGGGGGAGATCCGGGCGAATATCAACTGGGTTCGCGGGCAGGATCTGGTGAATCATTCCGGGCTGTATCATCAGATGCCGACGAACGGCATGGTGAGCCTGCATGAGACGTTTGAGAACTGGACGGGGCGGGTTGAGGTCACGCTGGTCAAATCGAAGAGCACGGTTGACTGGCTCCGCAACGAGCAGCGCACGCCGGGTTATGCGCTGCTGGGGCTGGGCGGGAGCTACCGGTGGCGAAATCTGACTCTTGATGCGAGCATCGAGAATGTCTGCAATCAGAAATATTATCTGCCGCTCGGGGGGATGTCGCTGGGAGACTATAAGGCGACGGGGGTACTGTCGCCGCTGGCCGGGATGGGGCGTTCGTTCAATGTGAGTCTGAGTGCTTCGTTCTGAGACGGAGCAGCAGTTGAGGCCGGGGCGTCCCGGTTCATCTGCTGTTTCAGTTGCGGACCCAGGTCTGTGATCTGCCCAGCAGGGACAGGCCGACGAAGCCGCGGACGACGAGTTCCTGACCGTCCTTTCTCAGTTTCATGGTGCAGTCATAGACCGAGCCTGAGGCGGGATCGAGGATATTGCCGCCTTCCCAGTGATTGCCGTCTTTTTTCATGTTTCTGATGATTGTGAGGCCGGTGAGCAGCTGATTTTTGCGCTCGTCCGTGCAGGCGGTGCAGCGGCGGTCGGCGGGAATGGTGGGGTCGAGGGTTCTGATGATTTTGCCGGACAGTTCGCCGGTGCTTTCCTGAGTGATGGCGACGATGGCTCTGGTTTCGCCTGTTTTGTCGTCGATCGTACGCCATTCTCCGACCGGGCTGTCAGATGATGCGGCGTGGGCGGCGAGGGGGGTTCCGCAGGCGGCTACTGAAAGAGAAAGAAGTAAAACTGTCCGGAGCTGAGGCGTCATGACTTCTCGCTTTCACAGAAAGGCTTTGAAAGAAAAAGACAAAATTGGGTCTGTCGGCTGCTGTGGAGGCGGATACTGAACGCAGACAGAATGGTATCGTTTGATCGTATCTGCTTTTGCGAAAAGCTGCCGGGATGGCCGGAGCATGGCTGGCAGTCTTTTCTCATAGTCCGTCAGATGTCAGAGCGCGTAGCCGGCGCGGCGGCCGAGCCACATTGTGGCCAGGTAGAGCACGACGGTGACGGCGCAGCCGATGAGCAGTGCCGTCCAGAAGGGGATGTTCTGGCGCATCATCCACGGGATGAGCAGAAACATCGGCAGCGAGGGGATGACGTAGAAGAACGTCGCGGAGACGTGGGCTTCCATTTTCACCGGGTCGTGGGTTTCCTGCCAGAGCCAGATCATGCCGAAGACGGAGATCAGCGGGAGGGAGGCGACGAGGGCACCGAGGGTCGGGTAGCGGCGGGCGATGGTGGAAACCAGGGCGATCAGCAGGCCGGACAGGACGGTTTTGAGGATGAAGAACATCAGGCCGGATTTTCCTTGCTGTATTTTCCTGACTGTTCTGGGCAGGAGCGGGTTTATTTTCTGACGGATAGGTCCGGTTTCTCTGACTGACAATGCCGGGTTGCGCGGAGGCTGTATGTTTCCGGATAGGCGCGATGCGGGACTCGCCTGTCAAAATCAGGTGGTGATCGGCGATAAGTGGAGGAGGGACCGGAGGGGAGCGGGACTGTCCGCTTCTGATCCGGCGGTGTTATCTGGTGTCAGTGTTATCTGGTGCCAGCATATCTGATGCCGGTATGTTCGATGGTGGTGTGCTCTGTACCAGAGTACTCTGTATGTTCCGGGTATAAGCTCTCTGGACGGGTGCAGTTATGACGATCAGCTTTTTTCGCGGATATGACCTGTATTGCCGGTCCATTCGTTGCCGGTTCATTTCCGGGGCTGTTCTGGCTCTCTGTCTCGTATCCGGTTCCGCTGCACGGGCCGAAGAGCCGGCGCCGCTGCGTATTGCTGCGGCGGGGAGTCTGCGGGGGGCGCTGGACGATGTGGCGGCGCGGTTCACGCGCCGGACGCATATTCCGACGCAGATTACGTACGGGCCGGCCGGGCAGCTCAACCACCGGATTCAGGGAGGAGAGGCGGTTGATGTCTTTCTTTCCGCGAACGCGGTTTATCCGGAGCTGCTTGCGCAGGCGCGGCAGGCCTATATGCCGTTCATATTTGTGAAGAACAGTCTGTGTTTTAAGGTGCTGTCGCAGTCGGGGGTCACGGCGGACACGATTACCGCGAAATTATCCGATCCTGCAGTCCATATTGGCATTTCCACGCCGGGGAGCGATCCGGCCGGGGACTATGGCTGGCAGGTGCTCGGTAATTTTGAGCGGTTGGAGAACATGGCTCCGGGGTCGGTTCTCTATCGTGCGAGGGCGCTGACGGGTGGAGCGGTGGCGCCTCCGGTTCCGCAGGGGATGAATCCGGTTGTCTATTTTCTGAAAACTGGTCAGGTGGAGGCGTTCATCACCTATTGCAGCCGGCAGCATGTGCAGAAACAGGACGAAGGAATCACACAGTTTCCGGTGCCTTCGGATATTGCAGTGCCGGTGGACTATGCGGGCGTCACGCTGATCAGAACGGACAGGAAGCCGGCGGCCGATGCGTTTGAAAAAGAGCTCCGGAGTCCTCGTGCGCAGGCGGTTTTCGAGCGTTATGGGTTTATCGGCGTGAAGGGCGGTGACGCGGAGTGAGCGGCGCGTTTTCCGTGGACGGTGTCTGATGCCGGTGCGGTGATCCGGACTGTGCTGTTTGTGGGGCCGGGGCAGACTGTGTCGGTGTAGTCCTTGTGATATTGATGAGCGGGTTGCCTTTTTTCCTTTCGGAGGAATGATTTTCATCAATTGATGACAGAGTGTTTCCTGCCAGGAATGACTCATCTGTCCGGATTGGAGTCTGACGATGTTTGCCATGCAGCTGAAGAAACCACGTACTCCGCTTGAATGGGTTGAACTGCCTGACCCTGAGCCGGGCGAGGGGCAGATCAGGGTGAAGGTTCTGGCCTGCGGGGTCTGTCGCACGGATCTGCATGTTGTGGACGGCGATCTGACGCATCCTGCGCTGCCGGTGATTCCCGGGCATGAGATTGTTGGCCGGATTGATGCGATCGGGCCGGGGGTTACGGATCTCAGTATTGGTGAGCGGGTCGGTATTCCGTGGCTGGGGCATACCTGCGGGCATTGCCTGTATTGTGACGAGGGCAAAGAGAACCTTTGCGATCATCCGCTTTTTACCGGCTACACGCGGAACGGAGGTTATGCGACCTCGGCTGTGGCGGATGCGCATTATACGTTTCCGCTGGGAGAGGCGGGAGATGATGTTTCGCTTGCGCCTCTGCTCTGTGCCGGGCTGATCGGATGGCGGTCGTTGTCGCATGCCGGAGATGGAAAAAAGATCGGGCTCTATGGGTTCGGGGCGGCGGCGCATATCATCGCGCAGGTGCTGCGCTGGCAGGGGCGGGAGGTTTATGCCTTCACCAGTCCGGGGGATGTGGAGAAGCAGGCTTTCGCGCGGTCGCTCGGGGCTGTGTGGGCCGGAGGATCGGATGAGGCGCCGCCGGAGCTGCTGGACGGGGCGATCATTTTTGCGCCGGTAGGGTCTCTGGTGCCGGCGGCGCTGAAGGCGATCCGCAAGGGGCGTCGGGTGGTGTGCGCGGGGATTCATATGAGTGAAATCCCGGCTTTTTCTTACGATATTCTGTGGGAAGAGCGGGAAATTGTTTCGATTGCCAATCTGACGCGGCAGGACGGGATCGATTTTCTGTCACTGGCGCCGAAGATCGGGATCAGGGTCTCGACGACGCCTTATCCGCTGCGTGAAGCCAATAAGGCGCTGGACGATCTGCGACACGGGCGGTTTGACGGGGCGGCTGTTCTGGTTCCCTGATCCGGGGAGTTGCCCTGAATAGTGGTTCTCTGAATCAGGCGGCGGAACGTCTGGTGTCGAGCAGCGCGCCGAGGGCGGAGGCGATTGCCGAGGCGGCGTATGGTTTCCGGATCACGGGGATGGTCTGAAACTCGTCCGGGATCATGGAGCGGTCCATATATCCGGTGGCGAACACAAAGGGTACGCCTTTTCTGCGGAGGAGACGCGCGAGATCAACGGAGGTTTTTCCGTCCAGATTGACGTCGAGAATGGCGACGTCCGGCAGGCGGGTCTCCACGATGCTGACGCCTTCCTCAACGGATGAGACCGTTGTGACCTCGGCGGCGCCGAAATCACGCAGGGCGTCTTCGACTTCCATGGCGATCAGAAGCTGGTCCTCGACGAGCAGGATACGGGCGTCGGTGACGCCATCTGACGAGGAATGGCCCGTTTTCTCTGCGGGAAAGGATGTCGGTTCTGTTTTTGTCTGTTGCCGTGCAGACATTTCCGCGGGGCAGGCGAGGGTTCCGAATCTGTCGGGGATTGAGACCCGGATGATGGCGCCTTCCGGCCTGAGGTCACGGGAAGCGCGGCCGCCGAGTTCGTGGCTGACGGCGCGTTCGAGGAGGACGGAGCCAAATCCGGAGCGGGCGGCGGGTTTTACTGCCGGTCCGTTTGTTTCTGTCCAGCTGATGTCCCACGTTTTCGCCTGTGCGTTCTGCGCCCAGCTGACGGTGAGTCTGCCCTCGCGGACTGAGAGAGCGCCGTATTTGGCGGCGTTCGTGGCGAGTTCGTGGAAGAGCAGTGTCATGATCGACAGGGCTTTTCCGGGCAGCCACAGATCGGGGCCTTCCAGGGTGACGGTGCCGGCCTGCAGTCTGTAAGGGGCGAGTTCGGCTTCGAGGAGAGCGCGGAGCGAGCCGCCATGGGCGGCGCGGGAGATCTGGTCGTGCGCTGTTGCAAGTGCTGCGATTCTGCCGCGCAGTGCCGTCAGGTGTTCTTCCGCGGAACGGCCGGGCGGGAGAGGGCGGCTGATGAGGGACTGCACCACGGCGAGGATATTTTTGACCCGGTGGCTGAGTTCCTCGTTGAGCATACGCTGCCGTGTGTCGGCTTCGGCGCGTTCCAGAATCTGCTGCTGCCGGTAGGCTCCCATCACCTCGATAAGGGCGGAGCGGAGCTGCTCGGCTGCTTCCTCGTCCTCAATGGTCCATGGGTCCGACCGGCCGCGCAGGCGCGTGAGACGGGGCGGGATATGACCGTTTCCGGCGTCCGGGGCGGAGGGGGACGAGGTACCGGGGCGATTGATGATGCGGATGACTTCGCGGCGGAAGACGAACATGTAATCGCCCGGAGTGGGTGAGACCGGGATGATCATCAGTCCGGCGATGCCGGGTAGGAGTGAACGCAGGGCGGCGCCGGTGCCTGAGGCAGTGGAACCGGAGAAGGTGGTGTCTGAGTCACTGGTTCCGGAGATACGGTCGGCAGAGAGTCGGTCGGTCGTCCATATCGTGGTGCCGGCTTTTGCCCCGGCTTCCGCGACGAGGGTGGTGATGATGTTTTCAGGCAGGATGTTTTTGTGTTGTGTCCACTCGCCGCCAATCCATGCGGCGATGTCGTCACATTCGACAAGAGGCATGAGACTGCTGAGCTGGGAGCGTACGTAGGACGGAATATCGAGTTTGGAGGCTGCGTTATGCAGGAAATGGCCGATCAGCGCCTGGGCGCGGGTCGTGACTTCGAGGCGGTGGGAGCGGATCAGGGCGGCGATCTGCAAAGAGGCGAACTCACCGATCATTTTCACGATGGCGCGTTCATCGATCGTCATGACCCGCGGGGTGTAGTGGCGGCAGGCGATCATGCCCCAGAGCGTGCCGTCGACGATGAGTGAGATGGCTGTCGAACTTCTGACGCCACGGGAAACGAAATAGGCTTTTGCCTGTGGCGAGACGCCCCGCAACTGGGCGAATGACATATCCAGCGGGGGCAGCCCCGGGGCGCTTACCAGAGGAACCTGAGGGACGATGACGTCGTCGATCATCCGGACCCGGGTCCGGCGGTACTGACTGGCGGTCAGTATGGTGACGTCTTCGGTAGCCAGATAATGTCCTTCGAAACTGCCCAGATCTTCTCGTTTATCCTCGGCGACCACCTGCGGCATGCCGGTCTGATCGAACCGGTAGAGCATGACCCGGTCGTAGCCAGACACGTCGCGGATCTGCCGGACGACGGCTGTGAACAGGGAGTGGAGATCGGTTTTGTCGCGCAGCTGATCGATGACCATGCGAAGCTGTGCGATGCGCCGGCCGTTTTCTCCGGGTTTGCCGACGGGTTCACACTCTACGACCAGTTCGTCGCCGGACAGATGAACGGCGACGTCGCGGGGTATGCCGCCGGGCAGCGGGAATTCGAACAGGAGGGCGGGTCTGCCGAGCTGCCGGCTTTCTTCACGGGCAGTGAAGACGGATTTCAGCGCGGCGGCGCCGAGACAGTTCTCCAGTGAGGCACCGATTCTGATGGCCGGGTTTGACAGGAACTGTGCGGCGTTTTCGGAGTGACGGAGGAGGGCCAGTCCGTCGGTGCTGAATGACAGCAGGCAGCCGCGGGGCTGAATGCGCTCGGGGGCGGAGAAGATTTCGAGGTCGCTTTCTGTCAGGTCAGAGTGGGTGCATTCGCTGATATCCATTCCGACTCCTCCCTCCGGCTGTTCGGGGAACCGTTGCGTTATTAATCATAAGGACGTGCGGGAGCCACTGTAATCGTGCTTCCGGTGCTGAATATTCTGCAAGTCGTCTCTTAGTTATCTGCCAGCCGGGATTTGCTGTCGTGCTGTGGAGTGTCTCCGTGAGATGGCTGAATTCTTAATGTCCCGTAATTGTGGCTCACAAAAGGCGGGGAGTTCTGCCGTAAATAAAGATGCGTTTCCGGCGGTGGTTTATCCGGTTATCGGAACGCTGATGCACGCAGGGCTGGCCTGCGGATGGCGATGCGAAATCACCTTCTCCTGGCGTGTGGGGCGGAGTAAGCGAACCTCGTGAATCCCCCAGGCGATTGCAGCACCTGTCCGGTGTCGTGCAACGGAGACAGGACCGGCGATGCCATCGACTGCTGCTTCAGGAATGCTGCTGGCCTTCATGGCCTATGCGTCGTTTTCGATCAGTGACGCATTTTCCAAGCTTCTCGCCGGGAGTCTCGATCCGTTTGAGGTCGCTTTTTCGGGTGGGGCGTTCGGGTTTCTGATCCTGCCCTTCGTGCGGCTGAAGCATGAGTCCTGGATTGACATCGTGCGGACGGCGCATCCCTGGATGTGGCTCATCCGGGCCGGTTCGGTTTTTCTCGCGACGGCATCCAGTGTTGAGGCGTTCATGCTGCTGCCGATGCCGGAAGCTCTGTCGCTGATGTTTCTGATGCCGTTTTTCGTGACGATCCTTTCGGTGACGTTTCTGCGGGAGCCGGTGAATATCTGGGCGTGGATTTCGGTGGCGGTGGGCTTTATCGGTGTGCTGATCGTGCTGCGGCCGGGATTTCGGGCTCTGCATTTCGGCCATCTCTGCGCCCTGATTGCGGCTGTCGCGAACGCTGTCGGTGTGATTGCTTACCGGCGGTCGGGGCAGAACAGCCCGCGCTTGTCGCTGTTCGGATCGAGTCTGATCGGTCCGCTGGTGGGAAATGGTATTCTTATGGCCGGTCATGCGTCCTGGCCGGATATGAGGGGCTGGTTTTTTCTGTTTGGTTACGGATTGCTTGCGGCGCTGGGGCAGCTTTTACTGATGATGGCGACGCAGGCGGCGCCGGCGAACCGGGTCGCGCTTCCGCAGTACAGTCAGATGGTCTGGGGTGTTGTGCTCAGCTACACGATGTTTCACCAGCAGCTGGACATGTGGGGCTTTATCGGCGTGATTATTGTCACGTTATCGGGGCTGGTGAACTGGGTCCGGCAGAAGATCAAGTTCCGGTATATCGCGCTGCATGGCAGCGCGATGACGCGTGGCCGGATCAGAGATATCTGAGAGCCACGATTCCGCCGACCAGCAGGACGGCGAAGGCGCCGCAGACGAGGGGCAGGCGCTCTTCGATGAAGGTTTCGATCGGGGCGCCGAAACGCCGGAGGAGGCCTGCGACGAGAAAGAAGCGGACGCCGCGGGTGACGAGGCTTGCGAGCATGAACGGGATGATCGCGAAATGGGCCGCGCCGCTGGCGATGGTGACGAATTTGTAGGGGACGGGTGTCAGGCCCTTGATCAGGATGATCCAGACGCCCCACTGGCGGAATTTTTCCTGAAGCGTGGCGAGGGTACGTTCGGCGTGGTAGAAATGGACGATGGGCAGGGCGACGTGTTCGAGCAGGACGGCGCCGATATACCATCCGAGCAGGCCGCCGCAGACGCTGGAGACGGTTGCGATGGCGGCGAACTGCCAGGCGCGGTTTCTGCTGGCCAGGCACATTGGAATCAGCAGTGTTTCGGGTGGCAGCGGGAAGACGCTGGCCTCGGCGAAGCAGAGAAGAGCGAGCCAGTAAGGGGCCTGAGGACCGGCGGCGTGCGCCCGCACGCGGGAGTAGAGGCGGTCGAGCATGGCGGCCGGGGCATCCTTCGTCTGAACTGTGGGATGTCCAATGCCATTCCGTATGCGCTCCCGCAAGAGGTGTGGCCTGCGGGAAGTCTGACATGATCTCATGCAGGAATGCATTGTGGCGCCTGCGGAAGTGAAACCGGGCATGGCGGCTAAATATTGCGTGTCTGGATTTAATGATTCGGCAAGAAATCGGGTATCGTTTTTACTGATATCTGTTTGTGGTTTCAGGTGGGGATACTTTACTGGTCCTTGTGATGTCATTTAACTGGCATCGGATGGGATCGGGTCAGCCGGGCAGTGAACTAAGAGCCTTGCCGGATGCCGGAGTGCCGGACGGAGGCGGATTATGATCCGGTGATATCCGTAATGGCCCGGCTCCGGAGGAGCGGATTCTGCGACGTGTAGTGGGATTCTGATGAAATTTCCGGGCAAGACTGCGAAAGCCATTCCTTACGCTGTGTTTCTGATTGCAGGCCCGGTGATTTCGGTGCTGTTCGGGCAGGACAGATTTTCCGATCTGCGCAACTATCATCTCTATAATGCCTGGGCATTTCTGACGCATCGTGACGGCAGGGATATCTATCCGGCGGATATCCAGACATTTTTCAATCCGCTTGGAGATATTTTACTTTACCGGGCGGGAATGGGGCCGCTGGCGGATTATCCGCGGTTTTTTGCGGCGGTTCAGGGTTTTTCTTACAGTTTGCTGCTGCTGGTTCTCTTCTCCATCCTGCGGATGCTGCGCGGACTCCCGGGTGGCACGGAACTCGGCAATGTCGGGGTTGTGGCGGCTCTGCTCATCGGGGCGACCGGAACGGCGATACTTTCTCAGATCGGGTTATCATCCGGCGAGATGCCGGTTGCGGTGCTGGTGCTGCTGGGTCTGCGTGTTGTGCTGGCGACGGCCGGGTTGTCCGGTGATTGCCGGGGACTGTGTAACCGGCGGTTTATCCTGGGCGGGTTGTGTGTTGGGCTTGCGGCAGGGATCAAGCCAACGGCGGTGGTTTATGTGCCGGCTGTTCTGGCGACGGTTGCTGTTGTGGCGCCAAGAGGAGGCTGGCGGGTGCGACCGGTTTCCGCCTGCGCGGCAGGATGTGTCGCGGGCTTTCTGATGACCTATGGATGGTGGGCGGTTCATCTCTGGCGTCTGACGGGCAACCCTGTTTTTCCGATGTTCAACGGAATTTTTCACTCCGTCTGGACCGCGCCGGAGACGTTTACCGATCAGCGATATAAGCCGCGATCGGTGTTGCAATGGATTGCCTATCCGTTCTTCTGGTTATCGGGCAGAGAGCGGATGATCGCTGAGCCGGGGTTTGCCGACGCGCGTTTTGCTCTGACGATGCTGGCCTGTCTGTTGCTGGTTCCGCGCGTCTGGTGGCTGCGCCGCTCCGCGGCGGAGCCGGGGGGGCGGGCCTGTGCCGGTGTTCTGGCTTTTACCGTTACTGGTTATGTTGTCTGGCTCCGGCTTTATTCGATCCTGCGATATATGATCCCGATTGAGGCGATGTCGGGTTATCTGATTGTGGCGGCGTTGTGCGACGTTTTCCGGGTTGCCGGAAAGAGCCGATCGCGTCTGTGGCGTGATGCGGCAGTCTGCGTGGCTGTCGTGTTTCTGATGGTGACAAGCCGGTATCCTGGTTTCGGACATACGGATTTCTCCGCGCGGACGTTTGATGTCGGGCGTGAGCGGGTTGCTGCTGACAGCGTCGTTCTGCTGATGGGGCGGAATCTGTCTTATCTGGCGCCTTTCTTTGAGCCGGCCGCGACGCTGCGTTTTGTCGGTATGAATAATCTGCTGGCGGCATCGGTGGATTTCTGGCCGGGGCAGGCGGTTCACGATCTCCTCCGGAGCGGGGCTCCGGTTTACATGGTGCGTTCCGATGATCCGGCGGAAGATGATCACATGGCGCTTCTGAAAAGGTTTCTGCCGGATTTTACCGTTTCGGATTGTCGTGAAGTGTCGTCTGCGCTGAACGGGAAGAAGCGCCGTGAAAGCGCTGTAAGGAGTTATCGCCTGTCTTTGTGCCGGGTTATCGGGAAACCGGCATAGAGACAGAATAAAGTGGCGGGGTGTTTTTCGCCTGGTTGCGGGGATACGGGAGCGGGATGTGGTTTTCGGGTTTTCGGTGACGGCGCGGGATTGATTGATCCGCGTTTTTCGGACTGAACAAGATCTGGATGGCAGTTCGGGGAGGTGCCTGGCGGAAATAGCGAGGTAGTGTCGGGCAAAGCAGTGCCTGGGTAAACCCGGTGGAGCTGCTCTTTTCGGTTCGTTTCAATGAGTGATTTCAGGGTACCGGACTTTTGTAAGGCATGGTCCTCATTGCTTCGGTTTTACGGTGTGATGAAGACGTTCTTATTCCTCTCAGGAGTCTGACGGGGCCAGAGGCGGAGCAGGCCGAGCTGGAGGATCGCGCCACCGAGCGGGAGCCAGATGAAACCGGCTGTGACCCAGGGAGCGAGATCAGGGGACTGCGTGACGCTTGCCGGAGTATAGTGTCCCCAGGACAGGAAGAATGCGAGAAGGAAGCCGGTGACGCCCATCGACAGTTTTGTCATCAGGGTGCTGATCGAATAGGCGAGGCCGGCCGTGTTGACGGAGGAGAGGGCGAACCCTTTATCGATCGCGGCAGCAAGAAGGACGTAATACAGGGGCGAGGCGACGCCCTGTGAGAGGCTGAGAAGCAGGAAACCGGCAAAGAATGACGTCATTCCGGACCCGGCCAGCCAGATCAGTCCGTATCCGAGGATCTGCAGAATCAGGGACACGGAGCATGTTCCGGTCACGCCAAGGTGTCTGACGGATAACGGCGACAGGCAAGCGCCAAAAAAGGCCGAGACGGTTGCTATGGTCAGCAGCTCGCCGCCGAATGAATCCGAGCCACCGAGCAGGACGCGCGCATAATAGATCGCAAAGCCGTAGAACGTGGCGATCCCGACGAATTGCAGGAAAACCAGTGCGTTGCATATATGCCAGAGCTGGTTCCGGAACAGGGTTCCGAACAGTTCGGCGGGGCTGTGCCGGACGGGCGGCGGAGGGTGCCGCACGACGCAGACACGGGAGACGGCTTCCCACAGCACGCTGCCGATGACCGAGAGGATGAGGACATAGAGCGCCATACCGGTCTGGCGCTGTGTCATGGTATCGCCGCCGCCGAGCCAGCTGATGGCGGGGATGGTGAGCAGGGCGACGGAGAACTGGCCGAGCTGGCAGCCCATCATGCGGAAGGTATTGAGACCGACGCGGTCCTGCGCGACGGTGCTGATCATCGTGGCGAGAGCGCCGTAAGGGGTATTGATGCAGGAATAGACTGCACCGAACAGAATATATGAAGTGCCGGCCCAGAGGATTTTTCCATGCGGGGACAGCGGGAGGGGCAGGAAGCAGAGGAAAGCGGACACGCCGAAGGGAATGGCGAGGAGACGGATGACACGGGGGACGATCATGCCGCCGGCGCGATCGATGACATAGCCGATGGCGGGGTCGCAGAAGGCGTCGAAGACGCGGGCGATGAGCAGGATCCAGGCGACGTCCGATGCAGGAAGGCCGTAGACATCGGTGTAATAGAACATGAGCCAGGACGAGGTCAGGCCCCACATCAGATTGGAGGAAAGGTCGCCGCATCCGTAGGCGATCTTTTCACGAATGGAGATTTCGCCTGATGTCACCGTCATCGCTGGCCTCCCGCCGGCTTCTCACTGACTTTCCGCCGGCGTTTTGCCGGGGTCTGAAATTCAGAGACGCCCTGATTTCAGTTCGTTTGCGAGATGATTGCATGCGCGCATGCTCTGAGCCATTACTGTCAGGGTCGTTCCCAGCGCGCCGCCGGAAGGGAAGCTGGAGGCGTCGGTGACGAAGAGATTGGGAACATCCCAGGACTGACCGTAGGTATTCAGAACAGAGGAGGCGGGGTCGCTGCCCATGCGGATACCGCCGCTTTCGTGAATGGCGGCGCCCATGACCATGCTTTTCGGGAACATCTTCCGGATCAGCCAGCGGGCGAGCGGTGATTTTTCCGGATAGAGGCCGCGTCCGGTTTCGCCGAGACCGAGGGGGGAGGCCCAGAAATCGACTTCACCGCCGCCGGCTTCGATCATGTCGGCGCAGTCGCGGATCTGTTTGCGCAGCATGGCCCGTTCATTTTCATGGGGGGCGCAGCGGATATGGGGCAGGGGGATGCCCCAGCGGTCGCGGCGTTTCGGATTGAGGGTGACGGTATTGTCGGAATAAGGCAGCATTTCGCCAAAGCTCATGATTGCGACGGGAACGTCGCTGCCTGAGGCGGGGGCGCTGTAACGCCCGATTGAGCCCTGATAGGTATAGCCGCGCAGGAAGGCGGGATCGGAGGCTCCGTCGGCGTTTTCATAGCGCGGAATGTACATGCCGCCGGTGACGCCGAAGAACGGATGAACGGGCAGGGTCACGTCCGGGCCGCTCCGGGCGGTGGCGGGCCAGCGTCCGAACATGAGGCTGGCGCACTGATCCATGAAATAGCGTCCGAGCGTGCCGGAACTGTTGCCAAGGCCGTCCGGATGCCGGGATGAGGATGAGTTGAGCAGCAGACGGATGCTCTCGATCGGCGAGGCGCAGACGACGACGGCGCGGGCCTGTGAGACGTGTTGTGTTTTGGTCGTACGATCCGACCATGCGACGCCGGTGGCGCGTCCGGTGGCTGGGTCGGTGAGGATTTCGCGGACGACGGCGCCGGAGCGGATGGTGAGGTTTCCGGTGGCTTTCGCGGCGGCGAGCGCGGGCGGGAGCGGGGCGCCGTCATGCGGATTGAAGCGCCAGGCGATGACGTGCCGGTCGGGCCAGCGCTGCTCGACGCTTTTGCGAAAGGCCTGTTCTTCCGGCGTCAGAACGGCGGGTTCCGCCATGATCCCGTCCGGGGCGGTGCTGACCCTGTCCAGATTGCCGTGGATGCTCAGAAACCGCTCGGCTTTTTCGTACCACGGCGCGAGATCGGCATAGGATAGGGGCCAGTCGACACCGCCCATTCCCTGTCCTGCGCCTTTGAAATCATAATCGGACCAGCGGAAGAGGACACGTCCGAAGGCGTGCAGCCGGCCCCCGATCTGACGTCCGCGCACCCACAGGAAGGGAACGTCTTTCGGGGTGGTGTAGCCATGCGTCCAGTCATTGACGAACAGATGACGGAGCTGGCTGTTGAAGAACGCGACGCGGGACTGGCGGTGCTGGCCGGTGAGAGTGGCGGCGATGCGGGGGAGGAGATGCGCGTCCTTGCCGGCCGGTTTGCGGCGGGAGGCGGGGTCATTCTGTCCGACCGGGCGGCCGGCTTCGAGAACGAGGACGGAGAGGCCCTGTCCGGTCAGTTCCTTGGCGGCAAAACCGCCGGCGGCGCCGGAGCCGATAACGATGGCGTCGTACTGTGTGGTGGTCATAACCGGTTCCTGAAGGCGGGGATTTCGGGTTGTGCCGGAACCCATGCGCCCGGAGACGCGGATCTGGCGGGTTTGTTCAGAAAGGGCGGATGGCGGCCTGTCACGGGGTGAGGGAAATCCAGGCACCGTCCGCTGCGCCGGAGGTCAGTGCGGCGGCGACGAAATGCTGGCCGCGCAGCCCGTCCGCGAGCGTCGGCAGAAGCGGGGCCGGCCGGCCTTCGATCCTGTCGGCAAGATCGGTGTAGAGCCGCGCGAAGGCTTCGAGATAGCCTTCCGGATGACCGCGAGGCAGGAGCGAGGGGGCAGTGACACCGGTGGCGCCGCGCACGATCCGTTCGCTGTGACCGTCGGGGAAGGAAAGGATCAGATCCTCGGGGCGTTCCTGCGCCCATTCCAGACTGGCTTTTTCGCCGAAGATCCGCAGCCGCAGGCCGTTGCCGCAGCCGGTGGCGACCTGACTGACCCAGAGGCCGCCGGTTTCGCCGCCGGGGAAGCGGAGCTGCATCTGGGCGTCATCGGGAACCTCGCGGCCGGGGACGAGACGGGACACACGGGCGGAAAGGGCGTTACAGCGCAGGCCGGTGACGAATTCCGCGAGGTGGAAGGCGTGGGTGCCGATATCGGCGAGGCAGCCGCCGGGGCCGCCTTTTGCCGGGTCGAGGCGCCAGCCGCCGGGCGCATCGGAAGCGCCGAGCCAGTCCTGAAGGTATTCGGCCTGAATGCTGCGCAGCGGGCCGAGGCGGCCTGAGCGGATCAGGGTGCGAGCTTCGCGCACCATGCTGTAGCCGCTGTAGGTGTAGGCGAGCGCCATTCTGTCACCCGACATGGCGAACCGGGCGGCGAAGTCTTCGGCTTCGGGGAGAGTGTTCGTCAGGGGTTTTTCGCAGAAAACCGGGATTCCGGCGTCGAGAAAGATCGCAGCGACAGGAAGGTGCAGGTAATTGGGGGTGACGATGATGGCGAGGCGAATGCCGTCGGGACGGGCGGCCTCTGTCCGGGCCATGGTGGCCCAGTCGTCGTAGATGCGATCGGGGTCGAGCCTGAGAGCGGTGCCGGCGGCGCGCGCGGTTTCGGGGTGGCCGGACAGGCAGGCCGCCGTGAGGGCGAAGCGTCCGGTCAGGGCCATGGCGCGGCGGTGGACATCGCCCATGAACGCGCCGAGTGCGCCGCCGATCATGCCAGCGGAGATGAGAGGAGCGGGGATCGGAAGAACGCTCATGGCTGCGCGGTGTTTCCGTCCGCTGGTGGCTCCGGTACTGTCGGAGGCAGGCCGAGACAGGCGTGGCGCTCGGCGTCGGTGAGAGTGCCGCCGGCGAAGTCGTCGAAAGCCTGGGCGGCGACGTCGATCATGTGGCTGGTGATGAAAGGGGCGCCTTCACGGGCGCCCTGGGCGGCGCTTTTCAGGCAGCATTCCCATTCGAGCACGGCCCAGCCATCGTAGCCGTATTGGGCGAGGCGGGAGAAGATGCCGGTGAAGTTGATCTGGCCGTCACCGGGGGAGCGGAAACGACCGGCGCGGTCCCGCCAGTCCGCGTAGCCGCCATAGACGCCCTGACGGCCGGTGGGATTGAATTCGGCGTCCTTGACGTGAAAGGCGTGAATCCGGTCGTGATAGAGATCGATGAAGGCCAGATAATCCATTTGCTGAAGGAGCTGATGGCTGGGGTCGTAAAGGATGGCGCAGCGCGGGTGGTTTCCGGTGAGGGCGAGAAAGCGCTCGAAGCTGGTGCCGTCGTGCAGATCCTCGCCGGGATGCAGTTCAAAACAGAGATCGGTGCGAGCCTCGTCAAAGGCGTTCAGTATCGGGGTCCAGCGTTCGGCCAGGGTTGAGAAGGCCAGGGTGATGAGATCGTCATCCCGGGGCGGCCAGGGGTAGAGGTAGGGCCAGGCGAGCGCGCCGGAGAAGGTTGCGTGGGCATTCAGGCCGAGGCGGCCTGAGGCTTTCGCGGCCTTGAGGAGTTCGGAGACGGCCCATTCCGTCCGGGCTTCGGGGCTGTGCCATACAGCGGGAGGCGTGAAGCGTCGGAACGGGATGTCGTAAGCAGGATGAACGGCGACGCACTGGCCCTGAAGATGGGTGGAGAGTTCCGAAATGGTGAGGCCGTGTCCGGCGAGCATGCCGCGGATATCGTCGCAGTAGGTCTGGCTTTCCGCGGCCTTGCCGAGATCAAAGATGTCTTTGCGGTGGGTGGGGATCTGCAGCGCTTTGTAGCCGAGTTCGCCGGCCCAGTCGGCGATGCCGTCGAGGCTGCTGAACGGCGGGGTCTCGCCGAGGAACTGGGAGATGAAGAGTCCGGGGCCTTTCACGATGCGTCCTTTTTGGAGAGCGCGCGCACGAAAGCGCTGCCGCGTCGCAGGGCGGGTACGGGGTCGGGACAGGCGTCCAGTTCGAGGATCGGGCCACAGCGCAGGGGAGCCTGATCCAGCAGCGCACGCAGGCGGGGGAAGGACACGCGCCCCTGGCCGAGTTCGCAGAAATACGGTCTGTGGCGGGTGTGAATATCGGCGTCGATGGGGGTGTCGACGGGCATGGGGCCGGTGGCGTCTTTCCAGTGCGCGGCGACCGTGCGGTCCAGGTGGCGTTCGAGGACGCGTTCGGGCGATCCGCCTTCGAGTGTGATGTGGGCGGGATCGAGGCACAGATGGACGTAGCGAGGATCGGTCAGTAGCAGGAACAGGTCGATGTCGCGCGGGGCGCAGAACAGGCTGTGAGCTTCGGTGTGGAGAGCGAGGCTCACGCCTTCCTTTGCGGCGGCGGCGCCCATGCGGTTGAGGAGGGCGGCGATCGGCTGTGCGAGCGGCAGATCGACGAAGGAAAGAGGTTCGCTGAGGAAACCGGTGCGGCAGGGGAGGCCTGTGACCAGAACGGTCCCGCCGGTGGCGGCGAGGAACCGTGCGGTTTCGGTGACGGAGGCGAGGATGGCGTTTTCCGACGTGCCGTATTCGCTGATGGGAATACGGTCGAGATCGGGGAAGAAGCAGGACCAGGCGGCGATGTTGCGGGCGGCGAGTTCGGCGCTGAAGGCGGCCGGAGAGCCGAAGGCTGAGACGGCGCCGCGCCAGTCGAAGGGCGGGAAGGTGAGTTCGGCGCCTGTGAGGCCGGCGCTCTGAAGCACGTCGAGGATACGGGTCCAGAAGGCGCGGGGCTGTGTGGCGGCGAGGGCGGCGATGTCGTCCGGGGAGTCCACGTTCCAGAAGCGGGGATTGTAGAACGTGACGAGATCGGTGCCGATCTGCATGATGCGGGTGCTCCGGCTGATGACGTCCGAAAGAAGGCGAAGACTGCGTCTGGCAATCGTATGCCATAAAGTTTGCCACTATCCCTGTCAAGGACGTTTCGGGTTCGAAGCGTTATGAGCTAAGAGATCACAGTTATGGGGTAAAACAGCTGCCTGGAAAGGGTTGTTTCGTGATGTCCGTATCGGAGCCGAAGGGAGTGTTTTCCTGCTGTGAAATGGTGTTTGTGTTGGCATTCGATTGTTTTTGGGTCGGTTCCGGCGGCCGGATCTGAGAGGTGGCGTTGCTGATCATGATGGAACGGCGCGCGTGGCATGAGCGGCTTTTTCAGAAGGACTGCGCGTGCGATGGCTGACATGGAGGATGCTGAGGATCTTTCCCGTCAGGGCAGGGTCACGATTGCCGATATTGCCCGTGACGTCGGGCTGAATCCGTCGACTGTCAGCCGTGCGCTTTCGAATCCGGACCGGGTCAGTCCGGAGACGCGCAGGCTTGTTTCCCAGGCGGCTGTTCGCATGGGCTATGTGATGAATCAGATGGCCCGGAGCCTGCGGACCGGGCGGACCAGCACCATTCTCGTCACGGCGCCCGCGCCTTCGGACCGGTCCATCTCGCCGGTTGTGATGGATGTTCTGCGGGGCATTTTTTCCGAGGCGCGGCGGATGGATTACGGCGTTCTGGTCAGGGAGACGGAAAGCGGCGCCGCGACGCTCAGGCGCACGCCGGTCAGTGGGGTCGCTGATGGCATCATCAGTATTTCGGGGACCGAGGTGCTGATGCGGGCCGGAGGGGTGGCGCCTGATCTGGCCGGGGTTCCTGTGATCAGTCTGCTGACGGATCAGACCCGGCATGGCATTCCGAGCATTGTGGCGGATGAGGAGGCGGGTTTCCGGGAGATTGCTGAGTATCTGCTGTCTCGCGGGCACCGGCGTTTCGCGTATGTGCAGGGACCGGGCGAGGCCAGCGAGCATGACCGGCCGCGTTTGCGGGGGCTGTGTGACCGTCTTGCTCGGGAAACGCCGGAGATCCGGCCGGTCGTGCTGCTGGCCGGTGATTTCGACTTCGCCTCCGGCGCGCGTGCGGCCGGGGAGTTTCTGGCGCTTGATACGCTGCCCACGGCGGTTGCCTGTGTCTGTGATTTTGTTGCGCAGGGGTTTATTCATCGTGTGATGGAGGCGGGGCTGCGGGTTCCCGACGATGTTGCGGTTGTCGGTTATGATGACGTGGATTTTTCGGGCTGGACGACACCGGGTCTGACCACCGTGTCCCAGCCGACCGTGAAAATCGGTGAAGCCGGCGCGCGGATGCTGATCGATGCCTGTCTGGGGCGGTTTGAACTGACGGCGCAGCGGGTCATCATGCCGGTCAGTCTGATCAGGCGCCATTCGGCCTGAAGGGAAAGATTTCGGGGAGAGGTTGTCGGCGATATCCGTGGCGGATTGACTTTCGGTCATGAATGAGAACAAATAGTGAACATATTATTCTGACTTCAGCCTGTGACGCGCAGACGGATCACGCCAATGACCATTTCCGGACCTCGTCCCGCCTTGGGTCCCGCCCTGGCGACGCTGCGGGATCAGATCAGCCGGCTTGAGGGGCATGCTATCCGCAGGCGGGCGGTGCTGCCTTTCGGGGTCGATGAGATTGACCGTCATCTTCCGGGGGGTGGCCTGGTGTGTGGCGCTCTGCACGAGGTGTCGGGAGGGAACAGTGATGCGGTTCATGCTGCGGCGGCCGGGCAGTTCTCGGCCGGGATTGTGGCGCGCATGCGGGGCAGGGTTCTGTGGATTGTGACGGGGCAGGATCTGTTCGCGCCGGCGCTGCGTCAGGCGGGGCTGTCGGGGCGGCGGCTGATCTGCGCGCAGGCCGGCTCGGACGCGGATGTGCTGGCCTGCTTCGAGGAGGGGCTGCGGTACGGGGGGCTGGGGGCTGTCGTGGGGGAAGTCGGACGGCTGTCGATGATGGCGTCCCGGCGTCTGCAACTGGCGGCGGAGAAATCCGGCACGATGGGTATTGCCATCCGTCGCTGCCGGTATCCGCCGGAGATGGCTGATTTCGGTCAGCCCGTGGCGAGTGTGACCCGGTGGCGGGTTTCGGTGCGGCCATCCGCTGTGCTGCCGGTGCCCGGTGTCGGGCGGTCGCGCTGGCGGCTGGAACTGATGCGGGTCCGGTCCGGGGAGCCCGCCGTTTTTGAAGTGGAGGCCTGTGATGATCGGGGGAGGCTTGCGTCGTGTCGTCTCGCTCTGTCTGCCGCTCTGGCCGACGGACCGGCTCAGGAGGCGACTGGGTTCCGAAGCGCCCGGGCGTGATGTGGCGCTGGTGCTGGCCGGGCGTGAGGGACGGCGGCGTGTCGTGTTGTCAGTGGATCTGGCGGCCCGGCAGGCGGGGCTGCGGGCGGGAATGCCGGTTGCCCGGGCGCGGGCGCTGTATCCCGGTCTGATCATCATGGATGCCGATCCTGCGGGGGACAGGGCCGGGCTGGAGCGGCTGGCGTTATGGTTCCGGCTGCGGATTGCTCCCGTTGTCGCCCCCGATTTGCCGGATGGTCTGGTTATGGAGACGACCGGCGCGGATCATCTGCATGGCGGAGAGCAGGCGATGCTGGAGGCGATGATCCGGCGGCTGGAGGAGAAGGGCGTCACCGCGAAAGCGGCTGTTGCGGACACATGGGGCGCCGCGCATGGACTGGCGCGTTACGGGCGCGCCCGGATCATTGTTGCGCCGCCTGGCGGGACGGTGGCTGCTGTTGCGGATCTGCCTGTTGAGGCTCTGCGTTTGCCGGACGGTCCTGCCGATGATCTGCGCACGCTGGGCATATCGCGGATCGGGCAGCTTGCCGCCATGCCGCGTGCTCCGCTGGTTCTGCGCTTCGGTCCGGAAGTGGTTCGCAGGCTGGATCAGGCTTACGGACGGGAGGCGGAGGTCATCACGCCGGTCAGCGTCGCTGAGCCTGTTCAGGTGTCACGGAATTTCGCGGAACCGATCGGGGCGGCGGAAACGATTGCCCGTTATATCGGCAGGCTGGTGCCGCTGCTCTGTGCCGGACTGGAAGAACGCGGACAGGGAGCGCGGCGTCTTGAGCTGCTGCTGCATCGGGTGGACAGCCGGGTTGCGGCGATCCGTGTCGCTACAGGCTTTCCGGTACGGGATGCGGGGCGTCTGTCCCGGCTGCTCTGTGAAAAAATAGAGACTATTGATCCGGGGTTCGGGATCGAGCGCATGGTTCTGACGGCGACGCATGCTGAGCCTGTGGATCGCCGCCAGACGGTGTCCTGCCTGGCTGAGGAAGCGGAGCCGGATATTTCTGATCTGATCGACACGCTGGCAAACCGCATCGGGGTGCGGGCGGTGTACCGGTTCGTTCCTGTTGAGAGCGATGTGCCTGAGCGTTCTTTCCGCAGGGTGCCGGCGCTGGCGCCGGAGAGCGCAGAGGAACTGGCTGATGACTCGCTCCACGGCTGGTCTCATGAATGGCCGCGACCGGCGCGGCTGCTTTCCCGGCCGGAGCCGGTTCAGGCAATGGCGGAGCTGCCGGATCAGCCGCCGGTGTTTTTTATCTGGCGGGGTGTGCGTCACAGGGTGAGATGCGCGGACGGGCCGGAGCGCGTGTTCGGGGAGTGGTGGCGGGGTGATTCTGAACTGAGCGCTGTCCGGGATTATTTCCGGGTTGAGAATACGTCCGGCGAGCGGTTCTGGCTGTATCGTTCCGGGGATGGCGAGCATGGGGAAACCGGATCGCAGAACTGGTTTCTGCATGGGATCTTCGGATGATCCGGTATGCCGAGCTGCAGGTGACGAGTCATTTTTCGTTCCTGCGCGGTGCGTCTTCACCTGATGAGCTGTTCGCGCAGGCGAAGGCGCTGGGCATCGGAGCGCTGGGGATTGCGGACCGGAATTCGCTGGCCGGAATGGTGCGGGCGTATGTCGCGGCGCGGGAGACAGGGGTGCGGCTGGTTGTGGGCTGCCGCCTTGATCTGGTGGATTTCCCTCCGGTTCTGGTCTGGCCGGTGGATCGCGCGGCGTATGGGCGGCTCTGCCGGCTTCTGACGCTGGGGAAGGCGCGGGCGGGAAAGGGGAAATGCCGTCTCCTGTGGGAGGATCTGGAGGTTTGGGGGGAGGGGCTGCTTGTCATCCTGCTTCCGGACCGGGCTGACGAGGGTTGTGTCCGGCATCTGCGGATGCTGAGGGCGGTTTTTGCGGATCGTGCGTATATGGCGCTGACGCTGCGCCGGCGGCCCAATGATCAGATGCGGCTTTATGAGCTGGCGGGTCTGGCGTCGCGGGAGCAGGTGCCGGCGGTTGTGACCAATGATGTGCTGTTTCACACTTATGATCGGCGCATTCTGCAGGATGTCGTGACCTGCATCAGGCATGGCACGACGATCGACGATGCGGGATTTGCGCGGGAACGTCATGCTGATCGCTATCTGAAGTCGCCGGATGAGATGGCGTGGCTGTTCAGCCGGTATCCGGAGGCGGTTGCGCGCACGATGGAGATCGTGGAGCGCTGCCGGTTCAGTCCTGCTGATCTGGTCTATCAGTATCCGGACGAAGTTTCCGTTCCGGGGCAGACACCGCAGAGGACTCTGGAAACACTGACATGGGAGGGGGCGAAGGCTTTCTATCCCGGTGGCATTCCCGGTTCAGTCAGGGACAGTCTGAATCATGAGCTCGTGCTGATCGGGCGAATGAATTACGCGCCTTATTTTCTGACGGTGCATAGCATCGTTCGTTATGCCCGCAGTCAGGGTATTCTGTGTCAGGGGCGTGGTTCTGCCGCGAATTCTGCGGTCTGCTATGTGCTTGGGATCACTGCGATTGATCCGGCGTGTAACACCGTGCTGTTTGAGCGGTTCATCAGCGAGGAGCGGGGTGAGCCGCCTGATATTGACGTCGATTTCGAGCATGAGCGGCGCGAGCAGGTGATTCAATGGGTTTACGATCATTATGGCCGGGACCGGGCGGCGCTGACGGCTGTGGTGACGCGCTATCGCACCAGAGGAGCGCTGCGTGATGTTGGCAGGGTGATGGGACTGCCGGAGGATCTGATCCGGACTCTTTCCGGTCAGATATGGGGATGGTCGAAAGAGGTCGATCCGGAGCAGTTCCGGGAAACGGGAGTTGATCTGTCTGACCGGCGTATCCGGCTGACGCTTGATCTGGCGCATTGTCTGATTGATGTGCCGCGTCATCTCTCCCAGCATCCGGGTGGGTTTGTTCTGACCCGTGACCGGCTGGACGAGCTGGTTCCGGTTGAGCCGGCGGCGATGGACGGGCGGCAGATCATCGAATGGGACAAGGATGATATCGATGTTCTGAGATTCATGAAGGTCGATTGTCTGGCTCTCGGGATGCTGACCTGTCTGCGGAAAGGGCTGGATCTGCTCGCGGATTATAAGAAGGTCGTTCATACGCTGCATACGATCCCGAAGGAGGATGAGGCTACTTACGACATGATCTGCTGTGCCGATACGATCGGGGTATTCCAGATCGAGAGCCGGGCGCAGATGTCGATGCTGCCGCGTCTGAAGCCGCGCAGCCTGCGGGATCTCACGATCGAGGTTGCCATTGTGCGGCCGGGGCCGATTCAGGGGGGTATGGTTCACCCTTATCTGCGGCGCAGGGAAGGACTTGAGCCCGAGGACTATCCGTCACCGGCGCTGGAAAAGGTGCTGAAGCGGACGCTGGGCATTCCGCTGTTTCAGGAGCAGGTCATGCAGATCGCCATGGTCTGTGCGGGATTTACCGCATCGGAGGCGGATCAGCTCCGGCGGGCTATGGCGACATTTAAAAGCAAAGGCTCGATCGGGGCATTTCGTAAAAAGCTCATCGACGGCATGAGGGAGCGCGGCTACCCGGATGAATTTGCCGGACGTATCTGCCGGCAGCTTGAGGGGTTCGGGTCGTATGGATTTCCTGAGAGTCATGCGGCAAGTTTCGCGATTCTTTCTTATCTGTCGTCCTGGATAAAATGTCATCATCCTGACGTTTTTCTGGCGTCTCTTCTGAATTCTCAGCCGATGGGATTTTATGCTCCGGCTCAGCTTGTGCGGGATGCGCGGGAGCATGGCGTCGAGGTTCGGCCGGTCTGTGTCAATGCGTCACGCTGGGACAGCCTGCCGGAAGGGTCGGCTGCGGCGGATGGCCGGCTCGCGGTAAGGCTTGGGATGAGTCTGGTGAAAGGGCTTTCCCGTGAGGATGCTGTCCGCATTGTCATGGCGCGTGGCGGGAGGCCGTTTGCTTCGGCTGACGATCTCTGGCGCCGGGCGGGTGTGCCGGTTGCGGCGCTGAAGCATCTGGCGGATGCGGATGCGTTCAGGCCGGGTCTGGGTCTTGCGCGGCGTGAGGCGTTATGGGCGATCGGGGCATTGCGGGATGAGCCTCTGCCGCTGTTCGCGGCGATGTCTTTCGCACGTGAGGCCGATGAGACGGATGTGCTGCTTCAGCCCATGCGGGAGGGGGCTGAAGTGGCGCGGGATTATAACCGGTCCGGACTGACGCTTCGCGATCATCCTGTTGCTTTCCTGCGCGAGGATCTGCGGCGGCTGGGAGCTGTGTCCTGCCGTGAGGTGGCACGGGCCGGGGATGGTCGCGGGCTGATGGCGGCGGGGCTGGTACTGGTCCGGCAGCGGCCCGGTTCGGCGGGCGGAGTGGTGTTTCTGACGCTTGAAGATGAAACCGGCGTGCTGAATGTCGTCATATGGGCGGATATGTTTGAAAAATACCGGCGGGTCATTCTTTCGGGACAGATGCTTGCTGTGAAGGGGCGTCTGCAGAAGGAGGGAGCGATTGTGCATCTTGTGGCGTGGGAGTTCACCGATCTGTCGGGACTGCTGGCCGATGTGGGGAACCGGGATCTGAGCGGAGTGCGGGAGGATGCGTCCGGTGCGGCGGAGATTCTGGCTTTCAGAGCCCGGAATTTTCATTAGGGCTGCCGTGGGGAAGCTGCTTTCATTCAGGAGCGGGGTCTGCTTCCTGCAGTGATTTTCATTACAGCGACCATCTTGTGGAACAGCCGGAGAGGGTGGGGTGGGTCCGGCATCGTGTCCATGCGCTGTCTGGGAATGTCGGACGTATGCAGTCAGGGTGGGTAGCGGGCTTGTTGCTTTACTTTCTGCGGGATCACCGGACAGGGACGCAGGCGATGTTTTGCCCTGGATCGTTCTCCGACGCACATTTGTCGCATAATATATATTATGCCAACTCGAATGGTGGCCGGGTTATGCTCTCCGGGGAATGTGGCGGAAAACCAGATCCGCCACTCTCTGGCCAGGGTGAGGTTCAGGTCAGATGTTGTTCAGGACCGAGGCATGGTGTGTGAGATGGTCCTCGATGAAGCTCTGGATGAACCAGTAGGAATGATCGTATCCGGCGTGGTGGCGCAGTTTCAGGGGTTGTCCCGCCTCTTTTGCGGCGGCTTCGAGATGCCAGGGCTGGAGCTGTTTTTCGAGGAACTGGTCGGCGTTGCCCTGATCGATGAGGAGCGTCGTGGGGTGTTTGTGACCGGCTTTCAGCAGCAGCGTGGCGTCGTTCGAGGCCCAGGCGGCGCGGTCTGGACCGAGATAGGCTGTGAAGGCTTTTTCGCCCCAGGGGACAGCGGCCGGATGCGCGATGGGCGCGAAGGCGGAGACGGATTTCCACAGATCCGGACGGTTCAGGGCGTGGACGAGCGCGCCATGGCCGCCCATGGAATGGCCCATGATGCCGCGTTTTGTGCCGTCGAGCGGGAAAATCGCTTCCGTGACAGCGGGAAGCTCGCGGTCCAGGTAGCTGCCCATGCGGTAATGGGCGCGCCAGGGGGATTGTGTGGCGTCGAGATAGAAGCCGGCGCCGGCGCCGAGATCCCAGCTGTCGGTTTCGCCCGTCGTGCCGGCGCCGCGCGGAGAGGTGTCGGTGGCGATGAGGGCGATGCCGTGCTGTGCGGCGAAACGCACGACGTTTGATTTGATCAGGAAGGTTTCGTGATTACAGGTCAGACCGGCCAGGAGGTGGATGACGGGAACCGGCTTTTCCCGGCTGGCACCCTTCGGGATAAAGGCGCCGAAGCTGGCGACGAGGCCGAGTTCTTCGGACTGATGGCTGTAAAAACCGAGTTGTCCGCCGCAGCAGAGATGTTCGGAACGCGTTGTAAGGGTCATTTCTGAGTTCCTCCATTTCTGACTGAAACAGTCTATCCCAATAAAACGGGGCACGCACGTGTGGGAATGGTGGTTGTCCGGCCGGCTGTAGCGGGTCAGCTGAAAGTGTCCTGTCTGTGTTTTGCCCGTCTGTATTTTGCCGGTGCGTGGCGACATGATGACAAACGATGATCTTCCATGGATTTCCGGGATCCTGATGTGGCGGGTGACGTTGTCGCCGGGGCGAAGCTGTGTCACCACATTGTCAGGGAGAAATCTGAGTGAGCCGGAATATCTGCGGCGGATTCTGCGTGTTCAGTATTTGCAAGAGGGTCAGGGATAACGCTTCGCGATGATCGTTAATAAGCGGATCGGACTGACGATCCTTCTCCGGGAAAGCCTCGGCATTCTGCTTCTTCTGGGCGCCTGGGATTTTGTTGTCGTCTTTCTCTACCAGGTTTTTCATCAGGAATGGATGGAGATCCCTTCCCTCCCCCTCTCTCTCATCGGCTCGGCTCTGGCTCTGTTTATGAGTGTCCGCAACAACAGTGCCTATGCGCGCTGGTGGGAGGGACGGACATTGTGGGGTGCGGTGACGAATAACTCACGGTCCTTCGGGCGTCAGGTTGTTTCGATCCTGGGCGGGCGGCATGATCTGGTGCGGGCGATGGCGGCCTACCCTCACGCGTTGCGGATGGCGCTGGGTGAGGTGGATGCGTCGGCTGATGTGAACCGGCTGTTGTCGCCGGAGATGGCGGAGCAGATCAGGGGATGGGCGAACCAGCCCAACGGCATCCTGGTTCAGCTTGGCGTGGGTGTGACGGAGGAAGCGACGCGGCTGGGGATCGATGGGGCGCTGCATGGCCAGATCGACCGGATATTGTCCGATCTGGCCAACGCGCAGGGCGGTCTGGAGCGTATTCGCAAGACGCCGCTGCCGATTCAGTATTCCATTCTGCCGCGCACGCTGGCGAATATTTTCTGCATCGTGCTTCCGCTTTCGGCCGTGCAGACGCTGGGCTGGGTGACGCCGCTGGGGTCTTCCCTGGTCGGACTGCTGTTTGTTGTGCTGGATAAGGCCGGTGATGACCTGCAGGAGCCGTTCAGGAATTCGCCGCATGCGCTGCCGATGGCGGCGATGGCGCGGACCATCGAGACGGATCTGCTGCAGTCGATCGGCGAGCAGCCGGGGCCACCGGTGAAAATCGAAAATGGTATCCAGCCGTAAAGCCGTGACGTAAAAGACGCACTCCCGATCACAAAGCCATCAGTCGCCGCACGGAACGTTGACCGCATTACCGTTCTGTCAGATTTTGCTGTTTCATAATGTTTGTTTGCCAGGCTGCGTCATGTGATGTCCGTCATGCGGGCGGCGTTTTTGTGACGCGGTGGCTGACAGAGAAACAGCACGGCAGTTGAAGGACCAGAAGTATCGTGATTCAGTCGGCGCCGTCACCGGTCAGGGAAAAACATTCCGGTTCATGGCGCGGCAGATGCCGGAGTTGCAGATACCGGAGTTCGGTGCTGCTGGCCGCGACGGTTCTGGCCGGGATTATGGGCGGCGGCGCGGCGCGGGCGGATGATTATACGGATCTGCTTGATATTCTGCGGGCCAAAGGCAGTCTGACGAAGACGGAATACAGCACGCTCCTGACGAAGCATATGCATCACAGCCGCCCTTCCCTTGGCGATGAGGATGGCAGCCCGGCGCGGGTTCAGCGCGCGGCGGGTCCGGGAGGCGGGAGCCGTCGTTATGCCGAGGATGTGCGGCGCGCCCGTCGGCATGATGCGTCTCCGGATGTGACGCCTGTTTTCGTGGATGCGCAGGATGCGGCTGACAGTGCGGCAGCCAGTGCACGTTCGGCGCATGATTCGATGCTGGCGGCGCAGCAGGCCGTGCATGATCCGAGCATTGTCCGTGTCGCGAAATATGTTCCGGGTAAGGGGCTGACGTTCCAGGCCGGGGAAATCGCGATCAATCTTTCGGGTTTTGTAAACGGGTTCTACACTTATAACAGTCCTTCGACGGGTCAGGTCGTCGCGGGTGGTGTCTCGACCGGGGCTGGCGGCAATAAGTTTGATGCTTCGGCGGTTCGCAACGGCCTGCTTCCGGCGGGTCTGATCACCAAGATCACGACCACGCAGGAAGGGATCGATCTGGCGGCGGTATTCGGCATGTATCCGGGCATCGACAATGCCAAGAACGGCGCGTTCAACGCCAATACTGGCGGTAGTCCTGTGGGTCTGGGCACGGCCGGGCTCGATTTTCGTCAGATTTACATCACGGCGGGCAACAAGAAATGGGGCACATTCAAGGTCGGACGCGATATTGCGCTGTTTGGCTCGGACGCAATCCTGTTTGACGCGACGCTGCTCAGTGTCGGCTCGACGGGAAGCAACGCTGCGCCGGGCAATACATCTCTTGGCCGCATCGGTGTTGGTTATGTGTATGCGGACTGGATTCCGCAGATTTCCTATGCCTCCCCTGTCTGGCATGGGCTGCAGGGTTCGGTGGGCATCTTCCAGCCGCTGGATGAGTTCAATTTTGCCGGCGATGGTTCATCCGCCACGTCGACCTATCACAGTTCCCCTATGGTGCAGGGCAAATTCTCCTATGACTTCACGGCCGGCGATCTGAAGGGCCGGATCTGGGCGGGCTTCCTGGCGCAGCATCAGCAAAGGCTGACCTCCAGCATTCTGGCGCAGTCGACCGGGCGTGGCGCGACGGTGGAGGCCGGGGAGATCGGGACGAAGCTGTCCTATAAAGGCTTCGAGGGCGTGGCTTATTATTATCGGGGCAGCGGTCTTGGAACGACCGGACTGTTCTTTGATGGTATTGCCGCGGATGGCCGGAAGCGTGATTCCGAGGGATTCTATGTTCAGGGGGCCTATTCGGTTACGAAGCGGCTCCGGTTGGTGGGCAGTTATGGTGTCAGCAATCTCTATCAGGGACCGATGGAGCTTGATCCCGATCTGGTGAAGCGGAATGAATCCGAAGTTGGTGCCCTGTTCTTCAAGGTGACGGACTGGCTGCAGCTTGTCGGCGAATATGCGCACACGGAATCGTCCGCGCATAATGGCAACAAGGCGAAAGATAACTCTGCTTCCGGTGGTGCGGTGCTCTTCTTCTGATCTTCTGAACGAAGAAGAGCCATAGTAAAAAATCCGGGAACATTTCAGGTTTCGGAACGTTATCGTGACGTTCATGGCGGAACCGGGATGTTTCGGACGTGGTAATCTGTGTGTAACGGAGGATGTTACTGAAGCACGGGGTGCCTGCCCGGACGAAGTTTGACTTAACCCGCGAGACATGAGCGTGTTTTTGTGTTAAAGACAGGCCCTATGAGCACATTCAGATCTCCACCGAAGGGCGGCGTTACAGACGCCATGGCACGCACAGCGGCAGCGACGACTGCCGCGCAGGCGAAGACTAAAATCAAGGACGAGGATCCTTTTCAGGAAGGCGATTCCATCGTTTACGCCGCTCACGGTGTTGGACGCGTTGACCGCATCGGTGTTGACGAGATTGCGGGCACGAAGCTGGAAGTCATCCAGATTTCCTTTCCGGGAAACCAGATGACGCTGCGTATTCCGCTTGCCAAGGCGCGCAAGGCGGGCCTTCGCAAGATTGTGTCACGCGAGATCGTTGATAAGGCGATGGCGATCATCAAGGGCAAGCCTCATGTGAGCAAAGGCATGTGGGCGCGTCGTGCCGTGGCTTATCAGGAAAAAATCAATTCCGGTGACCTGGTGCAGATCGCGGAGGTTCTGCGGGATCTGCGACGTAATGTGGACAGTCTGGATGGCAGTTTTTCGGAGCGCAAACTGTTCGAGGCGGCTCAGGAGCGGTTCGTGGCTGAGGTTGCGGTTCTTGAGAAGAAAGAGCCCGCTGATGTGCTGCAGTCTCTGACTGCCGTGATGAAAGCGGCCTGATTACAGGGTTCTGAAGATGGTCAGCCCCCCTGCCCCATCCCGCACAACGACGGGGCAGTCCGTCAGAGCCGATGATACGCTTCTGCGCCGGGCTTATGTGGAAATCCACGAAGGCCGGTTTGAGGCACCCAGGGCCGCGCTGGAGCCTTTTGCTGAGAAAGGTGATGACCGGGCGGACCTTTTATACGCATTTGCCTGTGCCGGAACCGGGCGGTCTGAAAAGGCTGCGGAGCTGATGGTGGCTTCAGGACTGGCCAGCCCTGGCAACAAACATCCGGGACATGATCTTGTTGACATGTTCGCGCGGTTCGACCGGCGACCGGAAGCCGAGCGTGTGTTGCGGGTCATGCTCCGGCTGGCGCCGCATGACGCCCGTCTTTATGACGCTCTGGGGGACGTGCTGTCGCAGATGGGGCGTCTGGATGAGGCGGTCGGGGTTCTGACGAAGAGTCTGGAGATCAGGCCGTCTGCGACTTATGCGCTGAATCTGAAGGCGATCGCGCTTGCCGAGCGCGGGGATATCGATGCTGCGATCGACATCTTCAACGAGGTGCTGAAGATGACTCCCGGAAATCCCAGCGCGATTTCGAATCTTGCCTGTATCTATTCGGCTCAGAACCGGTCGGACGAGGCGATTGATCTTTACCGGACCGCCATTCAGGAACGGCCGGCTGATGCGCAGATCCGGCTTAATTATTCCATTGCACTTCTGAAGGCCGGGCGGTTCGCCCAGGGCTGGTCGGAGCACGAATGGCGTCTGAAACTGCCCGGGCACAGCGATCTGCCGCGTGCGACGCTTCTGCCGTCTCTCACTGACGGGCTGGATCTGCGCGGGAAACGTATCCTGATCACGCAGGAAGAGGGGCTGGGGGATACGATTATGTATCTCCGCTATCTTGCTCCCCTCGCCCGTCGCGGCGCCATTCTGCATCTCTGGGTGCCGGAGGAGCTTGGTGATCTGTGCCGGCGGATCGACTGTGTGTCCGTGGTTCAGGTTGGCGGCAGAACGCCGGCTTTTGACTGGCACTGCCCGTTTATCAGCCTGCCCCGGGTTTTTGTCGGAACGCCGGACAGCATGGGTGATCCGGTTCCCTATCTTCGTGCCGATCCGGGGAAGGTGCAGCGGATGGGACGTTTTCTGCCCCGGAATGGCCGGCTGAATGTCGGGCTTGTCTGGGGTGGTTCTCCCCGTCCGGATCAAACGCCTGCCCATATGGTTGACAGGCGGCGGTCGGCCTCTCTTGCGGCGATGGCGCCGCTCGGACGTATTCCGGGCATCAATCTCATCAGTCTCCAGAAGGGGCCGTATGCGGAACAGGCGCTGAATCCGCCGGAGGGCATGCGTCTGTATGATCCGACGGATCAGATCGGCAGCATGGATGACACGGCGGCTCTGATGATGGGGCTCGATGTGCTGGTATCGGTCGATACTTCGGTCGTTCATCTGGCCGGGGCGCTGGGTCGGCCTGTGCTGCTGATGGATCGTTTTGACAATTGCTGGCGGTGGCTTTCCGGTCGTGAGGACTCTGTCTGGTATCCGGATCTGACGATCATCCGGCAGGAGCGGCCACGGGACTGGGGTTCCGTGGCTGAGCGTGTGGCGGCGCGACTGCGGGGGATGGCTGCGGCGAAGCAGCATGTCGCGTAATCTGTCCGGATATGGTTCTCTGTAAGTATATATTTTAAAATCATAGTGTTACGACATAATCTTTAATCTGAGGATGAGAATTGCGCCAGGCTGTCATTCCATCTTCCGATCTTCCGGAAACCGTATGACTTTTTTTGCTGATGGCTGGAAAGCCAGCCCTGTCCGTGAATGCCTTGCCGGTCTGGTCGCGACGTTCGCCCTTATTCCGGAAGTTATCGCCTTCGCGTTTGTGGCCGGTGTCGATCCTTCTGTCGGACTTTATGCGTCCTTCGTGATCAGTGTCGTGATTGCTTTTGCGGGCGGCCGACCGGCGATGATTTCAGCGGCGGCGGGTTCGGTCGCGCTTGTCGCGGCGGGACTGGTCCACGGGTATGGCGTGCAGTACCTGCTTGCGGCCACTTTGCTTTCAGGGGTGATTCAGATCGTTTTTGGCCTGCTGAATCTGCAGGTGCTGATGCGTTTTGTCTCACGTCCTGTACGAACCGGGTTCGTCAACGCACTGGCAATTCTGATTTTTTCCGCGCAGGTGCCGCATATGCTGCATGTGACGTGGCACACCTGGGCGCTGATTGGTCTGGGGCTTGCGATCATCTATCTGGTTCCGCGCGTGTTTTCGGCGATTCCATCGCCGCTTATCTGCATAGCGGTGCTGACGGTGATCGTTGCCGTGCATCCGATGCCTGTGGCGACGGTTGCCGATCTGGGGCATCTGCCGGACGGTCTGCCCTCTTTCGCGCTTCCGCATCTGCCAGTTTCGATGGAGACGGCCGGGATTGTTTTTCCCTATGCGCTGGCCATGGCGATGGTCGGTGTTCTTGAAAGCCTGATGACGGCGCGGGTGGTGGACGATCTGACGGGAACTCCGTCGAACAAGCGGCGGGAATCCGTCGGTCTCGGGATGGCGAATATCGCGGCCGGTCTGTTCGGCGGGATTGGCGGTTGCGGGATGATCGGGCAGACGGTCGGGAATGTGCGCTATGGCGGACGCGGGCGTCTGTCCACTCTGATGGCCGGTGTGTTCCTGCTTGTGCTGATGGTGATGCTGCGACCTCTGGTGGCGCGGGTGCCTGTGGCGGCGCTGGTGGCGATCATGATCATGGTTTCGGTCAGTACATTCTCCTGGTCTTCGCTGCGTGAACTGGCGACCCATCCCCGCCTGACGAGCACGGTCATGGTGGTGACTGTGATCGTTGTCGTGCTGACACATGATTTGGCCGCGGGCGTTGCGGCCGGGGTGCTGCTGAGCGGCGTGTTTTTCGCGTCCAGCGTATCCTCCATGCTGCGCGTGGAGGCTTCACTCGATCCGGTGAATGGGGTGCGTCGCTATGTGGTGACGGGGGAAGTGTTTTTTGCGTCTTCCGAACTGCTGGAGGACGCCATTGCTTATGACGATATGGCCGGGGGATCAGACGGCGTGCCGGCTCATCCCCGCGATATCATTCTGGATCTGCATGAGGCGCATCTGTGGGACATCACGGCGGTGGGCGCGATGGAGACGATCGTCAGCAAACTGCGTGAGAAGGGCCATGCTGTGCGTGTCGTGGGCCTGAACGAAGCGAGCGCGGCTTTTCTGGCCCGGCATTCGGCGGTCGGCGCAACCGAAGGCTGAGATGCCTGGATCGGTAAACCTTTAACCCGGTTTTAAAAAACGCTCTTTAATTAAGCGGCAGACAGAATGTGAGCTGCCGCTTTGATGCATACTCTGTACCGACTTCTGCGCCGGCCGGAGAGATGGCTTCGCCATTGCCTTCGTAAGACTTTCGCGGACGGTCGTTTCGGTGGCAGCCGAGGCGGTAATGTGCTGGCGATTGCCGCAGTCGCTTTCGTGCCTCTTCTGATCGCGATCGGGGGCGCGGTCGATATCGGGCAGATTGTCAATACACGTGTTGCTCTGCAGGCAGTGGCGGATGCGGCGGCACTTGCGGCGACGAAACAGACAAATGCTTATCTGGCGGCGTCCACGGGCTCTTCCTCCTCAACATCGGGGAGTATGCAGGGCATTGCCCAGAGCGCGGCGGAAAGCGCTGTGCTCAGCAATTATCAGGGCGCGGGTCTTTCATCTCTTCCTTCAGCATCGGTCACGATTACCCAGACTTCGGCGTATTCGGCATCCGTGACCGTGAAGCTGAATCTGACTCAGGCTGCGCTGTTCCCGGCGTTCCGGAGTGCGGCGAGCACGACGATATCTGTGACGTCGACGGCAACGATGGCGGAAGGGTCAAGATATTTTCAGGTGATCTTCGTTGTCGATGTTTCGAATTCGATGGGGATCGGCGGGACGACCAGCGCGATTTCGGAGCTGGCGTCCAGCAGCCAGATACAGTGTGCTTTTGCCTGCCATGATCCGAATGGCTATTCAAAAGCGACGACCAGTTGCACGGCTGCAACCAGTTCCACCAGGTCTGGCAGGCATTCCACCACGATTCCGTGCGACAGACGGGCGACCGCGAAAACGCTCGGGATTCAGCTTAAGATTGATTATGTGAATGAGGCTGTTCAGACGTTCATCAGTCAGCTCGCCGAATATGCGACCGACAGCAGGGCAAATTTTTCGGTTGGAATTTATACGTTCGGGACAGGCTTTACTCAGATGCTGGCGCCGACGACAGACATGAGTGCTGCCGCCGCCGCCGCTGAAAATATCGATATTGAAGCCGCGACGAACTGGACGCCACCTTACAGTGTCACAAACTATGGGTACACGAAGACCACTACCGCTTTAGGCAATGTGCAGAGCAGTCTGACCAATATTGGTGACGGATCGTCGGCCTCGGCCATGCGGACTTACGTTGTCTTTTTGTCGGACGGAGCGGAGGACGTCTACACGGATAATCTGTGGAACCGGATGGTCGATACGGCTTATTCTTCCGGCTGCACCTCTCTCAAGGCGGCGGGCGTAAGGCTGTTTTCCATATGGGCTCCTTACTACCCGGTCACCGATACGGACGGGCAATATGAAACGCTTGTCGCGCCTTATAATGGCACCGGAGCTGATTCGATGCAGAACACCATGGAAACATGCGCGACAAGCAGCGACGATTACATTGAGGCGGAAGACGGACCGGCGATTCAGTCGGCGGTGAGCACGACATTCAGTTCCATCATCGCCGATATTGGTCTGCACCTTTCCCAGTAGGCATTCTTCCAATGACTGTCGGGCGGTCGCTTTACCGGTCCTCTGATTTATTGCTGGTCCGTTGATTTAACTGCCGGAGGCACGAACCACTTAGGTGCTTTCTGCCCGTGGTGATGCTTCGGATGAAGCTGGCCATGACCTCCGCCTATATCATCCGCGCAGGCGGCCAGTCCCGCGAGGGAGGTCAGCAGGAGGGCGCATCGTGCCCATTTTCCGGCTGCTCTCATGGTCGGTACGGGCCGGGCGACGCCGTGCCGGTCAGCGGGTGGTTGTCGAATCATGTGAGACATCCTTGATATCGAAAGGCTGCAGGGGTACGGAGAGCTGTGCGTCGCTCATATAACGGTTCGCCAGAGGGTCGGTGCCATCGCCTCCGCCACGCGCGCCGAGACTCTGTGCGGCCTGGGCCAGCAACGCCGAGGCTTTTGCCCCCTGCCCGGCTGCCCGCGCTGCCTGCGCCTCGACGGACAGGGCGCGTGCCATGGCCCGGTAGTCTCCTGTTTCACGGCGCAGATCGACCGAACTGGCGGCGAGAGACATGGCGACAGCCGGATCTGTATTCAGGGAGGCCAGCGCTTTCAGTTCAGCCAGATCGCCGCGCAGCACGGCCGATTGCGGAGGACGCACGGCGGCCAGTGTCCGGATGCTGGCGTTCAGGGTCATGCTGTCATTGCGACCGGCTGCGATGAGGCCTGCGATGAACGAGCCCCGCAGTGCGATATCGGTCTGTCCTGACAGGGATGCCTGGCCGGCGAGCGGGGCGGCTTCGTCGAGCCGGCCAAGACGGTAGAGCGCGGCTGAGGCGACGAGATCCAGGCCGCCGGCGTCGGGACCTGATGTGGTTCCGCCTGACGTGGTTCCGGTGGCGGGTGATTTTGCCGGGCTGACTGAAGCTGACGAGCCAGGCATGCCGCCGGGGACGGAAGCGCTCTGGCCAGCCCGCATTTTCAGCGTCTCACGGGCCTGCTGCACTGTTACCAGGGCCTGCGCCGCCTCTCCGGCGGCGAGTTGTGTGACCGCCAGGTTGTAGGCGGCATCGTCGATGGCTGACGGATCATCCCTACGGAGTGCGAGACGCGCGGCTTCCCGGTATTCCCGTTCAGCGACCGAATAGCGCTCGATGGCCAGAGCTTCACGTCCGGCGTCCATGGCCTGTGTCCAGGCGGTGTCCTGATCCTGAACGGTTTCGTCTCTGGTGGCGCCTCCGCATCCGGACAGGCCTGTCCAGAGCGGGATCAGGATGACGGAAAGGCGGAATGCCGCATATCTGTACATCATGGCGCCACCCGATGGGCCGGCAGACGATGAGCCTGCGAGGTTTTGTGACCGCCGAGCAGCCACAGGCCACGCAACTGATCGGTCAGTTTCTGCAATGTGTAGAGCGTGGTCTGGGCCTGTGTCAGCAACGCGGGGACATCGGCAAGAGCTTCATCGGTGCTCCTGGTGATGGACGGAAGCCGTGGCGTGGCTTTTTTCAGATCTCCGGTTGCCGATTTTACGTTGGCCATGGTGGCGTCGGTTTTCGTCAGGATCGCTTTCAGCTGTTCTTCCTGTGGTTTCAGGCGATTGATCACGTCGTTGAGCGAAACGATGGTCGCTTCGGCCTGGCGGATGAGTTTGTCATCCGTCATCAGCTGTCCGACGCTTCCTTTGCCGGCATGCATGTCGGTGATCGTCTCATCGAACTGGGCCATCATGTGCCGGGCGCTTGCGATGGCGGGCATCACCTGCGCCTGAATATCTTTCAGGGTCTGCGTGATCATGTCGGTCGGGCTGGGTTCGGTTACGGCGTCGATGACGGCGTATTCCCAGTTCATCGGTTCACCGGAGCCACGGGTCAGATCCAGATAGCTGGCGCCGGCGACGACGAACTGCTTGCGGATCACGGCTTTGCTGTCGCGCCGCAGGAATGGTTCGACCTGCGGGTCGAGATCGACCTGTGCGTACATTTTACCGCCCGGGTTCAGCTTGATTCCCCGGATGGTGCCGGCATGGGCTCCGAGAATCTGGACGTCTCCGCCGACGGTAAGGCCACCGACGCCCGATTCCGGGAGCACGACGCGCAGGCGGGCCGGCGGGCTCAGCCAGTCACTCAGCACGCCGGCTTCGATGACAGCCGCGACAAACAGGCCGAGGCTGACCAGCACGAGCAGTCCGACCCATTCATCCGCATAGCGGAGATGGATAAGGGGGCGGCCTTTCTGCCTTAATCTGATCTGGAACATCAGCGCATCCGTACCGTTATGAGTCCATCATCCGCAAGCCTCCACTGGGCGCTGACCGTTTCCCGGTAAGGCTGCCATGTGGAGGCATCGCGCACGAACCAGAGCGCGGCGGCTCCGCGGTCACGCGCGGCGGTCAGACTCTCCAGAAACGGGACCGACAGGTCGACCATTCCGCCATCCAGAGGGTCTTCGAGCAGGAGAAGATCAGGCGAGCCCAGAAAAGCACGCACGCAGTTTGCCCGGGCCTGATCTGTAAAGGAAAGATATCGCGCCGCATCCACGGGGATGCCGGGCAATCCGAAATGTTCGCTCAGTCGGAGCGTTTCAGAGGTAATTTCCTCGATGGAGCGCGTCGTATGATGCAGTTCTCTGAGCATCAGTTCCACGTGAGTTCCGAACAGGCTGGTCCAGCTTGCGCGACGGGTGATCCGGCCGATCCGGCCGCGCAGGGCATTGCTGCGTCTGTTGTCCAGAGTGGCCCAGTCCAGGCCGCAGACTTTGACGGTGCCGTTATTCAGCGGCAGAAGTCCTGAGCACAGATCGGCAAACATGGTTGCGCGCAGCATATCGCGTGTTTCGACGATCATGCATTCGCCAGGCATCAGCCGCAGGTTCAGCGGGACCGGCGGAAGGCCGCTGTCCTCAAAAAAGGGGGTTGCGTTTGCGAGTTCCAGCATCGGGCCGGAGAGACGGCTGCTCACAGGCGTGTCTCCTTTCCCGTCAGATGCTGAGCGGCCGGATGCTGTGGCGGAGAAGAGGACATGCCGGTCTCCCTCACAGCTTCAGGCTGAACAGTACGCTCACCGCCATGACGATGAGCATCCCGCGTGAAAAACCGCGCGGGAGCATGGTGGCGAGCGTGTCCTCTCCTGATGCTGTCAGACCGCTGACGCAGCAGCCGAGGCCGACGAGAAATCCCACGACGACGAATTTCAGCGGGATCAGGATGTAATCGGTAGGGGTCATGGCCGTCGCCACATCGTAATAATACGACAGAAGCGAGCTCGACAGGGCACCCGAGGCACGGCTGATCACATAACCGGTTGTGAGGGACGCGACTGAGAAGAGGATGCCGAGTGTGAAGCCTGACACCATGAATGCGAGGGTGCGCGGCAGAACGAGGAGCAGAAACGGGTCGAGGCCGCCGGCCTGGAGGGAACGGATCTGGCCGCCAGTTGTCAGCATGCCGATTTCGGCCAGGGACAGCATGCCGCTTCGCCCGAGCATCAGCACGCCGACCAGGACCGGTGCGATTTCACGCACAATGACGGAGACGAGAATCGATCCGGTCATTTTAGCCATGCCGGCGAAACCGAGCCAGTAGATCGCCTGGGAGACGACCGCGACGCCGGTGAGCGTGCCGGTGACCAGCGTGCTGAGAAGACCACCGACGGTCACGGAGGAGAGGGTCATCTGGAATTCGTAGCGAACTGTCCGGCGCCAGTTTCCCGGGCGCACGCTTTCGTTCAGGACACCCCAGATCGTGCCCAGCATGATGAGCAGGAACCAGACCTGACGGCGCACCAGCGCGCCTGTCGCGGCAAGGAAGCGCCTGATATACTGACCGACGGTCGGGTTCCGCGGCAGCTCTTCGTCATCGGGATGGAAGATTTCGGGGGGCTGGCCTGCCGGTGTGCTGTCGTCAGGGCGATCCGTCGTCTGCTCGTGTGCGGTCCCCTGCCCTGCTGCGGCATGTGGATGGGAGTTTGCCGGCGTGCCGGGCTGTGTCCCGCCATCTGTGTGGGGATTCTGTCCGGTGCCGGAGGATGGTTCGTCCGTCACCGGCGTGTTGCGAGTACGTAGACCCGTCCCGTGCCTGAGCGTGGCGCATAGAAAGAGCCGCGACTACGGAACAGGTAACGGTTTCGCAGAGCCTGATAGACCCGTTCCGTGACTTCGATGGTTCCGACATCCGGCGCACCCTGCGCCATCAGTTCCGCCAGCGTGACTGTTTCTCCCCACAGGTTGAAAATCTTCGGGTCTTCACCGAGTTCGCCACCCATTGCGGGGCCGAAATCCATTCCGATACTGAAAATCGGTTCGATATTGGCGGCGGAGAGCAGCATCATGCACGTTTCACGCAATGCGAGTGCCGCTTCCGCCAGACGCCAGACGGCTGTCGGGTCGGGGTCTTTTGTGCATCCGGCCATGCAGATCAGGCGATGTCCGGCGACTTTGACGGAGAACAGATTATAGCGCCGGGCGATATCCTGCACTTCCGATGCGATGCGGTCGATCAGTGGCAGCAGCTTTGCGCCGGTGTCGTCGTTTTCCAGTACGGGATCGGAGAAAGCGATCACCATGACGGCCACGCTGGGATAGAGGCCGTTTCCGGCCTCGCCACCGACTTTGGGGGCCTGCATGAGTGTTTCGTCAAAACGGGTAGGAGCGAGCGATTTTGCGGCGCTCGTATCCGGAGCGGCGTCTTTTTCGCTGTCGACGATTTCGGCGCTGTTTCCGTATCGCACAGCAACGATGGCTGAGATGATTTCAAGGAAATAGACGAGATAGGGCGCGAAGCGGGCGTCTTCCAGTGTCATCACGCCGACAATCTCGCTCCGACCCTGGTTTGTGCCGCGGATCGGGCAGACTGTGAGTGAGCGTGTGCCCGCGTCCCGCATTACGAAGCGTTCAAAGGACGCTGTGCGGGGATCGGCGGCTGCGGCCTCCACTGTGACAATGCTGCCCGCGTCCACGAGTTTGAAGAAATCCTCCACTTCATTGCGGGACAGTTCGAAACCGCCGGAATGCCCTTCAACTCTGGCGTCGAAATTGTCGTCGCAGATCAGGGCGGTGCCGTCATGCAGCATGCGCCACAGGGAAGCCCGCCTTGCGCCGGTGACGCGCGTGAGTTCCTCGGTGAGAACCAGCGCCTCGGAAGACGCGTCCATAAGGCCCGGGGAAACGGCGACCTGCTGGAGGGCTGCGGCTTCGGTATCCGTCTGTGCTTTCTGGCGCGACAGGGCATGGTTCACGCGTTCGGTCCGCCGGCTCTGACGGGCCAGAAGACCGGCGAGAAGGACGGCCAGTACGACGATGATAATGGAGAACTGAAGGCTTTCACGGCCGCTCTGGCGGGCGAAACTGGCGAAGTCGCTCTCGGGAGCGATCATGAGGAGCACCCATCCGTTTGTGGACGGAAGTGTCTGCGCCATGCCGATGTAGTTTTTCCCGTTACGACTGAAGGGGTGTGAACCCGCGCCGCGAACACGGTACTGATCATAAACCATCTGAAACGCGGGCTGCGTTTTCGGGTCGAGAGTCATTTTTGACGGGTCGTTGCCGGACCGCTCGACGACTTTCGAAAAATTATGACCGGCGATGATATGCCCGCTGCCATCAAGAATAATGGCGTTTCCATGTTCGCTGATCTTCAGGCCATCCAGAAACTGGCTCAGAAGATTGAGCGAGACGTTGACGGCGAAAACGCGCTTTACGCTGTCACTTCCCGCCAGGGAGACGGATGCCGTGATCACCAGCTGTTTCGTGTTGGCGTATATTGTCGGTGCCGACCAGGCGAGGCTGTCCTTGTTGATAGCTCCGGTGAACCATGGGCGGGTGCGCGGGTCATAATTGTCAGCCGGATTTTCCTCGGTCCGGATGACCTTGCCGTCTTCGTCATGGAATTCGTGATGGAAAATACCGCCGGCGGGACCGGTGCGAAGTTCGGTGTATTCGAGGCCTTTTCCGCCCGGATCACGCTCGACGAGAATGAAGCCGCCATTCTGATCGCCGAGATAGTAGGACTGGATCTGCGGCACGAGACGGAGCATGGACGCGCTGTATGCATAGAACGCGTTATTCGTCACAGAAGGTGGAGCGTGGCTGACGAAGTCCTTTGCGAAGACGCCGCCTATTGTTGCTCCGCCGAGATAATCGGAGACATCCTGCACGACGTAGCGCTGTACCGAGACAAGCAACTGACGTGTCAGTTTCAGGACCCCGGTGCGGGTGGTCTGATAGGTATGCCAGCCGATACCGCCGATTGTGGCGAGGATAAGCAGCACGCCGATGACAGGTACGCCGACATGCAGGAATTTCCTGCGGAGGGAGACGTCAGTATTTGAGGTCGGATCGACAATCTCACTGGACGCCAAAACTTCGCCTTCCCCGATCAGTCTGCCATATGGATCCGGTTATGCAGGATGGTGCCCGGAAACCTGAATAAGTTATTACCAAACGGACAGTTAGTCACGTCTTCCTTACGGTCGGGATGAAAATGGCAGGTCTGCGATTGCGGGACACGGTCCTGAGAGTGGCGGCTGACTGTCAGATGACGGGAATAAGCGGACGCTGTCTCCAGCGGACTGCCCAGTAAATGACGGTTATTATGAACATGGCGCTGAAGCTGGCGGGATAGCCGAACCAGACGCCCGGTGCGCCGCAGAGACGGGCGGCGATGGCCCCGACCGGAAGTTCGATGAGGATGATGCAGCAGAGCTGAATCGTCATCGGTCCGATTACATCTCCGCTGGCCCGCATGGCGGCGCCGACGACACCGCAGAGAGCGAGGGGAACGGCGCTCCACATCACGGTCCGGAATGCGTGCTCCGCGAGGCCTATCACGTGACGGTCGGTTGTGAACAGCGAGGCGACCGCTCCCGGTGCCAGTGTAACCGTCAGGGCGAGACATCCAGTCATGATGAGTCCGACCCTGAAGCCGACTCTGAGGACCGCACGTGCTTCCGGTTCGTTACGGGCACCGATGGCATGTGCGCACAGGACGGAAACGGTGATGCCGACGGCCATGCCGGGGTATTCTATATAAGTGAGGGTTTGCATGAAGAGTCCGTAGGCGGCTGTCATGTCCGAGCCGAAAGCATTGATCCGCCCGACGAGGGCGATCTCGGCCAGTCCCATTGTCATGATCTCGACCATGGCCGGCAGACCGAGGCGAAGCACCGGCAGAAGTACGGAACTGGCCGGGACGAGTTCGCGCAGCATGGTGACATCCGGCGCAAGCGGGTGTTTCGCGCGCCGAAGGGAGAGCGCCATGTAAAGCAGGGCAACTGTCCAGCCCGCCAGGGTTGCGAAGGCTGCGCCATCGAGGCCCAGTCCGGCGCGGATGGCGAGCGGGGTTGCGATCAGGGTCACGATGATCTGGGTGGTCATCGACACCAGAGGTCTGACATTATCACCGGCGCCGCGCAGAACGATCGAGGCGATGATGAGCATCGCCAGGGCCGGCGTTCCGAGCAGCAGCGTGCCTGCGTAGCGCGCGGCGTGATCCAGCACGTTCTCCGGGGTGCCAAACAGTGTGAGTGTCGGACGGATTGCGACCTGAGACGCAGCGGCGATGATCACGCCGATGGCGAGCCCGACGCCCAGCGCGGCGGAGGCGACCACCCTCGCCCGTCCGGCCTGACCGGCTCCCCAGTATTGCCCCACGAGAACACTTGCGCCGGTTCCCAGGCCGACGCCGCACGAGATCAGAACCAGCAGAAGCGGAAAGAACGAACTCGCCGCAGCGAGATCATCCGGGCCGAGCAGGCGTCCAACATAGATATTTCCGATCGTTCCGGATGCTGACTGAAGCACGCAGTCCAGGAGGACCGGCATCATGAAGATCAGAAAACGCACAGGAAGCGGCCGCGTGGAGAACGATGGCTCCTGTCCCGCGATTGTTTCGGAAGGGTCGTGCGCCCCGAGTCCGGTTGCGCTGTCACTGTTCATCGGGGCATGGCAAGTCTGCGCGAAGGCCGGCTGCGCGGGCGAAGATGCTGCACCATACCCCTCAGAATTGTGTTGTCAGGAAAAGGCTTCCATCAGCGAAACATGGGCAGTGACGATGCGCCATCCCTCATCTGTGCGGAGCCATGTCTGGCTCTGGCGGCCGGTCCGGCTTCCGCCTTTGCGCCGGAATTCCAGATTCACGGTCGCCATATCAGGACCATAAGTTGTGATGACGCGACGGATGACGTCTCTCTGTGGCGAGCCGCCCGTACGGGTTTTCCTGAATTCGGCGATTTCACTGAAACCGTAAAGATTTTCGCCGACACCGTAACGGAGGGTCTCCGGTGCATCGCGGAACAGCACATCAAGCGTGTCCACGTCATTGGCCATCAGGGCGGCTTCATACCGGTCTGATGCTTCTGTCACCTCGCGGAGGACATCCGGATCGTCAATTTTCAGCATAGTGCTTTTCCTGTAACCGTGGTCTGGACTGCCGCGCCATACTGCCACAGGTCAGGAGAAAGATGGTGCTGCTGGTGAGGATTGAACTCACGACCTCTCCCTTACCAAGGGAGTGCTCTACCACTGAGCTACAGCAGCACTGAGGCGAGAGGCTTCCTACATTTCCGGCAGGATATCGGCAAGCCCCTGAATCGCCGTCCGGGTGGTTTTTATCACCCCTTGCTCTGTTCCGGTGTTGCGGGATCAGTCGTCGCGGTGAATCTTTTCCATCCGTTCGTGACGTTCCTGCGCTTCGATCGACAGTGTTGCAATCGGCCGGGCTTCGAGCCGTTTGAGGCCGATTGGCTCGCCGGTTTCCTCACAGTAGCCGTAGGTTCCGTTATCGATGCGCTGCAGGGCCTGATTGATTTTACCGATCAGTTTGCGGGCACGATCCCGTGTCCGCAATTCAAGGGCTCTGTCGGTTTCGACACTGGCGCGATCCGTCACATCCGCTTCATGAATCCCGCCTTCGGAAAGGCTGGCGAGTGTTCCGCCGGCTTCTTTCAGCAGGTCTGTGCGCCATTTCAGCAGTTTTTCGCGGAAATATTCGACCTGCATGGGATTCATGAATTCTTCGTCGTCGGACGGTCTGTAATCCGGAGGAAGTGTGATCATAAGAAGCGTCTCCGCGACCGGGGGCAGATGCCCGCCAAAGAATGGGCGGCTTATAGCGACGGGGCGTGACGGAGCCAAGCACGAATCGCAGCCTTGATTCTGTGGAATATCTGTTACAGCCGGACGGTCGGGTAATGTTTACGCTGAGGGTCGGCTGTCATCGTCTTCTCCCTCGTCCGGTGACTCTGTATTCTTACGTGACTGCTTTCCTCTGGCGACCTCAACGGCGGCGCGGACCCGAATCGATCTGATCACGGCGGCGAGGCCGGGGCTCGCGGCGGCGGGGACCACCCGGCACAGCGCTTCCAGGACCGCGAGCGCTTCGGATGGAGAGCCGCCTTCAAGCAGCGAGACCTGAACGGCGCGAAGGGTTTTCAGCGCGTCATTACCCCAGGCGAATGCCGTTCTGTCATTACCCTGCGGTTCCGGGTCATGTTCCTCCTGCAGACCGAGAAGCGAGACGCTGTTTACCGGACCGGCAGCCGGAGTTTCCGCGGTATTTTCTTTCTGCGTCACTGAAAAGGGAGCCGGCGTTGTCCGTCGCCGGGGCCGGGACGATGTGATCGCCCGGGAAATGTAGCCTGTTATGCCGCTGACGCTCATTCTGTCTCCACACCGTGAGCAGGAACCATGCCTCCATCCGTTTCCGGATCAGGAAGAGCGTCGTCCCGCGCTGCCCGTTGAGGAATTGTTTGCTCTTACGGCGGATAGTCTGTCGGCAAAACATTGACGAGCGGCAAACATCGGAATGAATCCTACTCACCGCAGAAGAAAGCCCGTGCAGACGGGGGCGTTTCGTCGCCTCGTCTCCGTGCTGCTTGCGTCTTTTTTCATGCTCGGCAGCATGATGGCGGGACTTACGCCGGCGCATGCGGCCAGGGTCCGGATCAAGGATATTGCCGATTTTGAAGGGGTCCGGACGAATCAGCTGATCGGGTACGGTCTGGTGGCCGGGCTGCACGGCACGGGCGATAAGCTGACCAACGTACTGTTTACGCGCGAAACGCTGGTCAGCATGCTGAACCGCCTGGGTGTCAATATTCGCGCCAATGAAATTCAGCTCCAGACCCATGATGTGGCCGCGGTAATGGTGACGGCGGATCTTCCTCCTTTTGCGCATGGTGGCGGCCGGATAGACGTGACTGTGTCGGCAACCGGCGATGCGACCGATCTGACCGGGGGCACACTTCTTGTCACGCCGCTGATGGCTGCGGACGGCGAGGTGTATGCGGTTGCTCAGGGGTCGCTCGCCACGAATGCGTTCAGTGCGCGCGGTGCGGCTGCCTCTATTGTCCATAATATTCCGACCAACGGACATATTGCCAATGGCGCGGTGGTGGAGCGCGAGGTGCCGCTCAGTATGACGGACCGGAAGCTGCAGCATCTGTCTTTGCGCAATCCCGATTTTACAACGGCGACACGTGTGGCGCAGGTGATCAATTCCAGCCTTGGCGGCAATATTGCGCGCGTCGAGGATCCGCGCACGGTGGCTCTGGATCTTAGTGCCGTCGACAGGATGCAGGCGCTTTATCGCATCGGCGATCTGCTCGTTGAACCTGACACGCTGGCGAAAGTTGTTGTTGACGATGCCAGCGGCACGATCGTGATCGGGAACGATGTCCGGATCAGCACAGTAGCGATCGCGCAGGGTAATCTGACTATTCAGGTCACCGAAACGCCGCAGGTCTCCCAGCCTGGCCCGATGTCCAATGGCACGACGACCGTCGTGCCGAGAACCAGCATCAATGTCAGTAACGGCAATAATGCGAAGCTCGGCATTCTTCGGAACGGGCCGGCGCTCAGTGATCTGGTGTCGGGTCTGAACTCTCTGGGTGTCGGGCCGCGTGACATGATTTCCATCCTTCAGGCCATCAAGGCGGATGGCGCTCTTCAGGCAGATCTGGAGGTACGATGACGAGCGGTGTTAAAAGTACGTTGGGCTCCCCTTCCCCATCCGCCGGGACTGTAACAGTGCCTGCGGCGGGTGCGCCGGTTGATCCAAAAATATGGAAGGCGGCTTCTGATTTCGAGACGATGGCGATCGGTCAGCTTCTTAAGCCGATGTTTGATACGGTCGATCTTTCGAAGACCCCTTTTGGGGGTGGTGTCGGGGAGTCGACTTTCAGGCCGATGCTGGTCGATGAAATGGCAAAACAGATGGAGGGCAATGGCGGTCTTGGTCTGGCGAAATCAATCTATCGCCAGATGCTTGAAATTCAGGAGAAAGCAGGATGACAGCTACTACGCTGAAAACACTTGAAACCGTTCTCGATGTTATCGAGGCGGAAAATGTTCAGCTGAGAGCGGGTGATATTCCGGCAGCTGTGTCGCTCCTGGCACGGAAGGAAGCTGCGCTTGCTGACCTGGACAGGCTCGATATTGTCTGCACACGAAGTCCGGAGACGGAAGATGCAGCGGAGTGCTGCTCTCCGGAGCTGCCGGACGCTGCCAGACGGCTTGATGACGCGCTGCAGGAAAACCGGATGCTTCTGCGTCAGGCGATGACCGCACAGAGCTTTATTATCAGGCTTTTGACGAAAGCGCTGCCGGATCCCACGGCGAAGACGCGATATGGTAATTCGGGAAGCTATATTCCGACGCGTGGACAACCCGGTAAGGCGCTTCGCAACAACGCGTAACTTTCCGTTATCTGGCGTGGGAAGATTAAAAGAAAGGCCCGAAACCCACCAGGGGTTTCGGGCCTTTCTTTAATTAAATCCGACCAGCGTCTGCAGGCTGTATCAGCTGCGGGCTGCACGGCTCCGGGTTACTTTGGCGCGTGTCTGACGCTTCGGTGTTTCGGCCTGCTCGGCAGCTGCTTTTTCCGCAGCCAGCCGTGTCAGGCGTTTCTGTTTGCGGGCTTCCTGTGTGATCCGCAGACGCTCGACGGCTGACAGTCTGACGGCCGGTGCCTCTTTGCGCGATGTGCTTGCTTTTGGTGCTGCAGTTTTCTTTGCCACAGCCTTAACAGCCGGTGCAGCAGCAGCTTTACGCTTCGTAACGGCTTTCGGCGCAGTTTCTGCCACGCGCGCGGTACGCGTCGTTTTTGCGGGCGCTTTCGCTGCGGTTTTCGCGGCAATCTTCGTCTTTGGAGCGGCTGCAGCCCGGGTTTTTGGTGCGGGCGAAGGTGCCGGCGTTTTCGTGGCTTTCGGCGCGACTTTTTTTGCCGGAGCTTTTTTCACGGCAGCGGTCTTTTTCGGTGCTGCGGCTGGTGCGGTAACTTTAGCTGGTCTCTTGGCCATGGCCTGCTCTTCCTGTTGTCACGCATCTGAGAACATCATCAGAATTCTCAGTGCTATATATGATACTTTTCAAAACAGTGCCTGAACTCTGTTCCTGTCTTTCCTGACATGGAAGACTTCGGAAGCAGTCCGGAAAGTCTGCAATGAAGGCATCATTACCCTGATTGATCACTTCAATATAGATGCCCGTTCCTGTTTGCAATATCAATATCGGCCATTCTTTATACAGATTATAGTCGTCGTGATGTCCGAAGACAGATGATCATTACGGAATACGAAATGGATAAAATAAGAAAATATCCTTTCATAATAACAATATTATGAAACAGGAATCCGGATCTGTTATCAGGCGGATGTTCCTGATCTGGTAAAGGTTGCATCAGATTGCTACGCGCCATGCGTGCAACGCACACTCGCTTATATTGTAACGGAATATTTTCATCGCAACCGAAACGGCAGGTGGTCCGGGTGTCCTCACTGGTGATAATTCACCCGTCAGGCTAATATTCTCCGAATTCCATTTTTTCTGAACCAGGATGTCGTCGCCATGAAGATAAACGGAGTGCAGTACCGGAGTGTCCGGGTGGATCCGGAAGACAATCGGACGGTTCTGATCTTTGACCAGACCCGCCTGCCTTTTTCTCTCGATGTCCTCCGGCTGACGGAGTGCGGTCAGGTCGCTCATGCCATTACATCCATGCAGGTGCGAGGTGCGCCGCTGATCGGAGCGGTTGCTGCTTACGGGCTTGCGCTTGCATTGCGGACCGATCCGGACGACGTGGCGATGGAACGTGACGCGGCGATGCTGGCCGCAACGCGACCGACGGCGATCAATCTGCGCTGGGCTATCGATCGCATGCTTGCGAAACTGCGCCCTCTGAAACCGGAAGATCGCGTTGAGGCGGCTTATGCTGAGGCGGCGCTGATCTGCGACGAAGACGTGGCGCAGAACGAGGCCATTGGTCGCCATGGACTCTCTCTGATTGAAAGCATTGCAAAAGATAAGAAAAAAACAGGAACGATTAATATTCTGACACATTGTAATGCTGGCTGGATCGCGACGGTGGACTGGGGAACGGCGCTGGCGCCGATCTATATGGCGCATGACATGGGATATGACGTGCATGTCTGGGTCGACGAAACCCGCCCGCGCAATCAGGGTGCTGCTCTGACGGCATGGGAACTTGGCAGTCATGGTGTGCCGCATACGGTGATCGTGGATAATGCGGGTGGCCATCTCATGCAGCATGGCATGGTTGATCTGGTGATCGTCGGGACAGACCGGGTGACGGCGCAGGGCGATGTGGCCAACAAGATCGGGACCTACCTCAAGGCGCTGGCGGCGAAAGACAACAATGTACCGTTCTGGGTCGCGCTTCCGTCGACCACGATTGACTGGACTGTCACGGATGGCGTTCGGGAAATTCCAATCGAGGAGCGGGCGGCGTCTGAAGTCACGCATGTGGCGGGTCAGATGGAAGATGGTCTGATCGGGAGGGTCAGGATTACGCCTCGTGACAGTGCTGCGGCCAATCCGGCTTTCGATGTGACACCGGCCCGCCTTGTGACCGGACTCATTACCGAGCGGGGACGTTGTGCGGCGAGCGCGGCAGGGTTGCACGCACTCTTTCCGGAGCAGGCGACCTGACGACCCGTGCGGTTCATTGCACATCTGTATCGCGGATTTTGATCTGCGGGTGGATGGACGGCCTCTTTCGGCCCGCATGTCAACGCTGTAAAGATTAACAGGAGAGGCATGGCTCACCTGGTTCATGTCGTCTTCTGACGTTGATAAGCCGGAATGACACACCGGCCTGTGGGATGGACAATCTGGTGTTTCGTAAGCCTGCTGCTCTTTTTCTTGCTCTCGGCGTTGCCGCATGCGCTCCACATCCTCAGGCCAGTCCGACCCCGGCGCAGACACCGACGGCGCAGTACAGGAACAGCGCCGGGCCTGTGGCCTGGGATCCGCATGTGCCGGATTTTGCAACGCGCAATTTCGTTCCTTTTAACAGGCAGGATGTCGTTGCAATCGCAATGCGCGAATGGCGGCTTTTTGGCATGCCGATGGATGACGATGACCCGGAACTCCGCCCGGAACCGACGATTGGCAGTGTGAAGCCTGAGCGTGCGCCTGGATTATGGCAGCGTGTCGGCGAGTACTGGTGGATCGGGCAGGATCCGCAGGAAACTGAAGTTTCATGGAGTGGCAAGTATGATGCGAACGGTAGTCTGTTCAATCTGATCCATGACGGTCATTTTGCCTGGTCGGCAGCTTTTATTTCTTATGTGATGCGGGTTGCAGGTGCGAATGACCGGTTCCCTTACTCACCCAATCATTCGACATATATCAATGCGGCGGCCTCAGGTGAGTCGACGGGACTTCGGGCTCATGATCCGGGAGCATATGTGCCGAAACAAGGGGATCTGATTTGTACCGGACGGGGCGGAAGTAAATCCGTGCGCTTCTCCAGCCTGCCGACACGCTATGGCTTCCCGGCCCATTGCGGGATTGTTGTGGCGACGGGGCAGAACGGACAGCCTTTTGGAAAGCAGCTTAGTATTATCGGCGGAAATATTGATGACGCGGTCACTCTGACGCATGTTCCGACCGACGCGAACGGGGCTGTCGCGTCTCAGGACGGCAGGAGTTATGATTCCCGCTATCCGTGGTGTGCGGTGCTTGAGGTCGTGTATGACGCGGATGCCGAGCCTGACGCGGGGCAGTAACTGACAATCTGGCACTGATATTTCATCAGGGGCACGTGGGAAGACTTTTATTTTTCCCGTAAGCGTCCCTGAATTTCAGTGGGTCAGATGGTGGCTGGAGTCAGTTCTGGCGCCATGGCAGGCCGCAAGCTTTCCAGCCGGCTGCCATGCCGCGATGTGACTGCGAATCCAGAGGCCCTTCGAAGCCGTCAGCAACATTAAAGGCGGGTCCGAAGCCTGCCTGTAAGGCGGCCTGTGCTGCTGCGCGACTGCGTGCGCCGGAGCGGCAGATGAAATAGAGCGGCTGGCCTTCCTTCAGTCCGGCGGCGTGGAGTTCTTCCAAAAACCGGCTGTTCGGCATGCCGTTCGGAAGCTGCCAGCTTATGGCATGTACTGTGCGACTGACTTCGGAGATATCTGGCATTCCGACGAAAAGCCATTCCGCCGGGGTTCGCACGTCGATCAGCCGGGCTTCGGGGTTTTCCTGCAGGGCCTGCCATGTGGCCTGCGGTGATACGTCGTCGATCATATACTCAGCACTCCATGTTCTGCCTGACCCCGGAAATATGGTCTTTACAGGTCTCGCCGCTAACGGACCGGGTCGTTCGTATTGAGACGCTGCAGGGTGGCCAATTGCACACCGGGCCAACTCGCGCTAGCCCGGTTGTATCAGGACGAAAGGCAGACACCATGATATCGGAATCTGACTCCCTCACCCGTCGCGGCTGGACAACCCTGTCTGCCGGTATGGCAGATGCTGTCGGGGGCACTCCTCTGATCCGTCTCAGCCGGGCGTCGGAGGCTACGGGGTGCGACATCTTTGGCAAGGCCGAATTCATGAATCCGGGCGGGTCCGTGAAGGATCGTGCTGCTCTCGCCATTATTGAGGATGCTGAGAAGCGTGGTGAACTCCGTCCGGGGGGAACGATTGTCGAGGGGACAGCCGGGAATACGGGCATCGGGATTACGCTTGTTGCAAATGCGCGCGGCTATAAGAGTGTCATTGTCATGCCGGAGACGCAGAGTCAGGAGAAGATCGATTTCCTGCGGATGATCGGCGCCGATCTCCGGCTGGTTCCGGCTAAACCTTACCGGGATCAGGGAAATTACGTGCATGTTTCGCGTCGCCTGGCCGAAGAGAATGGCTGGGTGTGGGCTAACCAGTTCGACAATCTCGCCAATCGCGAAGGTCATCGTCTTACGACGGGGCCGGAAATCTGGGAGCAGACCGGCGGACGGATTGATGCGTTTACCTGCGCCTGCGGCACCGGGGGCACTCTGGCCGGAACAGGCTTCGGTCTTGCGGACGCCGCAAAGGCTGCGGGCGCCGCGCGTCCGAAGATCGTTCTTGCCGACCCGGAAGGATCGGGTCTGTATGGCTGGGTGAAATCGGATGATCTTTCCATCAGCGGATCATCGATTACGGAGGGAATTGGTCAGTCCAGGGTGACAGCCAATCTGGAGGGCGCGATTATCGACGATGCCGAGCGGATTCCCGATCCGGAAGCGCTGGAACAGATTTACAGCCTGCTTATTCATGAAGGTCTGTCAGTAGGCGGATCATCCGGGATCAATGTCGCGGCGGCGGTCAGAGTGGCGCGTGCGATGGGGCCGGGACATCGGATCGTTACGATCCTGTGTGACGGTGGGGCGCGCTATCAGTCCAAGCTGTTTAATCCTGAGTTTCTTCGTGCCAGAGATCTGCCGGTGCCGTCATGGCTTGATCAGGCTTAATCAGAAACTGAGGAATTTACTCTAACAGGCTGATTTTAAAATATATTTCTGAACAGATAACCTCTACGGAAGAGATGTAAAGTCTGCCGCAGAGGTTTTTCAGAAAGAATATTAAGAATAATTTTTAATGGTCTGAATTTTAAAGATTTAATGGAATATTATAGCCGCCCAAGAAGCACGAGAATGATGACGATGATGAGGATCGTGCCGAGCGTACCGGACGGGAAATATCCCCACCCGGCGCTGTAGCCCCAGTTTGGCAGGGCGCCGAGAAGCATCAGAATCAGGACTATAATCAGGATCGTGCCGAGCATGGGTATTTCTCCGGAAATCATTTCGTCCGGCGGATGACTGATTCCCTCCGGACGTCTTTTCAGACAACGGCACGGAAGGGAGCGGGTTTTACGGGTGTTACCACCGGAGACCGGAATTTTTTGGATACATCCTCTGAGTGCATATTCGGCCGGATAGCATGACGCGAATGCAAAACGATAAGCGCATTATGGCCGGTTCTTATGTTTCCGGCGGCGCTGTGGCCGACTTCTTTGTGGATGCGCTGATCCGTGTTTCGCCCATGAGGAACGCCACCAGAAGAACGCAGACACCGCCGGCTGCGGCCAGGAGCAGAAACGCATCGCGAAGCGATGTGTCGGCGACCAGCCCGGCCAGGGTCGTACTGAAGCTTGCTCCGAGGCCCATTGCCAGCCCGAGAACGCCCATGCAGAGGTTAAAATGGCCGCTCCGGCGCGTGAGATCGGCGGCAACCAGAGGAAGCATCACACCGAAGGCTGCGGAGCTTATTCCGTCCAGCATCTGGATCGGCACTACCAGCCAGGGATCCGAGGTCAGGCTGAGCAGGATGCCGCGCAGGGGCAGCGCGGCGAAACAGACGAGCATGACCGGCCGTCTTCCGATTGTCTCTGCCCAGCGGCCAATCCAGGGAGACAGCACGGCCCCGAGCATCTGCGGGGCGAGGATACATGCGGCGATGACGATTTCCGCGAACCGTCCTGCGTCTTTTGTCACCTGTCCGGCTGCAAGAGGCAGCATCGCGGCGCTGGAGAGATGAAAAAACACGACGCAGAGCGCGAAGGCGAACAGGCCGGGTTCACGCAGAAGTTTCAGGAGTGAAGCGCCCCTCGCCTGTTGCGGAGTTTCTCCCTCTGCAAGAGCAGATGCATTTTCGTCCAGGGGTGTTCCGGCGGGTTCGATCATGCGCAGAGCGAGCAGACCCGGCGCGGCCATCAGCGCGCCGAGAAAAAATGTGGCGCGGGCCGAGGACCAGTAGCCTGCCGCACCCATGAGACCGGCAGAAATGGCGTTTCCGATTGCTGCGAAGCTGGCATTTCGTCCGAAACGTGCTCCCAGCGCACCGGTGGCGCGGTCAGGGTTGCGGGCAATATATGTTGCGACAACGGCGAGGGTCAGCGCGCTGATCGCAGGGTTGAGCGTGCAACTCGCGAGACCGTGCAGCACTTCAGCGATTGCGACAGGCAGGCGCTGTGGCATCAGGGCCATGATCAGGCAGGACAGAATGATGGCGACGATCGAGAGTTCAGCCACCATCCGTTTGTTGCGCAGCGCGTCGACAACGGCGCCGGCAGGCACCTGGCTTGCCATGGCGGTGATGGAGCCAATACTCAGCGCGACGCCGATTTCGCCCTGCGTCCAGTGCTCGCCTGTCAGATAGACGGCGACAAATGGTCCGAACGCGGCCTGAAGATTGGCGACGAAGAAGCTTACGCCGTCCAGTCCCCAGGCGCTGTTGACCGGAAGTTTCCTCAGCACGGCATGCCGTCCTGTACGCTGGTGTCGCAGGCAATGATGCCGTGCCGTGCCATGTCGTTTTCATGAACAGGGCTGGCGGCCGGAGAGGAAACCATGCGGTTCACAGACCGGCTACCGTCCGTGGTCGGATGCCGGCGGACCGGCCGGAATGTCCCGTGGTGTCGCTTCCTCTTTCTGTGGACTGCCTTTCTGCGGGCTGCCAGGTCCGGATGACGTCTGCTCCACGCTGTCGGAAGGCGCAGCTGTTCTGGTCAGGGGAACTGCGATGGCCGGGCTGTCGGGCTGTGCGTTTTCGTCGTCCGGTCTCTTGCTGTTTCCTTCATCTGCCGGAGGCTGCGTCACGTGAGGACCGCTGAGGATCTGAATCGTCGGGCTATTGTTATTGTATTCGGGAGCGGACCGGATGACGCCCGAAGGGGCGAGCACCGTAATGGGTCGCCCGGAATCAGTCTGATCTGGGGCGAGCAAAGACCAGGCTATGGCGACGCGTCTGTTGCCGACCCCGAGAAATCCTCCGATATCGACGACGACCGCCCTTACTTTTCCGTCGGGGCCGGCGAGGACATCGACAACACGACCGAGTGAAGCGTGATCAGCGCCCAGCACCTTTCGGTCCAGCAGTCCGCCGGAGGGGGCGGAGATGGTTTCAGTTCTTGGCTGATCGCCGTCTTTGCTCCCGGCGGAGGAGATTCCTGTTCCGGAGCGGACGGTAAGAGGAATCGGCTGTTCAGGGCTGTCTCCGGTGGGCGTGTCCTGTCCCGGCTCCATGGCCGGTGGCGGCAGAACGGGCGTGATGGCCGAATCCTGATTCTGCCCCGGCGGCGAGACTGTCGGATGGATGACGCCGGTGGTCTCTGCGTTGCTGTTTCCGGTTCCGGAGGATGAATCGACGTCATTTGCGCTGGCGTGTGCGCTGGTCGTGACTGTCAGCGCGAGAACGAGGCAGAGCACGGCGGGTCGGGGCATTGTCAGCGTAAAATCAGCAACACCCATCCGTCATGCCTCCGTGGACCATAATCCGGTCGATTACCGCAGCGTGACTGCCATTTCTTCGGCTTATCCCGAAGTGAAACGGAATGAAACACGATCTGCACAACGACCGATTCCTGCTTTATAAATGCATCATGGAGCAAACACCGCATATACTGGTCATCGACGACGATCGTGAAATTCGCGATCTTCTGTCGAAATTCCTCGAACGTAATCAGATGCGCGTGACAAGCGCGCGGGATGGCCGGGAAGCCCGGCGGGTCTGGAGCCAGGGGCATTACCACCTGGTCGTGCTCGATCTCATGCTGCCGGGCGAATCCGGCCTTGATATCGCGCGGTGGCTGCGGTCGCAGACCAATATTCCGATTATCATGCTTACGGCCATGGGCGACGATACGGACCGGATTATCGGTCTTGAACTCGGTGCGGATGATTATGTCGCCAAACCATTCAATCCGCGGGAACTTCTGGCACGAATCCGTGCCGTGCTGCGGCGAGCCACGGAGACTCAGGAACAGGGGAATGGCGAGGTCCGTGAAATTGTCTTTGCAGGCTGGACGCTTGAGATCGCACGTCGCCGGCTTCTGAATCCGGCGGGGGTCGAGGTGCCGCTGACGGGAGGCGAATACGATTTGCTGCTCGCTCTTCTTGAGCGGGCGAACCGTGTGCTGACCCGGGACATGCTGCTTGATCTTCTGCGTGGTCGTCAGGCCGGGCCTTTCGACCGGGCGATCGATGTTGCTGTCAGCAGGCTGCGCCGCAAGCTGGAAGATGATGGCCGAAACGCCCAGCTTATCAAGACTGTTCGTGGCGGAGGCTATGTTCTGGCCGCCGATGTCGAACGTCGATGAGTGTTGCGGATGCGATATCCCGCATGGGAGGCGTTATTGTTCTGACAATTTTTTATGCGGATAACCAGACAGTTATTGCGTCTGAACTGCCTGACCTGTGATGCAGGTTATCGCGGCCTGGCTCTCCCGGCATTCCATACTGCCTGCGTCGCTTGCCGCGCGCACCAGCCTGCTTCTGATCGTTGGATTCGCTGTTCTGGAGATCGCGGGTCTCACGATCGAAACGCTGGATCGGATTGCTTTTGATGACCGTCTGGCGGCTCATCAGGCTGTATCTCATGCGATCATGGCTTATCGCACTGTAGCGGAGGCCAGTCCTGAGGACCGGGCGGTCGAAGCGAATGAGCTGCAGTTGCCGCCTGGATTTACTGTGAGACTGGCCGACAGGCCGGACGCGGATATGACACTGGAGGTTTCTGCAGCGGATTTCCGGCGGCAGCTGTTCATCCCGGGTGGTTTTCCTGACGGACCGGGAGGCATGCAGTTTATGCCTGGTGGTCCCGGGGGCGGTCCGCACGGCCCGGACGACATGGGCGGACCGGGTGCCATGATGTTCCGGGGAGGACCATCGGAATTTTCGCCGCATGATCAGCCAGGCCGCAGGGATGGTCCGGCCGGGCAGCCTGATCAGCATCCTTTCTTTCCCGGACCGCAATGCGATCCGCATAACGAGGGTCACCGACTTCCGGTCGTGCCGGCCCGCTGGCGTCCGCAGCGTGTGTTTACGCTGCCGGAGAGACGTATTCGCAGACAGGGTATTGCCCTGCTGCTTCCCAACGACACACGCTGGCTTGTTATTCGCTACAGGCTTCCGGTTCCGACACCGTTCAGTTCGCCGGCTTTTCCGATTGCATTCGGTCTCATGACCGCTGGCGGATGTATTCTTATTATCTGGGGCGTGCGGCGCATGATCGCGCCTGTTGGCACACTGGCTGCGGCTGCGGAGGCTTTTGCGCCGGATGCCAGCAGCCCGCCGTTGCCTCAGAATGGTCCTGCGGAAATTGCGCGGGCGGCAGCGGCGTTCAACGCTATGGCGGCGCGGATCAGGCGTTTTATTTCCGAGAGAACTCATCTTCTCACAGCCATCGGGCATGATCTGCGTACACCGATCACCCGTCTGAAACTGCGCGCCGAATTCATCGAAGATGATGAAATGCGGGAAAAGTTCCTTACCGATCTGAATGAACTCTCGGCGATGGTTGAATCGACTCTGGCTTTCGGGCGCGACAGTTCGGCGCGCGAAGAGGTGACAGCGCTTGATCTGACGGCATTGCTGGCGACCGTTGTTGATGATGTTGGTGAAAGCCGTCCGGATGATGCCGACCGGATCATTCTTGCCGGCGATCCGCCGCCGGTCATTATCCGGGGCAGGCCGCTGGCGCTGAAGCGGGCTTTTACCAATCTGGTGAACAACGCCATCATTTATGGGGGATGCGCGACGGTCACGCTTTCGGAGCCGGAAGATGGGTACGTCACTGTCCTGGTCGAGGATGAAGGTCCTGGTCTGCCGCCCGAGGATCTTGAGCGCATGTTCGAGCCGTTTGTCCGTGCAGAAGAAAGCCGGAATCGGGAAACCGGAGGTACGGGGCTGGGTTTATCGATTGCCCGGACCATCATTCGGGGTCAGGGTGGCGATGTGAAACTGGTCGGTCGTATGCCCCGTGGACTGACTGTCCGGGTTACACTTGCAGTGTAACTGTGAACCGGCTGCATGTGATTGTGGGACAGGGCTCTAGGCTGTACCTGGAAGAAGTCGTTACGCAAAAGCGTGCTGCGCACGGTGACTTTCTTACCGCGCGTATTACAGATGCCTTTATTTTCGCCAGACTGGTTCGGGCATTGCGTCGACAAAAGCATCATGTGCGGCCAATGCGTTTTCGTCAGGGATGATGAAGACCGGTGTGCGCGTCGCGGACCGAGTATAGCGGGCTGCCTGGAGTGTATCCTCTCCGTCGAGACCGCCTAGGCTGAGGCCGTGCTGGCGGCCGCCTGTCAGTTCGACATAAACGTCAGCAAGCAGTTTGCAGTCAAGTAGCGCGTTATGGGTTGTCCGTTCGGAGAGATCGATGCCGTAACGACGGCACAGAGCATCGAGACTGTTCGGCATTCCCGGAAAACGTTCGCGGGCCAGCAGGAGGGTATCGACCTTCCGGGCATCATCAAGAGGCGGTTTTCCGAGTCGATCCAGTTCGGCATTGATGAATCCGAAGTCGAAGGTCGCATTGTGCGCGATCAGTTCATCGTCACCGATAAAAGCAAGAAAATCGTCAGCGATATCGGCGAATTTCGGCTTTCCCTCGAGATCTGCCAGAGTGAAGCCATGTACGCGGGAAGCTTCTGGCGGAATATCCCGTTCCGGGTCGATCAGTACGTGGAAGGCCTGTCCTGTTGGCAGATCGCCTATCAGTTCGAGAGCCGCGATTTCGATCACGCGGTCGCCGCCTGTCGCTTCGAGACCTGTGGTTTCGGTATCGAACAGCACAGAGCGCTTCATGTCCGCATTTCCTTTTCTGGGAGGCTGCCAGTTTTCAGACTCAGGCGTTACCCGGAGACTTCATCTGTCTGATAAGTGAGCGCACCTGCGCCCGCGTGTCCGCGAGTGACAGCCCGGTACGGATGACGATATCCGCCCGGCGTCGCTTTTCGGAGTCCGGCATCTGAAGGGCGATCATTCGTGCCGCTTCTGCCGCGGTCATACCGCGTCGCCGGGCGATCCGTCTGACCTGGGTCTGATGTGGAGCGGAAACCACGACGACGCAGTCGCATCGGCGATTACCGCCGGTTTCGAACAGCAACGGCACATCAAGCACGACCCATGGAGCGCCCCGCCTCCTGCAACGTCGGAGGAACCGGTCACGGGCGGCGAATACCAGAGGATGCAGGATGCGTTCGAGGGACCGGATCAGGGTGGGATCGTCCATCACGGCCTTGCGGAGTGCTGCGCGGTTCAGCGAGGGCCTGATGGCGGGGTGTCCGTGCTCGTCCGCGCCTTCGCCCGGAATGAGGGCTGAGGGAACCAGTCGTCCGATGGCTCCGACAGCCGCGCCGCCGGGTCCCTGAAGACGATGAACTTCCAGGTCGGAATCGAAAACGGGAAATCCTGCCTGCTGTAACATTCTGGCGACGGTCGTCTTTCCCATACCGATGCCGCCGGTCAGTCCGAGAATCTTCATGGTGGTGACGTATCCGTTCAGCGCTTCAGAGCGGCCGAAACATGGGCGATGGTGGCGTCATCGACTTCAGCTTCGATGCCGAACCAGGCGCGAAAACCGGGACGAGCCTGATGGAGCAACATGCCGAGACCGCCAACGGTTTTCAGACCGCGTTCGGAAGCTTCCCGGAGCAGCGGCGTTTCGCGCGGCACATAGACGATGTCCGAGACCACAAGCTGATCGGAAGCGCCTGTGAGATCGGGTTTCCATCCGGCATTCGGGCCGCTGGTCATACCCAGTGAGGTGGTATTGACCAGGAGAGAGAGGCTGGCGGAGACATCTTTGCGGCAGTGGTCCCAGGCGAGAACAGACAGATCCGGTCTGTGACCGTCTGAATGGTTGCGCCATGCTTCCGACAACTGCTTCACCATGGTGTGGGCGCGGGCTTCGGTGCGGTTGCTGATGATAACGGAAAATCCCAGCTCCAGCAGTGCGGTGGCGATGGATCGGGCAGCACCACCAGCGCCGAGCAGAAGAGCTGCGCCGTTCTGTCTGAGCCGCGCGAGGTCGATACCTTCCGCTTCCAGGCTGGCGATGAAGCCGAATCCGTCTGTGGAGGAGCCCCGGATGCGCCCATCCTCGCCGAAGACGAGGGTATTTACGGATCCGGCGATGTAGGCCATCGGATCGACGTCGTCAGCGATTGCGAAGGCGGCTTCCTTATGTGGAATGGTAACGTTCGCGCCTCGGAATCCGGCCGCCTGCAGGCCACGCACGGCGATGCTGAACTGCTCCGGGCTGACGGACAGCGGGACGTAGGCGCCGTCTATACCCAGCCGTTCGAGCCAGTAATTGTGCAGGACGGGAGAAAGGGAGTGAGAGACCGGGTATCCGAGGACGCCTGCCAGTCGCGCCTGGCCAGTAATCCTGTCATTCACTCTGTCAGCAATCCGGTGAGTAATCTCGCTGGCAGTCCCACCGGAGATTCTGGCTTTATTCACGCGTCGAGTTCCTGAGCGGGGTGTTTGCCGTACAGCGCGTGATAGCGGGAGCGGGCCTCGGGGAGAACGTTCGCGAGCCTGTCGGCCCATTCGGTCTGCCCCGCTTCGGATTCGATCAGATCCTGTCTGATTTCGAGTTCGACATGGGGGATCCTGCGCCGCTCGCCATGGATGGGGATCGTATAATCGCTGGTGTCCGTCAGTTCATAGGGCTCGTTGTCGCCTGTGATGAGGCCATTTTCACGCAGTATCTCAACAAGCAGGCGTCCGAATCTCGGATCATGATTATGCAGTACGCCAGCCTGCCAGGGACGTTTTATGCCACCCATTTCAGGGGTGAAACTGTGCAGCGCCACAAGAAATGTTTCCAGCCCCTGTTCTTCGCGCCGGTCCAGTTCCTCGCCGATCCGGGTATGATATGGATCGAAAATCTCCAGCGTCCGCATGGAGGCCGCTTCAGCGGTCAGATCGTTGTTGACGGGAATGATCGTGCCGTCGCTGACAGTCACGATGGCCGTCGGATGTCCCGGAGTGCGATTGCAGTCAATCACCAGACGAGAATAGGTCTGTTCGATCAGCAGCGCTCCCAGGCGGCTGGCGAGCAGTCTGCCAACGCCGTCTATGCCGATATCCCAGCCAATGTGCCGCGCGCGGTCTTCCGCTCTGACGCCGAGATCGGCGAGGGCCGTGGGAATAGCCTGACCGGCATGATCACTGACGAGGAGGAACGGGGAATTCGGGTCGGCGCCCCCATGAACGAGGATCGGCGGCGGATCGCCGGCACCGAGCAGACCATCTGTCATATCACTTCCGCTCCCCGCCAGCGTCATTCCTTTTGCCTCTGTCTTGGTTTCTGCCGGAAAATCCTGGCAGATACCATTGTCGCTATGTGTGGTTCGGAGTCCCACAGTCCGCCAGCAGTATCAAGACTGGCTTCCTGAATTCGAGCCTGTGCCGGGACGCATGGCCGCCTGGCTGTTGCTTATCGGCGCCAGTTCCGTAAACAATACCACGAACGTAACGATCTTCATCGTAACGATACCGGGGAACCACCTTTCGTCATCATCCGTTGAAAACACGTCCTGTCACGCCGGCTTTGTCCTGATGTCCGGTCCGCTACCAGGCAGAGCCCCGAAAACGACGAAGTGACATGCCGGGCTGTTTGTCCGGAAGACAGTTTTCCGGGACACAGGGAGATACGACTTATGGAAATTCGCGCCGGCTACGACATCTCCATTCAGTTTCCGGCCCCGACGCCGCTGATTCTGATGCTCGACATACGCCCGGAACGCGAACCAGACCTGATTACGCCACAACGGCCGGTTTTCGAGCCGTGGGTTCCGGTGCAGCGCTATATTGATGGCTTTGGCAATCGCTGCACGCGTCTTCTTGCGCCGGCTGGTATCTTCCGCACGTGGGCGGAATTCACTGTTTATGACAATGGCCGGCCGGAACGGCATGTTCTGGATGCGCAGCAGATTCCCGTCGAGGATCTGCCGTCGGACGTGCTCGTCTTTCTTCTTGGCAGTCGCTATTGCGAGACGGATTTGCTTTCGGAATTCGCCTGGTCGGTTTTTGGCGGCACGCCTCCGGGCTGGGCCCGTGTTCAGGCGATTGTTGACTATGTCCACAACCATCTGACATTCAGCTATGCGAATGCCCGCAACACGCGGACTGCGTGGGAAGGCTGGAACGAGCGGATCGGTGTTTGCCGGGATTTCGCCCATCTCGCTGTTACGCTTTGCCGGTGTATGAATATTCCGGCCCGCTACTGCACAGGTTATCTCGGTGATATTGGTGTTCCGCTCGTGCCTGATCCGATGGATTTTTCCGCCTGGTTCGAGGTCTGGCTCGACGGTACGTGGTATACGTTCGATGCACGTCACAATAAGCCTCGGATTGGCCGAATTGTGATTGCCCGGGGCCGCGATGCCGCCGATGTTGCGATCTCGACATCCTTCGGCCCACATCTTCTGACGTCATTCAACGTGACGACGTACGAGATCGTGTAACGGAATTTGGTCAGACCGGGAGAGCGACCGCTGACACGCGCGCGCTCCCCTGCCTTCAGTTGTGTGCGATAGCTTCATGCGAGGCAAGAAGCCGGCCGCTCGGAGCGTCGATTTCCTGGAGAATGACACGGTAGCCCCAGAGGTCGGCGAGACCTTTCAGGGTGAGTTTCATGTCGTTTTCCGCCAGAAGCTGGCCCTGTCGCGTACGATGTTCCAGACGCAGAGTCCGATCGCCATATGTATCGACATCGACGACTTCAATCTCAGCGTACCAGGCCGAAGGATCGTAGGATGCGGCCACGGTTCGTCTGATGTCGCGATATCCGGCTTCATCATGGATCGCGTCCACGAGTAGATAAGGGTCACGCGTGTCATCAAGCAGGCGGAACATCCTGAAGTCGCGCATGACGCGGGGAGAGAGGAACTGGAGCACAAAGCTCTCGTCCCGATATTCGGCCCAGGCGTGCCTGAGCGTGCCGAGAGGATCGTTATTGCCGGCAATATCGGGGCTCCAGCGGCGATCTTCATCGGTGGGATCAGTGCAGATCCGCGCGATGTCTTTCATCATTGCAAACCCGAGCGCGTAAGGGTTGAAGCTGGTTGAGCCCTGATCGTAACCAAACTGCGTGATTACGTTGGTTGTGGAATGGATGGTTTCCATATAAGCGGCGTCGTCAATACGTCCGAGTTCGTGCAGACGGGTCATGATGCGGTCATGGACCCAGGTGGCACAGCCTTCGTTCATCAGTTTGAGCTGCGGCTGGGGATAGAAATACTGCGCGATCAGACGCACGATGCGGATGATTTCACGCTCCCAGGGAGCGAGACGCGGAGCGTGTTTCTCCAGGAAATAGAGGATGTTTTCCTCGGGAAGGCCAAACTGGCGTCTTATTGCGCTTTTCGCGCCATCGGGTTCGATTTCCGGTTCGTTTACAGGCGGAAGAGTGCGCCACAGGTCGTTGAAAGAGCGGTCCTCCCATGCGCGACGTTCCCGGGCGCGTTCCTGCTCTCCTTTCAGATCGATACGTCGGGAACCGCTATGACGGTTGACGCCCTGTCCCTGGAGCGCATGGGCGGCATCGAGGATGCGTTCGACGGCTTCCAGCCCATGGGTTTCTTCGCAGCGCGAAATATAACCGCGAGCGAATTCGAGATAATTCAGGATCTGGGAGGGATCGGTCCATTCCTGGAAAAGCCGGTTGTTTTTAAAAAAATGATTATGCCCGAAGGCCGCGTGTGCAATCACCAGCGCCTGCATGGTGGCGCTGTTTTCCTCCATCAGGTAGCTGATGCAGGGATTGGAGTTGATGACTACCTCGTAGGCGAGGCCCATCAGGCCGCGTCGATAGGCGTTCTCGTGACCCGCGAACCGCTTGCCATAAGACCAGTGACTGTAACTGACCGGCATTCCGTTTGTTGTATAGACGTCGAGCATCTGCTCGGAGGTGATCACCTCAATCCGGTTGGGAAAAACATTGAGACCCAACTCCTTCTCTGCGATTTCTTCAATCGCAGCATAGCAGTCGCGAATGATGTGAAAATTCCAGTCCGCTCCCTGATAGAGAAGTCCTTTTCCTGCCTGGGATGCAGCACCGGTCACGGGAGTTTCTGTCATACCCTGCCCGCCTGTTCTGTTGTCCTGCGTGCGAAAAGTTCACGAAAGACCGGGAAGATTTCCTTCCTGTCACTGACCTGGCGGATCGCCAGGTGGGACTGACGTTCGGAGATTTCACGATAGACGCGCCAGAGATCGGTATCGCCGCGGATAACCGCGCCTGAGCCCATGACCTCGATATAGGCATAATACTGCACCAGTGGCAGAATTTCCTGCTCAAGCAGTTCCGCCGTACGCGGGGTATCGGATGGTGAGTTGTCTCCGTCAGATGCCTGCGCCACATAGATATTCCATTGCTGCACAGGATATCTGGCCCGCTGAACCCGTAACATCTCGGCCAGGGCAGTTGAGACGACGGTGCCTCCGGTGCGCGGATCTGTGAAGAACGTTTCTTCATCGACCTCTTCAGCCGTCTCAGCATGGCGGATAAAGACGACATCCAGGGTTTTGTAGCGCTTCTCCAGGAAGACATGGAGCAGGAGAAAGAACTGCTTGGCCAGATCCTTCATCCGCTCGGTCATCGAGCCCGAGACGTCCATGATGCAGAACATCACGGCCCGGGTTGAGGGTTTCGGTGTGGGCGCAAATCTGCGGTAGCGCAGATCGACCGGATCGACCCAGGGGATACGGTTCAGGCGCTGGCGGAGAGCGCCGCGACGCTCGCGCAGGGCTTCCAGTTCTTCCGCGTTGGCATCGGAAAGAGGTCTGGTTTCTTCCAGCTCTGTGATCCGGGCTTCTATTTCCTTCAGTTCTTCGGGTTTGGGGCGCCCGAGGCCGATGCGGCGAGCCATCGAATAACGCATCGTCCGGCCCATATCGAGCTGGGAGGGTGAGCCGTCATTGCTCAGTCCGGCGCGGCTCGGTGCCGTTGTCTCGGTTGCCGCGATTTCGCGTTTGACGAGATCGGGCAGTTCGAGATCTCCGAAAAACAGGTCAAGAAATTCGTCACGGGAGAGAAGGAAACGATAGGAATCCTCTCCCCCGCCTTCATCGCTTGCCTGGCCGCTTCCGCCACCACCGCCTCCTTCACCTGCCGGAGGCCGTCTCAGACGGTCGCCACGTGAAAACTGGTGATTCCCGGAGAGAACGATATGACGTTCTCCCGTGCTGAAAATCCGATGAAATCCTGGCTCATGCAACGCGTCAGCGGGAATGGAGACAGCATTCCCCTGCCCCGCTTCACGGAGCTTCCCGCTGGCCACGGCTTCCCGCACGGCTTTCTGCACCGCGTCCCGTGCCCGTTCCAGGGCACGTCTGCGGTTTTCGATATTTTTGCCGTGTGGATTAGAGCGTCTGTCAATAATGTCCAAAGCGCGACACCCCAAGGCTTCTGGTGTTCGGTTATGCGGACTGTTTCACACGCATATACCATTCAACGAGTCTGCGGACCTGCCGTTCCGTGTATCCCCGCTCCATCATGCGTCCGACGAACTCGTCATGCTTTCGCTCGGTTTCTCCGTCTTTTTTCGAACCGAAACTGATGACAGGAAGCAAATCCTCGACCTGGCTGAACATCCGCTTTTCGATCACGTCCCGGATTTTCTCGTACGATGTCCAGGACGGGTTATGGCCGCCATTATTCGCCCGTGCCCGAAGTGAGAATTTGACAACTTCGTTACGAAAATCCTTCGGATTGGCGATCCCCGCGGGCTTCTCGATCTTGGTCAGCTCGGCATTCAGCAGATCCCGGTTGAGCATCTGTCCGGTATCGGGATCTTTGAAATCCTGATCCTCGATCCAGGCATCGGCGTAATCCAGGTAGCGGTCGAAGAGATTCTGGCCGTAATCGTTATAGCTTTCGAGGTAGGCTTTCTGGATTTCGTGACCGAGGAATTCGGCGTATCGGCTGGCCAGCTCGGTCTTCAACACGGCAAGATAGCCTGCCTCCACTTCCGGCGGAAACTGTTCACGCCGGACGGCCTGTTCCAGCACGTACATCAGATGGACCGGGTCGGCGGAGACTTCTGAAGAGTCATGGTTAAAGGTCGCGGACAGGATCTTGTAAGCGAAACGGGTCGAGATTCCATCCATGCCTTCATCGACGCCGGCCGCATCCCGGTATTCCTGCATTGTCCGGGCTTTGGGATCGGTTTCGCGGATGTTCTCTCCGTCGTAGACGCGCAGTTTTGCATACTGGGTCGAGTTCGGATGATTTTTCAGCCGTGACAGGACGGCGAAACGCGCCAGCATGTCCAGTGTATTGGGCGCGAGGGCCGCGTTTTTCAGAGCCGAACCCGAGATCAGCTTCTCATATATTTTCGCTTCTTCGGTCACCCGCAGGCAGTATGGTACCTTGATCACGCAGACGCGGTCGAGGAATGCTTCATTTGTACGGTTGTTGCGGAAGCTCTGCCATTCGGCCTCGTTGGAATGGGCCAGAATTACGCCGGTGAACGGGATGGAACCGATATTTTCCGTCCCGACATAGTTTCCTTCCTGCGTGGCCGTCAGAAGCGGATGCAGCATCTTGATCGGCGCCTTGAACATCTCGACGAATTCGAGGATGCCCTGATTGGCACGGTTCAGGCCGCCGGAGAAGCTGTAGGCATCCGGATCGCTCTGGCTGAAATGTTCGAGCTGGCGGATATCGACTTTACCGACCAGGGCGGAGACGTCCTGGTTGTTGTCGTCACCGGGCTCAGTCTTGGCGATAGCAATCTGCTTAAGTTTCGACGGGTGCAGCTTGACCACGGTGAACCGCGAGATATCTCCGTCGAATTCCTCAAGCCGTTTCAGTGCCCAGGGACTGGCGATTCCGGTGAGGACGCGGCGCGGAATGCGGTAATCCCGTTCCAGAGCCTCGCTCATGGTGGAAGGATCGAACAGTCCGAGCGGGCTTTCGAAAACCGGGCTCAGATGGCGTCCGGCTTTCAGAATATAGACTGGTTCGTATTCCATGAGCGTTTTGAGACGCTCGCCCAGGGATGATTTGCCACCGCCGACCGGGCCGAGCAGATAGAGGATCTGTTTGCGTTCCTCCAGGCCCTGAGCGGCGTGACGGAAGAAGCCGACGATCTGCTCTATCGTTTCTTCCATGCCGTAGAAATCTTCGAAAGCGGGGTAAATCCGCATCGTACGGTTCATGAAAATTCGCGACAGACGCGGGTCGCGGGAGGTGTCAACGAGAACAGGTTCACCAATTGCCTTCAGCATCCGCTCCGCGGCGCTGGCGTAGCAGGACGGATCGTCCCGGCAGGCTTCGAGATATTCCGCCAGGCTCATTTCAGTCTCGCGATGCCGGTCTCGCATCGCGGTTGCCAGTGAAAACACGTCAGAGACAGAAGCCATCAATACAGTTCTCCGAAAAAGATCAGTCGTACAGCCGCTAAATCCTACCTTTCTGAAACCCGCTCCTCTCGCCCACGCACTCTGCATGGGCTTCTGGCAATATGCCCGTCCCTCTGCAGCTCTTCACCTCCGGTTTGTAACGAACGATTTCGCCAACATTAAAGGGAAGAAGCTGACAGTGGATTAAAGCTTGCCTTTCCGGAAAAAAGCGGGCAAATAGCGCGGTTCCGAGGCGCCTTCCTGTTTATGACGCTATCGAACTCCGGCAGCCCTTTTCAAGAGAAATCGCAAACCGGCCTGTTGCGGATTGTTGGATGAAATGAGCCCGGGGCCTTTTTTCTTTTTAAAAATCAGTGTGTTGGCCGGATTTGAGATCAACCCCACACTGACTGCATGAGGCAGTTGTAATTCTCCCCGCTGCCAGCATACGGATGTGAAGGCCTCCCGGGGGCTCTTTGCGCAGAATATGGCAGATTCGCCAGATTTTCGATTCGATCCTCGTTAAATCAGGTCTTTAAACAGGATCAGCTGGCCAGGGCTCCCGGTGCGGTAAAGATCATTCCATCCCAGGCCGGTTCGATTCCCGATGGCAGGTCACGCTTCATTGTCGCCCAGTCCATAGATGGTCCGAGATGCGTGAGAATCGTGCGCCTGGGTTTGATACAGCTTACCCATTCCAGCACCCTTTCCAGCCAGGCGTGTGCCGAATGCGGGCCGAACTGGAGACAGTCCACCATCCAGGTGTCGACACCTTCCAGTATCGCGAGGACATCGTCCGTCTGTCTCACGACGTCCGTGCAGTAGGCGAATCCGCCGCAGCGGAAGCCCAGAGACGTTACTCTTCCGTGATCCTGCTCGAATACATCGAGTTCAAGGCCAATCACGGAAAGCCGTTCACCGGGAAGGATGGGTTTTGCTTCCACACCGGGGCGGAAAAAGGCGTTATCCGTCCATGGCCTGAAAGCATAATCGAAACGTTGTCTGATTCCGGCTATTGTCTGTTCCGTTCCAAACGCTTCGATCGGTCGTCTCAGAGCCCAGTTGAACGGACGTACATCGTCCAGGCCGGCAATGTGGTCAGCATGTTCGTGCGTATAAAATATCGCGTCTGCGTACGGAATACCGTTTGCCAGAAGCTGTTCGCGCAGATCCGGACCGGTATCGACCAGCAGTCGGCGATCATCCGGAGCCCGGATGACAATGGAGGTTCGTGTTCGCCGGTTGCGCGGTTCGGCCGGGTCGCAGCTTCCCCAGTCACCGCGTCCGTCGGGTCCACCGATTTGTGGCACGCCGGAGGAACTGCCGCATCCCATGACGGTGATTTCCAGCAGGTCGGTGGTCGGGGTACCGGCTTCCATTGTTTCGTCACCCGGCCTTTGTGAACAGCCGGTGGAAGTTTGCCGTTGTAGTCTCTGCGAAGGCCTCTTGTTCGAGGCCATGCAGTTCCGCGACAACGCCGGCTGTGTAGGAGGTATAACCGGGTTCGTTGCGCTTTCCGCGGCGAGGGACCGGGGCGAGGAAAGGAGAATCCGTCTCCACGAGAATACGATCCAGGGGTACCTGAGCGGCGATCTCACGCAGTTCGGTAGAGCGCGGGAAGGTCACGATACCGGAGAAGCTGAGATAGCCGCCCAGTAACAGCGCCGCTTTTGCCAGATCCGGACCGGAAGCGAAGCAGTGAAGCAGAAACGGAAAGGCGCCGCGCTCCGCAGTTTCTTCCTGCAGGATCGCGGCGATATCCTCGTCGGCCTGGCGGGCGTGGATGGCCAGTGGCAGACCGGTCAGGCGGGCCGCATGGATATGAGCGCGAAAGCTGGCCTGCTGCGTCGGGCGGATATCTTCCGCGCCATGGAAGTAGTCGAGGCCGGATTCGCCGATGGCGATGACCTCGGGTTCTTCCGTGAGGATCGCGATATCCTCTGCTTCCGGCACGCCTTCTTCATCCACATGGTCGGGATGGGTGCCGATCGCGCACCAGATTGTCAGATCCGGACGCGAATATTGCGTCAGGGCTTTCTGCTCGGCCTGGCGTGACAGCCGTGTGCCGATGGTGACCATGCCTTCCAGCTCGAACTCACGGGCACGGTCGAGCAGATCCGGCATTTCCTCAGCGGAGAAATGATCGAGATGGCAGTGGGTGTCGATCAGCCCAGTCATTTTGCGTCCCCGGCTTCCGGCTCGACGAAACGGGGGAAGATGCCTTCCGGTCTCGGCAAGGCGCGACCGGCGGGAAGTGGCGTTTCCAGGGCGGCGAAACTGCGCTCACCGGGTTCGGCGCCGAGCTGGGTCAGCATGCGGTCCATGCTGCCGGGCATATAGGGCTGAAGCACGGTGGCGATGGTGCGCAGGGCGTCGGCGAGGACACGCAGGACGGCGGCCATCCGCTCCGGGTCGGTCTTTTTCAGCGCCCATGGCGCCTGGTGGTCGATATAGGCGTTGCAGGCGCGGATCAGTTTCCAGACTTCTTCCAGCGCTTCGGTCAGGGCCACGCGACCGATCTGCTGTGTCATGATGTCGGGCAGAAGCGTGGCCTGGGCGAGGAGATGGTTGTCCTCCTCCGTGCGGACCGCCTGGGCGGGCAGTTCGCCGCCGCAGTTGCGGGCGATCAGCGACAGGGTGCGCTGGCCGAGATTACCGAGATCATTAGCGAGTTCGACGTTCATGCGGTTGATCAGCGAGCGGCGGGAGAGATCGGAATCGCCGCCGAACGGGACTTCGCGCATCAGGAAGAAGCGAACCGGATCAAGGCCGAATTCGGCGACGAGGTCGCGCGGGTCGATGACGTTTCCGAGCGACTTGCTCATCTTCTCGCCTTCGACGGTCCACCAGCCATTGGAGAAGACCATGTGCGGCAGGTCGATCCCGGCGGCCATCAGGAAAGCGGGCCAGTAAACAGTGTGGAAGCGGGCGATGTCCTTGCCGACGATGTGCAGGTTCGCGGGCCAGAAAGCCATGCGCGGCGCGTTCTGATCCGGGTAGCCGAGGGCGGTCAGGTAATTGGCCAGCGCATCGAACCACACATACATGACGTGGTCAGCGTCGCCCGGAACCGGAACGCCCCAGCGAAAGCTGGTGCGGCTGATGGAGAGGTCGCGCAGGCCCTGCTTTACGAAACTGACGATCTCGTTGCGACGGCCGGCGGGACCGATGAATTCGGGATGTTTTTCGTAGAGTTCGAGCAGGCGGTCCTGGTATTCGGAGAGTTTGAAGAAGTAGGACGGCTCGCGCATCCATTCGACCGGGGCGCCGGTCGGGGCGACTTTGGTGCCATCCGGGCGGATGGTGATTTCGTCTTCGTTGTAAAAGGCTTCGTCGCGCAGGGCGTACCAGCCTTCGTAAGCGCCGAGATAGATGTCGCCGTTGGCGGCCACTTTTTCCCATAGGGCCTGGGCGCCGGTTTTGTGACGCGGTTCGGTGGTGCGGATGAAGTCGTCATAGGAGATGTCCATCGCGTCGGCGACGGCGCGGAACTCGGCGGAGATGCGGTCGGTGAAGGCCTGCGGTTCCTCGCCGGCGGCCTGGGCGGCCTGCTCGACTTTCTGTCCGTGCTCATCCGTTCCGGTCAGGAAGAACACGTCCTTTCCGGCGAGCCGGTTGAAGCGGGCGACGATATCGGCGGCGATCGAGGTGTAGGCATGGCCGATATGGGGCGCGCCGTTCACATAGTAGATCGGGGTCGTGACGTAGAAGCGGCCGGTCATATCGCGCGTGGTGTCCCTGGTCGTGGTGGCGGTCATCATGGTGGCGGGGAGGATAGCACAGCCTGAGCGGGGTGCCTGCCCCATGTCGGGAAAGAGGTTTGTACCTCTATCGGATCGGGCGGGAGGCGGCGAGACCTCACGGGTGAAAAAACGGGTTTTTCCTGTCCGGGTTTTCCAGATGGGTCGGGGGTATTTCTTCGTGGGATCACGGATTGTTTCAGAGGGCAGCGTCGGGGCGGTCCGGCAAGGTCTGGCGGAGGGGTCTGGCGGGGATGAGCTGAGGCTGGTGGCGGGATGGCATGGGACGGGCTCCGGTTGAGGGTGACAGGGAAAAGAGCCTGTCTCTGGCGGCTGGCGGGAGGAATTTATTTTGCCGGACGGGGGTTGACCGGGTTTGGGGACGATCGGGATTCCAGAGAGTTATGGGCGTTTTCGGTTTGAGGTCGGAATGTTTTCCGGGGTGATTTTTGGGGCCGGTATGGCCGGGGACTCAGAACGTCCGCGTCAGATATAAGCTCGTGGAAAAACGGATATGGGCGGGATTGAATCGGGGTTTTATGGAAGGTCCCATTCGCCTTTCGAGGTTCACGGTTTTCGCGGTTGAGGAGCCTGAGAGGGTCGGCAGCTTCGGGTGTCACGCCAGGTCAGTGCCCGGCCTGACTCTTTTGACCTCGTGTGTCCGGGTATGTGCCGAACAGCCGGTCTTCTCAGGGATATGGTTTTCAGCAGTTCCGGCGCGCTTCCGTTTTGGAAAAATTACAGAATTTCCGAATATCGCTGCGAAAGGCGATGACCTGACGGAAAACCATGTGAGCGCGCCTGCCATGCAATGCTGAAGCCGCAGGCCAGAAGAAGAATCATGGCCCATGGAAAAGAGGCGGCGCCCCACAGATTCAGCAGAGCGCCGCCCAGAAGGCCGCCGCCGGCAATGGCGCTGTTCCAGGCCACGACATTCATGGACAGCGCTACGTCCGCCCCCTGCCCTGCCGCATCCGCCAGGGCGGTCTGCAGCAACGTCGCGGCTCCGCCGAACGTCAGTCCCCAGATGGTCACGCCCGTCCAGATGACGGCGGGAGAGTTCGCGCCGGTGGTGAAAGCGACGCAGACCGCCGCGAAGATCGCCAGGCTGACCAGAACGGCGGCACGCAGCGCGTGGTCCACCAGCTTTCCCGTCAGTCCGATCCCGCCCAGTGCGGCGACGCCGAAAACCAGCAGCACAAGGTCCGCTTTTCCCGCCAGTCCCGATGGGACAAGGAACGGCACGATATAGGTGTAGAGAATATTGTGTGCGAGCATCCAGGCGATGACGACACCCAGAACGGGCCGGACTCCCGGTGTTGTCAGAACATGCCGGAACGGCAGGCGTTCTGTATGAGACGCTCCCGGAAAATCCGGCACTGTCGCCAGCACCCAGCCGGTCAGCAGAAGGGTAAAGACCGACATCATCCCGAAGGCCAGCCGCCATCCCAGCGCGGCGCCCAGCCAGGTGCCGGCCGGGACACCAAGGGACAGCGCGATGGGCGTGCCCACCATGGCGATGGCCAGCGCCCGGCCCTGCTGGTCACGCGTCACCATCCGGCGCGCATATCCCGCCAGAAGGGCCCAGGCCAGGCCGGCGGCGGCTCCCGCGCAGTAACGCGCTGCGAGTATCAGCCAGTAATCCGGTGAAAGGGCCGTGACGGAATTGAAGACCAGGAAGCCGATGATCGCCAGAAGCAGCACCGCCCGTCGTCGCCATCTTTGTGTGACGAGCGTGAGCGGGATGGCCGCGCTCAGGGAGCCCACGGCGTAAGCCGTCACCATCTGCCCTGCAAAGGCGGCGGGCACATGCAGGCCCGCGCTGATCTCCGGCAGGAGGCCGGCAGGCAGCGTCTCCGTCATGATGCAGAGGAAACCGGTCATGGCGAGAGCCAGCAGACCGGCGACCGGCAGGCGGTCTTCTGACGGGAGGCGCTGATTTTCGGTCATCCGGAACTCACATAAATGGAACGAACGATACAGATATACGGGTGCTGAATGTTCAGGCAACACATTTCTGGAACGGTCGGTATGGAAGCCTGCTGATCGGAGGAGGGAAACAGCACTGCGTGGACCAGGCTGAGCGGTCATTCAGTTTCTGACAAACCGGGCAGGTGAAGCCATTTTCCGTATCGGTCGATATGGAATTCGCTTGTCTGCCGACAGCTTTCTGTTCTGTATTGACCGATACAGAACAGGGAGGAATGCGACATGGCTGATTTTTTGGGCAAAAAAGCCTTCGTCATCGGCGGCAGCCGGGGGATCGGGGCCGCGATCGTCAGGCGTCTGGCCAGCGAAGGGGCGTCCGTGCGCTTCACATGGGCCGGGTCGCGCATAAAGGCGGAGGACCTTGCCCGCGAGAGCGGGGCGGAAGCGGTTCAGGCGGATGCAACCGACCGTTCCGCAATTCTTGCGGCTACGCGCGATGCCGGGCCCATCGACATCTTTGTCTTCAACGCCGGGATCTGCATTGCCGGAGATCCGCTGACGCTCGATCCTGACGATGTCGATCGCATGATCGATATCAACATTCGCGCCGCCTGGCATTGCTCGGTTGAAGCGGCCCGTTCCATGCCGGACGGGGGCCGGATCATTCTGATCGGCTCCGCGAATGCGAACAGGGTGCCCTTTAAGGGGCTGGCGGCCTACAGCATGACGAAATCCGCGCTGCAAAGCATGGTGCGGGGCCTGGCGCGGGATTTTGGGGAGCGTCATATCACGGTCAATGTCATCCAGCCGGGACCGACGGATACGGACATGAATCCGGCCGATGGCCCTGAGGCCGGTCTCATGCACAGCGTCATGGCCATAAAGGAACATGGTTCCGCGGATGATGTTGCGGCCTATGTCTCGTTTCTGGCCGGGCAGTCGGCGCGCGGCATTACCGGGGCCATGCAGACCATTGATGGCGGCTGGAGTGCGTAATGCTGAGTGCGTAATGCTGGCAATCTACTTCCGGACCGATTAGTATAGAAAAATTCTTACATGGACGGAGACACTGTATGGCGCGGACAGGACGGCCCCGTGAGTTCGATCGGGACAGGGCGCTGGATGCCGCGCTGACGCTGTTCTGGACGCAGGGTTATGAGCCGACCTCTCTGAATCAGCTCAAGGCCTGCATGGGCGACATTTCGCCGGCGAGTTTCTACGCCGCGTTCGGGTCGAAGGAAGCGCTGTTTCGCGAAGTCGTGCAGCGTTATCTGGCAACCTATGGACAGGTGATGGCGCCGCTGTGGGATGAGACGCTCGCGCCGCGTGACGCCATCGAACAGACTTTGCGACGCTCCGCCCGGATGCAGACGACCCGTTCGCATCCCACGGGCTGCCTGATTGTGCTGGGGGCCTGCAACTGCTCGCCTGAAAACCAGCCCGTGCAGGCCCTTCTGGCCGCCGAGCGGGAGCGCAGCCGGAAGGGCATCAGAGCCTGCGTGGAGCGGGCCGTGGCAGACGGGGAGCTGGCGGCTTCGCCTGCTGTCGAAACGTTGCCCACCCTGCTGACAACTTTTCTTCACGGCATGGCCTGCGAAGCCAGGGATGGCGACAGGGCAAAGAAGCTGGATGCGGCTGTTACGACGCTGATGCAGGTCTGGGACAGCTTCGCGGTGAAACCCGGGCGTGTTTCCCGCAGCAGATAAGCTGCTCTGCTGAATTATATGTATCGGTTGGTCCGTAATTCATTGACGGGATGATCTGCCCTATTTATGTATCGAGTGGTCTTTAAGTCGGGCCGGCTTTTCCTGTCAGCCTGTTCCTTACACATTTCGTCAGAGGAAACCGGTCATGAACCAGAAGCACGCAGCCCTTGTCACGGGCGCCAATCGCGGGATCGGTTACAGTATCGCAAAATATCTGATTGCGGCGGGCATCGATGTGATCGGCACGTATCACACCAATGAAGCCGAGGCTAAGGCGGCGGAGGCGGCGCTCAGCAATGACGGCGCGAAACTGCGGATGCTGAAACTGGATATTTCAGATCATACCACTTTTGCGGCCTTCATCGCGCAGGTCAGGAGGCTCCTTGACGGGGAGTTTGCCGGGTCTGCGCTGAAATATATTGTGCAGAATGCGGGGAATATCATTCATACCCGTTTTGACGCCGCGACACCTGAACAGCTCGACAATCAGTACAACATTCACTTCAAGGGACCGTATCTGCTGACTGTGGCCCTTCTGCCGCTGATCTGTGATGGCGGACGTATTCTCAACATCACTTCGGCGGCCACACGCTTTTACCTGCCGGATCATGGTCCCTATTCGGCGATGAAAGGGGCGACCGAAGTGATCTCGCTTTACATGGCGAAGGAACTGGGCGAGCGCCGCATTACCGTCAATGCGGTGGCGCCTGGCGCGGTTGCCTCGGATTTTGGCGGCGGGCTGGTGCGCGACGACGCCGGGGTCAACAAAAGCCTCGCGGAGATCACGCCTCTCGGGCGTGTGGGGCAGCCGGATGACATTGGGGCGGCCGTTGCGGCCCTTCTGTCCGGGAACATGCACTGGGTGAACGGGCAGCGGATCGAGGTGACGGGTGGACAGTCACTTTGAATACGGGCCGGCGGCGATCAGGGAGAATGTGATGACGGATGTGATGGCCAGCAGTGTTCTGGATGCGCCCGTTCTGTCAGTCTGGTCCCTCATCCGGGATTTCGGGGCCATCGGGGACTGGCTGCCGGGGGTGAAAAGCTGCCGGATCGAAGGGGATGATCCGGGCGATCGGGTCGGCGCCATCCGGCGGCTTGAGATGGGCGATGTCGGTCTGATCCGCGAGCAGCTGCTCGCCCTGTCCGATATGGATCATGCGGTGACGTTTTCGATCATTGAGTCAGCGCTGCCGATCCGGAACTATCGTTCGACAATCAGGCTGTTTCCGGTCACTGACGGGGACCGCACGTTCATTCGCTGGCAGGGGCGGTTTGAGGCCGATCCGGATCATGCGGCGGCGATGCAGGCGCGGATGCCGGAGCTGATTTATCAGCCGGCGTTCGACAGTCTGGCGGGGAGGCTTTCCGGGGGGTGAGGTGTGTCCGGGGGGCGGATGGGAGGAGGTGGAGACGCTTCGTTTTCGTCAGGCTGACGGGCGGCTTTGGAGGGGGGAAACAATCTGTCTGGTGTCGGTCAAAAACGAGCGAAAGCAGACATTTGCCTTGTTCAAACAGTGATCTATTTTGATATATTGACGTAGGAGAAATCGTGAAGAATTGCTCTTGCAACTCGAATGCCTGTGTCGGAGAGTCGATATTGGCTCGTAATCCAGGGTTCGGGCTTACTTGCATTACGAGTAACAGAATTAAAGCTAGGCCCGGGATTGGCTAGCCCAGCAGAATTCGAATTATTCAATAGAGTGGAAAATTTTGCGGCAAGAGCGTCGTCGTCTAGAACATTTGATTCTGGACCAATTTTTTCCAAGAAATTGGCAAGTATAAAAGCTCTACCTGGATAACCGACCACGCCAATTTTATCTAGCATATTGATAAAGTGTATTCCGTCATTAAACATCTGATGAGGGGTTTTTCCTTCAGAAGATATCAGTCTCCAGAACTCTTTGCCAAATTCGATACCGTTACAAGGTGCGTCGATAACAGTTGTGCGTAAAGCACTAAGTAAACCACGTTGAAGAACTATTTTTCCGTTTTTTATTTGGATGCTCGTTAATCCTGACAAATCGGAAAGTGTATCGATGCACTCAAGATCTGCCGCTATCCAGCCTTCATGTATAATGGGACAACGGATCTCTTTGTATATTAGTGTTGCTAATGGTCCCCACATGGCGGGCAGATTAGGATTACGTGTCCCATCGTCATTTAGCCTATTATGCGTGCCGTCTTCCTGAATAACGGGGTTACAAGGCTTATCACCAAGCCGACCTAAACGGCTCTCAAGAAACCTTGTGAAACATTCGTTATCTGGCATTAGCGGACGTTTACTCCCACTTTTCGTAGAGGAAAGATCAAGCGAGCGTGTTCCATGTGGAAACATTTTTTTCGACGATGCCGCTACAGCAATAATTATCAATATCAGAGCTGTCTTATATTCTTTGTATTGTATTTGCCTATCTGCGGTTTCTATTAAATTTTTGATGAATTTTTCGTTTCTCATTTCCATAAACAATCCTGATAGAGGCGAATAGGAACTCTTTACCTGATTGCGCAGTTTGTATTTGACTACATCTTAGTATAAAGAGCGCTTTGAAGAACATAGGCTTTATGCAATGGCGTCCGGAATGAAGGCGAATGCAGCCGTATTCGTAAACGGTATCATTCCCTGCTTTAGCAAGCCGGGATCAAAGGGACTGTGTCCCCTTGTGGGGTTCGGGGCGAAGCTCTGAAAAGTTACTGCCTCTGTATTTGCAAAGTATACAAACGCCCTTTCTCAGATGTGAGCGGAGCCTGCTGCGGACAGTGCTTCGATAATGGCTTCCTGTTTGTCGAGATTGAACTGTTCTGTCTGGCGGCGGATGAGCATGACCCTTTCCCAGGCGTCTGCGAGTTTCACGCTGCGGGCGAGGCCGGGTTCGGCGGCCTGGCGGCTGGCCTGGGCCAGGGCGCTGCCCAGCAGGGTGAAGAGCAGTCCGAAGCCGGCTTCGCTGCGGCCGATGGCGTCCGCGACGTCGAGAATGCGGCTCATGGTCATGCCGCGCACGGCTTCATGGGCGACGGCGCTGATGGCGCCGCCGGTGTCGGCGAGCAGGGACAGGGCGCGGCCGGGGGAGCCCTGTGCGAGGGGGGTGACGCGGGCGAGTTCTTCCGGCGGTGTTTCCGGGGCGACGCGGGCGAGGACGGTGTGGATGTCGGCGGGGCTGAGGGGGGAGACCGGCAGGGTTCTCACGCGGCTGCGGATGGTGGGCAGGAGCATGCCGGGTGTGGCGCAGGTGAGCAGGAGGATGGCGCGTGGCGGGGGTTCCTCCAGGATTTTGAGCAGCGCGTTGGCGGCGTTGCGGTTCATGGCCTCGGCGGTGTCGATGATGACGACGCGCCAGCCGCCTTCGGCGGCGGTGCGATGCATGAAGGCGTTGATGGGCCGGATTTCGTCGGCGACGATTTCGCTGCGGAATTTCTGGCGTTTTTCGTCGAAGGTCCGGCCGATGGCGAGGAGGTCGGGGTGTGATCCGGCGGTGATCTGGCGGGTGGCGGGCGCTGCGGGATCTTCACCGTTGAGCAGGCTGCGGCCCATGCGGAAGGCGAGCGGCGCCTTGCCGATGCCTTCCGGGCCGGTGAGCAGCCAGGCGTGGTGCAGGCGGCCGGAGGCGGCGGCGCGGCGAAACGTGGCGAATTCGGCATCGTGGCCGACGACGTGGAGCGAGGCCTGGCGGGCGGTGTCCATGGGGGACGCCTGGGCGCTGACTGTGTCTGTTGCTGCGGTGCGGGAGCCGCCTTTGCGGGGCGCCACGGCTCAGCGCTCCTTCAGAAAGGTCTCGATCCGCGCCACGACCTGATCGGTGACGGCCCCGACGGAGAGTGTCTCTGAGGAGACGCGCGTGAACCGGCCCGGTTCCTCGCGGGCGATGTCGTCAAATCCACGGAATACGCGGGAATGGAAGGCCATGTCCGCGCGCTCGTAGCGATCGGTTCCGGCGGTTGTGGGGGCTCCGTCGGGGGTGACCGGATTTGCTGTTGCGTTTGCCGTTGCGTTTGCCGCCGCGGCGCGGGCTGAGATGCGTTTCCGGCCTGTTTCGGGGCCGATTTCGAACAGAATGGTGAGATCGGGGGTCAGGCCGGTCAGGGTGCGGAGGGCGCGGATCAGGTCCAGCAGGGCCGGGTCGCCGTTGCCCCGGCCGTATCCCTGATAGGCCATGGTGGAATCGAAGAAGCGGTCGCAGAGAACGATTTTTCCGGCGTTCATTGCGGGCCGGATGACGTGATCGACGTGATCGCAGCGTGCGGCGAAATGGGTCATGATTTCGGCGCGGGGTGAAAAATCCTGTTTGCCGAAGAGCAGAAGATCGCGCAGGGCCTCGGCTGCGGGGGAGCCGCCCGGTTCTCTTGTGGCCACCACGTCGTAGCCGAGCGCGGTGAGGCGTGGCGCCACGGCGCGAAGCTGGGTGGATTTCCCTGCGCCCTCACCGCCTTCGAAGGTGATGAACGCGCCGTTCGGGAGAGGGCGTGTCATTCGGATGCTCCGTTTCAGGGGCTTTTGGCGGGTGTGGCAGGGACGACGCCCCTGCCCTGCTCCCGGATTATAGACAAACGGGTTGCGGAGGTCTGCGACGTCCGGCGGGTTTCAGGGGGACGTCCTGAGAGGGCGCTCCGCCGGAAGGCGCCGGGACAGAAGGCTGCGGGACACAGAACTCCGGGGCACAGAGCCCCGGCGCGGAAAATATTGGGCCGGGGGACATCGCGGCGGAAGACGGCACGACGGATCAGTGATGGTTTATGCCGAGGCGGGCTGCGATCCGGCCGCCGAAGCCGAGTTTTGCGACGGACGCGCCGGCCTGGACGGGCACTGTGATGACCCGGTCGGCCGAGGTTGTGGGCGGCGGTGGCGGGGCGGCGGGCGTGGCTGGCTGCATGCCGGGTGCGGGCGCGGCGGGTGGCGGAGGAGGCGCCGGGGGTGTGGCGCCGGGTGAGCCGGGGAGTGTGATGGTGAGCTGGCCGAGCACCTGTCCTGCCGTGACCGGGGCCAGGACCGGGGAGCGGTAATCGACGGAGACGCGGGCGCGGGACTGCCAGCCATGGGGCAGGACCAGCGAGACGTCTTCGGCGACGATGACGGGCACGGTGGCGGCCTCGCCCATCCAGACCGGGGCCTGGTCGAGGACCTGGCCTTTGCGCACGATTGTTGCGGTTTCGAAATTGGCGAAAGCCCAGCCGAGCAGACGTTCGCCCTCATGCGCGCGGACGTTGGAGGAGGCCATGCCGTTCAGGGCCATGACGACCCGCCTGCCCTCGCGCTGGGACGAGGCGCAGAGGCCGAAGCCGCCTGCGTCGGTGTGGCCGGTTTTCAGGCCGTCGGCGAGGCCCTTATCGACCAGCACATTGCGGTTGCCCTGGCTGATCTTGTTAAACTTGAATTCGGTTTCGGAGAAGAAATGATAATATTGCGGGAAGTCGCGGATCAGGTGGACGGCGATGGTGCAGACGTCGCGGGCGGACATGTAATGCCCGTCGGCGGGCCAGCCGGTCGAGTTCACGAAATGCGAGTTCGACATGCCGAGTTTCGTCGCCGTGTCGTTCATCAGGGCGACGAACTGCTCTTCCGAGCCGGCGATGCCTTCGGCCAGCACGATGCAGGCGTCGTTGCCGGACTGGATCAGCATGCCCTGGATCAGTTCCTGGACGGCGATGCTTTCGCCCAGCGGCACGAACATTTTGGAGCCCTGCATCCGCCAGGCGCGTTCGCTGACCGGCAGCATCTGGTCGAGTTTCAGGCGTCCGGCCTGAAGCATGGCGAAGACGACATAGGCGGTCATCATCTTGGTGAGCGAGGATGGTGGCATCCGTTCGTCGGCGGCTTTTTCCAGCAGGACCATGCCGCTGGAGAAATCGACGATGCAGGCCCAGCGCGCCACGGTGTCGACCGGGCCGATGGGGGTCATGGCCGGGCCGGAGCCGGTGGCTGCGTCGGCTCCGCCTTCGGACGGATTTTCTGCCGGCGGCTTGTGCGCACGGTGATGAGGCCGCGCGCGGGCGGTCCCGCTTAGAACACCAGCGCCACCGGCAAAAGCGGCTGCGCCGCTGGCAAGAAGAATCCGTCGGGTCTGCACGTTGAATCCTATTCGACGATGATGTGGGCACCCGTTAACCCGTCGGCCAGTGCCCGGTCCAGTGCCGCGTCTGCATCTTCCACACGAACGAACGGTCCGACACGAACCGTCCAGGCTGATCCGCTCCCTCCGGAGGGGGGCCATACCGTTCCGCCGGCCCGCTGCGCCGCCAGCGCGGCATAGCGTCGTCCGGTGAACTGTCCGGCCTCCACCCACAGCGAGCCGGGGGTGGCCCAGGCCTGTGTGACCGTCACCGGGAGCGCCGGCAGGGTGGTTGTCACCGGCTGCGCTGTTTCCGTTGTTCTGCCTGTGGCACCCGCAGGCGGGCGGGGTCCGGACGAGTCGAGCGATTCCTGGCGCACGTCGCCGACCGGCGCGGCCTGCATGTCGAGCAGAGGACCGCCTGGCAGTGTTTCGGCGTAGGTGCGGCTTGGTCCTTCCAGCTCGGTGATTTCGACCTGGACCGGTTCCCGGACGATGGCGAGCGCGCTCGCGGCCTGCGGGGTCAGCGACAGCAGCCTGCCCCGGTTCGCCGGGCCGCGATCGTTCAGGCGGATTTCGATCTGGCGTCCGTTTTCGAGGTTACGGACGGACACCATGACCGGCAACTGGAGGGTCGGGTGGGCGCCGGCCATTGCCATCGGGTTGTAGAGTTCGCCGTCGGCGGTGAGGCGCGGTGTTTTCGAGGGGGCGTCGATCACGGCCAGTCCGGTCTCGCGATAGGCGAAATCCTGATGCGGATAATGCCAGACGCCGTTTGCGACCCAGGGGGCGCCGACCTCGTAATGAAGACGGGGCGACAGGGCGGCGGGCTGCGGATGCTGGCAGCCTGCGAGGATCGTGACGAGTCCGGGAACGGCCCATCGGGACGCGGAACCGCGCGCGGGGGTCATGTTGTGAGATTGCCCATCAGTCCGACGCCCAGTGCGTAAAAATCCGACGGGTTGTAGCGGCGGATGACGCTGAAATTATGGTACACCATGAAGGCCTGTCCGCCCGGTCCGTCCGGACGGAGCACGGCTCCCTCGACATCGCCGCGTGTGAAGGCGGTGCCGTCCTTTCGCCGCACGCCGGCCTGGGTCCATGCCGCCAGGGTGCGGGTGTGTTCGCGTCCGAGTTCGGCCTGGGCGAGCGAGTCCGGGACCTGAATTTCCTGACCCCAGGGTTCGCCTGTCCGCCAGCCGCAGCGGGCGAGATAGTTGGCGATCGACATCATCACGTCGGGGATGGTCTTCCAGATATCGGCGCGTTCCGAGCCGTCGAAGGCCTTTGCGTACTGGAGGTAGGCGCTGGGCATGAACTGGGGCTGCCCCATGGCGCCGGCGTAGCTGCCGGTCATTCCGGCGGGGGAGATGCGTCTTTCATTGAGGATCTTCAGCGATTTGAGCAGTTCGGCGCGGAAAAACGCTGACCGGCGGCCATCGAAAGCGAGTGTCGCCAGGGCGTCGACGACGCTGAAATTGCCGGTCAGTTTTCCGTAGAACGATTCGAGGCCCCAGATGCCCATGATCGGCTGGCGGTCTGTTCCGGATCGCGATTCGACTTCGGCCAGGGTTGTGCCGTTTGCGGCCAGGGCGGCGCGGCCGGCGTCGATCTTGCCCTGTGAGATGACGCGCGTGCGGTACTGGGCCCAGGTCAGGGTGAATTCCGGCTGGTGGCGGTCCAGTTTCAGGACTTTGGCGTTGGGTTCGCTGGTCAGGGCGAGGGCTTCCCGGACGATGTCGGGCGAGACGCCGAGGGCTGTGGCCTGGCTGCGGATGCCGGCGAGGAAGGAGGCGTAGCTGCCTGTGGCGCCGGCGCGGGCCGGAACTGAGTGGAGGCTGGCTGAGCTGACACCGGCTCCTGCCAGGGCGAGGCCTCCGAGTGTGGCCCGGCGACCGATCATGCGAACCATCTTACGCTTTTCCCCTGGGCGGCTGCGACCGGACGAACCGGCCGGCTGCCCGACATCTCTTTACGGTTTTCACTCTTTACGATGTTCACGGGCGGTCCTCCAGAGCCTGGCTGACGGTCCCGTTCCGGCAGGCTCCGGCATGGCCGGGGCAGCCGCGATGATCGCCATCACATATCGGGCCGGAGTCTGCGGCGTTCGCTGATGCCGTACATGATGAAGTGGCCGAACGGGCTGAGGGCTCCGTGGGCGGCGTCGGGGTTGGCGGCGAGATAGAGGCGCGCGTTGAAATGGGGGTTGGGGTTGCGCCCTTCCGCTTCTCCGCATTCGCGAAAATGCCGGACCGGGTCGATTCCGGACTGCGCGACGTCGGGATAGGTGCGGACGTACCAGTCCCGGTCGAAATATCGCGCTTCTGTCGGGATGGCCGCGGCTTCCTTTTCCGTGAGAGGCGGCAGGGCGTGAACCGGGGTTTTGGTGACGGGTGGAGGGGCGATATCAGGGCCAGGTGTGTTCGGGGCGGTAATATTCCGGGAAGGATTATCCAGGCTGGCGCTGCTCAGGGTCGCGATTTCCGCGAGGCGGACGGCGGCCGGGGGTAATGTATGGTGGAGGCGCTTCGGGCGCACGCCGAGCGCGGCCGGGGCGGGTCCGCTGCCGGCCGCGGCTCTGAGGGCTGTCAGTCTTGCCGGTCCCTGTGCCGGCAGGCCGGGGATGCTGCGGGCGAGGTCTTCTATCGAGAACAGTTTGTCTGCCAAGGCACGAAAATCCGTTAAGTCCGGTGGGGCCGGACGATGGTCAGCCTGAACCGGACCATGCCGGCTCCGTGGTGTCTGCACGGGGCGCCGGCGGCCGCTTCATGGTGGTATCTTACACGTGAAGTCGTGCATTCCGGCAAGCCATGTCTGACGGTGCCTGATGCGCGGAACTGGAGATCGGGCCGGAACCGTGCAAAGAGCAGCGCCATGTCACCTGCTTTCCCCGGGGCGCTGACCGCCTGGCTGACTGCCGCGGCCCATGATCCCTTCGCTCAGGCGCTTGCCATCCTTCTCGCCACATTCATTCTCGAGGATGGCGCGACGATTCTGACGGCTGTCGCTGTCGGCTCGGGGCTTGTGTCGATTCTGGTTGCGCTGCCGGCGCTTTATGTCGGGATTATCGTCGGGGATGCGGGGCTTTACGGGCTTGGGCGGCTGGCGGCTCTGTGGCCTGCCGCGCGTCGGTGGGCGCCTGCGAACACCCGCCGGGATGGCACGCCTGTCCCGCCGGCCGGAGGCTGGTGGACTGGCAGGGCGCTGTTTCGCGTTGTGTTCATCTGCCGTTTCATTCCCGGGACGCGGCTGCCCATTTACACGGCGTCCGGGTTTTTTGCGGCCGGATTCCGGGTCTTCATTCTTGCCACGGCGGTTGCGACGCTGATCTGGACAACGGCGCTGTTTGCGTTATCGCTCCGTCTTGGTCAGGTTCTGCTCGACAGCCTTGGTGCCTGGCGGTGGGTTGGAATCGCTGGCTTTATCGTATCAATCATTCTCGTCGGGCGTCATGTCGCCCGCATGCGCCCCCCGAACTGACAGGTCAGGACGACAATGGATCAGATGCAGGACACAGAGTCGCTCCTGGCCTCCGGCAATGGAGATGAAGCCGCTCCGGATCATGGGACAGGCGCCCGTGAGTCGTTGCATGGCTCTCCGTCAGCGCCGCGAATATCTGTGCCGGCTGACGGGAATGAGGATGTCGGGACGGGGAAATCCGGTTCCGGGCGGGGGACGGCCGGAGTGCCGGGGGGATTGCCGGGCGGGCGGGATAAAGGAGAGCCTGTCAGCTTTTTCGAGTTCTGGCCGGGATGGCTGTTTTATACGCCGATCGTTGCTTACTGGATTGCGCTGGGCATCCGGTATCGTGACTTCGGGATGCCGACCGCCGCGAACCCGAAGATCACGACCGGCGGGCTGTGCTGTGAGAGCAAGAGCGCCATTCTGGATATGGCTGGTCCTGTGGCCCGGCAGGCGATTGCGCCTTATATCGTGCTGGACACCGATACGGACGATCTGGCGCGCGCGGAGGCGGCTCTGGATGCCGCGGGGATTTCGCTGCCGGTTGTGGTCAAGCCGGATATCGGGTGCAACGGGACGGGCGTGAAGCTGACACCCACGCGGGAATCGCTTGCGGACGCCCTCGCCTCTTTTCCGCGTGGCGTCCGGCTTGTCATTCAGCGGCTGATTCCGTGGGAGCATGAGGCCGGTCTGTTTTATATCCGGCATGCGGATGAGGCGCAGGGGCGCATTACGTCGGTCACGTATAAGGATATTCCATGTCTGACCGGGGATGGCAGATCGACGGTGGACGATCTGCTCGCGGCGGACCCGCGCACGCGGCTGGTGCCGCATATTTACCGGCCCCGGCTGGCCGGGCGTCTCGATGAGGTTCTGGCCGCCGGGGAGCAGCTGCCGCTGGTGTTCACCGGCAACCACTGCAAGGGGTCGGTGTTCCGCAACGGGGCGGCGGACATCACGCCGGAGCTGACCGCGGCGGTCGACCGGATCATGCGGGACATTCCTGAATTTCATTTCGGGCGTGTCGATCTCAAATTCCGTTCTGTCGAGGCTTTGCGGCAGGGGAAGGATTTCGAGATTATCGAGATCAATGGTGTGGGGTCTGAGGCGACCCATATCTGGGATGCCGGCACGACTCTGCGCGAGGCTTATGCGGCTCAGTTCCACCATTACGGAGAGGCGTTTCGTATCGGGGCCGAGAATCGCAGGCGCGGCTGGAAATCGACGCGGCTGTTTTATGGCATTCGCCTCTGGCGGGAGCAGCGGCGTCTCATGCGGTCCTATCCGCTGAACGACTGAAGTCGTCGGAGCGGGGATGGCCGGGACTGAAATGTCCGGCGGGGGGTGTGATCAGTCCGCGGGCAGGCCGCCATTGCCGAAGATATAGTTGCTGACCTGCTGTTCCAGGCTGGTGGGCTCGCGCGTGCTGGTGAGGACATCGCCGGCTTTTGTCAGCTGTTTTGACGTTCCGGGCTCGATCATCAGGGCGTTGTCGCCTGAGAGCGTGGTGCTTCCGACGGTGAGGACGCTGTCCGTCGGGAAATGCAGGGTGTTGTTGACCTCGAAATCAACAACGGCCATCGCGGTTTCGGGATCGAGATGGATTGAGGAGACGCGGCCGACGGGCACGCCGCCCATATTCACGTCCGCGCCGCGCGCCAGGCCGTTTGCCGAAACGAACTGTGCGGATAACGGGTAACGCGCGATGCCGTGGTTGCCCTGTGTGCTGCGCGCGTATCCGGCGAAGCCTGCTGTCACGGCCAGCACGACGAAACTGAACACGATCGTTCCGGCCTCACGGCGATGACCCATTGGATACCCCTTATCAGTCCGGCAGACGCTGCTGTTCTGCCCCTGTGTTCTGTTCCTGCGTGGCAATAAGCCGGCGTGACCGGGACCGCGTCAAGCGTGCTGATGACGGGGTGTCCGGGAATGGGACGGCGCTGTCTGTGACAAAGGCGGTATCGCTGCGCATCGGACCGCGTTAAGGTCCGGGCAACTTTTCAGCCACGACGCTTTCGGAGCGAATCATGTTCCGGGGTGTTCAGAACAAAAACAGGGTCCGCCCATGACGCTGCTGCAAGCTGTTATTATCGCCGTTCTGCAGGGGGCGACTGAACTTTTCCCTGTCAGCAGTCTTGGTCATGCGGTTCTTCTTCCGGCGCTGCTTCACTGGCCGTTCAATGAGAGCGACGAGATTTTTCTGCCATTTCTGGTGATGCTGCATCTCGGAACATCGGTGGCGCTGTTCATATTTTTCTGGCGCGACTGGTCGGCCATCATCTCCGGGGCGCTCGGGCTGCAGGAGAGCCGTTACCGGGTCGAGAGTTTCAAGATTCTGTGGCTGCTTGCCATTGCCACTCTGCCGGCTGTCATTGTCGGCGCGGCTCTGGAGCATTTTCTCCGGCATCTGTTCGGATCGCCGCTGCCTGTTGCCGGGCTTCTCGTTGTCAACGGGCTGATGCTGCTGGCGGTGGAGCGGCTTCGCGGACGTTTTGGCCCCACGCCGGATGCCCCGGAGGCGGCGCGTCCGATTGCGAGTCTGACGGCGCGGGACGCGCTGTTTATCGGGTCTTTCCAGTGTCTGGCTCTTTTTCCCGGTCTGTCGCGGTCGGGGGCGACGATTGCGGGCGGGCTGCTGCGGGGCCTGCATCATGATGTTGCGGCCCGGTTCTCCTTTCTGATGGCGGAGCCTGTCATTCTCGCCGCCACGGCGCACCAGATGCTGAAGATGCGCCATATGGCGATTACGCATGAGCAGATTCAGACGGGTCTGATCGCGGCGGGTGTGGCCGGGGTTACGGCGCTCATCAGTACGGCGGTTCTGATGCGTTATTTCCGTAATCACGATAACTGGGCGCTGGCGCCGTTCGCTTATTACTGTGTGGCGCTGGGGCTTGGCTCTCTCGTTATTCTGGGCGGTGTGCTCTGATTCCTGTGCGCTGAGTCCTGTGCTCTGAGTCTGGCGCTTCCCTCCCCTGCCGGGAAGCGGAGCGGCTGTGTCATGCGTTGCCGGTTCTGTCGTCGGGAACGCCGAAGATCTGCACCTGCTCCAGGTGGAAATAGGTGTGTTTCTGAGCCACGAGCAGGATGTGGCGGGCGGTTATGGCCGGATGGAGATTGATTTCCAGCGGGTGGCCGTCCATTCCGCCAAACAGCTGTCTGTGGACGCGGACGCAATACCATTTGACGCCGTCTTCGGAACTGTAGACGCCCAGCGGCAGGCATCTGTCCTTCAGGATGTCGCCGCCTTCCCTGTTGCAGATGATCATATAACTTATCCGGTGGATCTGACCGAGATCGACCTGCCACCAGGGATAGTTCTCGTCTTTTGTATGGAACGCGCAGTCTCCCTCCACCGGTCCGTCGACAGCGGCGCGGGCCTGTTCTTCGGCGCTGGCGCCTGCGGCGTATTCGGAGAAGGAACTGACGAGGGCCTTTTTTCCGGAAGCGACATTCGGGAGGTCCGGCCGGGTCGGAGGTGTGGGAAGGCGGCCTTCCCAGACGCCGGTTCGGGTATAATGGTCGTAGGGGTTTCTGAAATAACCCAGAGCGATGTCGAGAGACGCATCGGGATATCGTGAGGCGTACCAGGTATCGTCGACCTGGAAGTCTGTTTCCCTGACGCTGATGCTGTTTATTCTGTTTCTGATACTGATTATTTCCTCCATGTCCGTCTTCCGGCACATGCCGGCGACGGATGCGGAAATCTCACGCATCTGGGCTTCCGGAAGGCCGGGGACGAACGGGAAAAGCCAGAATTCGTAGCGGTCGTCGTCTGGCGGGAGCAGCTCTATTTCGTTCAGGTGGCAGGGAATGCTGAAAAATCCCCATAACGGGAGGATGATTTTTTCCGCGTCCGAAAGCCATGTGGCGAGGAATGAAAATGTGCTGATTCCCACGACGACGTTTTTCGCCCGTCTGAGAATTTCAAAATCCTTCATGGGGGAAATGTGGGGAATGAAGCGGCTGTGCGGGAAGGCGTCGCGCAGGTCCCGCGAATATCCGTTATCCGTGATCTGGCCGACGAAGACCAGGTTCATGCCGGTTGTTTTCTCAAGGTGCCTGTAAAATTCGATCGGGATCAGGGGGTACTGATAATACCCTTCCACGATCTCTCCTGTCCGGATGCTGACGACCAGATCGTTATCGCCGAACCGGACATCGACCTCCTCTCTCTCCGAGAAGATGTCTTTCCATTCGCGGTGATCTCCGAACAGGGCGGTCTTCTGGAGATATCCGGTAAAGAACACCACATCGGGATTACGGTCTCTGATCGTGGAGACGAGATGCTGTTCGTCACGGAAATGGTCGTCGACATGCATGATGTCGTCCGTGGGGGCGGTTTCGCCCGAATGATCGAACTCTATTCCCCATTCGGGCAGGCTGACGCGCTCGATCCGGGCGTTCGGGAAGTGTCTGGCGAACCGGACCGCTGAGATATACTGCATCATCCGGTTGCCGATATTTCCGAGACCGCTGATTTTTATGATCATGGGCTTGTCGGTATTTTCGCCGGACGACATCGTTTTCCTTCAGTCCCTCTGCATGAAACACGTCATCAGACCGGCCGTTCCGGAAAAGCCGGAGATGGCTGGTCTGGCCCCGGAGGGCGTTTCTGTGTTTCTGTCTATGCGGTCTGTTACGTTAAAATCACAATAAAAGGTATCTCCGCCGGGACCGGATGAGTGATGTGCGGTCTGGTCTGGTGTCCGGATGGCGACGGAGCGGCGCACTTTCTGTTACGGATGCCATTTCGCGGAATGTTCTCTTGCGTTAACGTTTGCGTTTACGGCAGGGACGCGCGGGTCAGCGATGATGACAGACTGTGTCAGGCTGATGCGGACGGAGACAGGAGATTAAGCCCAGACCATGACCAGCCCCGTGTCCGGCATCCGGCCGCTTCGTAAAACTGTCGAGCGTATTGAGAAGGAAAACGAGAACAGCGGCCTGAAGCGTTCGCTCGGTCCGGTTCAGCTGGTCATGCTGGGGGTCGGGTCCACGATCGGGGCCGGAATCTATGTCATGACCGGCACGGCGGCGGCGAATTATGCCGGTCCCGCCATCATCATTTCCTTTGTCATCGCCGGTCTGGCCTGTCTGTTCACGGCTCTGTCCTATGGTGAGCTGGCGTCCGCGATGCCGGTTTCGGGATCGGCCTACAGCTATGCCTATGTCTCTCTTGGCGAGCGCGCCGCCTGGTGGGTGGGCTGGCTCCTGCTGCTTGAATATGGTGTGTCCTGCGCCGGCGTGGCCGCGGGGTTTTCCGGTTATGCGGTCAGTTTTCTGCATGATTTCGGTGTCGTGGTGCCGGATTTTCTGCACCGGACATTCGTTCAGACGACGATGACGCCGCGCGGCATGCATGCGGCGATCGGGCCTCACATCGATTTCGTCGGGGCGGCGGTTGTGCTGTTCGTCACCGTGTTTCTTGTCATGGGCGTGCAGGAATCGGTGAAGATCAATACGGCCATCGTCATGCTGAAGGTTGGTGTGCTGTTCGTTTTTATGATTGTCGGGCTGCGTGCCATTCATCCGGAGTACTGGCATCCGTTCATTCCGCCGTCGGAGGGATCGTTCCGGTATGGGATTCCGGGAATTTTCCGGGCGGCCTCGATTATTTTCTTTGCCTATGTCGGCTTCGAGGCGGTCTCGACGGCGTCCTCGGAGGCGCGGAATCCCCGGCGGGACATTCCGATCGGCGTGATCGGGTCTCTGCTGATCTGTACTGTCGTGTATATGTGCGTGGCCGCCGTTCTGATCGGTGTCGTGCCGTGGCGGACGCTCGATGTCGCCGATCCGCTGGCGCTGGCTGTCGATGCGATTGGCTGGCCTTCTCTGGCGCTTCTGGTGAAGCTGGGGGCGGTGATCGGGCTCTGTTCCGTGCTGTTCGGGCTGCTTTATGGTCAGAGCCGCATCTTTTTCACGATCTCACGGGACGGTCTGCTGCCGCCGGTTTTCTGTCTGCTTCACCCGCGTTACCGCACGCCGTGGATCGGCTCGATTATTCTTGGCCTTGCGGTTTCCGCCGCGACGGCTCTTCTGCCGATCGACATTATCAGTGATCTTGTCAGCATCGGGACGGCCACGGCGTTTGGCGTTGTGTGTTTTACGGTCATCTGGGACCGCAATATGCGTCCGGACGCGCTGAGGCCGTTCAGAGTGCCTCTGGGGGGAATCCGGATTCGCGGGTTCTGGATCGGAATCGCGCCGTTGCTGGGGATTCTGTTCTGCTTCGTGATGGCGGCTCCCCTGTTCATCGACGTGCTGCGGGATCTGTTTTCGGGGAATCCGACCCCGGCTGTTCTGCTGCTGAGTTATTTCATGCTTGGCGCCGCGATCTATCGCTTCTATGGCCGCGCGCATTCCCGTCTTGCCGCGGCTGTTGCGTCTGAGGCGGAAAACGGCATTGCGTCGTGAGCGGCAGAACCCGTCTTGACTTGCGCGCCGGGCGCGGATACCTGAACGCCCACCGGCACGATGGCGGCGTAGCTCAGCGGTAGAGCAGGGGAATCATAATCCCTTGGTCGGCGGTTCAAATCCGTCCGCCGCTACCATCTGCCGGGTTTTCTGAAAAACTGAACAGGCGGTTCTTCCGTTTCTCCGAAACGGCGGATGTTGCGGATTTGTCTTGACGTTTCCGCTGACGGTTCGTCATTTCGGGGTCATGTGGCTGACAGTCAGGCTGTCGCCCCGGGGGTGGTTCCGTCCGGTCCGCTGACATACAGATGGTGTTATGTCTGACAGTTCTTCGCTCGCCGTTGTCACCATGGCTTATAATGAAGGTGAACTGCTTCCGGTGTGGTGCCGGCATTATGCGGCGGCGGTGGGGGCTGAGCGGTGTTACGTCATCGATCATGGCAGTTCGGACGGGAGCACGGAGGCGCTCGGCGGGGTTAACCGGATACGCATTCCGCGCTCCCCGCAGGACGATACGCGACGGACCCGTTTCATATCGGAATTCTGTGCGTCCCTGCTGAACTGGTATGATGCGGTCATTCATGTGGACGTGGATGAACTGCTGGTTGCGAACCCGGACCACTTTCCGTCGCTGGCGGCTTATGCGGCTTGTGTTGAGCCTGGCGGTGTCCGGACGGCGATCGGGTTCGATGTGGTTCATGCCCTGGACGGGGAGCCGGCAATTGACTGGTCGCTTCCTGTCAGTGAACAGCGCCACTGGCTGCGGTTTTCCAGCGCCATGTGCAAGCCGGTTCTGATCCGGCGTTCCGTGGCCTGGGCTCCGGGCTTTCACTGTATCGACGAAGCGCCGGCCTTTGACGATCTGTACCTGTTCCATCTGCGTTATGCCGATCAGCCTTCCGGGCTGGCGCGTCTGGCGCGGACCCGCCGGCAGCCATGGGCGAGCGCGGAGGCGGGGCAGCATCAGCGGATGGCCGACGCGGACTGGGACGCGATGCTGCGGGGTATGTCGGGGCTGTCGCGTCGTGATGACATTGTTCTCGGGCGGGATGATGTGACGCTGGAGCACTGGCTGGGGCGTGTGATGGAGAGCACGGTCTTTCGCCGGGATGAACTTTACAGGCTGGATCTGCATATTTCCGGGGACGAGTTGTGGCGGCTGCCGTCGCGGTTCATCGGCCGGTTCTGACGGTCCGCTGCTCGCGCGGTTGTGACGGTTCGGCCGGATGGCGGCGGGGATCGGGGGTAAGGCCATGTTTTCGCGGGTGTTCCGTGGCGGGTGCGGAGAGCGCGGCGGACGGGCGCTGTCAGTTGCGTCCGGGAATTAAGACTTATTTAGCCAGTTTTCCGTAAGTCTGGGGGTCCATATCCCGCCCCAGAATGGAAAGATACTGGTCGTGAAGAACAGTGAAGCCTTCGATATCGAAGGACGGGTGCGATTTCTCGACATTGGCCCGAAGCAGCTCGATATTCTTCAAAGCACGAGCGATGACATTGCGCGGAGCCTTCCGAAGGCTCTCGATGATTTCTATGCACGAATAGAAAAAAATCCTGAATTATCGCATTTTTTTTCAAATCGCGCGCAGGCGGACCATGCGCGGTCCGAACAGGTGAAGCACTGGCATGCGATCGTCACCGAGCGTTTCCAGGAGCATTATCTCAGGCGGGTTGCGAAGATCGGCAGCACCCATGCGCGGATCGGGCTCTCCCCGCGCTGGTATATCGCCGGAAACTCTCTGCTGATTGAAGCGATTGTCGGTGATCTGATCAGGAAGTGCTGGCCGGAGGAGCGGAAGGCCAGGGCTGGCTGGCTGTTCGGGCCGCAGCAGACCGGAGAGATGTCCTGCGATGATCTCGTCACGCGTGTCGGTCTGCTCATCAAGGCGACGATGCTGGATATGGAGCTGGCCGTGACATCCGCGCTCGATACGGCGGAGCGGCAGCGGCAGGCTGAGGCGCGGGAGCAGGAGGCCGCTCTCGACATGCTGGCGAACGCTCTGGAGCAGGTGGCGGAGGGCGATCTGTCCATCAGGGTCGATGCGCAGCTCGGGGAGAAATCGCCGCGTCTGGCGACCGCGTTTGAAACGCTGATCAGCGGTCTTACGGCGATTACCCGTTCCGTCCGGGAAAACGCGGAGCGGGTGGAGACGGATGCGCGGACCATCAACCGGGAGAGCCAGAACATCGCTTCCGGGATGGCGGCTCAGGTCAGCGATCTTGAGAGCGTTTCCGATACGATCGGGAACATTGCCGAGGCCACGCGGATGATTGCCGGGCAGACGGCGGAGGTGAATGGCAGTGTCGCCGAATGTGAGGTGGAGGCGGGCCAGGGCGAAAAAATTGTGATGGATGTCACGGATGCGATCGGCAGAATTTCGGACTCATCGGGTGAGATTTCTCAGATTGTCGGTCTGATCAACGAGCTTTCGCTGCAGACCAATCTGCTTGCGCTGAATGCCGGGGTTGAGGCTGCCCGCGCCGGGGATGCCGGCAAGGGATTTGCGGTTGTGGCGCAGGAGGTGCGCAATCTCGCGGTGCGGTCCGCCGAGGCGACGAAGCGTATCAGGGCTCTGATCGACCGGGGTGCCCGCGAGGTGGAAAGCGGGGTTGAGCTGGCGAATGCGGCAGGGGTCGCGATCACCAATATCAGGACCTCGATCCGCGCTGTCGGAGAGCGGGCGGAGCAGATCGCGCAGGGTTCGGATGTTCAGGCGTCCCGTGTCGACGAGATCAGTCAGCGTGTGGCCAGGCTGGAGGATGAGACGCGCAGAAACGCGGATGCTGTGAACCAGACGGCGCAAAAGGGTCAGGGCATGGAATCGAGTTCCCTGAATCTGACCAGGCTGGTGAGCAATTTCCGGACTGATCCCTCTCCGCCTTCCTCGGCGGACGATCCGCCGGACGCCTGGCAGCATCGGGCAGAGAGTGTCCTCCATGACAGCGATGCTGAACTGTCGGCGGTCAGGTAGGCATCCCGGGAACGGGTCTGTCCCCTGCCCTCGCCTGTTCGTCTCGCATCGGGAGATCAGTCCGGAGGATCGGGCCGGGGATCAGTCCGGGGCCGGGTATGTGCGGGGGAATGTGATTTTGTTTGCCGGGCCGGGCGTGGTGGGGGAGCCTTTTTTTCCGCATGCGGCGAGTGGCAGCAGGATGGCTGAGAGTGTCAGCAGAATAACGAGACGTTTCATGCTGCCGCTCCTGTGGCGCCGGGTGCGAGTTTTTTCAGCCATGCTTCCGCCTGCTGCCGGACATTGGCGCCTGCTGTGCCGCCCTCGCTGGTGCGGGACGCGATCGAGGCTTCGACCGAGAGCACGGAGAAGACGTCGTTTGTGATTCCGGGTTCGACGGACTGCATATCGGCCAGGCTGAGTTCGGCCAGATCGGTTCCTTTTGCCTCGGCGAGGGCGACGAGGCGGCCTGTCACGTGGTGGGCGGTGCGGAACGGGAGTTTCAGCACGCGCACGAGCCAGTCCGCGAGATCGGTCGCTGTTGAAAAGCCGGAGCCGGCGAATGTTCTCATCTGCCGTTCGCTGGCTTTCAGGTCGCGGACCATGCCGTCACAGGCGGCCAGGGTGAGCGAGACGGCTTCCGTGGCCTCGAAGACCGGGACTTTGTCTTCCTGCATATCCTTGGCGTAGGCGAGCGGCAGGCCTTTCATGACGGTCAGAAGGCTGATCAGGGAGCCGGCCACGCGGCCGATTTTGGCCCGTGCCAGTTCGGCGGCGTCCGGGTTGCGTTTCTGGGGCATGATGGACGAGCCGGTTGTGAAGGCGTCCGAGAGCCGGATGAAACTGAAGGGCGCGGAACACCAGATCACGATTTCCTCCGCGAAACGTGACAGGTGCATGGCCAGGATGGACAGCGCGGAGAGATATTCCAGGGCGAAGTCGCGGTCGGACACGGCGTCCAGCGAATTGGCGGTCGGGCGGTCGAACCCGAGCGCGGCGGCTGTCATTTTCCGGTCGATCGGGAAGGAGGTTCCGGCCAGGGCGGCGGAGCCGAGGGGGCACTCGTTGAGGCGTCTGCGCGCATCGGCCAGCCGTCCCCTGTCTCGGGACAGCATTTCCACATAGGCGAGGAGGTGATGGCCGAAGGTTACGGGCTGGGCTGTCTGCAGATGGGTGAAGCCGGGCATGGCCGTGTCGGCGTATTCGAGTGCCCGCGTGGCGAGCGACAGCATCAGGGCTGCGATCTGCGCTGAAATTCCGTCGGCTGCGTCGCGCACCCAGAGGCGGAAATCGGTTGCGACCTGGTCGTTCCTGGAGCGCGCGGTATGCAGGCGTTTGCCGGCTTCCCCGATGCGTTCGCTCAGCCGGGCCTCGATATTCATGTGGATGTCTTCGAGGGCGTCATCGAAGATGAATGTGCCGGCTTCGATTTCGCGGCCGATTTCTGTCAGGCCGTTGCGGATCTTCGTTTCGTCGGTGGCGCTGATGATACCGACCTTTGCGAGCATGGCGGCATGGGCGAGCGAGCCGGCGATGTCCTGACGCCACATGGCCTTGTCGAAGCCGATCGACGCGTTGATTTCCCGCATGATCGCCGACGGGCCGCCGGCGAACCGGCCGCCCCACTGTGCATTGGCCGTCACCGCGCCCGACTTGCCCGCTTCGCTCTGCTCGTCCACACTCATCGTATGCCTCAACGTGACATCCGGTTCCGGCACACAGCCCCATCGCTGCGCCGGCGTACCGTTCTTCTGATGGCCGGCACCCTAATCGCAGCCCCTGTGACGCGCAAACCGCTTCACGCCGCGACGGCGACGGATGCTCCGGTTTCTCTGGCGGAGATTGCGGCGCATCCGCCGCTGGTTCTGCCTGCGCTGAGTTTCACGGACGCGGACGGGACCGAAAGGGATCTCGCGAGTTTTCGGGGGCAGCCTGCTGTTCTTCATTTCTGGGCGACGTGGTGCGGTCCCTGTGTCACGGAGCTGCCTGCCCTCGCTGCTCTGACGCCTGCTCTTGCGCAGGATGGAATCGCGGTTCTGCCGGTCGCGACTGATCATCTCGGTCCGGAAAAGGTGTTGCCGTTTCTGGGGCGTCTGAACCTCGGCGGCTTCCGGTCGTTCTACGATACGCGGGCGGCGGCTGTTGCGGCTCTGGAGGAGCCGGCGCTTCCTCTGACGCTGTTTCTGAACCGCGAGGCGCAGGAAGTGGCGCGGCATTCCGGTCCGGTGCGATGGGGGGAGCCGGGGGCGGAGAACAGTCTGAAGCGTTTGCTGACGTAATGTCACTGACGCGTTAGTTCATTTAACACGGAGACAGAACATGAAGCTGAGTGCCCGTAATCAGGTTAAAGGCACCATTACACGCATCGCGAAGGGCGCGACCACGTCCCATGTGAGCATCGACACCGGAGGCACTGTCCTCATGGCTTCGATCACCAATGAGGCGGTGGCGGATCTGAAGCTTGAGATTGGGAAGCAGGCCTATGCTGTGATCAAGGCGTCTGATGTGATGGTCGGGACGGACGACTGAACCGGGTTTTCCCGTATGGCTGGCGGCCGGCAGGTGGTCGTATTTGCAGCAAAAAGCCCGGCCAGTGCCGGGCTTTTTTCGGTTGTGTGCTTTGGGGAGACAGGCGTGAGGGAGTTTTCAGGGCTCTGCCCCGAACCTCGCAAAGGGACGCGGTCCCTTTGATCCCGGCGGGTTAAAATCGGGGGCAAGGAGGAACGCCCTGCCCTGTTTCCCCGGGTGCGAAATTATTTTTCAGGACGGTCGGGATCGGTCTGCGACGGCGGGTCGCTGGCGGGAAAGCTTTCGTCCAGGGATTTATCGAGAGCCTTATCCTCTTTCTTCTCAGATTTCGTCTGAGATTTGTCCTTCTGATCCGCGCTCATGGCGACACTCCTTTCAGAAAAAAACGGCGAGGAGGACGCATGGCGCGGCGAGCCGCTTTTGCTGCGTCCTTCTGACAGAACGCCGCCGGGCGCGGAAGGTTCCCTCGTTCGTCCGGCATTGTCCGGGGTTGCTGTCAGGCCGGGGCTTTCCGGCGCGTCGGGCGGATGGATGTTACGGGCGGTAACGGGGCGGTAATATGCTGGAAATCAAAGGCGAAATTGCAGCGGGGGCCGGTCCGGAAACGGATGCTGCGTTGTCGTAACGAGGCTTGCGGCGTATCTGTGGCTCCTGTAAAGGTGCGAACGTTTCGCAACAACAGGAACTGTGGCGTGCTGCGCAAAATTCATCGCTGGATCGGGCTCATTCTGGTGCTTCCGTTCGCGCTTCAGGGTCTGACCGGGACGTTGCTGATCCTGATCCCGCTGCTGATGCCGGCCCGTCCTCAGGTTGTCCCACGGGTGGCGGCCGATATGGGAGCGCCTGGTGTGGAGGCGATTATCGCGGCGGCGCGGCCGGCGGCTCCGGGGGGGATGATCCCGCTGCGGTTCGATCCGGCGCGCTGGGCCGGGGACAGCGCGGTTGTGACGTTCGGGCCGCCGGGTGAGCGGCATCCGACCTTTGAGGTTCTGATGGACCCGGGCGCGCCGGCGGTGATCCGGACGCATGTTTTTCCGGCGTTTTTCCGCTTCCTTCACAATCTGCACGCCGATCTGTTTCTGCTGCCTTACGGCCAGAACCTGACGGGGATCATGGGGCTGCTTCTCACGGGCATGGCTGTGACGGGGCTTATCCTCTGGTGGCCGCATCCGGCGCTGTGGGCATCCGGGAAGTGGCGTAAAACGATTGTCATTTCATCCCGCGCGCGGGGGCTGCGGCTGTGGCGTGAGGCGCATATCAGCATCGGGTTCTGGATGTCGGCGATGCTGCTGTTTCTTGCTGTCAGCGGCATGATTCTGGCCTTCCCATTTGGTGCCACGCTTTTTGGCGTTCATCGTGGCGGACCGGGTGGCGGGCCTGGCGGCGGCGGTCGTGGTGAGCGTCATGGTCATCACGAGGCTCAGGTGACTGAGACGGTGACGGGCGAACAGGGACTGGATGCGGCGCTGCGGACGCTGAGCGCGAAGATGCCTGAGGCGAAGCTGATGGCTGTGCGGCTGGGCGCGTCACCGTCGCAGCAGTCGCTTGAGGTTGCGCTGCCGGCTTATGGACCCAATCGTCCGGCGTCGGTGCAGTATGATGCGAAGAGCGACGTGCTGCGTCTTACGCGCGATCCGGGACAGCAGCGGACCGGCGAATGGACGTTCCAGTGGCTGCATACGCTGCATGAGGCGAAACTTGTTGCGCCTGCCGTTGTTGCGCCGGTCTGGAAGGCGGCGGTGTTCGTGACCGGAGCGGCGCTGACGTTCTTCTCCGTGTCGGGTTTTGTGATGTGGAGCCTGCGCCGGCGCGACGTTGCGCGACGCAGCGCTAGGGTGTCTGTCGCGATGTCGCGTCAGACTTCGGAGGCGGACTGACGGGGCGGCTGAGCCGGGGGAGATGTTTCAGGAGCCTGCCTGTGGAGGGGCCTTTAAATTATAAAAGTTTTTGGTGAAGCTTTTTTCAAAAAGCTTCAGAAGACGCCGCCTTTTTGAAAAAAGCCGGCACCCAAAAACTTTTGTTTTTTATCGATGGGGTGTCGCGGGGTGTTTCTGAGGCGGTGCGGGTCAGCATTCCGGAAAGTTGACGGCGAGGCCGCCGAGGGAGGTTTCCTTGTAGCGGTGATTCATATCCCGTCCGGTTTCGGCCATTGTCCGGATGACCTGATCCAGGGACACGCGGTGCTCGCCGTTGCCGTGCATGGCCAGTGATGCCGCGTTGATCGCCTTGACCGCGCCGAATGCGTTTCGCTCGATGCAGGGGATCTGGACGAGGCCGGCGACCGGGTCGCAGGTCATGCCGAGATGGTGCTCCATGGCGATTTCCGCGGCGTTTTCGATCTGCAGCGGGGTCGCGCCGAGGGCGGCGGCCAGTCCTGCGGCGGCCATCGACGATGCGACGCCTACCTCGCCCTGACAGCCGACTTCCGCACCTGAGATGGAGGCGTTCAGCTTGAACAGCCCGCCGATCGCCGCGGCCGTGAGGAGAAATTCGTGCATGCCGGCGCGGGAGGAATCGTAACAGAAGTCACGATAATATCGCAGGACGGAGGGGAGGACGCCGGCGGCTCCGTTTGTGGGGGCGGTGACGACGCGGCCGCCGGCTGCGTTTTCTTCGTTGACGGCCATGGCGAACAGGCTGACCCAGTCCATGATCTCGTGGGCGGAGCGCTGATTGCGGCGCTCACTGGCCTGCAGCCGCTCATAGAGCGCCGCTGCCCGGCGCTCCACCTTCAGCCGTCCGGGGAGCGGTCCGCGCTGCGTCAGGCCGCGTTCGATGCAGGCCATCATGATGTCGATAATACGGTCCAGGTAGGCGGTGATGTCTGTTTCTGGCCGGAGCGCGCATTCATTGGCGAGCACGACGGCCGCGATGCTGGTTCCGGTCTCCCGCGTGCGTTCGAGCAGTTCTGCGCCGCTGCTGAAATCGTACGGCATGTCGGGCAGTCTGTAGCTGGCGTGTTCCGTCGCCTGCTCCGGCACGATGAACCCGCCGCCCACCGAGCAGAACCGCTCCGTTGTCAGGACGGCTCCGTCGGCGTCCAGCGCCTGAAACTGCACTGTGTTCGGGTGAACGGGCGGCACTGTTTCGAGATCGGTGATGATGTCGGTTTCCGGGTCGAACGCAACGGAGCGGCCGGCGATGCGGATTGCTTTATTTTCGCGGACGCGGCGGACGAGACTGTCGGCCTGGTCCGGATCGACATGTTCCGGAGTCTGACCGGCCAGGCCGAGGATGACGGCCTTGTCGGTTGCGTGGCCGGTGGCCGTCCAGGCGAGGGAGCCGTACAGAGTCACGCGCACGCGGGCTGCCGCGGGGATTTTTTCCAGGCGGGAGAGGAAGCGGTGCGCGGCCCGCATGGGGCCGACCGTGTGGGAGGATGAGGGGCCGATCCCCGGTTTAAACAGATCAAAAAGACTGATCATATCGAAGACGCTTCTTTCCAGGCAGCCGGGGAACCGGGAGTGCGGAGGGACCATGGCATGATGGCTTCGGGCTCACCACCTGTTTTAGTCCGGGTGCGGAACAGAACGGAATTGCGGCGCGGGTTTCCGCTGCGTTCGTCTGGTCACGATGGCTTGACCGCATGACCTGGACCTCCGCATAACACCAGCCCGAAATTCTTTCCCAGAGGGTGGCCGAGAGCACGATGACCGGAACGGAAAACAGCAAGACCAGTGCCCCTGCAGGGCAGGAGAGCGCCGTGGCTGACGGTTATCGCGATACGGTGTTTCTGCCGAGGACGTCTTTTCCGATGCGGGGCAATCTGCCGAAGCGGGAGCCGGAGCTGCTGGCGCGCTGGGCGGCGCTGGACGCTGACGGGAAGATGAAGGACGCGGCTGAGGGCCGGCCGCTTTTTGTGCTGCATGACGGGCCGCCCTATGCGAACGGGCATCTGCATATCGGGCACGCGCTGAACAAGATTCTGAAGGATGTCATCAACCGCAGCCATCGTATGGCGGGGTATGCGGTGCATTACGTGCCGGGCTGGGACTGTCACGGGCTGCCGATCGAGTGGAAGGTTGAGGAGGAGTTCCGCAAGGCGAAGCGGGACAAGGATTCCATTCCGGTTCTGCAGTTCCGTGGCGAATGCCGGGCCTGGGCGGCGCGGTGGCTCGATGTGCAGATGGGCGAGTTTCAGCGTCTGGGTGTGCAGGGCGAGTGGTCGCAGCGTTATTCGACGATGGATTACAGCTCCGAGGCGGCCATTGCTGAGGAGATTGGGCGGTTTCTGCTGAACGGGAGTCTGTATCGCGGGCTTCGGCCGGTGATGTGGAGTCCGGTTGAGAAGACGGCGCTGGCCGAGGCGGAGATCGAGTATCACGATCACACCTCGACGACGATTTACGTGGCGTTTCCGTTCATTGAGGACCCGACGCCGGCGGGGGCGCTGGACGGGGTTTCGGCGGTGATCTGGACGACGACGCCGTGGACGATTCCGGCGAACCGGGCAATCGCGTTCAATCCGGAGATCACCTACTGCGTGGTGCGGGTGGATGAGACGTCTCCCGAGGCGCTGCTGGCGCCGGGGGCGAAGATCCTGCTGGCGGAATCGCTGACTGAGAAGGTCTGTGCTGACGCCGGGGTGCTGGCGCATCATGTTCTCTACACGATGCCGGGGTCGGCGCTGGAGGGGGCTGTTGCGGCGCATCCGCTGCGGCGTCAGGGTTTTGATTTCGATGTGCCGCTGCTGCCGGCGGAGTTTGTGACGGCGGATGCGGGCACCGGGCTGGTGCATATTGCGCCGTCGCATGGCGAGGACGATTTCGCGGTCGGGCGGGCGAACGGGATCGAGGTTCCGGAGCTGGTCGCGGATGACGGGAAGTATTTCGACCGGGTGCCGCTGTTTGGCGGGACGCATGTGTTCAAAGCGGCTGATCCGGTCTGTGAGGCGCTGGCCGCGGCGATGGAGCGCAGCATTGCCGACGATGAGGCGCCGGCCGGGCTGGTGTCGCGCGGGTCGCTCGTTCACTCCTATCCGCACTCCTGGCGATCCCGGAAGCCGGTCATTTACCGGGCGACGCCGCAATGGTTCATTGCGATGGATGACGGCAACGCCATCCGGGACAAGGCCCTGACGGCGCTGGACGATGTGACCTTCGTGCCGGAGCAGTCCCGGAATCGCCTGACCTCCATGGTTGAGGGGCGTCCGGACTGGTGTATTTCGCGGCAGCGGGCCTGGGGCGTGCCGATCGCGGTGTTCGTGCATAAGGAGACGGGCGAGGTTCTGCGCGATCCGGAGGTGATGAAGCGGATTGTGGATGCGTTCCGCGAGGAGAGCTCGGATGCGTGGTATGACAGCGATCCGGCGCGTTTCCTGGGCAATCAGTATGATGCTGCGGATTACGAGCAGGTTTTCGATGTTGTCGATGTGTGGTTCGAGAGCGGTTCGACTCATGCCTTTGTGCTGAACCGGCCGGAGCTGCGGTTCCCGGCCGATCTGTATCTGGAGGGGTCGGACCAGCATCGCGGGTGGTTCCAGGCCTCGTTGCTGGAGAGTGTGGGGACGCGCGGGGTTGCGCCGTTCCGGACGCTGGTCACAAACGGGTTTGTGCTGGATGAGGCCGGGCGGAAGATGTCCAAGTCTCTGGGCAATGTGATTGCGCCGCAGGATGTGAACGATACGCTGGGCGCGGATATTCTGCGGCTGTGGGTGATGAACTCCGACACCAGCGAGGATCTGCGGATCGGCAAGGAGATTCTCAAACAGCAGGGCGAGCTTTACCGGCGGTTGCGGAATACGCTGCGCTGGCTGCTCGGAGCGCTGGACGGGTTCACGGCTGAGGAGGCGGTTCCTTATGCGGAACTGCCGGAGCTGGAGAAGTGGGTTCTGCATCGTCTGACCGAGTTCGGGCGGCTGATTTCGGACGCGGTTGAGACGCATGAATGGGTTGGCGTCTACCCTGCCCTGCACGGGTTCTGCACGACGGATCTTTCGGCGTTCTATTTCGATGTACGCAAGGATGCGATCTACTGCGACGGGAAGGACAGTCTGAAGCGGCGTTCGGCGCGGACGGTGCTGGATATTCTGCATCGCTGTCTGACGACGTGGCTGGCGCCGGTGCTGGTCTTTACGGCGGACGATGCGTGGACGGCGCGGTTTGGCGAGGGCACGTCGGTGCATCTGGAGGCGTTTCCGGTGCTGCCGGAGGAGTGGCACGATCCGGAGCTGGCGGATCGCTGGGTGACGTTGCGGGCGGTGCGGCGCATCATCACGACGGAGATCGAGGCGGCGCGGCGTTCGGGGCAGGTCGGGTCGTCCTTGCAGGCGGCGATCGAACTGCCTGTGTTCGAGGATCAGACGGCTCTGGTGGCGGATGTGGACTGGGCTGAGCTGGCGATTGTGTCGCATGCGGAGCTGAGCGTCATTCCGGCGGAGGCGCCGAAGGTGGAAGGAACTGAAGCCGGGGCGCCGGGTGGTGTGGCGCTGCCTTGCGGGGTTCCGGTGGTGACGGTCGCTGAGGGCGGGAAGTGCGAGCGGTGCTGGCGGGTTCTGCCCGAGGTGGGCGCGAACGCGGCTTATCCGACGCTGTGCGGTCGTTGCGCGGGCGTGGTTGCGGCTCTGTCCTGTGAGCCGGCTTCGGAATGAGCCGGAAAGCGGTGTATTATCGCTCGCTGAGCTTTGGGCTGCTGAGCGCGTGTGTCGTGTTTCTGCTCGATCAGCTGTCGAAATACTGGATTTTGTTTGACTACCGGCTGCCTGAGAAGGGGTCGGTGGCGATCTTTCCGGGGCTGAATTTCACGATGGTGTGGAATCACGCCATTACCTTCGGGATGTTCGGTGGCGCGGGCGCCGCGGGGCGGGTGATCTTTTCGGCGGTGTCTCTTGCCATTGTCTCGGGGCTGCTCGTATGGATGGCGCGGACGTCGCGGATTTTCATTGCGCTTCTGATCGGGGCGATCACGGGCGGGGCGATCGGGAATGTGCTGGACCGGCTGCGCTACGGGGCGGTGGTGGATTTTATCCATGCTCACGCATTTGGCTGGTCGTGGTATGTATTCAACGTGGCCGATGCTGCGATAGTATGTAGTGTAACCGGGTTGATACTGGACAGTCTGTATCATGACCGGGGGCACGGGACCCGGGGGCATGAGGCTCAGGGGAATAAGGTTCAGGGCTCCGGGGCTGTGGTCGGGCCGGACGCCGGTGACAGATGAGGCGGAGAGAATGCGAGTGATTGTCGGATTTCGGCATGTGGTTCTTGGTGCCGGGCTCAGTGTCCTGCTCACGGGATGCTCCGGTGAGGACCTGAATCGTGCGTTCGGGCTTCAGCGCAGTGTGCCGGATGAATATACCGTGACGACCAGGGCGCCGCTTTCCATGCCCCCGACCTCCGAGCTTTCCGCTCCGCATTCGGGAGCGACGACGCCGATTGCGGAAAATGAGAGCGAGCGGATGCAGGCGCTTGAGACGCTTTCTCCTGATGTTGCGTTGCATGGCACGGCGGGTTCGGGGAGCGAGGCCCAGAACATGCTGATCACGGAGGCGTCCGAGGCGGCGGCGGAGCCGGATCAGGGCGAGCTGGGCAAGGCGGGTGAAGGCTATGTCGATGCGCTGCTGTTCTGGAAAGGCGGCGGGGCCGGCTCGGTTGTGGATGGCGATGCGGAGAACCGTCGCCTGAAATCCAATGCCGCGCTGGGGAATCCGCCGACGAAGGGGGCGACACCGACGGTCAAGGCGAAGAAGTCCAAAGTTCTCGGTATTTTCTGAGGCTGAGCGGGCCGGGTTCCGGTCCGGTGGTGTTCCGGCCCTGTGAGGCGCTTCCCGTGGGGAGCGTTTCATGGGGCTTTTTTTTATAGCCTCGCCCGGATCAGAGAGCTGATTGCGATCAGTCTCTGATAAAAGTTTCCGGGTGCCGCCTTTTTCAGAAAGGCGGCGTCTTCTGAAGCTTTTTGAAAAAAGCTTCACCAAAAACTTCTTTGTAATTTAGCGGATCAGAGGAAGCGTCCGGGGGCGCCGCGCTGGAGGACTTCGATTTTGTATCCGTCGGGGTCGGTGACGAAGAAGAACCGGCCGACCACCCTGCCCTCCCGCGACAGTTCCTTTACCGGCTGCGGGTTCAGGCCTTCGCGTTCGAAGCGGGCGTGTTCGGCTTCGATGTCATCCACGGAGACGGCGAGATGGCCGTAGCCGTCGCCCAGGTCGTAGGGGCGGTCGCGGTCGTTATTGATGGTCAGTTCGAGTTCGAAGGTCTGCTCGTCATTGACGAGATAGATCAGGATGAAGGTGTCGAATGCGATGCGGTCGGCGATTTTCAGGCCGAACGCCTTTTCATAGAACGCCAGCGACGCCTGTTCGTCACGGACGCGGATCATGGAATGAATCATCTTCGCCATGGGGTTTTCCTTTCTGCTGCCAGTTTTTGTTGTCTGTTTCGGCTGCCGGTGAGCATTTAACGGGCCTGGCGGGGCGAGGCTACGGGGCGGACCTTTATGGACAGCTTATCAGCGGCTTTCAGGCGTCCGCTGCCGGTAAAGGAACCAGCTCAGGAGGCAATGCGCGTTCGGTGTGTGTTGCGGCAGGTCCTCCAGCGGGACGACCAGAACGGTCGTGTGCTCATGTTCGCCGGAAAGGCCCCGTTTTCTGCCTGACAGACGGTTCATGTCCGCGCGCGTCAGGGTGATGTCGACGGCGTAGAGCGTCATTTCCTCGTCGCTTCCGCCTGGGGACAGGAGAACCGGGGTGTCTTTCAGTTTCCAGGGGGCGCTCCTGGTATGCTGAAGATCGATACCCGTTTCTTCCTGCAGTTCATGCAGCGCGGCGGTGTCGACTGTTCCGTTATCGACCATGCCGGCGGGCATGGCTGTGACCATGCGTCCGGCCGGAAGCCGGGCTTCGCTGACCAGAACGACGTATTTTTCGGCCGGGGTTTCGCGCACGGTGATGACGGGCATGATGGAGACGGTCGGGCCTCTCAGCACGGCGAAACCAGGCATCTGCGCGCCGTCATGGCAGGCGTCCGCTTCGACGACGATGAAGCCGACACGGGAGCCGAACATCAGGACATCCCGGATGAGGACCGAGCGCAGGTCGAAATCCGTGCCGGTTTTTTCCAGCCAGCTCTGAAAATGGCGGGCTTGCAGGGTCTTTTCGTGAAGGTCGCATGGGACTGAGGAGGCGAAGGTGACGGGCGGTCTATGCCGGGTCATGATCCATATCCGGTTGTGTGTTCGCACTATCGCAGGACGCGGGGGATCTGTCCCGTCTGTGCCGGTGTCATGACGCGGTTATGAGCACATCGGGCCGTCCGGGCTCTGTGTGGTTATGCCGGATGCGGCTGGTCCCTGCCCTTCTCCGTGCCGTAATCTGGTTTTGCCGGGGTGGCGTCTGTCCGGACGGTTTCGCCGGCGGCGGTCGGGCCGGGTGGAAATCCGACGATCACCTGGACGCCGCGCGATGTTCCGGGAACGGGAGAATGAAAGGTCATTTTCGCGCCCGACTGCTGAGCGATTCCGGTGACGATTGCGAGGCCGAGACCGCTTCCCTCGCTGTCGGTTTCGCCGCGCACGAAGGGTTCCCGGAGGCGTGTCAGGAGGGACGGGTCGATTGCCGGGCAGTCGTTTTCGATCAGGATTTCGGAGCCTCTTCGCAGCACGATCCGGACGGGCGATCCGGGCGGGCTGTGGCTGAGGGCGTTTTCGAGCAGATTGCGGAGCAGGATTCCGACGGCGTCGACGTCGCCGCGGACCGGCCCGGGGCTGGTTCCCTCTTCCGTGAAGATGAGCCGGCTGCTCTGATTCATTTCGTCGGAGAGAAGCCGGATGAGGGACCGGAGGCTGACGGCCTGTCCCTGGAGGGCGACGCCGGACGCGGCCCGCGACAGTTGCAGGAGCTTTTCTGTTGTGCGCGCGATGCGGCGCGCCTGGCGGACGATGGTGTCGGCGCTTTCAAAGTCGCTTGTTTCGATCAGTCTGGCGCGCAGAAGCTGGGCCTGCGCCATGAGCGAGGCGATGGGGTTGCGCAGTTCATGGGCGGCGTTGGCGGCGAATGCGCGTTCGGTGGCCAGCGCCATGGTCAGGCGTTCAAGCAGCGAGTTGACGGCGGTGTGAATCGTGAGGAGTTCCGGCGGCAGGTCGAGCGGTGGGACCGGGGAGAGATTGCTTCCGCTCCGGGTGCGGATTTCGGTCTGCAACTGTTCCATCGACCGCAGCGAGCGGCGGACGATCCAGTTCACGAGGAGCCAGATGACCGGCAGAAAGATGAGGGTGGGCAGGACGGAGATCAGGACGGCGCGCTGGACGGCTTCCTGACGGTGGAAGACTGGTTCGCCGACGAGGATGACGTGGCGGCCTGACTGGGAGGGTGTGACGTAGACCCGGAAATCCTGCCGGTCGTAAAAGCCGGCGGTCAGCGGAACGTCGAAAAGGTGGTCCGGCGCGTTCTGCGAGCGCAGGCCCAGATGGCCGTCACGGGTGGCGATCTGGTAGGCGAGCGTGCGGCGGTCGACATGCGGCAGCCGGGCGACGATGGCGGCTTCCTGGCCGGAGGCGTCGCCCGGCTGGCCGCTTCCCTGTTGCCCGCTTCCCTGCCGTTCTATGTCGGAGACGACGAATTCCAGCCGCTCGGCGACTTCCTGCAATGAATTGTCGAGACGTTCCGTCACCTCGAACCGGGTGAACGACGCCAGCAGCAGGCTGAGGACGGTCAGGGCGCCGACCACGACGACCAGGACGCTCGCGACAATGCGTGAGGCGAGGCTCCAGGACTTCATGCGCGGGATTTTCAAGGATCGGCTGCCGCTGACAGGGAGTATCCGCGTCCGCGCACCGTCCGGATGACGCCGGGGCCGATCTTTTTCCGCACGCGGCTGATGAAGACCTCGATGGCGTTGCTGCCGATTGTCTCGCCCATGCCGTAGAGCGCGTCCTCGATCCGCTCGCGGGAGCAGACGGCGCCTGGCCTGCGGGCGAGCAGTTCGACGACGGCCCATTCCCGCGCTGTCAGGTCGGCTTCCTGGCCGGCGCAGATGACGCGGCGGCGGGTCAGGTCGATTTCCGTCCCGCCCCGGCGAATGATATTTTCCGGCAGCGCGAGATAGCGCCGCGCGACCGCGTCGATCCGGGCGATCAGTTCGTCCAGGTCGTAGGGTTTGACGATGTAATCGTCGGCGCCGTCCGAGAGGCCGGCGATCCGGTCGCTGATCTGATCGAGCGCTGTTGTGATCAGCACGGCGACCGGGGACGGTGTGGCGCGGATTTCGCGCAGCAGGGTCCTGCCGTTTCCGTCGCGCAGGCCCAGATCCAGCAGTACGAAATCGTAGGCGGATGTGGCGAGCGCGGCCCGGGCGTCGCTCAGTGTGGTGAACCAGTCCACTGCGTGTCCTGCCTGACGGACCCGCTCGGCGACGGCGGCTCCGAGTACTTTTTCGTCCTCGACGACCAGAATTTTCATGAGCCGGAATTCACTAAGTCAGTTTTTGGCAGGATGATTATACAGTTTGCAGACACGGCTGCTATGCGGGGGATAGCCGAATGTCTTGTGACAGAATGGTTATTTAAGGACCAGACATTAAATCAAACCCTATGGGTAGCCTCTCCAAAGAGGCGGAACCTGACTTGTCCGCGAGCTGAATGGCCCCCTAAATGCCCCTGTTTGCTCACTCAAGCGGCGGGACAGCACCATGGGGATTCGCGTTGGCATTGTCGGAATTAGCGGCTTCGGCGGAGGCGAGGCGCTGCGGCTGATTGCGAGCCACCCATCGTTTGATCTGGTCTATGCTGCTGGCGAGGGCAGCGCGGGCAGCCGCCTGGTGGACCGCTTCCCCGGTGTGCCGTCCACGCTGGCAGAACTGGTAATCCAGGAGTGGAACCCCGCAACCCTGCCGCAGCTCGATGTCCTGTTCGCCTCTCTTCCCACAGGCATCTCGGCTGAAGCGCTTTCATGCGTCCCCAAGGACATGAAGATCGTCGATATTGGCGGCGATCACCGCTATGTCGATGGCTGGGCTTATGGTTTGGCCGATGTTTGGCCGCAGCAGATTGCTGACCAGGTGCGCGTTGCAAACCCCGGCTGCTTCCCGGCAGCGACGCTCAACGCGCTGGCTCCATTGCTTGCCGACAAGCTGATCGAGCCGGGCAACATCGTGATCGATGTTAAGACAGGGATCTCCGGCGCAGGCAGAGGTGGCGCAAACAGCCAGTTTAGTTATGCGGACACCAACGAGAACCTGCAGCCTTACGGCCTGCTGAAACATGTCCACATGCCTGAAATCGCGAAAACCATTGAAAAGCTAAGCGGGGGAAGTGCGGCAGGGCTCGTCTTCACGCCGCATCTGGTGCCGATGACCCGGGGCGTTCTGGCCACCATCTATTGTCGTGGCGGGGCGACAACGGACCAGTGCTTTGCTTCGGCTCGGCGCTTTTATGCCAAACGGCCATTCATCCGGGTGACGGAGAGGCCACCCCAGACCAAATGGGCCACCGGCTCGAACCTTGCCTTCCTGAGCTATGCAGCCGATCCGGAGCGGAATTTGGTCATCGCGATGAGCGTCATCGATAATCTTGGAAAGGGAGCGGCCGGTCAGGCAGTCCAAAATGCGAACCTGATTTGCGGCCTGCCGGAAACTGCCGGGCTGGATGGCGCTCCTGTTTGGCCTTGAGGTCTCACCATCAGGCCGCTGCGAAATGTCCGGTTAGAGTGGCGGCCTCACCGGACCTGTGAGTGGCTTGGAAGAAGGCGGTAGCAGCCGTATTTGCAAACGGTATAGCCCCCATCTTAACAGGCCGGGATCAAAGGAATTGTGTCCCTTCATGAGGCCGGTGGGTGCGTCATGTGCGCTTTTCGCCGGACAGGCGGGCGTAGAATGTGGGCAGGAGCAGCAGGGTCAGGAGGGTTGAGGAGACCAGGCCGCCGATGACGACGCTGGCCAGTGGTCGTTCGACTTCGGCGCCGGCGCTGGCGGAGAAGGCCATGGGGAAGAAGCCGAGTGTTGCGACTGAGGCGGTGGCGATGACGGGGCGGAAGCGGGAGCGGGCGGCGGCAAAGGCGGCTTCCGCGGCGTCCATGCCGCCACGGTGGTACAGGCTGGTCTGACTCAGCAGCACGACGCCGTTCAGGATGGCGACGCCGAACAGGGCGATAAATCCGATGCCGGCGGCGATGCTGAACGGCAGGCCTCGGATGAAGAGCATGAACACGCCGCCGGTCGCGGCGGCGGGGAGGTTGACGAAGACGAGCGCGGCGGCTCTGGCGGAGCCGAGCGCGATCACGAGGAGGCCGAAGATCAGGCCGAGCGCGACCGGGACGACGATTTCGAGCCGGGCCATCGCGGATTGCAGGTTGCGGAACTGGCCGGCCCAGACGGTGCGGTAGCCGTGCGGGATCGCCACGGCGCGGGTGACGGCTTTCTGCGCGTCGGCGACGAAGGAGCTGACATCGCGGCCGCGGACATTGGCCTGGACCGTGATGCGTCGCCGCAGCGCGTCCCGGTCGATGCGTGGCGGGCCGTCTATGCTGGCGATCGTTGCGACCTGGGACAGCAGCACCCAGCCGCGTCCGTCCATTCTGCGGATCTGGAGGTGTCCGATACGATCCGGGGACGAGACTGACGCCGGATCGAGACGGACTTCGGTCGGGATGATGGCGTTGTCCACGATGACCGGCCGGCCGATATGGCCGCCCACGGCCTCGATCTCCGCCAGGATCGACGGCACGGCCACGCCGAGGCGGGCGGCGGCGTCGCGGTTAATGTCGATGCGGAGAAAGGGCATGGTTCCGTCGCCCTGGACCTGGACGTCGGCGGCTCCGGGGACGCCGCGCAGCACGCTGGCGGTTTTTGTGGCCAGACGGGAAAGTTCCGTCAGATCGTCGCCATAGATCGACACGGCGAGCTGCGTGCGCACGCCTGAGAGCAGATCGTCCATCCGCATCTGGATCGGCTGGGACCATGAGTAATCGGCGTCGGGCAGTTCGCTGGTCAGGGCCGCGTTCATTGCTTTGACCAGAGCTGCCTGGCTGGATGCGGTGCGCCATTCGCTCCGGGGTTTCAGCAGAATGAAGCTGTCGGTTTCGTAGGTCCCCATGGGGTCGGTCGGGATGGCGGCGGTGCCTGTGTTGCTGACGATGGTGGCGACTTCCGGAAAGCGGCGGATGATCCGTTCTTCCTGTGTTACGTCTTTCAGGACCGTGTCCAGGGAGGCGGCGGGCAGACGCACGGATGTCGCCACCAGCGAGCCTTCCTCGAGCTGGGGCACGAACTCGCCGCCCAGACGGCTGGCGAGGATGCCGGCGACGAGGACGGTTATGGCCATGACGATCGCCAGACGCGTGCTGTGCGGGCGGCTCCATTCCAGCGCCCGTTCGTAATATCGCCGGAGGAAGCGGACCGGCCGGGTTTCCCGGTCTGGCGGGCTGCGGCGGAGCAGCAGCGCGGCGACAAGCGGCACGCCGACAAATCCGTAAGCCAGCGAGGCCAGCAGCGCCATGATGACGGTCTGGGCCATCGGGCGGAACATCCTGCCTTCGACGCCCTGCAGGGTGAGGATGGGCAGGTAGACCATGATGATGACGGCGATGGCGAATGTGACGGGCCGTGCGACGGTGCGCACGGTTGCGGAGGCGAGCATCTGCAGCGAGTGGGGATCGCGGTTGTCTTTGCGCTCCGTCATCAGATGTTCGACGATCACGAGCGAGCTGTCGACGATCATGCCGAAATCGATGGCGCCGAGGCTCAGGAGATTGGCCGATACGCCGAACAGTCTCATGCCGGCCATCGCCGCGACGAGGGAGACGGGGATGACGCTCACGATGGCCAGCGCGGCTCGCCAGTCGCCCAGGACGACCACCAGCACGAGCAGCACCAGGGCGGCGCCGATGAGCAGGTTTTCCCTGATTGTTGCGACGGTCTCGTCGGTCAGTGTCGAGCGGCTGTAGAACGGGTCGAGGGTGATTCCGGCCGGGAGCGCCTGACGGATTGCGGGGAGTGCCGCGCGGATGCCGGCGAGGGTGGCGTTTGAGCTTGCGCCGATCTGCATCAGCACGGCGCCGTTGACGATCTCGCCTTTTCCGTCCCGCGTGACGGCGCCGAGCCGCATCCGTGCGGCCCGTGAGACGGTTCCGAGGTCGCGCAGGCGCACGACGTGGCCGTCCTGGCCGAATTTCACCGGAACGGCGCCGAATTCGTCGAGCGTTTCGACCAGCGCCCGGCCGACGACGACCTGGCTTTCGGCCTGATGGGTGATCCACCCGCCGCCGGAGGCTGCGTTGTTGTCGGTGATCGCGCGGTCGATTTCCTCGATTGTGACGTCATAGGCGCGCAGACGGGCGGGGTTGAGGGAGATCCGGAAGGTTTCCTCGGCGCCGCCATTGACGTTGACGTCGGCGACTCCCGGCACGAGGCGGAGCATGGGGGCGACGGTCCATGTCATGAGGCGGTTCAGGGCCGTGGGGGAGTATCCCGGTCCTCTGATCTCCATCTGCATGATTTCGCCCATTCCGGTCGCGCGCGGTCCCATCAGGACTGTGGCATCCGGAACGGAGATGGCCGCCCGGGCGGCCGGCAGCCGCTCGGCCACGCGGGTCCGGTCGAGATCGATGTCGGTGCTGTCGGCGAACTGCATATAGATGGCCGAGATGCCGGTTCGCGAGACGGAGCGCAGATCGAGCGTGCCGGGTATTCCGGCCAGAGCGGCCTCGAGGGGCAATGTGATGAGTTTCTCGACTTCCTCCGTCGCCAGTCCTGGTGTGGAAACCGAGATCATTACCTGCTTCGGTGAAATATCGGGCACCGGCTCCACCGGCAGGCCCGGGATGAGGGTGATTCCGACGATCATCAGGGCAAGGATGAGGGCGAGGACGACGAACCGGTTCTGGCGGATTGTCTCGAGCATATGGCGCGCGGTCAGTTCTGGTCGCTGTCGGCCATCAGGGCGATGGATTTCAGGGCGAAGCTGCCGTCCGTGACCACGTGATCGCCGGGGGCGACCGCGCCCTGCACGATTGCGGCGTCATCGGTTTGCAGGAGGATCTTCACGGTGCGGGGCACGAAGGTTTCCGGGCCTGTCCGGACAAAGATGACGTCCTGACTGCCCATATGTCCGAGGGCGGCGGCGGGAACGCGGAGGCCTTCCGCTTCCCGTGTGGTATCGAGTGTGGCGTCCAGCATCGTGCCCAGGCGCAGGATGGCCGGATCGGACTCAGTGCCGGAGTTTGCGACGCCGATGACGTGGATGAGGCCGGTCGCCGGGTTTGCGATGGCGTCGATGGTTGTAATCCTGGTCACGACCGGGGCGCTTTCCGTATCTCCGGACCGTCGCAGGCGCATCAGGTTGCCGACGGCGATCCGCGACGCGTCTTCGGGGGGGATATCGGCGACGACCCAGACCGAGGACAGATCGACGACTTCGAGGACCACGGTCTGCGGCCCGATATCGGTTGCGATACCGGCTGTGACTGACCGGACCACGCCGTCCACGGGCGAGATCAGCGCCGAATCTTCCTCATGTTCGACCCGCTCCGTCGGGGAGTTGAACTCCTCCTGCAGACGATGGGTGATCATTCCGATATCGGCCTCGCGCGCGAGCACGGTCTCTCCGGCCTGCGAGGCGACGGCCTGCCGGCGCCGGACCTCGCCGGTGGAGAGCGCGCCGCCGGACAGGACGCGTCCGCGCTGCAGGGCCAGACGCGCATCCGCCTGTGCGGCCTGAGCGGCGCTGAGGCCGGCGCGGGCCTGCTGTTCCTGCATAGCCAGGATATGGAGGGAGTGATCGACATAGGTCATCAGGGTCTGGTTGCGCCGCACCATCTGGCCTGGCGTGACCAGCACGCTCAGGACCTTGCCTTCTCCGGCCGGGCGGATGGCGACCGACCGGGCGGTATCGACATCCACGCGGGCCATGGCGGAGAGCGTTTCGCGCAGGCGGCCTGTCTGCGCCGTGACGGTCCGGACATTTTCGTTGGCCTGAGCGGTGGCGCTCATATGGATGCTGTCCGGCAGGGCCGCGCGGGCGGAGCCGATGGCCAGGAACGTTGCGGGGAGCAGCCAGGCCAGGCGCATCGGTCCGCTGTTTCTCATGGTGTGGCTCCGCTGGAGATGAGCAGCCGGATCACCGCGCTGTGCCAGGCGATGCCGGCGGCGTCGCGGGCCTGGCAGGCGGTGAGTGCGGCCTGGCGCGCGCGGAGAAGTTCCGGGACGGCTGTTTCTCCGATCTGCCAGGCGCGCATCAGCTGGTGCTCGCGGTCGGACTGGGACGCGCACTGCATCCGCGCATCGTTCAGGACGGTGACGGATGTCCTGAGGCGATTGAGCGTGTGGGTATATTCGTCGGTCACGATCCGGCGCGCCTGGAGGAGATCGCGTTCCGCGTTGGCCTGCACGCGGACTTTCTGCATGAGCTGTGGCGTGTACTGGGCTTCGCTGGGAAGCTGCACGGTCATCTGGACGCCGACGGATGTGTCCCACAGCGCTTCGTACTGCTTCTGGCGGATGACCTGGATGCCGGCTGTGGGCTGGGGCATCCAGGAACGGCGCGTGACTTCGAGGGACGCGCCGGCGGCTTTTTCGACTGCATCGGCGTAAAGAACCCGTGGGTCGCGCGCAGCCGCGAGTTCCGCCTGGGGTCTGCCTGCCCGGGCGAGATCGCGGCCGTCGATGCTTTCGAGATCGGGCAGTGTTTCCACTCCGGTCATTCTGACGAGATCAGCGCGCAGTCCGGCGATCCGCTCTTCGGATTCGGCGCGCCTCTGGCTGACATCGTTGAAGAAGCCCAGAACCGCGTCGTGATCGGCGCGTCCTTCCTCTCCGGCGGCGAGGGCGCGGGTGGACTGGGACAGCATGTCGTTCGCGGCCTGCTGTTCAGCGTCCAGGGTTGCGAGCTGATACTGCTCGTTCGCGGCGCGGGTTGCGATGTCGAGGAGCTGCATGGCGAGGGCCATGCGTTCCATTGTGAGATTGGCGCGGGCGACGTCCATGTCGGCGAGGGCGTTGCGTTCGGTCGCGGTTCCCTGTCCCGGCAGCCAGAAAGGGACGGAGAGCTGTCCCTGATAGGTGGTGTAGCCCTGGTTGCTGCCGATGAAGTGGTCATCGAGATACTGGGCGTTGATGATGGCGCCGGCCGGGAACCAGGCGCGGGCGGCCTCAGCTTCGGAGGCGGCGGATTTTTCGGCGACGTGGATGGCCTGCCGTGCGGGATCGCGGGTCCATGCGGCGCGGACGGCGTCGTGGAACGACCAGGAGGCGGCGCTGGCGGCTGTCGGGCAGATCAGCGTGGCGGACAGCAGGAGGAGGCGGAGTCCGTGTGCGATACGGTGGCGCTGCGGTGACACGGGCTGCGCTGTCTGGCCGATGGACGGGGCCTGACCAGTGGATGGGGTCTGGCGGGCGGATGCGGAGAGGCGGCGGGCCGGCATGTCGGGAGCGGATCTGTGGCGCCGGAAAAGTGCTGCTCCCTGTCTGATTCGTTTCATTATCGTCAACTGCTGCCCTGACTTACTGACGCCGGACCGGGGTAGCAGATTTAGCTTACAGCACCCTGAACGGCGGAACGGAGCATGGGAGATGTCCGCTCTCCTTCTGTGGCGGCCCTTCTGTGGCGGCGGCGGAAGTGAGGCGGGGCCGGGTGTGGTCTGCCTGAATTTCGGCTGCCCGAACTGATTGAGTGCAGTTCAGGACGGGTGAAATTCAGCGCTTATTGTCGTCGGGCAGGCCCATCCATCGGGGGTGCCTGTGTTCGACCCAGGACAGGGCGTGGTTGCAGGCTCGTCTCAGCGGCGGGATGTCCTCCGCGAGCAGGAGCAGGCCGAGAGGGAGCATCCACAGGCCCAGGACGGGCAGGAAGGAGAAAATTCCGCCGATTGTCAGGGCGGCTCCGGCGGGGATGCGGGCGAGGCGGGAGCCGGGGCGGCGGAGCAAGCGGATTGTGGCGGGGGCTCTGGTGCCGGGCAGGCGGCGGATGAGGAGTTCGATCCGTCGCTCGCGTTCGGCCTCGCGGATTTCGGGGGTTTCGGCTGAGGTCATTCCGGCACGGCTTTCTGATTATTCATGATTATGCAGGTCCTCGAACGGAATGGGACGGGCGACGCGCTGGTTGATGTCGGGTGTAAGACGGTGGGAGACGGGTGGGAAGGCCCGGGAGCGGCATTCGGTCCAGTCGCAGAGGTGGCAGGAGATACCGATCGGGGTGGGCCGTGCGTTCAGGTTGAGGCGGTCGGAATAGACGACCTCCCCTGCCCTTTCGATGGCGCAGCCGATGGCGACGACGTGGACGGGGCGGGCGTCGCCCCAGCGGGAGACGGTGCCGGCCTGGGTGCGGGCGACGGAGAGGAAGGTCATGCCGCTGGCGAAGGCGGCGACCTGGGTGTGGATTTCGCCGGGTCCGGAAAAGGCGGTGCAGGCGTTCCACTGCGGGCAGGGGTTGCCCTGTCTCGGGATGGGGAAGCCGCAGGCGGAGAAGCTTTTGGTGATGTTGCCGGCGGGGTCGTTGCGGACGAAGAAGAACGGGACGCCGCGTTCGCCGGGGCGTTGCAGGCTGGCGACGCGCTGGGCGGCCTGCTGAAAGGAAACACCGAAGCGGAAGCTGAGAAGTTCCAGATCGTAGCGGCAGGCGGTGGCGGCGTTCAGGAACGCGGTATAGGGCATCAGCAGGGCGGCGGCGGTGTAGTTGGTCAGGCCGATATGCAGGAAGGTCCGGGCTTCTTCCGAGCTGGGGTCTTCCTCGCGGATGAGGTTTTCGATGGTGTCCCGCGCCTCGAACAGCATGAGCTGGAAGGCCATCTGGAAGCCGCGGCTGCCGCGGGGCAGGAGATCGGAAAGGACGAGTGTTTTCGAGGAAGGATCGTAACGGCGCAGCACGTCGTCCACGGGCAGGACCTGGACGATGACGCCGTGGCGCTGGCGCAGGCGGGTGGCGAGGGCGTGGTTGACCTCGGACTGGGGCAGCGTTTCGCCGGGGCGGAAGCCGATGTCGCGGGCGATGTCGCGGCGGATGGTGTCGGCGATCTCTTCGAGAACGGGGAAGTGGTTCATCCGCTCGTCGTAGATGCGGCGGACTTCGTCCTGCGGCAGGATGAGGCGGCGGCCGCCTGGCAGGACCATGCCTTCGGCGTCGTGGCGGGCGGCGCGCCAGGCCTGGTGCAGGGTCAGGACGGCGCGGGCCACGGCGGGCTGGGCGGCGAGGACGGTGATTTCCTGGGCGGCGTTATCCATATCCGTGCCGAGTTCGGGGTCGGACAGGGCTTCGCGCAGCAGGGCTTCGAGTTTCTGTTCTTGGGTGCCGGACAGGGCTTCGATGCTGACATCGAGGGTCTGGGTGAATTTGATCAGCAGCGCGGCGGTGACGCTGCGCTGATCGTGTTCGATGAGGTTGAGGTAGCTGGCGGAAATGCCGAGGCGGGCGGCCAGGGTCTGCTGGGACAGGTTTCTCTCCTGCCGGAGCCTGCGGACGACGCGGCCGATCCGCGTGGCGGACGATGTGGTCATGACAGGATTTACAAATAAAGCGGAATTTTTGTAAAGCTGTTTACAACATTCATCTGAGGTTATTCCTTTTATGTGGAAGTAATTCCGGTTGTCATCTTAACTGAGAACATGACGAATCAGAAGGGAGACTTCACCATGTCACTTCAGGCCATTGAAGACCGGATGAACGATCAGGCGCGTTTCGCCGGTATTCGCCGCGACTACACCGCCCGCGATGTGGCGCGGCTGGCGGGGTCGTTCACGATTGAACACACCATTGCACGGATGGGTTCCGAACGTCTCTGGAAGCTTTTGCATGAGGAGCCTTATATCAATTCGCTCGGCGCGCTGACCGGCAACCAGGCGATGCAGCAGGTCAAGGCGGGGCTGAAGGCGATTTATCTCTCCGGCTGGCAGGTGGCGGCGGATGCGAACCTGGCGGGCGAGATGTATCCCGATCAGTCGCTTTATCCGGCGAATTCGGTTCCGAACGTTGTGAAGCGGATCAACAACGCGCTGCGCCGCTGTGATGAGATTGCGACTCTTGAAGGGGACCGCAACCAGTACTGGATGGCGCCGATCGTGGCGGATGCGGAGGCGGGTTTCGGCGGATCGCTGAACGTGTTCGAGCTGATGCGGGCGATGATTGCGGCGGGAGCGGCCGGGGTTCACTATGAGGATCAGCTCGCGTCCGAGAAAAAGTGCGGGCATCTGGGCGGGAAGGTTCTGATTCCGATTTCGCAGCATATCCGTTCGCTGAACGCGGCGCGGCTGGCGGCGGATGTGGAGGGGGTTCCGACGGTTCTGGTCTGTCGCACGGACGCGCATTCGGCGCAGCTGCTGACGGCGGATGTGGATGAGCGGGATCGTCCGTTCCTTTCGGGGGAGCGGACTTCGGAGGGCTTTTTCCGGATTAAGGAAGGTCTGGGCGTGGAGTATGCGATTGCGCGGTCTCTCGCCTATGCGCCTTATGCCGATCTTCTGTGGTGGGAGACGTCCGAGCCGAACCTTGAGGAGGCGACGCAGTTCGCGGAGGCCATTCACAAGGAGTTTCCGGGCAAGCTGCTGGCCTATAACTGCTCGCCGTCCTTCAACTGGAAGAAGAAACTGTCTGAGTCGGAAATCGCCAGTTACCAGAAGAAGCTTGGCGAACTTGGCTACAAGTTCCAGTTCGTCACGCTGGCGGGCTTCCATGCGCTGAACTACTCGATGTTCAGACTGGCGCACGGGTATGCCGAGCGGGGCATGGCGGCTTATTCCGAGCTGCAGCAGGCGGAGTTCGCGGCGGAGGTCGATGGCTACACGGCGACGCGGCATCAGCGGGAGGTCGGCACGGGCTGGTTCGACGCGGTGGCGACGATTGCGAGCGGCGGTCAGTCCTCGACGACGGCGATGCATGGTTCGACGGAGCACGATCAGTTCCACGACGACAGCATTGCGTTCGGCAAGGACAAGGCGCCGGCGTAAAGTTTCCGACATTCTTCATTCTTCTCTGTGCATCCGGGAACCGGTCTGCCTTCGGGCGGGCCGGATACCCTTTCCTTTATCGCTCTCTCCGGTTTCCGCACCGGGACGGCGCTCTGACCCAGGAGACACGACATGACATCGCGTATCCAGATCGAGTCCATCGGCGTCGATCGCACACTGCATCATTTCGTCAATTCCGAGATTCTGCCGGGGACGGACATTTCTCCTCTGACATTCTGGAGCGGGCTGTCCGCGCTGGTGGAGGAGTTCGGGCCGAAGGTCGGTCATGCGCTGGAGCAGCGGAACCGGCTGCAGGCGGCGATCGATGGTTTTCTGCTTGAGAATGGCAATCCGGACGCGGAGACGCAGACGCGGTTTCTGCGGGATATCGGATATATTGAGGACGTGCCTTCCGCTTTCGGTGTGACGTCGCCGGATGTGGACCCGGAGATCGCGCAGGTGGCGGGGCCGCAGCTTGTGGTGCCGGTCAACAATGCGCGTTATGCGCTGAACGCGGCGAACGCGCGCTGGGGCAGTCTGTATGACGCGTTCTACGGTACGGATGCGATTTCGCAGGTTGATCCGTTCGCGCCGGGGACGGGCTATAACGCGATGCGCGGACGGGCTGTGGTGCGGCGGGTGCGGCTGTTTCTCGATGAGACGGTGCCGCTGCTGATCGGCAGTCATATGGATGTCACGCAGTATTATGTGCATCACGGCGAACTGCACGCGAAGCTGGAATGCGGGCGGACGACGGGACTGCGGCATCCGACTCAGTTCGCCGGGTTCCAGGGGGCGCCGCGCGACCCGCGGGCGGTTCTGCTGAGCAACCGGGGGCTGCATATCGAGCTTCGGTTCGACCGGGAGAGTGTGGTTGGGGGCGCCGATCTGGCCGGGATCAGCGATGTGCTGATGGAGTCCGCGCTGAGCACGATCATGGATTGTGAGGACAGCGTTGCGGCCGTGGATGTGGCGGACAAGATTCTTGTTTACCGCAACTGGCTCGGTCTGATGCGGGGCACGCTGACGGCGGCGATTCCGCGGGCCGGGACGGTGACGACGCGGCAGCTTGCGAAGGACCGGCGTTACACGGCGCCGGACGGGTCCGCCGTGACGGTGCCGGGGCGAAGCCTGCTGCTGGTGCGGACGGTCGGGCATCACATGTTCACGGATGCGGTGGTCGATGCGGACGGGCGCGACATTCCGGAGGGGATTCTGGACGCGGCGATTCTGGCGGTGACGGCGCTGCATGATCTGCGGGGCAACAGCCCGGTGCGGAACAGCCGGACGGGTTCGGTCTACATTGTGCGGCCGAAGATGCACGGATCGCGGGAAGTGGCGCTGTCCGATGCGATTTTCGCGCGGATCGAGGACATGCTTTCGCTTGAGCGCAACACGATCAAGATGGGGATCATGGATGAGGAGCGGCGCACGAGCGTCAATCTGGCGGCATGTATTCACGCGGCGCGGGAGCGGGCGTTCTTCATCAACACCGGGTTCCTCGACCGGACGGGCGACGAGATTCACACCTGCATGAAGGCGGGGCCGGTGGTTCGCAAGGGCGACATGAAGAACACGGCGTGGATCCGGGCTTATGAGCAGCGCAATGTTGCGATCGGGCTGGCCTGCGGGCTGAGGATCGGGCCGGACGGGCATGGTCAGATCGGCAAGGGCATGTGGGCGATGCCGGACCGGATGGCCGACATGCTCGACCAGAAGGGCGCTCAGCCGCGGGCCGGGGCGAGCACGGCGTGGGTCCCCTCCCCGACCGCCGCGACGCTGCATGCGCTGCATTACCACGTGGTGGATGTCGGCCAGGTGCAGCAGGATCTGAGTCACCGGGCGCCGGCGCCGCTGGATGAGCTGCTGACCATGCCGCTGGCGCCTGACGGGCACTGGTCGGAGGAGGAGATCGCGGCCGAGCTGGACACGAATCTTCAGAGCATTCTCGGTTATGTGGCGCGCTGGGTGGATATGGGGGTTGGCTGCTCGAAGGTGCCGGATCTGAACAATGTCGGGCTGATGGAGGACCGGGCGACGTTGCGGATTTCGTCGCAGCATGTGGCGAACTGGCTGATGCATGGCATTGTCAGCGAGACGCAGGTTGAGATGGCGCTGGCGCGGATGGCGCGGGTTGTGGACGAGCAGAACCGGGACGAGCCGGGCTATGTGGCGTTGTCCACGCATCAGGACGGGCCGGCTTTCATGGCGGCGCATGATCTGGTGTTCGGGGGTGCGTTGCAGGCGAATGGCTACACGGAGAGCATTCTGCACAAGCGGCGGCGCGAGGCGAAGGTTCGTCATAATCTCGAGGATGTTTCGTATCCTGAACTCGAACTCGCGGAGGGCTGAGAGGGGATGCGTTCCGGCCGGCCGTTTGTGCCGGCCGGGATTCTGTCAGTCGCGTGATAGTGGTTTGCGTCCTGTCTGGTCTGAGGGCCAGATGGGCGTTTCTGTTCAGATTCAGTGAAAATGACCTATGCCGGAAGCGTTTTTTACTCTGCTGGTTTTTCAGCTCATCGGAACGGCGGTGCAGGCGGCGCTGAACCTTCCCGTGCCGGGGCCGGTCATCGGGATGTTTCTGCTTGCGGCCCTGCTGATCTGGCGCAAAGGGCGGGGGCTTCGTAAAGGCGGTGCCGGTTCGCTTTCCGGGGCTGTGGAGGCCGGAGAGACATCGGCCTCTCCGGCGCTTACGGCTCTGTCGCGGACGCTGATCGCCTGTCTCGGGCTTTTGTTTGTGCCGGCGGGTGTGGGGATTGTGACGGAACTGCCTGTGCTGTCGGAAAATGCTGTGCCGATTGCGGTGGCGTTGTTCGGTTCGACCATTCTCGGTCTTCTGGTGACGGCTTTTGTCATGCATCGCGCGGCCAGTGGTGGTGGCGCTGCTGAAAAACTGCCTGATACCGGCGGACAGGTGCTGTGATGGCGGGCGACTGGATTTCCGGGCCGGTTCATCGGCTTTATGTTCATACGTTCGGGACGCCGGGGACTGAATCCCTGTTCTGGCTTTGTGTTACGCTGGCGGTGTTCGGGCTGGGCATGAGGCTGCAGATCCGTCTGGGGCGGGCTCCGTGGGCTAATCCGGTGTTGTTTTCGATTGTTCTGGTTGCGGCGGGGCTGTTTGTGACCGGAACGCCTTACAGCACCTATTTTCAGAGCGTTCATATCATCAATTTCCTGCTGGGGCCGGCGACGGTTGCGCTTGCTATTCCTCTGGCGGACTCGATCAGGCTGGTGACGAGAAGTCTGCCGTCGATGACGCTTGCTCTGCTTGCGGGATCTGTGACCTCGGTTGTGAGCGGTGTTGCTCTTGTGCTGCTCTTTGGCGGCAGTCACGAGGTTGCGCTGTCGATGGCGCCGAAAGCGGTGACGACGCCGATTGCTATCGCCATTACGGTTCAGGCTGGCGGCATTCCGGCTTTGACGGCGGCATTTGCCATTCTTGGCGGGATTATCGCGGCGATGACCGGTGAAACGACGTTACGCCGTCTTGGCATTACGGACTGGCGCGCGCACGGGCTGGCCGCCGGCATTGCGGGAAGTGGCATCGCGGCGGCGCAGGTGGCGCAGAGAGATCCGGTGGGGGCCGCGTTTGCTGCGCTGGGGATTGGGCTGAACGGGCTGGTGACGGCGATTCTGGTTCCGGTGCTTTTGCATTTTCTGCCGGGGTGAGCGGGGGCTTTCTGTGATCTGGCGCTGCGGGGGGCGGGGTCTGTCCCGATGTCAGGATAAGAACGTGGCGGCCGCTCTGGTGGAATTTCCGGAGAGCAGCGCCGTTGCTGGTTTTAAGGAATATGGTGTGCAGATTGTCGTTTGCCGGCATCCGGGATTGTCACGTGGTCGGGAACGTGAAATGCTGTGATCTGATCGAAATTCTTCCGTACGTTCTGATATCCCGGCGCAGAATCAATGTGGATCAGAGGGTCACCGTAAATAACTCCGGGTGTATAAAATCAGCTTTAATCAGAAACGACTACACGATTTCTTCCGGCTCGTTTTCCTTTGTAGAGGGCGCGATCTGCGCGTCCGACCAGACTTGCGGGAGTGTCTCCCGGGGACAGGAACGCCAGTCCGATACTACTGGTGGCAATGATTGTATTTGAATCGAATTTGATGGGTAAGCACAGGATACGATGGATAGCATTGGTCTCTTCAATAATATCTTCCATAGTGCGAACGACGGGAAACACGACGATCAGTTCTTCCCCGCCGTAACGTCCCGTAATGACGCCTGCGGACGATGTCTGGCGCAGACGTAATCCGTATTGTTCCAGAACGAAGTCACCTGCCTGGTGGCCATAGGTATCGTTTATTAATTTGAAATGGTCGATATCGATAAGAGCGACCGCCAGGATCTCGTTCGGAGAAAGAGCGGAGACCAGATAGGACAATTCGTCGAATATTGTCCTGCGGTTTAACAGCCCGGTTAAGCTGTCAATTCGGGATTGCTGGCGTAACTGAGTCTGAACTTCTTCCATGACGCGCGTTCTGTCCCGAACGGCCTTGTCTATATTCTTTTTTCTTACGGAAATGTACCACCTGTATGTCGCGCCGGCTGCGATAAATACGATGATACTCCCGATTGAAAGCCAGCTCAGGAGCCCTGAGGAACGCCCCGTGTTTCCTGCCGGGTGAGCGACGAGATGAGCCGGGCTGGAAACTCTGTTGTTGACCGGATCTATGGCCTGAACGTCAAAGGAGATTTTATTTTTATCGAAGTTTAAATATTTCGCTTCTGATGAATTGACTGTGTGTGGTTCTTTGTCGATTCCGTATAAAATATACTTATATCTGATATATTCATTGTCTAAAAACGTAGGAGACGCAAACCTGATATTTAAGTCTCTTTCATTTTCAGGCCAGACTTCTGGAATGCCCCGGATGTCTGCTGAGCCAAGATAAGCTGATATTATACAGGTATGTAATTCAGGCAAAGGAGGCAGCGCATACGCGCCGGTAAAGCGGGAAAACCCGTTATCGGTGCCAAACCACATGGAGCCGTCATCATCTTCGCTTATTGCTCCGTATGAGATCTGATTCGATATAAGTCCCGAGGCGACATCGAAATGACGCCAGCCGCCGGAGGTTAAGACATCAAGTCCCTTCGTGCTGCCTGCCCACAGCCAGCCCCGGCTGTCCCGAAACAGCGACGTTATCTCGTCGGTGTCGTGGAGGTCATCTGGTGAAGATGCTGAGAGAGTCCCGTTTTCTGAAATCTCGATTTTCCGGAGGCCGCCTCTTACGCCGGCAATCCAGACGTCATTTGTCATGGTTACCGCAACGGATCGTCCCTCCCCTATTCCCAGGTCAGGGAGATTCAGTTTTGGTTCAAAGTAATCTTCTCCCGATTTCTGACGGAACAGCACATTGTCGGTCAGCGCCAGAAGTCTGCCGAACTGGTCGAACTGAAGGTCGTTGACCCGGCGGTCGTTCAGCGCAATGGCTTTGGGCAGACGGGCTGTCGGGTGAAGAGGTTCATCCAGGCGGACGATGCCCTGAGCCGTGCCAATCCATAATCGTCCGCCGCTGTCCAGCGCCAGCGCTCCGGTCAGCGGGGCCTGAGACGGCAGGCTGACTGATTTTCCTGTTCCCGGATCAATGCGGAAAAGGGCGGACCCTTTGCCGGCCGCCCAGATTGCTCCGTCTCCCGTGCGAAGGAGGGATCTGGCGTCGATATCGTAGTGTTCCGGCTTTTCGCCTGCGGTTTCGTTATTACGAAAGGCGTTGTAGCGAAATAAGCCCTTTGAGGTGGCGAGCCATAATGCGCCAGAGCTGTCGCGCCGGACTGCTGAAATCCGGCCGGAAGGAAATCCGCGGTCAGATCCGTAGCTTTCCCAGGAGGGAAAACCCGCAAGCCGCATGATTCCCTGTTCGGGGCGCGCAAGCCAGACCCCTTCCTCCCGGTCAACGAAAGCGGCTGAAATCTGACTGTTGTTATACTTCGATAAAAATTCAGCCGGTTTCCATTGTCCTGCGGGGGTGCGGATCAGTAATGTATTTTCACCCTGCGTCAGGATTGTGCCGTTGCGTGTCGCCACGAGAAAAATTCGGGACGCCGGGGATGTGGAAAATGTGCCGGGAATGGTTTCGGCGTTAATTTCATTGTCGGCGTGAATCTGTACGAGGCGATCCGCGCTGCGCGCGAACAGCGTTCCGTCCGGAGCGACCGCGAGAGCCAGCCATGTGTCTGCCGGCACACCTTCATGAGTTCCAAATCTGGTCGTGGCGCCGTCTTTGTGGCGGCAAAGCGCTGAGCCGCACGCGGCCCACAGCATATCACCGGCGGATGCGAGAGCGTGAAGAGGCTGCGTCGTAAGCGGGTCGCCCGGAGGAACCGGTCCGTCTTTTCTTTCATCGACAAACCGCTCCGTGACGGGCGGCTTTTCGCCTTCGGGATGGATGCGCCACAGACCTCCGCCCTGGGCGGGTCCCTCCCCTGCCAGAACGATGAAATCTTTACCTGACAGGGAAAATTGCGGGTTTCCCTGGATTTGCAGCGGGACTTTCCGGAAGGAAAGACCGGAACGCAGCCACAGGGTCTGTCCGGCCTGAACAAGCAGATTTCCGTCGGCTCCGCCCGCGAGAGCGGTGACGTGCGAAAAAGGCGTCTCACTTCCGCTGTCTGCGCGGGTAAATTCGCCGCCGGAGCTGACATACAGACCGGTTTCCGTGCCGGCATAAAAAAAGCCGTTACTGTCCTGGGCGAATGCGTTGACTGAGGCGCTGCCCGCGCCGGCCTGACCATCGAACAGGCGCATTGTCTGCGCGTGAAGGTCGGAGAAAAAGAGAACTGAGCCGATAAGGCAGAGAGACAGAAAAGAAGAAAACTTCGATGAAGCCGGAAACAGGTGCGTGCGGGCGGAGAAGCGATTAATTTCTTCTTTATTTTTTATAAAATACTGAAAATGACAGCGATTTTTATCTGAATTTCGCACGACGTCTTCGGACTGCCTTTAATGAAATGCAGTCGTTATTATAAAGAGGCCCTGTTATCAGATTATTAATTGCAGAAAACGCATTCCACGCGGGGCCGCAATACCGGTCGCGTGGATTAAATGCCTTCCGACGCAAGCCGGGCGGCCAGGTCGTCCTGGATCAGGGCGTCGACGATATCGTCGATCTCGCCGAGCATGATCCGGTCCAGCTTGTGGAGGGTCAGGCCGATCCTGTGATCCGTGACACGTCCCTGCGGAAAATTATAAGTGCGAATTCTTTCTGACCGGTCTCCGGTGCCGACCTGTGATTTCCTGTCGGCGGCGCGGGTCGCATGCAGGCTTGCCCGTTTCTGCTCGAAGAGCCGGGCGCGCAGGATCTTCATGGCTTTGGCGCGATTCTTGTGCTGGCTTTTCTCTTCCTGCATGGCCACCATGACGCCGGTTGGGAGATGCGTTATCCGTACGGCGCTTTCTGTCTTGTTGACATGCTGCCCTCCGGCTCCGGAGGCGCGATAGACGTCTATTCTCAGATCGCCCTCATCAATCTGGACATCGACTTCTTCCGCTTCCGGCAGCACGGCGACTGTCACCGTCGAGGTGTGGATGCGTCCCTGGCTTTCTGTCGTCGGAACACGCTGAACGCGATGAACGCCGGATTCATATTTGAGTCTCGCAAACACGCCGCGTCCGGTGATTGTGGCGATTCCTTCACGGAGTCCGCCCAGTTCACTTTCGTCGTATTCCATTAACTCGAATCGCCAGCCGTGCAGATCGGCATAGCGGCGGTAGACGTTGAACAGTTCGGCCGCGAACAGGGCCGCTTCGTCGCCTCCGGCCGCGGGGCGGATTTCAAGAATTGCGCTGCGGTCATCCGCTGCGTCATGCGGCAGCATGGCCATGCGGACTTCCTGCCGCAAAAGCGGAATCCGTTCCCGGAGCGCCCGGAGCTCGGCTTCGGCGAGAAGTTTCATTTCGGGATCGGCAAGCAGATGCTCGGCTTCCCGTTCCTCCGTCTGCGCGGTACGTAATTCGTTAATGCGCTGTACGAGAGGTTCCAGTTCGGCATATTCACGTGATGCCCGGGTGAAGTCCTCTCCGGTTATGCCGCTGGCCAGAAGCGCTTCAATTTCCTCCGCCCGTCCGACGATCCGGTCGAGGCGATCATCAAGGCTCACGTGTTCTGCTCTGCTTTCTTGCTGTGGCTCAGGAGGGAGGCGAGATCGTCCGGTCTGACTTCCTGCTGCAGGCCGTCAGAGAGATTGCGCAGCTGGACAGTGCCCTTTGCAAGCTCGGTTTCGCCGATGATGACCGCATGGGAAGCTCCGGCCTTGTTTGCGCGCTCCATGCGTTTTTTCAGATTGCCCCGCCAGGCCATCTCCGCGCGCACGCCGGCTGAACGAAGCAGAGTCAGCACCTGAACGGCGCGGTGTTCCGCCTCGTTTCCCTGTGGGATGACGGCGACCGGCGCGACCACTTCCGGGGGGGCTTCGAGCAGCATTCCGAGCCGTTCGATGCCGCCGGCCCAGCCTATGGCGGGTGTCGCCGGGCCGCCCATTTCCTCCACGAGGCCGTCATATCGTCCTCCGGCGAGCACGGTTCCCTGCGATCCCAGGCGTGTGGTGACGAATTCGAATGTGGTGTGGCTATAATAGTCCAGTCCGCGCACGATCCTTGGGTTGACGGTATAACTTACGCCGAAAGCGTTAAGGCCGTTGCGCAGATCATCCCAGAAACGCCTTGATGCGTCGTTGAGAAACTGATCGAGAAGGGGGGCGTCTTCGATCAGCAGCCGGTCGGCCTGTGCTTTGCTGTCGAGGATACGGAGCGGGTTATGTTCGAGCCTGACCTGGCTGTCTTCCGACAGTTTTTCACGGTGAGCGGAAAAATATTCCACGAGGGCGGTGCGCCAGGCTGTCCGGCTTTCAGTATCTCCGAGTGTGTTCAGCTCAAGGACCACCTCGTCCGCGATACCGAGGGCGCCAAGCACGTCCCGGCCCATTGCGATGACTTCCGCGTCGGCGAGGGGTTCGGAGGGACCGATCAGTTCAGCGCCGATCTGATGGAACTGCCGGTAACGGCCTTTCTGGGGGCGCTCGTACCGGAACATCGGGCCGGCGTAGAAGACTTTCTGCGGCAGCGACTGTGTCAGCCCGTTGGTGACGAGTGCGCGGCAGATTGCGGCGGTCCCTTCCGGGCGCAGGGTGAGTGACTCGCCGCCGCGGTCCGTAAAGGTGTACATCTCTTTTGACACCACGTCCGACGTGTCGCCCAGCGAGCGGGCGAAGACGGATGTGTTCTCAAAAACGGGTGTCGCCCATTCGTCGAAGCCGTAAAGGCCGGTCACCCGGCGCGCGGTCTCGGTGACATGGGCGTGACGCCGCTGCTGCTCGCCAATGAGATCATGCGTTCCACGGACGGGCTGAGCGGCGTTCACAGATGGTCTCTCCACAAAACAACGTCTGGCCGGGGGCAGCTTGCGTTCGCCGGCAGACGTTCAGATCAGTTAACAGAATACCGGAAAACGGCGGCTGACCGTCCGGGCCGTTATTTCGCTGTCTCCAGATCGGGAAGCGACGGTGCGATCCCTTCCGCTTCCTGGCGGGCTTCTTCCGCCTGGATGCTGGCGACGCGTTCCTCGACCAGATCCACGATATGCTCGATCATGGACGCGGCGGGGACGGTGTGATCCTGCTTGCCCGCGGAATAGACCATATGGCGGCCGGAGCCGCCGCCGGTGACGCCGAGATCGGTCATCAGCGCTTCGCCGGGGCCGTTCACCACGCATCCGATGATCGAGAGCGTCAGGGGCGTCTTGATGTGGGCCAGCCGGTCTTCGAGGGTCTGGACGGTCTGGATGACGTTGAAGCCCTGGCGTGCGCAGGACGGGCACGAGATGATCTTGACGCCCCGGTGACGGAGCCCCAGGGATTTCAGGATATCCCAGCCGACCAGGACCTCTTCTTCCGGCTCCGCCGAGAGGGAGACGCGCATCGTATCGCCGACACCGGCCCAGAGGAGGTTGCCGAGGCCGATCGACGATTTGACCGTGCCGGCCCGCCGGCTGCCGGCCTCGGTGATGCCGATATGCAGCGGGTGGTCGCACACGTCGGCGAGCTGCTGATAGGCGGCGACCGCGAGGAAGACGTCCGAGGCCTTTACGCTGATTTTAAATTCGTGGAAGTCGTGATCTTCCAGAATTCTGGCGTGTTCCAGAGCGCTCTCGACCAGCGCGTCCGGATTGGGCTCTCCGTATTTTTCCAGAAGATGCTTTTCGAGCGAGCCGGCGTTCACACCGATTCGGATGGAGCAGTTGTAATCCTTCGCGGCGTTAACGACTTCGCGGACGCGCTCAGCGCTGCCGATGTTGCCGGGGTTGATGCGCAGGCAGGCCGCGCCGGCTTTTGCCGCCTCGATGGCGCGTTTATAGTGGAAGTGGATATCGGCCACGATCGGGACGTTGACTTCACGAACGATCTCGGCGAGCGCGGCCGTGCTTTCCTCATCGGGACAGGAGACCCGGACGATATCCACGCCGGCGAGTTCGGAGCGGCGGATCTGTTCGATTGTCGCCTGGGCGTCGCTTGTCAGCGTGTTGGTCATCGTCTGAACGGAGACCGGCGCATCGCCGCCGACGGCGACCTTGCCGACATGAATCTGCCGCGACTTGCGACGTTCGATATGCTGGTAGGGGCGGTAGCCACTCATCGTTCAATCCTCCTGTCGAGGCGAAGGCCGAAGCCCTGGCTGGATATAGGTGCTGGACGCACATACTGTTTGGGGCTCTTCCTGCCAAATCTGGAAGCCGATGGCCATAGGGGAAGAGCGTTGTGCGGTTCGCGAAACCGGGAAAACTGACAGGACGCGGTCTGTCATGTCTTTACGCAGCTTAATGTTGTCCGGAAACCCCGCCTGAGCCGCGCATTGACTGAAGCTGCACTGCATTCAGATCATCCGCTGACGGCTCATGAGCGGGTGGCTGAACCGGTCGCACGCGGGGTCTGATAACCGGTGGGGGCGGAAGGGGGACCGGCGCGCCGGCTGCGCTGGCATCCGCGTCTTCTCCGGTCCCGGCTGGCGTCTGCGGGCCTGGAGAGGCGGGCGATGGTGATGCCGGGGCGGCGATGCTTCCGTCCCGTATTGTGTCGGGTGAAAGGACGATATTGCGCCGCACGGCTCCGTTGCGGCCGAGCGGAACGGTGGTCACGCCGTCTGCGGCCAGGGTGATTCCGCCGGCGTTTCCTACGGTCAGGGTGAAAGGCGCTCCGTCAGCGGGCAGAGGCCAGCTTTCGCCGGGCTGCATGATGTGGTCCCACAGGACTTTTCCGTCACCGGCTTTGACCTGAATCCAGCTGGTTGCGATGGCCCTGATTGCCGGGGGTTCGTGTACGGGCACGGCTGTCGGGGCCGGAATGGCCGCTTCTGTGCTGTCTGAAGGGTTCGGAGCGGTGGGCGGGTCGGTGTGCATGACTGAAGGAGCCGGCGAATCCGCTGATGTGTCAGCGGATGAGGGCATGTTCAGGGCGGTGGTCATGCCAGTGGTCGTGCCGGTGGTCATGTCAGTGGCGGCTGGCGAGGGTCTTTGCTGACCCGGGGTCTGCGACGGGCCTGCGCCCGGCATCATCGATGCGATCTGCGGCGAGGGCAGCGGGCCGGATCTGACGCCTGGCATAACGCTTGCGACGGGCGGGATACGCTCCGGCGGCACCGGGTCGTGTCCGACCATACGATACCAGCCGATATAGGCGCCGATGATGACGACGATGCCGGTCAGCACGATCGCTCCGGCCGGCACGGTCCTTTCCTGCACAGGCGCGGGAAATTCGAGTTCCGGTTTCCGCTCGACGCCACGGGTTTCGCGTTTGAAGCGTGACACGACCTGTTCGGCCGGGAAGCCAAGGGCTGCTGCGTATGTCCGCAGGAATCCGACGGCATAGGCGTTGCCGGGAAGCTGGCCGGGGTGTCCGTGTTCGAGCGCTTCCAGATAAGGGAGGCGTATTCTAAGCCAGGCGGCGACATCGGGAAGGGACCAGCCCAGAGATTCGCGCCGGATGCGCAGGGCAGTGGCGACGCCGAGGGTCGTGAAGTCAGGCAGGGGTTGCTGCGCGGCATCGGCGTGGCTTCCCTGCCCTCCGTCACCCTGCGGTGAGTCCGGCGCGGCTCCTGATTCTCCCGCATGACGGGCGCGCAGGTCGTCCTCGTGACGTCCGGTGCTCAATTCGATCAGCTCCCTGGAGTCGACACCCAATTCAGTGCTCCCGCCGGTCGCTTCGGCGTATCAGGGCTTCAACGGCCTGGTCGACCAGTTCGGCGATAATATCTTCGACGGACTGCACGGATCTGACCATGCCGACGGACTGTCCGGCCATCACGGAGCCTGTCTCCACGTCGCCGTCAATGACCGCGCGGCGCAGGGCGCCTGCCCAGAAATGTTCGATTTCGAGCTGGGCCTCGTCCTTGCTGAGTTCGCCGGCCTGAAAACGGCGCAGCGTTTCGGCCTGGTGGGTGAGGAAGCGCTGGCTTCCGTCGTTGACCAGTCCCCGGACCGGGATGACGGGGAAGCGGGGATCGAGCTGGACGGAGGTCAGTGCGTCGCGGGCGTTTGCCCTGATAAACGCCTCCTTGAAACGGGGATGCGCGATACTTTCGGCGGCCGCGGCAAAGCGGGTTCCGAGCTGGGCGCCGGCGGCTCCCTGTTCCAGGAAGCCCACGATGGCGTCTCCCCGGGCGATGCCGCCTGCCACGAAGACCGGGACTTCCGTGATATGCGGCAGGATTTCCTGTGCCAGAACCGTGAGCGATACCGGGCCGACATGGCCGCCGGCTTCCGCGCCTTCGATGACGAGGGCGTCCACGCCCATCCGGATCAGGCGCTTCGCCAGCACGAGGGCCGGGGCGAAGGCGATCACTCTGGCGCCGCCTTCTCTGATGGCGCGGATGGCCGATGACGGCGGGATGCCGCCTGCCAGGACGATGTGGCCGACGCCGGCGCGCAGACAGACCTGGACGAGGTCTTCAAGCTGCGGATGCATGGTGATCAGATTGACGCCGAAAGGTTTCGTCGTAAGCGCCTGGGTGGCGGCGATTTCGGTTTCCAGAAGTTCGGGGGACATTGCGCCGCAGGCGATGACGCCGAAGCCGCCGGCGTTCGAGATCGCGGAAACAAGATGTCTTTCGCTGACCCACGACATTGCGCCGCCCAGGATCGCATATTCGGTTCCGAGAAAATCTGTTCCCGCCGCCCAGAGGCGGTCGAGTTCATGTCGGGCGGCGGTTCTGGCCCGATCGGCGGCGGGGGTGCTGGTCCCGGCGGGGGACGTGGAGGTATCTTTCATACGAAACTCGGCGACCTCCGGATCAGGCGGCATCAAGGCCGTAGGCGGTGTGCAGCGCGCGGATGGCGAGCTCAGCATAATCCGCGGCGATCAGGACCGAAACCTTGATTTCACTGGTGGAGATAACCTGCACATTGATTCCGCGGTCCGACAAAGTGCGGAACATGGTGCTGGCTACGCCTGCGTGAGAGCGCATTCCGACGCCCACGACGCTGATCTTGACCACGCTGTCGTCGGTCAGAAGTTCGCCGTACTGCGTGACTTCGCGCGCGGCCTCGACCAGGGCGATCGCGCGTTGCAGATCGGCCTTTCCGGTGGTGAAGGTCATGTTGGTCATGCCGTCCTCGCCCGTGCTCTGGACGATCATGTCGACATTGATATTCGCGTCCGCGAGGGGGCCGAAGATCGCGGCGGCGATGCCCGGCCGGTCGGGGATGCGGCGCATCGATATCTTTGCCTCGTCGCGGGAATACGCGATGCCGGTGACCAGTTCCTGTTCCAAAATCTCGTCCTCATCCACCACCAGCGATCCTGGCAGGCTGCCGTCCGGTGCCGCGGCGTTATCTGAAAAGCTCGACAGCACCTGCACGCGCACGCGTTCTTTCATCGCCAGTTCGACGCTGCGTGTCTGCAGCACTTTAGCGCCGACGGAGGCCAGTTCGAGCATTTCCTCGTAGGTAATTTTATCCAGCTTGCGGGCCTTCGCAACGATACGCGGATCGGTGGTGTAGATCCCGTCCACGTCCGTGTAGATGTCGCAGCGATCGGCCTTTACCGCCGCGGCGATGGCGACGGCGGAGGTGTCCGAGCCGCCCCGCCCCAGCGTTGCGACGCGCCCTTCGGCGTCGACGCCCTGGAAGCCGGCGATGACGGGGACCTGGCCTGACTGCATGCAGGCGATCAGGCCTTCTCCGTCGATCGAACAGATGCGGGCTTTTCCATGCGCGTCATCCGTGCGGATTGGAACCTGCCAGCCCTGCCAGGAGCGGGATGCGACGCCGAGGCTCTGCAGGGCGATGGCGAGCAGGCCGCTGGTGATCTGCTCGCCGGCCGCCACGACGGCGTCATATTCACGCGGATCGTGCAGGGGCGACAGGGCCTCGCAGTAACCGACCAGCCGGTTTGTGACGCCGGCCATGGCGGAGACGACGACGGTGACTTCGGAACCTGCGTCGACCTGGGCGCGAACCCTTCTGGCTACGGCGCGGATACGGTCCAGATCGGCGACGGATGTGCCGCCGAACTTCATGACGATCCGGGGTGCGGTACGCTCCATGGTCTTATTCTGACTCCGTCCGGGCCGCTGGCTGCGACCTTTATCCTGTTGCTTCACATCCGGGCTCCGCGACTGCTGCGTGCGCCGGATGTTCCCGAATTCATGCAGGCCAGCCCTGGCGGAGGAAGGTCATCCGGGCCGGTTTCTGTCCGTCCGGGGTTGCGGACAGGCGCGGCGTTCGGCAGGACGGGCCATTGCGAAGGCGTGCAAGCGGCGTGACATAACCTTCGGCCCGGCTTACGTCCAGCGGCGACTGCAGAAGAAAGGCCTCGTTTTATGCATCCCGACTATAACTCTGCCTCAGGTGAAAACGCTGTTGCCGGTGGTGTTGCCGGTGGTGATGTCGCCGGAAACGATGTCGCTCTGGCCGGACAGGATGCGCGGGGCGGGTCCGTCTCGGCGGAGGAGATCGCGCGCTTCGGGGCGATTGCGCGGGAATGGTGGGACCCGGCGGGGCCGATGCGGCCGCTGCATGCGATGAATCCGCTGCGGATCGGCTGGATCGACCGGCATCTGCCGCTGCGGAGCAGGAAGCAGCCGCGTCTGCGGGTTCTCGATCTGGGCTGTGGCGCGGGGCTGGCCAGTGAGGCTCTGGCGGCCGCCGGGCATGACGTGCTGGGGCTGGATGCCTCGGCGGAGGGGATTGCGGCCGCGCGGCAGCATCTGAAGGAAAACCCGCTGCCGGCGTCGGCGGGTTCCCTCACCTATCGGGTCGGCAGCGCGGAGACGCTGGTGGCTGAGGGAGAGACGTTCGATGCGGTGGTGGCGCTGGAGATTATCGAGCATGTGACGGACCCGGCGGCTTTCATGGCGATGCTGGCGGTGCTGGTCCGGCCGGAGGGGCATGTGTTTGTCTCGACGATGAACCGCACGGCGCGGGCGTTTGCCTTTGCCAAGATCGGGGCGGAATATGTCATGCGTCTGTTGCCGGTCGGGACGCATGACTGGCGGAAGTTCGTGACGCCGGCGGAACTGGCGGGGTTCGGGCGGCGGGCCGGATTGCGGCTGCAGGACATGGCGGGGATGACGCCGGATCTGTTCGGGAACCACTGGCGCGAGAGCCGGGATACCGGTGTCAATTATATCGCGGCGTTTTCACGAGGCTGATTAAGGGGCCGGACTTTGGAAACGGTTTCAAAAGCCTTTAATGCACAGAAATTCTCATAACAGGCTGATTTTGCTTTGTTTTTTCTGGTCCCGATCAGCTGTTTGCTGCAGTCAGGATCAGAGCGCACTGTCGCGATAAATCTTTGAAAAAGTTTTTGGGTGCCGCCTTTTTTCAAAAAGGCGGCGTCTTCTGAAGCTTTCCGGAAAAAGCTTCACCAGAAACGTCCTTATAATTTACAGGACATTTCACGAACAGGCATTTGAAACAGTCTCCTGACGGGGCGGCCGGCGGGTGCGTTTATTTCCGGATTATTTCTGATAAGAAACGTCGGATGGTGCCGATGGTGTTCCGGGAGTGACGGGCTGATGCGTAAAATCCTGACTTTGCTTGCTCTGACGGCGGCGCCGGTGATGACCGGCTCTCCGGTCCGGGCGGAGGTCGTGGCTCATCCGCAGGCGGACGGGCAGGCTCTGGATCTGGCGGAGAAGGCGATTGCGCTGCGCTCTGTGGCGGGACCTGGCAACAGGACGGCGGATGTGGCGGCACTGTTCCGGTCGGCGCTCCTGGCGGGCGGGTTTCAGGCGAAGGACATTGCGATCACGCCGCTGGGTGGCACGGTTTACATGACGGCGACGTGGCCCGGGAGCGATCCGTCGCTGAAGCCGCTGGTGTTTCTGGGCCATATGGATGTGGTGGAGGCGAAGCCGGCGGACTGGAAGCGCGATCCGTTCACGCCGGTGGTGGAGGATGGCTATCTGTTCGGGCGCGGGGCGACGGACATGAAGCTGGATGACACGCTGCTGATTGCGTCGGTTCTGGAGCTGAAGCGTCAGGGATACCGGCCGAAGCGGTCGATCGTTCTGGCGTTTTCCGGCGATGAGGAAACGGAGATGCGGACCGGCGCGGCGCTGGCGGACAGGCTGGCGAACGCGGAACTGGTGATCAATGTCGACGGCACGGGCGGCGTGACCGGTGAGCGGAGCGGGAAGCCTGAGTATTTTGCCTGGGCGGGCGCGGAGAAGACCTGTCTGGATTTTCAGCTGACGGTGACAAATCCGGGCGGACATTCCTCCGAGCCGCGGGCGGACAATGCGATCGACCGGCTGGCGGCGGCGCTGCTGCGGATTCAGGCGTATCATTTCAGGCCGGAGCTGAATGACATTACGCGGGCCTATTTCACGGAGGCGGCGAAGCTGGAGCCGGGGGCGCAGGGCGCGGCGATGAAGGCTTTCGCGGCCGATCCGGCGGACGCGAAGGCGGTTGCGGTGCTGAGGGCCGATCCGGCGATGGCGGGGCGGATCGGGACGACCTGTGTGGTGACGACGATCGGGGGCGGTCATGCGCTCAATGCCCTGCCGCAGCGGGCGGTGGCGAATATCAACTGCCGGGTGTTTCCGGGACATTCCCGGCAGGAGATTCTGCATGAGCTGGAGCGGGTAGTGGCCGATCCGCAGGTCCGGGTGACGGATGTGACGGAGGGTGCTGTTGAGACGCCGGCCTCGCCGATGCGGCCGGACGTGGTCGGGGCGATCACGCAGGCGATTGACGGGATTTATCCGGGGCTGCCGGTGATACCGGCGATGAAATCCGGCGCGACGGACAGCATGTGGTTTCGCGCGCATGGCGTGCCGTCCTATGGCGCCAGCCCGCTGTTCATCAGGCTGTCGGAAAATTTCTCGCATGGTCTGAACGAGCGGACGCCGGTTGCGGCCATTTCGCCGGCGGTGGACTATTTTCTGTCGGTGATACCGGCGCTGTCGCACTGATTTGCCGGGTGGGTCTGAGGGGTCTGGTTGTGTGCGGTCATGACGGGCGTGGTGTGAATAAATACCTGATGTGTCGTGATGCCAGTCTGGTAAAGGAAGGAAACGATTTCTGGCCGGAGGCGTTCGGGATGAAGTATCCGGTGTGAAGTCCCCTGCCCTGTCCTGTTATGACCGGGTCGTGGTTCTGTTCGCGTGGACTGCTGTTCGCGACGGGTTCCGGTTTTTCTTTCTTCCTGTTCTGAAGGCCATATGCACGACGATACTGTTTCCCGTGAGGGCGCGTTTTCTGAGACACCGGATGAGGCTGACAATCCGGTGAAACCGTCCCGGAGAGGGTTTCAGGTCCGGGCGCAGGGTGTTCTGGCCGTTCTGGTTGTTGTGCTGACCCTGTATACGCTCGGGCGGTTCCGGCTGGCGGTGGCCTGGGGCGGGATTCTGGCGATTGTGTGCTGGCCGATGATGGCGTGGGTTCGCAGGCGGTGGTCGCCGCGCCATGCGGACACGCTGATTCCGGCGGCAGTGGTGGTGGCGATCGCGGTGGCGTTTGCGGCGCCGGTTCTTCTGATCGGCACCGAGGTGGCGAAGGAGACGCATGACGCGACGCAGTGGTTCGGTCAGGTGCGTCAGAACGGGATTGCGGCGCCGGGCTGGCTGGGCGAGCTGCCGTTTGGCAGGGCTCAGGCCCGGCAATGGTGGGCGGACAATCTGGCGGACCCGCAGGGTGTTCAGGATCTGATGCATCGTCTCAGGCCGGAGCAGGCGCTGGACGCGGCGGAGCATGTCGGCCACGGAGCGGCGAATGGCACGGTTCTGCTCGCCTTCTCGCTGCTGGTGCTGTTTTTTCTGCTGCGGAGCGGGCGTGAGGTGACGGACCGGATTACGGTTCTGACGGACCGGCTGCTGGGCGTGCGGGGCGGGATGGTTCTGAAGCAGGTTGTCGGGGCGGTGCGCGGCTCGATGGCGGGGCTGGTGCTGGTCGGGCTTGGCGAGGGCCTGCTGATCGGTGTCTCCTATGTGATCGCCGGGGCGCCGCAGCCGGTTCTGCTTGGGATTCTGACGGCGGTGGCCTCGATGATTCCGATGCTGGGCGGGTTTGCGGTGCTGATCGCGGTGCTTCTGATCCTGATGAAGGGCAGTGTGGGCGCGGCGGTGGCTGTGGGTGTGTTCGGGATGCTGGTTCTGTTCCTGGCGGATCATTTTATCCGGCCGGTGCTGATTGGCGGGTCGATCCGGCTGCCGTTTGTCTGGGTTCTGCTGGGGATTCTGGGCGGGCTGGAGACCTGGGGACTGGTGGGTCTGTTCGCCGGGCCGGTGCTGATGGCGGTGGCGCATCTGATGTGGCGCTTCGGGTCGTCGCGGGGGATGGCGCGGCTGCGGGGAGAGCGGGCTGGCGGCGGGTCTCTTTAGTCCTGGAACTGTTTCCACAGGATCATGCGATCCTGGAGGTTGATGACCGGGCCGTCGATGGTGAAGGTGCCGTCGCCCCGGTGATGGAGTGTGCGCTGTTCGGGACGGTCGGGGCTGATCCAGGCGGCGCGGGGTTCGAGTATCCAGAGACTGAGGCGTTCGACCATTGTTGTGTCGGATACGTGGCATTCGATGTTGGCGAGGCAGTCCGCGATGAGGGGTGCGCTGACGGTTTTCGCCTTTGACTGCGTGAAGCCGAAGCGGGTGAATTTATCGGTGTTCTGACCGGAGCAGTTGCCGATATCGACCATTTTTTCCGCAAGATCGGCGCCGGGGATGGCGATGACGCATTCGCCGGTGTCCCTCAGTGCTGTGTAGCTGTGATCCCATGGTCCGATGATGCAGCCGATCAGAGGCGGCCTGTCGTGCTGAATGACCATGTGAAAGCCCATGGTCATGACATTGGGCGGGCCGTTTTTCGGGCGGGTTGTGACCAGGACGACGGGGCCGGGCTCAAGGAGGCGATACACTTTTGAGACGGGGTATTTTCGCATGAGACAGCGCCTTCCGGGCATGGTTTCGGTCTGTGACCGGGTGGTCTTTCGTGGTGGGCGGGATGTGGATATGAACATCGTTCGCAGGATCGGGGTGCGGTGAGCCGGAGCGCGGACTGTTTTCCGTCCGCGGTCACGCCGGATCTGAGTTTGTTTTATCAGGGAACGGGTCATGGCGCTCAGGAAAACGACCAGACTTTATGGATATGCTGTTCCCACGGGGTCTGACCTGAGTTTCGCTTTATACAGAAATGTTCTGATGCAGCAGAATGCTCTTTATAAGGAGAACGGGCAGATCATTTCTGACTCGGCGTTCTTCAGAGGGGCTGACGGGTATCGTCTTCTCGGGTCTGATGTGACGGCGACGGTGAATGTCAGTCGTGTGCGTCGCGTTGAGGAAATGTGTTTCTGGCTCGGGGAGATTTTCGGACATTTCGGGCATTTTCTTCTGAGTTCACTGAGCCGTATCTGGGCGCTGGATCGGGTCCCCGCTTCTGTGAGGATTGCTTATTACGGGCCGCCGGCTGAAGACCTGTTTCAGCAGGAGTTTATCGCGAAGATTTTCGGCCGTCTGGGTCTGACGCCGGACCGGCTGATCCGCGTGGACGCTCCGTGTGTGTTTTCTTCGATTTATATTGCCGAGCGTGCACTGAATGAGAATTACTCGGTCAGCGAGCGCTATAACCAGTCGGTGAGGAGTATTTACCCTTTTTCCGACGAGGCTTCCGAATCTTTTGTTTATATTACGAAGCATCTGGTGAGACGGGGTGTGTTCTCTGTCGAAAACGAGGATGCGCTGTGTGAGTTTCTGGAAAAGAACGGTGTGAAATGCGTGGCGCCGGAGCAGTTCCAGTTTGAGGAGCAGCTGCAATTCTGGGCCACGCATGGAAAGTTTATCGGGTTTTCGAGTTCTTCTTTTCATCTCTGCAATTTTTTTGACGGCAGGGATATTATCCTGATCAACCGGGACTGTTATGCGTCGAGCAATCAGCTGCTGCTGGATGCTTACGGTTCGAACCGGGTGCTGCATCTGTTCAGCGATGATCTGGAGCAGACCGGGCGGACTGACTCTTTTTCGCTGGTCTGCCGGATACGGGATGTGGAGGCGTTCGGGCGCTCCATTTTGTCCTGCATCGGGAAATTCGAGAGCGGGGCGTTAAGTCCGACGGTGATTCCGGATATGGGCCGGACTGTTTCGCCGTTGATTTTCCGGGATGAGGGTTTCGGGGTGAATCTGTCGCGGACGGGACAGGCTTCGCAGAGTTCGGTGTATCCGCACGACGAAGGCAGGACGCGCACGGCGGAAGGGGCTGTGAGCGGGTATCTGACCGGGATTTATCAGTGTCATACGGCAGAGGAGGACAATCCGTGGTGGCAGACGGATTTTGGCGGCCTGTGCGATATTAACGAGGTCAGGATTTACAACAGGATCGACCATCCGGCGGTCGCGGCGCGCTGCAGCGCGATTTCGATTACGGTCTCGGATGACGGTGTCAGGTTTTCCGAGGTTCATCGGCATGATTTCGGGGGTGTGCCGCCCGGCGGGGCTGACGGAACGCCTTATCGCTGGGTGGCGTCTGTCCCGGTGTGTGGTCGCTTTGTCAGGATTACGATCCTGAGCCGGACTTATCTGCATTTCGATCAGGTGGAGGTTTTCGGGCTGCCGCATGAAGCCGTGTGACTGCGGCGGGGCTTTTGCTGCCGTGGGGAAATGGATTGATGGGGAAGGCACGGCAGAGGGCGGAGTTCTGACAGCGTAAGAGGCCGGGGGATTTGGTTCTGCCGGTTATACGGCGCCTGGGATGCTTCCTGGCTGAAATAAGCTTTCGTTTAGCTGATTTTTTTCGGGTTTACGGGAGGTCCGCCGGAATTTTCCGGCGGGGTTTCTGTCCGCAGGTGATCCTTTTGGGAGCGTCTCTTTTTGATTTCGGAGCACGATCCTTCATGGGTTTCGGGATAAGGGTCCGAAAAACTGTTTCGCCTGTTCGGGGTCAGGCGCGGTTTTCGGCCCCGGTGATGTAGTCGCGGGTCAGAGGGACGGCGGTCTGGCTGCGGGTGAGCTGAAGCTGGAAGTTCATGTGGCCCTGGACGCGGAAGGAGAGTTCGGCGCCGGCGAGGTAGAACTCGAACATGCGGCAGAAGCGTTCGTCGTAGAGGGCTTTGGCTTTGTCGCGGTTTTTTGCGAAGCGGTCGCGCCAGATGGCGATGGTTTTCGCGTAATGGAGGCGGAGGATTTCGCAGTCCGTGACCCACAGGCCGGTGGGTTCGATGGCGGCGAAGGTTTCGCTGAGACAGGGCGAGTAACCGCCGGGGAAGATGTATTTGTCGATCCAGGGGTTGGTGGTTCCGGGGCCGTCGTTGCGGCCGATGGAGTGGATCAGGGCGACGCCGTCTTCGGTGAGGCAGTCGCGGATTTTTTCGAAGAAGGTCCGGTAATGGGCGATACCGACATGTTCGAACATGCCGACGGAGACGATGCGGTCGTATTGGGTGCTGACGTGGCGGTAATCCATCAGTTCGAAGCGGACGCGGTCTGAGAGGGCGGCGGCTTCGGCGCGGGCGCGGGCGGTGCGGAGCTGTTCGGTGGAGAGAGTGACGCCGGTGACGGTGGCGCCGTAATCTTTTGCCAGTGTAAGCGCCATGCCGCCCCAGCCGCAGCCGATATCGAGGACGGAAAGATCTGGCCGGTTGAGCAGGAGTTTGGCGGCGATGTGGTGTTTCTTGGCTTCCTGGGCTTCGTCGAGGGTTTCATTGCCGGTTCGGAAATATGCGCAGGAATACTGGCGGTCTTTATCGAGGAAGAGATCGTAGAGCGGTTCGCCGAGATCGTAATGGTGGGCGACGTTTTTGCGGGAGCGGGATTCCGGGTTGAACTGGATTTTTTTCCGGCGGAGATAGCGGGCGGCGGCGGCGAGAGATTCACCGATATGGCCGGCTGGATTCATGGCGTTGAGCATGAGGACGTGGAGCAGGTCGTAGAGGGTGCAGTTCAGGGGGGTGATGCTGCCGTCCATCCAGGATTCACCGAAGCCGAGGCCGGGATTGAGGAGAAGGCTGCGCTCGGCGGCGGGTGTTGTCAGACGCATGGCGGCGTGGGGGCCGGGTGTGGTGCCCTGATAATGTGACGTTTTTCCGTTGGCGAAGGTGACGTCCAGAGATCCGGCTGAGATGAACTTTCTGAGGATGTAATCGAGTGGCTTGTTCATAATTTTATTTTCCTCATCGATACTTTACTCATCTGCGCCGGATATTTCATGGTACCGGACGGTAAACAAGGTTCCGGATCAGTCGTTAAGATGACATAAGGGAAATGGCATTTTAAAAAAAGATGAGTGAATTATGGCAGACAGTTTTTCTCCGACGCGAAAACATATGCCTGCTCTGGATGGTTTGCGTGGCCTCGCGGCGCTGATGGTCCTGTCGGGGCATGCGCCTGAATTCGGGTGTGCGTCGTTTCTTGCGCCTTCTGTCAGTCATTATGGTGTGCTGATTTTTTTCGCGCTGAGCGGATTTCTGATGGGCACACTGTATCTTGCGCAGCCTTTTAACGGGCATACGGTTTCCAGATACATATCAGCGCGAATTGCGCGAATTGTTCCTATTTATTATATAATAGTTCTATGCGGGTTTTTTATATATAAAACAATTGATCATGATTTTATCTATAATATTACAGATGTTCAGCTTGTGAGATTATTAACATTTAACGGGAGCGCTTCCGTTTTCTGGTCCATAGGGCCTGAGTTTCAGTTCTATTTTGTTTTTATATTTATATGGTTCCTGTTCAATAGATTCGAAAATAAAATAATATGTTTTTCGTTTCTTTTTATCGTTTCGTGTTTTGGGATTATGACAATGCGGCATATCCCCGGAGTTATTTTCACATCAAAATTTCATATATTTTCAACAGGGATTTTATTTTCATTTTTAAGATTCGGAAAACTAAAAAATTTAAATAACCTTTCGGTAAACATTGTTGGTTGTGTGGGATTTTTGTTGTTACTGGTTATATTGTTTAACTATCATTACGGTGATCTTTTTGGACGAACCACATTTAACCGGGCGCTGGATCCATCGTATTCGGTATTTTATGGGAATATCCTGCGCGTTCTGGTGACAGGGTTCATTGTGATGTGTCTGTCATATGAAAGCAGATTTGGGGATTTTGTTTTCGGAAATCGGGCAATGGTTTTTCTGGGAGCGATAAGTTTCTCTGTGTATCTTCTGCATATCCCTGTTTATTACTGGCTCGGAAAATCCGGTGTTCTGCATGCGGTGGGGCCTTATTCCGGAACCTTCCTGGCGGCGGTGGTAACCGTAATGATGTCTGCTCTGAGTTACAGACTTCTCGAAATGCCTTTGCAGAAATGGTCAAGGACGAAAATTTCTGCCTGTCTGAATGCTGTCGGAGCCAGGATTGCCGTACAGCGGTCCTGACGGTTCGCAGGGTGTTATCCGGGCTGGTTGAGAGACGTCCCGGTTCCTGACACCGGGGCAAACGATTATGCCTGGTTCTTGCTCTGGCTCCCCTGCCCTGCTGATGACGATGCGATGGTTTTTTACTTTGCAGAGGTGAGATGGCGTCAGATGGTGGCTGTTTCGCCTTTGGTCTGGCGTCCGGTTTCTTCAGCCGAGTGAACGACGTTCACGCGTATGCAGATCGGGACTTCCGGGTGCAGATCGGCGCGGAGGTTATCCGGACCCAGGCTTATGATCGGGTGTGGCAGGAACTCCTGTCCCGAACGGTGATGAGGCGGCTTTCGTGATGGTCAGGGCGATGTCGCGGGTGGACATTGGGTCGCAGGCATTATCTGCTTCGCCCGGCTGGCGGATCAGGGTGAACAGCCTGGTGGGGTCCACAGGAGACCCGCGGAAGAAGATTGCAGACAAAAAGCTGCCATCGCGATGAGACGGAGATGTGGGATCGATGGTTGCGATCATGGTTCAGGGCACGGGTTCTGATGTTGGCAAGTCGGTTCTTGTTGCCGGGCTGTGCCGGGCGTTTGCGAACCGGGGGCTGCGGGTGGCGCCGTTCAAGCCTCAGAACATGTCGAACAATGCGGCGGTGACGGCGGATGGCGGGGAGATCGGGCGGGCGCAGGCGCTTCAGGCTGTGGCGGCGCGGGCTGAGCCGGTTGTGGACATGAATCCGGTATTGCTGAAGCCGCAGAGTGACAGGTCGTCGCAGCTGATCGTGCATGGCCAGATGTGCGGGATGCTGCATTCGGACCGTTTCCGTGAGGACAGACGCTCGCTTTTGCCTGAGGTGCTCGGCAGTTTCAGGCGTTTGCGGGACAATGCCGATCTTGTTGTCGTGGAGGGTGCGGGATCTCCGGCGGAGATCAATCTGCGGGATGGCGATATTGCCAATATGGGGTTTGCGCTTGCGGCGGATGTGCCGGTGATCCTTGTCGGAGACATCGACCGGGGCGGCGTTATTGCGTCGGTGGTCGGGACGAAGGCGGTGCTGTCCGGGGAGGACAGCCGGCAGATATGTGGGTTTATCATCAATAAATTTCGTGGGGATGCAGCGCTTTTTCAGGACGGGTATCGGGCGATTGAGGAACTGACCGGCTGGACGGGGCTGGGGCTTGTGCCGTGGATGGGGGCTGCGCGGCGGCTTCCGGCCGAGGATGCGGTTGTTCTGGAAAAGGATGCGGTTTTATCGGAGCGGCGGCGGATTGTGGCGTGTCCTGTCCTGCCGCATATCGCGAATTTCGACGATCTCGATCCGCTTCGGCATGAAGCTGAGATTGAGGTGGCGATGGTGCCGCCGGGGCGGCCGATCCCGGCCGATGCGGCGCTGATTGTCCTGCCGGGCTCGAAAGCTGTTGTTACCGACATGAAGTTTTTGCGCCGGGAGGGCTGGGATGTCGATATTCTGGCTCATTACCGGCAGGGTGGCCGGATACTGGGGATTTGCGGCGGCTATCAGATGCTCGGGCGGCGGATTGCCGATCCGCAGGGGCTTGAGGGTGATGCGGAGGAAATGGCGGGGCTGGGATTGCTGGAGACTGATACGGAGCTGGCGGGGCATAAGGTGCTGACGCGGGTTTCCGGTGTGGCGCTGGGCGCGGATTTCTTGGGCTATGAAATTCATGTGGGGAAAGAGACGTGGCGTGGGGATGTTCGTCCGTTTGCGCGGCTGGATGACGGACGGAGCGACGGGGCGGTCAGCGGGAACGGGCGGGTGATGGGGACGTATTGTCACGGACTGCTGGGGGCGCCTGGGTTTCGGTCCGCGCTGATGGCGCAGATGGGAGTGCGGAGCGATGCCGTCGATCATGAGATCATGGTGAATGCTGCGCTGGATGAGATCGCGGAGGTGCTGGAGCGGAGTATCGATCTGGACGGCGTGCTGGCGCTGGCGCGGTAACCGGGTGCGGTACCCGGATTTTATCGGGGAACCGCGGGTTATGCGGGTTTCAGAGCTGGGGTCCATCCTGCCTCACGCGGGAGCGTGCTGTGCATGACAGGCTCCGTTATTTGACAAATCGGGATCAAAGGGGCGCGCCCCTTTATGGGGTTCGGGGCAAAGTCCCGGAGGAAAGCCGGATAATAAAAAAACCCCGGAAGTGTTCTTCCGGGGTTTTCTGTAACTTTGCGGAGGAAAGCTGCCGTCAGACGGCGGCTGTCTCGCCTTCGGCCGTGGCTTCCGCCCCGGCGTCTTCCGCGTCGTCGGGAACGGGAAGCTCGTATTCGTCTTCTTCGGTGCCGATGACTTCGCCTTTGGCCTGACGCTCGGCTTCTTCAGCCGAGCGGGCCACGTTGACGCGCACATGGATCGAGACTTCCGGGTGCAGGTCGACGCGGACGTCGTACAGCCCCAGGCTCTTGATCGGGTGCGGCAGGAACACCTGGTTACGGGTGACGGTCAGACCGGCTTCCGTGGTGGCCAGGGCGATGTCGCGGGTGGACACCGAGCCGTAGAGGTTGCCTGCGTCGCCGGCCTGACGGATCAGGACGACGGTGAGGCCTTCCATACGCTCGGAGAGACGCTCGGCCTCCTCGCGACGCTTGATGTTGGTGGCCTCGAGCTGGGCGCGCTCACGCTCGAAACGCTCGCGGTTGGCGGCGTTCGCGCGGATGGCCTTGCCCTGGGGCAGGAGGAAGTTACGGGCATAGCCCGGTTTCACCTTCACGAGGTCGCCCATCTGGCCCAGATGCTCAACGCGCTGAAGGAGGATTACTTCTGTAGCAGCCATGATATGCCTCTCCTCAGCCTACGACGTAGGGCAGCAGGGCGAGGAAACGGGCGCGCTTGATGGCCTGGGCTAGTTCGCGCTGCTTCTTCGCGGATACCGCGGTGATACGGCTCGGGACGATCTTGCCGCGCTCGGACAGGAACCGGCTGAGCAGACGGACGTCCTTGTAATCGATCTTCGGCGCGTTGGGACCGGAGAACGGGCATGCCTTGCGACGACGGTAGAACGGACGACGCGCGCCGACGGCGGTGCGGCGGCCGGCTGGATTGACTTCGGTTGTGTCGGACATCTGACCTTACTCCGCTTTCGGCTCGGGGTTTTCGTCACGAGCGCGATATTCCTCGCGGTCGTCATAGGAACGGCGCGAACGGCCGCTCTCGAACCGGCCGGACGGCTTCGGGCCACGGAAGTTGCCGCGATCGCCACGGTCGCCGCGGTCATCGCCCTTGCGGGACAGAACCGGAGACGGAGCCTCGTCGATTTCCTCGACGCGCAGAGTGAGGACGCGGAGCACGTCTTCGTTCAGGGCGAGCTGACGCTCGACTTCCTTCAGGGCCGGCGCGGACGCATCGAGACCGAGGAGCATGTAATGGCCCTTGCGGTTCTTCTTGATGCGGTATGCCAGGGAGCGAAGGCCCCAGTATTCCTGCTTTTTGATGGAGCCGTTCTCGCCTTCGAGGTACGTTTTGATACCTTCGGCGATGGCTTCAACCTGCTGCTGGTTGATATCGTTACGTGCGATGAGCACGGTTTCGTACAGTGGCACTGTGTGTCCCTCCGGATTGCTTCAACCCAGACCATTGCGGACCGTTCCGCGATGGTGCGCTGTTCTGGCGGCTGAGCCGGAACCATGTTGCGCGACGGGTATAGCCGGGAGCGATGCCGCGCGCCCGGCAGGGAAGAAGCGGCATCAAGCACGAATGGAGCGGGAAAGCAAGCAGAGGATGGGTTTTACTTTATGTAAACGGCCTGCCTGCCCGGACGGACCGGAATAACGAACCGGGTTCCCGGCGGGGCTTTATCGTATTCGCGGGCAATATCATAGAAATGACGGTCGGGAACGGCCGGGAAGCGCCAGTCTCTCGGGATACCGGAGAACAGGCTGACCAGCAGGGCGCCGGTGGCGACGCCTTTTGCCCATCCGCGTGGTGCGGCGAAGGTCGTTACGGCGAGGACTGTCATCCAGAAGACGAGCGGCAGAAAAAGATAGCGCATATTGCTGTCAAGGTTGCGCATGCTGACCCAGACGGGGCTGCCATCGTCGCCGGGAACCGGGTGCGACAGGCTGGCGCACAGCGTCAGAAGGGTGAACAGTCCGGCCAGACGGATGACGGGCCAGCGCCGCGCGGCGTCGATACACAGCCAGAAACCGGTGAGGGCTGCGATCCAGGGCAGAAGACCGCTTCGCCATGGTCCGGTGGCGTACCACTGTGGCAGATGCCGGTGCCCGACGAGGGGAGCCAGGAAAACCTGTCCGGCCATCAGTCTGATGAAACTGATCGGCGTCGCTCCAAGACTGGGCATGGCGCTGCGCGCGCCCATGGAAAGTGCGCTGATCTGGATGAGCGCGCCCGCCATGACGATGGCAAGTCTTGCCAGTCTGGTGCCGGAGGGGTGCCGCCATGCCAGGATTGCGCTGACAGGCGCCAGGAAGATACAGAATGGTCCGCTGACGCAGCCGAGTGCGAGCATGACCGTATCGAACGTCAGTCCGGCTTTTGTTGCGGGAGTTGCGGACATGAGAATGAGGAGAGAAAGGACCGCGAGATGCCACTGGCTGTTCGTAAGATTGCCGTGGACCTCCCATGTGTTGGGCATGGCGCACCAGAGAAATCCGATGAATATACGGAGCGGGAGCGACGGACAGAGACTGGCGCAGCGGCCTGAGATGAGGAAGGCGGCTGGCATGACGTCAAATATCAGAGCGGCCAGCGCGAAGAGTGTTGGTCCCCGGGAAAGGGGAAACGGGCTGGCCAGCAGGGCGACCATGCGGGCGTCTGTCTGGAAGTATCCTGTATGGGGCAGCAGGAGGCTGCTAAAACCGAATGCACGCGCTTCGGGCCACCAGTACCAGCCGTCCTCGCCCCAGAACTGAGCGTCGAGCAGAAGCTCGGGCCAGCGCAGAAAACTGATCAGGACACAGGCCGCTATGGCGATGATGACGGCTTTGCGATTACTGAGCGGGGTTTTCATAGCAAATCGGGTCATGATCTCTTCTTACGCACGGCCAGTGTGCCGGGATGACGGATAGAGTACGGCCGGGAGTGAGGGAACAGCGGAGATGCTCTTGCTGTCCTGATTTTTTCCTGTTCCGGAATATATTTTTGCCGGTGTGGTTGCGGGTGCGTCTTCAGGCCGGCCGGAGGTGTTTTACATTCTGAATCCGGCTGAACGCTTTTGTCCGGGCGGGTCGCGTGGTCTGTCTGTAATGGGAATTATTTATTCTGATAAAAGCTTTTTTCGTTTCTTTGGAGAACGGAACGGTCCGGACCGGAGAGGCTGATGAAGTGGTGATGTGCCGGTTTGTTGCGGACCGGCATTGAATGGCGGAGCGGCCGCGCATAGCATCCCGGATCGTGGCGGATATGGGTTCCGGCCGGGCTGCTTTTCTGTCCTGTTCCTTCCCTGTTCCTTCCCTGCCCTGTTCACCGGTGCTCCGACGGAGAGAGAAATGGCGCAGAACATTTATGATACGGCTGAATTCTTTGCGGGGTACAGCCAGCTTGGCCGTTCGGTTCACGGGCTTGACGGGGCGCCGGAATGGGCGGCGATCCGGGCGATGCTTCCGGATCTGGCGGGGCGGCGTGTCGCTGATCTGGGGTGCGGGTTTGGATGGTTTTCCCGATGGGCGCGGACGCATGGAGCGGCGCATGTGCTTGGCGTGGATCTGTCGGAGAACATGCTGGCGCGGGCGAAGGCGGAGACACGCGATGCAGCGGTTGAATATGTGACGGCTGATCTTGAATCGCTGGAGCTGCCGGCGGGGGCGTTCGACTTTGCCTACAGTTCTCTGGTTTTTCACTACATTGTCGATTTCGGCAGGCTGGTTCGCATGGTGTTCCGGGCTCTCACGCCGGGGGCTCATTTTGTATTCACTATTGAGCATCCCATTTACATGGCGTCCCGAAGACTGGACTGGGTGATGCGGGAGGACGGGCGGAGCTGGCCTGTCGATCATTACGCGGTGGAGGGGGAGCGCAGGACGGACTGGCTGGCGAAGGGTGTCGTCAAGCAGCACCGGACTCTGGCCACGACGCTGAACACGCTGGTGGCGTCGGGGTTTACGTTTCGCGAGCTTCAGGAATGGTCGCCGACGGCGGCGCAGCTGGAGGAGATGCCGGCGCTGTGTGATGAGATGGACCGGCCGATGATGGCGCTGATCGCCGTTCAGAAATAAGTGTCTGTTTCAAAGGCCTGCTTGTGAAATATCCTTTAAATTATAAAGATGTTTCTGGTGACGCTTTTTTGGGAGAGATTCAGGGAATGCCGTCTTTTTGAAAACTGGAATGGCGAGGTAAGTGGGTCTTAAAAAACATAACATTATCAGTTTGACGTAAGAATTTTTGTGCATTTAAGGCTTATAAACAGCCTCTGAGAATTCCGCATAGGGCGATGGCGACTGGCTTTTTCTGGTGTTTATCTATTTCGGGCTCTGCCTTCCACCTTGATGGTGGTCGGCACGCATAAGGCGTGCTGCGCGCATGACGCCTGCTCTGTCTCGCCTGATTTTACAGATCAGGATCAAAGGGGCTGTGCCCTTTTGTGGGGTTTGGGGCAAAGCCCCGAAAACCTGCTCCAGACGTGTCTGCAAAGCGCATAAACAGCCTTGTCCGGGAGTGCCTTTGTTCCGGTCCGGCTATGTCAGGCGCGCAGGCGATCGGGGATGGTGAGACCGAGGCGGTCGGGGATGTCCCAGATTTCGCGGACGACATTCCGGATTTCGAACCCGGCTTTGAGATAAGCCGGCAGCGCGCGGGGATGATCGGCGTTGCAGGTGTTGACCGTGACGCGGGCCGGGCGGCTGGCCCAGGCAATTTCGATGGCGTTGCTCAGGAATATGCGGCCGGTTCCGTGTCCGATGGCGTCCGGGAACAGGCCGAAATAGGCCAGGTTGATGATGTTCCACGGCTGGTTTTCGAGTTCGAAGAAACCCCGGAGATCCTTGCCTTCCCTTAGCAGGAAGACGCGGCGGCCGGGTTCGGCGAGAATGCCGGCGAGTTCGGCGTCCGGGAGGACCTGGCGCATCCACCAGCAGTAATCCCGGCCGACGCGGTCATAGAGTTCACGGTAGAACGCGACGGACGGACGGGGCTCGTGGGTGATGCTCCATCCGGCCGGCAGGTGCGGCGCCGGCGTGGCGGGCGGATGGCGCATCTCCATGAAGGTGACGTCCACGATTGCCCGGGTGGTTGTGTTCGCCGGCGTCATCCGGGCTGACATGGGCTCAGCTGTCGTCGAGGAAGGAGCGGAGTTTACGGCTGCGGCTCGGGTGTTTGAGTTTGCGCAGGGCCTTGGCTTCGATCTGGCGGATACGTTCGCGGGTGACGTTGAACTGCTGCCCGACTTCCTCAAGCGTGTGATCGGTGTTCATGCCGATGCCGAAGCGCATGCGCAGGACGCGTTCCTCACGGGGAGTGAGGGAGGCGAGGACGCGGGTGGTGGCTTCGCGCAGATTGGTCTGGATCGCGGCGTCGAGCGGGATGACGGCGCTCTTGTCCTCGATGAAGTCACCGAGATGGCTGTCTTCCTCGTCACCGATCGGGGTTTCGAGGGAGATCGGCTCCTTGGCGATCTTGAGGACCTTGCGGACCTTTTCCAGCGGCATGCCAAGTTTTTCGGCCAGTTCTTCCGGCGCGGGCTCGCGTCCGATTTCGTGCAGCATCTGGCGCGAGGTGCGGACCAGCTTGTTGATCGTTTCGATCATGTGCACTGGGATACGGATGGTGCGGGCCTGATCGGCGATCGAGCGGGTGATGGCCTGTCTGATCCACCAGGTGGCGTAGGTCGAGAATTTGTAGCCGCGCCGGTATTCGAACTTATCGACCGCCTTCATCAGGCCGATATTGCCTTCCTGGATGAGGTCGAGGAACTGCAGGCCGCGATTGGTGTATTTCTTGGCGATCGAGATCACGAGACGCAGGTTGGCCTCGATCATCTCTTTCTTGGCGCGGGCGGAATCGCGTTCGCCGCGGGCGACGGTGGCGTAGACGCGGCGGAATTCGCTGACCGAGAGGCCGGTGTCCTGGGCGAGTTCCGCGACCTGGCTGCGGAGGTCGGCCATGGTGTCGGCGTGTTTCGCGACGAGGTTCTTCCAGCCTTTGCCCGGCAGGGTGGCGATCATGTCCATCCAGCCGGGATCGATTTCGTTATGGCGGTATTTGATCAGGAAGTCTTCGCGCGACACCTTGCAGCTTTCCGCGAGGCGAAGCATCCGCCCTTCGAGCATGTTGAGGTTCTGGAACAGCTCCTTGAGCTGCATAACCAGTTCCTCGATACGGTTGTTGTGCAGATGGACCTGCTCGACCTTCGCGACCAGTTCGGAGCGGAGCTGGAGATAGGCTTTCTCGATCTTGTCGGTTGTCTCTTCACCGGCGACGAGCGCTTCGATACGGCTGTTCTGCATTTTCTGCAGCCGGTCGTAGAGCGGCTCGATTTCGTCGAACTGGATGAGGATGTCGGGCTTGAGTTTTTCTTCCAGGGCGGAAAGGGACAGGCCGCTGCCCTCCCCTTCGCCGCCTTCGGCTTCCTCGGTGTCGTCCGTGTCGTCCGCCTTGGCGTCCGCGGCATCCGGGTCGTCGCCTTCGCCCGGCACGCCTTCGAGGCCGTTGGCTTCGGCCTGCATGGCTTCCAGATCGACGATGTCACGCAGGAGCATGTCGCCGACCTTGAGGCGTTCATGCCAGGAGATGATGGCGCGGAAGGTGAGCGGGCTCTCGCAGAGGCCGCCGATCATTTCGTCGCGGCCGGCCTCGATGCGCTTGGCGATGGCGATTTCGCCTTCGCGGGACAGCAGTTCGACCGAGCCCATTTCGCGCAGATACATGCGGACGGGATCATCGGTGCGGCCGGCGTTCTCGCTCACATTTCCGCGGGTCGGCGCGCCTTCCGGGCCGGCTTCCGCCTCGGCTTCGGCCTCTTCTTCCTCGTCCTCGGTTTCGGCGGCCTTTTCCTCGGTGCTGTCCGAGTCTTCGTTGTCTTCGTTCTCGACGACCTGGATGCCCATTTCGGACAGCACGGCCATCACGTCCTCGATCTGTTCGGAGGACATCTGGTCCTGCGGGAGGACGGCGTTGAGCTCGTCGAAGGTGATGTAACCGCGCTCACGACCTTTGGCGATCAGGCGTTTGACGGCGCCGGACTGGGTATCGAGGAGCGCGGTATCGCCGTCCTGATCCCCGGATGTCGCGGCAGTGCCAGCAGCAGTCTTTGTCGCCATTCCCGGAATATCTCCCCGTGTCCGCATTTCTCCGAAGTGAGAACGCAGTACAATTATACACTCAATTTGAATTTGATAGCGTGGAGGTGGTCGATCCGGGCCCGGAAGTCAAGACCTGGTTCCGTTACGGCCAAACGTTTCCGCGCTGTCCGTGGTTTTTTTCCGCACCAGATTTTTGTCCGGCTTTTCGTTCCGGTTTCCGTGCGTATTTCCGACACCGGGTTTCCGGCCGGTTTTCAGTAAGAGCCGTCCTCCAGGCGGCGCAGCGATGCGAGGGCTTCGAGACGGAGTTTCAACCTGTCCCATTGCGCCGGGTCCAGTCCTTCGCGCGTCCAGGCTTCGGTATCGCGGGCGATGTCGGCCTCGAAGGCGGCGCGATTCGTTGCGGCATAGAAATGCCACCACCGGACTTCCGGCGGCGACTCCATCAGCCCGTCATCGACCTGCCTGCCGGGTTTTCTCAGGCAGGCGGTACGGAGCAGGGCTTCGGCCCGGGCTCCGAGGCCCTGCTCGCCGAGGGCGTCCATCATGCGGGTGAAGGCGGTTTCCTCGTCGGGATGGTCGTCGAGCATGGTGCCGGAGGCGGTGCTGTCGAGGATGGCGCTGCGGAGTTCGGCGAGGTCCTGCGGAAGATCGAGCTGGCACCAGGCGTCGGCGACGCTGCCGGTCAGGCGGGGGTAGCGCAGGACCAGGGCGGTGAGCAGAGCGAGTTTGGCGGCGCCGGCGTCGAGGGGAACGAAGGGAACTGACGGACCTGCGGAGGGGGTGAAGGAGTTGCCGTTTTTGCCGGGCCTGCCCCCTTTCCTGCCCCGGTAGGTCTGGAAGAAACGGTCGAGCAGAGAGGAGCGGTATTCGCCGGCGAGCGATTTGTCGGCGATTTTCCCGGCGGCCTCGACGAGGCGGGAGCGGAGAGTGGCGCGCTGTTCGGGGGTGGGGTTTTGCGGGGTGCCCTCGGCGAGGAGGTCGAACAGGACGTCTGCGAGCGGGCGGGCGCCGGCGAAGAGCTGTTCGACGGCGGCGCGGCCTTTTGTGCGGCTGAGGCTGTCGGGGTCCTCGCCTTCCGGAAGCATGCAGAAGCGCAGGCCGCGTTCGGTGGAGAGCAGCGGGAGGGTGGTTTCGGCGGCTTTGATGGCGGCGCGGCGGCCGGCGGCGTCGCCGTCGAAGCAGAGGATGGGGCTGGGGGCGACCTGCCAGAGGATTTCGAGCTGCTCGGGTGTCAGGGCGGTGCCGAGCGGGGCGACGGCGCCGGGAAAGCCTGCCTGATGCAGGGCGATGACGTCCATGTAGCCTTCGACGACGACGGCTTCGACGGGGGCGGCGCCTTTCGGGCGGGGGGCGCGGATGGCGGCGCGGGCGCGGTCGAGGCCGAAGAGCAGGCGGCGTTTGGAGAAGAGCGCGGTTTCGGGGCCGTTGAGGTATTTGGGCTGGCGGTCACCGAGGATGCGGCCGCCGAAGGAGACGATATCGCCTCTCCGGTCGCGGATCGGGAAGGTGACGCGGCCCCAGAAGAGTTCGCCTTTCGGGCGGCCTTCCTCATCGGTGCTCATCAGGCCGGCTTCGGCGAGGGCTTCCGGGGTGATGTTCTGTTCGCGCATGGCGGAAACGAGGGCGCCGCGCCGGTCGCTGGCCCAGCCGAGACCGAAGGTGGCGATGGTCTCGTCGGTCAGGCCGCGTTTGCGGAGGTAATCGAGACCGGGGCGGCCTTCCGGCTCGTGAAGGGCGTGGGTCCAGAGCTGCTGGGCGGCGTCGAGCACGTCGCCGAGGGTTTTCGCCCGGACGGCCTGGGCGCGGGCCTGCGGGGTGGCTTTCGGGACTTCGAGGCCGGCTTCGGCGGCGAGGTTTTCGACGGCTTCCGGGAAAGATTTTCCCTCAAGCTGCATGACGAAGCTGATGACGTCGCCATGCACGCCGCAGCCGAAGCAGTGATAGTGGTCGTCATAGACGTAGAAGGACGGTGTTTTTTCGCCGTGGAAGGGGCAGCAGCCTTTCCAGTTCCGGCCCGAGCGGGTGAGCTTCACGCGGCGGCCGATCAGGGGGGCGATCGGGGTGCGGGCCCGGAGTTCGTCGAGGAAGGCGGCGTCGATGGTGCTCATGCGGGGCGGAACGGGGGCTTTTCTGCTGGCGGCCGGGTGCAGGTGGCGTGAGGTTCTTTTGGTGGGGGTTCTTTTTATGGGTGGGAGCGGCGTTCTGCAAACGGGATGGCGCGGACCCTGTGCCGGGCGGGAGTATGGTTTTTTTGTGCCTGGATCTGAGGCGACCTGGAGTGGAATGGGTAAAGGTCTTTTTGCGGATGAGGCGGTGTATTCGCTGATCGTGCACGGCGATGTATTGCGGGGGCGTGAACGAGCGGCGCGTCTGTTAATGAAAATAACAGAGATAAAAAGGGAGATACCCGAACAGACACCAGGTGGCGAGGAAGATGCCGGGTGCGCAAAGGGCAAACCGGGCGCCTTCCTGGCCGCGGCGGAGCGTTGCCCGGGCGTCGGGGTCGCTGGACGCCAGAGAGAAGGCCGACAGATGCTGACTTTGGCGGTGGAGTTCAGCTTCCTTTTCTTCCCATTTCCCGATCGCCGCGTAAGCCGCGCGAATTCCAGGCCAGGCGAGGAGTGCAAGGACGAAACCGAGCGCGGAGAGGAGAGGCGGAATGAGGAGGAACAGGGCGTTTCCCCAGCGGGATGCGGAGGTTGTCATTGAGGTTGCGTATGCAATGACGAGAAAGGACTGTGAGTTGACGAGGGCGCTCAGCCGGACGCCCACCATCTCACTTTCGAATCTTATTTCCGAGCGGCAGAAGTGGAGCAGGTCGGTATTCTGATACGGACTCTGTGCGGACATATCGCTGGTGACCGGCCTGTCCACTATGCTCTCCTGCTGGCGAAAGCTCTCTGCATCCGGTCCGGGAGTCTGACCTGGCGGAGCGGATGTTGCCGCTGTCGCCAGGGTTTTCAGAGTCAGGGTTTTTCGGATTTCAGAACTCCGCTTCAGTTCTCTGCAGGGCGTCGCGCTGCCGGCCGCCGATGGCGCCTGCGACACAGGCGATGAACGCGCCGACCAGCATGGAGAAGAAAGTGTAGAAAGCGAGCGACGCGGCTGCTTTCCGTGCGAGCTCGGCGGCGTGTTTCGCTTTACTGATGGCTTCGTTTTCCATTGCGATGGCCCGGTCGACACGTTGTCCGGCATCCTCCGCGGAGGTTCCGGTGCGGGCGGCCACGAGTTTTGTCAGATAGTCGCGGTCCTGAGGGCTGATGCTTCCGGTGGCTGCTGTCGCCAGGATACGCGCGGCTTCCGGGGCCGGGTTTTTGCCTTCTGAGGCATTGCCGGTGACGTTGTCGGGCTGGGCCGGACGGAACAGGGCATCGAGCATATAGCCTGATGGCATATCCGTATTTTTTGAAACGGCAGCCGCAGCGATATGTCCTGAGGCTTTGCCGGCGCTTCCCGCGAGGGAAAAAGCGCCGGAGCCGATGATGGCAGCCGTAAAGACGACGGCGACGGCCCATGCGACGAAGCCGCCGGCGGTGTCGCGGAACATGACTTCGCGCGAATGGGCTGAGAGGAGTGGTGCGCGGAGCCGTCCGGCGAGATAGCCGCCGAAAAACGATGAGATCCACTGGACGACGATCAGCCAGATTGCCGCCCACACGGTGAATGTGAATGCTGACGGATTATTCCCTGCTTCCGGGGAGACAGCGGAGAAGCCGAAGCCGGCTCCGAGGCTGATCAGCATAATGGATACGGCCGCCGCGACGAAGGCGCCTCCTGAAACAGCGGGCCAGGATATGCCGGCGCGCAAAAGCGCCGGTGTCTCAATATCTTTTGTCATAGCGGGTCCGATCATCGGAAAAAGAGGAAGATGATGAGGATCAGGGGGAGTGGCACCCCGAGAAGCCAGAGCAGAATTGGCATGATATATTTTTCCTTTGCTTATTCGATGCTGTCCCAACGCCGCACCGTGTTCGGAAGTTTTGAAAAAGGTTTTGTTTTTTCAGGGTGATGTGACGGGACGACCTGTGTGAGGGATTTCTTCGGTGGCCCGGACGGGAGAAGATGGAGCCTGAAGGCGTCTTCCCGTCAGGCAGGTAATTCGCTGATCGGTTTTCCACCGGAAATTTCATGGCGGGTTTCAGATCATGCTGATAAGAAAAAGCCGGATAGGAAATGATGAGGCTTATTCCGGCGCGGGCTGACTGATTGTCTGACCCGCAACCGGTCCGGGCGAGCCGGATTGTTTATTTCAGGAAAGTGGACAGGTTTTTCTTCTGAGAACAGAATATTTCTGAATTCTTTTATTTCCGGACGGAACGTGGTCGCTGCATTTTGCCGGGTACGGGGACGATTATCTTATGCTGCGACACCATGGGGTCTGAAGACGACTTTTGTGCAGTAATCGGTTTTGTCGCGGAATTTTTTGTAAAGTTCAGGACCGTCTTCGAGACTGGCGGAACGGTGGCTGATGACAAAGGAAGGATCGATTTCGCCTTTCCGGATACGTTCGAGCAGAGGCGCGAGATATTTCTGGACGCGCGTCTGTCCTGTGCGCAGGGTCAGGCCCTTGTTCATGAGAGCGCCGATCATCACCGGTCCCAGGGCGCCGGCGTAAACGCCTGGCATTGAGACAATTCCGCCGGGACGGCATCCGAGAATGGCCTGGTTGAGGGCGAACGGGCGTTCGAGCGTTGCCGCCGACATCACAGCCGAGCCGATTTTCTGTGCTGTGGTGTCCGCGCCGTGGGCTTCCATGCCGACGGCCTCGATGACGGCGTCCGGTCCCTGCCCGTCCGTCATTTCGATGAGGGTTTCCTGAATATTATGGGTGCGGAAGTCGATGGTTTCCGCGCCGCCTTCGCGGGCCATGGCCAGGCGTTCGGGGACTTCATCGATGGCGATGACGCGTCGGGCGCCGAGGAGGAAGCAGGAGCGGATGGCCATCTGACCGACCGGGCCGCAGCCCCAGATGGCGATGGTCTTTTCGGCTTCCGGCGTGATTTCGCAGTATTCGGCGGCCTGATAGCCGGTTGGGAAGATGTCTGACAGGAAAAGGACCTGTTCGTCGCTGAGGTCTTCAGGAACCACGATCGGGCCGACATCGGCATAGGGGACACGCAGATATTCCGCCTGTCCGCCGGCGAAGCCGCCGGTGATGTGAGAGTAACCGAAAAGGCCGGCGAGCGGGTAGCCGAAGGTTTCGGCCTGCTGTTTCCCGTTCGGGTTTGTCCGTTCGCAGCAGCTCCAGTTTTCCCATCTGCACTGACGGCATTCGCCGCAGGAGATGGTGAACGGGACGACGACACGGTCGCCGACGGAAAGACGTTTGTTGTCGCGGCCGACTTCGACGACTTCACCCATGGTTTCATGGCCGAGAATGTCACCGCACTGCATGGTGGGCATCAGCCCGTCCATGAGATGGAGGTCGGAGCCGCAGATGGCGCAGGCCGTCACTTTGATGATGGCGTCGCGTCCGTCGAGGATGATCGGGTCAGGCACGCTTTCGCATGTGATCTTACCCTTTTTCTGCCAGGTCAGTGCTTTCATGGGGAAGCGTCCTGTTTCTGTCGTGACAGTGAACAGGACGCGTGCAGCGGTCATGAGTTGCCTGTCTGTTTTTGTGTGTGAGGCGTTCCGTTTGCGGTTGTGAGCGGGGATGGCGGCTTTGATGACCGGTAAAGTTTGCGGAAGGCCTGGTTGCCGGTGGTTGCTTCCGGGGGGGGCGGTCATGGAGCCTGAAAACATCTGGAATCTGTTTCAGGATCCTGCTTTTGAACTCTTCTTTGAATTATCGAGAGGTTTCTGGAGAAGCTTCAGAAGACGCCGCCTTTTTGAAAAAAGGCGGCACCCAAAAACTTTTATTTTTTTATCAAAGGTTTGTTGTGAGATTCTTTTGAAGGCTGGCTGAGGCGAACAGACGAGCGGGACATAGAAAACGTAATATTATCCGTTTGTTTTGAAAGGTTTTTGTCCCTTTGAGGCTTTTGAAACAGTCTCCTGGTTTTCCGGCAGTATAATTGATTTTTACCGGTGACCTGAGGCGTCATGAATCCGGCTGGGCGGCTGATGTAATTCTGAGCCGGCGGGATCAGGGGGGTGCGTTCTGTACAGGGGTCCGGGGCCAGGCCCCGGAAAAATAGTATGGCTGAGCGAGAGATTTCAGCCTGCGTTCAGGGTAGTTTTGACCAGACCATTGGCGCGTCCGAGGTCGAGTGAGGCGCCGAATTTTGCTTTCAGGGCGCCCATGACTTTGCCCATGTCTTTCATGGTGGCGGCGCCGGTCTCGGTGATGGCGGCCTTGACGGCGGCTTCGAGGGCGGCGTCATCCATTTCGGCAGGCAGGTATTCCTGGATCAGGGTAATTTCGGCCTGCTCTTTTTCGGCGAGGTCCTCGCGGCCGCCTTCGAGATACATTTTCAGGGAGTCGGTGCGGGATTTGACCATGCTGCGGAGCGTGCCGATCAGGTCGTCCTCGCTGAGTTCCTTGCCGGTGGTGCGGGCGGCGATGTCGGCGTCCTTGATTTTCGCGCCGATCATGCGGAGTGCGCTGACGCGGTCTTTCTGTCCGGCTTTCATGGCGGTTTTCGTATCGTCGGCGATACGGGCGCGGAGGGAGGTGGGCTCGGTCATGATGGTCTCCGGTCGGTAACAGAGTGACGGGTGACGCGGGATGGCGGGAGAAAGTTTTTCCCACTTCCCTCACCTGTCACATGGTGGGAATTTTCTTCCCACGGACGATTGGGACTGATATGGAGGTCAGCAATCAGGGGGATATTCGGAATGTCTCTGTCAGTCGATAGTATCATTGAGCGCATCGGCGGTGCGGAAAAAATCGCGTCGCTGACGGGCGTGGGCACCGAGGCGGTTCGCAAGTGGCGGCAGGCGCGGGCGATTCCGCCGAAGCACTGGCCGGTTGTGGCGAAAGCGGCGGGTGTTCCGATCGAGGCGTTGCAGCCGGGGGCGTCCGGCGCGGAGACCTCTTCCTCTGAATTTTCATCACATGACCAGAAGCGGGATTCCATCATGTCCGAGCAGAGCGGCGCAGTGTCCGGCGCAATCCCTGATGGCGCCACGGCGGCGCTTGTTCTGGCGGACGGCACGGTGTTCCGGGGCATGGGTTTTGGCGCGCCGGCGACCGGCGAGGCGATCGGGGAGATCTGCTTCTCGACGGGGATGACGGGATATCAGGAGACGCTGACGGACCCGTCTTTTGCCGGGCAGATTATCACCTTCACCTTTCCGCATATCGGGAATGTGGGGACGAACGCGGAAGACGACGAAGCGGCGCGCGTTTCGGCGCGGGGGCTGGTGGTGAAGCAGGATCTGACGGAGCCTGCGAACTGGCGGTCGGCGGAGAGTCTGGATGCCTGGCTGAAAGAGCGCGGGGTTCCGGGGATCTGCGGTGTGGACACGCGGGCGCTGACGCTTCGTATCCGTGACAAAGGGCCGCAGACGGCGGTTCTGGCGCATGTCGTGGACGGGAAGCTGGATATTGAGGCGCTGAAGAAGGCGGCGGTGGCCTGGCCGGGGCTGGAGGGCATGGATCTGGCGAAGGTCGTGACCTGTGAGAAGCCCTATGGCTGGTCGCAGGGTGTGTGGGAGTGGCCTTCGGCGACGAAGCCGCTGCCGGCGAAGCTGCGAAAGGTTGTGGCGGTCGATTATGGCGCGAAGCGGAACATTCTGCGCTGTCTGGCCACGGCGGGCTGCGATGTGACGGTGGTTCCGGCGACGACCACGGCGGAGGAAATTCTGGCGCTGAAGCCTGAGGGAGTTTTCCTCTCCAACGGGCCGGGCGATCCGGCGGCGACGGCGGCTTATGCGGTGCCGGCGATCCGGGGTGTGCTGGATGCGGGTGTGCCGGTGTTCGGGATCTGTCTCGGGCATCAGTTGCTGGCTCTGGCGCTGGGCGGCAAGACCTACAAACTGGAGCGCGGGCATCGGGGGGCGAACCAGCCGGTGAAGGATCTGGCGACGGGGCGTGTGGAGATTACCAGTCAGAATCACGGGTTCGCGGTAGATGAACGGTCACTGCCGAATGAGGTTCGGGTGACGCATGTGAGCCTGTTCGACAGGTCCAACGAGGGGATTGCGTCGAACACGCTGCCGGCTTTTTCGGTGCAGTATCACCCTGAGGCGAGCCCGGGTCCTTCGGACAGTTTCTATCTGTTCGAGCGGTTCGTGGCGATGATCGACGCGCGGCAGGCTTCGGGCGTGAAGGCGGGCTGATCTCGGTTCATGGACCCTATTCGCAATCCTTATGTGCCGGGGGCCGGGGCGTCCCCGCCTGAGCTGGCGGGGCGGCAGGAGCTGTTCACCCAGGCGGGGGTCGTGCTGCAGCGGGCGCTGATCGGGAAGAGCGCGCGCAGTTTTATTGCGACCGGGCTTCGCGGGGTGGGCAAAACGGTTGTTCTGGGGCGGGTTCAGCAGCTTGCGGAAAGCGCGGGTTATCTGACGTGCTTTGTCGAGGCGCATGAGGATAAGTCGCTGGGGCAGCTTCTGGCGCCGCCGTTCCGGAAGATGATGCTGGAGCTGGACCGGCTCGGGGCGGTGACGGCGCAGGTGAAGCGCGGGTTGCGGGTTCTGAAAAGTTTTGCCGGGGGACTGCGGATTCATCACCCGCTGGGGCTGATGATCGAGCTGGACGTCGATCCCGAGAGGGGTACGGCGGATAGCGGCGATCTGGAAAGCGATCTTCCGGACATGGTGTCGGCGCTGGGTCATGCGGCGCAGTCCCGTAAGACGGGTGTGGCGATCTTTATTGATGAGATCCAGTATCTTTCCGAGAAGGATATGGGCGCGCTGATCATGGCGATGCATCGCGTGATGCGCGAAGGATTGCCGGTGGTGCTGGCGGGCGCGGGGCTGCCGCATGTGGTGGCGCTGACGGGGCAGTCGCGGTCTTATTCCGAGCGGCTCTTTTCTTTTCCGGAACTGGGGCCGCTTTCGGAGGAGGAGTCCGCTGACGCGTTGCGGACGCCGGCGGAGCGTGAGGGGGTGAATTTCACGCCTGAAGCGGTGGCCGAGGTTCTGCGGATCACGCAGGGCTATCCGTATTTTCTGCAGGAATGGGCTTATCATGCGTGGAATGTGGCGCATGGGGAGACCATTCTGGCGGGGGACATTCAGGTGGCGACAGAGGTGTCTCTGACGTCGCTGGATGCCGGATTTTTCCGTATGCGTTATGAGCGGCTGACGCCGCGTGAGCGTCTGTACTGTCAGGCGATGTCCGAGCTTGGGCCGGGGGCGCATCGTTCGGGGGCGATTGCCGCGCAGATGGGCTCGCGGACGCAGGCGGTGGCGCCGCTTCGCAATGCGCTGATCCGCAAGGGCATGATCTACAGCCCGGCGCATGGTGACATTGCTTTTACCGTCCCGCTTTTTGAGAACTACCTTCATCGCATCAAAGCCATGGGTTCCGACCCGGCCGACGCAGAGGACTGAGACGATCCATGCCTAAACGGACTGACATTCGCTCCATTCTGATTATTGGCGCCGGCCCGATCGTGATCGGCCAGGCCTGCGAGTTTGACTATTCGGGGGCTCAGGCGTGCAAGGCGCTGAAGGAGGAGGGCTACCGGGTTATTCTGCTGAACTCCAATCCGGCGACGATCATGACCGATCCGGGGCTGGCGGATGCGACCTATGTCGAGCCGATCACGCCGGAGTTTGTCGAGCGGATCATTCTGAAGGAGAAGCCGGATGCGGTGCTGCCGACGATGGGCGGGCAGACGGCGCTGAATGCGGCGATGGCGCTGGATGCGTCGGGGTTTTTGCAGAAGCACGGCGTTGAGCTGATCGGTGCGAAGGCGGATGTGATCGACCGGGCTGAGGACCGGCAGAAATTCCGTGAGGCGATGGATGCGATCGGGATCGAAAGTCCGAAAAGTCTGATCGCGCATACGCTGGAAGAGGCGCGGACGGCGCTGAAGGAGATCGGGCTGCCGACGGTGATCCGGCCGTCCTTCACGATGGGCGGGTCCGGGGGCGGGATTGCCTATAATAAGGAAGAGTTCGATCAGATCGTCATGTCCGGTCTGGATGCGTCGCCGACGACGGAGGTTCTGATCGAGGAATCCGTTCTCGGGTGGAAAGAGTTTGAGATGGAGGTTGTCCGCGACAGGGCGGATAACTGCATCATTGTCTGTTCGATTGAGAACATCGATCCGATGGGGGTGCATACGGGGGATTCCATTACCGTGGCCCCTGCCCTCACCCTGACGGACAAGGAGTATCAGCGGATGCGCGATGCTTCGATCGCATGTCTGCGGGCGATCGGGGTTGAGACGGGCGGATCGAACGTGCAGTTCGGCGTGAATCCGAAGGACGGGCGCATGGTGGTGATCGAGATGAATCCGCGAGTGTCGCGGTCGTCGGCGCTGGCGTCAAAGGCGACGGGGTTTCCGATTGCGAAGATCGCGGCGAAGCTGGCGGTGGGGTACACGCTGGACGAACTGGCGAACGACATTACCGGCTCGACGCCGGCTTCGTTCGAGCCGACGATCGATTATGTGGTCGTGAAGATTCCGCGTTTCACGTTCGAGAAGTTTCCTGGAACCCCTGCCCTGCTTTCGACCTCGATGAAGTCGGTTGGCGAGGCGATGGCGATCGGGCGGTCTTTTCCGGAGGCGCTGCAGAAGGGGCTGCGGTCGATGGAGACCGGGCTGGCGGGGCTCGATCCGGTTGAGGCACCGGGCGATGGCGGGCCGGATGCGTATCGGGCGGCGCTGTCGCAGCCGCGTCCGGAGCGGATTCTGATGGCGGCGCAGGCATTGCGGGCGGGGCTTTCGGTTGAGGAGATTGCCGGGGCGTGCCGGTTCGAGCCGTGGTTCCTGCGGGAGCTGGAGAAGATTGTTCAGGCGGAGAAGCATCTGCTGGATCACGGACTGCCGGAGGACGCGCGGGAGCTGCGTCGTCTGAAGGCGATGGGGTTCTCCGATGTGCAGCTGGCGCGGCTTTCGGGGACGCAGGCGTCCGAGGTGCGGGCGCTGCGCGAGGCGGCGGGGGTGTTGCCGGTTTACAAGCGGATCGACACCTGTGCGGGCGAGTTCGCTTCGGCGACGCCGTATATGTATTCGACCTATGAGGGCGGGTTCGGGGCGCCGGTGTGTGAGTCCGGTCCGACGGGAGCGAAGAAAGTCGTCATTCTGGGGGGCGGGCCGAACCGGATCGGCCAGGGGATCGAGTTCGATTACTGCTGTGTTCATGCGGCCTATGCGCTGCGTGAGGCCGGGATCGAGACGATCATGGTCAACTGCAATCCGGAGACGGTTTCCACGGATTATGACACGTCGGACCGGCTGTATTTCGAGCCGCTGACGGCGGAGGATGTGGGAGCGCTGATCCGGCTGGAGCAGTCGCGGGGCGAGATTCTGGGCTGCATCGTTCAGTATGGCGGCCAGACGCCGCTGAAGCTGTCGCGGGCGCTGGAGGAAGCGGGGATTCCGCTGCTGGGCACGCCGGCGGATGCGATTGACCGGGCGGAGGATCGCGAGCGGTTTCAGGCGCTGCTGCACAAGCTGGGGCTGCGGCAGCCGAGGAACGGGATTGCGCGGTCGGCGGCTGAGGCCGAGGACGTGGCGGAGCAGGTCGGGTATCCGGTGGTGGTGCGTCCGTCCTACGTGCTGGGCGGCCGGGCGATGGAGATCGTTTATGACCGGGCCAGTCTGCAGCGTTATCTGAAGGTGGTTCTGGCTGCGGCGGGGCCGGAAGTGTCGTCCGGGCCGGTGCTGATCGATCATTATCTGAACGATGCGATCGAGGCGGATGTGGACTGCATCGCGGACGGTGAGTCCGTGTATGTGGCGGGGGTGCTGGAGCATATTGAGGAGGCCGGTATTCATTCCGGTGACTCCGCCTGTGCGCTGCCGCCTTACACGCTGTCTCCGGCGATTGTGGCGGAGCTGAAGGCGCAGACGGAGGCGATGGCGCTGGAGCTGGGCATCGTCGGGCTGATGAATGTTCAGTATGCGATGAAGGGCGACGATATTTACGTTCTGGAGGTCAATCCGCGGGCGTCGCGCACGGTGCCGTTTGTCGCCAAGGCGACGGGGGTCCCGGTGGCGAAGATCGGGGCGCGGGTGATGGCCGGGGCGAAGCTGGGCGAATTCACGCTGGATGACCGGGCTGTTGTGCCGCATGTGGCGGTGAAGGAGGCGGTGTTCCCGTTCAATCGTTTCCAGGATGTGGATGTCATCCTTGGGCCGGAGATGCGTTCGACGGGCGAGGTGATGGGACTGGACACGTCATTCGAGCGGGCGTTTGCGAAATCTCAGCTGGCGGCGGGTGTGAAGCTGCCGCTTTCGGGGACGGTGTTTCTGTCGGTGCGCGACGGGGACAAGGCGCAGCTGCCGCGGATCGGGCGTCAGCTGGCGGAGATGGGCTTTACCATCATGGCGACGCGGGGCACGGCGGAGCGGCTGCGTGAGGCCGGGGTTAAGGTGCAGGTCGTGAACAAGGTGCTGGAGGGTCGTCCGCATTGTGTGGATGCGATCCGGTCCGGCGAGGTTCAGATGGTGATCAATACGGCGCAGGGGGCTCAGGCTGTTCAGGACAGCTATGACATCCGGCGTTCGGCGCTGACGATGGGCATTCCGCACTACACGACGATGGCGGGAGCGCGGGCGGCGACGCATGCGATCAGCGCCATGCGTGAAGGACCGCTTGAAGTTGCGCCGCTTCAGTCCTATTTTCACGGATCGTACTGAGCGCAAAGAGCCTTTCGGCGGGGCTTAATCCCGCCGCGGGGCCTGTCTGCGTGTTTCATTATCCGGGCTGGCGGTTCCGCTTCCCGGTCAATTCTTTATGACTTCCCGAGGATAAGCACCTTGCAGAAAACTCCGATGACGGCATCCGGCCTGCAGCGACTTGAGGAAGAGTTGCGCAGACTCAAAAGCGAGGAGCGCCCGGCGATTATCCGGGCCATTGCCGAGGCGCGCGAGCACGGCGATCTGTCGGAGAACGCGGAGTATCATGCCGCGCGCGAGCGTCAGTCCTTTGTGGAGGGGCGTGTGATGGAGCTGGAGGAGATTGTTTCCACGGCGGAAGTGATCGATCCTTCGAAGCTGTCGGGCGACCAGGTGAAGTTCGGTGCGCGGGTTCAGCTGATCGATGAGGAGACCGAAAAGGAGGCCTCCTATCAGATCGTTGGTGTGCATGAGGCGGACATCAAGGCGGGTCTGCTGTCGATTTCCTCACCGCTGGCGAAGTCTCTGATTGGTAAGTCGGTTGGCGATACCGTGTCGGTTCCGGCGCCGGGCGGTGACCGGACGTATGAGATCGTCTCCGTCATCTATGCCTGATTTCTGTTTATGCCGGACTTTAGTTTGTGCCTGACTTTCCGGGCCTGAGGACACTGCGCGCGTGATTACTTTCGACGATGTCAGGGCTGCGGCGCAGCGGATCGAAGGGCGGGTTCTGCGGACGCCCACCCTGCCCTCCCAGAGTTTGTCGAAAGCGACGGGCGCGGAGATTACGCTCAAGCTTGAGAATCTTCAGGCGGTGGGCTCGTTCAAGGAGCGCGGGGCGGCGAACAAGCTGTCGCTGCTGACGCCTGAGGAGCGGGCGCGCGGGGTGATTACGGTTTCGGCCGGAAATCATGCGCAGGGTGTGGCGCGTCATGCCAGTCTGCTGGGGATTGACGCGGTGATTGTGATGCCGCGTTTCACGCCTTCGGCGAAGGTGACGCGGACGGCGGCCTGGGGCGCGCGGGTGGTGCTTGAGGGCAACAATTTTGCCGAGGCGTCGCTGTTTGCACGGGATCTGCAGCAGCGCGAGGGCCGGGTGTTCGTGCATCCGTATGATGATGACGCGGTGATGGCCGGTCAGGGCACCTGTGCGCTGGAAATGCTGGAGGATGCGGGGCCGCTGGATGCGCTGGTGGTGCCGATTGGCGGTGGCGGGCTGCTGGCGGGCTGTGCGGTGGCGGCGCGGGCATTGCGGCCGGATATCGAGCTGATTGGTGTGCAGGTGGAGAGTTTTTCTTCGCTGTCGGCGTTTCCGGGCGAGGAGATCATGCCTCCCGGTGGTTCGACGATCGCGGAAGGGATTGCCGTGATGCAGATCGGGCGGCGGCCGTATGAGGTGATCCGGGAGCTGGCGTCGAAGGTTCTGGTGGTTTCGGAAGCGGCGGTCGAGAACGCGATTACGGTGATGTCCGAGGGGGCCAAGCAGGTTGTCGAGGGCGCGGGTGCGGCCGGTCTGGCGGCTGTGATGGCGAATCCGAAGCTGTTTGCCGGGAAGCGTGTGGGGCTGCCGGTGACGGGCGGGAATATCGACACGCGGATTCTGGCGAATACGCTGCTGCGGGCGATGCTGCGGGACGGGCGGCTGCTGCGGCTGTGTATGGAGATTCCGGACCGGCCAGGGGTGCTGGCGGATATTTCCGGGATTATCGGTGAGGCTGGCGGCAACATTCTTGAGGTGTCGCATCAGCGGCTGTTCGCGGCGCCATCGGTGCAGGCGGCGGAGCTTGAGGTGATGATCGAGGCGCGTGATCCGCTCCATGCGGAGCAGATCACTGAGGCGCTCCGGGCGCGCTATGTGGTGCGGCGGGTTTAGTCTTCCAGGGTCAGGCCGATTTTGAGCGTGACCTGGTAGTGGCTGATTTTGCCGTGCTCGACATGGCCGCGCGTGCTGATGACTTCGAACCAGCGGACGTGTTTTTCGTCTTTTCCCACGCGGGTGATGGCGTTGGCGATGGCTTTCTCGACGCTTTCGGGGGATGAGCCGACGATTTCGATAAGTTTGTAGACGTGATCGGACATTATGGACCTCCTGGATTCCGGGTTCTGTGACGTCTTCCGATGCTGTGTCTGACGTCTGAGGAGAAGAGTGGTTTCAGACTCTCCTGATGAAGAACCGGTTTCGTTCTGTATTTCGGGCATCGTCAGTAACCATTTGTCAATCTCCGGAGCGGATAAGGTCTCCATTGCGAAACACGCATGGAGGAGACGCAAAATGGCGGGGCTTGGTATCCGGCTCGACGCCGGCGACAGGATGATTCTGAACGGCGCCGGGGTGCATTTTCTGACATCGGCGCAGATTCGTCTGACGAACCGGGCGGATTTTCTTTTCGGGCGGCAGATCATGCGGCCTGAGGAAGCGGATACGCCGGCGCGGCGGATCTATTATGCGCTGCAGACGGCTTATGTCGGGACGCCGGAGGAAAGGGCGGCGGCTCTAGCGGAGGCGGCTTATTATATCACGACTTTTATGCAGGAAACGACGTCTGATTCGGCGCGGACTTTGCTGTCCGATGCGCTGCAGGTCGCGACCGAAGGGAATTTTTATCGGGCGCTGAAAATGGCGCGCCGGATCATCCGGCATGAGGATGCGGTTTTGCAGGGTATCGCGCCATCGTCGGAATTACCGGAAGAGGTTCGGGGATCTTAACTCAATATTAGTGCCTGTGGCGCTTTATGAGATCACTGCGAAAAATGCAGTGAACGCATGGAGAAAATCTGATGTCACTTTCGATTAACACGAACAATTCGGCCATGGTTGCGCTCGAGAGCCTGAACGCAACGACGAACGAACTGGACTCGACAGAAAACACCGTTTCGACCGGTCAGAAAGTTTCTACTGCTGCTGACAACCCCGCTTCTTATGCCATCGCACAGTCGATGAACGGTAATATTTCCGGTCTTTCCGCTGTTTCTGATGGTCTGTCTTTCGCTGCTCAGGTGGTCAGCACGACGACTTCGGCAACATCCAGCATCATCAGCACATTGCAGCTGATTCAGGCGGCTGTTACTTCCGTGGGTCAGACGGGTATCGATACCGCTACGGTCGGACAGGAAGTCGAAGGTTATCTCGATCAGATCAACACATTTGCGCGCAACGCGACAATGAATGGTGTTAATCTTCTTGACGGCAGCGGCGATGTTTCGACTGCCACAGGCAAGAGCGTCACCAACACCCTTCAGTACGTCACGGGACTTCAGGGTTCAACCCAGACGGTATCTTCCGTTACGACTACGGGCGCCATTACGGACGCGCTGAATCTGACCAGCGGCCTGACATCCGGTGGCAGCGTCACGGCGGCAACGTCGATGTATTCGTCACTGAGCACTGTTTTCAAAACTGGAGCAACAACGCCTTCCTCGTCGGATCTGCAGGCGATGATTCAGACGGTGCAGAGCGCCATCACCACAATGACGAACTATGCGTCCAAGTTTGGTGCGGCGACCAATACCATCTCCGGCATGTCGACCTACTCGGCTAATCTGTCGGATTCTCTTACATCGGGCGTCGGTGCTCTGACGGACGCGGACATGGCGGCAGAAAGCGCGAAGCTGACATCGCTTCAGACAAAGCAGTCTCTCGCGATTTCTTCTCTCTCCGTTGCCAAATCGTCTTCGCAGAACATCCTCACGCTGTTCCGCTAATACGAAACCTGAGGGGGGCTTTGCTCCCCTCAGGACTTTTACGGAATTTATTTAGATATGAATGCATTTCTGTCGCAGACTACTGAACAAAAATATATAAACGATCTTACATCTCTTCTTGAAAAGAATGATTATTTAAGCGCGATTCCGCAAGTTCGCTCGGGCATCCGGAGCAAGCCTTCGTGGGTTGAAGGATATGCGTTATTAGGCAGGCTTCTTTGGCAGACAGGGCAGCATAATGAAGCTGCCGATGCTTTTCAGGATGCTATACGATTGCAGCCTGATAACCCCGAGTGGCAGATTCAGTTTCTGCGCTGCAAAATGAAACTCGGAGAGTTTGAGCAGACCGTTCCTAAAATTCTGAACTTTGTTGCAAATCATACTGATAACAGTTCTCTTATCATTGAAGGCGTATCGCTGCTTTCTGAGGTGTCGCAACACGATGTCGCAGTGGCGTGTCTGACCTGGTGTCTGAAAAAACGACCGGATGACAGTGTCCTGTGTTCCACGCTGGCTGCGGAACTGATCAGTTCCGGGCGTGCGTCCGAAGGGAGCGCCCTTTTCATTGATCTCATGACCCGCCATCCGGATACGATTGGTTATACGCCTATTATTGTTGCAGCGCTTGGTAACATCGGTGAGTTTGATTTTGCGCTCAGAATTTCTGAAGCTTACCAGGAATCCGACCTGCCGAAATCATCAGCTTTTCTCAACAATATTGCCTGTGCGCTGGTGGCTCTGAACCGTTCGGAGGAGGCTATCCCCTATTGTGAGGCCGGGCTCGCCATTGAACCGGAGAATGAAGATCTCCGTTTTGGTCTGGCAGCTGCTCTGCTGAAAAGTGGCGCATTTGAAAAAGGTTGGCGTCAGCACGAGTTGCGTCCGGCATTGCTGCGGCGTCGGGAGAGTCGTCCCTGGCGTGGAGAAGAGGATGTGCACGGGAAAACCCTTCTTCTGATTGGCGATCAGGGGCTTGGCGATTGCATACAGTTCATTCGCTATATCCGGTTTTTCAAAGACACCGGCACGCGTCTTATTGTTGCGGTTGAAGCGCCATTGCAACGGCTGTTCGCCAATATGGCTGTCTGGGTTGAAGTATGCGATATCGACGAGCGACCGGAGCATGATCTGAGTTGTCCGCTGCTAAGTCTGCCGTTTGCTCTGATGCGCTTTATCGGCACGACCATTCCCGCTGAGGTTCCCTACCTTCATCCGTATCCGGAAGATTTGACTCGTTTTTCCTCGTTGCCTGATCCGGGCAACAAAAAAAGGATCGGTGTTGTCTGGAGTGGCGCCAAACGTGCTCAGTATGGTCTTTTTTATCGCGCGCGGTCATCCAGTCTGAAGGATTTTCTCCCGATCCTTGAGCAAAAGGAGGCGGAGTTTGTAAATCTGCAGCTCGGAGAGCCGCGCGACGAAATCCGGGAAGCAGGCCTGGCGACACTTATCGATCCTATGGATGATGTTCGCGATATGGCGGACACTGCGGCGATCATTCAGTCGCTCGATCTGATTATTTCCGTTGATACGTCCGTAGCGCATCTGGCTGGCGCTTTGGGAAAGCCGGTGTGGATGCTGACACGGAGCGACTGCTGCTGGCGGTGGCTGGAAGATCGCGACGACACACCCTGGTATCCGACGATGCGGATTTTTCGTTCGGAGCCGGGGAGTCTGCAACACGCGATTTCTCTGGCCGCTCGCGAACTGCCGCATTTTCTGGGGACTGCGCGTTTGCAACCATCAGATCACACATATAGCAAAGATGAGGTGCTTGTATGAATTATGGTCTTCAGCGCTACAACAGGAGCCTGGTCACCAGCATGACGCCACGTCAGGTTGAGGCTATGGCGTTCAGTCAGTCCATTACAATGCTGGAATCCGCTAAAACACAGAATGAAAGGCTGCATGCTCTTTCGATGAATCAGAAGCTATGGTCGGCGGTTCTGCGGGAAGTCGGAGTTGAGAATAACGGCATGCCGGAAATTCTGCGTGGTGACCTTTTCAAATTGTCTATGTGGGCAACGCGTTACTGTGTCCGTGCAATGCTGCACAATATCAGCCTGAAGCCACTGATCGATATTAACCGTGATATGCTTGAAGGACTTCGTGAGAGGGCTGTGGAGAGTTCATCGTCCGAAAATCCTGCTCAGGCATTCAGGCTTGCAACAGCCTAAGGACACTGTGGCCAGTATTCGTTTGTTGTTTACGTAACAGAAGAGCCGCTGGCTGCCTGTTCTTAATGTTCCGGTGCTGTATTGTTGTTACTGCTCGGTTCAGGCCGGAAATTCAGATGCCGGAGCGGAGTGGAACTATCAAGAATAGTGTCTTTCCCCTGTCCTGCTCTGTATTTTCCTGAATCGTTCGCTGAATTGGGTTTTATTTTGTTCCGAACAGACGGTCACCGGCATCACCCAGGCCGGGGCGGATGTAGCCGTGGTCGTCGAGTTCGCGATCGACGGCGCAGGTGATGATTTTTACGTCCGGGTGGGCTTTTGTCAGGCTGGCGATACCTTCCGGGGCGGCGAGGAGACAGACGAAGATGATGTTTCCGGCGCCGGCGTTTTTCAGTCTGTCGATGGCGGCGGAGGCGCTGTAGCCTGTTGCGAGCATCGGATCGACGACGATGCAGTCGCGGTTTCCGATATCGTCGGGCAGTTTCATGTAATATTCGACGGGGCGCAGGGTTTCCGGGTCGCGGAAGAGGCCGATATGGCCGACGCGGGCGGAGGGCACGAGATCGAGCATGCCGTCCAGGATGCCGTTACCGGCGCGGAGGATTGAGACGAAACAGAGTTTTTTGCCTGAGAGTGTCTCGCCGGTCATCGGCTCGATGGGGGTGTTGATCTCGATGGGTTCGAGCTTCAGGTCTCGTGTGGCTTCGTAGCACAGAAGCAGGCTCAGTTCCCGTGCCAGACGGCGGAAGCCGGCGGTGGAGGTGCTGGCGTCACGCAGTCTCGTCAGTTTGTGGCGGACGAGTGGATGGGTGACGACGACGACGTTGCCGGAGGACGCTGCTTTTTCGGATACTGCTGTTTCGGTCATAGAAGCCTTTGCCTGTGTAAAATGTGTCTGTTTCCGGGTGTGTCTGTGCGACCGTGTTGCTGAAGCCGGGATGTTTTCCGGTTTTTTGGAGTGTCTTTTTCGCGGCCCTGCTTTCGGGGTTATTTGACTGTGAGGTCCGGTCAGCCGGGCTTGTTACCCGGATGCTGGCCGGCAAGGTTCTGATCGGTCGTATTCTCGTCAGTCGGGCGGAAATCCAGGACGATGCCGTTCATGCAGTAGCGCCGGCCGGTCGGGGGCGGTCCGTCGGGGAAGACGTGTCCGAGATGGCCTTTGCATTTCGCGCAGTGCACTTCGATGCGGGTCATGCCAAGGCTGGTGTCGGTTTGCGTTTCGACGGCTCCGGGGATCGGGTCGAAGAAGGAGGGCCAGCCGCTGCCGCTTTCATATTTGGTTTCGGATGAAAAGAGCGGCGTGCCGCAGGCGGCGCAGCGATAGATGCCGGCACGTTTTTCGTAGTTCAGATCGCTGGAGCCGGGTCGTTCGGTGCCGTGCTGTCTGAGAATGCGGAGTTGCTCTTCGGTCAGGGTGCCGCAGAGTGAGACCGGCTGTGATGAGACGGGTTTTGGTTCGTCGGACATGGCGTGGCCCCTTTGCCGTACTGACTGCTGCCCTGCCCCGTCGACAGAGACGTGCCGGATTGATCTCTTATAATCCGGGAGGTCCGGGATGCGTCAAATGGATAACGGCCATGACAGGAGAAGGTCGTCCGGAACAGGCCGCGATTAACAATCGTATAATTTTTATTCACATTCCGGATTTCTTCAAACCCGTTGCGCTTGCAGGCGTTTTTCCTGCGTCCGGCGAAAAACGCACAGGAGGACATTATGAGTGACAAAACGAAAATCATTCCCGGGAAGACGGAAGTTGCTGGCGAAAGCTGCGGTCCGGAATGTCAGGAGCGGCTGGATGAGGCGGGAGACGGGACGTTTCCGGCCAGCGATCCGCCGTCATCGGGGAAATCGACCGGGCCGGAGGATGTGGACACGAAGGACGATAAGCAGGACTCGTCTGGTTCCTGAAAGGTCGTCCGTCTGCTGTGACGTGCTGCCATAACGGTTGTGATTCGGTCTGATTGGATGAGCATGGACCGGATGAACCGGGAGGCCGGCATAAGAGACTGTTTCAAAAGCATGCCTGCAAAAACTGCTTCAAATTATAAAGAAGTTTCTGGTGAAGCTTTTTTCAAAAAGCCTCAGGAGATACCGCTTTTTTTGAAAAATGGCGCAACTTAGAAACTTTTATTGTGTTTTATCAAAGGCTTGTCGTGGGATGCTTTTGCGTCCGGCTGAAGCGAACAGACGAGCGGGACGCAAAAAAACATAACATCATCAATCTGTTATGAAAGATTTGTTCCTTTGAAGCTTTTGAAACAGTCTCTAAGTCTGACTAAGTGTTCGTGGCTGGTTTGCCTCCGGGCTGTCCAGAGTTCAGAACCTGTGAGTTTGTTGTTCTGAGCGTTGATCGGTGATTCACAGGCAATCGGGACGAAAGAACCTGTGAATGAACTGTTTTGCTGTCCGAAAGCCAGATGCGGTGGATTGCCCGTATTTTCCTCCGGCATACGGCGTTTCACGCATGTGCTGAGTGGGATCGTTTATGTGATCCGTGGCTGATTTTACTGGACAGACGTATCGAAGATTTGTGGTCCGCACAGGGTTCTGGATCTGTGCGCTGTCGGGTGGCGATGCAGTCTCGTGGATGTGTGTCCGGAACGGCATGGCGGGAGTGCAATTTCACGCTGTCGGTGCCATGATGCGGGCAACAACAATTCGAAAAGAAGGCCCCTTTCATGTCTGATGCCGGAAAGTCGCGTTCGTCTGCTCCCCGCCCTGTCATGCTGGTTATTCTGGACGGGTTTGGGTGGCGCGAGAATGATGCCGATAATGCGGTTCGTCTTGCGCGGAAACCGACATTCGACCGGCTCTGGGCGGAATGTCCGCACACGTTTCTGGACACGAGCGGCGAGGATGTCGGATTGCCGGAAGCCCAGATGGGCAATTCGGAGGTCGGTCATCTGAATATCGGCGCGGGTCGGGTTGTGATGCAGGAGCTGCCGCGGATCGGGCGGGCGATCCGGAATGGAAGTCTGGCGGCAAGTCCGGTTCTGACGGCGTTTGTCGAAACGCTGAAGGCATCGGGCGGGACGTGTCATCTGATGGGGCTGGTGTCGCCTGGCGGGGTGCATGCGCATCAGGATCATGCGGTGGCGCTGGCGAAGATCGTGACGGATGCGGGTGTGCCGGTTGCGTTTCACGTCTTTACGGACGGGCGCGATACGCCTCCTCAGTCGGCGCGTGAGTATCTGGGGCAGCTGGCGGAGGCGTTGCCGGACGGGGTGACGGTCGCGACGGTTTCGGGGCGGTATTATGCGATGGACCGGGACAATCGCTGGGAGCGGGTGTCGCGGGTTTATGACGCGATCACGAGTGGGACGGGAGCGCGGGCGGCTTCGGCGGCTGAAGTGATTGAGCGGGCTTATGCGGCGAAGACGACGGATGAATTTATCGAGCCGATGGTGATTGGCGATTTTGCCGGGGCGAAGGATGGCGACGGAATTCTGTCGTTCAACTTCCGGGCGGATCGTATTCGCGAATTGCTGATGGCGTTGCTCGATCCTGCATTTTCGGGATTTGAGCGGAAGGTGGTGCGTCATTTCGCGGCGGCTGTGGGGATGACGCGCTACAGCGACGATCTGGCGAAGCTGACGACGGTGCTGTTTCCGCCGCAGAACCTGGTGGAATTGCTGGGTGACGTGGTCGCGGCGGCCGGGAAGAGGCAGCTGCGGATGGCGGAGACGGAGAAGTATCCGCACGTTACGTATTTTCTGAATGGCGGGCGGGAGACGCCGCTGGCGGGCGAGGATCGTATTCTGGTCCCCTCCCCTAAGGTCGCGACGTATGATCTTCAGCCGGAGATGTCGGCGCCGGAGCTGACGGATAAGGCGGTGGAGGCGATCGACAGCGGGGCATATGATCTGATTGTGCTGAACTTCGCCAATCCGGACATGGTGGGGCATACGGGCGTGCTGTCGGCGGCGATTAAGGCTGTGGAGACGGTGGATACCGGGCTGGGGCGGATTACGGAGGCGATCGGGCGTCAGGGCGGAGCGCTGCTGGTGACGGCGGATCATGGAAACTGCGAGACGATGCGGGACGAGGAGACGGGCGAGCCACATACGGCGCATACGCTGAATGAAGTGCCGTGTGTGCTGGCCGGGGCCGGAGATGTGACGCTGCGGCATGGCCGGCTGGCGGATCTGGCGCCGACCCTGCTGGAGCTGATGAAGCTGCGGCAGCCTGAGGCGATGACCGGGAAGTCGCTGATTGTGCGCGGGCCGGTCTGACCGGGGCCGGTCTGAAAAGATCCGGCCTGAAGCGGGTTGGTCTGAAGAAAGCCGGACCATCGGAATGGGCCAGTGTGAGACATGTTTGTTTCGCGCTGGCTGGTCCGGAGCGTGGCCGTCTGAAGACGACGTTCATTCTTCGACATGATAATGCGGACGGATGAAGAGACGGGGTCGCATTGTGCCGTTACGGGACGGGGAGGCTGAGCTGTCATCCCGGTTGCGGAGTGGTGGTGCATCCGGGCGTGGTCGGGTGCGGATCTTTCTGGCTGTTGTGACGGCTGGCCTGCTTGTGGTGGGCCGGTCGCCGGATGTTATGGCGCGGACACAGTCTCATGCCGCGGCTGGCGGACATCGGGCGGCGGGCGTTTCTGCGTCCGGTTCGCATACTGCCAGCTCGCGCGGGGCCGGCTCACATACTGCAGGTTCACATGCTGGCGGTCCGGGCGTGGCCGGGGCTCATGCGTCTGGCGCACACATGATGGCGCATGGCGCCGGGCCGGGACGTTCCTCGGCGTCTCAGGCGGCGCTGGAGGCGGCGCGGGCTCAGGAAGCGCAGTTGCGGCAGCAGCGGGATGCGGAGAAGGCCAGGCTGGTGGCGGCGCGAAATGTAAACGCGCAGGCGGCGGCGCAGGCGGCGGAGGACAGGACGCGGGCGGCGGCGCTTTCGGCTGCGACGGTCTCGGCGGCGGGGCAGTTGCAGCAGACAGAGACAAAGCTGCAGGCGCTTGAGGATCAGATTGACGATCTGCATGACGATCAGGACCGGCTGCGGGCGGAGCTTGACGAGGAGGCGCGGGCGCTGGCTCCGGTTGTGCCTGTTGCGCAGCGTCTGTCGCTTTATCCGGCTGACACGCTTCTGACTGGTCCGTTATCGGCGCAGCAGGAGGTAACGGGGCTTCTGGTCGTGCGGGGGCTGGCGAAGACTCTGGAGGCGCGGGCGGAGGTATTGCAGGGGCATCGCGCGGAGCTGGAGGCGCTGGACCGGACTCTTGCGGCGCGGCTGGATGAGATTGGCGCTGTGCGACGGCAGCAGAGCGCGCAGCAGCAGGCGCTGGCGGCTCAGGCGGGCGCGGCGCGGGATGCGCAGCTTCGCTCGAACGCTGCGGCGCGGGGGGCGGCGGCGCATGTGTCTCAGGAGGCGGCCCGGGCCACGGCGCTTCAGGCGGCGATTGACAGGATTGTGGCGGCGGAGGCGGCGGCGATGGCGCAGTTGCAGCGGGAGGTCGAAGCGGCGGAACGGGCGAGGAAGGCGCAGCTCGCGGAAGCGGCGCGGCGGCGGGTGGCGGCGCGACGACAGGGTGGCGCGGGGGGTGGACGGACTGGTTCGGGGACGAATGCGGGGTCCGCTGTGGAGACGCCTGCTGTGGATAGCGGGGGCGTGAATGCTTCGGTTCGGGGCGGAAGGCCGGGTGGCGGGAGTATCGTGGCGGGCCGGCTGATCAGCGCCTGGGGAGAGGAGACCGAGGCGGGACCGGCGACGGGAAACAGCTATGCCGTGACGGGCGGGGCGAGTGTACGGTCGCCCTGTTCGGGGACGGTGGAATTCGCGGCGCCGTTTCGCAGTTATGGCCAGATGCTGATTCTGAACTGCGGCCGGGATTACCGGTTCGTGCTGGCCGGGCTCGGGATGCTGAATGTCGCGACGGGGCAGTCTCTGGTGAAGGGGGCGGCAATCGGGGCGATGCCGGGCGGCGGGGGCGCGACGCTGCTGGTGCAGGTGCGGCATGGTCAGAAATCGGTCAATCCGGCGCCGTTTCTCTGACGGTGCGGGCCGGAATGGGGGCCGTGGCGGGCCGGGGGCTTGTTGTGGGCGCGATTTTTCTGTGAATTATGCGTATCGGAAAATCTTCCGCCGGCATGATTGCGTCGGAGGGGCGGTTTTCGGCGCAGCCGATAGCGGCTAAGGTCGTGACTTAGCCGGATGGTAAGACTTGCCTCCGATCATCCGTTTCGGGCGGGGCGATTCGTGCTGAGAGATGAGGGACTTGCCGGCCGTGCGCAACGGTCCGGCATCGGGAGACGAGACCGTATGACATTTCGCACTGGCCTGCTGTTCGGCGCCGCTTTCCTGACCGGAATCGTGGCGGGGCCTGGCCTTGTTCATGTCGCCGGCGTGGGAGGGGGATCGTTTGCGCCGGTCGCTCAGGCCGCGGAGGCAGATCCGGCGGCGTCGCCGGAGACCAGCCATGCCGAGACCTATCGCCTGCTGACTCTGTTCGGCAGTATCTTCGATCTGGTGCGGGCGAATTATGTTGATCCGGTTTCCGACCGGGATCTGATCACCAATGCGCTGAACGGCATGCTCAGCGGGCTTGATCCGCACAGTTCCTATATGACCGAGAAGCAGTATGCGGACATGCAGGTCCAGACCACGGGCAAGTTCGGTGGTCTGGGGCTGGAGGTGCAGGGTGAGGACGGTCATGTCCGCGTGGTGTCGCCGATCGACGGCACGCCGGCCTGGAAGGCGGGGATCAAGCCGGGCGATTATATCGTCGCCATTGACGGGCATAACATCGATGGCAGCCCGCTGAACGATGCCGTGGAGAAGATGCGCGGCAAGCCGAATACGAAGATCACTCTGACGATCATTCGTCCGAAGGCGACGAAACCGCTTGTTCTGACGATGACGCGCGAGATCATTCATATCGAGGGTGTGAAGTCGGTTCTGTATGACAAGACCGGTTATATCCGGCTGCCGCAGTTTACCGAGGACACGTCGGCGGAGCTTCACCGGGAATATGAGAAGCTGGTGAAGCAGGCCGGCGGCAAGCTGAGCGGCGGGCTTGTGCTCGATCTGCGGAACGATCCGGGAGGACTGCTCAATCAGGCGATCGATGTGTCCTCGTCTTTCATCCGCAATGGCGAGATCGTATCGACACGGGCGCGGCATCCGAAGGACAGTCAGCGCTGGGATGCGAAGGGGACCGACATGACGGACGGACTGCCGGTCGTTGTGCTGATTAATGGCGGCTCGGCTTCGGCCAGTGAGATTGTGTCCGGGGCGTTACAGGATCATCATCGGGCGGTGCTGGTTGGTACGAAGACATTCGGCAAGGGGTCGGTGCAGACGATCATGCCGATTCCGGGCAATGGCGCGGTGCGGCTGACGACGGCGCGGTATTACACGCCGTCCGGGCGATCCATTCAGGGGCTGGGGATCGCGCCGGATATTATTGTGAAAGAGAGCCGGGAAGATCCGGTGTTCAGCATTCGCGAGGCGGATCTGGCGCATATCATCAAGAATCAGGGTGGCAACCAGACGAAGCCGCCGGCGCGGGACGATCTGCCGGCGATTGCGTCCCACATTCCGGATGAGCCGCCGGCAAACTGGCCGGCCTATGACATGACGAAACCCTCGACGGATTTCCAGTTGCAGGAAGGGCTCCGCGTGGTCCGCAACATGGCCGGCGCTCCGGCTCCGGACCCTGTCGCGGGGCTGCCGCCTGCGGCTCCTGCCACAACCGCGTCCAAGAGCGAGGCCCCCCATCACTAACGACGAGTCTGAACAGCCGGGCGTGGACGGGATGCCTGTTTCCGGGGTGAGCCGTTTGCCTGCCGCTTCTTTCTGGCGGCGGCTGCCTCCATCGGGCCGGCTGTTCTTCAAATTCTGGGGGGGCGTTTCCGTTGTCGCCCTGCTTGCCGCCATTTCGCTGCAGGAGCTTTCGGCGCTTCACCGTTCCGCGATGCCGGCTGCCAGGCCGCATGGCGTGACGGCGGAAAAAGCGTCTGGTCCCGGAAACGCGTCCCCGGAAAGCGTGCCTGCTGCCCCGGAAGCGCCTGCGTCTGTGCGGCAGGAGGCTGCGGATACGTCTTCCGCGGCAGCGCCGGGTATGCCGTTGCCGCCGGGTGTTCACGCCATTCCGGCGCCGTTGCCTGATCTGCTGGAAGATGCGCCGGGAGAGCCGGGTCACAGCCTGCCGAAGATCGGGGCCGACGGGGCTTTGCCGCGTCGGGTTTATGCGGCGACGGTGCCGGCCGTGCCGCCGGGAAATGCGCGGGTGGCAATTCTGCTCGACGGGTTCGGGCTGTCGGAAGATCTGAGCCGGGTTGCGCTGCAGTCTCTGCCCTGGACCATTTCCTTCGCGATTCCGGCTTATGCGCCGGCGCGCCAGACACTGATGGACGGGGCGCGTCAGAGCGGGCACGAGATTTTCCTGTCCCTGCCGATGGAGCCTTCGACGGCGCCGCTGGACGATGAGGGGCCGAGGGCGCTGGGCTACGATCATACACCGACTGCCGACAAACAGAATCTGGACTGGGCGCTGTCGCGGTTCAGCGGTTATGTCGGGGCGACGAATGCGTTTTCCGGGCTGGATGGCGACGCCTATGCGCAGTCGCCCGATTTCCGGATGGTTTCCAAAGAACTGGATGCGCGGGGGCTGCGTTATCTGAACGCGACGCCGGGAACGTCCTGGGTCGGGCCAGTGGTTGGCGGGAACGCGGCGATCACGCTTGATACGGACGCGGACAGTTCCGGTGTGGACGGGCAGCTGGCGCATCTGGTTGAGATGGCGAAAGGCTCCGGTCAGGCGATTGCGGTGGCGGGGCCGATGCGTCCGGTTCTGTTGCAGCGGCTGGCGGAGTGGAGCCGGGGGCTGGGCGACAAGGGTGTGACTCTTGTTCCGGTCAGCGCGCTTTGTGACAATCCGGCGCCGGCGCATATCCCGTCTGGCTCCGTGCATCAGGATCGCCCGGAGGCAGCCGCGCACGAGGCGGGTTCGGTCAGGTCTCCCCTCACCTCTTCGCCGCCCGCTCCGGTAACGGTGGGGGAACCTGCGATCGGGCCGTCGGCCGTTACGGCGACGCCCCTGCCCGCCCCTGTTGCTCCATCCGGTCCGGCTGCACCGAAGCCGGGGCGATGAAACTGTGAGGCGGCGATGACTGATCCGGCTGGTCTTCCCTGGCGGCGCAATGTCGGGGCTGTGATTTTCAACAGTAAGGGTCTGGTGTTTGTCGCACGGCGTACGGACATGCCTGGCGCCGGCGGCGGTCCGGATGAGGGTGTGTGGCAGTGCCCGCAGGGCGGCATTGATGACGGCGAGCAGCCTGAGGACGCGGTGCTGAGGGAAGTCCTGGAGGAGACGGGCATGACATCGCTTGTCTTGCTCGGGGAATATCCGGACTGGCTCAGCTACGATCTGCCGGACCATCTGATCGGCAAGGCTCTGGGCGGGAAGTTTCGCGGCCAGACACAAAAATGGTTTGCGTTGCGGTTTAGCGGGGATGAGAGCGAGATCCGGCTCGACCTCCAGGCGCATCGTGAGTTCGATGCATGGAAATGGGTGCCGCTCGCGGATCTGCCGCTTCTGAATGTCGGGTTCAAGAAGCCGGTTTATGAGAAGCTGGCGACGGGCTTTACGCGGTTTTTGTAGCATCTGCTGACGGCGCGAGCGGATGAATGCGGTGGTCGCTCGGGGCTGGTCGTTACGGGAAGCGGGTGTGACGTTCTGGAGATGGATGATCGTCACTGTCAGTCTGACCGTCAGGATTTTCCTTTAAAATTTCGGTGTTTTTCCGAAGCAGAGAGGATGGCCCTCTATGGCTGCGGTCGTTCTCCGTTTGCCAGGGCGGTTTTCTTCGTGTGTTTGTATACTTTACCAATACAGACACAGTGGTTTTTCGGGGCTTTGCCCCAGCCCCACAAAGGGACGCAGTCCCTTTGATCCCGGTCTGTTAAATCCGGAAGGATGATCGGCGGAGGTCTGTTTTGTCTCCGGTTTGTAAAATACATGAACGCCTTTTGACCGGCCGCATCGGGTCAGGGTGATGAGGCCGGGTTTCCACGAGACCGGACGGCGTGTCAGAAGCTGTTTGTAATGATTTATCAGCGGACGTTACGTGCATTTTCACAGGTGCCGGCGCTGGCTGTCGGGGATCGGGAGCCGGAGCTTTGCGGAAACCAGGTGTGATGTTCTCCGACGCATATTCCCCGGCAGTGGCGAGAGTGTCGGACGGGATGGCGGTGAAGGGACTGGCTGCCCTGGCGGGATCTGCCGGGCAAATCTGTGAATCTGATCTGGCCATGCGTCGGGGCGGAGCCTGTGGTTCTGCAGGACTGAAGGGCGTTGTGGCAGTGACTGCCCTTGCGATGATGGAGTTTCTGTCCGTCGGGCCGGCGTTTGGGGGGACGATTCCGGATTTTACGTTCGGGGGGATCACGATCAGACCGTATGCGACCGATCAGCTTGATATCGGTGGCTTTCCGTCGGCTGAACCGGCTCATCCCGGGACCGGCGCCGTAGGGGCGCGTCTGAGGAACGGGGCGCGGGTCACGATCCGGGATCAGGTGGAGATTGGCGGGATCTGGGATTTCGGTCCGGCGCCTGGGGGCCCGATGCGGCTGTTCGAGGGGGCGATTTCCTATACGGGGCTGAAACATTTCCGGTTCACGGTCGGGGTTTTCAAGCCGAGTTTCGGGCTGGAATCGGATGAGGCGCAGGGCGACACGGTTTTCATCGAGCGGTCGGCGATCTCGACGGTGACCCGTGATCTTGCCGCAGGTATCGAGCGTGAGGCAGTTCAGGCGGAGACCTTTGGCGACCGGTATCATGTCGCGGTCTCGGCGACGGCGGGCACTTCCGGTCCGGAGCATGACGGCAATCAGCGGGGCATGGCGTTTCGTGTTGCGGGACTGGCGCTGAAACGTCGTGACGCGCTGGTTCATCTCGGGTTTTCCGGGGAGTGGGTTTTTCGGCCTGCGAATGATGGTCCGGATGGTCGCAGCGTGTCCTTTTCGGACACGCCTGAGGGAAATAACGGCGCGGTCAGTCATTTTCTCAGCACGGGAAGCATTCCCGCCCGGAGCGCGGGGGCGTTCGGGCTGGAGGCGGCGGTTCAGTGGCGGCGGCTTCTCGTTCAGGGGGAGGCTTATACGATTGTTGTCAACACGCGGTCGCCGGCGGTGGTGAACACGATCCATTATAATGGCTGGTATGGCATGGCGGCGTATACGCTTGTCGGGTCGCCCCGGAAATGGAAGGCGCGAAGCGGAGCGTTCTCCGATCCTGTCTGTGACCGGCGTCAGACGGTGATGTGTGACGGCACCGGGGTTCTGGAGGCGGCGGCACGGTATTCCCGGACCGATCTGCGGGCGCCGGTGTGGTCGGGCGGGGACCAGAAAATCTGGACGGCGGGGCTGAACTGGTATCCGTTCGATATTATCCGTCTGACGCTGCAGTATCAGTACGGGCGTGTGACGGGCGGACGTTCGCCGGAGCGGTTTCAGTCCGTGATGTCGATGTTTCAGATCAAATTCTGACTGTGCCGGGATTCAGAGATTCAGGACCTCAGAGTTTCACAGGAAGGCCCGGATGAAGGTTGCGAGATCGTCCGCTTCGGCGGCGGGTTTGTCGGTTCTGAGTCGGGACACGCGGGGGAAGCGCAGGGCGACGCCGCTTTTGTGGCGTTTTGAGTTTTGTGCGGCGTCGAAGGCGATTTCCAGCACCAGTCCGGGCTCGACCTCGCGGACGGGGCCGAAACGGGCGGTGGTGTGTTCACGGACCCAGCGATCGAGAAATTTCAGTTCTTCGTCGGTGAAGCCGGAATAGGCTTTGCCGATCGGGACGAGTTCGCGCCCGGTTTCGCCGTCCCGCCACAGGCCGAAGGTGTAGTCCGAATAGAAGCCGCTTCTTTTGCCGTGGCCGCGCTGCGCGTACATGAGGACGGCGTCGACGGTCAGCGGCTCGCGTTTCCATTTCCACCAGGGGCCGCGCGGGCGACCGGGGACGTAGGGGCTGTCGGCCTGTTTGAGCATCAGGCCCTCGATCCCTTCCTCGCGGGCGGAAGAACGGAGGACGGCGAGTTCGCTGAAGTTTTCGAACGGAATCAGCGGGGACAGGGTCATGCGAGGCGGACTGAGGCGGGCGTACCATGCTTCCAGCCGTTTGCGGCGCGCGTCGAACGGGAGGGGGCGGAGGTCTTCGCTGTCCTCGAACAGGATGTCGTAAAGCCGGACGCCGGCGGGGAGATCGCGCAGCATGGCGGCGGTGGGTGATTTCCGGTTCAGGCGCTGTTGCAGGTCGGCGAAGGGAGCGGGCTCGTCGTCGCGCATGACCAGCAGTTCGCCGTCGAGAACGACGTGGCTGCCGAGATCGCTCATGATCGCGACCAGTTCGGGAAAGGCGTGGCCGATGTCTTCCGCCGTGCGCGTGTAGACGCGTTCGCCGCCGGGAGAGCTGACGAGCTGGACGCGGATGCCGTCCCATTTCCATTCGGCGCGCCAGGCGTGGGGATCGAAGGTGGCGAGATCCACGTCGTCCAGGGGCTGGGCGAGCATGGGGGGACGGAATACGGGGGCGTCCTGCGGGTCCGGGCGGGGAGCATGACCTTCGATCCAGGCGAAGAGCGGGCGGTACGGGGCTTCCAGGCCGTGCCAGACTTCCTCGATTTCGTCCGGGGCGAGGCCGGCGATTTCCGCCAGTGCGGTTTTCGCGAGGCGGGCCGAGGCGCCGACGCGCAGGGAGCCGGTGATGAGTTTGAGGATGGCGTAACGCGAGGAGCTGTCCGAGACATCGAGCCAGCCGGCGACGAGTTCCGGAAGTTCGGCTTTAGGTGTTGTGTGGAGCGCGGTCACAACTTCGGCGAGGGCCGGGGGCGGTCGGTCCGGGTGGCTGGTTTCACTGCGCCAGATGAGGGCGACGGTTTCCGCGAGATCACCGACATAATCGTAAGACCAGGCGAACAGTTCCGGGTCGGTCCGTTCCATGGCGAGGGCGCGGAGCATGGCGGGTTTCGCGGCGGAGAACGACAGGGCGCCGGCCATGGCGGCGAGAGCGAAGCCCCGGTCCGGGTCGGGCGCCATGGTGAAATAGTCTTTCAGCAGCGCGATCTTAGCGTTGCGCGACGGTGTGAACGCCAGACGTTCCAGCAGGGCGGCGAAGGCGATCATTCCGTGGCCTCGCTGATGTCTTCCTCGTCTTCCGCTTCATAGCCGACGAGGCGCAGGGCGCGGCCTCTGATGCCGCGCAGTCCGAGCGCGTGGATGAGGGCTTCCTCGCGGCCATGGGTGACCCAGATTTCGGGGGCGCCGGTCTGTTCGCAGGTGGTGAGCAGCGCGTCCCAGTCGGCGTGGTCGCTGATGATCAGCGGAAGTTCCACGCCGCGGGCTTTTGCGCGCTGCCGGACCTGCATCCAGCCGGAGGCGAGGCAAACGACCGGGTCGGGCAGTCTGCGCGCCCACCGGTCGGCGATGGCCGAAGGGGGAGCGAGGACGATGCCGCCGCGCAGTTCCGCCTTCTGCGCGACGGTTGCCGGTTTTAATTCACCCAGTTCGATGCCGTGGTTTTCATAGAGTGCGCACATGGGAAGCAGGGCGCCGTGCAGCCAGAGCGGGGCGTCATAGCCGGCCTGACGGAGGAGTGCGATCAGACGCTGGCATTTTCCGAGGGCGTAGCAGCCGACGACGTGGGTGCGGTCCGGAAAGAGGTGGACATCGTGAAGGAGTTTCGCGATTTCGTGGGCCGGGTCCGGTGAGCGGAAGACGGGCAGCGCGAAGGTGGCCTCGGTGACGAAGAGGTCGCAGGGGACGACCTGGAAGGGGCGGCAGGTCGGGTCGGGAGTGCGTTTGTAATCACCGCTGACGACGGCACGCTGCCCCTGGTATTCGATGACGATCTGGGCGCTTCCGAGGACGTGTCCGGCGGGGGCGAGCCATATTGTGACGTCGCCGAGGGAGAGGCGCTCTTCGTACGGGATTTCCTGCTGGATCGCGCCGGCGCGGTCTTCTCCCATGCGCAGCCGCATGATGGCCAGTGTCTCCGGGGTCGCGATGACGTGGTCGTGTTCTGGGCGGGCGTGATCCGAATGGCCGTGGCTGATGACGGCGCGGGCGACGGGGCGCAGTGGGTCGATGTAGAAATCGCCGGGGACGCAGAACAGTCCTTCGGGTCGGGGCGTGAGCCAGTCCACTGCGGGGCCTCCCTGATCTTACGGCTGTGGTTATAGCGGAAATTGTGTGCCCGTGCGGGGCGCAGCGATCACGGGACTGCATTTCTGGTGTGAGGTGGGGATTGTCTCTGCGTGACGAAAAGTCACATTTAGTTGTACTTTGGAATTGTTGTGGCGCACAGGCGGTACTGCGGCGCATGAATGCGCGCGTGACGATGGTGACGCGGAATACTGCGGAACCGGAATTTTATTGTTCGCCTTTACTGTATTCGATTTCATTTAATATATTTATAATCGTATTTAAGGAATATCCGAATGGACAGGAAGATCCATTACCGATTTCTTGATGCGCTGCGCGGCATGAGTGCGCTTTCGATTGTCTATTGCATAGTCTGCAGGCGGCTGAGGTGCGGAGTTACATGCCTCATGCTTATCTGGCCGTCGATTTTTTCTTTATTCTCAGCGGTTTTGTCATTGCCAGCGCGAATGAGGGGCAGCTTGCGGCGGGCCAGCTCAGTTACGGAGAGTTTGTGCGCCGCAGGGTTCTGCGGCTGATGCCTTTATCCTGTCTGGCGGTCATTCTCGGCTGTGGGTTCCTGATCATGAGGACATATGCGCATGTCCGGACCGATCCGGTTCCGGTGATCGTCGGGTATTCGCTGGTCAACCTGTTTCTTATTCCGAAATTGTGGGTCACGCAGGAGCCGGGTGACTTTGTTTTTCCCGGTAACGGATCATTGTGGTCTCTGTCCTGTGAAATGGCGATCAATCTCGTCTGGGCGCGTTTTCTTTCGGGGATGCGGACATCGTTTCTGGCGGTACTGGTTATACTTTCAGGGGCGGGTATTGTTCTGGCGTTTCTCCATCGTCACTCGCTGTATCTCGGTCCTTCCATCCATGATGTATGGTATGGCTATCTCCGGGCTGCGTATGGCTTTCTTGCCGGGGTGCTTGTTTATCGGCTCCGCAATGTTCTGAGATGGAATCCGCTCTGGCCGGCGCTGTCCTTCGTACTTCTGTCCTTCGTGCTGTTCGCGCCTGTGGCCGGAAATGCCTGGACTGTGCCGGCCGTGCTGTTTGTTCTGCCGGCGGCTGTGTTGTTCGGGTCGGCGGCGGCGGATCGTCCGGTTGTGCGTTTCGATGGGTTTCTCGGGGAAATGTCCTATCCGCTTTATGTGGCGCAGGGATTTTTCGGGCTCTTCATTTATGCGCTGGCGAGGAAGGGTGTTCTTTCACCGGTGGCGATTTTTCTTCTGTCTGTCTCAGGATGTCTCCTCGCGGGGTGGTTTGCCTGGCGGTATTTCGACCGGCCTGTGACGGCGTGGCTGAAGCGCCATCCGCTTCGTGTGCCTTCTTTCCGGCCTGCCACGCTCTGACCGGGGCGGGAGCGTGCTCCCCTCCCCTGCCCGGCCTTGCTGGTTTTCGGGGAGTGTTGCCGGTGCGGCGGATTCTGACCGTCTGAAGCGTCCGGAGAGCGTGTTCCGGGTGATCTGTCCGGGCTCTGAGGATATGTCGTGATGCAGGGCCGCCATATATCGCCTGCGGGGCTCGCCGGATGTCTTTTCCGGGATATCAGCAGATCAGATTGTTCATGATTTTTTCGGTCAGTTTTATTGTGCGTGAATCAATTCTTCTGATGTAATTTTCATTTTCGAGATAACTGAATATTCTGCTGATGGTCTCAAAGGATATTCCCAGATAATCCGCGATGTCTTTTCGGTTCATCACGAGCGTGAGGACATTGGTGTGTCTGTCGAAATATTCGGATCGTCCACTGCAGGCGGCGAGAAATCCGACGATCTTTTCCACGGCTGTCGGGCAGGACAGCAGGATGATATGGGTTCTGGCGGCGGCCAGGGAGGCTTTTTTCTGGGCCAGAAACAGATCCTTGATAGCCGGATATCTGTGCGACAGTTTTCGGACGCTGTCGCGGCGCATGCGTTTCAGGATGGAATCCACAAGCGTTATGGCTGAGCGGGAATATGATTCATTTTCGGCGAGGCCGAGGAAATCGCCTTCCCATAAAAAATCGAGAACCAGATTGCGGCCGTCCTCGGACTGGTGGTCTGTTCTCAGAGCGCCTGTGTGGACGAAATAAATAAATTCCGCGCGATCGCCCTGCCTGAACAAGACATTTTTTGCCGGTCTTCTGACCTCGTCCGAAATGTCCTCAAGCATGGCGAAAATTTCGGACATGACGGGATTCCGATCGCACTGTTCCATCCTGCAGAGCAGTCCTCAGGCCTTCAGCGGGACATACGAAAGCCGCCGCCGGTGGCTTTGTAAAGATCGACCGAGGCGTCGAGGCGCTGCAGGCGGGCGGCGACGCGGGTGAGTTGTTCCTGCTCCAGTGTGGAGCGGGCGGCGAGGACGTCGATCCGACTGGACCAGCCTTCGGCCTGGCGCAGGGTTGTGAGATGCAGCCGTGTTTCCGCGGCTTTTTCCCGTTCGGTATCGCTGTTGTCGCGGTCGGCGGCTGTGTTTTCGGCAAGCAGGGCGTCGCGGACTTCTTTGAAGGCGGTACGGATGGACTGCTGGTAGAGGACGACCTGTTCGTTCTTTGCGGCGCGGGCCAGTTTCACGCCGCTTTCCGTGCGGCCGAAATCCAGAACCGGGGCGGCCATGGCTGCCGGGAGAGCCCATGAGCGTGTGGTGGCGCGGTAGAGGTTGTTGAGATCGATGTTGTTCACGCCGGCAAGAGTTGCGAGCGAGAGGGACGGGAAATAGGCGGCGCGGGCGTGGCCGATGTTGAAGTTGCTGGCGATCAGCATCTGTTCGTGCATGGCGATGTCCGGGCGGCGCTCGATCAGCTGTGAGGGCATGACGGAGGGGGCTGGCTCGGGGATTGTCAGATCGTAAAGATCGCGGCCGCGGCTGATGTCGTTCTGAGCGATGTCTTTCGGGGAGTGGCCGGCGAGCACGGCGAGGGCGCTTTCCGCCCGGTCGCGCTGGTCGCGGGCGTCCGGGAGGGCGGCGTGGGCGGTGTCGCGGCGTTCGGTGGCGGCCTGGAACAGGAGCGCGTCCACGGCGCCGACATCGTATTGCCGCTGCACCAGAGCCAGAAGTTCGTCCTGGGTGCGGACGGCGTCTTCGAGGATAGCGACTTCGGCGTCCAGGGCGCGGAGACTGAAATACAGTTTCGCGGTTCCGGCGGAGACGGAGAGGCGGGCGGCGTCCTCCGCGCAGGCGGCGGCGCGGACGCCGGCTTTCGCGGCGTTGCTCAGACTGGCGTTTTTGCCCCAGAGATCGACCTCGTAGGTCAGCATGCCGCCGACGAAGCCGAGATTGCTCATTTTCTGGGGAATGGGCAGGGATTCATTGAGATGGACCTGGCCGTAGGCGTCCGCGCCGACGACCGAGATGGCGGGGAGCTGGTTGGCGAAGGCGTACCCGTACTGGGCTCTGGCCTGGCTCAGGCGGTTCTTCGCCAGGGCGATGTCGTCGCTGTCTTTCAGTGCGTCGGCGATCAGCTGGTCGAGGACGGGGTCGTTGTAGCTGTGCCACCATTCTGAATCGTCACGGGCGACGGCTGCTGCGCCGTTCCATCTGTCCGGCAGCGGCAGGGAGGGTCGTTTGTAGTCCGGGGCGAGCCAGGCGCAGCGGGCGAGCAGCAGCGGCGCGAGCAGCAGGGGGGCGAGGCGGAAGCGGGGGCGGATCATGGGGTTGCCCCTTTCGCGTCCTTCGGTGCGGGTTCGCACACACGGAACCAGATGACGTAGAGCGAGGGCAGGAAGATCAGGGTGAGGACGGTGGCGACGGCGAGGCCGCCCATGATGACGTCGGCCATGGGACCCCAGAACACGCTGGAGGCGATGGGCAGCATGCCCAGGATGGCGGCGACGGCGGTGAGCATGATGGGTCGGAAGCGGATCATGGCGGCGTCGCGCACGGCGTCCCATTCCGGTTTGCCGCTTTCCTGTTCGATCTGGATCTGATGCACCAGGATCACGGAGTTGCGGATGATCATGCCGACCAGGGCGACGAGGCCGAGCAGGGCGATGAAGCCCATGGGGTGGCCGGTGAGGAGGAGTGCGGCGACCACGCCGATGAGGCCGAAAGGGGCCACGCTGAGCACGAGGGCGAGGCGCCTGAAGCTCTGGAGCTGGATCATCAGCACGGCCATCATGACCAGGGCCATGACGGGCATGACGGCGACGACCGAAGCCTGTGACTTCGCGCTTTCCTCGACGGTTCCGCCGACATCCACGTGGTAGCCGTAAGGCAGGTTTCTGTTGAAGGCGGTGATGTCGGAGGCGAGTGCAGCGACGGCGGCGTCGGCCTGCACGCCGTCCTGGAGCTGGGCCTGAACGGTCATGGTCGGCAGGCGGTTGCGGCGCCAGATCAGCGGGTAGTCCTGGACATATGAGACATCGGCGACGGCGGAGAGCGGGACGGTCTGATTGTCGGGGAGGCGGATGTCGAGGTTGCGCAGGTCCTCGATGGAGAGGCGCTCCTCGCGGCTGGCGCGCAGGACGACGTCCACGAGGTAGATGCTGTCGCGGAGCTGTGTCGCGGTGATGCCGGTGACGGTGGAATTGATGATCAGGGCGATGGCGGCGGAGGAGAGGCCGAGGCGGCGGGCGTCTTCCTGCCGGACGTCGATCCGCAGTTTGCGGGCCGGGTCGCCCCAGTCGAAATTGATCAGGCGGAGCTGACCGCTTTTCGCCATAAGCTGGGCGACCTGCTGGGCGTAGTGCCTGACTTTATCGGGATCTCTGCCGCTGAGGCGGTACTGGACCGGCCAGCCCACGGGCGGTCCGAGTTCCAGCGGGAACAGGCCGTGCACGATATCCGGGAATTCGCGGCTCAGGCGTTCGTCCAGGCGCAGTCTGAGATGTTCGCGGGCTTTGGCGCTTTTCGCGACGATGACGGTCTGGGTGAAGAAATCGTTGGGGAGCTGCTCGTCCAGCGAGAGGTAGAAGCGGATGGCGCCGCGGCCGATATAGGAGCTCCAGTGATCGATATCGGGGTCGTTGCGCAGGATGGCGTCCAGGCGGCGGGAGATGTCGGCGGTTGCTTTAATGGAGGCGCCCTGGCGGAGGGAGAGGTTGACGAGCAGTTCCGGGCGGTCGGAGGCGGGGAAGAACTGTTTCGGCACCAGCGGCGCGAGCAGGATGGACACGACGAGGGCGGCGAGGCTTACCAGCACAGTGATTCGCGGGTGGCGCATGGAGCGGAGAAGGATACGTTCGAAGGTGGCGCGGATGCGGCCGTTTCGGGGTTTCTTTGCTTCTCTGGCGGTTTCCGGTTTCAGGATGGCGACGCCGATCAGGGGGGCGACGAGCACGGCGACGAACCAGGACACGATGAGGGCGATGCCGACCACGGCGAAGAGGGAGAAGGTGTATTCTCCGGCGATGCTGCGGGCGAAGCCGACGGGGATGAAGCCGGCGACGGTCACCAGGGTTCCGGTCAGCATGGGGAAGGCGGTGGAGACGTAGGCGAAGGTTGCGGCGCGAGTGAGGGCCCAGCCTTCCTCCAGCTTGCTCACCATGCTTTCGACGGTGATCATGGCGTCGTCGACGAGCAGGCCGAGGGCGATGATCAGGGCGCCGAGGGAGACGCGCTGCAGGTCGATGCCGGAGGATTTCATGCAGACGAATACGACGGCCAGCACGAAGGGGATGCAGAAGGCGACTACGGTGCCGGCGCGGCCGCCGAGGCTGAGGAAGCTGACGCCGAGGACGATGGCGATGGCCTCGAACAGGGCGGTGGTGAAATCGCCGACGGCGGCCTGCACGACGGAGGGCTGATTGGCGACCAGGTGCGCCTCGATGCCTATGGGCATGCGGGCGTGGAGTTCGGCCATTTTCGTGGCGATATTTTTTTTCAGGGCCAGCACATCGCCGCCGCTGCGCATGGACAGGGCCAGGCCGATGGCGTCCTGGCCGTTGACGCGAAACATGGTCTGCGGCGGGTCGGAGTAGGTGCGGGTGACGGTTGCGATGTCGCCGAGGCGGATCTTCCGGTTGCCGGCGTAGACGGTGACGTTGGCGATGTCTTCGGCGGACCCGAATTTTCCGGTTGGCTGGACGAGGATCTGTTCCTTGCCGGTATCGATGGTGCCGGACGGCATGAGGGTGTTCTGGGCTTTGAGCGCGGCGGCGATCATGGCGCCGTTGATGCCCAGCCGGGCCAGGTGGCGGGCGGAGAAATCGACGTAGATTTTTTCATCCTGCGCGCCGAGCGTGTCGATTTTCGCGACATCGGGGACGTGCAGCAGTTCGTCGCGGACTGTCTCGACGTAATCTCTCAGCTCACGGGAGGAAAAGCCGTCGGCGGTAAAACCGTAGATGATGCCGTAGGTGTCGCCGAATTCGTCATCGAAGAAGGGGCCGACGGTATCGGAAGGGAGAAAAACCTTGTCGTCGCCGATCTTTTTTCGGACCTGATACCAGATGTCGGGCACCTGCGCCTTTGGCGTGCCGGACTGAAGGTTGAGGAGGATCGTGGTTTTTGCGGCCTGGGTATAGCTTTTTTCGTAATCGAAATACGGGGTTTCCTGGAGTTTCTTCTCCAGCCGGTCTGTCAGCTGATGGGCTGTTTCCTCCACGGAGGCGCCGGGCAGGAAGGCCTGGACGACCATGGTCTTGACGGTGAAGGGCGGGTCTTCGTTCCGGCCGAGGCTGAAATACGACCGGATGCCGGCGACACCGATCAGAATCATGAAGAACAGGACGAGCGCTTTATGCCGGAGCGACCAGCCGGACAGGTTGACGCCGCCGGGCGGGGGCGGTTCGGAGACGGGTGCGCCGGGGGCGTTTCCGGGGACTGTTTTTTCAGGCGTGGCGGTGCCTGGGCTGGTGGTGTCCGGGGTGGTGGTTTCAGGGCCGGACATCGGCTTCATCCAGCAGGGAGACTTTCTGATCGGGCACGAGCGCCTGCACGCCGGCGGTGACGACGCGGTCGCCGGGTTTCAGGCCGGAGGCGATGGTCACGCTGCCGGCGGTGTAGCCGGCGATGGTGATCTGTCGCGGTGTGACGGTCGGGCCGTCGGGTCTGACGATCCAGACGGCGGGTTTGCCGTCCTGCGTGGTCAGGGCGGAGGGAGGCAGGCGGATGCCGGAGGATGCGCCGCCGGCGAGGTGGCCTGTGACGACCGATCCGAGGGTCATGGCCGGGGGTGGCTGCCGCAGGAGCGCCCGGGCGCGGTAGGTTCTGGTGAGCGGGTCGGCGTCCGGGGAAAGCTCGTAGATCTGTGCGTCGGTGCAGACGGTGCGGTCCGCGTCCAGGCAGACGGTCATGATCTGGCCGGGGGCCAGACCGTCACGGAGGAAATCCGCCGGCATGTCGAACTGGGCGTCCCGTCCTGTGTCGGTGGCCATACGCAGGACGGGCTGGCCGGCGGCGACGACTTCTCCGGTTTCCGCCAGGCGGTCGGTGATGACGCCGTCTGTGTCGGCTGTGAGGCGGGTGTGGTCCAGCTCCTCGCGGGCGATGCGCAGCCGCGCCTGGGTGGCCTGGACCTCGTCCTGGGTGGTTTTGTAGCGGCGGATGACGTCGTCGTATTCGTTGCGGGAGATGGCGTTGACCGGCATGAGCGCGGTTGCGCGTTTCTGCAGCGGGGTGGTCTGGGCGAGGGCGGCCCGCGCGGCGTCGGCGTCGGCCTGGGCGGCGCGGACGGCCTGGCGGGCGACGGTGTCGTCCAGGCGGGCGAGGAGCTGTCCGGCGTGGACGATGCTGCCGGCCTCGACGGCGCGCTCGACGATCTTGCCGGGGACGCGGAAGGCGACGGTGACGGAGCGGTGGGGGGTGATCTGGCCGGTCAGGGTGTTGCCTGTATCGTTATCCGCTGTGCTGCCCGGGGATTGTATCACGATGGAGCGGACCGGGCGGATGTCCGGTTTCGCGGGTTTTTTGTGGCAGCTGCTGAGCAGGAGGGCGATGAGGCCGAGTGTGAGGCCGGTTACGGCGGGCGGGCGGGTCATGCTTCGGCTCCGGCGGGGCGTGTGGTGTCCGGCTGTTTCAGAAGGCTGGTCATGACGGCTTTCCACCCCTGGTCCATGTAGCGGTCCCGTTCCTGTGGTGTGACGAGGGCCAGACGGCCGAACAGGGCCTGCTGGTGAGGGCGTCCCAGCAGCAGGCCCGAGAGAATTTCGGCTGTTTCCTGAAGGTCGTAGCCGCTTTTCAGGCGGCCGGCCCTGTCCACGGCTTTCAGCAGTCCTGAGATCATCTGTTCGAGCGGGTCGAAGAAGTGGGCTCCGGCGTGTTCCACGAGGTCGGGGAAGCGCCAGCCTTCGCCGATGAAGGTGCGGCTCAGGGCGATGGTTTCCGGGGCGAGCACGAGGTCGAGCAGCCTGCGCATGGCCTTGCGCAGGGCGAGCACGGGATCTGTGGAGACGGCGTCTGCCGGCGGTTCGGCGGCGGTGAGAAAGCTGCTGCCGAGTTCGGTGATGACTTTCCTGAACAGGGCTTCCTTGGACGGGTGGCGGCGGTAGATCGTCTGTTTGCCGACGCCGGCGACGGCGGCGATCTGTTCGATGGAGGTGGCGGCGTAGCCCTGCTCGCCGAACAGGCGTGCGGCTGTGCGGAGGATCAGGGCGTCGAGTTCTTCCGACATTCTGGTGTCGGGACGCCCGCTGTGTCGTTTCATCCCCATGCGGGACTCCTTCCGGGCGTGCGCCTGAACGGGTTATGGCGGAGTCAGTGGTAGACGAGACGGTCTCGTCTCGCAAGGTGGGGGAGAAGTGAGATGCGGGTATGGTCTGGTTGTTGTCCGGGTTTTGCGGCGTGGTCCGGAGAGGCAGGTATGCGGGTGGCGCAGTGCGGTCTCTGTCATGGACGTGCCGGAGGGAGACTGTGGCGCGGGTCCGGGGCGGTTCGTGGTTGCCGGAGTGACTGCCTGCGCTTCAGGTGAAACACTCTGAATCTCCGCTGACTTTCCGAAAGCAGCCATCACCGGACCAGTTGCCCGCGACCCGGTCAGTGCGATCAGCGATCTCTTCCCGCGCAGAGGATACCGCAAACAGCATGAAGCGATCATCGCCGGCTTCCTTCCGGACGGGCGGACCGGGTGTCCGGCTGCATCCTGCGTTTTCGTGCGCAGAATCGGCAGTGTGGCTGCGCGGTGACATGACGCCGCGCAGCCGCTTCAGATCCGGGTTTATTGACTGACAGCTTCGAGCAGTGTCGAAGCCGCGAGCTTACCGAGCCTGTTTGACGCCAGCGGACTGTCGCCTGTCAGCAGATGACGGTCGCGGTGAACCTGACCGGTGATGCCTGTGTTGAGGATTCTGACGTTGTGCTTGCGCAGGCTTTCGCCGACCAGCCATGCCATCGGCCCGGGGATGTAGCCGATCTCGATGTTGGCGCCGGTGTCCAGGCTGTCAGGGAAGACGCACATCTCGTAACCGTCATAAGCGAACTGACCACCATCGGCCGCCGTAGCCAGGAGGCTGGCTGGTCCGTGGCAGAGCGAGATTGTGAAGCGTTCTTCAGCCTGCGCCCAGCGCAGGATGTCCCCCACCTGCGTGCTGAACGGAACGCCGTTGAGCACGCCATGACCACCAGGGATGAACACGCCGAGATAGGGGGTTTCGGCAGTGAGGCCTTTGCCGATCACATCTGCAAGTTTCTTCGGTTGCCTGAACTGATGTTCGTATTTTTTACAGGTCGCCTTAACAGCCTCGTCCTCGTGCGGGAACGCCCACCACTCGAACTTCACCGGATCGCCGGAGATGGTCGCGACGTCGATTTCGAAACCTGCCGCGTCCAGATGATACATGGGCAGAAGTGTTTCAACCGGATGATTGCCGGTCGAAAAGAACTCGCCGCCCTTCATCATCAGATACCGCTCCTGCGTGCCGATCATCAGGATCTTCCACTTTCCGCCCGTGTAGGGTTCAGGATAGGTCGTGCCGTCGAAATCGGTCTTTGGGGATGTGTATCGGGTCAGGGAATATTTCGACGGGAAGAAGGCGTTGTCCTCTGCCTGATCGGGCACCGGCGCGCGGCTCAGTTGTTCATCGCTCATGGATATTCTCCTGTTGCTGGTCTGTCGCCAGCGGCCGGCTCAGGGGCAGGTCGCGCGGCGTCCCCGTTCAGAAAGTGCGACGAGGCGTGCAGGAAATCATAAATTGCTTCGGGGAAGAGATGAATGAGGGAAATCTCTCGGCTCCGGACCGTCGCGAAAAGTGTTCACGGGACTGTCCGGCTGACCGGCATACCATCCGACAGTGGACCTTCCGCTTCGCCGCCCGGAACTGCTGGTCCGGTGAAGGTGCTGTCGTACAGATGGTTCGCACTGTTACCGGTTTTGCCCTGAGGCTCGTCAGGGGACAGAGTTCCTCTGAGTGCGGCTTTCTTCCGTGTTCAGGGGATGTCGGACGGGGGTTCGGGTTCTGTTGAGTCCAGCCAGAGTGCGGCCTGTTCGCGGCTTGTGAAGGGACCTTCTTCGAGGATGCGCTGACCGTCCATGATGTACCAGCCGCTTTCGCGGGGCGCACGGGGGTCGGTTGTGTCGTCGAGAAACACCGGGATCATGACATCACCTGTCTGTGTTTGTGTTCCGGGTTTGTGTTCCGGATCGTTCTGGGTGCTGATGGGAGCAGGGCCGCCGGTTGCCCGGCGGTGTTGTCCCTGCTGATGGGAAACGCTGTGATCCCGCCTTCGTTCAGAGGCGGGGCTGAGGGTCAGACCGGGGTGGCGGTGTATGGGTCGATGGCGGGTCTTCCATGCGGGATATGCGAGTTGCGATACGGGGACTGGCGCGCGGCTGTGTTATCGTGATGTGCTGCGTCCCTGTGTGGGGTGACGTGTTAGCAGAGAAAAACAGTCAGGACGTTTTCGTATGTCATCGCCCCTGCCCCGCCTGCCTGAGATTCCCGGGAGCCGGTTTCTGAAGCAGCGGCTTGCGCGTCGGATTTCCGATGTTTTCAATGACCGGAGCCGGGGTGAAAAGCCAGTTGTTCGGCAGACGACGGACGTGCTGTTTCCGCCTGGCAGTGTCGTGCGGCGTGTTCATGCCGATGTCGTATCGATGACGGTGGGTGGCATGACGGCTCTGCTGATGCAGATGCTGCATCCGGCGGTTCTTGCGGGTGTGTGGGATCATTCGAATTTCCGTGAGGACATGGCGGGGCGGCTGCGGCGCACGGCGCGGTTTATCGCGGTGACGACCTATGGCCATCGTGAGGACGCGCTGGCGGCCATTGCGCGTGTGCGGGCGATCCATGAACGGGTGACGGGGGTTCTGCCGGACGGGACGCCATATCGGGCGAACGATCCGGCGCTGCTGGCCTGGGTGCATCTGACCGAGACGCGGAGTTTTCTGGCGGGCTGGCGGCGGTTTGGGGAGCCCGGGATGAGCCGGGAGGACCGGGACCGGTATTTTCTGGAGATGGCGCAGTTCGGGCGACGGCTGGGGGCTGATCCTGTGCCGTATTCGGAGCGGGAGGCGCTGCGGCAGATCGATGCCAGGCGGCCGGAGCTTCGCAGCGATGCGCGCAGCCGGGAGGTCTGTCGTTTTCTGCTGGAGAGCACGACGACTTTTCCAGGCGGGGCGGTGATACAGCGGTTGCTGACGCAGGCGGCGATCGACATGCTGCCGGACTGGGCGCGTGAGATGCATGGTCTGTCCTCGTCCGGGCCTGGTGCGCCGCTTGTGGGAGCGGCGACGTTCGGGGCGGCGGAGGCGGTGCGCTGGGCGTTCCGGTCCTGAGGGTGCGGATGACGGGTTTCTGATCTGGCTGATGGGGGAATGATCTGGCTGTTACCGGGCTGGCGGATGCTGAAAAGACTTGTCGCGGGCTGTTTCAGGCCGGAACATGACTTTGCCGGGTCTGGGCCAGGGGATATGCCGGGTTGTGGCCAGAGAGGCGATGTCCGGACGCTGATGGCTGGCGGCTGATAATCGGTGTGCGATTGTCTGCGTGCAGTTGCCCGTGTGAAGTTGCCATGTGCAGTTACCGGTATGTCTGGAGCCAGTGTGTTTATCGGGGTGCCTATGCTGAAGCTGCTGTTCCGCCGTTACGCATGGCGGTGTTTTTCCGTATCGGTGCCGGGCGTGCTGATGCCTGTCATGCTGGTGCTGACGGGGGCGGGGCTCGCTGCGGGCAGGCCGGCGCTGGCCAGGATGGTTGCGAAACCGGTTTCCTGGCATTTTGAGAACAGTCGCTTTGAGAGTGTTCTGGTTTATGACGATGCCGTTTCGGCGAAGCGGCCCGGATTGCTGATGGTGCCGGCGTGGTTTGGCATCAATGACAATGCGGTTCGCAAGGCGGAGCAGATTGCCGGGCAGCGTTATGTCATTCTGCTGACGGACATGTATGGCGCGACGGTGCGGCCGAAGAACGCTGCCGAGGCACGGGCGGCGGTGCAGCCGCTGCTGGCCGACCGGGCGCTGATGCGACGGCGGGTGGATTACGCGCTGACGCGACTGAAGGCGCAGGCGGGCAGCGCGCCGCTGGACACGGGGCGTCTGGCGGCGATCGGGTTCTGTTTCGGGGGCGCGGCGGTTCTGGATCTGGCCCGCAATGGTGCGGATGTGGCGGCTGTCGTGTCTTTTCATGGTAATCTGACCACGGACGATCCGGAGCTTGCGAAACAGATCAGGGCGCGGGTTCTGGTTATGAACGGCGCCGATGATGACACGACGTCTCCGGATTTCGCGGGCTTCACGCGGGAGATGCGGCTGAGTCCGGCTCCGTGGCAGTTTGTGATTATCGGTCATGCCGTCCATTGTTTTACCGAGACGGAGGCGACGGCGACGACGGGGCTTTGCCGCTACGACGCCGGGGCGGCAAAGCAGTCTTTCCGGCTGATGGAGAACTGGCTGGGGGACAGTTTCGGTGGACGGAGTGACATAGCACGCTGATCTGTTGCGTTCTGATCTGTGCTGATCTGATCAGGATTTTCCGATCTGACTTTTGTTTGTCTGGTTCTCACTGGCCGGGATGCTGATCCGGGTGATGGTGACCGCAAGTGAATGCCCGGGAGGTGACTTGCCGACGAGACATTACGGAGGTGATGTCAGAGAGGTGCAGTCGGGTTTTACGTGCCCCGGATGGTCAGGCTGTCGTTTTCCGAGCGCAGCCAAACGGTCAGTTTTTCGATGACGGTGGCTGGCGTGAGGCGGGTTTTTCCTTTCAGGGCGCATTCCCAGACGGTTGCGATCCGCCAGCCTTCTTCATGCAGAGCCGCGTTGGCTTTTGCATCGTTGGCGACGTTACGGCCGATTTTCTCGCGCCAGAAGGGTTCGCGGGTGGCGGGCCATCGGAAGAGATGACAGTCGTGATGGTGCCAGAAGCAGCCATTGACGAAGATGACGGCGTGATATTTCGGCAGGACGAGATCGGGTTTTCCCGGCAGGTCGCGGACGTGCAGGCGGAAGCGGAAGCCGGCGGCGTGCAGGGCTTTGCGGATCATGAGTTCGGGTTTTGTGTGGCTGCCGCGGATTGCGGCCATGTTCCGGCTGCGGGTGGCCTGATCGTGGACGTCCGCCATGGTCAGAACGTTTCTGTGACGAGGTCGGCGATCTGTTCTGAGCCGGGGTTTTCCAGGAGCGTGGCGATATGCGGGGCCATGATGCGGGCGACCTCCGTGAAAACGGGGACGGCCACGGAATTTCCGAACTGTTTATAGGCCTGGGTATCCGAGACGGGGATGCGGAACGTGTCCGGATAGCCCATGAGGCGGGCGCATTCGCGGGGGGTCAGGCGGCGCGGGTTTCTGTTTTCGCCCCGGCTGACGAGAATTTCCGATCCGTCTTTGTAATATCGTGCGGAGAGTGTGCGTGCGACATCGTCGGGACCTGTGAGGCCGAAGCCGAAGCCGTTTCCGGCGGCCTGATGTTTTGCGGCGTAATTCCGCAGATAGGCCCAGAGCTTGTCCGTCAGCACGTATTTCGGGCTGACTTTCCCGTCCGGGGCTTCCGTGAAGGGGGATTCGGCGGGTTCGGAACCGTCTTCCGGGTGAAGGATGGTGCGCAGGCGGGATGCGCCTTTTTCCGGCAGATGCAGTGCGTTCCAGCTGAACGGGACATTTTCGCGAAAGCCGACGATGGCGATGCGCTCGCGGTGCTGCGGCAGGAAGTGTTTTGCGTCGATCACGCGGTGCCAGACATGATAACCGAGTTCGTCTCTCAGCGTGCGGAGAATGACGTCGAAAGTCCTGCCGCCATCATGGCTTTGCAGGTTTTTGACGTTTTCCAGAAGGAACGCGGCGGGCCGTTTGTCTCTGAGGATGCGCGCGACGTCGAAGAACAGGGTGCCCTGGGTTTCACAGGCGAAACCGTGGCTGCGCCCGAGGGAGTTTTTCTTTGACACGCCGGCGATGGAGAAGGGCTGACAGGGGAAACCGGCGACGAGGACGTCGTGATCGGGGATATCCGCTGTGCTGACCTGGGTGATGTCGCCGGCGATCGGACGGTTATCGGGGAAGTTCGCGGCATAGGTCTGCTGCGCGAATTTGTTCCATTCGGAGGTGAAGACGCACTGGCCGCCGATGGCGTCAAATCCGCGGCGCAGTCCGCCGATGCCGGCGAAGAGGTCGATGAAGGTGAAGCGTGAGGGTGGATGCGGGACGGGCTGGCTTCCGGCGAGGCCGCGCAGCATGGCGAGGGCTGAATCGTCCGGGGCACTGCTGTCGCGCTTCCCGTGACGGGTCTGTTTTTTGCCGGAATGGGAGTCAGGGCCTGAGCCGGTGTCGGGACCGGGGGGGAGTGTTGCTTTGGCCGCTATTGGTGCGGCCTGTATGTGTGACTCTGAGAGGTGATTATCCGGCATGTCTTACCTGGGTCATTTCCTGACATGGTGTCGTGCGGGTTCCCGGAAGGCAAGAGAGACGCATCACCTGAGAGGCTCCCGTGGATGAGGACGATCCTGTTGCGGGACCGGAGAGAGCGTTGTCCCCTGCCCTGCTTTTATGGAAGCGGACGCTGAGCGGTGAACTCTGTAGCCGGTCATCCTTTTACGCTGTAACGTCCCGTAACCGCAGGAGGAAGGCTGGATTATGCGTGGCAGAATACGAGGTTACGCCGTCCGGCTGATTGCGGGCTTTGCGGTATCGGCTCTCTGTGGAGGCAGCGCCTGGATCGGTGCCGGTGTGGCGGTGGCTGCACCGGCGCCGCCGCTTGCTCATGCCGAGCTCGGGGACCGGAGCGGGCTGGAGGTTTCGGCCGGAGGGCTGAGGGTACGGGTGACGGTTGCCCCGACGCGGCGATGCGCGGTTCCGACGCTTCTGGGCGATCAGGCTGCCGCGCCGCCCGCGCCGTGCAAAATGGCGATTCTGAGTATTGAGGACAGCGGCGCGCGTGGCGCGGCGGCGAGGTTTACGGCTCCGCTGAGTCCTTACGGGGACGAGGCCAGCGGTTTGTCGGATCTGCAGATCGATCTGCGGCGGCTGGATGCGGCATCGCGCGTGCCGCAGGTTGTCGCGTCGGTTTATACGGGGGGAGCGCATTGCTGCGCGATCACTTCGATCATCGGGCGGGATGCTCGGGGACGGTGGACGGCGACATCTCCGGATGAACTCGGCGGTGAGGACCGGCCGGGTTTCGCGGATGCCGACGGGGACGGTGTGCCGGAGATCATCACGCAGGACGGGCGTTTTCTCTATCTGTTTGCGTCCCATGCCGGATCGTACACGCCTGACGTGATCTGGCGGTATCATGTGGGCAGGCTTTCGGACATCACGACCGATCCGGCGGTGCGGCCCTGGCTTGAAGGAAGTCTGAAGCGGAGCGAGCATTTCTGGATTCAGCAGGGAAAATCCGAGCCGAACGGTTTTATGGCCGATTATGTGGCGATGAAGGCGCGGATGGGTGAGTTTTCGCAGGGCTGGTCCTGGATGCTGTCCCGCTATGACCGTCATCCGGACAAAGCGTTTCTTCCGACTCTCTGCGATCTGAAAAAGGGAAATCCGAAGACCTGTTCTGACGCGGAGAAGCGGCCTGCGCCTTTCCCGGAGGTTCTGGCGTCGTTTCTGCTCAGTGCGGGTTATGTTTCAGAGGCGCAGGTGGCTTCGGTCATGGCGCCATCGTCTTCTACTCCGGACTCTTCTGCTCTGGCTGCATCGGAGACAGCTGCATCGGGGCAGTATCGTCCGGATTTTTCCTGTTCGCCGCCGCCGGAGCGGAACGGGGTGGCGGCAATGCTGTGCCGGGACAGCGAGGCGGCGAAGCATGAGCTGGAATTCGATCAGGTTTATTATGCATTGCGGCAGCGTGTTGGACCGGACGGATGGGATGCGCTGAAGCGGGAGGTTATTGCCGATCAGAACGCCATGAATGTGCAGTGTGGGTTGCCTGTTCCGGGTGTGGCGGATCAGACGGTGCCGGCGGACGGGGCTTCCTGTTACATTGCCGGGATGGACGGGCTGGCGGAGAAATATCGCGGGCGTCTTTCGGGAGCAGCTCTGGAAGAATCGCGGCGGCCGCTCGATGAGCATATCGCGCTGCAGCAGAAGCTGATTGACGGGGGCTGGCTGCCGGCGGGGTCGGTTGCTGACGGTGTGTATGGCGAGGCGACGCGGGATGCGATTGCGGCATGGCAGCGTGTTGCGAAACGGCCTGATGCGTCGACGTTTCTTTCGGATGACGATGCGGCGGCTCTGCTGCGGACGCCTGCGGTGGGGGTGGCCGGCGGGACTGTGGGCGGGACTGCCGGCGCGGTGCAGGGAGCGGGATCGGCGGCGGGGCAGTCCGGAGTTGCGCCGGGCTCTGCCGGACCGGTGTCTCCTGCTGCTCCGGCTGTTCAGGGGCGGTATAAAGGTCTGACGATTCTGGGGCTGCCGCCTGTTTTCACGGTGCTGATTTCCGTTGTAGGGCTGGTTGTCTATTTCGTTCCGTTCGGTGTTGCCTGTGTGCGTGACACGATGCGGAAGCCTGCTGTGTTTGCGGTTAATCTTCTGCTGGGCTGGACGGTGATCGGGTGGATTGCGGCTCTGGTGATGGCGGCTTCTTATGAGAGGCGCCGGAAGGCGGGTTTCTGAAAAGCGATGGTGTTGTCAGGCTGGTTCGGTCTGAGCAGGGTGTTGTGAGGTGGTGCTGCGTGGAGTGGCGCCGGGGTGAGGGCCTCGTCCGATGCTGAGGGCCATGAGCGCGGCGATGAGACCTGCGCAGCCGGCGAGGACCAGCATGTCCTGGTAGCTTCCCTGTTCCTGCCGGAGCAGTCCGGCGAGCGAGGCGGCGCATGCGGCGCCGATCTGATGGCCGAAGACGATCCAGCCGAACACGATGGGCGCGGCCCGGTCGCCGAAGGCGTGATTGGCGAGGCGCAGTGTCGGGGGGACGGTCGCGATCCAGTCGAGACCGTAAAACACGCCGAAGATCATCAGACTTTCAGGCGAGAAGTCGATAAACGGCAGTGCGATCAGCGAGAGTCCGCGCAGGCCGTAATAGCTGAACAGGAGCCAGCGTGCGTCCAGCCGGTCTGTCAGCCATCCGGAGGCTGTTGTTCCGAACAGGTCGAACAGGCCCATCATCGCGAGATAGCCGGCGGCGGGGACCTCGCCGATTCCGTGATCGGCGCAGATGGCGATGAAATGGGTACCGATCAGGCCGTTGGTGGTGAAGCCGCAGACGAAGAATGTCAGGAACAGGAACCAGAAATCCCGTTTCCGTAATGCTGTTGTCAGGGCCGCGATGGCGTCATGCAGCGGGTTACGGGCGGAGCGGGCTGGCGGTTCGTAATCATCCGGCGCGCCGTGCGGGAGGAGGCCGCGATCGGCGGGGTGTTCGGGCAGGAGCCAGGCGACGAGGGGCGCCATGAGGAGGCAGGCGGCGGACACGGCGATGACCGGGGCGCGCCAGCCATAATGGTGGGCGAGCGCGGCGAGAGCCGGGAGGAAGAGGAGTGAGCCGGTTGCGGTGCTTGCGGCGAGGAGGCCCATAACGGTTCCGCGCCGGGCGACGAACCAGCGGTTGACGACGGTGGCGCCGAGCACCATGGCGACGGCGCCGGTGCCGAGGCCGGAAAAAATGCCCCAGGTGAGCAGGAACTGCCAGGGGCGGGTCATGCCGAGCGACAGGCCGGTGGAGATGCCGATCAGCAGCAGGGCTCCGGTCAGGGTGCGCCGGATGCCGGCGGCCTGCATCAGGGCGGCGGAAAACGGGCCGACGAATCCGTAGAGGAAGATGCCGATGGCGGCGGTGGCCGAGATCCCTGCCCTGCTCCATCCGAGCGCGTCCTGCAGCGGCATCATCAGTACGCCGGGGGTGGCGCGGACGCCGGCCGAGACGAGCAGGGAGAGGAAGGTGACCGCGACGACGAGCGCGAACACATGCGGACGCTGCGGCTGCCGGTCTGACGGGGTGAAATAGGTGTTCATGGGACTGACCGGTACGTCGTGACTGTTCCGACGATGGGGACCGGCGGACGGGATCGTCAAGAGAGGGAGGACGATCCTGTCTGTTCTGCGGAGAGGTTTGTGGCGTGACTGTCCGGAAGATACGGGGAGATTTTACCCGATCTGGCCTCTGTGGCGGAGCATATGGTCGGCGAGCACGCAGGCGAGCATGGCTTCGCCGACGGGGACGGCGCGGATGCCCACGCAGGGGTCGTGTCGTCCTTTTGTCACGACTTGGACGTCTTCACCCGCGACATTGACCGAGGGAACGGGGGTGAGCATGGAACTGGTCGGTTTGACGGCGAAGCGGGCGACGACCGGCTGGCCGGTGGAGATACCGCCGAGGATGCCGCCGGCGTGGTTGGATTCAAAGGCGATGGCGCGGCCGTCCATGTGCATGGCGTCCGCGTTTTCGGGGCCGGTATAGGCGGCGGTTGCGAAACCGTCGCCGATTTCGACGCCTTTCACCGCGTTGATGCTCATCAGGGCGGCGGCGATATCGGCGTCCAGCTTGCCGTAGATCGGGGCACCCAGGCCGGGTGGCACGCCGTCCGCGACGATTTCGACGACGGCGCCGACGGATGAGCCGGATTTGCGGATATCTCCGAGATACTGCTCCCAGAGGGGGACGGTTTCGCGATCGGGGCAGAAGAAGGGGTTGCTGGTGGTTTCGTTCCAGTCCCACCGGTCGCGGTCGATCCCGTGCGGACCGACCTGGACGAGGGCGCCGCGCACCCGGACGGCATCGCCGAGGACGCGGCGTGCGACGGCGCCGGCGGCGACACGCATGGCGGTTTCGCGGGCGGAGGAACGGCCGCCGCCGCGATAATCGCGGATGCCGTATTTCAGGTAATAGGTGAGATCGGCGTGGCCGGGGCGGAAGGTCTGGGCGATCTCGCCGTAATCCTTCGACCGCTGATCGGTGTTCCGGATGACCAGGGAGATCGGCGTTCCGGTTGTATGACCTTCGAACACGCCGGATTCGATGCTGACTTCGTCGGGTTCGCGCCGCTGGGTTGTGAAGGCGGACTGACCGGGGCGACGGCTGTCCAGGAAGGGCTGGATGTCGGCCTCTGTGAGCGGGATGCGCGGCGGGCAGCCGTCGATCACGCAGCCGATGGCGGGGCCATGGCTCTCGCCCCACGTGGTCACGCGGAACAGATGGCCGAAAGTGTTATAGGACATCCCTCACCTGCCTTTCCTGTCCGGCGAAGACTGCCGGTTGTGTGTCTGGCCGTATCTGCCAGGATTTACCAGCCAGGGTTTACGGACCGGATTTTCCGGTCCGTTCTGTCGGCCCTGTTCCATCAACCTGTGTTGCCGGTTGATTACTGTCAGTCTCCGGCGACAGAGATATCCGGCGCGAGCGGGTTTTTCATGCCGACGATATGATAGCCGCTGTCGACGTGGTGGACCTCGCCGGTGACGCCTTTCGACAGGTCGGACAGCATGTAGAGGCCGGCGCCGCCGACTTCTTCCAGCGCGACGTTGCGTTCCAGCGGCGAGTTGTACTGGTTCCATCTGAGGATGTAGCGGAAATCGCCGATGCCGCTGGCCGCGAGGGTTTTGATCGGACCGGCTGAGATGGCGTTGACGCGGATTCCGTCACGCCCGAGATCGGCGGCCATGTAGCGCACGGAGGCTTCCAGGGCTGCTTTGGCGACGCCCATGACGTTGTAATGCGGCATGACGCGTTCCGCGCCGAGATAGGAGAGGGTCAGCAGGGAGCCGCCGTTTTTCATCAGCGCCGAGGCGCGGTTCGCGACGGCGGTGAAGGAGTAGCAGGAGATATCCATGGCGGTGAGGAAGGCTTCGCGTGGAGTATCGACGTAGCGCCCGCGGAGATATTTCTTGTCGGCCCAGCCGATGGCGTGAACGACGAAATCGAGCGTTCCCCATTCCTTTTCGAGGATGGCAAAGGTTTCGTCGATGGCGGCGTCATCGGAGACGTCACAGGGGAGGACCAGCGATGATCCGATGCTTTCGGCGAGGGGTTTCACGCGTTTGCCGAGCGCTTCGCCCTGATAGGTGAAGGCGACTTCGCCGCCCTGTGCCGCGACGGCCTGCGCGATGGCCCAGGCGATTGAGCGGTCATTGGCCACGCCCATGACGAGGCCCTTCTTACCCTTCATCAGTGTTCCGGTCACGGGGTGTTCACCGGCGGAAGGGGGGGCGGCGCCTTCAGACATGCAGAAACCTCAACGGGCTGGAGAGATGACAAGATGGCACGGGTCGTTGCACAACCAGACGGCAGGAACAACCCCGGAAACGGACGGCAGGGCGGCCCTGGATGCACGCCATATGCCGGACCGTTACGGTCAGCGGGAAAAAAACATGACAGCAGAAGCATCTGAAACCACGACCTCTCCGCTCATCGATCTCTCTGCCGATCCGTTCGATCTTTTCCATGTGTGGATGAAGGAGGCGGAAGCGGCTGAGCCGAACGATCCGAATGCGATGACTCTGGCGACTGTCAGCCCGGAGGGGCGGCCTGACGCGCGGATCGTTCTGCTCAAGGGGGCGGACCGGGACGGCTTTACCTTCTTTACGAATCTGGAGAGCCGGAAGGGTCGGGAACTGGCGGCGACGCCGGCGGCGGCGCTTCTGTTCCACTGGAAGAGTCTGCGGCGGCAGATCCGGATCGAGGGGCCGGTTTTTCCCGTGACGACGGAGGAAGCCGACGTGTATTTCGCCAGCCGGCGGCGGATGTCCCAGCTTGGCGCGATTGCGTCCGACCAGTCCCGGCCGCTGGCCGACCGGGCCATTTTCGAGCGGCGGCTGGAGGAAGTGGAGGCGAAATATGACGGGAAGCCGGTGCCTCGTCCGGCGAACTGGTCGGGATTTCGAATGAGGCCGGAGCGGTTCGAGTTCTGGCAGGACCGGCCTTACCGGCTGCATGACCGCGCTGTCTGGGTGTTTCGGGGTCCGGGCGCGTGGGATGTGACGCGGCTTTATCCGTAAGATGGCCTGTGTCCGGATTGGCTGTGGTCCTGACCATGTTGTCCGGGCTGGCTGCTTCGGGAGCCGGTGTGTCTTCCCGGGGATGGCTCTGCTGCGTCGTCATCCGGTCTTCGATGTCCGGTCTCTGGCGTCCGGAGCCTGTGTCATTACGGTAACTACATGCAGTCTGACGCGTTAATGTCGTATATTCGCCGCAATACGGGTCGCCGGAACCGCGCCCCGGATGTGTCGTCAATGCCGGGCAGGAGAAAGCCATGAAGATTGTCAGAAAGATCCTGCTGCCGCTGAGCAGTGCGCAGAATGCTGAGGCGGCTTTTATTCTCGGGCGAAATATGGCGCGTCGTTTCAATGCCCATCTTGCCGTTCTGCATGTCAGCCCGGACGGGCGGGATATTGCGCCTCTTGCGGGAGAAGGCCTTACGGGCGGAATGGTTGAGGAGCTGATGTCCGCTGCTGAGCGCGAGGGCAGCAAGCGGACGCGTGCCGTGCATCATGCGTTCGAGACCTTTGCCGAACGGAGCGGGATTGCGGTCGTCGCGCCGCGGATTCCGTTTCCGCAGGACGAGCCCAGCATGAGCTTCAACATCATCAAGGGGTCGGAGAGCGAGATCGTTCCGTGGCATGCGCGGCTGTCGGATTTCACGCTGGTTCCGCATCCGGACAGCGGTGACGAGATTTCGTCTTCGGAGGCGCTGCATGCGGTGCTGTTCGACAGTGGCCGTCCGGCGGTCATTGCGCCTCGGGAACCGATGACTCACATGGTCAAACGGGTTGCGATCGCGTGGAATGGCACGGCGGAGGCGGCGTCGGCACTGCGTGGGGTGCTGGCCTGGGCGAGCACGGCGGAGCGTGTCCGCGTTCTGCATTGCGGCGATTATCAGCGTCGCGGGCCGAGTGCGCGGGAGGTGATCGATTATCTTTCGATGCACGATATCGCCGCTGACCGGGTGGAGTTCTCGCCTATTGATCGCGATGTCGGGCGGGGACTGCTGGGGGCGTGTTCCGATTTTGGCGCCGACATGCTGGCGATGGGCGCCTATTCGCATTCGCGTCTGCGGCAGCTGATTCTTGGTGGCGTGACGCGACATGTTCTGGAGGAGGCGACTCTTCCCGTTCTGATGAGTCGCTGAGAGGGGCGCGGCGGGATTCTCCGATCCCGCCTGTTCGCCGGACCGGAGGTTTACCGGTTCCCGACATCCGTGACGTGACGATAGCGGCTGCTGGCGGGGTCCCACTGCCAGACTGAAGAGGACGTGCCGGGGCCGGAAAAGCTGAGATCGCAGACGCCGCCATGCTGTGTCTGCAGGACGCTGATTCCGGACGCCACGGCCGAGCCGATGGTGCGGCCCGATCTGTTGTCGATAAGTGTCACGCGGTAGCCGGCTTTTCCAAAACATTGCCTGGAGCTGCCGATGAAAACGGCGCTGACTGAAGTGAGGCTGCCGTCGAGGCGGAGGTCCATGATTCGGGGAATAACCTTTTCTCCGCAGGAGTTTTTATAGATTTCGTCATCCTGTTTCAGGGATGTGACGGCATGCAGGGTCCGGGCGTCTGCTGCGGTGACCGGCCGCGTGGCGCTGTCGCTGAAGAAGCGTGCGTTTGCGACCTGGGTTTTATAGTCCTGCGCGTGTACGGCTGGTCCCGAAAAGCCGGACGTCAGCATTCCGATCAGTGTTATGTATTTCATCGTCAGCACTCCCGGCGATGAACGGGTGTTGGATCAGCGCGTGAGATAAGCGGCGGAATACGGCCAAAACAGGACATTGCGGTGGCATCTTCACGCTTTCGTCAGATTGGTGCCGGGTGGCTCGTGAGGGACTGTTTCAAATGTTCTGAAGGGACAAAAATTTCGTAACGATCTGATGATGTTATGTTTTTTGCGTCCCGGTTATCTGTTCACTCCGGGCAGTATCAAAGATACGCCTTATGATAAGTCCTTAAAAAATTAAAAGTTTTTGGGTGCCGTCTTTTTTCAGAAAGGCGGCGTTTCCCGAATCTTTCCGATAAAAAGCCTTACCGGAAACAGCTTTATAACTGACAGAAGGTTTCACAGGCGAGCTTACGAAGCAGTCTCTTATTCAGCGTCAGACTATTCCCTCTGGCAGACCAGTTTCCCATGGCGGATGCGGGCTGTAGCATTCCAGCAGATAATCGATCATGGCTCGTATTTTGGGCGGAACTGTCGCGGCGGGTGCGTAGACCGCGTGAAGTTCAAGACCTGCGAACAGGGGTGCGTCCAGAACGAGTGGCACCAGCTGGCCTGCGCGCAGGGCGTCCGCGACGATGAAAAGTGGCTGATAGACGATCCCCTGCCCTGCTATCGCTGCCTCGCGCAGGACGTCGCCGTTGCTGGCGCTGAGCGGGCCGGTGACGGGGACTGTCCGGCTGCCGTCGGTGCCGAAACTCCAGCGGTTCATTCCGGTGACGCCGCTGAGGGTGTAGCTCAGACATGCGTGCTGTTCGAGGTCCGCGATGGCGCGGGGTGTTCCACATTTTGCGAGATAGGACGGGGCGGCGCAGACCACGAAGCGGATGGCGGCCAGTTTCCGCGTCTTCAGGCTGCTGGCGGCCATCTGTCTGATTCTGAGGGTAAGGTCCCATCCTTCCGCGATGAGATCCACGACCCGGTCATCCAGTCCCAGTTCGACATGGACCAGCGGATACCGGCGGCTGAATTCGGCGAGGACGGGGGCGACGTAGCGGATGGCGAAGGAGACGGGCACGTTCAGGCGCAGGCGTCCGCGTGGCTCGATCCGTCCGGCGCTGGCTTCCTGTTCCATGCCTTCGAGATCGGCCAGCAGGCGCTGGCAGCCGTCGAGATAGATCTGTCCGGCTTCCGTGAGGGAAAGTCGCCTTGTACTGCGGTGGAACAGGGTGACTCCGAGCCTGTCTTCCAGCGAGGAGATATGGCGTGTCACCATTGTCTGGGAGAGCGATAAGGTCCGCGCCGCTGCGGCGAAGCTTCCCTGCGCGACGACGCGGACGAAAACCTGCATGCCTGTTACACGGTCCGGCATCATCCCTCGCAGTGCCTGGTATCTCACACTTATGGTGTGAGATGAGTTTCATGGAATGAGGATTAACATACCGGACGCGGTTGCCCAGTCTGTTGTTGACCGGTCTGATGTGGGCGCCAGGTCTGGCGTCATTACTCAGTTCGGGGATTGTGCGCCGGGTCCTGTGCCGGGCGATGTGTCAGTTGTTCCGGCGGAGGTGGAAATGACCGGTGTTTCCGGAGAACATGTGTTTCGTCAGCCTGTGCTGTTTCTTCCGCACGGAGGCGGGCCGTGCTTTTTCATGGATGATCCGGGCTGGGAAAATCTCGGCGCGTATCTGCGCAGTATTGCCTCTGCCCTGCCCCGCAGGCCTGATGCGATTCTGGCAGTCTCCGGGCACTGGGAGACGGGAATACCCACAGTGACATCCGGGGAAACACCAGATCTTATCTATGATTATTATGGCTTTCCGGAGCATACCTATCGTCTGAAATATCCGGCTCCCGGTTCGCCTGCTCTTGCTGCGCGCGTGCAGGGGCTCCTTGCTGGTGCTGGTATTGCGAGCGCCGGAGATGCAGAGCGGGGTTTCGACCACGGGGTCTTTATTCCGTTCATGCTGGCATTTCCGGATGCGGATATTCCGGTTGTCGAGCTTTCGCTTGGCTCTGATCTAGATGCTGAGCAGGAGTTGCGGACCGGTGAGGCGCTTGAGGCTCTTCGGGACGAGAATGTTCTGATTGTCGCTACCGGCATGAGCTTTCACAATCTGCGTCTGTTCAGACCGGGTGTGCCTGCGGCTGACGAGGCTTCCCGTGCGTTTGATGCCTGGCTGGTCGCGGCGGTGACGGCGGCTCCGGCTGAACGCAATGCGTCTTTACTGCGATGGGAAGAGGCGCCGGCGGCCCGGATCTGTCATCCGCGTGAGGAACATCTGCTGCCGCTGATGGTGGCTGCCGGCGCTGCGGGATCTGACCGGGGCCGGCATGTTTATGGCGATACGGTGCGGGGCAAGGCCCTGTCCGGGTTTCGCTTTGGCTGAGTGTATCGATTTTGAGAACAACAGAAAGATAAAGACAATGAAAACTGCTTTCAGAAATACGATGTTCGCGGCTCTTGGTGCGGTCGTCACATCTGGTTCCGTGCTGGCCGCTCCCATTCCGGCAACGGTTCCGAGTAGTGTATATACGGCTGACCCGGCGCACACGCAGGTTGTGTTTTCGGTCCTGCATATGGGTTTTACCGATTATACGGGGCTGTTTTCGGACGCGGCGGGAACGCTGACGCTGGACCCGGCGCATATTGCCGACGCGAAGCTGAACGTGTCGATCGGGATCGGAAGCGTGCAGACGACGAGTGCGCGGCTGACGGGAGAACTCAACGGAACGGACTGGCTGGACGCGGCGAAATATCCGAAAGCGACGTTTGTGTCCTCGAAGGTGACGCCGACAGCAACCGGCTCTGCGGAGATCGAGGGCATTCTGACTCTGCATGGTGTTTCGCGTCCGGTGACGCTGAATGCCACGTTTATCGGTGGCGGTGTCAATCCGATGGACAAGGCCTGGACGGTCGGGTTCGAAGGGACGACGACGATCCGGCGGAGTGAGTTCGGTGTGAGCAAATATGTTCCGCTGGTGGGGGATGAGGTGACACTAAGGATCGCGGCGGCGTTCGAGAAGCAGAAGTGATCCGGTTATTCCGGATTACTTTGTCTTACAGTAAAGCGTCTTACAGAAGGCCTTTTTCGGCGAAGCTCAGCCACTGGCCGTTGCCGACGATGATGTGGTCGCGAATTGTCAGGCCCAGCACGGCTGCCGCTGCGCCGACCTGACGGGTCATCGCGATGTCGTCCGGGGATGGGGTGGGATCGCCGCTTGGGTGGTTATGGACCAGAATCAGCGACGCCGCTCCCAGTTCGAGGGCGCGGCGCACCACTTCGCGCGGATAGACGGGTGTATGGTTGACGGTTCCTCTGGCCTGGGCTTCGTCGGCGATCAGGTGATCGTCCGGGCTGAGAAACAGAATCCGGAACTGTTCGATGACCTCACGGGCCAGCACGGCTGAGAGGTATTCGTACAGGCGCGGGCGGTCTGACAGCACTTCACGGTCGCGCAGGGCTGCGCGGTGAAGTCTGAGGGCGGCTTCCTGCATGACGCGGATTGCTGACAGGAGATGAGGGCCGATTCCGGCGACGGATCGCAGCGCCTGATCTGTGGTGGTGAGCGTGGCGGCGAAAGATCCGAAGCGGGTGAGCAGGGTGTCGGCCAGGGTTTCCGGGCTTTCGTGCCGGGGCATGGCGAGACGGATGAGGCAGGTCAGGGCGGTGCGGTCGTCCGCCTGCGGGAGCTCGTCGATGGGGAAAAGCGGGGGCGCTGTTAATATGTCTGCTTCCGGGAGTCCTGATGCTGGTAACGGGTCGGGAACGATGCGGGTTCGGGGCAGCGTTACCGGTGCAACGCGCGCGTCCGAAAATCCGTCTCCGGTCCTGCTCAAGATTATTGATCCTGCCAAGCAATGTTTATTGATAAACTCAAATAAACACACCAGATAAGCATACGAACATCAAGTTTATATAAAGATCAACGAAATACATAATCTGTTTTATTCTATATTTTTAGACATAAAATAAATATATAAACTTGATACTGGAGGATTATCCCGACATACAATTCAGAATTCACTTTAAATGTAGCATGATGGCATGTCGGAAATAGACGTTCTTATACCCGCATATAATGCTGAGTCCTATATTCTTGACTCCATCAGGAGTATTCGGGAGCAGACAGTAACAGATACAAGAATCGTTATAGTCGATGATGGATCGACGGACAGAACGCGCGATATTATTCTCGATCAGCAAAAGGAAGATGCGAGAATAATATACCATTATCAGGAAAATGCCGGGATCGTTTCTGCTCTCAATGCCGGGCTGGCGCTGTGTACTGCGCCTTATATTGCACGGCATGATGCGGACGATTTTTCTTATCCCGAGCGGTTTACGCGGCAGCTTGAGTGGATGACGGCTCATCCGGACTGTGTCGCGGTCAGTGCGCAGGCGCGCCATATCGATGCGGAAGGCAGGCCCACCGGATCGGTTTCGACTGTCAGAATGATCGAACGGGCGGACAGTTCTGCTATTCCGGCTTATGAGCCTTATCTGCTGCACCCGCTGCTGATGGTTCGCCGCGACGCGCTGCTGGCCGTTAAGGGTTATCGGAAGGTTTATAACTCCGAGGATTCCGATCTTTACTGGAGGCTCCGGGAGATTGGAAAACTGCATATTATTCGTGAAATTCTCGGAGATTACCGGCTGCACCCGACATCATTGTCTTCGGCGTCGGTCGTAAACGGGCGCCAGATGGCGGTGTGGTCGCAGCTGGCGGCTTTGTCGGATCAGCGGCGGGCGAAAAATGAACCGGATATTGATTTCTCCGGAGAGGCGTCAGCTCGCATCCGGGCGGCGCGGGAATTTACGGAAATTTTCTTCGAGGCTTCCAGAGGACTGTCCCTGCCGGAAAAGGAGTGGCTTCAGTCGGCGGCCTGCGCGAAGTTTCTGGAGCTTTGTTATTACCGGCCGTTCGAGCCGACCGGGAATGATATAAAATTCATTCAGACTTCGGCCTTTTTTGAAAAGAAGCTTTACAGGGATTCAGATTACGATGTTTTCCGGGAGGCGCTGATCTCGGCTGGCATAAGAATGGCCATATCGAGGCGGATCAGGGATGCTTTGCGTATTGTCCCCTCCCCCGGAAGAGCGAATCTTCTGGCGCGTATTCTGTTTCGCATTGCCGCACCGCAGGCGATCAGGACGCCTTTGAAGAAAATTCGTGGCAGGGGGCGCCGGTCAGCGGCGTAACCCTGACTGACGCGATTTTATTCTCCGGCTGGACTGGCTTGCGAGGATAGTGGCGGTTTGTGTGTCACTGCAGGAAGTCAGAGGTTCTGTGCGCGTCGGAGCGACTGCCGGTATCGCGTGGAGGCAGAACCGGACTGCTAATGGCCCGGATAGCGCTTCCCGGCCGGGAATTTTAATCGACAGTTCGGCGGAGTTTTTCTCTTTGCTGCCGTCCCTGACCGCTTTTATCGCAGTCGGACTGAACCCGACTGTTGATCGCGGGTCCGGGAAAGATTGCCCTTCATCTTAAAAACTGCCTTTATCACCGGCGCTGCTTCATCGAATTTGCGTGTCGGCAGGAGTGAGGCTTGTATCATTAACAGGAATGATCTCAGCTCAGAGAGGAATTCAATGTCCGGCAATCGCATTGACGTCGTAATGTCCACTTATAATTGTGCGAAATTTCTTCCCGAAACCATTCAGAGTATTCTCAGTCAGACATTACAGGACTTCCGGCTTATTATTGTGGATGATGGGTCTTCTGATGAGAGTCACGAAATTCTTGAATCTTTTGCGCACACAGATAACAGAATAACAATTATTACTCAGAAAAATAGTGGTATTGTATCCGCGGTAAACGCCGGTCTTGCCCTCTGTACGGCGCCTTATATCGCACGCCATGATGCGGACGACATTTCTGATCCGGATCGCTTTGAAAAGGAACTTGCCTGGCTGGAGGCGAATCCTGACTGTGTTGCCGTTTCATCTTTGCCCAGAACGATTGATGAGCGAGGCGCGCCTGCCTCGAAGGCTATCCGGGCGAAAGACCTGTCTCTTGTCCGTGATGACAGTTATCCGGCGAACGAACCTTATATCATGCAGCCCATGCTGATGATGCGCCGGGACGCTCTGGAAAAAGCTGGTGGTTACAGGAAACTTCCTGTCGCGGAAGATGCTGATCTCTACTGGCGTTTACGGAAATTTGGGTCTCTACATGTTTTACCGGAAGAGCTTGGTGCCTATCGTATGCACGCTGGCAGCATTTCGAGTTCCTCGATTATACGCGGGCGTCAGCTTGCTGTCTGGTCGCAGATTTCCGCGCTGTCGGCGCAGCGCCGTCGAAAAGGCCTGCCGGACATAGAGTTTACCGACGCACTGTCCGGCCGCATGAATGCCGCCGGATCGCTCGCGGATATGTACCTTATCCTGGCCGAACAGTGTTCATCTGATGAGAAGAACTGGCTTGCGCTGGCGATATCGGCGAAGCTTCTGGAGACCTGTTACTACCGTGATTATGAACCGGACCGGCAGGATATCCGTTTTATTCGTGAGACTATCTCGCGGAATCTTCCGGTTTATCATTCTTCTGAATGTGTCGTTTTCCGTGAAGCGGTTCTCTCCGCGTCCATCCGCCTGCTGATCACGGGACATCCCGTGGATGCCTTTATGCTCACCGAGGTAAGGCGCTGGCCTGTGATGGCGGGACGTGCCGCATTCAGGGGGATATTGTCGGATCGTGTCCGGGGATGGATCAAATCATGTCTTCCGCGGAAGCTGATTTATGGCCATAAATGAATCATGAAAATGTTCGTTCCCAGCGGATTAAGTTTTGATTCCGGATTTTTCTGACGACATTGGAAAAGCCGTTCGGTTGCCGGATGGCCGGCTACGGAGCACTCTGATCCCTGATGTTCCCGTTTCCGTTAAGTCGCAGGACGCAGATCGGTTCGGGTTATGGATGCAGAGCGGCTGTCTTGTTTCGTCCGTGATCCGGACAGATCATGCTGTGGGAAACTATCCACAGGCTACATCAGACCTGGCTGGAGCAGATGTGACAGGAGTGCCCGTTTTATAAAACCAGGAGCAGAATACTGATGACCGGATTATCTTCCTCATGACGGATTTTGCTTTCGGATGACGGGATAAACGATCTTGCGGGACGGAAGAAATTTATCCTAGTCAGATCGCAGGTGTGTTTTTGTTGTTTGCAACTTCGCGGTCATCGCGAGCCAGGATGTTTTCGTGAATGTAAAAAGTGACGAGGCAGCCGGGTCGGCTGTCGTTGCGGATGATGGCGCGGCATGACGGCGTCTCGCGGCAAAATCTCCGGTGTCGGGCAGAGTACCACCAGTGGCTTTTTGTGGCTTGTCGTGCAGAGCTTCGCTGCGCGCGGGATCGGCTTTGTTTCGCAACTGATTCTTGCCCGGTTGCTGATGCCGGAGGATTTCGGCGCCATCGGGCTGGCTTATACGGTGACTGGGATTGCCAACTCCCTGATCAGTTTTGGCATCGACGATGTGCTGCTCCAGCGGCAGAAGAGCATCGGGCAGTGGACCACGCCGGCTTTCTGGCTGAGTCTCGGCATTGGTGTGGCCGGCATGATCGGCATGATCGCGTTCGCGCCGTATGCGGCGCGCTGGTATCACTCGCCGGATCTTGTCGGGCTTATTATCGCGATTGCCATTGCGACGCCGCTCCGCACTCTGGCGACGGTTCCGTCTGTGTGTATCCGGGCGGAGATGGATTTTCGTTTTCTCGCGACCTACAACACGTTTGATATCTTTGCGCTTCAGTTGCTGACAATTCTTTTTGCAGCCTGTGGCATGCGGGCCTATGCGTTTGCCCTGCCCTTCCCGATTGTCGCTGCGACGCGGGCTGTCTGGTTCTGGCGTCGTTCTCCGCCCAGTACGAACCGGCGGTTCCGGGTGTCTCAGCTGCGCTATCTTTTCGGCAACAGCACGGTTGTTCTGCTCAGCCGGACGCTGATAGAGCTGGTTAATCAGGGTGATTATATCGTCCTGGGTCTGATCGCGTCGAAGACGACGATCGGGTACTATTTCTTCGCGTTTCGTTTCTCTGCCCAGCCAGTGCGGATGCTGGCGGGAAACGTGACCAACGTGATTTTCCCGGCTCTTACCCAGTTTCGCGGCGATCCTGTACGACAGAGGGAAGCTGTTGTCCGGGCCAGTCGCCTGCTGGGGTATCTCGTGATGCCGTTCTGTTTCCTTCAGGCCGCCCTCGCGCAGCCGGGACTGCATTTTCTGTTTGGCGAGCGCTGGATGGCCGCTGTTCCTTATGTCGTCATTCTCAGCCTTGGGCTTCCCTTTGATGCCATGAGCTGGATTACCGGAGCGTTTCTCAGCGCGCGGCGGGAGTTTACACGGGCGTTCCGGTATGCGCTGGTTTCCACGCCGGTTTTCTATGGCATGGTTCTGCTTGGCGGCTGGCTGGACGGTCCCATGGGGGTCGCGCTGGCGGTTGCTCTTTACTATTTCACCTATCCGCCGGCGTTTTCTTATCTGGTGCTGATCGGCGCCGGGGTCGCATGGACCACTGTTTTCGAGTTCTACGCGATGCCGGCCGTTCTTTCCGGTATCGCCGCGGCGGCCGGGCTGGGTTGTGCGCTGCTGCCCGGAATACGGAACAGCGATCTGCTGCAATGTCTGGCAATCGGTATTGTCATGTGCAGCGTCTATCTCATGCTGCTGGCCGGCTTCCGGCGGGATATGCTGAACCAGATTCTCGACCGGTTTTCAGGACTGACTTCGCGACTGAGAAGGCGCTGAACTGAGCTTCATTAATCCGGACGGGGCTGATCCGGTGACGGTGTTAACCGGTTCCGCCCGGCATCCCTGAGACCGGTGCCCGGAGGGAGAGCCTCCGGGGTATTCGTTTCCGGATATCGTTATCCGGCGACGGGCAGCCGGTACATTGCGCAGAGCTTGTTTCCGTCCGGGTCCCGCAGATAGGCGAGATAGAGGTCTCCGGCAGATCCTTTCCGCACGCCCGGCGGATCTTCGGCGGTTACACCGCCATTTGCCACGCCGGCGCGGTGCCAGGCTTCGACGAGTTCGGCGCTGCCGACACCGAACGCGACTGTGCCGCCGTTGGCGGGCGTTGCGGGCTGGCCATTGATGGGCTTGCCGATCATGAGTTTCTGCTCGTGATGCGCGTAGACCAGCCGGCCTTTCGCGTTGATTTCCGATGGCGGAATGCTGATCGCTTCAAAAATGGCGTCGTAAAATTTTTTGGACCGTTCGATATCATTACTACCGAGCACGACATGACTGAACATCGGATCCTCCTTAGGTGACCGCCGGGAAGGTGCCACCCCGATGCGAGTGCGGCTAGTCCCAAAACACGCCATCTGGCATCCCGCCGTCGCGGCTCTTAGACTGACCATATGACAGATGAACTGAAACCTGATCCGGACCGCCGTCGCGCGCTGACGTCTCTTGCCACATTCAGCGCTGTCGCGTTTACGCGGCCAGCGCGTGCGGCTGACGGGCCGGGTGCGTCGTCGGGGCCGTCACAGCCCGTTGCACCGAAGGCGCCGGATCATGACCGCGCCGCCGAACCGAATGCCTCCCATCCCTCTCCCGCCGATCAGCCTGGCGTGGTATTTCGCCCGGTGGTTAAAACTCAGAGTGACACGCTGTATCGTCCGACGGTCCATTTTACGCCGGTGACGGGGTTTATGAACGATCCGAACGGGCTCGTTTTCGATGGTGTGCAGTATCATCTTTATTATCAGTACGATCCTTTCGCGCCCTATGCCGGACGGGTTCACTGGGGACATGCCACCAGCTCCGATCTGCTGCACTGGCAGGATCAGCCCGTCGCCATTCCGGAGACGAAGGACGGCGAGGCTTATACCGGCTGTGCCGTTATCGACGAACACAATGCGACCGGACTCTTTCCGCCTGGCGAAGGCGGTATTGTCGCGCTTTATACGCGAGCCAGTCCAGTAAGGCAGGCGCAGTTTCTGGCCATCAGCCGGGACAGGGGGCTGACCTTTACCGAATATGAGCACAATCCGGTTCTGGATATTGGCAGCAATTCGTTCCGCGACCCGCAGGTTCAGTTTCACAGGCCGACGAATCAATGGGTGATGGTGGTTGCCAGAGCCCGGCTGCATCAGATTGCCTTTTATGCCTCGATCGATCTGATTCACTGGGTTCATCTCAGTGATTTTGGTCCGTCCGGCCTGTTTGGCGTGGATTACGAATGTCCGAATCTCATTGAAATTGCTGTTGAGGGCGGCGGGTCGCGCTGGGTTCTTTTTGTTTCCGTCAATCCGGGAGGGCCGGCGGGCGGCAGCATTACCCAGTATTTCGTCGGTCAGTTCGACGGCACGCGGTTTATTCCCGACGACACGGTTATCGGTCTGACTGATTTCGCTAAAGATGCTTACGCGCTGCAGGTTTATAACAATATGCCGCGTGACGAGGCCGTTTCCGTGGCGTGGCTCGGAAACTGGCAGTATTGCCAGGAGCTGCCGACGCGGAGCTGGCGGGGGGCCATGACCGTGCCGCGGTCGATGACTCTGCGGCGCGATTTTGCGGGCTGGCTTCGGCTCGCACAGCAGCCTCGCGGGCTGGAGGCGGTGCGGGGGGCGCCGCTTCCCTTCCCGGTTCATCGCCTGGCGGCGGGGGCGAGTGCTCAGGTCGTGCTGCCAGCGGGGGTGGCGCTTGATCTGACCATGAGCGTGACGGTTGATGAACGGCCTGCCAACCTGCCTCTCGGTGACAAGGGACGGACCGGACGGTTCATTATCGTCTTTGGCAACGATGACGGGGAAACGCTGACCATTGGCTTCGATGCCTTTTCGGGTCAGCTCTGGCTTGACCGGGACAATCTGCATGGTTTTGCACAGCCGTTTTTCACGGGTGAGTTTTCTACCGTTCTCAATCCTGATGACCGGCATTTCTCCGTCCGGATCATTCTTGACGCCAGTACACTGGAGATTTTTGCCAATGGCGGTCTTTCGGTTGGAACGGCGCTGATTTATCCGGCTGCGCCGCTTGATTTCCTTCGTCTGGAAACGAGCGGGGCCGGCGCTACGGTTGAGAGCCTGGAACTGTATCCGTTGCGCAAGTGAATTGCCCCGGGTTTTGTGGAGACGGAACGACCCGAGAGGTAAGAAGGATTCATGAGCAACAAATCGAAGCGTTTTCCACCTGAGTTTCGTGACCGTGCAGCCCGCATG
>NZ_WOTB01000005.1 GCF_011516835.1 Acetobacter musti | reverse complement strand
ACTGCGTTCAGAACCCGCCGCCAGAAGCAGAATATCGTCAATATTCCAGATCGGGCTCCTGTGGGATGACTGAATTCTACAAAATGACCCGAAATTGCCTCAAGTGTGAGAAATCCGCGTCGAGAACGAATGGGCGCTCGCCTTCCACGATATCGGTCCGAAAGCCCCCGTCCACGTCCTCGTTATTCCCAAAGGTCCCTACGTCTCCTTCGTGGACTTCAGCGCCCGCGCCTCGGACGATGAAATCACCGGCTTCACCCGCGCCGTCGGCCACGTCGCCACTTCTCTGGGTCTCAATGAACCCGGCTACCGTCTCATCGGCAATGTCGGTCCCGATTCCGGCCAGGAAGTGCCTCACTTTCACGTCCATCTCCTCGGCGGACGCCTCTTGGGTGCTCTGGTTTCGCCCTGAAATGCTGCTTATTACGTTGACACACTGACCGGGACGAACCGTCTCCGGCCTCTGTCCGAACCCGACAGAGGCCGCAGGACCCTGTTCTCTTTTTGCCGGCGTTTGTATGCTTTGCACATGCAGGCGCGGCAGCTTTTTGGGTTTTGCCCCAAGCCCCGCAAAGGGACGCGGTCTCTTTGATCCCGGTTTGTTAAGACAGAGAGGGGAGCAAGTCGCCGTGCATAAGTACACCTTCGCATGCTGATCTCTCTCAGGCGCAAGGCAATAGGGTCTGCTCTGTCTCCTGTCTGCAAAATATATAAACGCTGTTTTGTTCATCGATCGGTTTTTCTGATCTCTGTCAGATTCATTTTTGAACAGGACAGAATGAGACGTAAGATTGCGGCATGACCGGCGCGATTTCGGAAAGCAGATTTGCGCTGTAAGTTTCACAGAGGCATCGGCCGAACGGCCCGGCAGTCAAATGTCCTCCGTAACAATCCGCGTGCGTGATACGCTGTGTGAGGCATCAGCCTGAAAAGGATTCCCCGATGTTCTTGCGCCATCTGATCCGGTACATGCGCTGGCTCACTGCCGGTATCGTAACATGCATGTTTTCCCCATACGCTGCACATGGGGCGCCTGTCCGGCAGAGAAATTTCGTCGGATGTCCCGCTGATGGTCAGACAGGTCCGATCGCCCCTCCCGATCATTTAAGCACGAACTTCTCCACACCACGGACTCTGCCGGCAGGTCTGACAATCTATGCCGCGGAAGATATTGCAGCAGTGGCGCCGGCGGGGTGGCATTGTCTTGAGATGTATGGATCATCGGGCAGTTTTCTTCTTCTGCAGCCGCAACCCATTCCATCCAGCGCCATCATTTCTGACTTCCGGCTGACCGGCCCGGCAATCCAGGTCTCTTCCATCAATGGTGAGACGAGCGGTCGCTTCGCGGTTGCCGGAATAATCGCGCGTCTGTTTCCGGCTCATCAGGCGTTTGTCGACAAGGTGATCCACGAAGGGATCGAGCCCGCGACAGATTTCCCGCGCGGACCTTACCCTGCGGATCAGATGACACGCGTCAGCCCGCAGGAATGGCGTTATACGACGCCCGCCCACGCGACGGGTCTGGGAACGCAAAGCCGGCTGGCTCCCAACAGCGATCCTGTCAGTGGAATCGTGAAACTCGACTCTGACATGGGCGTTTTTGAAATACAGGTGCGCCTGGGGCCGGCAGATTCGAAACAGACACCCGATGTAATCAGCCTGATTTATGAACTTAATCGCAGAGCAGCAGAATAGCGCGGTTCCCGCCCTGTTTTGACGACTTCATATCCGCAGGTGACACGGAACGGCTGACCGTCTCCCCATCAATCCGGCATCGAAAAAGCTTCAGAAGACACCGCCTTTTTGAAAAAAGGCGGAACCCAAAAACTTCCTGATGATTTAAAGGAGGTTTCACGAACGGGCGTTGAAAACGGTCTGTTGCACCATACGCATTCCGGCCGGGGTCGCCTGCCGACATTCCGTTTTCCCTGCATCAGGACGTCGCCACTTTCCTGCGACACAACCTGCGTCAGAGGGCGCGGGCTTTTCCCCGAACCCCATACTCACAGGCGTGATCCCACAAAAATCAGGCTCCGCCCTTGCCCCGTTTCCGTCCCGAAGGCACCCTGCGCCCTTCATATCCGATGACCAGCCGCAAGGATCGACACCGATGTCCGAAACCCCGGAATCCCGCCTCTCTTCCCTCGGGATCACCCTGCCGACACCGGCAACGCCCGTCGCCAACTACCTCCCGTGGACCCGCTCCGGCTCGCTCATCGTCATCTCCGGCCAGCTCCCGCTAAAGGACGGCAAACTCCTCGCCACCGGCAAACTCGGTGACGCCGTTTCGCTCGAAACCGGCACAGAAGCCGCCCGCTACTGCCTCATCAACCTGCTCGCGCAGCTGAAAACGGCTGTCGGCGACCTCTCGAAAGTCACCCGTGTCGTCCGCCTTGGCGGTTTCATCTCCTGTACACCGGGCTTCACCGCCCATGCCAGCGTGATGAACGGCGCGTCCGATCTCGCCGTTGACGCCTTCGGTGATGCCGGTCGCCATGCCCGTTCGACCGTCGGCGTGCCGTCTTTGCCGCTCGACGCGCCGGTCGAGGTCGAAGGGATGTTCGAGGTCGGCTGATGTCCGGCTGGACTGTCTCTCTTCACGCGAAAATCGCGGATATCCCGGTCGCGGACTGGGATGCCTGCGCGGGAGAGGACAATCCGTTCGTCAGTCATGGCTTTCTGTCCGCTGTGGAAGACAGCGGCTCGGCCACGCCCCGGACCGGCTGGCTGCCACAATACGTGGTGCTGCGTGATCCGTCCGGCCGTGTGGTCGCTGTCGCCCCGGCCTATCTGAAGTCACACTCCTACGGGGAATACGTGTTCGATCACGCCTGGGCACGGGCGTTCGAAAACGCGGGCGGAGCATATTATCCGAAACTGCAGATTGCTGTGCCATTCTCACCTGCGCCAGGTCCCAGGCTGCTGGTCCGGCCGGATGCGCCGACCGGCACGCGGGCCGCGCTGGGACAGGCGCTGGCGCAGGTCTGTGACGAGCTTGATCTGTCATCGGCGCATGTCACATTTTGCAATACGCAGGATTACGACTGCCTCGCAGACCAGGGCTGGCTGCGGCGGCTCGGCATGCAGTATCACTGGCACAATCGCGGCTATGACAGTTTCGATGCGTTTCTCGACGCATTGTCTTCACGCAAACGCAAAGTGCTGCGCCGTGAGCGCCGCGATGCCAATGCCTGCGGCCTCACCTTCCGGACGATCCGGGGAAGCAGCATCACCGAAGCGCTGTGGGATGCATTTTTTGTCTTCTACCACGCGACCGTGGACCGGAAATGGGGTCAGGCCTATCTGACGCGCCGCTTCTTTTCTCTGCTGTCAGAAAGACTTGGCGACCGGGTCGTTCTGATGATTGCCGAACATGAGGGCAGACCTGTTGCGGGAGCGCTTAATCTTCTCGGTGGCGACACTCTGTACGGCCGGAACTGGGGCTGCACCGGCGACTGGCCGTTCCTGCATTTCGAGCTTTGCTATTATCGCGCCATCGATTTCGCCATCGGGCATGGTCTGGCGCGTGTCGAGGCGGGGGCGCAGGGAGAACATAAAATCCAGAGAGGGTATCTGCCCGCTCTGACATTCTCAGCGCATCTGATCAGAAATGCCGGACTGCGCGGAGCCGTTTCGGATTTTCTCGATCAGGAGCGGCCTGCTGTCATGGCGGAAGCCGAGGCCCTTCTCGCCTTTTCGCCATATCGGCAGGAAAACTGAAATCCGCGGGCTTATGCCTGGACGGGTTCGGCAAGAGGCCGGTCGCACTGGTTTTCCGGCGCGGCTGTCCGGTCAGCAAGATGCGGACTCGTTCGCCGCAGCAGGCTGGCGCGAAGCATGGCGCCCGTGTCGCGGGGCGACATCTGTTCCCAGCGGGCCAGAAAATCGAGATCGGACCGTGTCTGCGGGTCCTGCTTCGGGACGATGTCAGCGTGCTCCCCGGCAACTGATCGCCCGGTGGTGTCGTGATCCATTGTGTACTCCTGCCGGAACGAACGCAGCTTCGCGAATCAGCAATTGCCGGATCCGGAAAGCGGGTCGATCTCGCATGTCTCCATGACCAAAAGGTAAAGTAATTTTCAACGCATAGGGGGCATACCGGAAGCTCCGGTCTCCGTCTGTCTCAGTCGTCCCGCAACCCACAGAAAACACCCGTGTCATATCGCTGGTCTGCCCAGGCTGAGCCTCTTTCGGGTCCCGGCGTACCCCGTCTTCCTTCGTACTGTCCGGTTGTTAGTGAAGACTCTGCCGGACATCTCTGGCTTTTTCGTGACAGCTCCGCCGGACCGGTTCGCCCGTCAGCGCTGGCGGCGGCGGTTTCGTTCGCTGATGCGGCTGCCCAGAGCTTCCAGCGCGGTCCGCAACGGCCCTTCCGGCATGTCCGGCAGTGTCACGGGCGGCGCGGAAGCCAATTTTGACCGCGGCGCGCGGGAGGAGCGGGCGGGAGGCTGAAAATCCTGCGTCAGGCGCAGACGTTCAACGGTTCCGGGGCCGCACCATGTGTTGATCCGTTCGATCAGGCTGGTCTGCATATGCTGGAGCTCCATCGCCGCTGGCCCCAGACAGGCAATGGTGAGTGTGCCGGCGGAGAGTTTTTTCGGCTCCGTGCGCAGGGCCCAGTTCGGACCGACCACATTATGCCAGTCCAGAAAGAGGGTTACGGCAACGGGCGAGCGCTTGCGGAACGCCGGGCGCGTCACGGCGGGAAGCAGGGCGGAGAGACTGCGGGCGGTGAATGCGCGTCTGGGCGGCTGCGTTTCTGCAGTGTTGCCCTTGCCGGTTGTCTTCGCGGCTTTCATAACACGTCCCTGTGACCCTGAGTTCATCTGCGCTTCTTAACTGGTATGACCGGAATCGCCGTTCGCTGCCCTGGCGCGCGTCTCCGGGCGATCTGGCCGATCCTTATCACGTCTGGATCAGCGAGATCATGCTGCAGCAGACCACAGTCAGGGCTGTCATTCCATATTATCTGAGATTCCTCGAACGATTCCCGACGCTTTCGTCCCTGGCCGGCGCGCCGGTTGATGACGTTCTCGTTCTCTGGGCTGGGCTGGGCTACTACTCACGGGCGCGCAATCTGCATCGCTGCGCGCAGGTTCTGGTGGAAAATGGCGGCTTCCCGCGCGATGTCGAAGGACTGAAAGCGCTGCCGGGGATCGGCGCCTACACGGCCGCGGCGATTGCGGCAATCGCTTTCGGGATACCGGTCGTACCTGTGGACGGCAATGTCGAACGGGTGACGGCGCGCGTGTTCGCCGTCGAGGCCCCATTACCCGGCGCACGAAAGATACTGGCTGAACGGGCCGCCACGCTCAATATGGGCAGAGCCGCCAGAAACCGTCCTTCCGATTTTGCCCAGGCCCTGTTCGATCTGGGCGCCGGGATCTGCACGCCACGCTCTCCGGCCTGCGTTCTATGCCCGTGGCAGGATGGCTGCGCGGGACGTAAGGCGGGGATACAGGCGCTTCTGCCTTACCGGGCGCCGAAAGCGGACCGGCCAGCCCGTTATGGTGTCCATTTCCTCCTTACGGATGATACCGGCCGGATTCTGATGCGGCGCCGTCCGTCGACGGGGCTGCTGGGCGGAACAGTCGAACTGCCGGGAACGGACTGGCGGTCAGCGCCATGGCCGCCAGGAGACGCATTGCCCTATGCGCCGTTCGCTGAGCGGGCCGGTGAATCTGAGCGCGCAGGTGAAAATGTGAGATGCATCCGGTGGGAATCCGCCGGTTCCGTTAAGCATGTATTTACCCATTTCTCGCTTTCTGTAGCAGTGCAGGTGGCGAGACTTTCAACGATGCCCAACCCTGACGGCAGCGATGGTTTTCTGGTGCGGACGGATGAGATGCAGAAGAACGCGCTCTCCTCTCTGATGAAAAAATGCGTGCAGACAGGGCTGGAATTTCTCGGAGAGGCTGCCACCCCGTTGCCACAGGATGGGTCCGTCCGGGTGAGCCGCAGGAAAAGGACCGGAGGAAACAGCGTATGAGTCAGGCGCAGAATTCCGGGCAGGAGATCTGGCTGATGGATTATTTCGGCCGCTTTCTGCACAACGACCCCCGGCATGACCGGATTGTCGCTGTGACGCCGGACGCGTGTCCGGATGGGCGGCCGGGGCTGCTTCTGGACATCGATCCCCTGCGTGACGATGCGCCTTTCGCGCTGGTCAAACGCGAATCGAGCCCGATGCCACTGCCGCATATCGAACCCGTGACACTGAACGGCCTGGCGATCGCGATAAAGGTTCTGGACGAGGATGGTCCTTACGCTGAATGCCGGGACAGGTTTTTTTCCAGCCAGCCCAGCGGGGAAGTGATGTTTGATCGCAGTCACTGTTCGGGATGGGAGTTTTACGCGCCCATTCCCGCCAGCACCGCCAGAACATTATTCCCGGGCAGCGGATTTATTCTCCGGGACGATAAGGACAATGTATTTCCGGCGCCCGTACCGGAAACCGGTCATTCCGTCCTGGTCGCGGGGCGGACCTATCCGCTGGACACGGTCAGCACGTTTCTGACGCAGCTCGGCGCTCTCGCGCCAGATGAGAGCGCCCGGCTTGTTCTGCCTCCTCTCGGCGATCATCCTGAAATGCCCGTGACGGCCACTCATCTGCATGGATGATTTTGCACTTGCGCCCCGGCCGGCAGCGTGTCCTAGTTGAAAATCCGGAAGCAGCCGCCGTGCGCGAGGCCCGGCATTGCACCGGAAGCGTGGGAGTAGCGAAGTGTCTTTATTCAGTGACATCGCGTCATACATGCCGCATCTGAACATTGCCGAAATGATTTGTCTGTCTGCCGCCGCCGGAATGGCCGTGCTTACGGGGCGTCTGTCCGCACGCAGCGCCGCCCTGCGTTACGTCCCGGTTCGCGTCCGGCGTCGCTGATCCGGTTCTGACTGTGTGAGCCCGCATAATACCTCGCGGGTTCATGAAGGTGCCGGAACGGTATACCGTCTGACTGTCCCGGTTCTGATATCGGGTGTCGATCTCTGTCGTCCGCATTTCGCGAACGGAGCGATTGCGGTAAGCAGGATCGTATGAGCTTTCTGCATATTTCCGGCCCTTCCGCTCCGGCCCCGATGGGACAGGGCCGTATCGGCATTCTTCTGATCAGTCTCGGAACGCCGGACGACACCAGCTTTTCCGGTGTGCGGCGATATCTCTCCGAATTCCTTTCCGATCAGCGCGTCATAGAAGCGTCGCCGGTTGTGTGGCAGCCCATTCTGCAGGGCGTGGTGCTGACAGTCCGGCCCCGTCGCAGTGGCGCCGCCTACCGTCGCATATGGAACACCGGGCGCGATGAAAGTCCGCTGCGGACCTATACCCGCGAACAGGCGGATGGGCTGGCAAAGCAGTTCGCGGATGAGAACGTCAGCGTCGCCTGGGGCATGCGTTATGGATCTCCCTCCGTAGCGACGGCTGTTGAGGAACTGGTCACGGCCGGATGCGACCGCATCCTGTGCATGCCGCTTTATCCGCAGTACAGCGCAACGACGACAGCAACGGCGAATGATCAGCTGTTCCGGTTCCTGATGAAACTGCGTCGTCAGCCCGCCATCCGGACATTACCCGCTTTTGCCGATCATCCCGTCTATATCAGGGCTCTGGCGGAGACAGCGCGACAGGCCCTGAGCGCGCTGTCCGTGCCACCGCAGATGATTGTGACCTCCTTCCACGGCCTGCCGAAAGACTATGTCGCCAAAGGCGATCCATATCGCGAAGACTGCATGCGGACGGTCATTGCGTTGCGGGCGGCGATGGGCATGACGGAAGCGGACATGCCGCTGACATTCCAGTCGCGCTTCGGACCCGCAAAATGGCTGGAACCCTATACCGCGCCGTTTATCGCCGGCCTTCCCGCGAAAGGCATCAGACGGATCGCGGTCATGATGCCGGGCTTCATGGCTGACTGTATCGAAACGCTCGATGAGATCGGTAACGAAGTGCGGGCCGAGTTCCTCACGGCCGGAGGGGAGGAGCTTAGTCTAATCCCCTGCCTGAACGGCAGCCCCGAGGCGATTGGCCTGCTGGAGGCACTGGCGCGGTCTGAGCTTCAGGGCTGGATCGCATAACGCGGCCAGAGGGGAATTTCCCCCTCCGGCCTGGCGGTTCACGGCGTCAGGAAAGCCTTTACATCCCGCGACAGGGCCGCGCGGCTGGCGGGACGGGTGTAGAGCATGTGACCACCCGGATAGACATGCAGGTCAATCCGGTCGCGGCCGACAGGAATATGTTCGGCAACCCAGCGGGAACTGGCGAACGGACAGACCAGATCGAAATAGCCGTTGGCGATGAACACCCGCAAAGTGGGATTGAGCGCCAGCAGTTTGCGGAGCTGCGGAATTTCGCTGGCGACCGGCTCACCCTCGCCGCGATAATCCCAGGCGCTGTTCACTTTCAGATCAAGCAGATCATAGGTCAGCTCGGTATGAAAGCCCAGGGTCTGCGCGGCGTAACCTTCAAAGGCATTGCCATAGGCCCGCCCGAAGCCGAACAGAACGGGGTCCGGGCTATCACTGTTTTCGATCCCTTCGGGAAACGGATCGGCAATGGAAAGCGTGCCGTCATAGAGGGAGAAAAGGCGGCCGTTGCGGCTGCGGACATCGTGGGCCTGAGGGTCCGGCGTGCCACGCTCGCGGGCCACGACTGCCGGATCGAGCCCGGTTCTGGTGGCGACTTCCGCATAGAAACCACGGGCGTCATCGCTGCTGGCCGGCAGCGGAGCGGCGAGAGTCGTCAGATAGGGGCCGAAGGCGTAGCGATATGAGTCCTCGATCGCATCCGGCGTCAGCTTATGCTGCATGTCGAGACGCGAGGCCTCCAGCGACGGCAGCAGCATGGCGGAGGCAAGCGGATTGTTCGCCGCGTCCAGCAGTTTCATTTCCAGAGCCGGCGAGATCATGATGATTCCGTTCAGGATCATGTTCTGCTGCTGCTGAAGCGCCGTAGCCACCTCGATCGAGCGGATGCCGCCATAGCTTTCCCCGACCAGGTAATGCGGTGAGGCATGCCGGCCGTTCGCGCCGATCCACAGACTGATCGCCTTGGCGAAGGCGCGGGCATCGGCTTTCGTGCCGTAGAACATCTTGTCGGCGGTATCCGGTTTCACCGGCACGGAATAGCCGGTGCCGATCGCGTCGATGAACACCATGTCCGTGGCGGCCAGCCAGCTGTCGGGATTGGGACCAAGCTTCGCATTGGCGCCGTCTGTCGGATTGCCGGCAGGCATGGTCAGCGCGGTCGGACCAGCTGCGCCCAGATTAAGATATGCGCTGCCGCCACCAGGACCGCCATTAAAGAAGAAGGAAACAGGCCGTTTGTCCGCCTGACCGCCATCAAGAGTATAGGAGACATAGAAGACGCGGGCGGTCGGCTCGCCCTTGTCATCCCGCAGCGTGAGCGTGCCGGCATGCGCTGTGTAGCCAAGCTGCTTCCCGCCTGATGTGAGCGTCTGATGCGTAACGGAATCGGCCGGCAGAAGAGCGGCGGAACCGGTCATTTTCGGCTTGTCGTCGCTCTTGTCCGGATCGGTCTTCTGAACCGGATGCGGCTTGTCGAGCGCCATGGCCGGCATCGCGGACGTGACAAACAGCCCCGAGGTGACGAACAGCGTTGTGGCGCAGAGCAGAACGCGATTCAGAACCCGTTTCCGCGTTCCGGCGTGCCTGCGGGGATGTGTGACCATGATGCCTCCGTTGTGACAGAACCGGCCCGCCGCACTCCGGACGGACTTCACCTGCGGAGAGAAGCGATACCGTCAGCGCGGCGTCTGTGCCAGCCCATGCCGTGACCGCAGCGACACCGCCGTCACGATGGCGGCGTTGAAGGCGAGGCCGATCAGACCCGGATTGATGCCGTTCGTGTCGATGCCGCCGAGGAACAGCACGGTCGGGATCGTCACACCGGTGATGAGGCCGGCGATGACGCCGCTGGCCGGTACGGACAGATCGAGGCCGATGATCAGAACACCAGGAAGAAGCTGCGTCAGCCCGAAATAGCTCAGATTGTTCATGGTGGCCGCGATCGAGGCGGCCCAGGTGGCGCCAAGCATGGAGGCGATCAGATAGATCACCGAAATAAACTGCGCGCCGCGCTTCTGATGCCTCTCGCTGAGTCCCTTCAGCAGATTGTGAGTCAGGAGCGGGCCGATCACGAGGCAGGTGCTGGCGAGCACGACCAGCCCCGACAGCGCCGCGCCGCCGGCCACGACCCCGATCAGCCATGGAGAGAGGAGGTGGCGGGCCGTATCGATGAAAATGTGGTTCGGAGAGAGGCCGGAGCCGAAAGCGCCACGGGCATAAAACGCAGTCAGCATCAGAAACACGAACATAGTCATGTAAAGCGGCATGGCGATCATCGCGCGCCGGATCGCCTGCGGATTACGGGCGGTGAAAAACGACGCGATGGCCGCGGGAAACAGGAACAGGCCGGATGCCTGAAACAGCGTGTTCGTGATCATCACGCGAATGTCGCGGCCGGTGAAGACCGGATCATCAAGACCCTGCAGCATCGTTTGGTACCCATGCGGCAGCCGGAAGATCGCAAGCCCGACCACGACAATCGCGGCCAGCAGCAGCGTGTCCTTGATCACCGAGACATAGGCCGGCGCGCGGATGCCGGAAATGGCCGTGTAGCTGTAGGCGAGAATGGCCGCGACCGTCATCAGAACCCAGGACGGCAGCGTGAAACCGAGCCCCTGCAGCACCATTGTCAGCCCCATGAACTGCATGACGCCCCAGGGAATCATGAAGACGATCGCGACGAGAGAAACGAGGATTTCGAGTGTGCGGCTGCGAAAATGCCGGCAGAACAGATCCGAGACGGTCACCGGATCATAGCGCCGGGCAGCGTTCCAGATCATGGGAGCGAGGAAGTATCCCACCGGAAAGGCCAGCACCACATAGGCTGTGAACCAGATGCAGAAAGAGGTGCCGTGGAGATAAACTCCTCCGGGAAATGCCGTAAGAACGCCGAGGCTGTACGTTTCACCGGCGGCAAGAAAGAACAGCAGAAGGCCGCCGAACTGGCGTGACGCCACGAAATAGTCGTGGATTTCATCGTGACGCCGGCCGCCACGCGACCACCAGGCCGTGAGCAGCGATGCCGCCAGAATCGCAATGAAGACAAATCTGGTCATCAGGCGGGGCCGCTCCGTATCCGGTGTCACTCTGCCGGGTCAATGCCGACGCGGCAGAGTCAATACGGACAAGAAATAACAGGCCTGTCGAGAGGGGATCGTGAAAAGTGTCCCCCGCTTCTCTCTGCTCCGGTCTCGGCCCCGTCTAGCTGACCAGCCGGAGGCCCCGTGGTCGCGGCTGCCCCGGAGGCCGCGTTCCGGCCGCCCTGGCGGCATCGAACTCGAATGGCAGCAGCGGCGAGAAATCCTCTCCGGAGTCCCGTGGCGCGTCGGGCAGCCTGCGCCCAAGATAGAGATCGGAAAGCGCCCGGAAAGCATAATCGAGCATCGATGTCGCGTAGGAGGCAACCGGATCGCCTTCAACGGTGCCCGCCGGCCCGAAGCAGGAATAGGCGAAGCGCTCCACGAAGTCCTCAAGGGGAACGCCATATTGCAGGCCGATGCTCACGGCTTCGCTGAAACACTCCATCAGCCCGCGGACCATCGCGTTTTCCCGCGCCGGAGTCAGCGAGATTTCCCCGAGCGTGCCGTCTTCGTATTCCGCTGTGCGCAGGAACAGGCGATGTCCGCCGATCGCCGTCTTCTGCATGATCCCGGTATGACGTTCCGGCAGCGCGCGGGCCACACCACGAGGCGGGATGCGCGGCAGCGGAGACGCCGACGGGTCCGGGCGCGCCGGCATGCGATCAACAAATCCCGCCAGCGCCCGGTACATCCGCATATGCGCGTCCGGTGCGGGCAGGGCGAGCGGAACGTCTCCGGCAAGACAGGCCGCGAAGGCTGTTTCGAGCGACAGACCGCGCGCCGCCAGACGGGCGAGGGTGCTGGTCGCCAGCCGCCCGTCCACGCGCAGCGGCGAGAAGATCGGGGCGAGACCGCAGGCTTCGCAGCCCAGCAGCGCGTCGACCGGTCCCGGAGCGGAGAAGCCGGTTTCGATCCGCCGGGCCGGCATGTCGGTTTCAACGGCGGCGCGCGCCCAGGCTTCCCGTGCAACGGGTGCGAGACCAGGGATGACATGACGATGCGGCGTCAGTGGCAGATGGTCGCAACCCGTGCCTTCGCGCACGACGAGCGTGGCGAGTGCGACGAGCGAACAGGCCGCGTCGCGCCCGTCATTGCTGTCATAATCAAGACCGAGCGCGGCAAGACAGGCGTCGAGATTGGTCAGCAGGATCTCTCCCGCGACAGGCTCCGGCTCGCCGAGAGGCAGGCCTGGTGCCGGATCTGCATCTTTTTTATCGGAAGTTTTCCCCGGCTTCTTCCGTTCCGGACGGGCGGATGATTCCAGAGGCAGGTCGAACAGCGTCGGTGCCACGATGGTCTCATCGAGAGCCAGTTCGCCGTTTCGCCTGTTCGCTTTTTCCTCCGCCTCTGTGCGCAGCGTCGCGCAGAGCAGCCGCAGGGCGGCGACATAGGCCTCTCCGGAGAATCCTTCTCCCGGCAGCGCGAAAGCGGCCAGGTTGACGACAAAGCCCGGACGCCGGTCGAACTCTCCGCTCCACAGCGCCAGTGTCGGCGCCGCCTGCCGCAGCATCAGCAGCCATGCGAGGGAGCGTCCGCTGACCGGAGCGAACTCCTCGCTTCCGGACGCTTCCCGGCCGCCGCCCGCAGGCGCCACTGCGTCGATCCATCGCGCGGATTCATCCGCGACAGAGACAGCGCCTGTTCCCGGTGCGATGCCGGCGAGCGCGGCAGCCGCGTCGTCATCCCAGTCGGCAGGAAGCGTGACCTGGCGCGTCGGGGCGTCAGGATCGGCGGAGGCCATCACAGTGCGCATCCGCACACCGTTCCAGTATCGTTGGGCGTTCATGAAGACAGTCTATCCCTCCGCCTGGCCGGTGCGGAAGCTGCGATCAGGCCACTGACGGTTCGCTAATGGTCCGTAAAACGAGGATATGGGGGATAACTTTTTCAACGACCTTGTCCGGCCCCTCAGCCGGCCTCCGGACCGATGGGATTTCGGGAAGACTCCGGCCCTGTCGGGACATGGGAAAGTGCAGGTGACAGCATTCTCATGCTCCGGACTCAGGACAGAGCCGGTCCGGAAGATCTCCGGGACATCAGAATCCAGGTACGGGGAGCCGGGCAGGGGGGATGTGACGGGGACAGACAGCAGGGACAGACAGTGAATCGATTTATTTCCGCCATCCGGACAACAGGGCCGGACAGCAGATTGTGAACGGGCAGAGACGCCGGATCTGTGGACGTCTTCTGTCCGGCACCGTATCGTCAGCGCCATGGCAACGCTCGGCACACTTCTTCACACCCGCCTGAACGGTCGTCTGGTCGGTAAAGACCAGGATGGTCGCTCTTACTACGAGTCGCGTCGTCCGACCCGCAAAGGCGGCGGCGTGCAGCGCTATGAACGCTGGGTTCTGTATCATAAGGGCGAGGATGGGTCCGCCCTGCCGCCTGAGTGGTGGAACTGGATTCATCATGTCGAGGATCAGCCGATCCCGATGGAGGCGCGGAAACCCTGGCAGCTTCCGAATCAGCCCAATCTGACCGGCACTCCGGGTGCGTACAGGCCGTCCGGCAGCGCCTATCGCGGTGGCAAACGGCCTCCTGCCACAGGCGATTATGAATCGTGGTCGCCGGACGAGTAAGCCGGCTGGCCCGATTCCGGCCCGTTACACATTCTTCACGCCCGAAGGACAGCCCTGCCCCCTTCACGATGATCTGCTATTGGTGCAGACAGGCTTTCAGCCCGGAGGCTGATGCCGCGACCGTGGATATGAATGAGGGCCGATGAATTCCGTTTCGACCAGTGCCGCGACACCTTCCGCCGTGCCCGCGCGTCCGTCGCGTTCCACCGTGGAACTGATCGCCGGCTTCGTCGTGATCGCTCTGCTGCTGGCCATGCTGGCGCTGGCTGTGCTCGGAACCGGGCGGAAGAGCGATGAGGGCTACCCGCTGACAGCCGGATTCTCCCATATCGATGGCCTCGATGTCGGCTCCGACGTGCGTCTCGCCGGCATCACCATCGGGCATGTGGCGTCCGAAACGGTCGATCCGAAGACGTTCAGAGCCAGCGTGACTTTCACGGTCAGACCGGATGTGCATCTCCCCGTCGATACGGCTGCGATCATCACCAGCGACAGTCTGCTGGGCGGGAAATATATCGCGCTCTCGCCGGGCGGAGATACCCGGATGCTCCGGGCGGGAAGCACGGTGGCGGAAACGCAGGGCTCGATCAGCCTCGAACAGCTTCTGAGCAAGTTCATCTTCTCCGTGACCGACACGCTGACCCAGGCGAACCGGGCGAAAGCCGGTTCTTCCCCGCAGGGCGGCGGAGATCTTCCGTAATGCCGGACGAAACGCCGAAAATATGGCCCCAGCCTGACGGGGCACCGGTGTCCTGCACCGAAAAGCTCGTCGTGCTGCGGGAAAACTGGGAAGAACTGCGTGACGTCATGCGGGACGCGTTCGAGGACGCCGTGCTGATGGGTGTCGATGAAGGCGAGATGAGACGGATGATCGCGGAGATGGCCGCTTCCCTGGCCCGGCCGGGAGAGCAATGAAATGAGAGTCCTGAAAGCCGGACTGGCGGTTGCCGGTCTCGGCGCGCTTGTGACGACCTGCGGCGCCATGCGGCAGGCGCGGGGAGCCGAACCGCTCGCGCCGCCCGCCATATATCCGGCCGGCACCTGGCAGGGGAAAAGCGAGGCCGTGCTGCGCGTTCTCAACCGGCTCGACGGTCATGTCGAAACCATTCATGTCACGGCCGGCGGCTCTGTCAGCTATCAGCATCTGACGATCGGCGTGGCGCGGTGTCTTGAGAACGCTCCCACTCTGCGGACCGACGCCGCTGCCTGGATCGACGTCCAGGACACACGGACCCAGGATCCCGGTTTTCATGGCTGGATGCTGGCGGCCGAACCGTCGCTCGGTATTTTTGAGAACCCTCTCTATGATATCCGCGTTACCGGCTGTGCAGGCGATGCCGTCGCTCCGGCGTTGCCTCAGCTTGAGCATCCTCCGGTCCCGCCATTGCCGGGGGCTAAATCAGACACCGGCGCCGCCGCGCCGGAAACACAGGGCGGGGCGCTGCCGGCCACAGGCAGCGGGTCAGCCCCCGGCCAGCCGGCAGCGCCTGCGACGCCGGATCAGAATGGCGCCGATACGGGGCCGCTCTGATATCACGATCCGTTGAAACAGCGGATGCCGGTGCCGGACCGGATGTCCTGCACGGAGAGCTGTGGCATGTGATCCGCTCATTCGGTCCGCAGGGCGTTTTGCAGTCCTGTCTCCCGGGATGAGACGCTTGTCGCTCTTCGGAGGGTCCGGCATTGTGGGTTTCTTCATGTCGCGGCGTCAGCGTTGCGGCCGGTGGTTCCATGCTGCCGTATGAACCCTCTGCGACGGCGTGGAACGTACTTAGAAGGAAAGAGGGTCCACCAATCGTGATTGCCTCAACCAGAGACACATCCGCATCTTCGGGCTCGCAGCCGCGTCTGTCCCGCGATCATCTGCCACTGTCGGAGGTGGCGTTCCTTCTCGATTTTGACGGGACGCTCGTCGATATCGCACCGACGCCGGAATCGATCGTGGTGCCTCCGGGGCTGAAGGAAACCCTTCTTCGTCTGCGGGCCGCCTGCGGGGATGCGCTCGCCGTCATCACCGGGCGTCCGGTTCCCCAGATCGACGAGTTCCTTGGAGACGTACCTTTCGCCGTGGCCGGTGAACATGGAATCGCCATCCGGCATCGTCCCGGCGGCCCGATAGAACGGGCGGCACTTCCTCCCGTTCCGGGCGAGTGGCTCCGGGAAGCGCAGGACCTCGTGGCCTCGCTGCCGGGAACACGACTGGAACGCAAGGTCGGCGGATTTGTCCTGCATTATCGCGCGGCACCGGAGTCCGGAACAACTCTGCGGAAGGCCGCCGAGGCCTGGGTGGCTCCGACAAACGGCCTTTTTCATGTCCAGGCAGCCAAAATGGCCTGGGAAATCCGGCCCGCCGGTGTCGATAAAGGCTACGCCGTGCGGCTGCTGATGGAAAATGCGCCGTTCGCCGGCCGCAGACCCGTTTTCGTCGGAGACGACGTGACCGACGAGGACGGTGTGAAGGCCGCCGTGAGTCTCGGCGGCCTCGGTCTTCGCATTCCGGCTGATTTTCCGACCCCGGCAACATTCAGGGCGTGGCTCGCCTCGCTTGTACCGGCCACCGGAGATGCTGCTCCGGCCGGAGGTGCGTGACGATGGGACGTCTGGTCATTGTCTCGAACCGCGTGCCGGATCCGAGGGAACGGGATCAGCCCGCCGGCGGTCTGGCCGTGGCGCTGGCCGACGCGCTGCGCGACGAGGAGAGCAGTCTGTGGTTCGGCTGGTCCGGCCAGCAGGTGGATTTCGAGGGCGACCCGGAGGTCGCGGTCGACAGCCACCACAAGGTGACATACGCGACCATTCCGCTCACACCGGCGCAGCACCGGGGCTATTATCAGCGGTTCTCGAACGGAATTCTCTGGCCCTTATGCCATTACCGGCTCGGTCTGATGAATTACACCAAATCGGACTGGGAATCGTACCAGGACGTGAACACCATGTTCGCCCGGGCGCTTCTGCCGCTGCTGGAGCCCGGCGATACGATCTGGATTCAGGATTACCATCTCTTTCCGCTCGCGCAGATGCTGCGTGATCTGGGTGTGACGGCACCGATCGGCTTTTTCCTGCATATTCCGTTCCCGCCCTGGAGCCTCTTCAGGGCGCTGCCTCCCGCCGACGCGCTCCTCCGCGACATGGTCGCCTACGACCTGATCGGTGTGCAGACGGATGAGGACGCCGAGAATCTGAAGGAGTGCCTGCGGATCGAAGGGCTGGACGAGGGCGTGTCCCGGGTCATGGCGTGTCCGATCGGGATCGATCCGGTCAAATTTGGTGAGGAAGCCCGCGCCGCCTGGGATGGTGAGGAAGTCGCCCGCCTGCGGGACAGCATGCATGCCGAGCCGCTGATCATCGGCGTTGACCGTCTGGATTACTCAAAAGGTCTGGAAGAACGCTTCCTTGGATACGAACGGCTTCTGACGCGGTATCCCGAGCACCGGGGCCATGTGACCTATCTGCAGGTCGCGCCGGTTTCGCGCGGCGAGGTCGAGGAATACCGCCTGCTGCGTCGTCAGCTCGACGAGACGATCGGACGCATTAACGGCGCTTTCGCGGAATTCGACTGGACGCCGATCCGCTATCTTACGCGCCCGGTGCCGCGGACGGTCCTGGCGGGCTTCTATCGTCTCGCCGATGTCGCGCTTGTCACGCCGCTGCGGGACGGGATGAATCTGGTGGCCAAGGAATATATCGCCGCGCAGGACCCGGAAAATCCCGGCGCGCTGGTGCTGTCCCATCTTGCCGGGGCCGCGCCGGAACTTACCGAGGCTCTGCTGGTTAATCCTCATGACGCCGACGCCATCGCCGACGCGCTGCATCAGGCGCTGACCATGGACAAGGCGGCGAGGAAACGTCGCTGGAAACTGCTTGACGCGGAAGTACGCAGCACGACGGCGGGAACCTGGTCACGGGATTTTCTCACGGCTCTTCACGATGCGGGAAAGGCAAAGACTGCGTGATATCCTGCCGGATTGTGTTTGCATCCCGTGATCCGCGCGTTGTCCGCGCATCCACGGGAGAAGGGCGGTCTCAATGAGTCTGTATCCTCGCCGGCGTATTTTCCGCCGGACCGTGCCGGGACCGGTGAGGCTCCCGAACCTGCTGCTCGTCGTCGCGAGCGCGGTTGCCTTCGGCATGGTGTGGTGGGTGCAGGACGTGCGCGGAATCATGCCCTGCGGACTGTGCCTCTGGGAGCGATGGCCCTGGAGGATTGCGCTCATCATCGGCATCATTGGGCTGCTGGTGCCCAGGCGGATGGCGCGGGGGGTGGCCTGGCTTGGCACCCTGCCTCTGCTGGCCGTGGCCGCGCTGTCCGTGCTTCACGCAGGTGTGGAGTGGAAATTCTGGCCCAGTCCATTGCCCGAATGCCGGGCGCCGGTGCTTCACGGCACAACGATGGCCGAGCGTCTGGCGTCAATGCCGCTGACGCCCGGCAAACCATGCGATGCGCCGACCTATCTGGTCGACTGGCTTCCTGTTTCCATGACGGTGCTGGACGGTGTCGCAGCACTCGTCGTTCTTGCGCTGCTCGTTACTCTCCTGCGCGTCAGCGATTCTGGCGTCCGAAAAACAGGCTGACCACGAACAGCACGACGAAAATGAAGAACAGAATCTTGCCAATATAGGCAAAATTGGCCGCGATCCCGGTGAAACCGAATACGGCGGCGATCAGGGCGAAGATAAGAAAAATAAGTGTCCAGCGAATCAGGTCCATGGGGCTTTCTTCCATATCTGAGTGCAGGTCCAACGCGGCAGGATTGATCCAGGTTGCCCGGCACAGCGCTGTTTTGTGGCTCTCTGCTGCTGCATGCGTCTTTTCTGCATGATCGACTGTGCCAGACGGTTCTCCGGGGCGATCCCGGCGCACCGGATTTTCCCGTCGCGGCTTCGGGCACCGTTCCGGACACGTTTGCGGGAGCGGCCGGCGGAACGGGCGGCGTCCGATGTTATGATGCGACGCAGAGGAGACGTTCACGATGAACTACGTGTTTGAACCACCCGCGCAGGCCAGCATTCCGGTCGCCGGGGAAGCCGCCAGTTTTCCTGTGCGGCGCATCTGGTGCGTTGGCCGGAATTATGCGGAGCATACCCGGGAAATGGGAGGAGACCCTTCCCGTGATCCGCCGATTTTCTTCTCAAAACCCGCGGATGCCGTCACCACCGAGCGGTTTCTGCCGTTTCCGCTCCATACCGAAAATCTCAGTCATGAGGTGGAACTGGTTGTTGCGATCGGCGGAACAGGCGTCAATGTGGACCCGGAGGACGCTCTGGCGCTTGTCTACGGATACGCCGTCGGTCTCGACATGACACGACGCGATCTTCAGAACATCGCGAAAAAAGCCGGGCAACCATGGGATCTGAGCAAAGGGTTCGACCAGTCCTGCCCGATAACCGCGATCGTGCCTGCCGCGAAAGCGGGCCATCCGGATAAAGGCCGGATCACGCTTGAAGTAAACGGTGTGCTGAAACAGGATGGCGATCTGGAAGATCTGATCTGGTCAGTATCACAGATCATTGCCTTCCTTTCGACCTATGTCAGGCTGTGCCCCGGTGATCTGATCATGACCGGGACGCCGTCAGGCGTCGGCCCGGTGAAACCGGGGGATACGCTGCACGCAGAGTGCAAGGGGGTGGGACGTCTTGAAGTGACGTACACCGGCAAAACCGGAGACTGACGGTAAGGCGGCGAGCCGGGCATTGCACGGCTGCGCCGCAAAAGGCCGGAGTTGCTGCATCGCTCCGGCAGACAGACCGGAGCACGGACTTGCCCTGTCCCGGTCGCGGGCTGCGAGCGCATCCCGCCTGCGCCGGAGAAATGACCGGAGCGTCTCTGATATTATCCGCCAGATCAGTGCGGATGTCCCGGTATCAGGGACATCATGTTTTTACGGACGAGGAACACAATCAATGTATTATCGCCAGCTTGGCCGTTCAGGCCTTCGTATTTCCGCGTTCACACTGGGAACGATGACGTTCGGTGGCAGCGGTGACTTCGCGAAGACGGGGAATACGGACCTCGCGGGCGCGAACCGCCTGATCGATCTGTGCATCGATGCGGGCATCAATATGTTTGATACGGCCGATGTCTATTCGACAGGCGCTTCGGAGGAGATTCTCGGCCAGGCGCTCCGCGGACGGTCCGGCGAGATCATGGTGACGACCAAGGCGCGGTTCCGTATGGGACCCGGCCAGAACGACGCCGGTTCGTCCCGATATCATCTGATCGCCGCCTGTGAGGCGAGCCTGAAGCGTCTCGGCCGCGATCATATCGATCTGTATTATCTCCATGAATGGGACGGCCTGACCCCTCTGGAGGAGACGCTCGAGGCGCTTGATACACTCTGCCGGTCAGGCAAAATCCGTTATGCGGGCGTGTCGAATTTCACTGGCTGGCAACTGATGAAAACGCTTTCTGTTGCGGAACGAAACCGCTTTATCGCGCCTGTCTCGCAGCAGATCTACTATTCTCTCCAGGCCAGAGAAGCGGAGTACGAACTGCTCCCCGCCGCCGTGGATCAGGGGATTGGCGTGCAGGTCTGGAGCCCGCTCGCCGGCGGTCTGCTTTCGGGAAAATATCGCCGGGGCAGGCCGGAGCCGAAAGGACGGCAGCTCGAAAACTGGGGCGAACCGCCGGTCTACGACAAAGAGCATCTGTATGATGTCGTCGAGGTTCTGGTCGGTATCGCCGAAGCGCGGAACGTGCCGGCCGCGGACGTGGCTCTCGCCTGGACAGTGTCCCGCCCCGGCATCAGTTCTCTCGTCATCGGCGCGCGCAATGAGGATCAGCTGAAAGCCAATCTGAAGGCGATCGACCTTGTGCTGACACCGGACGAAACGAAAAAACTGGATGAGGTCAGCCGGCCGCCACTGATCTATCCTTACTGGCATCAGGCCAGAAATGCCGCTGACCGCCTGTCCCCCGCGGATCGTGTTCTGATTCCCGAATGAGCAAACCGGAGCCGATGAAGCGGATGCCGTCGCCAGATGTTCTTCGGACGGTCTCCGCCGGCGCTCACGCTCGTGCACCCGGACCGGAAACCGGTCCCGCATGATCCCGATACTGAAAACCGGACACAGCGATATTCACAGTGAGATGAATGTCGCCGGCAGATTCCGGAAAGTCTGCGATCAGAGTTGAAATTCAGGCTGTGACGCGGGCGAAAACGCATCCCGTATGTTTATGGAATGATATCCCCGATGACCTCTACCTGGCTCAGATGCAGGTATTCTTTCCGGGGAAGTCTGAGGCGGAGAATATCGCAGATGACAGGCTGATCCGGAGAAATTGTAAAGATATTATTGTGGGCGCTCCCGGCCATCATGCCTGAATCCAGAGTGCCGATCTCACGCCAGTCACCATGAGGAAGCCTGACTTCGGCGATAAGCCCGTTTGCGCGGTAAGGGACATCCGGTCTGTTGTGAATCACGACCGAGCGGATCAGGACCGGATCAGGAAAGGTCAGCGTCCACCAGGGATCTGGCTCATGTTCGGTATGAAAATGATATGCGCCGTCCGATATTCCGTTGATACCATTCGCCGCATCGTTGCGGGTCGTGGCTCCGACCGACCAGGGAGACACCGAACTCTGATCCGCGATTCCAAAGCGTTCGATTTTTATATTCTGCGTATTGCCGGAATTCGTCGTGGATCTGTTTCCGTTAAGCAGAAGGTCCATCCAGTATCTGCGAAGATACGTATCTTTCACTGCATTGAGCGGAGCGAAAAAGCCCTGCAGATTGCCGCTGTCATAAAGATCTTTCCAGGCTTTCTGACCGGAGAAGGAACCTTCCGTGCTGCGGCGCGCGCGTGCCACGAGATCCTTTTCGGATTTGAAGGCGTAATGAAAGATGCACGCCGTTTCGAGTATGCGCTGTGAGCGGTTTTCCTGATAAAGATAATGCGCCTTTTCGTCGTCTGAACCGTCAATGAAAGCCGTATAATCTTCTCCGAGGACATTTTTCACTGTCAGCCCCGGATGGGATGCGGGCGAGATGCGGTGATGGAATATGGCATCAAGATTTTCAATGCGGATTTTTTCATCGAAAACCGATGATTTAATCAGGTGTTTTGTCAGAATGAACACACCGGCGGACCGGTTGACATAATTCAGCAGCACAGAACCGCCAGGACGTTCGACAAACCCGCTGTTTCCGAACCAGACCCAGTTAAAGACGATATCGTCGCAGTCATTCAGGCCATTCTGCACCAGGGCGTCGATATTGTTCGTATTCCGGATACAGACGAACTCATCGACATCAAGAAACATGAACCGTTCGGTTTCATGCCGGAAATGTTGCAGAAAATGCCGGTACATTCCGTTCTGATCACCTTTTTGCGGGTGAAACAGGAATGTTACAAACGGCTCCGTCCCAATATTGAACGGAAGAATTTTCTCATACAGATCATCAGGTCTGTCGTCATTGCAGTAAATATAGACATGATCGAAACCAATCGACCTGTGATAGACAAGCCACTCCTGAATACAGTCTTTCTCCCAGCGTGCGCATGTCACCAGGCTGTAATTATTTTTCTTCATTAACTTCACCGAAACTTTTTAAGATGTTAGATTTTACCGATACATAATCATTAATATTATAACGATTTTCCTATAAATCGTAAATATCGTTCCGCCGCGATGGCCCGGGCGGAGTCAGCCACGCACCGGATCTGGCTTACGCCGGCCCGGACGGGGCAGGCAGCTGATTGTCTTTCAGCGCCGCAGTGAAAACGGCCCAGTCTCTGTGGGTCTGTTTCGCGTAGGCGGCGGAGAACCGGCTGATGGCATCCGCGAAAGCAGCACCCTTGCCGAGATAGCCGGCGATGGTCGCAACATCGCCGGAGCGCGCATGGGCGCGGGCGAGCGTCCGGCCACACAGCCTGGCGTAATCGGCCAGTCCCTGCTGGGCGGAATCCGAACCGATGGCGGCGAGGCGGGTGTCCTTAAGGCGCCGGACGTAAAACTGGCGTCCCTGGCCGGACAGGTCCGGGGCGGCGTTTCCCTTGTCCGTCTGGGGTCCGTCGCTGCGGGTCCAGCCCAGGAAGGAATCCGAAACGGCCTGAGTGATGCGCTGGCCGGTGACGACGCGTTCACCCTGATTATGGAAACAGGAGGGACCGGTAAACGGGGCAAGGACGGATTCCTGCGCCTCCTTGATCTGGAGAAGCAGCGTTTCACCATCGGCCGTGGCGAACAGGCCGATCGCGCAGAACGTGCCGACGCTCCCGATCCCGACGACTTTGAACACGACATCGCGCAGGCGGTAGCGATCGAGCAGAACGGCGCGTTCGGCGGGCTGGGTGGCGACGTAACGGGAGAAGGCCTGCCTGATGGTGTCCTCATGAGCGGGCAGACGCATGACGAATGGCGGGCGTTCACGCAGAGACGGAGCCGGGCCACTATCCGCGACAAGGCCGAAATGGTTGCGGGCGCTGTCAAGACGCCGTGCGAGCTGGGCCTGAACGGCCTCCCGGACCTTGCGGTCTTCGAACTGCGCGATGGCGGCAACCAGATCGACGCGGTCGGTCCAGATTTCGAGCGGACTGAGACCGGCCAGCCGCGTCATTTCCTTCGCATAGGTGAGCGTCATGTCTCTGGAAAGAAGCCGGGCCGCCTTATCCGACAGGCCGCCTTCAAGACCGGCCAGAACCAGAGACGTGCCAAGGCGCCTGATGTCCCATTCGAAAGGCGCGCGAAGCGTTTCGTCAAAATCGTTTATATCGAAGACGGGAATGCCCTCCGGCGAGGCATAGCTGCCGAAATTGGCAAGATGGCAGTCACCGCACGCCTGCACGGTCAGGCCGGTTGTAGGAGTGTGAGCAAGATCGGCCGCCATGACAGCGGCCGCGCCCCGGAGGAACGCGAACGGAGAAGCCTTCATCCGGGCATAGCGGACGGACAGCAGATCCGGGATACGGGTCAGACCCTGAGTGGCCAGAATGGCGACCGGAGACGCCCGGCCGGCAGGTGTCGTCCAGTCGGCATGGCAGCCGCGCCGCACGCTCTTCCGCAGTTTTACACCGGCGGCGTGGCATTCCTTCCTGGTCTGCAGGTGGGGGGCGGCTTCTGGCCGGAGAGAGGCGCTGGCCTGGCTGTGCTGAGTTTGCATCCCCGCATTATGGACCGGACCGGGCGATTCAGGCCAGTCCGCACCTCTTTCAGGGCTCTCCCCGAACTCCCCGCAAAGAGGCGAGACCTTTCTTATCCCGGTCATCTGGCCACTTCAGTCGGATCAAAGAGCACTGAGCGATCAGCCTCTGATAAAAAGTAATAAAAATTTTTGGGTGCCGCCTTTTTCCAAAAAGGCGGCGTCTTCTGAAGCTTTCCGGGGAAAGGTTCATCAGAAAATTCTTGATAATTTGAAGTATTTTTAAGTTATTTGTATATTTTGCAAATACAGACGAGATGGCTTTTCAGGGCTTTGCCCCGAACCCCACAAAGGGACACAGTCCCTTTGATCCCCGCCTGTTAAATTAGATGGATGAAAGGCAGAGCCCTGCTTTGTCTCCCGTTTGCAAAATACATAAACGCCCTTTTCAAACAGTCTCTGATAAAATGAGGTGCAGACTCCCACACCTCCTGCCGTGACCGGGTTTCTCCCCGGTCCGAAAGCACCACGCTCTTACGACATGTGAGAGTCGGGAAGCGCCGTATGGGCGATACGAAACAGTGTTTCCCGCAGCCAGCGATGCACCGGATCGGTGTCGCGTCTGGGATGCCAGGCCTGGAACGCCACAATGTAAGGCAGGGGCAAAGGAAATTCGAAAGTGGCGAGCCCGAGTGCCTCCAGGGAGATATTGTCCAGAACCAGTCCGGGCAGAGGCAGAATGAGATCCGTGTCCTTCATGCTCTCCACCATGCAGTGATAATTCGGAACGACCATGGCGATCCGGCGGGTCAGACCATACTGATCGCGCAGAATGGTATCGATCGGTCCATGGGCGCGCCCGCGCCGGGAGACGCTGATATATTCGTAACGGACCATCGTTTCCGGGGTGACGCCTTCGGTCAGGATCGGATGATCCTTTCTGACCACGGCCTGCATCGTGTCGCGGCTGAGCGTCTGACGACGGATCTCCGGCTTCATCACATCCGTGGCACCGATATACAGATCGATGCTGTCATGACGCAGAGGATCGCTGGCCGGATCATCGACTTCCGGCGCGAAGACCAGCTCGCATTGCGGGCAGTCCCGGCGGAGCGCCCGCAGCAGCGGCAACCCCAGAGCAGCGATGATGAGATCGTTGGCGCGGATTCTGAACGTCGGCGTAAGATTATGCAGATCGGCAAGGGCGCGGGTCTCGATCAGGCCGTCAGCGGCGCGAACCACCTCCTGCACCCGGTCCAGAATGCCGAGCGCGAATGAGGAAGCCGTCATCCGCCGGCCGGACTGAACGAGGATCGGGTCCCTGAACACCGTGCGCAGCTTGGCGAGGTGACGACTCATCGCCGGCTCGCTGATCTTCAGGCGACGCGCCGAGACCGAGACGCTTTCCTCTTCGATCAGAACCTGAAGGTATCGCAACAGATCAAGGTCGTATCCACGCATCCTTCCATTTTTAGACTTCTCCGAACGAAGACGCCAGCGAGGACCGATCCGGAAAGTGGAATCTATGATTGCCGGAAACAGGGGTATATCTGGTCCTCTTTCCAGGCAACATGGCCGGCATGCAGACTGCCTCCCCAGCTCCGGCAGAACCGGTCCTCCGGACGGATGCCGCGCCAGCGCCAGCGTCGGCACCGGCAACGACGCCGGCCGCGCCGGTTATCCACGCGTCGCCGCCCCGGCCGTCTTACATCCCGCCTTTCGGCCTCCGTACGGTCATCGGCTGTCTGGGGATGCTGCTGGCCGTGCATGTCGCGGGTTTCAACGAACACGTTACCGAGATCGGGCTCTCCGATATCCGCGGCGCGATGCATATCGGGCACGATGAAGGAACGTGGCTGATCGCGATCTACGAGGCGTTCAATATCGCCGCCATGGCGTTCACGCCGTGGTTCTACATGACGTTTTCGATCTACCGCTTCTCGATCTTCGTGACAGCCGTCATGGCGCTGCTGTCGATCCCGGCGCCGTTCATGCCGGATGTGACATCGCTCTGCATCCTGCGCGGCTTTCAGGGACTGGCCGCTGGCTGTCTGCCACCGGTTCTGATGACCGTCATGCTGAAATACCTGCCGCCGGAAATCCGGGTCTTCGGAATTGGCGGCTACGCGATGAGCGCGACCTTCGGCCCCAATCTCGGCCTGCCGCTGGAAGCCTTCTGGTTCGAGGACGCCGGCTGGCACTGGCTCTACTGGGAAATCATCCCGCTGGCCGCCCTGTCCATCGCGATGATGGCGTACGGTCTGCCGAAAGATCCTGTGCATATCGAACGGTTTGAGAAATTCAACTGGTTCGGAATTCTGGTCGGCCTCCCGGCCATCTGCTCCCTCGTCATCGTGCTGTATCAGGGCGACCGGCTGGACTGGTTCCGCTCGCCCGTCATCACGAATCTGGCTTTCTGGGGCGGGGCGGCGTTCATCGTCTTCGTCATCAACGAAGCGTTCCATCCCAGCCCGTATTTCCGGATTCAGTACTGGAAAAGCCGTAACATCCAGGCGTCATTGCTGTCTCTGGTCGGCATTCTGGCCATCTGTGCGCTGATGGCGGACATTCCGGCGACCTATCTCGCCGCCGTGCGGGGATACCGCCCGATCCAGACAGCGCCGATCTCCCTTGTGGTCGCACTGCCGCAGCTGATCATGCTGCCCCTGATCGCCGCGATCTGTAACAGCCGCAGGGTCGACTGCCGCTATGTGCTGGCAGGCGGCATGCTGTGCCTGGCCGCCGCCGCCTGGCTGGGCACCTGGCTGACCCCGGACTGGGTCCGCGACAATTTTTATCCCCTGCAGATCCTTCAGGTTTTCGGACAACCCATGACGGTGATCCCGACCCTGATGCTGGCGACGCTGGCGATGGGTCCCGCCGACGGTCCGTTCATCTCAGGCATGGTGAACATGCTCAAGGGCCTGGCGAACGCCGTCGCTTTCGCATTGTTCGCGGCACTTTCGCGGCGGCGTGAGCAGTATCATTCCACCATGCTGCTGGATCATTACGGCACGCACGGCCTCGCCCTGCAGGGAACGGGCGATCCCATCAGCGGACAGCTCTCCGTAACCTCGCCCGACGCCGCGCATGTCGCCCGCAATTCACTCCAGGTTTTCCATACCTACGTTCACGAACAGGCCCTCGTTCTGGCCCTGAACGATATCTATTACGTGCTGATCTGGGTCTGCCTCGGATACGCCGTTCTCAATCTCTTCCTGCCGCACCGGGTCTTTCCGCCCCGACCGCCTTCACCCGCGGCGCCCGTCCGCTGAGTATCCGAAAAAGCTGCAACCATGATCTATAAAAAACCACTTCTCTATGCCGGCTGCGCCGCCGTCGTTCTCGCCGTGGCCGCCTGGGGCGGCAGTCGTCTGGTCAACGGGAACGGTGTCGATCAGTATACGAACGACGCCTATGTCACGGCGGATTTCACCACCGTCGCGCCGAAAGTCTCCGGCCGGATCGACCGCGTGATCGCGCAGGATAACGAGCAGGTCCGGACCGGCGAGGAACTGGCCCATATCGAGGACGACGATTACCGTGCCGCTCTTGAGGTGGCGAAGGGCAACGTCCTCGCCGCCCGGGGCGATGTGTCCAATCTGGAAGCGGAACTGGGCCGCCAGGATTCCCTGATCGCCGGAGCGAAGGCCGCCGTCCTGTCCGATCAGGCGTCGCTTCAGTTCGCGCGGGAAAACGCGGTGCGGTACCGGAACCTTTCATCAGGCGGCGCCGGCACGGTCGAACAGAAACAGTCCTCGGAATCCCGCGAGAAAGAAGCAAATGCCGTCGTCGCCCGCGATCAGGCGGCCGTCGACGCGGCGGTAAGACAGGTCGCCGTGCTGAAAGCGCAGCTGCAGCGTGCCCAGGGCGTTCTGCTCCGGGCGCAGGGCGATGAAAAACAGGCCGCGCTGAATCTCTCCTATTGCACCATTCCCGCGCCGGTGGACGGCGTGGTTGGTGAACGCGGCGTCCGTGTCGGTGCTTACGTCCATCCCGGCACCGGCATCCTCGCCGTCGTTCCGACACAGGCGGCCTATGTGCTGGCCAACTTCCAGGAAACGCAGCTGACGAAGGTCCAGACCGGACAGACCGCGACCATCTGGGTGGATACCTTCCCCGGTCATCCCCTGAAGGCGCATGTGGACTCGCTGGCCCCGGCCACCGGGGTCGCCTTCGCGCCGATCCAGCCGGACAACGCGACCGGCAATTTCACCAAGGTCGTGCAGCGCGTGCCGGTCAAACTCACCTTCGATCCGGGCCAGGCGCTGGCGTCGAAAGTGCGCGTCGGCATGTCTGTCGAAGTGAGCATCGACACCGCCTCGCAGCCAGGCGGGCCTCACGCGAACGATGCGCGCTATGTCTGGCGCTGACCTCATGAAAACCCGCCTGACACCGGCAGCACCCCGGCCAGCACCCCGGCCAGCGCTCCGGACAGCGACGCGAGCAGCGACAAGGCGGGCGGCCATGCTGTCGCTGGGCGTTGCCGCGCTCGCCGGATGCACGGTGGGACCGGATTTCCATAAGCCGGACGTTCACGCTCCCGCCTCCTGGCACGAAAGCATGACCCCGGCGGAAAGCCGCCCTGTCATGGCAAAGATCGATCCGGACTGGTGGAAACTGTTCGGCGATCCGGTCCTGACCGCGCTGGAACAGCAGGTCACGGCCGATAATCTCGATCTGCGCGCGGCGGCGTATCGTCTGGCGGAAAGCATCGCCGAGCGCCGCATCGCCAGCGCGGCGCGCTTCCCTCATGCCGAAGCGGCCGCGTCCTACGGCCGGGAACGGGCGAGCACGAATGGCGTGCTGGGCCTGCTCGGCACGATGGAGCGCGAGGGAACCGGCACCGTCGCGAACGGGGCACAGGGTTTCGGACCGACAGCGCTGCCCGGCAGCGTCGGCAACCCGTCCTTCAACCTGCCGCAGTACGGCATGAGCGCGTCCTGGGAAGTCGATTTCTGGGGGCATGTCCGGCGTCAGGTCGAGGCCGCCACGGCCGCGATGCACGGCACGGAAGAAATGCGCCGTGACGTCATGGTCTCGCTCATGGCCGAAACCGCGCAGGATTATATCGATCTTCGTGGCATCCAGGCGCAGATCGGCATTCTGCAGCACAATATCGAGATCACGCAGCACAGCGTACAGCTGACGACGCTGCGTTATCAGCAGGGCGCGGCAACCCGGCTGGATGTCGCGGAATCGACCGGCCAGCTCCATACTTTCGAATCCCGGATGCCGGCGCTGAAGAGTCAGGAAATTCACCTGATCAACGCACTGAGCTTCCTCGTCGCGCGGGAGCCGGGGGCGCTGACGGTGCAACTCGGTCATAGCGGGGCGATCCCTCCGGTCCCGGCCACCGTGCCGACGGGACTGCCTTCGGAACTGGCCGATCGCCGTCCCGATATCCGGATGGCCGAGGACCAGCTCCACGCCGCCACCGCAAGTATCGGCGTCGCCATCGCCGACTTCTTTCCGCGCGTCACACTGTCCGGCAGTCTCGACATTCAGGCGCTTCAGTTCAGCGGTCTGGGCTCATGGGCCTCACGCCAGTACGGGTTCGGGCCAACCGCCACGCTGCCGCTCTTCGAAGGTGGCCGCCTGACCGGGCAGCTGCATCTTCGCAAGGCGCAGCAGCGTGAAGCGGCGGTGATGCTGCAGCGGACCGTTCTGAAAGCCTGGCAGGAAATCGACGACGCGATGGCGGATTTCTCCGCAGCGCAGACCGAGCGGGATCGCCTCGCCGAGGCGGTGCATGAAAACCAGATCGCGGTCGATACGGCGCAGATGCAGTATGTGCAGGGCTCTTCGGACTTCCTGAACGTGCTGACCCTGCAGAACGCGCTGCTGTCGTCGCAGAGTGCTCTGGCCGAAGCGACAACACAGGTTTCGCGCTCCGTGACCCATCTCTATCGCGCCCTGGGCGGAGGCTGGGAAACAGCCTATCCCGTGGCATCCGTTCAGAAAGCGAGGACCGTGCGATGATCACCGTGCGTCGGCAAACATCGCTCGGCCTGGTGCAGGATCAGGACATAACACTGCGCTGCCACTTCCCTTTCCGGACATATACCGATCCGGCGCATGGCGCCTGTGGACGGTTGCGGGTGCTGAATATCGGTGTCCTGTCCGCGAACGCTGCGTATCGCGCGGGTCCTGAATCCAGCATCGATATCCTGACCTGGCTGTGGCAGGGAACGCTGTCGACCTCGGCCGCAGGGTTCCCGGATGACAGGCTGGAGGCCGGCGGCCTCCAGGCAGTGAGCACGGGAGAGGGTGTGTCCTGTCTCGCCTGGCGCGCAGGACCGGACGGCGCCACATTCCTGCAGTTCTGGTTTCTGCCGGATGATGAAAGCGGAGAGCCATCGCAGGAGGTGCGTCCGGCTTTTCCCGCTCTCGAAGACGGAGGGTTCCGGATTCTGGCCTCCGGTTTCCCGGAGGACGATCCCGAAGAATGGCGCGATATCGCGGACGGAGCCCCGGTGACAATCCGGGCGCGGTCGCGGCTGATGGACGCGCGTGTCCCGGCAGGCGAAGGCGCGCGTTACGACACCACAACAGGCCGCGCACTGTATCTGGTTGTGGTTTCAGGCCGTGTGACACTCGGTCCGGACACGCTCGCCGCCGGCGATGCCGCCACGGTCATGAACCAGACCGGAATAACAGTGATGGCGGCTGAAGACGCGGTGGTGCTTCTGGCGGACACAGCCGCATCGGAAAGCGCGCTCTGACACTGACCGGGCACATTCTGCCGGGACGGCCGTTCTGATACTGCGTTATAGCCTGTCAGCAGAGTTTACAGGAGGCCGGGTTGCGCAGTCTTGACTTCAGTTCATGGCACAGTGTGCTGGCAACCGTCATCGGACTGGCGCTGTTCACGCTGATCGGCGTCGGTGTCCGTCTGGTCATGATGCTGACGATTCAGCAACGGAGAGAACGGTTCAACCGTCAGATCAACGAACGCCTCCGGGTACTGATCGCCGCGTACAAAACACTCGGCGGTTCGTTTACCGGTACCCTGAGTGTTGATCCGACGCACCGGCGCGATCTGAAGCCGCGTGCCGACACGGCTGATGAACACGCTCCGCTGGACATTTCCGGCAATTCCGACCGGTCGCGACGGATCCGGGACGCAGTCGAGGCCGCGCTGTCCGATGTCATTCTGCTCGGAACCGGGGAGCAGGTCCGGATGGCGGTCCGGGCTGCCACGGAACTGGCCGAAGGGCGCGCGATTCACACACATGATCTGGTCGTCGCACTTCGGAATTTCATCCGCAAGGCGCTGGATCTCGATCCCGTGCCGTCCGATCTGCTGTTTCCGAAACAGGGTCCGGCCCGGCCGTCAGGCTCGGGAAGCCGCGAAAAGGGAGAAGGCGGGAAAGACGGTGGCGGAAAAGCGGGTGGCGCTGGCGGCGGTGACATGGGTGGCGGCATGGGCGGAGGCGGCATCACGGACAGTGATACGGAACCGCTGTCCGGCCATCATTCATGACAGACGGTCTTTATATATTTTGCGAACGCGTGCCTGTAACTGCACAATACAACACTGTAACAACAGCGTTGTCTGATGTGCTGACTTTTCATGGAAAAACAGAGATATGGCGGAGAGAGTGGGACTTCACGCCTTATCGCTTAAAAACCGCAGAAGACAGCCATTTATTGGCCAAAACATGTAACGCTCAGCGCCCTGTAACGGCCTGGTTGTAACGCTCACCGCGCCTTGGGGCCTCCTTATCGGTCCTTTGAGACGATTGCAATTTCATTCAAAGAAGGCCGAACGCATAGCAAAACGTCGGTCCCATTGAATCTGCCACATGGTCCTCAGAGCTAACCAGCTCACCGCACAGGCCCCTTCAGCTTCTCATGGCTCCATTGGTGCCCATGCGACCACAAGGCCCTCAGCGGCCATCCTCGGGGCTGTCCTTGGGAGCTGAAGCTCTTTGGGTGGCGTTACAGAGCCTCAGAGCTGCAAGCTCCTCAGAGCCTCAGCTCCTCAACTCCTCAGGACCCTTTGCACAGCCGCTGCGGTCCAAAAGCCTCCTCTGGCTGTCCTTACGCCCTGCTCAGTCAGTCTTGCAGCGATCTGGCGCAGGCTGAGGCCTTCTTCACGCAGCCCGGCCACCATTGGTCCCACGCCTGCCCTGAACGCCTCAGCGGCCCTCTGGACAGCCTCTGTGCCCTTCCTGTGGTCCACCTTCGGGGCTCCCTCGCGATAACCGCCCAGCTTTACTCCACGGGCCTTTGCTGCAGACAGGGCCGCCTTGGTCCTCTCGGAAATCATGCGGCGCTCCTGGTCAGCTACAAGGGCCATAATGCCGACTGTCAGGCGGTTAGCGTTCGGCATGTCCGCTGCAATGAACTCCACGCCTGCTTTCTCAAGCCCGAGCAGAAAGTGTGCATCACGGCTCAACCTGTCCAGCTTGGCGATGAGCAGGACTGCGCCAGTCAGGCGGCAACGTTCCATTGCTTCCGTCAGCTTCGGTCGCTCGTTGTTCTTACCGCTCTCTATCTCAGTGAACTCAGCCAGCACCCTGCCTCCACTCTGGGTCACATACGCGGCCACGGCGGCCTGCTGCGCCTCAATGCCAAGCCCGGAGGCTCCCTGTCGTGCTGTCGAGACGCGGAAGTAGGTGACGAAAGAAGGAAGCATGGCGGCGTGTCCGTATCGTGAAAGTCATCGGTCGTTGACTGGTCTGATACGGCATAACCAGCGCCCCTGAGAATCCCCGGAAGGTGAATCCGTCACATACAGAAGGTGAATCAATAATCCCCGGAGTCCCATGCGCCGGTCCCTGAAATTCAAACTGATGACCTTGAGGTGACTTCAAAACCCCGGAGTAAACCACTCTGCTGGTGGTGTTGGATACTGCCTTCAGAGCTGCAAGCTCCTCAGGTTTCCTTTAGCGGCCCTTTATGGAGCCATACGGGCCGTTTTACAACGTTGCAGTATATATCTGAGAAGTAGTCTAAAATGGCTTCTTATCAGGGATGATGAGAGAGGTCCGTTGGATTGTCCATAACGCAATCCAGAGGATTCCATAACGCTCTATAGTATGTCGGCAAACTCTTGGAAATCACGGCTTTAGCCCCGGTGATGAGAGAGACCGAATGGATTGTCCATAGCGCAACCCGGTCAGTCCCGGCGGGCCTCTGTCATCCACCAACCTGAAGATAAGAGAAGATAATGAACGACGACTCACGCCTTACGCCTGAAGAACTGGCCCGTCTCATGTCTCATATTGAGAAGGCCGCTAAGCCCCTGCCAGAGATGCTAAGTCCCTGCTGGAACTGGACGGGGGCAGTTAAACAGGGGACGGACCGTCCAACCTTCGGACTGAGAGGCAAGATGGTCAGCCCGTATCGGACGCTCTATCAGCATTACCACGGCCCGCTCCCGGAGGGCAAAGTGGTCCGCCATCGCTGTGATAATCCCCTCTGCTGCAACCCTCATCACCTTGAGGCCGGGACGCACAAAGAGAACTCCCACGACATGACCATGAGGAATTCCCGTGGCCGTCCTCTGGCTCGCCTCCAGATGGTGGTCAGGCACAAAGAAGACGGCATGACCGTAGCAGAGATAGCCAGCGTCACTGGTCTGCACCACCTTGAGGTGGACCGCCTTCTGGAATTCCATGAGGAAGACGCGGGGCTTTACACTATCGAGCGGACCATGTTTGGCCCTGACGAAGCCAACAGACGCCGCACTGAACGCCTGCGGTCTGAATATGCCGGTCTGACCAAGATGGGCGAGTTCATAAGCATGAACAGCAGAGGCAGGGACGCCACGGCGGCATAACCAAGCACCCCAGAGCCACTGGCTTACGGCCATCCAAAGGAATCATAACGGTCCTCTGGGTGGCCTTCTGGTTAGCTTACATCTTCTGGTCATCACATAATAAGCCAGCCCTGACGCCATCCATGCGTATTCCTGGGACTCCATTGGGCAGGCACTGTCTGCTGGTGAGCCTATGGCTCTGGGAAGGTTTCGGACATGACAGACGACACGGTGATTGTCCTTGAGCCATTCAACCCCGAGACAGACAAGAAGCCCCCGTCGCATCCCCATGACTCCGAGGAACTGAAGCAGGCCTCTTCGTCCGCTTCTGGGTGTTCATGCCTGCCCTCGCTTTCTAAGTGCCAATCTGGCTCCCGTAGTGAAATAAGCCTATATACAAAGGCTTACAGACGATCCCTCGAAGCCTCAGAGCTAACCAGCTCCTCAGCTCCTCAGAGCCTCATAGGCACTCCCTCACAGCCTCAGGCATTCCCTTGTCCACCATGCCCATGATGGCCCGCTCATAGACAGGCCAGGCCATGTCCTTCTCAGTGTAAACGCTCTGAGTAATGGTCTCCAGCTTATGGCCCATCAGCCTCTGGACCACCGAAAGCTGACACTCAGGGACACCAGCCACGGACGCCCTGTGCATGTAAGTGCCAAAGTTCTTCCTGAAGCTGTGAAAGGCGGTCGCGCCATCGGATTCCTCAGCGCCCAGCACCCTCCTGCGGAACTCAGTGAACCTCTTGGCAAAGTAGTAGCTATGCTTATTCCCGGCGCCACCCGGTTTACACTCAGGGAACAGCAGCGCCTCTGCGCTCCCGTCAGTCTCACCTAAGCGCCTCTCAATGATCCTGCGGGCCAGTGGGTGCAGAGGAATACGCCTGACTGAACTGGTGGTCTTGGCTTCCGCATCGGTCACTGAGATTCCCCAGAGCTGTCCAGCTCCCCAGAGCGACCCATGCGCCAGCACCTGATCCCTGTTTATGATCCGCCCGACTGTCAGGCTGCAAAGTTCATTCTCACGGGCCCCTGTAAGCAACGCAAGACGCATCAGGTCACTGATGGCAGACCCCCACGCCCAGCGTCTGCGCAGTCCCGGCTCCTTTCCCTCATCAGGATCAGCAGACAGCAGCTTAACCAGCTCGTCCTCAGTGAATTCCCTGCGTTCCTTACCGTCCCTGCTGACTCTCTGGGCTTGCTTCTTCATGCCCTCCGTGGCCCCTGTCCATGGGTTTGGCCCGGTGATGACATGCTTGCGTATGCACCATTGCCAGAAGACCTTGAGCGGACTCACACGCCCCTGAGCGGTCTTCACACGCAGACCTCTGGACTCCAGCAGCCACTCCACGAAGCCACCAGTCACGCTGGGTTCAATCTGCTGAACGGCCATCAGCCGGAGGGCCTGCAATGGGGCGTCATTGGCTCTTGGTGAACCGTCACCCGTGCCTGTGGCGCTTACGGCCCTTGGCATGACCTCACAGACATACTCAGCGAAGTGATTGAACGCCGCCCTGTCAGCCGCCCTGCTGGTGTCTGTTATGCTCCGGTCCCGCTCTCTGCCCCAACGGTCCAGCAGCCCGCCCAGAGGCGTATGGGTGCCGTCAATGACCCCCATGGTGGTCCGATAGTAACGGGCTCCGTCAGCAGGCGGCATGGCCTCGGCGGCCTCTTCAACCTGATCCCGTATTACGTCTGCCAGCAGTTCCCGCTGGGTGTCTGGGGCGCCATCATCGGGCGCATGAGGATCGTCTCTTGCTATGTATTCGCCTGAGGCCTTCTCAAGGTCCTGCCGATAAGCCAGACCGTCCTCTACGGCCCGCTGATCCACGGACGGCCACGGAGGCTCCCAGTCACCATGAAGAGGGGCCAGACCAGCAGCCACCAGCTTGCTATCCAGCTCACGCCTGATGGCCTCCAGTGCCTTGTCACGGCGTCTCAGAGCCTCCCGGTGGTCCTTCGTCCCAAGCGTCCTCACGACCTCCATGCGGACAGGCGTGCGGCCAAACTTACGGCTCTCGGTGCCTGTGGCTTTCCCGGCGTCCTCCCAGCGGTCCTGAGGGACGATAAAGCGGGCATAGTAAGTCTGCCCGCGCTTCAACAGATTACGCATGTCTTTAGCAGCCCCTGCCTCTTCATCAGTGGGGGCCGGTGTAACGCTGGACCTGTAACGCACAGTCACATGACCTGTAACGCTGACATGCTATAAGTCACTGTTTCTATTGGATTTATGAGCCTATGGCGGAGAGAGTGGGATTCGAACCCACGGTACGCTATTAACGTACACACGCTTTCCAAGCGTGCGCCTTAAGCCGCTCGGCCATCTCTCCGGCGCAGGGACAGCTTCATACCAGTATCCGGCGGAGACTCAAGAGGAAAACCGCATCACACGCAGACCGGCTGCCGTGCGGCCGCGACGAAGCGTGCGACTGCCACCGGATCTTTAATGCCTGGCGCGGTTTCGACGCCCGATGAGACATCGACAGCCGACGCGCCGCTCTCGGCAATCGCGCGGGCGACATTATCCGGACGCAGGCCGCCAGCCAGCAACCAGGGGACCGGCGCTGTCCAGCCATGGGTGAGCGCCCACGGAAAAGCCACGCCATTACCGCCAGGACGGCCGGAATCCTTTGGCGGACGTGACTCTATGACGAGACGCTCCGCGACAGAGCTGTCCGGCAGGTCCGTGACAGCGGAGACAGGGCAGGACAGCCAGACCTCCCGGCCGAATCTGACCTTTATCTCCCGCGCCCGTTCCGGCGACGTATAGAGTTGCAGCACGTCCAGAGGGACTGCGGAAACTGCCGCTGCAATCTCGGCGTCAGACGGCTCGACAAACAGTCCCACACATCCGGGGCGAACCTGTGCATCCGCAAAATGATCCGCCAGTTCCGACGCACGCGCAGGAGTCACATATCGCGGCGACCGGGCGAAAAACACGAAACCGATCCAGTCGACCTGCTCCGCGAGACAGGCCGCGAGGCCGGTCTCCTCAGTCAGTCCGCAGATCTTGACCTGAACAGACATGCTATTCCGCCAGTTCGCGCGCGATTGCGGCCGCGGCTGCCCCCGGATCGGCCGCTCCTGTAACGGGACGCCCCACCACAATCCAGTCTGCGCCCGCGTCACGCGCCTCTCCAGGCGTCATGACGCGCTTCTGGTCACCTGCAGCCGCGCCCTGCGGCCGGATACCAGGCGTGACAAGAACCGGTGAGTCACCAAACTCCGCTCTCAGAGCCGCAAGTTCGTGGGCCGAGCAGACAAGCCCGTCGGCTCCGTTCCGCAGCGCCAGATCGGCCAGTCGCAGAACCTGGGATCTCACTCCGCCTTCCACTCCCGTTGCCGCGAGGGCGGCGTCATCGAGGCTGGTGAGAACCGTGACGGCCAGCAGGACCGGCCTGTTTTCCGTGGAGAAATTCTCATTCAGCGCATGACTGGCGGCAGCGACCATCGCGGCACCGCCGGAGGCGTGAATCGTCAGCATCGCCGGGTTGATTCTGCTCAGGCTGCCAATCGCGGCACCGACGGTATTCGGAATATCGTGGAGCTTGAGATCAAGAAAAAGCGCTCTGCCGGCTGCAATTTCGGAGACAGCCTCAAGTCCGGCGGCATAGACGAATTCCAGCCCGAGCTTGATCGCCGACGCATGGGGAGTCACGGCATCGGCCCAGCGGGATGCCTCACGCGGATCGCGCGTATCGAGGGCGGCAATCAGGCGTGTCCTGCGGTCAGACATCAGCACAGATCCTTACAGCGGTGGCGGCATTGTCGGAACGGCAGCCGGAGCTGAAGGCGGAGAATGCGGCTGCGCGCGAAGCTGCGCTTCCTGTGCGGCCAGCGTGGCTTCCAGCTCCCGCACTTTCGCTTCCGCCCGGCGCGCCCGGCGCCGCTGTCCGAGTTCGACAATCCACACGGAAAACGCCCCGAGAAGAAACGACACCGCGGCGACGAGAAGCGCAAGCACACCGATGGAGCAGGACCAGCCATAGGCCAGCAGCCACATCTGGGTGGATTCCTGATTGCTCGCGGCAAAAAACACCAGAGCCAGAAGGAAAGGAACAATGAGAATAAGCCGGATCATACTGGCTTCGTAGCCCTGTGACGGACTGAGAGCAAGAAAATGCGGTCTGTGCAGATTCGCGTCAGACTGCTGCGGACCGGTGACTTGCAACATCTGTGCCGGACATGGTCTCGTCAGTCCGCATCCCGTGTATCGTTCGTGTATCCTGGGCGGGATGTCCCGGATGGGAAACAGTGAAGCTGAGGGACCCGACCCGATGGCAACCATTCTGCCATTTGACCTGCCCGGCAGGCGCGGCGGCGATGCCGGACGCGACAGAATATGGGCCGTGATCGCCATTATCGGGCGCCGAAGACGGGTCGCGAACATTTATCCCACACGGGAAGCCGCGCTGACCGACTGCGCCTGGCGTCGCGAGCAGGTCAAAGCGTATGAGCGGTTCCTCAGTCAGTCCGAAGAACCTGCGCCGCTTTACCACATCGCGCCCATCCATCGCTCAGAACTGCCCCGTGGATGGAAACCGATGCCTGCCCTTGGTCTTTTGCAGGGACGTTTCACGTAATGGAAAGAGTTTCTCTGATACACTCGTCGGCGTAACACGAATTTGCTAGATGTTCGCACAGAACAGGTCATGAGAACGGAAAGACTTTTTGAGCATGGTCGATTTAAAAACGATGGAAACAGTGACAGGCGCCGGAACATATCCCGCCGGAAGCGGAACGGACTCCGTGACCGGAACCGGGACTGCGCCCGGGCAGCGGTCGTCACGGCCAGCCGTTCTCATGGGCGCGCAGTATGTCCGTTCCGTCACGTTCCGGGTCGTGGACTCAATCATGCTGCACACCCGTCCCCCCGTTCGTCCCAACACATCGCTTACACTGGATGTCAACGCCCGGCAGGTTGGAGAAAACCTGCCTGATTTCGAGGTCGATCTCGGAATGCGCTGTCATGGCATGGCCGACGCTCCGGCTGACGGCAGCCAGCCACCGACCCTGTTCGAGGCCGATATCATCTATTCCGGCCTGTTCTCCCTGCGCAATGTGACGGCCGAGACGTTCGAGCCCCTGCTGCTGATCGAAGCGCCCCGCATGCTCTTCCCTGCCGCCAGAAACTATCTGGCCGATCTGACCCGTGAGGCCGGTTTTCTGCCGGTTATTCTGCAGCAGTTCGATTTCGAGGCGCTCTGGATGTCGCAGCAGGCACAGAAAAAAGCCGGCTGAACCTTACCATATCAGTATCCTGCCGATCGCAGCCCTGCCGGTCGGCGCCCTGCGGGTCAGTTCTCTGGCGGATTTGCCTTTGCAATCATCCCGCGCGTAAACAATAAGCCATTGTTCAGAAAAGGAGACTGCCGTGCTTTCACTCTGCGGTGATCGTCCCTGCTGTGCGGACCAACGTGGCATTCCGGGCCGGAATACGCGTCAGATCAGTGTGAGGTAGCGTGTCGTCGGAGTCAGTGAAAGGGCCATCCTGGGCACGATTTGATGCCGGATGGTACCGTCAGCGATACGCGGATCAGCTTGGCGACCTCGCCCGGGCGGATGCGGGCACACTGGAGGCGCATTATCTCTCGGACGGGAAAACGCAGGGCTTCTCGCCCAATCCGTTCTTTGACGAGGCATGGTACCTTGCGGTCAATCCCGATGTCGCCGCGGCGGTCAGGCATGGTGGCTTTGCATCGGGTTTCGATCATTACCGCCTGAATGGCCACAGTGACCGCTCGCCGCACTGGCTGTTTTCAGAAACGGATTATCTTTCACGCTACCCGGATCTGACCCGGTCGACGCTTGATCGCCTTGGCCTCGTCAATGGTTATGATCATTACCTGACTTTCGGGGACCGGGAATTCCGGTCCGGTCATCTGTTCTTTGACCCGCGACTCTTTTACGCCAGAGCGCTGCAGGCCCCTCCGGCTTCCGCCGACGCTCACCCCGCGACAGAGATTCCCGAACGCGGTCCGTTCGCCTCATTCCTCGCCCGGCCAGATGCGGGCAGCAAAATCCGCTCAGCCTGGTATTTCGATCCTGACTGGTATCTGTCGACATATCCGGAGGTCGTTACAGCCATTCAGGCCGGAGAATATGAAAATGCCCTGCATCATTTCCTGACCAATACAACGCCGCAGGCGTTCTGTGCGCTCGAATGGTTCAGTGAAGAGTATTACATCGAACTCTATCCCGATATCGGCGAGGCCGTCTCGGCGGGACATATGACGTCGGCCTACGATCATTTCGTTCGCTATGGCGCACCTGAACGACGCAAGCCCCATCCCGATATCGATCTGCAGGCCTATTTCTTCACGGGCACCGTACGTGCGGACATTGAGAACGGGCTGGTGCGGGACGCTTTCGTCCACTGGCTGTCCCGACGTCATATCGTATCCCCGGACTCTGACACCTCCCGACCGGAACTGAAAAAATTCGAAGGACTGGCCGCGCGCAAGGCGGAATCCCTGATTCCGCTCCTGATCAGAAATCCTCTGATTTTCACACCAAAAACCACACCGGCGCTCAGCGTCATTCTCTTCGTCCACAACCGCCTGCCCGTCACGCTCGCGACGCTGTCCGCGCTGCGTGCCAGCATACGCGACTCAGCCGAGGTGATCGTCGTCGACGCCGGATCGCGGGACGAGACGCGACGTCTGGAGCAGTTCGTCCATGGTATCCGCGTGCTGCGCCTGCCGCAGACGACATCCCGGGCAGAAGCGCTGAAAGCAGCCCTGCCGCATGTCACGACAGAGACGCTTCTCTGGATCGGGCAGGGTATCCGGCCAGAGCACGGCGCCATAGCAGCGGCGCTCGCCCATCTGACGGGAACGCCCACGGCGTTACCAGGAAAACCGAAGGTCGGCATCGTCACCGGCAAAATACTGCGTGCCGATGACAGAATCCTTGAGGCTGGCGCTATCGTCTGGCGCGATGGCTCACTGGGCCATTACATGGAAGGCGCTGCACTGGAAGCGCCGGAAACATGTTTCCGGCGTCTTACGGCATGCGGAACCGTCCCGTGTCTGCTGTTCAGCCGTACTCTTGCCGAAGCGCTCGACGGCTTTGATCCGGCCTGTGAATCCGAGGCTGGCGCGCTTGCCGATTTCTCGCTCCGGGCGGCGGAAAAGGGGTTTGCGACCCTGTATGAGTCGGCAATGATTGCGACCTTCGACATCCGTGATCCGGATGCCTCGTCATACGGTCCGGGCGACATGCGCACCCTGCGTCGTCGACACACCGCCGCTCTCCACACCGCCGAACCACCTTCGCCCGCGCTTGTCGCCCGTGCCCGGACAGCCGGGAAAAGAACGCGCCGTATTCTGTTTATCGAGGACCGGATTCCGACGCGGCGGCTCGGATCAGGGTTTGTGCGTTCGAACGACATCGTCCGCACAATGGCGGCTCTCGGTCATGAAGTGACCGTCGCGCCGATTTATTCTTCCGTGGACCCGCTCCCTGTGATCTATGCCGATTTCCCGCCGGAGGTCGAACTGCTCCACGATCGCGGCTACGAGGTGCTCGACAGGCTGCTGGAAGAGCGAAGCGGCGCGTATGACTGCGTCTGGATTGGCCGCACCCATAATCTCGGTCGTCTGATGCCCGTTCTGATGGGGCACGCCTCAGCTCTTCCAACGGGCGGCATCGTGCTCGATACCGAGGCGGTGACAGCGCCCCGCACCGCTCTGCGGGCTGAAGTGCTCGACCTTCCTCAGACCAGAACCCTCAGCGAGGCGCTCGATGAGGAACTTTCCTGCGCATGGCTGTGTGAGACCATCGTCGCGGTCAATGCGATCGATGCCAGGGTGCTGCGTGATGCCGGTTACGACAATGTCGCCGAACTGGGTCATCTCTGCCCGGTCAGGCCCACACCGGCGGGATGGGCGGACAGGCGGAATCTCCTGTTTCTCGGTGCGATCCATGAGCCGGACTCACCCAATCATGACAGTCTGATATGGTTCGTCCGCGAGGTTCTGCCTCTGCTGAAGGACCGGCTGCCGGAAGATGTCCGCTTTACTGTGGCCGGCTTCCGGGGACCGGCCGTCGATCTCAGCGCTCTGGGTCGCGATCCGCGCGTCGAGCTGATCGGCCCGGTCGCAGACGCCTCAGTTCTTTACGGAACGCACCGTGTCTTCGTGGCGCCGACGCGCTTCGCCGGAGGCATTCCGTTCAAGATTCATGAAGCTGCATCCTATGGCCTTCCGGTCGTCGCATCAGAACTGCTCTGCCGGCAGCTTGGCTGGCGTGACGGACAGGAAATCGTCTCAGGCGGCACAAACGACCCGCACCGCTTCGCAGCCCGTCTTGCCGGGCTGTACAATGACGAGGACCTCTGGAACGCTGTCCGCGCCGGTTCGCTGCGGGCTCTTGAGGAAGAGAACAGCGAAAAAGCTTACAAGGTAAGTCTCAATACTATTCTGCAACATGTTTTCGCGGCGTCTGACCGGGCGAAACACTGAGACAGGTTCAGGATGTTATCTGTTGAATCGCTGATCACCACCCGGTTCAGCACTGGAAGATCGGGACAAAGGATAGCGCCTAACTTTCCTCGCTGACACAGAGAATGCCATAGCAGTCCACTGAAGCGCGCTGACCAGGAAGCACGTAGGTCGTGGCGTCCAGTTGCTCAATGATCGCAGGTCCGCTGAACGTCGCTCCGGCGCCGAGCCGATCGCGATCATAGACGGGGCAGGAAAGCCAGTCGCCATTGCTGTAGACCTGCTGCGAGCCCGTTATGGCATCGCTTGCGGCTCCCGTGATTTTCAGCGTGCGGAGCGCAGGTTTGGCAAACCGGCCGACTGCCGTTGCGCGTGCCAGCACAAGCTCCACCGGCATTTCCGGCTGAGAGAACGTATAAAGCTGGTGATGCGCTGAGTGAAAATTCCCGATCGCAGCAGTCAGTGTCGCGTCAGACACCTCTTTTACCGGCCACGGGACAAGGAGTTCAAAGCCCTGGTGAGCATAGCGCATGCTGACGAACCACAGAATATCCCGGTCGCTGTCTGGCACACCCTCCGTTTCGAGCCAGTTTCTGGCCTGGGTATCGAGTGACTGAAATGCTTTATCTAATAAGGAAAGATCTAAACTGTTCGTTTTCAGAATACATGTCTGCGAAAAATCGCTTTTCAGGTCCGACCAGAGCAGTCCAAGACTTGACAGCACGCCTGCCTCCGGTGGCACCATTGCCGCCTTCATGCCCAGAAGGCGGGTGAGAAAGCCGCCATGCAGCGGTCCCGCACCACCGAATGGTGCCAGAACGAATTCGGCGGGATCATATCCACGCTCGACCGAAACCACACGGATGGCACCGATCATCGCATTGTTGGCGATATCAAGGATCCCGCGCGCGGCTTCGTGGAGACCGATGCCGAGAGGACGCGCCACCGCACGTTCTATCGCCCGGGCCGCGGCATCGACGTCCAGTGTCATCGTGCCGTTCAGCAGGCGTGGTGGAAGATGACCCAGTACGACGTGTGCATCGGTCACGGTCGGGTCCGTTCCGCCGTGCCCGTAACAGGCAGGTCCCGGTAACGCTCCCGCACTGCCGGGACCGACCAGGAGGGAGCCATTCTCAACCCGGGCTATCGAACCGCCACCCGCTCCGATCGTATGGATATCAACCATCGGCAACGCCAGCGGCCAGTTTCCGACACTGCCTTCCGTTGTCACGGTCGGTATGTTTCCGTCGATGAGACAGATATCCGCCGATGTACCACCCACGTCGAACGAGATGAGCCTGTTCTCGCCGGTCAGCCGGCCGATAAGACTGGCTCCGACCGCACCGGCAGCCGGTCCCGACAATGCCGTATGGATCGGCAGGCGACGGATCGAACCGGCTCCCGTCACACCGCCGTTCGATTTCATGATCAGAAGGCGTCCGTCCGCTCCCTCTCCGGCGATCCTCTCTTCGAGGCTGGTGACGTAACGCGATACTTTCGGCATGACATAGCCATTCAGCAGCGTCGCCATACTGCGCTCGAATTCCCGGAAAACCGGCAGGACATCCGAGGACAGAGAGACCAGAGCCCGGGGATATTCCTCGGCGATGATTTCCCGCGTGCGCTGCTCATGAACGGCACTGACATAGGCATGAAGATAGGATACCGCGATGACCGGAATGCCCCTGCGGCGGATATCGGCGACGGCACGGCGCACCGTATCCTCCGACAGGGGGGCGATCTGCTTCCCCTCGAAATCGAGGCGGCCTTCGATTTCGTAAATTCGGTTTGCTGGCACTGGTCGTTCCGGCTTCACCCAGGAATGGATATTCCCGTCTCGGGGAATGTCGTGGCGACCGATTTCAAGGACATGACGGAATCCGGCAGTAGTCAGCAGAGCACAGGCAGCACCGTTCATCTCCAGGATTGTATTGGTTGCGACCGTTGTCCCGTGGAAAAAATGGCTGATGCTGTCAGGAGTCAGGCCTGCCTGCGCAAGTATGGTTCTGACCCCGGTGATAAATCCGACTGAAGGGTCGTCCGGTGTCGAGGGAACCTTGGCCTTGCAGAGGATTCCGGTCTCACGATCGACAAGCGTTATGTCTGTAAACGTTCCGCCAGTATCGACAGCTATCGAAATTGTACGGTTCACGGTGGCTCCTTCTGTCTGACAGGGTGGAAGCTTCATGTCAGGAGTGACGGGGTGGCGGTCATGTAACGGAAGGCAGAGCCTCGTTGCGGGTCGCGGCATCGGCCTCATCCCACCAGCTTCTGGGGTCGAAATAGTGCCTCCGGTGGAAAAGCTTTGTCGGCCAGCGTTTCACCGAACGATGGTCGAGAGTGGCGACGAGATCGATCGTTTCCGTTTCCGGCTCGATCACCACGCCATATTCCTCCAGTGCGCTTTCCATGCTTACGAACCCGGCTGTCACGTCCCGCAGAACCTGTTCCGGTTCCCGGTCAAACGGATGTCCGACTCCACCCCCTCCGGGCATGGCAATCCTCAGAACATCGCCAGTACGCAGAATAACTCCGTCCTGCAGGGATGGCAGAATCCGCTCGTCTGGTCTGCCGGGATTAAGTGTGAAACGACCTGAACGCCCGCAAAGGCCGCCTTCCACGCCGTAGGCCGGCCACTCCACGTTACTCATCCTCAATGATACAGAGGCTGTTTCCGAGCGCATCTCGAATTCCCGGATGACCCCGCATCCGCCCCGCCAGCGTCCCGGGCCGCCGGAATCCCGATTGATGGCATAGCATCTGATGATGAGTGGATAATTCTGTTCGGCAAATTCGACAGGATAATTTTGCTGGCTGAGGAAATAGATCGCATCAGGCCCGTCGGAGTCATGACGTGCGCCCTGACCGGCTGCGACGGCCAGAGTCTTAAGAAAAGGTGTGTGCGTGACCGGCCATGTTCCCCGAAGCTTATTCGCACTGTAGGCTGAACTCGATGCCTGCGGGCGCTCCGGTTTCGCCACATTGATCAGACCGACGCAGGCGCTCATGACCCGTGCGAGGGTGACCGACCGCTGGCCGAGAGAAGCCGGGAAACAGGGCTGGAGAATGCTTCCTTTCCGGAGCCGGACCTCGTCTACAAGGGTGAGCAATCCTTCGTTGAACATGAATTCAGGATGACCGGAGATCATATGGATTCCGAAAATCATCTGCACAGCAGAGGGATGCATCAGAAAATTGATCGGCCCCCTGGTCTGATCGTCCGTACCGGTGGCATCCAGAACCAGCCTGTCCTGCGCCGCGGTCATCACCATCCGGATGGCGATCGGTCCGGTACCATGCCCGTCCGTGTCGATCAGTTCGGCAAACTTGTATGTGCCGGAGCGGAATATCTCCCGCATCCTCTTCCGGGCGAAGTTTCTTGTCTGGTCAATCAGTATATCGAACGCCAGGTGTGCGGGACCGATGCCGAAGCGGCTGAATATCTCGATCATGCGCCGCCGCCCCAGTTCGACGGAGGCGATCATGGCCCGGACATCGCCAACGACAATATCGGGAAAGCGTGAATTGCGCGCGAAGGTACGAAACAAATCCTCGTTGAGCACGCCTTCCCTGTAGAGCCTGACCGGTGGCACGAGAATGCCTTCGTGAAATATCTCCGTGGCGTCGGGCGTTGTCGAACCGGAGCGGGTTCCGCCTATGTCCAGAAAATGTGCCCAGGAATGAGTGAAGCCCACCAGGGCCCCATCCACGAAGATCGGACTGACGAAGACCTGGTCCGGCGTATGCGAAACACCACCCTCAGAAAGATAGGGGTCATTGTACCAGTAAACATCGCCGTCCCGCATATCCGCGATCGGAAACCGCTCAAGGACCGGTGCAAGAATATTGCCGAGAATCGGCAGCTTCGTACCGATCAGAAGACGTCCGTCACGATCGAAAAGACCGCAGAAATAATCCTGCTTTTCCCGGATTACCGGCGACATCGCCGTACGCTGGAGAAGACGCTCCATCTCCGCCTGGGCTGAACGCAGCGCACCTTTGATGATCTCGGTCGTCACCGGCACGACGATCGATTTGCGACATATGGTCGCCTCCGTATTGCTGTCACTCACAGGTAATGCCCCTTTCCTTCGGATCCCGCCGATATGCCGCGACCGCCCTGCAAACAAACCCTGTGCATGTCCCGGCAGGGGCTGCATTCCGGAAGCATTATCGTGCCTTCCCGAAAGCACAGGCGATGAAAGCCAGATCCGGTTGCTTCTCAAGCGTCAGAAGCCGCTCATAAAGAGTGTCAGCATCAGAACGATCGAGATGCCGGCTGCAGCAGTCCAGATACTTGTCCCGCCGGTCGTTCTCGTTGAAGGTGCGGGCAGGCGGACTTGCCTCCGCCGTCCGTCCGGACCGCAGTGTCCGTCCGTCTTTGAGCCTTACGGTCACACGATGTCGCGGGACGGCAGATTCTTCTGCGCCACAAAGATGCGGATGGATCAGGGAGAGGAGCCGACGCCTCGCCGGTTCCTCCACAGCCTCCTGCGTGAAGTCCGAAAGACGCGGCACGCCCTGAAGAAGTGTGACAGCCGCACAGTAAGTCATCGAGAAACGCGCCTGCATCCCGTTCACCGGTTCCATGTAGGACAGATTGTCCATGGCCACCGCATCCAGCGCGATATCGACCCGTTCCACGTCCGCCGCGTCAAAACCATGCAGGGTCCTGAGATCAAGCAGCCTGTCAAGCGTGTCGTGTGTTGCGGCGCAGCAGGGATAGCGCTTGGGCGTCAGGCCGATGGACTCAATGGAATGCGGTGCGCCTGGCGACATCATGATCTGCGCCCATTTCTCGCCTTTGCCGGCACAGACTTTTTCCAGACCCATCGCATGTTCGATGATGTCCGGCCGTCCCGTCAGACCGGTCGCAGCGAGCAATGCCGCTTCGACGGCATTCCGCGCTGCAAGACCGGCATGAAGCGGCTTTGCCGGTGTGCCAAACTGTCCCTTGAGGCCCGAGGCCATGCTGACGGCAAGACTGGCGGCACGGGTCATACCCTCCTCGTCGAGTCCCAGCAGCCAGGCTGTCCCTATCGATGCCCCGATCGCGCCCACTGTCGACGTCGCATGCCATCCGGCAGCGTAATGACCGGGATTGAGACCACGCCCAAAGAGCGCCTGCGCTTCCAGACCAATGAGATAGGCCTCCGTCAGGCGCATACCACTGGTGCTGACCAGACCAGCCACCCCCAGCAGGGCGGGGACAAGCACTGCGGAGGCATGCCCCGACAATGGCCCGAACGTATCATCGTAATCCTGGGCATGGGCGGCCGTCGCATTGATCAGCGCCGCGTGCCCCGCCGGCGCTCCGCCACCGCCGATCACCGCGCAGGGACCTCCCGCCGGAGCAGAAAGCGCCTGACGCGCCATAACGACAGGCGCTTCCGCGACACCGGACACGATGCAGCCGATCGTATCCGTGAAAGCGTGCGATGCCCGGGTACGCGCGGTCAGACTGAACTGTGTATCATGCACGGTCCGGCGGGCAACGGATCCGATAACACTCGTGGAGAGATGATTCATGCCGTGTGGAAATCCGGCGTCGTTGCGATGACATCGCGACGCGGAACAACTGTGTAATCAAGACGCGCCAGAAGCAGGACGAGTTGTTGCAGGCCGTCAACGATCGAAGGAACATAAAGACTTTCGTCCGGCCTGTGCACATTCTTTCCAAGGCCTGACCCGACGCAGATAGCGGGAATGCCCATCGATAATGCAATATTAGCGTCTGTACTCGCCGCAGAGAGACGGGGCGTAATACCCATCCCATGCAGCACATCTGCTCCTGTCCGCACGAGCGGATGGTCGGCCGGAAGCATACCCGCAGGCCGGTCTCCGACCTGTTCCAGTTCCATCCCGCAATCAAACACTTTCGCGGTCTCCGAAAAAATATCGAGCACGGAGATAACAAGTTTTTCAAGTTCCGTCTGGGAAACCGAGCGCATGTCAATAATGGCGACTGCCTCCTGGGCAATGGCATTAACTGAGGTGCCACCATGAAATTCGCCTATGTTGAGAGTGGTCTTCGGCTCGGGCGGCAGTGAAATCTGGCAAAACTGCGCGCAGGCGCTTGCCAGTCCGTGAACTGCGCTGGGCTTTCCGAAATCCGCGAAACTGTGTCCGCCCGACGCCCGATAGGTGATTCTGAAACGTCGGCTCCCCACGCCGCAATGAACGACATTGCCCAGATCGCCATCGTAGACCACAACAGCATCAAATGACGCGCCCCGGTCGGCCATCAGCTTCCGCATTCCACGAAGATCTCCCAGCCCCTCTTCTCCGACGCTGCTGGCCAGCCAGAGATCGCAGGGCAAAGAGAGGTCAGCCTCAGCGAGAACCTGGGGCAGTCTGATCAGACTGGCGACAGCAGCGGTATTGTCCCGGATGCCGGGACAGAATACGCGGTCCTGTTCAAATCTCGGGACAAGCGGGGTGCCGGCCGGAAACACGGTGTCCATATGCGAGATGACCATGACCCGTGGACCCGCTCCTCCTTTCCAGTGTCCGATCACATTTCCGATTTCATCAGTGGTGACATCGGAAAGTCCGGCACACACAAACCGTTCCGCGATCCGGCTGCTGCGTTGTGCTTCTCCGAAAGGAGGAGCCGGAATGGTCACCAGATCCAGGAGTTCCGCCATCATCTGCGGTTCCTGTTCCCGAATCAGGCGAAGGGCCCGTTCCAGCTCACTGGCTGCTTCTGATGCACGCATGCCGGCGTCTCCTCCTTCAGGCGGGTCACAGCGCAGATGGGGCAGGGCGGGTCATCCTGCATCGCGCTGATCCGGTGTTGAAGTCGGAATATTCGGACTGATCCTTATATATTGCCGACTTTTTGAAGAGCTATGGAGAAGTTGACTTCGTGTCAATGTTGAATCAATCTTTCAATATATTTAGAAAGAAAGCCGATGTCTCAGGAAAATCCGCATGGATTTGTCGATGCCGCCTCGGCCTCTGCTTCGCTCAGCGTCAGCCGGTCGACACTCTATGCCTATGTGAGCCGTGGCCTGATCCGTTCGGTCCCGCAACCGGGAAACAGCCGTGCCAGGCTGTATGTTCAGGCTGATGTCGACAGGCTGGTATGGCGTAAGAATCATGCACGCAGACCCTCGGCCGCCGTCGCCACCGCACTGGACTGGGGATTGCCGATCCTCGAGACACATATCAGTCAGATCGAGAAAGGGCGGCTGACTTATCGGGGGCGGGATATCACCGCTCTCGCCGGTCATGCATCGCTTGAAGACGTTGCCGTGCTTCTGTGGGACGCGCATGCCGCTCCGTTCGATAAAGCACATTTCGACCCCGCTCTCGTTCCGGGATGGGCCGGAACGGCACGGATCAAGGCGAATGCACCGCCCGTTGATCGCGCGCTCGCGCTGCTGGCCCTTATGGACCCGTCGGCCTCCTCTGCACGACGACCGGAAAACGAACGTCTGGCCGCCGCCGTCTGTCTCGTGCGGGCTCTGGCCTGTGCCATGGCATCCGCGAAACTGGATGTCACGAAAAACCTGCATGATGCTCTGGCGGAAACGTGGCAGCGCCCAGACGCACGCGAAGTCATCCGGCGCATCCTGGTCTGCTGCGCAGATCACGAACTGAACGCAGCCTCATTCGCGGTCCGGGTCGTTGCGTCGATGGATGCGGACCTTACCTCGGCATTGCTCGCAGGTCTCGGGGCCTTTCGTGGCCTCGAACACGTAACCGCCTTCAAAGATGTCCGGGTTCTTCTGGAAGAAGCTGCGGCCACGGACGACCTGGAAGATTTCGTCAGGCAAAGAACCGGGAAGAACGGCGCCCTTCCAGGTTTCTTTCACCGTCTTTACCCGGAGGGCGATCCGCGTGCCGCCGCCATCATGGCGCATGTGCCGGTGCCACCGGCGACCGCGAAACTGATCGACAGTGTCGCCAGGCTGACGGGGCTGCGTCCCAATGTCGAACTCGCCCTGGTGATCACTGAAACCGGCTACGGCCTGGGACAGGAAGTAGCGGAGACTTTGTTCACAATCAGCCGTTCGATCGGATGGATCGCCCATGCCATTGAACAGCAGAAAAGCGGTATCCGTATTCGTCCGCGCGCCTGTTCACGCGCGACAGAGCTGTAACCGAAACAATATCCGAACACAGGCTTTGTCGTTATTCTCCTGTCTGTGTTTGCAGTGCCTCCCCCACGCTGTCCTGTGCAGCGACAGGCTGCAGCGCGGCGATCGCCTGCTGCAACGCAAACATCATCCGGTTGACGCTGCGTTGGGCCGCAACTTCGAGAAACAGGCTTTCATCCGTTTCCGCTGGCACATCCACCAGTTTTCGCAACGGGTCCAGAACCGGCCAGGCATGCTGCGGAAGCGCCGGATCATGGCCGAAACGGTCGCCCGTGGTGTAATCGACTGGAACGAATGCGCGTGACACCGCGATCAGGGCAGTATTGATGGCCGGAATCTTGCGTTCTTCCATTGTTTCCGCAAGGGTGTAACGCAGGCCGACACACTGCGCGTGCAACTGCCTTGCCCGGGCCACAAGAGAGGTAAGCGAAAATCTGCCATCCAGGTGGTTCTGCAGAGCTTCGAGTTCGGACAGGAGTGCGGCTGTCGCGCTCTGATAGTCCAGCGGCAGGATTGCCGAAGCCAGAAGCTGCCACAGGACATCTACGTAAACCTTTGTATCACGCAGAAGAAATTCGGGATCAATCTTGTCGATGAGATCTTCCGGCGTGTGCCACCACCAGCCAAGGCCACCACCCTGCCGGTCATCTTTTCCTGAACCCGGAACAGCCGGTTGCTCGCTCAAACTCATGAACATCGAGGGAATGCCGATACCCCAGAATGACTGGTCCCCCGCCCGAAGCATGCGGCGTCCCGTGAGATCCTGACCCGCCTCCCGTTTCACAGCCCGCATGGCGAGCGCTGCCAGCTCCGCTGAGACCGGGGCATCCGCCAGTACGGTGGCTCCCTTTCCGCCGGTCGAGTCCACATTCACATGGGCTGCGCAACGCCCGGCGAGTTCTTCCCAGTAATGATCAGCATACCACGCCGAACCGGCGTATCGCCCGTGGGAATGTCCCGACCAGAAACAAAGCCGGAGCCCCCGTTGCCACTCAGCACGCCGTTCTGCCAGAACACGCGCCGCTTCCAGCATCGTGGCGTTGGCACTTCCGTTATCCATCACTCCGAAATACCAAGCGTCATGATGACCCGACAGCAGAACGAAACTGTCGTCATTGTCGCGCGGAGACGTTAATTCCGCAACGAGAAGCGGTATCTTTCGCCATTCTGTTATGACTCTTGTGTGGAGTGTCGCAGTTACAGTCTCGCCTTTCGCCAGGCGTTGTTTCAACGAAACGCCAACGTGGTTCAGAACGCTGACGACAGCGGTCTTCGGCAGGTTCCCCTGCTCAATATCTGTTGGACTGCCCCAGACCGGGGAGATGCACATATCATGCAGATGTTCATGCGGGCTGATCTGAATCTGGCCAATTGCTCCCGCCTGTCCTGCACGCAAACTGGCGCCGGGATTCGCTATTCCGTCCATGAGAACGATCTTGCCTGCCACATTCCTGTCGGCGAAATCGGCCGGATCTCCACGCCCCGCCCAGATCACTTCGCCGGAGATGCCGGTCGCCGGCGTTGATTGCGAAAAGGAATGCGTGATGCATGTCGGAAAAACACCGTCGATCTCGATCTGCGCCTCTCCGGGTTCGCTGATATAGGCGGCATGGCGAAACAGAGTTGTGTCGTAGCCATAACCGGTCAGCGTCTTTTCCAGGTAGAGAAAGCTGGCATATTCGTCGGGCGATCCGGACATCTTTGTCCGCCGCGCGAATTCAGTCATGTGAGCCATCATCACATCCATGTCCACGGCGGCATGTGGTGCTTCCGGGACATCCGTCGAATCCGACGCTATGGTATCAGTCACGAGTTTTCTCCTGCATTGAAACGGGAATGTGATCTCGGCTGCCGAACAGGCGTTACAAAAATGCCGGTAATCGCCGAGGTCACGCGGCAACGCCATTTATCTGTCTGAGACGGCTGGTCAGGTCCTGCACATTCGATAGCAGATTCTCCAGAATCGTCTCGCGATGTTCGACAAAACTGCTAGTGACGCAGCCAACATTGATTGCGCCGAGTACCTTGCCTGCGCTGTCGAAGAACGGTGCTGCCACCGAAGAAGCGCCGACCATGCGTTCCTCAAAATTGACTGCGAAACCCTGTTCACGGATGTGCCGCAGACTGGCCCGGAATGCATCAGGTTCAACAATCGTACTGGCCGTCAACGGAGGCATTGGTGTATTCTGTATATAATATTCAACAAAATCTGTCGGAGAATAAGCAAGTATAGATCGGCCAATTGCTGTGCAATAAGCTGGAACCGGGTTCGCAATATCTGTATCGTATCGGATAACCTGTGGGCTCACACATTTTTCTACCAGCCTTACAGTCAGATCGGGCTGCATGACGCCGTACAGAACCGTTTCCCGGACAGCCTGCGAGAGCGTGAGCATGACCGGGCGCACCAGACGCAGCATCGCGCAGTTTGGTCCTCCAACCCAGTCCGCCCCGCCTGCATTCAGAATGGGATCAAGGTAGTAGCGTCCTTCCGCGTTTTTCATAGCGTAACCACGGGAGACAAGAGTTCTCAGCAGCAGCAGAGCACTGCTTTTCGGCAAGGCAAGCACATTGCGGACTTCGGCGAGCGAGACAGGTTCGGTCCGTAAAGCGAGAAGATCGAGGATATCGAGAATACGCCCGGCCGATTTGACCGAAGTATCGGCCTTTTGGTTCTCAGCAGGATCAGTTTTTGTTTGACGATACGGTTCGGTCATGCAACATTCTCCTACGGAAACGATGTTCACATATATGAACGGATGATCCGATGCAAATGTAAAGAGAAATCTGAAGACCGCTGAACCGGCCGAGGGATATATCCATTATCTCCGTTGCGGTTCGGGATCAGTATCTGTCACGGAGCAGCAGTCGGGCGTCTGACAGGACGCTCCCTTTCGCTGCTGAATTTCTGTGCCAGAAAATGGATTTATTATCACTGTGAGTGTTCCGAAAATACTTCATAACGATGAAATTTAATTTCATTGAATTGTGAAAGAAATAAGAACGCCGTTGGCATCATATGTTCTGTCGTAAGTATTAAACACAAATATAAAATCGCCGTAATGCGCTGAATTACGAAAATATCCAGACTGATACAGAAACAAGAATCGATGGAGAGACGAAATGACTGTCACGGATCTGGAGAAACGGTTTCTGGATGAGGTCCGGGTCGAAACCGCATGGAAACTTATTGAACTGTTTTCAATGAAACCTCGCTGGCGTCCGCAGGACGTTAATGCAGCGGCGGATGACATTACTTCCGCTCTGAGTGCTCTTGGGATTCCTGTCCAGGTCTGCGAACCTGATCTTTATCTTTCAGTCCCGCTCGAGGCATCCATCGCGCTTGACGGTGCTGCAATCCGGGCCAAAGCACCCTCATCGTCGTTCAGTGCACCGGACGGCGTGTCCGGCGAACTCGTTCATCTTGAAGCTAACCGGTCAAATCTTCGAAGCTATACGCGGGATATTGACGGACTGTTCGGTGGTGGAATCCATACGATGGCGGATCTCTCCGAACGCGTCCGCGGAAAAATACCTGTCCTGTCCGGATTTGGAAATCCCGCCCTGACGTCTCTGATCGAACAGGCGGGCGGACTGGGCCTGATCGTCGCCAATCCAGGAGCAGATGTTCATTGGGGCACCTGCACAACGATCTGGGGAAATCCCGGGCTCGCGGATCTTGCGCGCAAACCCCGAATACCGGTGGCGGCGGTATCCGCTCCCGACGGTGAGCGTCTTATGCGGCGCGCTGATGAAACGTGTGGCGTTGTTATCCGGACAACACTTCAGGAAGGCTGGTTTCCTCAGAAAATTCCGGTTGTGACGATTCCCGGAGCATCCGAGCCGGATGATTTTATTCTTCTGCACGGTCATTACGACAGCTGGGATGTCGGCGTCGGAGATAATGCCACCGGCGATGCAACGCTTCTCGAACTGGCGAGAGTGCTCTGGAATAACAGATTGCAGTTGAGGCGATCAGTAAAAATCGCCTGGTGGCCAGGTCATTCCACCGGTCGTTACGCCGGTTCAACGTGGTTCGCGGATAATTTCGCTCAGGAACTCGATCATCATTGTGTCGCGCAGATCAACTGCGATAGTCCCGGCTGTCGATGGGCGACAAGTTATCATCACACTTCGGCATTTTCAGAATGTGCCCATATCGCCACGACCAGCATTCGGGATGTGGTTCCGGACGCAGATATCGGCATTGAGCGTCCGCATCAGGCAGGAGACTACTCTTTCAATAATATAGGCCTTTCCAGTCTCTATATGCTCAGCTCGACGATGCCCGATGCGCTTCGTAAGGAGAAAGGTTACTACGACGTTTCCGGATGTGGCGGGAATATAGCCTGGCATACTGAAAATGACACTATGGAGATTGCCGATCCGGACGTCCTGCTGACGGATATGAAGATATACCTTCTTTCCGTGCTTCGTATCGCGATGCCGGAAGTGCTCCCGTTCCGCTGGACCGACACAGTCAGCGAAATCAAACATACGCTCAGAAATTATGATCAGATGGCGAACGGAGCGGGAGATTTCACGGCGGCACATAATGCGACCGCGAAATTCGGAAAACTGATTGAAGGCGTTTTTTCATCAGACTGCCCGCCGACCAGAAAAAACCGGCTTTCAATGGATCTGGCGCGGATTCTTGTGCCGATAAACTTTACTCGCCTCCCACGTTTCGAACACGATCCGGCCGTCACGGCGAAGCCGCTTCCTGTGCTGTCTGTCGCGAGTGAGATTTCGAAACTCGATGGAAATTTACGCCACTGTGCCGTGACCGACCTTATGAGAGGCCTCAACAGATACTGCGCGGCGATCAATGACGGGATCAGGCTCCTGGAGAGTATACCGTCCACGTAAACGCTGTTTTTAATCCTTTTTCTCCGGCGATTGCCTCCGTCGGAAATAAAAAATGTACGTTTTCTTGTAAATAACCAAAAAACCTGAAACAGGAGAAGGCAATGATCAGTGAAGGCTCCGCCCGCGCCCGACGTATATGTCTCCTCGGTACCATTCTCACCTCGGGAAGCGTTTTCGCGGGGACATCTGACGCTGCGACACGTCTCCACGGCCACCGGGTGCCTCCGCGGCACATAAAAGCAGTTCCCTCGCAGAAACCGGTAGCTGTTTTGCATGCTGCTCCGGTATCGACTGTTTCAACCGCGTCTCCGGAGGAGGTGCAGGTGACGGGGGCTGCGCGGTTCGATAACGGTGTGACGAACACAACACCGGGAGGCGGTCTCATGCCGCCGCAGACAGCGCCAAAAAGCGTCAGTGCAGTAACGCGTGATTTCATCGCCAAGCAGGTTCCGACATCAAATTCTCTTACTCTGGTCGCTAATCTTCCCGGTGTGGTTGTGTCTGGTACCGACCCTCTCGGAATTGGAGACCACATGGGAATCTCCATGCGTGGTCTGCCGCAAAATGAAGTCGGTTCCCTGCTTGAAGGAATGCCCGTCGCTGACCCGATTTCCTATCTCGCTTTTCCGGGAGAATGGGTGGATGCGGATAACATACAAAGTGTGACAGTTTCACAAGGGAATCCGGACATTACGTATCCGGTTCATAATGCTGTCGGAGGGGCCCTTGAAACGAAAGTTCGTAATCCATCAGACAGGTTTGGTGGACTGATCGATGTCAGTTATGGCCGTAAATCGCTTGAGCGTGAGTTCATCCGTGTTGACACAGGTGAAATCGGAAAAACGGGTGTTAAGGCGTTTGTTTCCTTTTCCGACGTGACCTACAATGAATGGCGTGGTTCCGGTCAGGGGCGGCGTGAGCATGTCGACGCAAAACTCCTGAAGGAATGGGGACGTGGCAGCAGTTTTGCATTTCGGCTGGGCTGGAACTCCATGGTGTCTCCTACAGATACGTACCCAACCATGGCCCAGTGGAAACAGTATGGCATTTCGTACAACTACAACAAAACATTTACCCCTGGTGTAGCGAGTTACCAGAAGCTGTCTGATTATTATCGTGACGTTATAAAAATGAATGCGCCAACGACACTCCGGCTTACGAACAGCCTGGATCTTGTTATCAATCCATACTTTTTTTATGTGAAAAGCACGCCAAATGGCGTTACGAACCTCAGTAATGACAACAGCTTCAACGGTGCGGAACCGGCAGGCCCGCTGAATCTGCCGAACCAGGTGGATGGTCAGACAACAGTCCAAAGTCAGGCGCTCTACCGCGAATATATGGGAGGGCAAAACTCTTATTTCAAATGGCGGACGTCACGCAACAATACCATGCGCTTCGGTTGGTGGTACTCCTATATGGATTTCCAGCAGGCGACATCCTTCGCGCTGATTGGCCTCAATGGCAATGTTGCGAGCCAGTACGGCGCATATCCGATTCTGATGGGCAATGGAAAGCCCCTCCGTACCTGGGACGGGCATCTCATTCAGCAGGATAACGGGCTTTACGTCGACGATACACTTAAGCTGTTCGGTGATAAGCTTACTCTGAATGCAGGTTTCAAGGCCGTTATGGTCTCCCGCTATGCAACAAATGCGGTCCCGGGGGCTGCGTATAGCAGTTCATCGCAGGTATTTGAGCCTTTACCGCAGGTCTCGGCCAGCTATCAGCTGACAGAAAAAGATCAGATATATATAAATGGAACAACGTCGTTTTCTCAGCTCAGTGGAAACTACTGGGATGTGTTCAATGTTAAAACAGGAAAGCTGTCTACACTGAACTCTGGAAATCTGGCTCCGGAGTATTCAATTGCTGAAGAAATTGGCTTCAGACATCATGGTCTGTTTAATTTCTCTGTTAGTGCGTTTAATTATAATATCTCAAATAAACAGATTTCGTCACAATCGCTCATTAATGGAGTGGCAACCGGCGTGTACATCAATGCCGGCGGAGAAACAGGACGAGGAATCAATGCGGAATTCGGACTGAGGCCATGGCATCATTTCAGCCCTTATGTTTCCGGACAATATCTCCATACATCCATCGATAATAATCTTCTGAGCGGTTCTGACTATCTGCCGACAAAGGGGAAAAGCGAGGTTCTGTCGCCGAAATTCAGCGGGTCGATTGGTCTGAGCTATGATAACGGCAGCGCCTTTGGGAACTTCGCGCTCAATTACGTAGACAGCCAGTATTCGACGTTCATGAACGATGAATCGATTCCCAGCCGGATCACTTCTAATGTTACGATGGGATATCGGTTCCGGAATGTCTGGTGGCTGAAACATCCGCAGATACAAATAAACCTCGTTAATATCGGTGACGAGAAATACCTTTCCGGTGCGTTTGGCGTGACCGGGGCAGCAAAGACGACGCGGGGAGTTTATGGCACGATGATCAGTGGAAGCGCTCCGACTTACTGGGTGGGAGGTGGCTTCTCGGCTTTCGTGTCGATGTCCACCGGGTTCTGATGACAGACACGCGCAGGACGGATTCGGGAGAGATTATGACAGAGACGAAGACAGCGGAGACATGCGACTCCGTCAATCTTGAGATTATCCGCGGCGGTATCCGGTCGATCCAGGCCGAGATGGAGGCGCTGATAGAGCGCACCGCCATGTCACCCTTCATTCGCGAGAAGAAAGATTTCTATACGGCCGTCTTCGATGCGTCGGGCATCATGGCAGTCTGTTCTAATAATCCCATTTTCGGTGACCTCGTCGGCCCCGTTGCCCGGGATTTTCCCCTTGAGACGATGCGGGAGGGAGATCTTTACTGGTATAACGACTGCTACGGATCAATGGGTGCGGTCAGTCATTCAAACGATCAGGTTTTTCTGGCACCGGTCTTTCTTGGTGAACGCCGGGTGGGATTCGTAATGAGCTGGGCGCATTTTGCCGATATTGGAGGACTTCGTCCTGGTTCGATCTCCCCCGATACCACCGACATCTTTCAGGAAGGAATCATCGTCCCGCCAATGAAGCTGGCGACCGGAGGTGTCTACAATGATGCCGCCCTGACGATGTTTTACCGCAACAGCAGATATCCCGCGAGTGCACGCGGAGACACCCGGGCACTGATCGCGAGTGTCGAACTCGGCGTGACCCGCATGCGCGAGCTTGCTTCCCGGTTCGGTCCCGCATGCCTTGGTGACGCGCTGGAACAGCTTGTCTTTCGCACGCGCGCCGTGGTCCAGAAGTGCCTGCGTGACGTCTTTCCGGTCGGTACATGTCGCTTCGTAGATCGTATCGACGGAGACGGGCATGGCAGCGGCACGCTGCGGCTGGTCTTCGAGATGACCCGTACAGAGGACGATCACTTCATAATCGACGCGACCGCGACAGACGATCAGTCCGTGGGACCGGTCAATTTTCTTATGAACCGGGACGTGCCTGGGATGGCGCTTGGCCTTTACTTCCTGGGGGGCAATCCGGATCATGTGATGAACGCGGGAGCCCCCCGTTCGCTCGACGAGGTCCGGTTGCGTGAAGGCTCGCTGCTGCAGCCCCGCTTTCCCGCGCCGCTGGGAATGCGCGGTCTGACCATGATGCGGACGCTGAGCGCGCTCAACGGTCTGCTGTCCGTGGCAGGCAGTCCGGCACCCGCTGCCCATTCATCCTACGTCGTTGTGCTTCTGAGGGGGCACGTCGGAGAAAGGCATTTCCTGATGAGCGACGGAATTGGCGTGGGCTACGGTGCCCGCGCCTATGGCGACGGTCCGGACGGCGTTTATTTCGTCGCCCAGGAAAACTACCCCGTAGAATTTCTTGAGCTGGAATATCCGGTTATTCTGCGTGAATACGGACTGAACCGCGACAGCGGCGGTCCCGGACGCTGGCGTGGTGGTTGCGGCATCATACGAGAATTCGAGATTCTCGCCGATGAAGCGATCCTCGCGATCCGCCTCGACGGCGTACACAATCCTCCCTGGGGTGCGGACGGGGGAATGTCGGCAGGACCCGGCCGGGTCGTCGTCAATCCGGGAACTCCCCGGGAACGCCATCTGAAACCGCTGTCGGATGGCAACCGGCTTGTCAAAGGTGACATCCTTCGCATCGAAACCGGCGGCGGCGGCGGTCGCGGACATCCGTTCGACCGGCCCCCGGCATCAGTGCTGGCCGATGTTCTCGGCGGCATGGTCAGCACCGCTGCTGCCGAGAACATATACGGCGTGGTAATCGCGGATCGCACCGTCGATATGGAAGCTACAGCCGCGTTGCGGAAAAACCGATACGAAACAAAAGATTTTCATCGCGGGAGCTACGCGCATGTCCTCGACTGATCCCGTCTCCTCTGTCGTTTCGGTTGCGGTCGATATTGGCGGTACATTCACTGATATCACAGTCCAGGACCGGCAGGGCCAGGCATGGACCGCTAAGACTCCGTCCACGCCAGGTGATCCGTCGGAGGCATTTCTTCTCGGTGTCAGCCAGGCGCTGAGCAAAGCTGGCATCCCGTCGCACGACGTCAGGCGTGTGCTTCACGGCACGACGATCGCCACCAACATGATCCTTGAGAACAAGGCCGTAGCGACGGCCCTGGTGACAACCAGGGGATTTCGTCATGTTCTGGAAATCGGACGACAGGATATTCCCCGCAAGGCTAACCTGTACACATGGATCAAGCCCGCCCGTCCCGTCCCGCCCGCTCATGTCTTTGAGGTCTCAGAACGCCTTTCCGCGGAAGGGAATGTCCTGATTGAGCTTGACGAGGAGTCCGTCCGCGAAGCCGGGCGGGCCTGTCTCAGCGCCGGCGTGCGTTCCGTCGCTGTCTGTCTCCTTCATGCCTTTGCCCAGCCGGTCCATGAACGTCGGGTGGTCGGAATTCTCACCGACATGCTGCCGGGTGTGACCATCACAGCCTCCAGCGACATCCTGCCCGTCGTCCGGGAATACGAACGTTCCCTTGCCACGGTCATCAACGCGCAGGTCATGCCTGGTGTCTCTTCCTATGTCCGGCGTCTGGAGGAGAGACTGACCGGATACGGTATCGCGGCTCCCCTGTTGCTGATGAAGAGCAACGGAGGGGTCGCAAGCGGCGGCTCCATCTGCCGTTCACCGGCGACGACGGCCCTGTCAGGTCCTGCGGCCGGCGTGGTAGGCGCCCGTGCTGTCGCGATGGCGGCTGGTTTCTCCGATATCATAACGGTCGATATAGGCGGCACGAGCGCCGATATCTGCCTGATGAAGGACGGTGCGATCAGGCTGACACAGCATGGACGGATCGGAGAATGGCCGCTCCCCCTGCCGATGGTTGACATGGTGACGATTGGCGCCGGCGGAGGTTCCCTGGCCCGCGTCACGCCGGACGGAGTGCTGGCGGTAGGCCCGGAAAGCGCCGGTTCTGTACCCGGGCCGGCTGCCTATCGCCGTGGCGGCACTCAGGCCACCGTCACCGACGCGCATGTCGTCCTCGGACATCTTCCCAGTCTTCTGGGAGGAGGAATGGACATCGACGTCCAGGCGGCCCGGAAGGCCATCGCGGATACGGTCGCAAACCCGCTCGGCCTGGAACCCGGCGAAGCGGCACGTGGTATTCTCGCCATTGCGAATAACGCGATGGTCGGTGCGATCCGCGTCGTCTCCGTCGAGCGCGGCTACGATCCTCGTGACTTCGTGCTGGTTCCGTTTGGCGGAGCAGGACCGCTGCATGGATGCGCGCTTGCTGAACTGGTCGGGATCCGCACGGTACTCATTCCTCCGTCACCTGGCGTCCTGTGCGCCCAGGGATTGCTGGCCGCGGATCTGCGGGCCGAATTCAGCAGGGGGCTGAGGGCGACCGGCACGCCCGACGCGGTCATGGTTGAACAGAGCTTCACAGCGGCAGAAACGGACGCCACCACGTGGTTCACGGAAGAAGGCGTCCCGGACGCCCGGCGTGAAATGTCGCGTGTGGCGCTCATGCGTTATGCTGGTCAGGGCGTCGAGCTGACCGTGCCGTGGCCCGGCACAATGGCTCAGGCCGCGGAAACATTCGCCGCCGAGCATCGCGCCCTCTATGGCTTCGATCTTCCGGACGCAACGGTGGAACTGGTCTCCCTGCGCGTGGAGGCAGTCGGGAGGCTGGGCGGCGCAATCACCCGTTCTCTGCCACCCGGTCAGGGTGCCCGCGCCACCGGCATGCAGACAGTCCTGTTCGCGTCCGAACCACTGGAAACCCCGGTCTACGACCGGACCATGCTGGGAGCCGGGGATACATTCGAAGGGCCGGCAATTGTCACACAGCTGGACGCGACAACTCTCGTGCCACCAGGCTGGCACGCCGTCATGGATGAGAGCGGCTCGCTGATCCTGCGGCACAAAATAAAGGAGAGCCGGTAATGTCAGGTCGTGAAGCCGCGATTGCCCGGGCGGTAGCCTGTCTGGACGATGGTGTGTACGAGGCCGTTCTGGCGGATCGCATCGCGATACCGACCGCAAGCCAGGACCCCACCTCAGGACCTGCCCTGCAGGCCTATCTCGAGAAAGACGTGGCCCCCTGGCTGCGCGTCCGGGGATACAGTTGCGAAATTCTGCCCAATCCCACAGGAAAGGGCGGTCCCTTCCTGATCGCCGAACGGATCGAGGACCCGGCGCTTCCCACATTGCTGACATACGGCCACGGCGACGTCGTGCCCGGTCTGGACGCGGGATGGGAGGAAGGATTGTCTCCCTGGCAGCTGACCCGACGGGGAGACCGGCTGTACGGCCGCGGAGTGGTGGACAATAAGGGACAGCACACCGCCAATCTGATGGCGCTGGAGGCGGTGCGCGCGGAAAGAGGTGGCCGGCTGGGCTATAATGTCCGGTTGCTGATGGAGATGAGCGAAGAGGTCGGTTCTCCGGGCATCGACGAGATCTGCCGGGAACACAAAGACCGGCTGGCCGCGGATGTGCTGATCGCCTCGGACGGTCCACGCCTTGTCCCGGAAACGCCCACCCTGATGCTCGGAACGCGGGGTGCGCTGAATTTCGATCTCCGGGTCCGTTACCGTGAGGGCGGCCACCATTCAGGAAACTGGGGCGGCCTGCTGGCCAATCCGGGCATCCGTCTGGCGCACGCCATCGCTTCTCTTGTCGGCCCCACCGGACAGGTTCTCGTTCCGGATCTGGTACCGGAATGCATCCCCGACGGGATAAAGCGTGCCCTGGCGAAATGCATCGTCGGTCAGGACGGAAGCGGCCCCGCAATAGACGCATGGTGGGGAGAGCCCGGCCTGACTGCTGCGGAAAAGGTGCTGGGCTGGAACACGTTCGAAGTCCTGGCCTTCAGCACCGGAACACCGCATGCGCCGGTCAACGCCGTGCCGCCCGATGCCTTCGCGCGCTGCCAGATACGCTACACGGTCGACAGGGACGTGAATGAGTTCCTGCCCGCCATTTCCCGCCATCTCCGGGAGAAAGGCTTCGATGATGTCGAGGTCGTTTCCGTTAAGAGCGGAGCGGAATGGTACGCCACGCGAATGGACCCGGAAGGACCATGGCCACGTCTTGTGGCGGCATCCATCATGGAGACGACCGGCAAGGAAGCGATGATCATGCCGAACTCCGGTGGTTCGCTGCCCAATGACAGCTTCGCGAACACACTCGGCCTGCCGACCATCTACATCCCGCACTCCTACACAGGCTGTTCCCAGCATGCCCCCAATGAGCACGCCCTGGTCCCGCTCGTGCGCGAGGGACTCGCCATCGCAGCCGGAGTTTTCTGGGATCTCGGTGAAACCCGCTGGCCGGCGAGAGATAGCTGAACCACCCTTCCAGTATGTTTTGAGAGGAGACCGGTGATGGCTGGTCAGGCAGTGTCCCCTGTGCCGAACGACTTCGCTCTCAATGAGACTCCCGCTCCCGCTGGTCTCTTCGGCCCGGGCAGCCGGGAGACAGGACGGGCGGTTCTCGCCTCGTCCTTCGGCAATTTCATGGAGATGTTCGACTTCGTCGTCTTCGGATTGCTGGCGCGCCAGATTTCCGGAAATTTCTTTCCGGGGCACGATGGCTCCCTTTCGCTTCTGGCTGCCCTTTCGACCTACGGCGTCGGATTCCTCACACGCCCTCTCGGCGGCATGATCCTGGGCTCCTACGGGGACAGGCATGGCCGGCGGGCCACTCTGATCCTCACATCGGGTCTGATGGCGATCACGACAGCCTGTATCGCGCTGATACCGCCCTATTCCAGAATTGGCATCTTCGCTCCTGTCCTGCTGATTTCCTGCAGACTGATCCAGGGAATCGCTGCGGGTGGCGAATGGGGCGGCGCCGCTGTCTTCCTGGTGGAACATGCCCCGGTAGAGCGGCGCGGACTGTTCGGCAGTCTTCAGCAGCTTGGGGTGGGCGCGGGAAATATCATGGGCGCCAGCATCATCGCCCTGCTCAGTTTTGCGTTGTCTCCGCTCCAGATGGAGCAGTGGGGCTGGCGCATACCCTTCGCTCTCGGCTTCGCCTTGTTTCCGCTGGGGCTCTATGTCCGCTCAAGGGTCTGCGAAACGCCTGTCTATACAAGCAGTCTTGCCGAAGGCGCTTCGGAGATCTCTCCTCTCTCCACCCTGTTCCGCACGCATCGCGCGGCACTCCTGCGCGGTTTCGGAGCATCCGCTCTGTGCATCGTCGCAAGTCAGACGACCAACATATTCCTTCCGGCATTCGCGACTTCTTCCCTGTCCATGGCCGGAGCCCCGGTCTTCCTGTCGTCCATGCTCGCCGCACTCGTCTTTTCGCTGGGAATACCTTTCGCCGGGGCCGCGTCGGATAAATTCGGGCGTCAGCCCGTAGTGCTGACGGGTGCCATCGCCCTGATACTTCTGCTGCCCTTTGCGCTGTATCGCCTGTATCTGACACCATCTTTCGGAACCCTGATCACAACCCAGATGATTTTCGCCGCGTGCCTGACCTGTCTCAGCGGTCCGCTCTGCGCGTATCTCTGTGAAATCTTTACGACGGATATCCGCCTGTCGGGTCTTTCGACCTCCTACAGCCTGGCAGTCACGCTCTTTGGCGGGCTGACTCCGTCGGTCGATCTGTTCCTGACGCAGAAACTGCACAGCCTGCTTGCGGTCATGGTCGCAGTCGGAATCGCTTCGCTGCTCACGATCATTTCCATGCTGTCCGTCAGAAATCGCCACCCTCGTTCGTTCGGCCGGACCAGCGGGGAACAGGGAAAAAAGGACACCTGACGAAACGACGAACCACCCGTCTCAACCCGATGCAACGGAGATTCAGACAATGACCGAAACACGCCCCGCCGCAATGCTTTGCGAAGATACGCTGCTGCGCGAACTACGTGACTGGGTCGGGATCGAAACCCCGACCACCGATGCCCGGGCGGTCAACCGCCTCGTCGATCGTATCGAAGGTGACGCTGTCTCTTCGGGGCTTCGGGTAAAGCGTATTGCGGGAGGCCGGAATTACGGTGATCACCTGCTGGTCGAAACTCCCTGGGGAGAGGCGGAAGAGCCGGGCATCCTGGTCCTGAGCCATACCGATACGGTCCACCCGACGGGCACGCTGACCGGTTTTCCCTTTCGGATCGAGGGAGATACCGCCTTCGGTCCGGGTATCTACGATATGAAGGGCGGCGCGCTGCTGGCGTTCGCCGCGTTTCGCGACTGCGCGGCAGCCGGCGGCAGAACGCCCCTGCCCATCCGCCAGCTTTTCGTCTCCGATGAGGAAGAGGGGTCTCTGGACTCACGCCCGCTGATCGAGGCCGAAGCCCGCCGCGCAAAATTCGTACTGGTGACCGAACCTGCCCGCGAAGGGGGGCGGATCGTCACCGCCCGCAAGGCAACCGCACGGTTCGAACTGACGATCAGGGGGCGGCCGGCACATTCGGGTACCCGTCATCAGGACGGAAGAAGTGCGATTCGCGAACTGGCAAGGCAGATTCTCGAACTGGAATCCATCACCGACTATGAGAGCGGCGTCACGGTAAATGTCGGCATCGTAGAAGCCGGAACCCGCGCCAACGTGGTCCCGGCCTTCGCGCGAGCCGAAATCGACATGCGGGCACCGGACAGCGAAAGCTGCGACAAAACGGTCGCACGGATATTGGCCCTTCGCGCCCATGATCCCGATGTGACCGTTGAGGTCACGGGGGGTCTCAACCGGCCGGCCTACGAAAAGACGCAGGATATAGAGAAGCTTTTCAGCCATGCAGGTCGCCTGGCATCTGAGATCGGCTTCGAACTCAGGGATCTTATGACCGGGGGAGGAAGTGACGGCAATTTCACGGCGGCGCTCGGCGTCGCAACCCTCGACGGGCTGGGCGTAGATGGTCGTGGCGCCCATACGCTAGAGGAGCAGATCGTGATCTCATCCCTGATGCCACGGGGCAGGCTTTTGCTGCGCCTGATGCAGACATTGTCCTGAGATGATGAGCGCCGGAACCATGAAACAAGGATACGAACGACATGGCCGGCGCCAGATCCAGGCGATCGCGGCCGGCGCAATCGGCAATTTCATCGAATTGTTCGATTTCATCATGTTCGGCTTTTTCGCCCTGGAAATCTCCGCTAATTTCTTTCCGGCACGCAGTCCTCTCATCTCCATTCTCTCGGTCTTCGCGACCTACGGAGTAGGCTTCGTCATGCGCCCTCTCGGCGCGGTCTTCTTCGGAAGCTACGGAGATAAGAAAGGGCGCAGGCAGGTTCTGATCCTGACCGTCGGACTGATGGCCGTCACCACCGGCGTGATCGGTATCCTCCCCGTCTATGCGGATATCGGTGTCGGCGCGCCGATCCTTCTCGTTATGCTGAGGCTGCTGCAAGGATTTTCCGCAGGCGGTGAATGGGGAGGAGCGGCGACTTTCCTGGTGGAATATGCGGACCCCGGTGAAAGGGGAAGGATCGGGAGCCTGCATCAGTGCAGCGCTGCCCTGGCTCTCGCGGCATCCACCCTGTTTGCGGCGTTTCTGCAAACCGTGATCCCCTCCGCCACCATGTTCGCCTGGGGCTGGCGCATTCCCTTCCTCGTCGCCTTCGTGCTGGCTCCCGTTGCCCTGTACCTGCGATCACAGGCCCTGGTCGAGACCCCCTCCTTCCTCGTCGAAAGCCGCCACCACCAGATCCCCCGGGCACCGGTCCGGGAGGCGCTGACCCTTCACTGGCGCCGGATTCTGACGGCCTTCGCCATTTCGGCCGCCGGCACAGCAAGCAACTACATGTTCCTGATCTTCTTTCCGACTTTCGCCATCCAGAATTTCCATATTTCTCCCCGATCCACCTATTACGCGACCGCGCTCTGCGCGACGGCCATGGCACTGGTGACACCGCTGTCAGGTCGTCTTTCCGACCACGTCGGACGCAGACCACCCATGCTGGTCGGGATCGGGGGACAGGTGCTCCTGGCATGGCCCCTCTTCCGCATGGTGATCGACAGCCATGATCTGACAGGCTTCATCTGTGGCCAGTTCGTCGCTGCCGTGCTTCTCGGCATTTCCGCAGGCCCTCTGGTCCCGCTGCTGACCGAGCTGTTCCCGACGACAATCCGGCTGACCGGATTGTCGATCGGATACGGTCTGAGCGTGACCATATTCGGAGGGTTCGGTCCTTTTATCGGAACCCTGCTCATCAGCTGGACCGGCCGGCTCGATGCTGCGGCCTTTTACGTGGTTGGCGCGGGAATGCTCAGTTTCATAACTTTGCTGACACTCAGTGAGCCGGCTGGCCTGCCATTCACCGACGATGCCACCGACGACACAGACGCCCCTGTCATGGCGGCAGACTGAACGCGGAAATCTTACCCATAATCGGCCATTTTTGCATGGGTGACTACAGAACCGGAGTGGATGCCATGACGACGTTGCGATTAAAGTCCGGAAAGGTCGCGCTGGTGACCGGAGCAGCACAGGGTATCGGCCGGGGCTGCGCACAGGCCCTGGCCCGTTCCGGTTTCGCCCTCGCGCTTGTCGATGTCCTGACGCAGGAGCTGGCGCGGACGGCAACAGAAATCCGGGAGTCCGGTGTCGATGTTCTGACGTTCGAGGCCGACGTTACGGACTATGAGCGGGCGCATACGGTCGTCCGGGAGACTGTCAGTCATTTCGGCAAGGTCGATTTCCTCCTGAACAATGCGGGAAAATCCGCACCGGCTGGCATTCTCGACATTACCGAGGCGGAGTTCGACCGGACGCTGTCCATCAATCTCAAGAGCTGTTTCAATTACATCAGAGCGGTCGCGCCCGTCATGCTCGGGCAGGGTGGCGGCCGGATCGTCTCCATGTCGTCGCTGAACGCACATTCCGGGGGCGTCACCGCCGCCGTAAGCCGGTTCGCCTATGCCGCCGCGAAAGCCGGCATTCTTGGCCTTACCCGCGCGCTCGCCAAGGAACTCGGCCCCACCATCCTCGTGAACGCGATCTGTCCCGGCATGATCGAAACCGAGCTGACGAAGCATGTCGTGCTGTCGGAGCGCGGCGCGGACCTCGTGCGGAACGGCATCGCACTTCACAGGGTCGGGACCACGGATGACATCGCACAACTGGTCGTCTTTCTCGCCATGTCGGAACCCTGCTTCATCACGGGTCAGGACTTCGTCGTCGACGGCCTTCAGTACCACCTCTGACACAGGACGTTATCGCCGGAGACATCTGAATGAGTCCGACCGAATACAGAATCGGATGCGATATCGGCGGCAGTTTCACCGATTTCATCCTTTATGACGCTTCGACCGGCGCAGTCGTGACACTCAAGGTCGCCACGACACCGGACGCTCCCGAACAGGGGCTGACAGCCGGAATCGATCATCTGGCCAGACAGCACGCCGCATTGCCCACGTCGCTGAAGACGCTGATCCATGGGACGACACTTGTCATCAATGCCATTCTCGAACGTAAAGGCGCCCGTACCGCCCTGCTGACAACAGCCGGATTTCGCGACGTGATCGAAACACGGCGCGAAATCCGTTACGATATCTACGATATTCGTCAGATTTTCCCCACGCCGGTCATTCCCCGCAATCTGCGCATCGGCGTGGCTGGCCGCATTGCATCAGATGGTACCGAAATCCAGCCGCCCGACCCATGCGAAGTTAAAACGGTGCTGCGACGGCTTGCGGATGACGGGATCGAATCCGTCGCGGTCTGCTTCATCAATTCCTACGCCAACCCGGATCATGAACGGCAAATCGCGGCCATAGCGGAGCAGGCGGCTCCCTTTCTGTCCCTGTCGCTGTCATCGGAGGTCCTGCCCGAAGTCCGGGAATTCGAGCGATTTTCGACAACGGCACTCAATGCCTATGTGAAACAAAAAGTGGATCGCTACCTCGCCGGTGTCGAAGATGCGCTTGCCAGCCGGGGATTCAGCGTCCCGCTCTATCTGATGCAGTCGGGAGGCGGTATCGTCACGGCGCTGACCGCGAGGCACAGCCCGGTCAGGCTGGCGGAATCCGGGCCGGTTGGCGGGGTGCTTGCGACACGCGATCTCGCCCGTCTCGCCGGATATCCCGATGCGCTGGCATTCGATATGGGGGGCACCACCGCCAAGGCCTGTCTGATCCGCAAGGGAGAAATGCCGGTCACCAGTCATTATGAGGTCGACCGTGTCCATCGTTTCAAACGTGGTTCCGGAACCCCTCTGGCGGTACCGACCGTCGATCTGATCGAAATCGGAGCGGGTGGCGGATCAATCGCGCGGATAGACGATCTTGGCCGTCTGCGGGTAGGACCGGACAGCGCCGCCGCCGATCCTGGTCCCGCCTGTTTCGGCCGTGGCGGCGTCCTGCCGACAGTGACCGACGCCAATTTGCTGCTTGGATATCTGGACCCGGCGGACTTCGTCGCCAGCGGCATCGTGCTGGACCCGAACGCGGCATACACAGCAGTGCAGCGGAGTATTGCGGACCCCCTGGGCATTCCTGTCCTTCAGGCCGCTGCTGCCATAATCGAAATCGTCAATGAAAGCATGTCGCAGGCTGCGCGAATCTACTCGGCGGAAAACGCTGGCGATCTGTCCGCGTCAGTCATGGTCGCCTTTGGCGGCGGCGGACCCCTGCATGCCGTGGATGTCGCACGCAAACTGAAAATGCCGCGTGTCATCGTGCCTGAGGCCGCCGGAGTCTTTTCCGCACTGGGTTTTTTGATGGCGGCCCCCCGTTACGAAACCTCGCGCTCATATCCGCGGCGGCTGGATCAGATCACCGATGATATGCTGACTGGAATCTTCGACGAATTGCGGCTTCAGGCTGAAGCCGTCGTCGCTGGTGCTGCTCCTGGCGCGCCGCAGAGCCACAGTCTCTTGGCCGATCTTCGCTATGTTGGCCAGGGGCATCAGTTGCGCGTCCGGATCGAACAATCCGAACGGAGAATCATCGCGGACGCCTTCAGACGCGACTATTTCGATATCTACGGATATTGCTGCGATGATATTAATATCGAGATCGTAACGCTGCGTGTCGAGGCGTGCGCCGACCTTCCCGGACCGGCCTTCAGGCCACTGAGTCATAGCGACGAGCCGGCGGAGGGTGAGCGCCTCGCGTGGGATGATGCTGCCGGAGCAATGATCCCGCACCGCACGCTGGAATTCGCGGCGATCCGCGCTCCCCTGGAGGGGCCGGCGCTTGTCAGCCAGCGAGGAGCTGTTGTGCGGATTGCACGGGGATGCCGCGCCTTGCGGCACGATCGTGGATGGCTCGAAATTACTATGGAGGCAGGTCCGTCATGACCACATCCGATGTCATAGACCCCATACGGCTTCAGGTCATCTGGTCACGACTGATCTCGGTCGCGGATGAAATCGCCACAACACTGGAACGAACCGCCTTTTCCCTGATTGTCCGCGACAACAAGGATTATGCCTGCGCACTCTATGATGCGCGCGGGGTCATGCTCGCGCAGTCCAGCCAGTGCACGCCCGGACAGGCAGGATCGACCCCGACGGTCATCGCCGCGATGCTGAACAGCTACCCCGCCGACGTGCTGACCGAGGGAGACGTGCTGATCTGCAACGATCCCTGGATCGGTGCCGGACATGCCCCGGATGTGTTCATCGCCGTCCCCGTCTTCCGGCATGCGCCGTCCGATGGTGTTTCAGGCGGCACGCTGGCCGGCTTCGCCTGCACCTGCGCGCATCAGGCGGATATGGGCGGCCGTCTGGGCGCGGTCGACGCCCGCGATGTCTATGAGGAAGGTGTCATCATTCCGGTCAGCAAACTGCATCGGGGAGGAGAACGTAACGAGGAACTCTATCGTCTCCTCGCGCGGAATGTGCGGATGTCGGAAAAAGTACTGGGCGACATCGACGCACAGATCGCAGCCTTCCGGGTCGGCGCGCGGGGCATCCGGCAGGTAATGGACGATTTCGATCTGAAGACACTGACGGATATTGCCGATCAGATCACGGCACGGACCGAAGATATGTTTCGGTCCGCGCTTCGACGCCTGCCGCGTGGTCGCTCTGACGCCGAAGTCTTTCACGAACTGCGCGATCCTGACGGCAACAGGCTGCGAATCCGCCTGTCGATGACGGTAGGGGAAGGTGAAGTGCATCTGGATTTCACGGGCACCTCACCCCAGGTTCCGATGCCGGTGAATGCTGTCCTCAATATTACCCGTTCCTATTGCATCTTTCCTTTTGTTGCCACGCTTTGTCCCGAATTACCGATGAACGCGGGAGCGTTTAGTCCGATCGTGCTGTGCGTACCGGAGGGCAGTATCCTCAATCCCCTCTATCCCGCTCCGGGAATGTATCGCTCGCTTCTTTCTTATTTCGTTGTCGAGGCGGTCATGAGCGCATTGTATCAGATTGCGCCTGATCTCGGCATGGCCGCTTCCGGCACCTATCCTCTCTGGATCGAGAAATTCGCCGGTACACGCGACGATGGCACAGAATTTTTATCGCATTACAACGCCCAGGGCGGCCAGGGCGCATTCCGGGATCGCGATGGGGTTTCCGCCGTGGTCTTTCCTGGAAACATCGCAACGACCTCAGTGGAACTGTTCGAACTGGAAGCGCCATACCGCGTCCTGTCGCGCGAGTTGCGACAGGACAGTGGCGGCGCAGGCAGGTTCCGGGGTGGACTGGGGCAGGACACCGTTATGCTGTGCCTGAACCGCACACCGGTTCAGGTCGCTTTTGGTGGCGGACGGTTCGCCGAGCCTGCGCAGGGAAGGGAAGGGGGGCTGCCGGGCGCCCCTGGCGTCATCTGCATACGGGACGACCAGCCGCTGACAATGAGTGGCCGCGATATGATGCAGTACGGCGATATCGTCCGGTTCAGCCAGCCTGGCGGCGGCGGTTTCGGTGACCCGAGGACGCGTGCTCCGGAGGCTGTCGCCCGCGACCTGGCCCTGGGCTATATTTCGGCCGGGGCTGCGATCCAGGTTTACGGCGCTGCGTCCACGGAGACGGACTGAAAGAGTATAAATCAGTCAATACCATGTTCAGAGAGAGCGGGTATCGTTCCGATCCAGCCGGATACGGTTAGGCTCCCGGCTGGAGACGCTTCGTTGAATTTCGGAAATATCTTTCTGGTATATATTAAACAGCATATCAGAGAATGACGGCACAAAGGAAACATGGTCACTGCATCCACTCTGATAGCTCGCCCTAAGTTATGAATCTCGTCTGAACGACCGAAATGAGTACGAGTAACGTCTGTCTGCTTATTTCTGTCAGAAGAGAGGTGGTTCGAATGGTCTGCAGAACATTTCACCCTGCTCACATCGCTGCTGGTTCTGATAAATAATTTTTATCCGCAAGCAAGGATGATCAAAATCTTCTGGACGGATACCTGGTCTGGAGGGGGTAGACGAAGGACTGGACGATGGCAGTAGCCATTAAGCACCAATCTGTAACTCCTCTGATGCAGCCTGGGACAGGAGCCTTGATTATGACGCTGGCCTCACCCGGCTTTCATCTCCCTGAAAGGCGACCGGGACCCGATATGACAATCGTCCCGATAACTATCTCAACACTGTAAGCTCATCTCAGTGAGAACCAGGCGTCGGTATTTATAAACCGGCACCACAGATCCGGTCTCCGGACCAGCCGACCGACAACGGACATTCCTTTTCCCGTTTCTGATCCGGTCTGTCACGAAGTTTACAGACCGCCCCTGTATCTCACCACACGCTGCCCGGACCGTCCGCTATCAGCAGAAGATGGACAGAAACTCCCGATCACGCATAATAATCAGGCGCTTTACGAAATCCGGGCCACGCCTCGGGGTCGTGCCCTGTGACGACCGTAGCATTTGTCTTCTCCGCCAGAGCCCGGAGTTTCTGTACAGAGCGAACCGATTCAATCGTGGACGTCAAAAAGCCGGGAAGCGACCGTTCATTCCAGTGATCGAGTGTATAGGCAGCATCAATGGTCAGGATAAATGACCCGCTTTGCGGCAGACGCACCAGGAAAGACTGATGTCCGGGCGCATGGCCCGGCGTGAATACAGTCGTGAGCGTCCCGTCGCCATACACGTCATAGAAATCGTCCTGCGTTCCGTTCAGAAACTGCCATTTCAGTCCTGGCCGGTCGAAGTCCTTGCGAATATAGCCGCCTGCCGCAAACCAGTCCGCTGTGAAAGCATACTCATATTCCGCTCGCTGGACGATATGAGTCGCATTCGGAAAGCGGCCCACAGCGCCGGTGTGGTCAAGGTGCAGATGGGACTGCACCACATAGCGCACATCGGCCGGATCGATCCCCAGAGCGCGGACCTGATCAACGCAGCCCTTGTCCTTATCAAGGACAGGCCAGTAAACATCGCAGACTGCACCCCAGTATCCGCGCGGGTCCGTCGCCACCTCGACAGCGTTTCCGCCATCGATGATGGTATGGCCGTCCGGGTGAGTAATCAGGAAAAACGGCACGGGAATCTCGTAAGGAGCCCCGTCGCCCTCATTCATTCTGATGTTGTGGACTTTACATTTCAGCGTGCCGGACTGAAGCATGCAGAGCCGGATATCGGTCATTTGACAACGCCTTTTTTCGTGCCGCGTCAGAACGCCTCGCGGTAGAGCGCGAGAGCATCCTCCTCGCGCACCTCAACCGGGTTATTGCCTAAAAGCCGCGTCTGTTTCATCGCATCAGACGCCATGACGGTCAGCATGTTGTCCGTCACCCCCACGTCGCGCAGACGACGCGGCGCACCGCTCCGGTCCATCAGATTTTCCATGTGCCGGACAAACGCTTTCGCGCGCGCCGGCGTATCGTCCCCATCTCCGGCCCCGACCACATCGGCAAGTTCCGCATAAAGCGGCGCCGCCACCCCGCTGTTGAACCGAAGCACCGGCCCGAGCATCAGCGCGTTCGAAAGCCCATGCGGCACATGGTAATGCCCTCCCAGCGGGTAGGCGAGGGCATGAACCGCCGCCACCGGCGCGTTGGCAAAAGCCTGTCCCGCCAGCAGTGCGCCCAGCAGAAGCGACTCACGCGCATCCCGGTTCGTGCCATCCTCGCAGGCCGCAATCAGATTGCCGCTCATCAGCCGCAACGCCTCGCGCGCCAGCATATCGGACAGGACATTTTTTTTGTGCAGGCTCGTATAGGCTTCAATCGCGTGAACCATCGCGTCGATACAGGTCGCAGCCGTATGCAGCTTCGGCAGCCCGATCGTCAGTTCCGCGTCCAGCAACACGTAATCGCCATAAAGCTGGGGCGCCACAACGCCCATCTTGGTTGTCTCACCCGTGGTGATGATTGAGATATTCGTGACTTCGGAGCCCGTTCCCGCCGTCGTGGGCACCAGAACAAGCGGCAGGCGACCGCCCTTCACGTTGCCGATCCCGTACATCCCGGACAATGGCTGGTCGGAGATGGCCAGAACAGCCACAAGCTTGGAAATGTCCAGAGAGGACCCGCCGCCAAGTCCGATCACGATGTTGGTTCCATTCTCCCTGGCCATGCGGGCACACTCGCCGACGACCGATTCCGGAGGATCAGCCACGACACCGTCAAAGATATGCACGGTAAAACCCGCAGCTTCCAGCCCGGATACAACCGGCGTAATCAGCCCGGCCTTTACCAGGCCACCATCCGTCACCAGCATGGCACGCCGCGCCTCAAAACGCCCGCTCAGGCGTTCTCCGAGACGAAGCGCTCCGCCCCAGGCCACGTCAATGGACGGAACAGTCCGGAACTCAAACGGCTTCATTCTGCCTGCCTCCTGCCCGATCACCGGCACAGATATCTGATCTCGGGATATTTCCCGATCTCATAACGGAATCTCTCACGACAAGGTTCCGATCTGCACTGGAATCCGGCGCTCGCCGGCCACATAAGCGTTCTTCAGAGGAGAGGAGCTGATCAGGCAGGTCATCGTTTGCTCGATGCTGATGTTCATTATGCTGAACTTGTTTTTATATATGGAACAATGGCCGGGTGGCTGAAACCTGTCAAGGAATCAGCAAGGCCTGCGCTAAACAGCCAGAGGAATGACGACGAAAACAAGCTACACCGCTGAGCGAACAGGAGGCATCTTCTGATTGCCTCCGCTGTCCTGACTGGCCGGAGATGCAGCGAATCAGGTTATGGCGGAGGCGTGATTTCCGAAGCCCTGCGAGTGGTAATGAGACCACCGAAGGTCAGGCCGCCTTTATTGTATGTTGTCACCAGACACCGGTCAGGCTTCCGGGCGACAGTCAGCTAAAACTGATGACCACCGGAACGACCTGGATGGCGACATGAAAGATTGATGTCAGCGTGTCGTAACCTGCTACGGCGTTTCTGAACTGCGTCAGTCCCGGCGAAAAAGCGTCCAATAACGTTTCTTTTACTGCCAGTAGAAAAGCTTCTGTTCCGGAGCTTGCAGAGGTGTCTCTGTGAAGAAATGACCGGGACAATGTCCCGCTCCCGGGCCTTTCGATGAGCGGACCCGCATCTCGATGAGCGGACCCGCATCGTAAGCCCTGTCAGCGATGCAGGGGTCGGAATTGAGGTTCTTCACGAGAGTTCTATCCCGGTCACATCAGCCGTCTGCCAGGCTGTCAGGGGAAAACAGCGGTGCTTCCCAGGGCATCGGCGATTACGTGGATTGCTGACGACATGCCCCGGACCGGTGTTCAGCATCCATATCGGGTTTGTAATGACCTCTTGTCAGGAAGCCTGTCCCGTCGAAACATTCTGTCCGCAGAAAGCGAGATAATCAGATCAGAATGCATCTTCACCTTTTAACCATTACATATTCACGCTCAGGACACGGATCAGCATAGGAACAGGGCACCATTTTCAGCCCGGAATGAATGGAGATGACCTGTATTCCTGATCAGAATTTCGCCCACGCACCCACAAACTGGTAACTCCCATGAAACCAGTCTTCAGCCAGTGATGAGATCGATAGCCAGTTCCGGTTAAGTTTATATACTTCCCCACGCTGCTGTCCGGTCTCAGCCTGTCCGGCCAGATCGAAACGTTATCTTTGAAGGAAGCGCCGCTTGCTCAGGTTCCCGATATCAAGCCCGGCCGGAGCCTATGGCTGGCGCCCCGTCCTGATCATGGCCGCTCTGTTTTTCAGCATCGGATTTGTCACCTGGCTGAACGGACCGCTGATTACATTCGTCCAGGTGGCGTTCAGCCTGAGCGATGTCGCTTCCTTCCTCGTCCCGGTCTGTTTTTACCTCGCTTATTTCGTGTTTCCCCTGCCTGCCACGGCGCTCGCGCGCCGGATCGGCCTGCGTCGCGGCCTGATCGCCGCTCTGGCCGTCATGGCAGCCGGCACGGCACTGTTCGGCGAATGCGTCAACGACCGCTGGTACGCCGGAGCCCTCAGTGGACTGACCGTCATCGGGGCCGGCCTGTCGCTGCTCCAGATCACCATCAATCCTTATGTCAGCCTGCTGGGCGACCACGAGCGCGCCGCCCAGCGTATCGCCATCATGGGTATCGCCAATAAATTCGCCGGGATCGTCGCCCCGGCTCTTTTCGCCATCATCATTATGCCCAGCGTCGGAGACGTCGCTGCCAGCATACGCAGCACCCCCGCAGGTCCGGCGAGAGACGCAATTCTCTCGCAGTTCACCCACGCCGTCCACATCCCCTATCAGGTGATGGCCGGTCTCCTCGTTCTGCTTGCGGTGCTCGTCGCCCGTGCGCGGCTGCCGGAAATCGAAATGCAGAGCCCCGTTCAGACCGGAACAGACGCCCGCGGGACACACCCGCTCTGGCTGATGACAGGCGTGTTCGCAATGTTCCTTTATGTCGGCGTGGAAGTCATGGCCGGAGACGCCATCGGCTTCTACGGGCGATCCTTCGGTCTTTCCCTCGATGTCACAAAATATCTCACAACGGTGACCCTGGCCTCAATGATGGCCGGTTACATCGTCGGAATGATGATCGTGCCCCGCCTGGTCAGCCAGGAACGCTATATGCTCATCTCCTGCCTCATGGGCATTATCCTTTGTTTCATGGCCACGATGACTCCCGGAATGATCCCGGTCCTGTGTGTCGCGCTCCTGGGTTTCGCCAATGCGATGATCATGCCGGCGCTTTTTCCTGTCGTCCTCGCGGAAGCCGGCTCCGGCGGCGCGGGCGCGACCGCATTTCTCGTCATGGCATTTTCCGGCGGCGCTGTCCTGCCACAGCTTTTTGTCCATCTCGCGCCGTCTCTGGGAACATCGGCCGCCTTCATGACCCTTGTCATTCCGTCCTATCTCTTTATTGCCGGATGGACTGTAGCGCTGCGTGCGAAAACCGGTGCTCCTGTCCCGGAATCGATCATCATGACGCTAGGAGACTGATTTTTATGAAGATTATGATCTGTCCCGATGCTTCGCACGCAAGGACGCTGGCCGCGCGAATTCTTTCCGATCAGATCAGGGAGAAGCCTGCTTCCGTCCTGGGCCTCGCGACCGGCCGCACCATGGAGGCCATTTACAGCCTGCTGGCGGAAAGATCCCGGCATGATGAAATCGATTTCAGCGCCGTCACAACATTCAATCTTGATGAATATGCCGGCCTGCATGCCGGTCACGACCAGTCCTATCGCTACTATATGCGGAAGCACCTGTTCGATCACGTCAATATCGCACCGGACCGAACGCATGTTCCCGATGGTTCCGCTGCCGATGTGGAAGCTGAGGCCGTATCCTATGAAAACCGGATTGCGGCAGCAGGCGGCATCGATCTCCAGCTTCTGGGGCTGGGAGAGAACGGCCATATCGGCTTTAACGAGCCTCTGTCGTCACTGAGCAGCCGCACCCGTGTCGTAACCCTGGCGCAGGCCACTCTCGAACAGAATGCCGTTATGTTCGGCGGCGATCCCGGCAGGGTTCCCACCCGCGCCCTTACCATGGGAACGGGCACAATCCTGGACTCCCGCAAGGTGCTTCTCGTTGTGACGGGCTCAAAAAAAGCCGACATAACCGCCCGCGTCATCGAAGGCCCCGTCAGCGCCCTGGTGCCCGGATCAGCGCTGCAGTTTCATCCTCACTGCCTCGTCATTCTGGATAACGCCGCCGCGTCAGGTCTCACCCAGCGGGACGCCATCGAATGGCAGATGCGCCACGATCCCGAACTCATCGCTCTGTCAGCAGATGGCAGCTGATGTTTCATCCTGATATCGTAAAAGAAACCTGCATTGATGGTCCTGAAAGTCCGTTCATGACAGGTAACGGAATGCCTGGCCGGATCGGGCGCAGACCGGCGCTGACGACAGGAGAACTGACTCTCCCCGAAAGACTGAGGACGATGCAGCGCTTCTCCACCATAGCCGCCAGCGGCATCTCAGCCGGCGCATCCCGAAGCAGCGTCTTCCTGGCTCCCGCCACAGACTCGTCCGGCAAACAGGTTCCGGAGAACAGACCGCTTCATCAGATGCCGGGATCATCGGAAGAATCAGATAAGCACCGGACGCGGCTGCCGTATGGAAAAGAAAAATAAATGATATTCAGAGAGTGTTTTCTCACATGGCGCATGGCTCTGCTCGGTTCCGCTCTGCTTATGAGCACCATGACGGGGACGGCTATGGCTGCGGCACAGAATGTCGCACCGGCTCTTATGCCGCTTCCCGCATCCGTCTCTTTTTCTCCTGAAGCGTTCTCTCTGTCCGGTGGAATAAGCATTTCCTGGAGCCGTCCGCCTTCCCCAATGCTGAGCAGAGCCGCACAGCGTTTCACCGATCGCATCAACGCTCTTGCGGGCCGCATTCTTCCCGCGCCTGATCCTGCCGCGCCTGACGCAAAAAATGCCGCCATACCGGTAAAAATTCAGGTGGGAGACGATCCGGAAGCCCTGACGGTCCACGCCAGGGAGAATTACAGCCTTTCAGTCGGCCATGACGGCGTAAAACTGACCGCTGACGGTCCTGACGGCGTCATTCATGGTCTTGCCACCCTCACGCAGCTGGTCACCCGGGACGAAAACGGCCCGACGCTCGCCTTCGCAACGATCACGGACAGTCCACGCTTCCCATGGCGTGGAATCATGATTGATACGTCGCGACATTTCATGAGCATCGCAACCATCAAGCGCCAGATCGACGCCATGGAGCTGCTGAAACTCAACGTGCTGCACCTGCATCTCAGTGATGGCACCGGTTTTCGTGTGGAAAGCAAAGTCCTGCCCGAACTGACCATCAAAGGATCGCACGGCCAGTATTACACCCGGAACGAAATCCGGGACCTTATCGCCTATGCCGCCGATCGCGGTATCCGGATCGTGCCGGAATTTGATGTTCCCGGCCACGCCCTCGCGCTGCTCTTCGCGCATCCGGAACTCGCCGCTCAGAAACCGGTCAATCCGGCACCGAAAAACAAAAATACAGCCGCGCTCGATCCCACGGTTCCCGGTTCGCTGAATCTTGTCCGCAGACTTTATGGCGAAATGAGCAGGCTTTTTCCTGACACCTGTTTTCATTCAGGCGGTGACGAAGTCGACCCGGATGAATGGCTTAAAAATCCTAAAATCGTCGCCTATATGAAGCAGAACGGCTTCGCGACGCCTCAGGCGCTGCAGGCTGAATTCACCGCCCAGGTACAGAAAATTCTCGCGGCCCAGGGAAAGATCATGGTCGGCTGGGATGAGGTCAGTGAAGCACCGATTCCGGAGGACGTCATTGTGGATGTCTGGAGAAGTTCAAAATTCATCGCCTCGGCCTCCGCCACTCATCATCCGGTCATCGTTTCGGCAGGCTATTATCTTGACCTGCTTCAGCCGGCGTCACAGCATTATCTCGTTGACCCTTATGATCCCGCCGCCAACGGAATTACGAAAGCCCAGGCGGATGTCCTGCTCAGGAAGGGCGTAAATCCCGATCTGGTCAACGCCTTTCTGAAAGAGCCTGCGCCACCATCGCTGACGGACGAGCAGAAAAAATACATTCTCGGTGGCGAGGCGCCGCTCTGGGCCGAACTGGTGACCGATGAGATGCTCGACGCGCGCTACTGGCCCCGCGCGGCGGCCATCGCGGAACGTTTCTGGTCCCCGGCTGCCGTGCGGGATGTGAAGGATATGTATCGTCGCCTTGCCGTCGTGAATTCAGAACTTCAGATCACCGGACTGCACGCGCAGGCCAGTACCGGACGCATGGCGGCGAGACTCTCCCGCGGCAATCCGGACCCCGTGCAGATTCTCGTCAGCGCCACGGTCCCGCTGCAAAATTACAATATGAACCGCTATGTCGGACGGCACGGCAACAATCTCGATGCCATCGGCGAAATCGCCTCTCCCGATCCGTTCCCGGCGATACGGTTCAGCATGCTGGCCGATCGCTACATCTCCGGGGATCATTCGGTGGTGCCGGATCTCCTGGCTCAGCTTCAGATCTGGCATGATAACGATGCGTCCTTCATTCAGGTCGCGACTGTGCGCGGCCTTTCGGAGGCTTTGCCAGTCTCGCATAATCTCGCGGTTATCGCCGGTATCGGATTGAATGCGCTGAGCGGACATAAAAAGGCATTGTCTTCGGAGGAGAGAAAAATCATTGATGATGAAGATGCCGTCATCAGCAGATCGACCGATGTGTCAGGGGCCTCGGGTGCCGCAAATCTGCCTTCCGGCGGCCTGATGATCACCATTGAGCCCGCCGTACGAAAACTGGCCGGCCTCTGAATACAGGCATATAAACGGACAAATCGATGACCGGCTCGCCGGTTTGTCCCGTTTCAGCCATCCGGGCGCATGGTTTTGTCGTCCGTCACGATACGCTACAATAGCAACGATCTGCCGGCCCGGCAGTCGTCCGTGTCCGTGTGCATCCGCTCTCCATCATTGTATCGTTATCCCGAAAGCAGGAATTCTGAATCATGTTACTCAGTGGCCAGATCGTTCTGCCGGATCGCGTTGTGCCCGGAACAGTCCGTTTTGAAGAAAGCGGCATCCAGACCATCACGCCATCCCATGACGCCGGCCGGCGTTACATCCTGCCCGGTTTCATAGACTGCCACGTTCATGGCGGCGACGGCGCCGACACAATGGATGGCGTCGCAGCCATCCGCCGCCTTTCCGCATTTCATCTCCGATGCGGCACGACCACCATTCTGCCGACAACCATCACCCGTCCCTGGAACGAGGTGATGGACGCATTACGGGCCGTCGCCGAAGTCGTCTCGGCACCGCAACCGGACGGACCGGAAATTTATGGCGCCCATCTGGAAGGTCCCTTCGTCAGTCCGCATAAACTGGGCGCCCAGCCACCGTTCAGTGTGTCTCCCGGTCCCGATAAGGTCGCGGAAGTCATCGGCACCGGAATCGTCCGCGTCGTCACGCTGGCGCCGGAACTGGAACACGCGGACAGCGCTGTCGCCGCATTCGCGAAAGCCGGCGTAAGGGTCAGCATCGGACACACAACAGCAGGCTACGAGCAGACGGAGCAGGCCATCTGCCGCATCTGCGCCGCAGGCGGCGTGCCGGGTGCCACCCACCTGTTCAACGCGATGTCACCCGTCGCCGGCCGCAATCCTGGCCCGGTGGCTGCGCTGATGTGCAGCGATGTGACATATGCGGAAATGATTTTCGATCTTCACCATGTTCACCCGGCAAACTTCCGGCTCGCCAGACGTCTGATGGGAAACCGTCTGCTGTTCGTGACCGACGCCATGCGCGGCGCCGGCATGTCCGAAGGACCCAGTCAGCTCGGAGGACAGGCTGTGGAAATCCGTGACGGTGCCGTTCGTCTTCCGGATGGTTCCCTGGCAGGAAGCGTGCTGACGCTCGACACGGCATTCCGCAACGCCATGAGAGAAGGCGGAATGTCCGTGGCCGCCGCTTCCGCTCTCGTGTCCGGCAATGCTGCCCGCTTCCTCGGTCTCCATGACCGTGGCCGGATCGAACCCGGCCTGCGGGCGGATTTCGTGGTGATGAACGAGGATTTTGAGGTCACGGAAGTCTGGGTCGGCGGCCGGCAGAAAATCTGAGGGTTACCCCGGAAGCCGGTGCCGGACCAGACAATATTCTGTAAATGCAACGACCTGCCGCCACGAAACACCTGATAACGACAGACCTACAGGCACAGAAGACGAAGGATCGTATCGGTATTGAAAGCAAGACGTTCTTTCAGCGCGGCCGGTGAAAGAAAATCACGGTTGAAAATAACCGATCCGGTATATCGGTTTGTAAAGTAATAGTACCCGATTGAAGCGATGGTGATGTTGACCTGAACGGCATCAAGATCCGGACGAAAAACGCCTTCCCGGGCACCCTGATCGAGAATAGCCTGAATGCGGCTGACGAATTTCTGGCTGACTTCCTGCAGCAACGGAGAATCTCTGAGGTGACGCGCCTGACACAGGTTCTCACTGTTGACGAGCGTGATGAATTCCGGGTTTTTGATATAGTAATCCCATGTAAAGCGAACAAACGTTATCATCGCTTCTTTGGGAGGCAGTTTTTCGAGATTTAAATTTGCTTCCTGCGTTCTGATATCGAGATAGGCTATTTCAAGAACGACTTTGAAGAGATTCTCCTTGCTCTCAAAATAATGGTAAATCATCCGCTTGTTGGCCCGGGCCTCCAGCGCAATACTGTCCACTCTCGCGCCTTCCAGTCCGTTCTGTGAGAACTCCTTTTTCGCCGCCTCAAGAATACGCAGCTTCGTCGCCTCAGCATCCCGAACACGATGTTTCGGCAGATCTGAAGGCTGATTTTTCTCGGGTGGCGTCAAGTCGGTGATCCTGCGGATTTTGCTGATGCTGCGTATTGAGCGCGCGGGACAGAAAAAAGAAGCATAAAAAAACATTCATAATCAGCTTTCGGCGGCGCGTTAAGCCATCAACCGGACGTGAACGTTCCCCCACAGAAAATGACTCAGCTTTAAGTAACCAATTGGTGCGAACGGCGTTAGGAGACGGAAGACCGTCCACAGCTCAAAGGCGGTGCAAAGCGAAGAAAAATAAAACAGACGCCGGATAAACGCAGAAAACCGGGTGAAAACCAGAGAATTTTACCGGTGTTCCGGCGTAAAAATGCGGGAAGGTTATGATAAATGGCTACGACTGAGCGTAAACTTTCTGTGCCGGCAAAGCCGCGTGAATTCGGCTTCTTCATCGACGGCACATGGCGTCAAGGGCGCGAACTGTACGACCGGGCCTCGCCCGCCCATGATACCGTCGTCACCCGCACGCCGCGCTGCACGAAAGAAGACCTCGACGAAGCAGTGGCTGCGGCCCGCCACGCCTTTGAAAATGACAGCTGGGCCACCATCCCGGCCGCCGGCCGCGCCGCCGTTCTGCTCCGTGTCGCGGACCTCCTGCGCGGCCGCGTCGATGAGATCGCTTACTGGGAAGTCCTCGAAAACGGCAAGCCGATCGCTCAGGCGAAAGGCGAGATCGGGCACTGTATCGCCTGTTTCGAAATGGCCGCCGGCGCCGCGCGGCTGCTGCATGGCGATACCTTCAACAATCTGGGAAAAGATCTGTTCGGCATGGTCCTGCGGGAGCCTGTCGGCGTGGTGGGACTGATCACGCCCTGGAATTTCCCGTTCATGATCCTCTGCGAGCGCGCGCCATTTATCCTGGCCTCAGGCTGCACGCTCGTCGTCAAACCGGCCGAAGTCACCAGCGCAACAACCCTGATCCTGGCGGACATCCTGACGGAAGCCGGCCTGCCAAAGGGCGTTTACAACGTCGTCACCGGCGCCGGCAGCCTGATCGGGCAGGCCATGGCGGAACATCCGGGCATCGACATGCTCTCTTTCACCGGTTCAACCGGCGTCGGACGCTCCTGCGTCCATGCGGCGGCCGACAGCAACCTCAAGAAACTCGGTCTCGAACTGGGCGGTAAGAACCCGATCATCGTCTTCGCCGACAGCGATCTGGAGGACGCCGCCGACGCCGTGGCGTTCGGTGTCAGCTTCAACACCGGACAGTGCTGCGTCTCCACCAGCCGCCTGATCGTCGAGCGCTCCGTCGCCGACGAATTCGAACGCCTCGTGGCAAAGAAGATGGAGAAAATCCGCGTCGGAGACCCGTTCGATCCGGAAACCCAGATCGGCGCCATCACCACGGACGCGCAGAACAGAACCATCCTGAAATTCATTGACAAAGGAAGAGAGGAAGGCGCCACACTCCTCTGTGGTGGCAAGGCCCTGAATTTCGGAAAAGGCCAGTATATCGCGCCAACCCTGTTCACAAATGTCAGCCCCTCAATGGCCATCGCAAGCGAGGAAATCTTCGGCCCGGTCCTCTCATCCTTCCGTTTCGACAGCGTCGCTGAAGCGATCTCGCTGGCCAACGACACGGTATACGGGCTCTCCGCATCGGTCTGGACGAAAGATCTCAGCAAGGCGCTGACAGTGACACGCGGCGTCCGCGCGGGCCGGTTCTGGGTCAACACCATCATGAGCGGCGGCCCGGAAACACCGATCGGCGGCTTCGCGCAGTCCGGCTGGGGGCGGGAGTCCGGAATTTACGGCGTCGAGGAATATACCCAGATCAAGACGGTCCACATCGAAACCAACAAGCGTACGCACTGGATTTCGTAATGACAAAGGGATTTGACTATATCGTCGTTGGCGGAGGCTCCGCAGGATGCGTGCTGGCCGCCCGCCTGTCCGAAAACCCATCGGTGAGTGTGTGCCTTATCGAGGCCGGGAAGCGGGACACAAACCCGCTGATCCACATGCCGGTCGGGTTCGCCAAAATGACCAGCGGCCCGCTGACCTGGGGGCTCGTCTCCGAGCCACAGAAGCACGCCGATAACCGGCGCATACCCTACGTGCAGGGCCGCGTCCTGGGCGGCGGCTCCTCGATCAACGCCGAAGTGTTCACACGCGGCCACCCTTCCGACTTCGACCGGTGGGCAAGGGAAGGCGCCGACGGGTGGGCGTTCAGCGATGTGCAGAAATATTTCATCCGCTCGGAAGGGAACAGCGTCCTGGCCGGCAGGTGGCACGGCACCGACGGACCGCAGGGCGTCTCATGCCTCGGCGATCCCAACCCGACCAGCCTCGCCTTCGTGCGGAGCTGCCAGGAAATGGGCCTGCCCTATAACCCGGATTTCAATGGCCCTTCACAGGAAGGCGCCGGGATCTATCAGATGACTATCCGCGATAAACGGCGCTGCTCGACGGCGGTGGGTTATCTGCGTCCGGTGATGAACCGCAAGAACCTGACGGTCGTAACGCGGGCGCTCGTCCTGAAAGTCACCTTCAGCGGCACGCGCGCGACCGGCGTGCAGTATATCGCCAACGGCGCGCTGACCACCGTTACCGCTGCCCAGGAAGTGCTCGTCACCTCGGGCGCCATCGGCACGCCGAAGCTGATGATGCTCTCCGGCGTCGGACCGGCGAAGCATCTGCGCGAGCACGGCATCCCGGTCGTGCAGGACCTGCCCGGCGTCGGCGAAAACCTTCAGGACCATTTCGGTGTCGATATCGTCGCGGAACTGAAAGGCAGTGAAAGCCTCGATAAGTATAACAAACTGCATAAGATGATGTGGGTGGGCCTGCAGTACACCCTGTTCGGCACCGGCCCCGCCACCTCCAACGTCGTCGAGGCAGGAGCCTTCTGGTACGCCGACCCGTCATCCGATGTCCCCGACGTGCAGTTTCATTTCCTCGCCGGAGCCGGCGCGGAAGCCGGCGTGATGTCGGTCCCGGACGGACGTTCGGGAATCACGCTGAACAGTTACGTGCTGCGCCCGAAATCACACGGCACGGTCAGACTGAAATCCGCCGACGCACGCGAAAACCCGCTGGTGGACCCCAACTTCCTCGCCGACCCGGACGATCTGCGGGTCGCGGCGGAGGGCGTGCGGCTGAGCTACGAGATGTTCTCCCAGCCCTCGCTCCGGAAATACATCCGGCAGATCTGCTTCTTCGGGGATAAAACACCCACCACGGAGTCATTTCGCGCCTATGCGCGCGCGCATGGCCGGACCTCCTACCACCCGACCTGCACCTGCCGGATGGGCCGGGACGAAAACACCGTGGTCGATCCGCGTCTGCGGGTTCACGGCCTTGACGGCATCCGGATCTGCGACAGCTCCGTCATGCCCTCTCTGCTCGGGTCCAACACCAATGCCGCCACCATCATGATCGGGGAGCGGGCGGCCGATTTCATCCAGGGCAACGCCTGAGAAGGACGCTGCTTCCGTGCTCCGGCAGTTCACGAAACTGCGTCTTGCCAGAGCACGGTTTTTCAGTGCATGTTATAAGTAACCATCTGGTTAGATACATAATAAGAAAACGGACCGGAGCCATGACAAAAGTCAGAACAGCCGCTGAAGCTGTCAGCCACGTTCAGAACGGCGCAATGGTCGCCGTCAATTCCTCTTCCGGGCTTCTGTGCCCCGATGCCGTCCTGGAAGCGCTCGGACAGCGTTTCGCGGCGGAAGGGGTGCCGAAAAATCTGACCACCATTCACCCGATCTGCGCGGGTGACATGTTCGGCACAAAGGGCGTCGACCATCTGGCCAGACCAGGCATGATCTCGCGCATCATCGGCGGCTCCTATCCCTCAGGCCCGAGTAATGCCGAACCGCCTCTCATCTGGCAGCGCATCCTGGAAGAAAACCTCACAGCCTATAATGTTCCCTCCGGCATCGTGTTCGACATGCTGCGGGAGGGCGCGGCCAGACGCCCCGGCGTGCTGACGAAAGTCGGGCTCGACACCTTCGCCGATCCGCGCCGCGACGGCTGCGCGATGAACGCCACCGCCCGCGAACGTCCCATCGTCCGAACCATGGAATTCGAAGGCGAGGAATGGCTCTATTTCCCGGCCCTGCAACCGGATGTCGCGATCATCCGCGCCAGCACCGCCGATGAAAAAGGCAACCTGACCTTCGAGCAGGAAGGAGCCACGCTCGGCGCCATGGAGATGGCGCTCGCCGCCCACAACAACGGCGGGATCGTCATCGCCCAGGTGCGCCGCGTCGCCGCCCAGGGCACGCTCAAACCGCACGATGTCCGCGTGCCCGGCATCCTCGTGGACTTCGTCGTGGAAGCCCCCGATCAGCTCCAGACCACCGCCACGCTGTACGATCCCGGCATCTCCGGCGAAATCTTCCGCCCGCTCTCCACTTTCGACATCCCCGCTTTCGGCCCGAACAAGGCCATGGCCCGCCGTGTCGCCCGGGAGATGAAAAATGGCTGGGCCGTCAATATCGGTTTCGGAATCTCCGCGAACGTGCCGCGTATTCTCCTGGAGGAAGGTCAGCACGGCGCCGTCACCTGGGTCATCGAACAGGGCGCCGTCGGCGGTGTCCCTCTGCTGGACTTCAAATTCGGCTGCGCGGCCAACGCCGAAGCCTTCGTCGCCTCGCCGCACCAGTTCTCCTATTTCCAGGCCGGCGGCTTCGACTGCTCGCTGCTTTCCTTCCTCGAAATCGGCCAGGACGGCTCCGTCAATGTCAGCCGTCTCGCCGCCACACCACATCGCACCGCAGGCGCCGGCGGATTCGTCGATATCACCAGTCGCGCAAAACGCATTATTTTCTCAGGAAATTTCAACGCCGGCGCGAAAATGCACATCGAGGACGGCAGACTGGTCATCGACCGCGAAGGTAAGATCGCAAAGATCGTGCCGGAAGTCTCCCAGGTCAGCTTCTCCGGCCGCAGGGCGACGGAAACCGGCCAGGAGATCAGCTACGTCACGGAGCGCTGCGTCATCAGACTTCTCGACGGCAGACTGACCGTAACCGAAATCGCACCCGGCATAGACCTGCAGCGTGATGTCATCGATCAGGCTACCGGCCAGCTGCACGTCGCCCCCGATCTGAAGGAGATGGACGCCGCCCTGTTCCGCGATGCGCCCATGGGCCTCGAACTCTGAAACCTTCCCGTCTTCATAACAGCCTTATTCAGATACAAATCCGGAGCCGATCATGTTTCTCAACGAAACGCAGGAAGAAGTCCGCAACACGACACGGAATTTCGTAAACGCCGTCATTCGTCCCGCTGCCGAGGCGCTGGATCGTGAAGAGCGTTTTCCCTCCGAAATCTATGAAGAAATGGGCAAACTCGGCCTGTTCGGCATCGCCGTGCCGGAAGACCTCGGCGGACCGGGGTTCGACACGCTGACCTATGCCGTCGTCATGGAAGAGCTGTCACGCGGTTACGCCAGCATCGCCGATCAGTGCGGCCTCGTGGAACTGATCTCCACCCTGCTCGTCCGCCACGGCACACCCGAACAGCAGAAAATGCTGCCGGACGTGATGTCCATGAAGCGCAAGGTGGCTTACTGCATCACCGAGCCGGAAGCCGGCACGGATGTCTCCGGCATCCGCACCACCGCCGTAAAAGATGGTGACGGCTGGGTACTGAACGGCGGCAAGATCTGGATTCACAATGCCCCCGTCGCCGATACCGGCTTCGTCCTCGCCCGCACGGACAAGGAAGCCGGCAATCGCGGCATGTCCATCTTCATCGTGGACCTGCATGCGAAAGGCGTCGAACGTGGCCCGAAGGAACACAAGATGGGTCAGCGCGCCAGCCAGGTCGGCGCACTGGGTTTCTCGGAAGTCCGCCTCGGGCCGAACGCCCTGCTCGGCGAAATGAACCGGGGCTTCCACATGATGATGAGCGTGCTCGACAAAGGCCGCGTCGGCATCGCGGCGCTGGCCGTCGGCATCGGCCAGGCCGGGCTGGAAGCGGCGGTCGACTACGCCGGCACCCGCAAACAGTTCGGCAAGCAGATTTCCGAATTCCAGGGCGTCCAGTGGCTGCTGGCCGATATGGCGAAGGATATCGAGGCCGCCCGCCTCCTCGTTTACTCCGCCGCCATGAAGATCGACCGGGGGCTCGACGCCACACGCTCCTGCTCGATGGCGAAATGCTTCGCCGGCGACATGGCCGTGGCCCGCACGGCGGATGCGGTGCAGGTGTTCGGCGGCTCCGGCTACATCCGGGGCTTCGAGGTCGAGCGCCTCTACCGTGACGCAAAAATCACCCAGATCTACGAAGGCACGAACCAGATCCAGCGCATGATCATCGCGCGCGAACTCCTGCGCAAAGGCGCCACGTCATGAGACAGACGGCGCTCGTCACCGGTGCGTCGCGCGGCATCGGTCTCGCGACCGCCGAGGCCCTCGCGAAAGAGGGCTTCGCGCTGGCGGTCAACGGACTGACGGATGACGAGGAACTCCGCAATGCGGTAAAGCATCTTTCCACGTTCGATGTCCCGGTCATCGGAATCGCGTTCGATGTCTCGAACCTCCGGGGACAGGCCGGCTGTCTCGCGCGGGTGGAAGCCGAACTCGGCCCGCTGACCACGCTGGTCAACAATGCCGGTGTCGGCGTCCTGAAACGCGGTGATCTGCTGGATGTGACAGAGGAAAGCTGGGACCGCTGCTTCTCCGTCAATGCACGGGCGATGTTCTTCCTTTCCCAGGCCTTCGCCCGCCGCCTTCTGTCCCGCGACCGTCCGGAAAACCTGTTTCATTCCATTGTGAATATCACATCCTCCAACGCCGTCGCCGTCGCAACGGCCCGCTCGGAATACTGCGCCTCCAAGGCTGCCGCGGCGATGGTCTCCAGAACCCTTGCCGTGCGTCTCGGTCCGGAAAACATCGCGGTCTACGACGTGCAGCCAGGCCTCATCGCCACGAAAATGACCGCACCCGTCATCGACCAGTACCGCAAACGCGCGGAAGAGGGACTGACGCTTTTGCCCCGCGTCGGTGAACCGGCGGAGATCGGCCGTATCGTCGCGAGCCTCGCATCCGGAAAACTCCCTTACACCACAGGCCAGGTCATTTCGGCGGATGCCGGAATGCTTGTGCCCCGCTTCTGAGAACGGCCATGAAAATAGCACTTCCCGATAAAGAAGGCCGGAAAACGGATTATCATCTGACCGGCAAAACCGCGCCGCATGTGCCCCTGTCCGCGCACCCGGCCCGCATCGTCTATTCCGCCGCCCATGTCACAGCCGATCCGTTCAGCGACACGCCGCCCTCCGGCCCGGCGAAGATCGACTGGAAAACCACGATGGCCTTCCGCCATCACCTCACCGGTCTCGGACTGGGCATCGCGGAGGCGATGGACACCGCCCAGCGCGGCATGGGCCTGGACTGGACCGGCGCGCTCGAACTGATCCGCCGTACAAAAGCCGAGCTGCCACACGCCAGGGTCGTCAATGGCTGCGGCACCGACCACCTCGACCCGGCGGACGCCCGCAGCGTCGATGATGTTATCGCCGCCTATATGGAACAGGTCGAGGCCATCCAGAAAGCCGGCGCACGCATCATCCTGATGGCCAGCCGCGCCCTGGTCAGGGTGGCGAAGGGGCCGGAAGACTATCTTCGCGTCTATGCGAAGGTTCTCAGCGCCTGTGACCAGCCCGTCGTGCTGCACTGGCTCGGCGAGGCTTTCGATCCCGCCCTTGCCGGATACTGGGGCGCGCGGGATTTCAGCGAGGCGCTGGAAACTGTTCTGGAGATGATCGGCCAGAACGTCGCGAAAGTGGATGGCATCAAGATCTCCCTCCTCGACAAGGAGAAGGAAATCGTCATGCGCCGCCGCCTGCCCGAAGGCGTGAAGATGTACACCGGCGATGACTTTAACTATCCCGAACTGATCGCCGGCGACGACCAGGGCTACAGCCACGCCCTGCTCGGAATCTTCGACCCGATCGCCCCTCTCGCCGCCAGCGCGGTCAGCCGGCTGGGGGAGGAGGACAGGGCCGGTTTCCACGAACTGCTCGATCCCACCGTCCCCCTGGCGCGGCTGATGTTCGCGGCCCCGACGCAGTATTACAAAACCGGCGTCGTCTTCCTCGCCTGGCTCAACGGATTTCAGAATCACTTCATCATGCTGAACGGCGCGCAGTCGATGCGGCCTTTGCCATACTTCACGGAAATCTTCCGTCTTGCGGATGGCTGCGGCCTGCTGCGGGAACCCGATCTCGCAGTCCGTCGCATGCAGTCCCTGCTCGCGCTCTACGGAGCCGACTGATGCGCGATTTCAGCCGGGATCATTCCGCGCTGGCGCTCAACACGGCCACGCTCGGTCACAATGTTCCGGGTGCCGGGGCCGGCTGGTCCCCGGAGCGCACGCTCGACGCCTGCGCCGAACGCGGCATCGGCGGTATCGTCTTCTGGCGGCCGGAAATCGCGGGACGCGCCGCTGAAATCGGACGCCGGGCGCGTGAGACCGGCGTGAAAGTCGTCGGCCTCTGCCGCTCTCCCTTCCTGACAGGCCCGCTCGGCTTTCAGAACCCGTCCGAAATCACCGACGATTTTTACAGGGCGATCGACGAGACCGCCGCGCTGGAAGGCGATATCCTTACCATCGTCACCGGCGGCGTGCAGCCGGGCACAAAGGGCATTCCCGGCAGTCTCAGTCTGGTCGCCGACCGGCTCGCGCCCGTGCTGGATCATGCCCGATCCTGCGGCGTCAGACTGGCCCTGGAGCCGCTGCACCCGATGTACGGCGGAGACCGCTCCTGCCTGACGACCACGCGGGACGCGCTCGATCTGTGCGACGCCCTCAGTTCCGATATCCTCGGTGTCGCCATCGATGTTTACCATGTCTGGTGGGACACGGACCTGCCCCGTCAGCTCAGGCGCGCCGGCCCGCGCATCTTCGGCTTCCATCTCTGTGACTGGCTGGCCCACACCACGGATTTTCTGGTGGATCGCGGCATGATGGGAGACGGCGTAGCCGACCTGAAAGGCCTCCGCGCGGCCGTCGAGGGCGCCGGTTATGACGGCTTCTGCGAGGTTGAAATTTTCTCTGCGAACAACTGGTGGAAACGCGACCCGGCCGAAGTGCTGGATGTCATGACAGAACGCTTTCGCACCGTCTGCTGAAAAACGGAGAGCCTTATGAAAATTCTCGTTCCGGTCAAACGTGTCGTCGATTACAACGTGCGCGTCCGGGTCCGGCCCGACGGCTCCGGCGTGGACCTGAACCACGTCAAAATGTCGATGAACCCGTTCGACGAAATCGCCCTCGAAGAAGCGGTGCGCCTCAGGGAAAAGGGCATCGCCACCGAGATCGTCGCCGTCTCTATCGGCGTGCCACAGGCAAAGGACACGCTGAGGACAGCGCTTGCCATGGGCGCCGATCGCGCCATTCTCGTTAAATCCGGCGATGATGTCAGTCAGGATCTGGAGCCGCTCTCCGTTGCCCGCATCCTCGCGAAAGTCGTGGCGACGGAAAAGCCGGAACTGGTGATCGCAGGCAAACAGGCGATCGACAACGATATGAACGCCACCGGTCAGATGCTCGCCGCCCTGCTCGGCTGGGGGCAGGGCACATTCGCCTCCGCCGTCAGAATTGATGAAGGCAGCGCGCTGGTCACACGGGAAATCGACGGCGGCCTTCAGACGATCCGCCTGAAGCTGCCGGCCGTCGTCACAACCGACCTGCGTCTGAACGAGCCGCGCTATGTGGCTCTTCCCGCGATCATGAAGGCAAAGAAAAAGCCGCTGGAGGAACTGGCGCTGGCGGATCTCGGCGTCGACACGCGCCCGCATCTCACGGTCGTCAGCGCCACCGAACCCCGTCAGCGTCAGGCAGGCGTGAAGATACAGTCCGTCGATGAGCTGTTGTCGAAACTGAAAAATGAAGCAGGAGTCATCTGATGTCCGTTCTGGTTCTGGCCGAAGCGCATGACGGCCATCTCCTTACCGATCTTCTCGCCCGCACCCTGTCCGCCGTCGCGCCGCTGGGAGACGCAGACGTCCTGGTGACAGGCGGCAACAGCGCCGGCGCGGCCGAAGAGGCGGCGAAACTGGCCGGTGTCTCGAAAGTCCTGCTGGCGGACGATCCTTCCTTCGCGCACGGTCTCGCCGAGCCGCTCGCCGCCCTGATCAGAAGCCTGGCCGGGGATTACACACATATCGCGGCCGGCGCGACGGCGTTTTCGCGGAATGCGCTGCCGAGAGCCGCCATGCTGCTGGAAGCCATGGTCCTCTCCGACGTGACGGCAATAAAGGACGCCGAAACATTCGAGCGACCCGTCTATGCCGGCAATGCCATTCAGACTGTCCGCTCAGCCGACCCGATCAAAATCTTCACCGTCCGCACCGCCGGTTTTTCTCCCGTCGGCGCCGGTGGGCCGGCTCCCGTCACCTCCATCAGCGTCCCGCCCGATCCGGGCCTGTCCGAATGGGTCGAGGACAGAACCATCACCTCCGAAAGACCCGATCTCACTTCAGCGAAAATCGTCGTCTCTGGTGGCCGTGGTCTGGGATCGGCGGAAAATTTCCACCAGATCACCGCGCTCGCCGATAAGCTGGACGCCGCTGTCGGCGCCAGCCGTGCGGCGGTCGACGCCGGATACGCCCCCAATGACTGGCAGGTCGGGCAGACCGGCAAGATCGTGGCGCCCGATCTCTACATCGCAGTCGGCATCTCCGGCGCGATTCAGCATCTGGCCGGAATGAAGGATTCCCGCATCATCGTTGCCATCAACAAGGATGAGGATGCGCCAATCTTTCAGGTGGCCGATTACGGTCTGGTCGGAGATCTCTTCAGGATTCTTCCGGAACTGACGGAAAAAATCTGAGAGGAGACCGGGCACCGCAGGGCGGAGTGGGTGAGTTTGCCACCAGCAGTCACCTCCGCCGGAAATAGTCTTCAGAATCGCGGGAATATCTGCCCGGGGAATTGACGCGCGCGCCATAACGCCCTATCTGGTTACTTAATAAGAATCGGCCTGATAAAAAGCGTGGTAACATTCACGAACGGGTCAGATTCTCACCACTGGTTAATAAAAAAAGAAAGATGACCAGATGACACTCAGAGACAACAGAAAAAGATGATGGCTGCGATCTGAGACCGTCAGGGTCTGCGCGCCCTGATGGCTGTATCCGCAGCACTTCGGTGTACGACGGTTTCATTCACATAACGGCGTAACCTGCTGACGGACCCGTGTGTCCGGAAGCCGGAAACCCCGGATTATTCTGGTTGCCGTGTGCCATGAAAAACATCTCCCTGCGGAGAATGATGGGGTGTATTCCCGTCATTTTCCTTTTTACCATATGGATGCAGACTGCTTCAGCACAGGATCAGACGCCATCTTCCGCTAAACCGGCCGCAGAGAAATCGGCAGTAAAAGAAAAACCCAGGCGAAATTTCTGGGACGATGGCAGCATCGTCCGTTTCATGGAAGCCGATAACGCCGCCGCCTCCTCCCAGCAGCGGGAGCGGACCGGCATGGCCGCAAGCGCCCTCGGATCGGCATGGTCGGAAGTGCGCGTGGTTCCAAAAGACGACCGTATTCTCGGCACCATCGGTGGCCTGAGGACGAAAATGGAGGATTACGGCTTCGCCTTTACCCTGACATACCTGATCGAAAGCCTCGGTGACGTCGCGGGCGGCCGCAGAAAAGGCTTCGACTACACCCATCAGGTGGTCATGGGAGGCGATATCGATTTCGAAAAAATGCTTCACTGGAAAGGACTGTCATTCCATATGCTGGGTGTCCAGCGCGCCGGTCGCAATGTCGCGACCGACTATATGGGCGTCACATCCCTGATCCAGCCACAGGAAGATTACGGCGCGGGCGGCAACGTGCTCTACAAGCTCGTCTACATGTATTTCGAGGAATCGCTGCTGAACAAAAAGCTCGTCATCGATTTCGGACGAATGCCCGCGAATATGAAATTCGGCACGTCCTATCTTGGCTGTTACGCAATGAACATGATCACCTGCGCCCATCCGTCAGGATTGTCCAATTCTTCCAAATGGCGTTCCTGGCCGTTCTCGCAATGGGGGATCATGGCACGCGTCAATCCGGGCTACCATCTTTACGCTCAGGCCGGTCTGTACGAAGTGTCGCCAACGGAAGGCGGCCGCGCCGGATTCAATTTCTCGTTCGTGCAGCAGGGATTTGTCATCCCGATGGAAATCGGATGGGAACCCTCCCTCGGACGGAATAAACTGACCGGCCACTACAAGCTCGGCGGTTATGTCGATACCTCCGATCATCCCGATCCGTTCACCTCCATCGACGGTCGCCCGAAACTGGTTTCGCACCTGCCCGGAAAAACCGAAAGGCAGCGCGGCGCGTGGTATGTCGGCGCGGATCAGATGGTTTACCGCTTCGGTCCCGCCGCGAACCAGGGCCTCATTCTTTTCGGCCTCGCTGGCTTCAACATGGGCGCATCATTGCCCAATCAGAGCCAGTATACACTCGGCATTATCTCACAGGGTATGTTCCCGGCCAGAATCACGGACGCCATTTCGTTTTTCTGGACAAGACAAACCGTCAATCACAAAATCACGCGTGAGCAGGAGATGCAGGCCGATCTGGGATTGCCGCTCCTCAATGGCGTGGCGGCCCCACAGACGAATTTCCAGGTCCTCGAACTGACCTATACGGCCTTCATCAGCCGTGGAATCAAGCTGTTTCCTGATCTGCAATACATCATTCATCCCGACGGAAACCACGTTTATCCGGATGCCCTGCTGGCCGGCTTCCGCCTGACCTCTCAGTTCTGAATCATGCCAGATTCACCGGGTGAAAAGAGAAACGGAATGATCTCAGGACGTCAGCAGGTTCACATCGTCGCAGCCTGCTTCGGCGGCTGGACGATGGACGCATTCGATTTCTTCATTACCGCTTTCGCGCTCAGCGGCATCGCGCACGATTTCTCCACCGATCTCACAACCATGACCTGGGCCATGTCCCTGCCGCTCGCCACCCGGATTTTCGGCGCGCTGAGCGTCGGCTGGCTGGCCGATAATTTCGGGCGAAAACGTGTGCTCGCCGGCAACATGATCGCCTTCGTGCTTTGTGAAGCCGGTGTCTGCCTCGCCCCCTCCCTGTCCGTTTTTCTCCTGTTCCGGGCGCTGTTCGGACTGGTGATGGGCGGAGAATGGGGCGTCTGCACGTCCTACGCAATGGAAAGCATCCCGCCGGGAAAAAGAGGCCTCGTTTCCGGACTCCTCCAGTCCGGCTATCCCGCCGGCTACCTTCTGGCCGCCGTTCTGTATGGGCTGATTTACGAAACTGCAGGCTGGCGCGGCATGTATCTGGTCAGTATGGGCGTGGCGCTCTGTGTCGTCATCCTGCGCATCACGCTGCCGGTTTATCAGACCGCCAGCCGGAAGGACCGCACGGGAACCATCTCTTTCCGGCAGAACATGACAGGCCAGTGGACTCTCCTGGGCTTTGCCGTTCTGTTCATGAGCGCGGGCGCAACCTTCAGCCACGCGACTCAGGATCTCTACCCGACCATGCTGCGAACGGAACGCGGCCTGACCGTGCATGCCGTCGCCCTGGTCGCTGTGGCCTACAATATCGCCGCCGTCGCCGGCTGTCTCTGCGGCGGCGCGCTGTCACAGCGTTATGGCCGCCGTCGCGCGATCGTCTTCGCCGCATGCGCCATCTTTGCGGTTCTGCCTTTCTGGGCCATGGCTGCGGACCTGCCGGCAACAATGCTTTCAGCCGTGGCCATGCAGTTTCTCGTCATGTGCGTCTATGGCGTCATGCCTGCCTATCTCAACGAACTGGCGCCGGCCGCGATCCGCAGCACATTCTCGGGCTTCGTCTATCAGATCGGCTTCCTGCTCACCTCCGCCAACGCGACGGTACAGGCCTGGCTCGCCACGCATGAAGGCTGGTCTTACAGCACCGTCCTTGCCGTAACCGTGGGCATCAGTCTCGCGATTTTTATTTCGCTGATGGCTCGGGGCGGTGAAACAGTCAGGACAGCGGAACGTTCGACGATATAAGATTGCGTAAATCTGTTAACCGGACACAGGATATTGCGTCAGTCGCCACTCTGGTGCGAGATTGAAAAAAGTTCTGTCCCCAGAAAAACGGGTGCCGCTGTGCCCGCAAAAAGAAAAACCGGAGGGCGTTATGAACGGAAAATATCGCTGGATGATATGCGGTCTGCTCTTTGCCGCCACCACGATCAATTACGTTGACCGGCAGGTTCTCAGCCTGCTCAAGCCGCTGCTCGAGCAGAAATTTGGCTGGTCTGAAAGGGATTACAGTTATCTGGTGATCATTTTCCAGGCCTGTTACGCGGCAGGCTTTCTTTCCTGCGGGAAAGTGATCGATAAAATCGGCACACGTCTTGGCTATGCGTTCTGCATGATGAGCTGGAGCCTCGCCTCCATCGGCCATGCCATCGTCGGCGGAACGGTCAGTTTCGGTATCGTCCGGGGACTGCTCGGCTTCGGGGAATCCGGAAACTTCCCGTCCGCCCTGAAAGCCGTCTCGGAATGGTTCCCGGCAAAAGAGCGCTCGCTCGCCATTGGCGTCGTCACCGCCGGAACCAGCATCGGCGCGATCATGGCCCCTGCGACGGTGCCGTGGCTCGCCGTCATGTGGGGCTGGCAGGCCGCGTTCATCATCACCGGCCTGTCCGGCTTCATCTGGCTGGCGATCTGGCTGCGCATCTACCGCCTGCCCGAAGACACGCCCGCCCTCCAGGCAGATGAGTTGCGGTATATCCGACAGAGCCCGGCGGAGAACGACGTGCCGGAATTTAAAGGCCGCTGGATCGACCTGCTGAAAATGAAAGAGACCTGGGCTTTCGCGATCGGAAAGTTCATGACCGATCCGATCTGGTTCTTCATCCTCTTCTGGCTGCCCTCCTATTTCGCCGACCGTTACCATCTCGACCTGCAGCATCTCGGTTTTCCGCTGATGGTTGTTTACTGCTCGACCTCCATTGGCAGCGTCGGCGGTGGCTGGGCCTCGTCTTTTCTGATCGGACATGGATGGAAAGTCGCATCGGCCCGGCGGCTGACCATGCTGATCATGGCGCTCCTGGTCGTGCCTCTTTCAGTCTCCGCACAGGTGAACTCGATGTGGCTGATGGTCGCGCTGCTCAGCGTGGCCGCCGGCGCGCATCAGGGCTGGTCCGCGAATATCTACTCGATCCCGGCCGACTATTTCCCAAAGGAGATGATCGCCTCCGTCCAGGGGATTGGCGGAATGGCTGGCTCCATTGGTGGCATCCTGTTTCCGGTCGGAATCGGTATCGTTCTGGATCATTACCGCCATATCAACAGCATCACGACAGGGTATTATCTTCTGTTCATCGTCTGCAGCAGTGCCTATGTGCTGGCATGGTGCGTTATCCAGCTTCTGCTCAGAGCGAAGCCCGGAAAAGCTCCGGTTGCGTCTCCGATGATGGATACGAAACCGGCAGCATGATCCCTGCAGATCCTGAATAATAAAAGTTTTTGGGTGCCGCCTTTTTTCAAAAAGGCGGCGTTCCCGAGCAGCTTCCCGAAAAAGTTTCGTCAGAAACATCTTTATAATTTACAGGCAGTTTCACGGGCAGGTTAAGGAAACAGCGCCGTTAGTCACCCCCGCAGGCCCCATAACCGCGGGAGAAAGCACCGATAACCCGCTCTCCGGGGCCTTCACAAAGAACCGGCCCTCGCCCTGAGACCACCCGACAAAAAGAACCGGCCTCCCGGAAACGCCGATCAGATCGGGCACCCGCCGGCACACTGATTGACGGTCTGTCCCCAGAGGGTCATTCTTCCCGCAATCCGGCGGTCCTGAAAACCTGCGCACCCCGCAACGCCGCCAGTCCCTGCGGAGAGTCCTGTTGCACAGTCGCGTCCTTGCCTATCTCGACACGGTGGCCCGATGCGGCTCGATCCGCAAAGCCGGAGAGCAGCTCAACGTGGCATCCACCGCGATCAACCGGCAGATTCTGGCTCTGGAAGCGGAACTCGGCACACCACTCTTCGAGCGCCTGCCCCGAAAACTCGTTCTGACGGCAGCCGGGGAAATTCTGCTCGCTCACGTGCGCGAGACGCTCAGAGGGATGAGCCACACCCGCAAGCTGATCGACGAAGTGCGGGGACTGCACAGAGGCGAAATCGTCGTCGCGGGAATGGATGGCCCCGTCACGGCGCTCCTGCCCGACGCCCTCACGGATCTGAGGAAAACGCACCGGAATGTGAGAGTTCACCTCATGGGGCTCGGACAGCCGGAGCTGGTGCGTACCGTCCAGGACGGAGAAGCGGATATCGGCGTCGGTTTCGACCTGCCCGGAGAAGCCGGGCTGCGGGTCATCTGTTCGCGGTCCGTAACACTGGGAGCGGTGGTCAGCGCCACACATCCCCTGGCGTGCCAGGAATCAGTCAGCGTACATGAATGTGAAGCCTGGCCGCTGGTCGTCGCGGACGAAACGATGGCGATCCGGCCTCATCTCGAAGAATTCTATAACCGTCAGAACCTGGCGTTCAGCCCCGCCATGGAGACGAACTCGATCGAATTCATGCGCCAGATGGCCATGAGGGGCGAAGCGATAACATATCTGACCCCGCTCGATATCATCAGAGAACAGCGTGAACGGATGCTGAAATTCCTGCCCTTCCGCGATGCGGAGCTGCAGCCCCAGCGCTTCTCGGTCATCGCACACGCCCGCAACACCAATCCGCTGCTGCCGTTTCTCGTCGAGCGGATCGAGGCGCTTCTGCCGGAAACCGCCTGAGCGGATTATCCGAGCCGCGCGACCACCTCTCTCGCCCGCGCAATCAGACGAGGCATGTCGAACCCGGGAATTACCCCGTCAGTGACCACCGGCCGGCCGGCTTTCAGAACATGGCGCACCGAGCTCCCGCCGGAGACAACCGGCGCGGCCAGCGGATCATGCAGACCCGCATGTCGCGGATCGTCCAGCCCGTGAACGACAAGATCCGCGATCCGCCCCTCCGCGACCACCCCCAGCTCCTCGTAGCCGAGCATCGCCGCTCCCGCCGTCGTGGACCAGCGGACCACATCCTCGACAGAAGCGGCATCCGCGCCCCCGACCGCGCGCTGAACCATCCAGCCCGCATGCATCTCGCTCGCCATGTCGCAGGCTTCATTCGAGGCAGCCCCGTCGACGCCCATCGCCACACGCCCGCCGGCCCGGTCCAGAGCCGCCGCCGGCGCGATGCCCGACCCGAGACGACAGTTGCTCTGCGGACAATGCGCCATCCCGGTGCCCGTCGCGGCCAGCACGGCGATTTCGTCCTGATCGACATGCACCAGATGAGCGAAAAACACGTCCGGTCCCACCCAGTCATGCCGCGCGACAAATTCCACCGGCCGGCAGTCATGAACCTCGCGGCACCAGGAGACGTAATGATCCGTCTCGGAGAGATGCGAATGAAGACCGATACCCATCTGCCGCGCCGCCGCCGCCATTGCCTTCAGTTCCTCCGGCGTCGCGCCCCAGGTCGGCGTGTTCGGAGCCAGCAGGATTTTCCGGCTGCTGTCCGGACCGGCATCGTGATAGCGTGTCGTGAGATCCTGCACCCGCGCCAGCATGACATCGAGGGTCTCGACCGGCATCGGCACAACATCGTCCGTGTCATAGGACCGGTCCCGTGTCGTGCCGCCGCGTGAAAGCGCCAGTCTTATGCCCAGACGTTCAGCCGTATCGAAAAGCACCGCGGCAGGATCGTATCCATAGCGGTCGGAAAACAGATAATGATGATCGTTGACCAGCGTGCAGCCGCTCAGAAGAAGCTCGGCAATCCCGATTTCCGCCGCGACCTGCAGAGCCTCTTCGTCGATCTTATGCCAGTAATGAACCGGAACAAGACGAAGCCATGTCTCAAGCCGCGCATTGATGGCCGAAGGCACAGCCTTGAGGACGCTCTGGAAAAGATGATGATGAACACTGACAAAGCCGGGAGTGACGATACCGCCCCGCGCATCCAGCACCTCATCGCCCGGCAAAGGCGCGATATCGCCGATCGCTACAATCCGGCCATCGCGAACGCGGATATCGCCCGAACGTCGCGCCGCCTCACCGCGCAGTCCGGTCAGGATGCCGGACGCGTTCCGGATCACCAGATCGTGCCGGTAAAGGGCCGTATCGATTTCCGTCATAGCGGCGTCACCTGCGCTGCGTCGGCAAAACGGGACGTAAACGCGTCCCGCCACGGCGCGTCGGCGCCGATCAGACCATTGGCCACCATGAACTCATGCGTCGCGCGCCACCGGTCCTGCGTCATGGTTCCGATATAATGAAAGGCCGGATCATCACTGTTCAGAACCTTAGCGGTTTTCAGCGCATTGATGCCATACGCCATGCGGGCCGCCGATTCATGCGGCGAGGCCTTCTGAATAAGAGCATTTCCAGGTGATGGATCACCATGCAGATAATCCCGCCATCCGAGCAGCGACGCCCGGACGAATGACGCAACCGTTCCGGGATCGCGCTCCGTCATCGGGCGGGTCGTCACGAGCGTCGTGCCGTAAGGAGGATAGCCCTCGTCCGAAAGACGGAAGAATCTGGCAGGAATGTTCTTCTGCACGACATCGAACATCTCCGAACTCTCATACCCCTGGAACGCGATATCCGGAGAGACGAAGAACGGCTGGAGATTGAATGTATAAGGCGCCACCTGTCCGTCATTCAGCCCGTACCGTTTGCGCAGCCAGGGCCAGAATGTCTGGCGCGATGAACTTGCGATCAGAAGACGCCTCGTTTTCAGATCGGCAAGAGACGTCGCCGGCTCGTGCATGATGATGCCCTGCTGGTCATGCTGGAAGGACGTCGCGACCGTCACCAGCGGCATTCCGCCCGCCACGCCGTGCAGGATCTGGAAGTCATAGCCGGTGATGAAATCACACTGACCAGCAAGCAGAAGCTGCACCGCATTCACCTGAGGACCGCCATTCGCGATCGTCACGTCCAGACCCGCGTCCCGGTAGAACCCTTTTGCAAGCGCCTGAAAAAATCCCCCGACCGGCGCCTGCGCGAACCAGGAGAGCGTCAGCCGGACCGGTTTCAGCCCCTCCGCTCTCGCCTGATACGGCGAAAGCCCCGCACCGGCCACCGCCAGACCGGAGCCCGACGCGGCAAGGAAAGTTCGGCGCGACAACAGTGCCATCTCAGCGCGGTCCTTAATCTGTCAGGTAAAAACGGAATCCATCGCCGGAGCGAAAGAAAAGTCGAACGCTTCTTCCCAGTGAACATCTCCGGAAAGCTGATGTGTGGCGACCATGAAATCCCGGACCGCGCGACAGCGATCCGGCAGTATCGTGCCGATATGCGATCCGGCCGGCCCAAATCCGCTGATCTTGCGGAACTGCCCGCGGGACCATGCAATCTGATCGTCTGTCATGATCGGATTTTCAGCGCGGATCAGCGCATTGCCAGGACCCGGATCGTTTTCCATCCAGTCCGCCCAGCCTTTCATGCTGGCATGGAGAAAACGCGCGACGTCGTCCCGGCGCTTCGTTACGACATCGCGCCTCGATAGAAGCGGATTGCCGTAATCCGCGACCGTGTAATCGGAAAAAGGGAAGTAGTTGTAGGGAATCTTCCTGCTCTGAAGCACGTAGGGCTCAGAGGTGGCAAAGCCCTGGATCGCCAGGCTGGGATCGATGATGAAGGGCTGCACATTATAACCATAAGGGCGCACCTGTGAATCGTCGAAACCGTAATGGTCTCGCAGCCAGGGCCAGAGCGTCGACCGCACCTCCGTGCTGAGAAGAATCGTATGCCCTTTAAGATCGGAAAACCGGGTAATATCCGGATGGGTCAGAATGCCCCCCAGAGACGTCTGAAAGGTCGTCGCGACAGTGACAGCGGGCATGTTCCGCTGGACACAGAGCATCGCCTCTCCCGTGCCGCCAATGATGGCGTCATAACGTCCCGCCAGAAGCAGCTGAATATTGTTGATCTGAGGACCGCCATGGTCGATGACCACATCCAGCCCTTCAGCCCTGTAATATCCTTTTGCCTGCGCCTGATAAAATCCGGCATGCTCCGCCTGCGCGAACCAGTTGGTCAGGAAGCGGAACGGCTCCGTCGCCCCGCGCGCAATCCGGGGCATGGCCAGCGTCGCCGCCGCTCCGAGGAATGTTCTGCGTCTGATCGTTGCGGCGCTCATCTGAACTGTATCTCCCATCCGGCAATCGCCATGGCGATGACACGGCTTTCAGTCCCGGATATCTGCTGCCGGATCATGCCATGATCGCAACAGACCATACCGCGTCCGGTCCCGGCGATCACAGCCCGGCACCCGCAGAGCACGCACTGTTCAGCTCGGATGATAATGCAGTAAATCCAAAACACTGCCGCACATTGTACAGCGTCGCTTCGGAACAGTACTGCGGCGAGGTCGTGGCGCAGCAATCCTCAAGCAGAATGGAGTCATAACCAAGACAGCTTGCATCGGCCAGCGTCGAGAGAACGCACTGATCGACGTTAACCCCCGCGAAAAGTAACGTATCAACGCGAAGATTTCTCAGAATGGAGTCAAGTGGCGTGTCCCAGAAACCGCTCATCCGGTATTTCGCGACATGAATATCATCCGCTTCAGTCTTCAGTTCATCGACGATGGCAGCGTTCCAGCTGCCTTCTTCAAGAACACCTTCGGTCTGACCCGAAAGACGATCACCGATTCCGGTACTCTCACCATCCGGATTGTAAACATGCAGAAGAGACGGACTGAGATTCGACCGGTCGGGACGATTTCCCCAGTTGACCCACAGAACCGGCACGCCTGCCAGACGAAGAGCCGGCAGCACCGTCTGCAAAGGCGATATGGGCTTGCGGACAGGCGCGATATCCACGCCAATGCTCGCCAGCCAGCCATCGGGATGACAGAAATCGTTCTGCATATCGATGACGAGGATCGCCGACCGCGCCAGATCGAATGTCAGCATCTGCGGCCGCGCCGGAATCGTCACGGGGCACGACAGGGCAGGGGGGCGCACGAAACTGACAGCCTCTTTCGAAACCTGCCAGACATTGGGGCGCGAGGAACCAAGACTCTTCATCGGCAGAGCACCGCGATATCTTCTGCATCCAGTTCGACAGGCTGACCCCGGCGGATCAGGGCGCCGAACTCCTCATCGGGAATCATGACCGTCAGCGTATAGAGTTTTGACGAGCCGGTGTTTTCAAGAACATGTTCGGAGCCCGGTCTGACCAGCAGTGCGTCACCTTTACGCAACTCCGTCGTCTGTCCGTCACAGTGGGCGCGGCCCTCGCCACTGAGCACATAAAACAGCTCATCGGCCGCGACATGCGAATTTGGCGGCGTCCTGCCACCAGCGGTAAAGATCTCCACGACGGCGACCGATGTGCATTTCGCGACATCTCTGTCAAAGAGAATGGCAAAATAGTTCGTGTCGTCAGGCGATATTCTGAACGCCTGAACCTTGTCGACGGAAGCTTTGAAAAAAGACATGATCACTCCTTGCCGTGTCCTGCGGACACGGCCAGCATCGGGAGATGAAGACGGGACGCGGCACGGTGAATGCGCAGGGTCAGGACGCGCTGGTCGGCGAGAGAAGCCTTCCACGGGTCCGCATCGGTACCGGGGTTGACGGGAAAACATGGGAAGCAGGCCGGAGAGATCGACAGACGAAGCCGCTCCCCGACGCCGACCGTGCAGCAGGTGGCCCGCATCGGCACACGCGCCTGTCCGGGTTTCAGGGTCGCATACCCCTCCGCGAGGGGATAAGCAGCACCATCTTTCGTGACACGGGAGAGCACGGCGTGGATGTCGAACGATAAAGCCGTCGCCTCAGCCTCAATGTCCAGAGTGACGGCCCCGGCCAGCAGCCGTGCCGTGCTGAAAGGTGCGGTGGTGAAGGTGAGCGTGTCGGACCGCGCATCCGTCTGCGCCCGGTCGACCGGCCCGGCCGGCTGACCGAACGTACCCCCGCAGGGCGAAGCAGGCCGCCAGGGGTCCAGCGTGACGGAGTCCGTCGGCACCACCTCCGTCGCTACTGCGATCCCGGAACCATCCGCCACACCGAGAACGCCATCACGCATGTCGATCGCGGCACGACCGGAGCCAGACAGCGCAAAAGCTTCGCTATTCTCAGGGAAAGACGCAAACTCGCGCCACAGATCCGCCCCCATGTCGAAAAGACGTGCGCCTGACAGCGGAGACACGGCCGGCTCGTCTTTCAGCCAGTGGTCGAACCAGGCAATCTGCTGCTGGTCGATATCGGTGACGGCATCCGGCCCGAAATCCAGATCCCCGACACGACGGTCCCACGGAAAATGCGCCCACGGCCCGACAACGATCCGCGTCGGCATCAGCGGACTCAGAGCATGATAGGCCGCAAGCGTTCCCGGAAAATGGCTGTCGAACCAGCCCCCGATCAGCAGAGTCGCCGGAGCGGTGGCCGAAATCTCCGTCAGACGCGCCGCGGGAGAGATCGTTCTCCAGTAAGGATCGTCCGCAGATGTGTCGCGCCAGCGGGCGTAATGGCTGTACCGGGTGAGCAGCGCGTCATGCCCCGGCCAGGCCGGACGGGGACTGGAGAAATTCAGAGACCGGCTGGCGGCAAACAGCGCCGCCTGCGCCTCATGATCACCGGCCAGCCGCGCCGTTTCCGCCGCCAGCTGCGTCGCCCAGCCGATATTCGCCCGCAGCGCGAAAGCCCCGTTCTCATAAGCCCAGTCGTGGTAAAGATCCCACCCGATCATCGCCGGAGCCACGGCCTTCAGGGCCGGACAATGCGTGCCGGCGGCGAGAAGCTGATTGGTCCCCTGAAAGGAAAAGCCAAACATCCCGACACGGCCGTTGCTTTCCGGGAGCGCAGCCGCCCATGCGACAGCATCGGCGCCGTCATCCGCCTCGTGCTCAAACAGGGTGAACGCGCCACCGGAATCACCCCGCCCGCGAACATCCTGCATGACGACGATATAGCCATGCGCCGCATACCATTCCGGAGGCGCGTAACAGAGGGACGTGCCGATTTTTCGCCCGTAGGCCTGACGCATCATCAGAACGGGAAACGGTCCCGCCCCCTCCGGCTGCCAGATATCGGCCACCAGAACAGTGCCGTCGCGGGCAGTCATCGCCTCCGTGCGGGGAAGCGGAACAGGGAAAAAGCGCCGGCTCATCAGCGGAGATGCTCCTTTATCCATGCCTCTGGCATCAATGCCTCCGGTTTCTCAGCCCCCGGTTTCTCAGCCATGTTCATGCCACCGCCGGAGAACGAGCTGCTGCAGCGCTGCTGTGGCGCCGAACAGAACAAGGCCGGCCAGTGTGATGAGCGCCAGCGCCGCGAACATCCGCGGAATATCCATCTGAAAGCCTGACTGAAGAATTTCGTAAGCCAGACCGGCACTGTTCCCTCCGGTGCCGGCCACGAACTCCGCCACCACAGCCCCGACCAGCGCCAGCCCGCTGGAGATGCGGAGCCCCGCCATGAACATGGGCAGGGCACCGGGAATACGCAGGCGCAGCAGAAGCTGCAGGCGTGACGCCTTATGCATCCGGAAAAAAGCTTCAAGGCCCGGATCGACGCTCCTGAGTCCCTGCAGCGTATTGGAAATAATCGGAAAGATCGCGATCAGGGTTGCGCAGATCACCAGAGCAGGCATCGTCGTCTTCACCAGAATGATGATCAGCGGCGCGATGGCGACAATGGGCGTAACCTGCAGGATGATGACATAGGGCATCAGACTGCGTTCGATCACCCGGCTCTGCACCAGAAGAAAGGCGACCAGAACCCCCGCGACCACAGACACGCCAAGAGCGATCAGCGTAACCAGCATCGTACTGCGCAGCGCATGCAGCAGTACCGGCCCGTTGGTCATCAGGGACGCTCCGATATCGGACGGCGCCGGCATCAGATAAGGCGGAATGTTCCAGACGCGGCAGATGATCTGCCAGACCACGAGGAAAAGCACGCCGACAGCAACCGGAGCGCCGATGGAAAGAAGGCGGGACGAGGTCATTGAGCCTGCTCCGTCCGGTGATCCAGATGGGATACTTCACTCAGTAGCGCATTGAGGTCCCGGCAGATCGCGGCGAATTCATTGCTGAGCCGGAAATTTTCGTCCCGTGGCATACCGGGGTCGATCGCATATTCCGCATAAATGCGCCCCGGACTGGCCGCCATGACAATCACCCGCGATGACAGAAAAGCCGCCTCATACAGGGAATGGGTGACAAAGATCGTCGTCAGTCCGTCCCGCGCGCAGAGCCGCGCCATGTCCTCGTCCAGCCGGTTGCGGGTGAATTCGTCCAGCGCCCCGAACGGTTCGTCCATCAGCAGCAGGTCCGGCTTTGTCACCAGCGCCCGCGCGATCGAGACACGCATCCGCATCCCGCCTGAAAGCTGCGCCGGAAACCGCGTCGCCGCATGGCTCAGACCCACCTGCTCCAGAGCGGGCAGAACACGCGCCTCCGCCTCCGCGCGCGGCACGCCATCCAGATCCAGCGGCAGCCGCACATTCGTCGTCACATTTGACCACGGCATCAGCGTCGGGTCCTGAAAAACGAAGGACAGCCGTCTGCCCTCGCTGCCGACACGGGAGAAATCACCACCCCACCAGGAAACCGATCCCGCCGTGGGGGCATGCAGACTGGCGATCAGCTTCAGGAGCGTGCTCTTGCCGCAGCCGGACGGTCCGATCAGCGTGACCAGCTCGCCCTGGCGGATGTTCAGATCGACCGGAGCCAGACCGCGAACACCGTTCGGAAAAACCTTTTCGACAGCCTGAAGCGTGACGGTTTCTGTGACCAAATTCCGGAATCCTGTTTCAGTATTAAGCCGTTTTCAACCGACCGGCCATGTGGTCCGGCCGCATGGCATTCTCAGGCGGGCACCACCTGGGTCAGGGCGTCCGACAGCTCCAGGGACCAGGCGTCTTTCCAGTTCGCGCTCGCAGCCACGGCGCCGGAGGCGACAACCATGTCCTGAATTTTCGCCCACTGTTCATCCGACATGGAGAACAGCCGGTCGCCCTTTTTCCCCATGGCGTGAATAGAACGGAGCTTTTCACGCGACCACGCCAGATGCTCCGTCGTCACCCCCGGATTGTCCCGGCGGATGGCGACGTCGCCAGGACCGGCATCGCCGTAGAGATAGGTCAGCCACCCGTCCGCGGAAGCCGAGAGAAAGCGCGCCAGCACGTCCCGGCGCTCGGTAAAGGTCTTTCGCGAGACGACCAGAGTGTTTGTATAGGTCGGATACCCGAAGTCCGAGAAAAGAAAATAATGGAACGGAATCTTCGCCTGCTCCAGCGCCCAGGGCTCGGACGACACGAAAGACTGAAAGGCCAGATTCGGATTATGTATGAAGGGCTGCGTATTGTACGTATAGACGCCGGCCTGCGAATCCCTGAAGCCATAGGTCTTTCGCAGCCAGGGCCAGTACGTGCTCCGGCCCTCCGTGCTGATCAGGATTTCATGGTCCTTCAGCCCGGACAGATCCGTCACGTCCGGATGCGCCGTCAGCCCGGTCATGCATTTCGGATAGCACGCACCGATCGTCACGAGCGGAATGCCCCGCTGAACCGCCATCAGCACCGCTTCCGACTGGCCGATGATCATGTCACAGGCGCCGGCGATCAGCAGCTGCATCGCGTTGATCTGCGGGCCGCCGGACTGCAGGGTGACCGCAAGCCCCTGCTTCTCGTAGAGCCCCCCGGCCTGCGCGCTGTAGAACCCGCCAAGCTCGGCCTGCGCATACCAGTTGGTGACCAGCCTGAGCGGCTCAGCCGCCGCGCCGCGCCGCATGGCGGCCATCGGGCCAGTCACGGAGGCCGCGGCGGAAAGGCCCAGAAATGTCGCCCGTCGTCCGATTTTCGCAGAGGTCATCATATACCTTCAGCTCAGATGCATACCGGTATCGTAACGGCATGACGCAGGAATTTAAAAGAGGCATTTCCTTCGCGCAGTGCTGCTTTTCCGGCAGCACCCGGATCGCTCATTCCGGCTGCATCACATAAATGCAGACGCCCAGCATCGTCATGAAAAACCGGAAAGCCGGCTGCTGGCCATTCCAGAGCTGGGACTGCCACATGACGAACCACTCCCCGCCAACCACGGAAAAACCGAGAAACCAGATCAGAAAACCCAGCGCCGTGCCCGGCGGGACAAAACGTTTGGCGCGCCGGAACCCCGCGTCATCGGATTTCAGCGCCCGCAGCATGTCCCATGTGGCCAGCGCGAACAGAACACCGGTCAGGGCCTCGCCCGTGATGATCAGCACATAAAATCCATGCCAGACCCAGTGCGCGCCGATGGCCCGCCACGTCAGCGCATTGCCCGGAAATGTCGTGTCCATCGCCAGCACATGGCGAACGAACATGAAATTCGAACCGTAATCCGTGATGTTGTTGAACGCCACAAGCAGCCCGAAAACCGCGAGAGAGCCGGTCATGACAAGCTTTGCAACGCGCCCCCCGGCGGGGAGTCGGGTCAGTTCGGGAGACATGGCAATCCTCCGTTTTTTATCAGCGCGGGCTTAATTGACGCCACTATCCATGGCACAGGATCGGCACTCTGAAGGAGACAAAAAAAGCAGCACCGGGGAAACGATTTGATGCTGTAAAATGTCGGCGAACCGGTGTCTCATGACGATCCGGGAATGAAACGGAGTGGAAATGGGTGAGACCACATGAGATCGGCCCGGCAGTCACGACCGGTCAGGCGCCGTAAGGTCGTCATGGCCCTCGAAATGAGCCTGCTGTGCCTGCCTTCCGCTCATGCCGCCTCCGGAATCCTGACAGTAGGGGAGGGGACGACCGCGAAACAGTATTCCGCCTCCGCGCTGCTCCGGCGCCCGGACGTCACCCGCCTCGATCTCTCCCGCTCCGGCGAGCCGCTCGGCGCCTCCGTGCCGGCCGTGCCACTCCCGCATCTCGTTGCGTCATCGGACCAGGGACTCTCTTTCGCCGCCACCGATAACTTTGTCGCCCGGATTCCACCGGATGTTTTCAGCAGGGCGCGCCGCGACGGTACCTCCGCCTGGATCGCCATCGAGGAGCAGCCCTGGCCCCGGAGAGACGGACAGGATATCGGCCCCTTCGCCCTGGTCTGGACAGGTCCGGGAGCGGAGAAGATCGACCGGGAACAATGGGTCGATCATCTGGCGGCGATCACGCCCGGCCGTGACGCGAAACTGCCCGCCGCCACCGGGAGCGTGGCCCGTCGCGGCCGCGACGTGTTCACGATCAGCTGCCTCCCGTGCCATCGCGTGTCCGGCGCCGGTTACGGAACCCGAGGCCCGGATCTCGGAGGCCCCCTCCCGGTAAGCCGGCGTCTGACGAAAGAGCGTTTTGACCGCACCGTCCGTCACCCGGAACAGGTCCGGCCTGACGCGGTCATGAAAGGCTTCACAGCGGAGCAGATCCCCGACGCCGATCTCGACGCGATCCGGGTCTGGCTCGGTCAGGTCGGCCCCGCCACCACATCCGTCACACAACCATCGCAGAATCGATAATCGGGTGTCGATCATCACAGGAGACAGGGAACAGATGTCCTATACGATGCCGTCACGTCGCTGGGAGGAAATGGTCTCCCGTCAGTTCCGGACCCTTCCGCCGGAAACCGTCGCCGTCCTGCCGGTGGCGGCAATCGAGCAGCACGGACCGCATCTCCCCGTCTGCGTGGACGCCTGCATCAATGCCGGCCTGCTCTCCATGGCGCTCGACCGCGCGCCCGAAACACTGCCCGTAACAGCCCTTCCCATGCAGGCGGTCGGGAAAAGCGACGAACATATCGCCTATCTCGGAACACTGACCCTCTCCGCCTCAACACTGACCGCCCTGCTGCTCGATCTCGGCGCGAGCGTCGCGCGGGCCGGAATCCGTCGTCTCGTGCTGCTGAACTCCCATGGCGGCCAGCCGCAGATTCTCGATATCGTCGCCCGCGAGCTGCGGCGCACGCATGAGATGTTCGTCGTCTGCGCCGGCTGGAGCGCCTTCGGTTATCCGGACGGTCTCTTCACGCCGGAAGAGCGCCGCTACGGCATTCACGGCGGCGATGCCGAGACCTCGCTGATGCTCTTCCTCCGTCCCGATCTCGTCCATATGGACCGGGCCGAAAATTTCGTGCCCTGGCCTCTGAAGATGGCGAACCAGTTCCGCTGGCTGGAAGCGGAAGGCCGGGTCGGGTTCGGATGGCACACCCAGGATCTGCACGAGGCGGGCGCGGCAGGTGACGCCTCCATCGCCACAGCCGAAAAAGGCGAGCTGGTCGCGGAGAAATACGTCGCCGGATTCCTGGAGCTGATAGAGGAAATCTCACGCTATCCTCTGGAGAAGATACGTCCCGCGTCACCGGATCTGGGTCTGTGAGCGAAAGAGGGAGCAGAGAGCCATGAGCGCGGAATTTCTGGCTGCACTCGGAGACGTGCCGGTGGTGACGGAGCCGGCCATCGTGCGCCGCAAGAGCCGTGATTTTTACTGGTACAGCCCGCTCCTCAAAGCGGCCCTGGACGGACTCACCGCCTCCTGCGTCGTCACGCCACGGGATACCGGCGATGTGCTGACCATCGCCCGCGCCGCCCGCGCCACCGGAACCTGCCTGACGCCACGCGGCGGCGGCACCGGCAATTACGGTCAGGCGGTGCCGCTGAAAGGCGGCGCGGTCGTCGATATGAGCGGCCTCGATCAGCTCCTGTGGGTGCGGGACGGCGTCGCGCGCGTGCAGGCCGGCATGAACATGCTCGCCATGGATCGCGCGCTGCACGAATATGGCTGCGAATTGCGGATGTTCCCGTCCACGAAACGGACGGCGACGATCGGCGGATTTATCTGCGGCGGCTCCGGCGGAATCGGCTCCGTCGCCTGGGGCGGCCTGCGCTGCCCCGGCAACGTGCTCGCCGCGCAGATCGTGTCGATGGAGGACGGCCCGAAAATCGTCGAACTGTCGGGCCGGGACACCCAGGTCATCAATCATGCCTATGGCACGACCGGCCTGGTCACCGAAGTCGAGGTCCCCGTCGCGCCCAGGGTCGCCTGGGAGGATATCGCGGTCTCTTTCTCCACTCTGTCCGAAGCGGTCACCTTCGCGCGGTCTCTCGCCATGCAGAGCGGAATCGACAAAAAGCTTGTCTCCGTCGCGGATGGCGGCCTCGTGCCGTTCTTCGCCCCGCTGCGCGATCATGTCCCGTCAGGACATGCCGTCGTCCTGCTGATGATCGCGCCGTCCGGAGCAGCCACGACCGTCGAACTGGCGAAAGCCGCAGGTGGCGCCGTCTATTATCGCGCCGGAACCGCGGAAGCCGAAGACGATCCGGGACGTGTTCCGCTGTATGAGCTGACCTGGAACCACACCACCCTGCAGGTCCTCAAAAAAGATCGTGGCTATACCTATCTCCAGGCCGGATTCCCGCCGCGCGGGACGGTGGATCTGGTCATGGAGATGGCCCGGCTTCTGCCCCCGGAAGAGATGATGACCCATCTCGAATTCATGCTCATGGACGGCGAAATGTCCTGCGCAGGACTGCCGGTCATCCGGTTCACGACACCGGAACGTCTGAATGAGATTATCCGGCTCTATGAGGAGCACGGGGTCCTGATCGTCAATCCGCACGTCTACACCATCGAGGATGGCGGCCCGCATCGCGTGGTCTCACCCGCGCTGGCCGCCGATAAACGCCGTTTCGATCCCGACGGCCTGCTCAATCCCGGCAAGATGCGCAGCTTCGGTCAGGTCTGAGAGATGCAGAATAGCACAGGAACAATCCGGAACGTCCGCATTCCTGCCTGCCTGTCATCCGCTCCGGCGGTGCCGGCCGGCCCGGATGATCTCCTGTCCTGTGACCTGCTGATCGGCGGCGGCACGCTCGCCGATATTCTGCCCGCCGGCACGGCGCCGGCGGAAATGCCGGACATCCTCGACGGACGCGGCCGGATCGTCCTCCCGCTTTTCGCCGATATTCACACGCATCTCGACAAATCCTTCATCTGGGACCGTACGCCCAACCCCGACGGCACCTTCGCCGGCGCCATCGGCGCCGTTGACCGCGACCGGGAGGCATTCTGGACCCCGGACGATGTCCAGGCCCGGATGGAGTTTTCGCTTCGCTGCGCCTGGGGCCACGGAACCGGCTTTCTGCGGACACATCTCGATACGATGGGCGCGCATGGTGAAGCTGTCTGGCCCCTGTTCCGGGACATGCAGGCCAGATGGGCCGGACGCATCGCGCTGCAGGCCGTCTCCCTCGTGATGCTGGAGCGCTATCTCGATCCGGAAAGTGTCCGGATTGCACAGGCTGTTGCCGAAACACCGGGCGGTATGCTCGGTGCGGTCATCATGCACGACAACGTCACCTCCGATCGTCTCGACGCCCTGTTCGGACTGGCCGAAGAGTATGGCTGCGATCTGGATCTGCATGTCGACGAAAACGGTTTCCCTGACGGCACGGCGCTGGAACAGATCGCCGAAAAAGCCATCAGCCGGCGATTTCAGGGAAAGATCGTCTGCGGACATTGCTGCAGCCTCTCCCGGCAGGATTCCGGACGGCAGAAGGACATCGTGGCGCGGGTCCGCGATTCAGGAATCGGTATCGTCAGCCTGCCAACCTGCAATCTTTATCTTCAGGACAGAAAGCATGGCGCGACGCCATTCTGGCGCGGCGTCACCCTGGTGCATGAACTCGCCGCCGCCGGCGTCCCCGTGATGTTCGCCAGCGATAACGTGCGGGACCCGTTTTTTCCTTACGGCGATTACGACATGCTGGATGTCTTCTCCCGCTGCGTCCGCATCGCCCAGCTCGACAGCCCGGTCGGAAACTGGCCCGAATCCGTAACGACCCGCCCCGCGCGCTGGATGGGACATAACACCATGCTCCGCTCCGGCGGAGGCGCGGATTTCATCCTGACCGACGCCCGCACGATGAATGAGATGCTGAGCCGCCCCGGCGCCGGCCGCCGGCTCATGCGTGACGGGCAGTTCATCGAACCGGGAATTCCCGATTACGATCAGTTATCGACAGGCCAGTAAAAAATCCGGTTTTTCCTGTACAAACGCAGCCTGTAAAATCATTATTAATTCGTTACGAATGGAAACGGCAGATTTTGCCATATAATTTAACCTGCCGGTTAGATTATCATTGCGGAGTCGTTCCATATCCCTGTATTCTCCGATCACTGTATGGTGAGATGGAATGCCAGCGGTGTCAGGTAGTCGGGTGTCGGCCTGCGCGACAGGGCGCTCCACAAACAGGCGAGTAAAAAGATGAGTCAATGTCGGATCTGGACAGTTCATATTCTGATGACGGGAACAATGCTCGGTTCAGTTCTTTTCAATGACCCGGCTGCCGCCCGCCGTACAACCCACGCGCAGACCTCCCAGACCAGAGGCGCGGCGACCACGGCTAAATCGCATGTCGTTCCGGTAAAAAACAGAACACCCGCGAAACCGCGCCCGACTTCCCGGGAGGCGTCCGAAAGTGACGCCGAGGCCGTCTCGGTCAGACTGTCGCGCCACGCGCGTGACGGCGGCGGAGGCATGATGCGGCTTGAGACGGCGCCCGTCTCCGTGCAGACCGTCGGCCGCCAGCTGATCGCGATGCGGAGCCCGAACTCGACAGGCCTGGATCTCGTCGCGAATATGCCCAGCGTCAGTATCGCCATGCCGGACACGACCGGCTTCAAGGGCGGCTCGATCTTCATGCGCGGTTTCACCGATCAGGACATGGCGCTGATGCTCGACGGCGCCCCGTCCTCGAACGCGGGCTATCTTCAGCAGAACGTGGACCCGGAGAATATCGAAAGCGTCCAGCTGACACCGGGCAGCTCACCGATCGACGCCCCCGCCACCCGCGCCGCCGCCGGATCGCTCGATGAAAAGACGATGACGCCGGCGAAGAAGATGGGCGGCGCGATGGATTTCTCCTACGGGACCAACAACCTGTCCCGCGAATTTCTCCGTCTCGAGTCCGGTTACATCGGCAACAGCGGCGTGCGGATGTATATCTCCGGCTCCCACGCCCATGCCCGGCAGTGGATGGGTGCCGGCACCAACGAGCGCATCCACATGGATGTCGGCGTGATGAAGGATTTCGATAACGGATCGTTCGTCAAATTTTTCGGCTCGTGGCACAACTCGATGTTCACGATCGATAATTATCCGACCGAAGCGCAGTTCGAGCTCTACAAAAAGACCGGACAGGGCTGGAACCGCACCAATATCTGGAATCCTGCTTCTTCCTCGGCCGGTAATTACTGGAAAAGCAATATCGATTCATGGAACCAGTTCTTCGTCAGCACCCAGGCGCATGTCATCCTGACAAAGCGTCTGACTCTGGACGTGACGCCCTATCTGTCCACCGGTTTCGGCTTTGACGGCTATGGTGTCGGCACGGTTTCCGGGCTTGGCGGCGTCTGCTCCGCAGGATGCACCACGGGCGCCGGCGCACAGGCGAACCCCAACGCACAGGTCAGCAATTACTGGGGCCAGCACTGGTCGCCGCAGGTCGGCCTCACCGCCAAGCTGGGCTATGACGTTGACCGCCACAACCATGTCACGTTCGGCTACTGGTACGAAAACAACGCCATTTCCTATCTCTCACCCTACATGCTGACCATGGAGAGCGGACGCAATCCGAAACTCTCCGCCAATGACTACAAGCTTTATACGGTGGACGGACAGGAAGTCAGCTCGCGCTACAACGCGGGGTATGAGCTGAACTCGTTCTTCATCTCGGACACCGCGAAGTATCTGAACGACCGGCTGACGGTGAACGCGGGCTTCAAATACGTGATGTCGAACTACTGGGATCACGGCGTCGGCGTAGGCACGGACACGATTTCGAGCTACAAGTTCGGCGCGAACTCCACGGCGCCGCTGCCGCATCTCTCGATTTCGTATCAGTTCAACGAGCACAATCAGATTTACGTCAACGCGGAAGGCGATTTCCGTCAGGCCCAGCCGTCACAGCTCTCGGCATCCACCTCCCTGCCGAAGAACCAGTATTCGATCACCGAGCAGATCGGTTACCGTTACAACAACAAATGGTTCATGCTGGATCTGTCCGCCTTCAACTCCAACATCACGAACCGCCTGCTGACGACCTATCTGCCGAACACCGCCTATGCGGTATCGAACGCGGGCAATATGACGGTCCGCGGTTTCGACGTGATGGTCGCAGGCCGCGACTACCATCACTTCAGCCCGTTCGCCTCCTTCGAGTATCTGCACGGCACACAGGATTCCAATATTCCTTACGGGAATACCTATCTCCCGACGAAAGGACTCCAGTCGATCCTCACCCCGCGCGTCATGGCCAATTTCGGTGTGAGCTATAACAGCACAGGCTTCTTCGGAAACTTCGCCCTGCATTACACCGGTCCGCAGTCGGTCACTCTGGTCGACGACCAGCGCATGCCCGGTTTCGTGACTGATACACTCGCCATCGGCTATCATTTCAAACCGTTCTCCTTCATGAAATCACCAACGTTCCGGCTCAACTTCTCCAACCTGACCGGGTCGATCGTCCGCGTCGGCACAACCGGCGTGGCAAACAACCTCCATAACGTCACACTGCTCGACGGCTCCACTCTCGCCGGCGGCAGCGGAGCCAGCTTCTACGTCCTCCCGCGCTTCTCCATGACCGGAACCGTCTCGACAGATTTCTGATCGGAAAACAGAGAAACACGGTAAGGCATTATCGCCACCAGAGCAGTCGTTCAGCAGAACGACAGCCATCGGCTGGTCACCGCCGGACAGCCCGCAAGGGCGAAGCAGGGGCAGCGGATCTGACGCGCAGTCCCTGTTTTTTTCGTCTGGCCGGTATGTTCACGGCCCCCGGCATCAGACGGAATTTTATCTTGCGGCCTGTTCTCCAGCGTCGATAATTCCGGTTCCGGAAAGCCCATAATCAGGAAATCTGTGCCTTGAAACGGAAAATCATCATCGATACCGATCCCGGTCAGGATGACGCGGTCGCCATTTTTCTGGCGCTGGCATCGCCTGAAATCGATGTGCAGGCCATTATCGCCGTCGCCGGCAACGTCCCTCTGCACCACACGGTCGAAAATGCCCGTCGCGTGCTGGAGATGGCCGGACGACCCGACATCCCCCTCTACGCCGGCGCCGCGCGGCCACTGCGCAGAACCCAGACAACAGCGGAACACGTGCACGGCCCGTCCGGGCTGGACGGAATCGACACCTCCTGGTCGCTGTCCATGCCCGTCCAGACGCAGAGCGGCGTCGATTATCTGATCGGCGCGATCCGTGCGGCGGAGCCGAAGGAGCTGACCCTCGTCATGCTCGGCCCGCTGACCGATCTCGCCATAGCCCTGACCCTCGCACCCGATATCGCCGGACGCCTGCGCGAAGTCGTCCTGATGGGGGGCGCCTGGTCCGAACTGGGCAACATCACACCCGCCGCCGAATTCAACATCTACGCGGACCCGGAAGCAGCCGACATCGTCTTCAGCGCCGGGATTCCGCTGGTCGTCCTGCCGCTCGATGTCACCCATCAGTGCCTCGGCCTGCCCGAACGACTGACCGCCATGCGGGAAAACGGCAACCGCTGCTCCGTCGCCGCCGCCGATATGCTCTCGTTTTCGGAGCGTTTCGATCTGAAAAAATATGGCTGGCCAGGCGCGCCGCTGCACGATCCCTGCACAATCGCCTGGCTGCTGAATCCCGAAATATTCGGCGGCAGAACCGTCAATGTCAGCATCGAAACCGGAAACGGTCTGTGCGCCGGCATGACAGTGGTCGACTGGTGGCGGGTCACGGACAGGACACCAAACGCCCTGTTCCTGCGGGATGTGGATTCGGATGCGTTCTATTCTCTCCTGACCTCGCGCCTGGCAACGCTGCCATGAGCGGACCGGCGGCACCGCACGTCCCGGAACTATTGTTTATCCGGTAAACATGTGTCAGAGTTCCGGCGGATCACGGAGCCGGAAATGCTGCCACGTCATGCGCTGAGCGAGAATGAACGGATAATCCTTGATATGATCGTGGAAAATCCGTTCGCCTCACAGAAAGAACTGGCCGAACGCTGCGGCCTCACACGGCCGACACTCGCCACCTATATCGGCCAGCTCACCCGAAAAGGCTTCCTGCTCGGCCGCGCTTATATCGTGGCCGAGCAGGGCCGCTGCGTCTGTATCGGCGGCGCTGCGATCGACAGAAAGTTCCGCCTCGCCGGACCGATGGTCCAGGGCACCTCCAATCCGGCGACCGGACACACGACCTTTGGCGGCGTCGCACGGAATGTCTGCGAAAACCTCGTGCGCCTCGGCCAGAATACAACGCTCCTGTCCGTCGTCGGCGACGATCCTTCCGGACATGCCCTTGTCGGGCATATGAAAAACTGCGGCGCGGACACGTCGCGCGTCATGTTCGCCAGCAATGTTCCGACAGCGGAATATGTCGCCATCCTCGACAACGATTCCGACCTCGGAATCGGCGTCTTCGACGCCTCCGTCTCGGATTTTCTGGACATCGCCTACCTGCAGCGCAACGCATCCCTGATCGCTTCGGCGGAATGGGTTTTCGTCGACTGCAACGTCTCGGCGGATGTGCTGTCCTGGCTTGTCCAGGAGGCCGCGCAAAGCCCCTGCCGTCTCGCCTTCGACACGGTCTCCGTCAGCAAGGCGCGTCGCCTGCGCGGTCATCTTCCCGGTGTCGACGTCCTGTTCACCAACCGGGACGAAGCGCTGCTGCTGCTCGATGACGCGCAGAACCTCACGGTTCCCGAACTCGCCAGGGCTCTCGTCAGAGCAGGCGTCACAACCGCGATCATCACCGAGGGCGCCCGTGGCCTGACCGTGGCGGATGCCGGTGGAGTCCGCCGCATCCCGGCCTTTTCCGCAAAAGTCGTGGACGTCACCGGCGCGGGCGACGCCCTGATCGCCGCGACACTCGCAGCCCTGCTGGAGGACGCGGAGATCGATACCGCATGCCGTCAGGGAACCGCCGCCGCCGCCATGACGATCGGATGCAGGGAAAGCGTCTGCCCGGACCTCGATCGTGAAACACTTGCGTCATTCATGGAACATTCCTCACCCGTCAGGGAAACCCGAAAGGTACAGACAGTATGAACACGACCAGTCTCCCGCTCATCCTCTCCCCGGCCGTCCGGGACGCTCTGGATAAAAAACAGGCCGTCGTCGCGCTGGAATCGACAATCATCACCCATGGCATGCCGTGGCCCGATAACGTGAACACAGCGCGTCTCGTGGAAGACGCGGTGCGGGCGGAGGGCGCCGTGCCCGCCACGATCGCGATCATCGAAGGCAAAATCCATGTCGGTCTCGATGACAAAACGCTCGAATGGCTGGGCACGGCAAAAGACGTGATGAAAGTCAGCCGCGCCGATCTCGCATTCGCCCTGTCCGCCGGCCGGCATGGCTCCACCACCGTCGCGGCGACCATGATCTGCGCCCACCTCGCCGGAATCAGCGTGTTCGCGACAGGCGGGATCGGCGGCGTCCACAGAGGCGTCGAGGAGACAATGGATATCTCGGCGGATCTGACCGAATTCGCGCGCACGCCGGTCGCCGTCGTCTGCGCCGGCGCCAAGGCGCTTCTGGATCTGCGCCGGACACTCGAATTTCTGGAAACCCAGGGCGTGCCGGTGGTCGGTTATAAAACCAGCGATTTCCCCGCGTTCTGGAGCCGCTCCAGCGGTCTGCCCGTTCCGCTGCGCGCCGACAGCGCCGCCGATATCGCCGCCATGATCAGCATGCGCCGCACGCTCCGCCTGGAAGGCGGCGTGGTCGTGGCCAACCCCGTCCCCGAACAGGATGAAATTCCCCAGGCGGAGATCGAAGCCCTGATCACCAGAGCCGTCGGCGAGGCCCTGGAAGCCGGTATCTCCGGAAAAGCCGTGACCCCCTATCTGCTTTCCCGCATGCTTGAACTGACGGACGGGCGCAGCCTCCGCACCAACGTCGCGCTCGTGCTCAGCAACGCGCGTCTGGCGGCGCAGATCGCCCGCGCTCTTGCATAAAGGCCCGCGTCGCGTCATTCCGAAGACGAAACAGGGCAGGGAACAGGGCGACGCATGACGGTTCATCTCCGGCCGCTTCTCGGCATCGCCGTTCTTCTGCTCACAGGAATCGTGTTCTCATCGGACAGACGCCGGATCAGAGCCCGCGTCATCGGGCCGGCGCTCCTCTGCCAGATCGCCGCCGGACTGGTGATGCTCGGCCTCCCCGCCGGCCGCGCCGCGCTCAGCCATGTCGCTGGCGCCGTCTCATGGGTCGCCGATTTCGGCCAGGCCGGCATCGCCTTCGTGTTCGGCGCGCTGGCCAGCCCGGAACTGACGAAAAATCTGTCCGGCGGGGGCTTCATCTTCGCCATCAGCGTTCTGCCGCAGATCATCTATCTCAGCGCCCTGATCGCCGTGCTGTATCATTACAACATCATGCAGATCATGGCGCGCGGCATCGGCGCCATCCTCACGCGGCTTATCGGCGTCAGCACCGTCGAAGCCTTTTCCGCCGCCATGGCCATGTTCCTCGGCCAGACCGAAGTGCCGATCGCCATCCATCCCTATCTCGCTTCCCTGAGCCGCAGCGAACTGCTGTCGGCCATGTCGAGCGGCACAGCCTCCATTTCCATGTCGATGCTGGCGGCCTATGCCGGGCTCGGCGTCCCCGTGGAGTATCTGCTCGCCGCGTCCTGCATGGCGATGCCAGGCGGCCTGCTGTTCGCCAAACTGCTCATGCCGTCGGACGGACGGGAACAGCCCCGCCTGACCGTCACGGAAACCGCTGAAATACGCTCGGCAAATCTCTTCGACGCCCTCGCGGTCGGCGCCGGCAACGGACTCAGGGTCGCAATTTCCGTCGCCGCGATGCTGATCGCCTTCATCAGCACCATCGCGCTGCTCAACGCGGTGCTGGGCGGAATCGGCCACCAGGCAGGCTTCAATGATCTGTCAGTCGGAACCATCATGGGTTTCGTCCTCCGCCCCGTCATCTGGCTTCTGGGCGTACCATGGGATCAGAGCAACGTCGTCGCCGGCATCGTCGGAACCAAGATCGCGGTGAACGAGTTCGTCGCCTATGGCAACCTGACCCCGTTCTATCAGCATCACCTTCTCACCCCCCAGACCCTCGCCATCGCCTCTTTCGCCCTCTGCGGTTTTGCCAATCTGTCATCCATCGGCGTTCTGATCGGCGCCTTCGGCAGCCAGTGCCCGGAGCGCCGGCAGGAAGTCGCCCGCCTCGGATGGCGGGCCGTGCTCGCCGGCACACTCTCAAACCTGACCAGCGCCGCCATCGCCGGAATGTTCATCGCGTAAATCCGCTGCCCGGATCGATCATTTTCCGCTACATGCCGGCTTTAAGGACTGTCCGCACAGCCCTTTCTCACGACGAAAAACCCTGCTCATCCAGAAGCGCATTCGGAAGAGGCATGATCATCGGCGTCTCGGTCCAGACCAGACTGCACTCCACCCTGCGGCCGGGATAAAGATTGCTCAGAAGCGCCCGGTACGCCGCCATCTGACGCAGATAAAGAACCGGAACGCGCCCGACCGTATCCGGAGGGCGACGGTTCGTCTTGAAGTCGCAGATCAGAACACGGTCTTTCAGGACCTGCATGCGGTCGACCTGACCGACAATGACAGCCTCGCCCACAATGCCGGCAAGCCGCTGCTCGGCCCGGCTTCCAGGTGCGAAAAGCGGCGCCAGGGCAGGGCTTTCCATCACCTCAAGCACCCGCGACACCAGACGGGCCGCCTCGCGTTCATCAAGCCCGTTTCCAGGACGCAGCAGCCATTTGTAAGCAATCTCCGTCCGATCTTCCTGTGGCCGGTCAGGAAGAAACTGAAGCAGGGCATGGACCAGAGTCCCGCGCCGGAAAGCCGCCTCGCGGGCTGCGTTCGGAGTCAGCGCGGCAAGATCGAGCGGTGACCGCGTCGGCGGCCTTTCGCCAAGCGTCGCATCGTCCGGCCGGCTCGGAGACAGCGGCCGGGCCAGAGCGGCCTCCTTCGGCGGCGGCGCGGGCGTCCAGTCCGGAGCCCGCCCGGCCCAGTCCGGCAAAGGCGGCGGAGAAAAAACCTTTATATGCCCGTTGCTTTTCGCGGGAACCGTCCGCTGCTCCTCGATCACCAGCCGCTCGCCGGCCCAGCCACCGTCAAAGGGCACGGATTTCGCACCCGCCGCGACAAACCCGTCCACACAACGGGAATACCAGCTCTCCTCGCTGAGCTTCCTCGGCTCCCACCCGCAGACAACCAGCCTGTCACTCGCACGTGTCAGGGCGACATAGAGCAGCCGGTTGTATTCCTCAGCTGCCCGCAGACGGAGTTTCTCCCGCAGCACCCGCGTCGTTTCGGTCGCCGTATCGCTTCGCGGCACGAAAAGCGGCAGCGCCGGTTCGTTTTTCTCCCGCGGCAGCCAGAGAAGACGGGAATCCGAGCGCGGCAGGCCAATCGTATCCGGAAGAATCACCAGACGCGCCTGCAAACCCTTCGAACCATGCGCCGTCATCACCCGCACAGCATTCCCGGTCGCGTCCGGCTCCCGCCTGACCGCCTCGTCCGAATGCCGCAGCCAGTGCAGAAAACCCTGCAGGGACGTGGCGTGCGCCTCTTCGAACCGCAACGCGGCGGAGAGCAGTTCATCAATGGGTTCCGCCGCTTCCGGACCAAGCCGGGCAAGAATGCGGGCGCGGCCGCCATGCGTACCCAGGGCCTCGGATAACAGCCTGTAAGGCGACGCATAATCCACGCGCCGGAACAGGGCGGAAAGAAACGCCCACGCCGCCGCCCAGTCCGGCCGCTCGGCATGGCGCTCCCGCAGAACGGTCCAGAGCGGCTCCGGCCGCCCGCCGGGTTCATGAGAACCGGCGGCTTCATCAGCGGATGTGCGATCGAGCGCCAGCGCCATCAGACTGTCATCCGTCAGCCCCCCGAGCGGCGACGTCAGCACGCAGGCCAGCGTGAGATCATCCTGAGGCAGCAGCAGCGCATCGCAGAGCGCCATCAGATCCTGCACAACCGTCTGATCGGCGAGCCCGGTCCGGACCAGCGTCGCGACCGGCACATCAACGGATTTCAGAGCCCGGATCAGCGCCCGCACAAAAGCGGAGCGACGCGGCACCAGAACCAGCACGTCACCCGGCGTCAGCGGCTGTTCCCCCGGCGCCGCCGGCTTCAGCAGTTCGGTCGCAATCCACCGGGCCAGCGTGTCCGCAAGCCGCTGAGACGGCGAGATCTGCGCGGCATTTTCCGTCGGCGCGGCCCAGGGATCGGACGGCGCCGGCCCGGAAGCTCCCGCGCTACTCTCTTCATCGCCCCCCTCTTCCTTCGGCACCAGCGGCCAGAGCTCAGCACGCCCGCCCTGGCCCGGCCGCGCACTTTCGTGACGCGGCATGGCCTCATCCGGCTCGCTGACCCCACGGGCCGCCAGAGGATTGCTGAACACCGCATCGACCAGCGAGAGCACCGGAGCCGTCGAACGGAAGGACACGGTCAGCGAGGGTTCCCGCCACTGCTGCCCGGCCGCCCTGACCCGCTGCTCAAAGCGCCGCCGCCACTCATGAAACGCATCCGGATCAGCGCCCTGAAACCCGTAAATGGACTGTTTGTAGTCCCCGACGGCGAAAACCGTGCGTGGCCCGCGCGCCCGTTCATGAGCGCCCTCTCCGCTGAAAAACTCCTCCGTCAGATCGCCGGCGATCCGCCACTGAGCGCGGGACGTGTCCTGAACCTCATCGAGCAGCAGATGATCGATGCCGCCATCCAGCTTGTACAGCACCCAGGCCGCGCCGGGATCGCGCAGCAGGCCCAGGGTGCGGAGGATGAGATCGTCATATTCCACCTGCCCGCGCAGACTCTTGCCCGTCGCATAGGTGTCCAGAACCGGCGCCGCCGTCCGGAGAAGCGAGAGCGTCAGCGTGACGAGCGCCAGCGCCCGCCTGGTTTCCTCAACCGCGAGAATGCGCGCCGCCTCGGCTTCCAGCACCGTGACGATGTCCTCGTTCGCCTCCGCGAACTTTTTGTTCAGACCGGCATTTTTTCGCGGCTCACCCTTCGAGGTGAGAAAGAGTCCGCGCCACGCCGCCCAGCCCGCGGCCCGCGCGCCGGCCTCCTGTGCAAGCCAGTCGAGCATCGCCAGAGCCATGACTTTCACACTGGCGGACCCGCCTTCCGCAACCTGCTTCAGAGCCTCCCGCAGCCGGTCTTCCTGCGGTATCGCCGTGGAGGCCTCCCGAACCGGATCGGACGTCCCGGCATCCTCCACCCCAAGCCCGCGCAGAAGCCGCGCGCGCAAGGTGTCAGGATCGGTCCGCGCCAGGGCGAGAGCGCCACGGGCATGACCGCCGCTGCGAAGCTCGGCCAGAAGCCCGGTGAAATCGGTCAGCGTGATCTGCGCGGCCAGCGGCGCGATCCTGCTCGACGGCAGCCGGGCCAGCTCGGTTTCCGTGGCGTCCTGAAGCGCCAGAGACGCATCCGTGTCTTCCAGCAGCGTAAAATGCGGATTGATCGCCGCCTCAAGCGGAAACCGTCTCAGCAGGGACTGGCAGAAGGCATGAATCGTGCCGATCCGCATCCCGCCGGGCAGATCAAGAACACGGGCAAACAGCGCCCGCGCATGAGCCCGCGCCGAGACCGGAACCCGCAGCTCGCGCAGGGCCTGGTCCAGCTTCGCATCCGGAAGCGTCACCCAGGTCCCGAGCGTCCGCTGCAGCCGGATCGCCATCTCCGCCGCCGCCGCCTTCGTAAAGGTCAGACACAGAATACGGGCCGGATCAGTGCCCGGAATCAGCGGCCCGGCCGGATCGTCCGGGCAGGGGCGGGGCAGCATCAGACGCAGCAGCCGGTCGATGAGCAGCTTGGTCTTGCCGCTCCCGGCCGACGCGGACACAAAAACCGATGCATTCGGATCGGAGGCGACAATCTGCTGCGCGCAGGCCAGTTCGATGGCGTCCATCATTCCGCTCCGTCTTCCCGCGCCGTGCTCCATTCCGCGACACGCGCCAGCTGCGCATAATCGGCGAAGCGCGGCTCATTCCCCGGATGCGGATGCGAGAGATAAGGCTGATCCGGATGATCGTACGCCGCCACCCGCAGGCGCAGACTTTCCCAGGCCTGCGCGGCAAGATCGGCGATCGTGCCGTCCTTCACGCTGATGGCCGCATCCTCCCCCGGCTCCGCGCCCCCCGTCAGCCGCCAGTACAGCAGCTCCCTGACACCAGCCCCTGCAACGTCCCCCGGGCCGGCCACTCCCCCCGACCGGGCCGTCACTGCCGGAAATCCCCCCAGCGCAAGCATGGCGGCTTCCAGCGGCAGCTGCGGATTCCAGCCGCGCACCACAGCGGTGTTCGACGGCACGGAACCGGTTTTGTAATCGAGGATCGCAGTGCCGCCATCCGCGAACACATCGATCCGGTCAGCCCGTCCCCTCAGTGAGAACGCACCGCCCGGCAGGTCTTCCATCGTCGCCCGCCCCCTGGCCTCCGTGACGATCGCCGCCGGCACCCCGTTCTCACGCCGCGCCGTCTCCGCACCGGCCACCCAGGCCGCGATGCGGATCAGACGTGGACGCCACCACGCGGCAAGCGCCGGCCGGAGCCCGGCCCCGTCGAGACTGGCGAGAAACATCGCCCGCAGCCGACCCGCAGCATCGTCCGGCCAGTTCGTGCGCTGCTCGCTGAACCACGCATCGAGCGCGCCATGAACGAGCGTGCCGTAATCCGACGCATCGACCGACTGTTCGAGCGGATCGAGCGGCCGCAGCTTCAGAACATGGCGGGCATAGATCGCATATGGATCGCGGATCCACGTCTCGATCTCGGTGACGCTGAGACTGCGCGGGCGCCGGCTGACTGGGGGGCGCGGGGACGGGGGAGGCGCCGCAACCGGCGCGCCGTCGGGACGATCGATCTGCTTCAGCCAGGACTGCGCCGGATGCTCGGTCAGATTCTGATCCCGCCCGGCAAGAAACGCATCGAGCCGCACCAGCCACCGCGCCGGCACCGCCGGCGCGCCTTCAAGGCGGCCCGGAACCGACAGAATCACCTCATCGGCGGCAGCCACACAGGACGCAAAATCATGCGCCGCCTGTCCGATCGCCCGTTCAGGAGACGGCAGCCCCACACGGGTCCGCATCGGCCGGCTGAGCCACGGCCCAGGATCGGTCGCCGGCGGCCAGACCCCTTCGACAAGCCCGCCCAGCACAATCAGATCGACAGTCTGCAGCCGGGCCTCGGCCAGACCCCAGATAAATACGCGAGGATGCAGCGTGAGCGCCGCTTCGCCCCGCCCGCGCAGCGCATGACGGGACTGAATCCGCTCCTCCGTCAGCACCGCGCAGAGCAGACCGTCCAGCACGGTCCAGGGCTGCGGCGGCAGAACATCGCAGGAGGCCAGCAGATCCGAAAGCCGGTGAGCCAGCGCGTTTCCGTCCTCGCCCCGCCAGAGACGATCCGCGCCCGACATGTCATCCGTGCCGGCAAGCGCCTCCGCGGCCTTCAGCAGACCGGTCAGCAGATCCGGCAGAGATCCCGGCTCACGGGCCGCTTCCAGCGCCGGCGCAAGACAGGTTTCGAGACGATCGAGGAAAACATCGACAGGCTGCGGCACATCCGGCCGGTCAGCGGACACCCCCGGCAGCGCCGCCCCGGCGGACTCTCGTTTTCCCTCCGCAGCCCGATCTTCCGTAGCCCGGTCTTCCGCCGCCCGCGCCCGGAGCCCCGCCATCCCCGGAGCCGGGGCCGGACCCCGCAGCAGCCGGCGCTCCAGAAGGCGCGCGGAGGCACGGCACGCCCCCGGATTCATCCCGCACGCCACCAGCGGATGCTTCAGCAGCGCCAGCAGCGCCACCGGCGACAGAGCCTGGTCAACCGCCTGCGCGAGCAGACGGATCAGCACAGCCGGCGGCGTCGCGATCAGAAGCTCGCCCGCGCTGTCATCCGCAAGAATATCCCATCGCGCAAGCTCGGCCGCGACCCGCCCCGCCAGAGCGCGATCCGGCGTGACCAGAGCGGCCCTCCGCCCTTTCCGCCCGATCGCCTCCCGCAGCGCAAGAGCGATGGCCGCCGCTTCCTCCTGCTGGTCAGCCGCCGTCAGCCGCGTCAGACCCGTGCAGTCAACACGCTCCGGGTCCTGCGCCCAGTCCCCCAGCGCACTGGCCGGCAGCAGGGCACGGGCAATCAGGCGGGACCGCGCCGCCGGCACCGCGCGCCGCTTTTCGCCATCCGGCAGAACCGAAGACCAGAGCGCCACATCGCCCCGCCGCGCCCCGAGACCGGCCAGCAGACGGGACAGCCCCGCCTGCGGATGACCGTCCGGCAGGGTTGCGAACGTGTCCTCATCCATGGACAGATCGACACCCGGAAAGACGAGAAGACCCTCCGGATTCGTCAGAATCCCACGCAGCGCCTCCGTCGTCGCCGGCAGCGCGTCCGTGAAACCAACAGCCCAGAGCCGGCCGGCGACACCGCTCTCAGCCCGGCCCCGGACATCATGCCGGGTCCCGTCATCGTCGCTCCGTGCTCCGTGCTCTTTCTGAGCCCAGTACTCTCCCTGCGCCTTCAGAAGCGCGACCTGGCGCGCAACCGGGTTCATCAGCCCTTCCTCACGCAGCCAGTCAGGCCAGATACGGGTGACGATCCCGAGGAATTTCAGCGTCACCTGCCAGTGCGCCGCGAAACCCTCCTCCACGGCATCGGGCAGCGCAGCCGCGAGATCCACGCCGGAACGCTCAGCCTCGTCCATGAGATCCGCCAGCGCAGCGGCCAGCGGCCAGGCCTGATCCAGCATCGGCCGGGTGCCGAACGCCTCTCCGGCCTGCAACACCAGCCGCGTCAGCACAGCCAGACGACGCATCGGCGGCACGGCAGGGGGAAGCAGCAGACTGTCCGGACTGGCAAGCGCGGTCTCCGCCTCATCCAGCCCGCCAATGGGAATGATCCGCGGCAGCAGAATGGCGCGCCCGTCAGCATGGCGGAGAAAGGCCTCCGTCAGCGCCCGCGCCGCGCGGCGACCGGGCAGAACAAGCGTCCCGTCCCCGATCCGCTCCGGATCGTCATCGACCCCGGCCGTCCAGCGGGCCGCGATCTCATCGAGAAAACACAGATGCGCGGGAATCGTCGCCAGCGGCAGGGACAGGGAAGCGGCCTGAGTCATTCCGGGGAAACCTCGCCTGTCAGCACCGCATCGAGCCGGTCGCCCCAGCCGGTCAGAGTCGCGATCCGGGGCACATCGTCCGCATCCGACCCTCCGGCAGAAAGCCCGTCCGCCACCTCGTCCACCATAAGGGTGACAAGCAGCGCGTCCGCCGGCGTCTCCTCCTCAAGCCGTTCCGGCCACTCAACCAGAACAACGCCATTCCTCGCGTCATCCCACCCCAGCTCCTCCAGCGCCTCAGGACCGTCGAGACGCCAGAGATCGAAATGGGCCACCGGCGCGACCGGCGAGTCATAGGTCTGCACAAGGGTAAAGGTCGGGCTCGGAACATCCATGGCCGGGTCTCCGCAAAGCCGCCGGAGAAATGCCCGCGCGAATACACTCTTTCCCGCACCGAGCGGGCCGGACAGCAGAATCGCATCTCCCGGCCGGACAGCCTGCGCGATCAGACCGGCAAGACGCCCGGTATCAGCCCTGGTCCGCAGCCTCATCGTGGTGTCCGTCATGCGCGATCCGTCCCGGTCGGAGCTGTGTCAGAAGCGACTGTGTTTACCCCTGTTAGCTGTCACGGACGAGTTTGCCAGGTCGAATCCGGCAGGAATCTGACAGGATGAATCCGGCAACATGAAACCCGCAGCATCGCCCCGGCCGCATGAACCCGTCAGCACGAAGCTGAAAGCGAGAAACAGGCACCGGGAGACAGAGGCCCTGAGGCCAGCACCACAAGGCCGTCACCATAACTCCGGCAGAGCAAAGTTCAGCGCGCGGCTCCGCTATACGGAGTCCGCCCCTGATTCATCTCCCTGGCTCTACCCCCGCTTCTGGCCTCAGTTGTGGGGCTCCCGGTCTGGCCGGAACAATGCCGGCCCGCGCGCACCCGACAGGCAAGACCGACCCCCGTATCTGGCTCCCATACCTGCCGTCCGGCCCGTCATGCCCCTGTCCGGCCCGCGCAAATCCGTCAGAACCACCGCGCGGAACCAGCTACTCCGTGTCGTGGGAGCGCCGCGCGGAGAGATCGTCGATCATGTTCTGCTCCTGCCTGTCCGCCCGCGCCTGAGCCTCCCGCGCCCGGCTCTCAGCCAGTTTTTCCGCAACTTCCAGCGCCGACCGGGCCATATTCACCCGTGTCCGCGAGGCCTGAACCCCGGACGCCGCGTCCTGCTCCAGCGCCCTGGCCCGGTCGAGAGCCGCTCTGCCGATCGGCAGCCAGCGGGAATAGGCTTCCACCGTCCGGTCATCGGCCGAAAGATCAAGCGCGATATCACGCTCACTGACCATGTTCTGCTCGGCGGTTTTCACGGCTTCCGCCGCCGTCATGGCCTGCGCGAGCGCTTCGGACAGCAGGCGCTTCGCTTCGTCGAGTTCCTGACGTCTCAGACGAAGAAGCGAGTCGAGAGGAGTGCGGGGCATGATGTCTGTCCTGTCAGGAAATAAGCCGGCCCCGCGTCCGGATAAGGGGGCCGGTCATAGTCGGGAATGATAGTCAGATCCGGGAGGCAGGCCCGGTCATCACAGGGAAGAAGGCTCACCCGCTGGCGTCCGGGTCCGCCGGTTCAGGCGTCTCAGCCAGAGCGTTGCGGAGAGCGGCGAAACAGTCGGGCAGCCGCGCGCATTCATGCCGGCCCTGAGCCAGAACCTGCCCGATGGCGGGCTGAAGCCGGATGGCCTCATCAACCTTCGGGTCCGCTCCGGGACGATAGGCGCCGAGACGGATCATGTCGGCCATCTCGCTGTACGTGGCCAGAATGGCGCGGGCGCGGCGCGTCAGCGCGTTTTCATCGTCCGAATTGCAGCCGGGCACGGTCCGCGACAGGGAGCGAAGAATATCGATGGCCGGATACCGCCCCTCTTCCGCGATCCGGCGGTCCATCACAACATGGCCGTCAAGAATGCCCCGCACGGCATCCGCAATCGGTTCGTTCTGATCGTCCCCCTCGACAAGCACGGAAAACAGCGCGGAAATCTGTCCGGCCGAACCATCCGGCCGGACAATCCCCGGCCCCGCCCGTTCGAGCAGCCGGGGCAGCTCAGCAAAAACCGACGGCGGATATCCCCGCGTCGCCGGCGGCTCACCCATCGAAAGCCCGATCTCGCGCAGCGCCTGACAGAAGCGGGTGACACTGTCCATAAGGAGAAGCGCCGACTTTCCCCGGTCGCTGAAATGCTCGGCCACGGTCAGCGCGGCATAGGCCGCCTCCCGGCGCATCAGCGGCGGCGAGTCGGAGGTCGCCACCACCACCACGGAACGCGCAAGCCCTTCCGGTCCGAGATCGTCCTCGACAAACTCCCGAACCTCGCGCCCGCGCTCGCCAACCAGCGAGATCACACCCACATCGCAGGCCGTGTACCGCGCCAGCATGGACAGCAGGGTCGATTTCCCGACACCCGAACCGGCGAACAGACCCAGCCTCTGACCTTCGCGACAGGTGGTGAACAGATTCATCGCCCGCACGCCAAGATCGATGCGCGGGCCAAGCCGGGCGCGCAGCGTCGCCTCAGGCGGGGAAGACCGCACCGACCGCGCCCTGTCACCCTGCGGAAGCGGCCCCTTACCATCCAGAGGACGTCCCAGCGGATCGATGATCCGGCCGATCCACGCATCGGACACGCGCAGACTGCCGCCCGGCTTCGGAGCTGAAGGACCGATAAAGAGCGGAAACCGGACCTCGCTTCCGCTCCCGATCCCGTCGAGGCTGCCGAAAGCCATGGCGCGCGCGACATCGCCCGAAAACCCGATGATCTCGGCCGGCGTCTCCGTCCCGTCGCGCCTGATCAGCGTAATACGGTCGCCCACGGACGCGAGTCCCCCCAGCCCGGCGACCGTCACGGCGAGTCCCGATACACCCGTTATGCGTGCAGTCGCGGTCGCGGCCGGAATACCCGCACAGGTTGCAGAAAGACAATCCGGCAGATCCAGAACCATCAGAACCTCGGAAAACTGCGGTTTTGTATCGGTTTCGTCTCAAAAATCATACGTTTTCCGTTTCATTAACGAGTTTAGAAATTCTTTATACACGCTTTACGTGAAATTTCCGTAGACTAATACAACCTGTGGTAGTAACTATTGGTCAACAACGAACCGGGAGTTACTCAGATGCGTGTTCTGCTCGTCGAAGATGATACGGTTGCGGTGAACGAGATCACCCAGATCATGAAGGGCGCTGGATTTACTGTTGATCATGTCGGCAGCGGAGAAGAGGCCATCGAGATGCTCCGGCATTACGATTACGACCTCGCCGTGCTGGAGCTGATGCTTCCGGATGTCGAGGGATACGAAGTCGTCCGCCGCGTCCGCGCCGCGCGCGTCGCAACCCCCATCGTTGTCCTGTCCGGCCTCACCCGTCCCCAGGCCAAGGTGAAAGCCTTCTCGGTCGGCGCCGATGACTATCTCACCAAGCCGTTCGATCCCGAGGAGCTGGTCGCGCGCATGCAGGCCATCCTCCGCCGCTCGAAAGGGTTCAGCGAGCCCACGCTGCGTGTCGGCCCGCTGCAGCTGAGCCTCGACAGCCGGGAAGTCACGGTCAATGACGCCCCCGTTCATCTGACCGGCAAGGAATATGCAATTCTTGAGCTGCTGGTGCTGCGCAAGGGAATGGTCCTGACAAAAGATGCGTTCCTGAACCATCTATACGGCGGCATGGATGAACCGGAGATGAAGATCATCGACGTTTTCATCTGCAAGCTTCGCAAGAAACTGCAGTCCGTCGGCGCCGGTAACCTGATCACCACCGTCTGGGGACGCGGTTACATGCTCCGCGAACAGCTCCAGCGCATGGATGTCGCCGCCACCGAGATCGCTCCGGAGGCTTCAGCCAGAACGGCTCCCGCCAGCCGGGCTCAGGTCGCCGCCTGAGACGAAGCGTCCCCGGAGGAGGCTCCGGACGGGTCGTCACTCCCGCCGGTCCATTCCGGCGAGACGGTCACGCCATGATCCAGCGGGCCGGCTCCTGCTCCGAAGCCCGGAGCCGCCGCAATGGCGGCTCTGAGATACACGCGGCTTTCCATCACGGCGTCGCGCAGGGTCCGTCCCTGTGCCAGCCGGGTCGCGATCCCGCTCGCCAGAGTGCACCCGGTCCCGTGTGTATGCCGGGTCTCAATCCGTTGTGCCGTAAAGGTCTCGATGCTGTCCGCGGTCACGAGCACGTCCGTCAGACGCGTGCCAGGCAGATGCCCGCCCTTCAGCAGAACCGCCGCCGCGCCTCTTTCCCGCAGTTCCCGCGCGGCAGGGACCATGTCCTCCTCGCCGCCGATCCGCCGGCCCAGCAGCGTCTCCGCTTCCGGAATGTTCGGCGTCAGAACCGTGCAGAGTGGAATCAGCGTGCCGGTCAGAGCCGTGAGTGCATCCCCGCTCAGCAGGCTCGCCCCGCCTTTCGCGACCATAACCGGATCGAGCACGAACGGAACCGGCCGGTACGCGCGGATTTCTTCCGCGACAATCGTGATATTGCCAGCCTGACCCAGCATGCCGGTCTTGAACGCATCGGCGCCGATGTCGTCGAGAACACAGCGGATCTGCTTTCGCAGAAAATCAGCCGGAATATCCATCACACCGGCCACACCCAGCGTGTTCTGCGCCGTGACAGCCGTAATCGCCGTCATCGCGAAGCCACCCATCGCGGTAATGGTCTTGATGTCCGCCTGAATTCCCGCCCCGCCGCCGGAATCGCTGCCCGCGATGCTCAGGACCCGGCCGCGCACCGCGTCAGGCCGGCTCGTGAACGGCGCGGATAGCCGCGCACATGTCGTCAACCGCGCTCTCGACCGTCGCCGGATCTTCCGCCTCGACCATCACCCGGACAAGCGGCTCGGTACCGCTTTCCCGCAGCACCAGCCGCCCGCTTTTCCCCAGCCGGGCCTCGATCTCCGCCCGCGCAGCTCTGACTTCCGGAAGAAGCAGCGGGCTGGAGCCGGAAAACCGGATATTTTTCAGCATCTGCGGATAAGGCGAAAACACACGGCACACTTCGCTGGCCGGCCGCCCGTCCTCAATCAGAACAGCCAGAACCTGCAAGGCCGCCAGCAGACCGTCCCCCGTGGTGGCAAAATCGGACAGCACGACATGGCCGGACTGCTCGCCACCGACATTGGACCCGTTTTCCCGCATGCGCTCGACCACATAACGGTCGCCGACCGCCGTGCGCTCAAGCGTCAGATCAAGCGACGCAAGAAAACGTTCAAGACCCATATTGGACATGACCGTCGTCACGATCGCCGATGTCGCGAGCCGCCCGCTGGCCGCCCAGGACCGGGCGATCAGACCGATGATCTGGTCGCCATCGATGAGATTGCCCCGCTCATCGGCCAGCAGCATCCGGTCCGCATCGCCATCGAGCGCGATGCCCAGATGCGCGCCATGCTCGACAACCGCCCGGCACAGCGCGCCGGGATGAGTCGAACCGCAGTTCTCGTTGATATTCACCCCGTCCGGCTCACAGCCAAGACGGATGACCTCCGCGCCGAGTTCCCACAAAGCCGTGGGAGCGACCCGATAGGCCGCGCCGTTCGCGCAGTCGATGACGATCTTCAGACCATCCAGACGGCAGCCGCGCGGAAAGGACGCCTTCACATGCTCGACATAGCGTCCGGCGGCGTCGTTCAGCCGCGTCGCCCGCCCGATCTCGGCCGGAGCCGCCAGCCGGCCCGACAGATCGGCGCCCATCATCGCCTCGATCGAGGCTTCCTCCTGATCGGAAAGCTTGAAACCTTCAGGGCCGAAAAGCTTGATGCCGTTATCGCTGAACGGATTGTGAGACGCGGAAATCATCACGCCGAGATCAGCGCGTAGCGACCGTGTCAGCATGGCGATCGCCGGCGTGGGCATCGGCCCGACCAGCGTCACATCCATACCGGCCGAGAGAAAGCCGGCCACGAGCGCACATTCGATCATATACCCGGACAGCCGCGTGTCCTTGCCGACCAGCACGCGATGCCGGTGATGACCGCGCATGAAATGAAGGCCCGCGGCCTGTCCCAGTTTCTGCGCGACATCGACCGTCATGGGATGGGTATTGGCTTTCCCACGTATGCCGTCTGTCCCGAAAAATTGCCGTGTCGTGCTCATGTCGCGCCTGATCGTTGTGTGCGTGCGAAAGCAGGCGGAAGCCCCGCGCGCCCAGCCGGTTTTCTGTCGTCATAGCCGGGCAGGGCGCGGCATTCCAGAGCGGACCCCTCCAAAAAACCGCCCGTAATCCCCGCAGACAACACTCCCGGACTGAAACAAAGCCGGATTCCGTCCCTTCTTCAGCCCGTCAGGCGTCAGCATCCGGAATGCGGGCGACACGCAGCGTATTCGTCGAACCGCTGACGCCAAACGGCATGCCCGCCGCGATCACGATCGTATCGCCAGGCTTCGTCACACCACTCCGCACCGCGATCTCAACCGCCGCCGTGACCATGGTTTCCGTGTTGTGCACATGGCTGCCAGGGTCCTCCACGAAAGCCTGCACACCCCAGACAAGCGTCAGACGCCGCGCGGTCGTCTCCGTCGGCGTCACACCCAGAATCGGAGAAAACGGCCGCTCGCGGGCAAGGCGGAGCGCCGTCGGTCCCGACCGGGTATAGGCGACGATCGCGCCGGCCCCCAGCGTCCCGGCAATCTGCTCCGCCGCCCCCGCAATGGCGTCCGCAACGTAATTCTCAGGCTCCAGCCGCCCCGCCTTCATCACGGCCTGCCATCCCTTGTCCGCCTCCACGCTCTGAACAATGCGGTTCATGATCGTCACGGCTTCACGGGGATATTTGCCTGCGGCCGATTCCGCCGACAGCATCACAGCGTCCGCCCCGTCATAAACAGCCGTCGCCACATCCGAAGCCTCGGCGCGGGTCGGCGTCGGCGCGGAGATCATGCTCTCCAGCATCTGCGTCGCCACAATGACCGGTTTGCCCAGCGTCCGCGCCAGCCGGGTGATGCGCTTCTGCGCAAGCGGCACGGTCTCCGGCGGCAGCTCCACCCCAAGATCGCCACGCGCCACCATCACGGCGTCGGTCACATCCAGAATCGCTTCCAGATTATCCATCGCCTGCGGTTTTTCGAGCTTCGCCACAATCCAGGCCCGCCCGTTTGTCAGCGTGCGGGCCTCAACGACATCCTCCGCGCGCTGAACAAAGGACAGCGCGACAAAATCCACCCCCAGATTCAGCGCGAAATCCAGATCGTCCCGGTCCTTCTGGGTCAGCGCCGGAATCGGCAGAATCAGATCCGGAACATTCACGCCCTTATGGTCGCTGAGCGTCCCGCCGACCACGACCTCCGTCTCCAGAAAATCCTTCCCGACCGTCGTCACCGAGAGCTTCAGCTTGCCGTCATCCAGCAGCAGAACACTCCCCGGCTTCGCGACGGAAATAATTTCGTGATGCGGAAGACTGACCCGCGTCACATCCCCCGGAGTCTCATCGAGATCGAGGCGGAACGGACGCCCCGTTTCCAGCACGACCCTGCCTTCGGCAAAGCGGCCGACACGCAGCTTCGGTCCCTGGACATCGGCCAGAATCCCGATCGGCCGCCCGATCTCCTTCTCCACCTGACGCACGATACGGTAGCGCGCCGCATGATCGTCATGAGTGCCGTGAGAAAAATTAAACCGGAATACATCCGCTCCGGCCAGAGCAAGATCCCGGATCGTATCCAGGTCGGAAGAAGCCGGCCCGAGAGTGGCGACAATTTTCGTACGGCAATGCGGAGCAGTCATTATGCAGTTTCTCCTGGCAGCACGAATGAAGACAGCCGCCAGCGCAGAAACGCCCCGCGACAATCACCATCGATGACAGGCGCCGCCTGTGACGGGCACCACCGATGCGGATCATGCCGCGACGTCTCCGTGACGAGCCGCTTCACCCATTATCCGGCACGGCCGGATGGCGGTGAAACGCATGACCACCGGGAGCGTTTCCACGTGCCCGCCCCACATTTCCGTGTCCGGGCGCGTATCAGGACGGCGGGTAAGGCTCGCCCGCCGAAAGACCCCAGATCGCACTGCGCTTCAGCCAGCCATCATACTGCCGCACCGACACCCTGCACCAGGCCGAGCCTGAGGCACAGGTCTTGATCGTCCCGACAGCGCCAGGCTGCAGCACCGCGACAGGCGCCGCCCCGTCGTCAGCCGACGCCCGCAGAACGACAGCGCCGGGAATGCCCGTAACGTCCGCGACAGAGGCAATATGCCCGACAACCTGCGATTCCGTGTGCCTGGCCGCCTGCTGGTCAGCGTTATGATCCGCCGCCCCCGGCTTCTGCCCGGCATCCGGACTCTGCCCCGCCGCTGAAGACGTCCCCCCCGCAGGCGCTTCTCCCGCAGGCGCTCCCCCCGACGACGCGCTCCCGGGCGGCACACTCCCCTGAGGCGCCGTCCCTGCCGGAGACGGCACAACAAAATCACGCGCTCCGGCAAGAGTCGCCTGATGCACCCAGCCCTTCACGCCGTCCGAATCCTCAACCAGCCGCCAGACATCGAACTCGCGCTCGATCTGAACCGGCAGCCCCCGCCGGTGATAGACCCACTGAATCGGATAGCGCTCGCCTGGGCCGGCCCGCATGTTGACCTTATCGGCCCGCAACGAGGCAAAGCGCGGAAGCGGCAGACCCGTATTGGTGCCTTTCGGCGCCTCGGGCGGCGTCCCGGCCGGCCCGTTCGCCCCGTCCGGCACAGCGCCGGGAGTGTCCGGCGCGCCATCATCCTGCGTCAGCGGAGCCGCCACCGGATGGCCGGACGCCGGATGCGCCGTTCCGGCATGCGGGTGTTTCGATCCGGCCGCTTTGTGATGCGGCTTTTCCGCGTGGTCGCCGGATTTCTTCGTCACATGTCCCTTCGCGCCATGCGTTTTCGTCGCAGCCCCTTCCGCCGACGCCTTGCCATGATGCGCGCCCGTCTTCCCGGAACCCGCTTTCCCCGAACTCGCCTTCGCGGACGACGAAGCCGCAGCCTTGTCCCCGGCCTTATGATGATGGTGGTGATGATGAGGTTCATCCTGCTGCGTGGCCGCACCGGCAACGCTGGCGAATGACACGGGGGCGGTCGCGGCCATCAGTATGGCGGCCGCGCGCAGAGGACGGAGAGCGATCATGGCCGCATCCGTGCCAAGCCAGACGCGCCTCGGCAAGAGGCTTCGTGCATTTGCACTGTTCCGGACGGCAACTTCGCTCAGAATGTCACGATCTGATGCCCCGCCGCGAGGTCGAGAAAGGTCGGGAGCCCCGCAACGCGGACGCCACCGATCAGATCCGATGCCTCGCAGCCGGTTCTCCGCAATCCCGATTCGCAGACAAGCAGAGTGGCATCCATCGCCACAAGGGCATCGCGAAGCACGAACAGGGACACCACGCCCCGTTCGGCAAGCCCCGCATTCTTCTCCGCATAAACAAGTGACGGCGCCTCCCGGCACAGCGCCAGCACCCCCGGCCCCGTCGCAAAGACAAGAACCGGCCGGTCAAGAGCCAGAGCGGCGGCCGCCAGCATGAATCCCGCATGAAGCCGGTCGAAATCGTCCCCGCACAGCATCAGCGCGAGCCCCTGCCGCCCGTCGCTGTCCCCGATATCGCCTCCGGTATCGCCCCGGATCTCATCCCCGGCATCAGCGCCCGGCTCACCACCGCCCCGCCCATCGTCCCCGACCCGGTCCGTCACAGCCGCGCCTCCCGCCCGTGCTCCGCTTCCGGCTCATGCTCCGCGCCACGCTGCGCCCCGCGCTCCGCCTCCGGCACAGACCCGCCGCAGACCGGACAATGCGGATCGCGCGCGATCGAAATCGTGGTGAACCGGGTGGCCAGCGCGTCCCACAGCAGCAGTCGCCCCGCCAGCGTCTCTCCCAGATCCAGAATTTCCTTCAGTGCCTCGGTGGCCTGAAGCGTCCCCATCACGCCGGTAACCGCACCGAATATCCCCGCATCCCCGCAGGACGGCGCATCGCCAGCGCCCACGCTCCGGGGAAACAGACACTCGTAACAGGGACCACCGATATGCGGGCGAAACGTCGAGATCTGGCCATCGAAACGGGTCACCGCCGCTGAAATCAGCGTCCGGCGCTCCGCCACGCATGTCGCGTTCACCAGATAGCGTGTCCCGAAATTATCGCTTCCGTCGCACACAAGATCATAGGCGCGCACCAGTTCCGCGGCGTTGTCCGTTGTCAGGCGCGTTTCATACGTCTCGATCACGATTTCCGGATTGAGGGCGGTGAGAGTCTCACGCGCCGAGTCAACTTTCGGCGATCCGACACGTTCGGTTGTGTGAAGAATCTGCCGCTGCAGGTTCGACAGCTCAACCCGGTCGTGATCGACGATCCCGATCCTGCCCACCCCGGCCGCCGCCAGATAATGAGCGGCCGGCGATCCCAGGCCCCCGGCTCCGACGACCAGAACCGACGCCTCGCGCAGACGGATCTGTCCGGTGCCGCCAACCTCGGGGAGAAGAATGTGGCGGGAATAGCGCTGAATTTCGGCTTCCGTAAGGTCAGGGGACACAGTGATCTCCGGTCTGCGAGGCCTGGAGCGAAAGAACACGATGTGCCAGGATGGAAATCACTTTTTCGTGATAACCGCACGAATCAGGGTGCGGATAAATGCATAACTGCGTTGCGCGTGGTATAAGGGTCACAACAGTCACCAGGAACGAGTCATGTTTACCGCACCAGTCACCCCCACCTCCGACGCATGGGCCTGTCCCGCCAGGAAGCGGGCACGTGTGATCTGCGTCGCAGCTTTCATGATGTCCTTCGCGCTCTATGCCGCGTCCCCGTTCGTGACATTGTGGACCATCGCATCCTTCGTCTCGACACGTGACATGACCGCTCTGGGTCAGACGATCAACTGGTCCTCTCTCGATGCGTCGCTCAAGGAACAGGTCATGGACGGGCTGCATCTCGGTCCCGCCGCGCAGCCGGTGGATGACCTGCCCGAATTCGGATCGTCATTTGCCACCAGTGTCGTCTCGAACGCCGTCGATCTGACGATCAATCAGAAAAATCTCGGCCACGTCGTAGACGAGGCGATAGCGGCTGCCCCCGGCGCCGTTCACGGCGGACAAATGGTCGCTGCTCTGACGCACGCCGTCGTCAGATTCACCAGCGCCAGTTCGTTCGAGGCTCAGGTCGCGCTTCCCGGTCACGAGAATGAAACGCCCCTGCGCATCCAGCTCCGGATCGAAGGCTGGAAATGGAAGCTCACCCGCGTCGATCTTCCCGCTCCGGCCAGCCACCCGGTGATGGAAGCCTCGATCACCCAGCGTCACGCCTGACGCACCACTCAGGCCTCGTCAGCTTTCTGTGTGAGCAGATCCGTGCCGGGAGGTTTTCCGGGGCTTTGCCCCGAACCCCACAAAGGGACGCAGCCCCTTTGATCCCGGTTTATCAGACATAACGGGGTGAAGGGGTCCGAGACCCCTTCCGGGTGCAGGGCAGAGCCCTGTTCTAAAAGAAGTCAGACGCCGTACTTATGCTTTGGCCGGCGGAAGATCTTCCTCCAGAAGCACGATATTGAGGTTATAGGACACCTCGCCCTCGTCATCGTCGCGATGAATGGTGCCGATAACCTCGCCGTTGACAGCAAGTTCGACAGAAAGCCCCGCCCGTGGCGGCGCATTGACCGTAAGACCCTGCGAACCCAGCAGGCGGCGCAGACAGATCTGCAGGCGGGTAATCTCGCTCGGTGAAATCGTGCTCATTGATGGCGTCTCCGGGGAAAAGGGCAGGGGGCTCAGGCTCATCTGTGCCGCCCGGAAGCTCAGACCCGCCCTGTGTGCTGATATGTATGCTGATACCTGTGCATGTACCGGTCTGTCTGTGCCAGCACAGGTGCATCCGTCAGATGCGTGGGGTTGGCTAATAGGCATTGCCGGCCAGGCCTGCAACACTTTCGCGGCGGTGAACGCGCCAGCCGCCGGAATGACGGCATAACCGCATGGTTTTCCGCAAAAACAGCCGCGCCGGATTGACAGCGGGAGACCGTTTGTCTTGTTTCGTCACAAAATCAATAGTGTTAATGATCTTTAACTTGCGGCAGTTGAATGACTGCTTCCACGAAAGTCCGTTACGGAGAGTTTATGTCCCGGTTTGGATCGCGTCTGGTGCTGATTGGTGTCGCCCTGAATCTGAGTGGCTGCGGTTACTTCGCTTCCCGCTCCGTGCATAAAGCGCAGATGGCGATGATTGGCATGACGTCAAACGATCTGCAGGCCTGCGCCGGTGCGCCCGATAAGGTGACGAAGCTGAACGCAACGACGCAGCTCTACCAGTACGCCTACAAACCCGGCACGACCGGCGCATTTTCAATCAACCCGTTCGGCCTCGGCGCCGTCAGCTTTACCGGGAACGGCAGCTCCTGCACCGCAATCATGCGCCTCGACCACGATCAGGTGACAGAAGTCCATTACACCGGCGACAACGACCGCGCCATCGGCAATGACGGCGTCTGCGAACCCCTGGTCCGCGGCTGTATGCGTCAGCCTGAATCCACAATGCGGACAATCAACGGCGGTCCGTTCGGCCCCGTCTCCGGCTTCACGCCCCCGCCAATCCCGGCCCAGAGCCAGGGCGCGGTCTGGAACGGTCCCGCGGCCGCCCTGCCGGCAACCGCCACACCGGGCACGGCAGGCGCGGCCAGCGCCGCAGCCGCCGCCACGTCCTCCGCACAGACCGCCGGCACAGCCGCCGCTGCCAGCGCCGCCAGCAGCGGAACCGCGATCATCAATCGCAGCTCCACGACAGCCGGATCGGCCCAGTAATAACGGGCCAGTAATAACGGCCTGGTCACAACGACCCGAACAGCAGCCCGGAAAACAGCGGCCACAAACCGCACCCGGGCAGCACCCGGCTCTGTCCAGGCAGGGCGCAGCCCTGACCAGGTCAGCCCGGTCCTTTAGATTCCATCCCCCTCTTCACACTCTGCGCCTTCACCCCCGCCCCGACGGCCGCGAAATTTCCGCAGCGCACGGATTGCTGTTAGCGTCCCGTCCTGTCCCGAAGCAGACCGGGATCAGAACAGAGAGACCGGAAAAGACAGCACAGCAAAGGCAGAAGAGGGGAACCGCAATGTCACAGTCACCATCCACATGGCGGGCCGACCCGCTGGTCTGGGGCCACGGCGCCACAGTCTTCGAGGCATTTCTGGAACCAACCTGCCCCTTTTCCGTGCGGGCCTTCGGCAAGCTCGACGAATTGCTGCGGACAGCCGGCGAAGACAGACTCACCGTTAAAATCAGACTTCAGTCGCAGCCCTGGCACCTCTTCTCCGGCGTCATCGTACGCTGCGTCCTCGCGGCCTCCACACTCGAAGGCGGAAAAGAAACCGCAAGGAAAGTCATGGCCGCCGTGGCCGCCCATCGGGAAGAGTTCGAATTCACAGACCATTGCTCCGGCCCCAATATGGACGCCACGCCGAACGAGATTATCGCCCGGCTCGAAGGCTATAGCGGTGTCAGCCTTGCGAAGGCATTTGCCATTCCCGGCCTCCAGAAAACCGTCAAATGGCACTGCAAATACGCGCGGCAGAACGGCATCCATGTATCGCCGACCTTCATGGTCGACGGGCTGATCGTTCCGGCAATCAGCAGCGGAGATTCCGTCCAGGAATGGATCGGAAAGATTTTCGCCTGAAAGAGAGCCGGCGAACCGGAAACCCCTCAGCCCGGAGACCTACATGAAGATGCGGCAGCCATGAGCGAACCCGACTGGCTCACCTGGGCACGCGAGATGCAGGCCATCGCCCAGACCGGCCTCGCCTTCACGCAGGACCAGTACGACCGCGAGCGTTACATCGCCCTGCGTGACCTCTCCGCCCGCATCTTCGCCACCTACACGGACATTTCCGCCGAGCGCATCGCCGCCCTGTTCGCCGGCGAAACCGGCTACGCCACGCCGAAAACCGATGTCCGCGCCGCCGTCTTCGACATGGAAGACCGCCTGCTGATGGTCCGAGAAACAGCCGACCATAACCGCTGGACCCTCCCCGGCGGCTGGGCCGACACGAACGTCACCGCCGCCGAAAACGCCGTAAAGGAAGTCGCGGAAGAAAGCGGCTACCAGGTCACCGTCACAAAACTCGCCGCCCTGTGGGACCGCACCCGCCAGGCCCACCCGAACGGCGTCTTCTCCTGCTACAAACTCTTCTTCCTCTGCGATCTCACAGGCGGCGCCCCCGCCACCAGCATCGAGACATCGGAAGTGGGATGGTTCGCGGAGAGCGACATCCCACCGGACCTGTCCGAAGGCCGCGTCCTCCCCGCCCAGATCCGGCGTATGTTCGACCATCGCCGTAATCCGGACCTCCCGACCGATTTCGAATGACAGACCGGCGGAACACACCGGACCATTCCACGCTCCGGATCGCGTCCCGCCATACCGCGCCACGACCGTAAAAAAACACCGGTCCCCACAAAATCCCGCAAATTGCTGTTTTAAAACCGTTTCTTTCTCCTCACGGAATAAATGCCCGGCAGTTTTGGCCGTCCGCGCATAAAAATTGAACATATGGTCAGGAAATATGTTGCGAAAACGGATTAATGCCCCGTAATATCGTGACAGAACATGTGACAGGAGCAGTCATGACGCGAACGCCCGATATCGCCAGTGGTCGACTGAATGACACTGCACTGGCCGTCAATTTCTCCGATGCCCACCCGCCGCTCACAAAGGAACAGGCGGTCGTGGAAGCCGATCGCTGCTTCTTCTGTTACGATGCGCCCTGCACCGAGGCCTGCCCGACCGGCATCGACATCCCGAAATTCATCCGGGGCATCGCCACCGGAAATATGAGGGGATCGGCGCGCACCATCCTCGAATCCAATATCCTCGGCGGCTCCTGCGCCCGCGTCTGCCCGACGGAAATTCTCTGCGAAGAGAAATGCGTCCACAACACACGCGAGGAAGGCCACCCCATCCGCATCGGCGCCCTCCAGCGCCACGCCACGGACTGGCAGATGGATCACGGCGGCCAGCCCTTCACCCGCGCCCCGGAAACCGGCCGCCGCATCGCCGTCGTCGGCGCCGGTCCCGCCGGACTCGCCTGCGCCCACCGCCTCGCCATGCACGGACATGACGTCGTGCTGCTGGACATGCACGACCACGCCGGCGGTCTCAATGAATACGGCGTCGCCGCCTACAAACTCGCCGGCGATTTCGCGCAGCAGGAAGTCGCCTTCCTCATGGAGATCGGCGGAATCACCTTTAAGGGCGACCAGAAGCTCGGCCGGGATTTCTCCCTCTCCGATCTGCGCCGCGACTATGACGCCGTCTTCCTCGGCATGGGCCTCGCCGGCGTGCGGGCGCTCGGAATCGAAGGGGAAGCACTGGAGGGCGTGCAGGACGCCGTTGCCTTCATCGAGGACGTGCGCTCCCGCGACAAAAAAACCGTGCCCGTCGGACGGCGCGTCGTCGTGATCGGCGGCGGCAACACGGCCGTGGACGCCGCCGTGCAGGCCCGCCGCCTCGGCGCCGAAGAAGTCACCCTGGTGTATCGCCGTGGCCACGAACAGATGTCCGCCACCCCGGTCGAACGGGAATGGGCGCAGACCAACGACGTCACCGTCCGCCTCTGGTCCTCCCCCGTCCGGATCGTCGAAGAAGACGGCGCCCTCGCCGGTGTCGAATTCTCCCGCGGCGCCGCGACCGGCGATGGCCGCGCCACCTATGACGCGCAGGACACGTTCATCGTGCCGGCCGATATGGTGCTCAAGGCCGTCGGCCAGCTTTTCGTGGCCGATCCGGTCAGCGGCGATTCCATCCTCATCGAAGGCGGCCGGATCGTCGTCGACGGGTCGTACCGCACAACCATGGAAGGCGTTTACGCGGGCGGCGACTGTACCGTCGGCGAGGATCTGACCGTCGCGGCCGTCCGTGACGGGCGGGACGCGGCGGAGGCCATGCACCTGGCCCTGTGCGCGGCTCCCGTATCTGGCGTCCCGGCATAACAGGAGAACGGATAATGGCTGATCTGCGCAGCAATTTCGTCGGCATCAAGTCGCCCAACCCGTTCTGGCTGGCCTCCGCCCCGCCAACGGACAAGGAATACAACATCCGCCGCGCCTTCGAGGCCGGCTGGGGCGGCGTCGTCTGGAAAACCCTCGGCGAGGACCCGCCGGTCGTCAATGTCAGCTCCCGCTACGGCTCGCTTGACTATAACGGCACAAGAATGATCGGCCTGAACAATATCGAGCTGATCTCCGACCGCCCGCTCGCGACCAACATCGCGGAAATCAAAGACGTCAAAAGAGATTATCCGGACCGCGCCGTCGTCGTCAGCCTCATGGTCCCCTGCGTGGAGGAAAGCTGGAAAGCCATCCTCCCCATTGTCGAGGAAACCGGCGCCGACGGGATCGAGCTGAATTTCGGCTGCCCGCACGGCATGTCCGAACGGAATATGGGCGCCGCCGTCGGCCAGGTTCCGGAATATGTCGAGATGGTGACCCGCTGGTGCAAGCAGAACACCCGCATGCCGGTCATCGTGAAACTCACCCCCAACATCACCAACATTCTCATGCCCGCCAAAGCCGCCCTGCGCGGCGGCGCGGACGCCGTCTCGCTGATCAACACCATCCAGTCCGTCATCGGCGTCGATCTCGACCAGATGGTGCCAATGCCCGTCGTCGGCGGCAAAGGCACCCATGGCGGCTATTGCGGCCCGGCCGTGAAACCCATCGCCCTGCGCATGATCGGCGACATCGCCCGCGATCCGGAACTCGGCGGCATCCCCATCTCCGGCATCGGCGGCATCTCCACCTGGCGCGACGCGGCGGAATTCCTCGCCATGGGATCGTCCACGCTCCAGGTCTGCACCGCCGCCATGCATTACGGCTTCCGGATCGTCGAAGACATGATCGACGGACTCTCCGCCTGGATGGACGAGAAAGGGTATGCCACCCTCGCCGACGTCACCGGCCGCGCAATCCCGAATTTCGTGCCGTGGAACCAGCTGAATCTGAAATTTAAAACCATCGCGAACATCGATCAGGATGCCTGCGTCAAATGCGGCCTCTGCTACATCGCCTGCGAGGACACATCGCACCAGTCGATCTCGAAATCTCTCGTCGGCAACGAACGCCGTTATGAAATCATCGAAGAGGAATGCGTCGGCTGCAATCTCTGCGCGCATGTCTGCCCCATCGATAATTGCATCACGATGCAGCCGCAGCCGGTTGACGGCATGCTGACCTGGCCCGAGCATCCCAACAATCCGAACCGGGTGGTGGAGCCCGTCTCCTGAGAGACGGACCCATCACGGATACGGAACAGTTCAGCGTGGTTTCGTCGCGAAAGGCACAGGAATGACAAAGCAGACCGGGAATACAGGCAGCAATCTGAGGGTCGACGGGCAGGCGCTCTGGACGGACCTGATGGAAACAGCCCGGTTCGGCGGCACCCCGAAAGGCGGCATCAGACGCCTGACCCTGACCGACGAAGACCGTCAGGTCCGCGACTGGTTCGTGAAAACCTGCGAAAGCCTCGGCTGCACCGTCACCTTCGACTCAATGGGCAACCTCTTCGCCCGTCGCCCAGGCCAGGACAACGCCCTGCCGCCCATCACCATGGGCAGCCATCTCGATACCCAGCCCACCGGCGGCAAATATGACGGCATCCTCGGCGTGCTCGGCGGCCTCTCCGTCCTCCGCGCCCTGCACAGATCCGGCTACACCACCCGTCACCCGATCGAACTCATCAACTGGACCAACGAGGAAGGCTCCCGCTTCACCCCGCCGATGATGTGCTCCGGCGTCTTCGCCGGCATCTTCACCGAACAGGAAGTCCTCGACAAACGCGACCGTGCCGGCATCCGGTTCGGCGACGAACTGGAACGGATCGGCTATCGCGGCGCCGAACCCTGCGGCCAGCATCCGGTCACCGCCTATTTCGAACTCCATATCGAGCAGGGACCGATCCTCGAAGCCGAGGAAAAAACCATCGGCATCGTCGAGGGCGTGCAGGGCATGCGCTGGTACGAAGTCACCGTGCACGGCAAAGACGCCCACGCCGGCTCCACCCCGATGCCCATGCGTCATGACGCCCTGGTCGCCTCCGCGAAAATGATCGAAGCCCTCAGCGAGATCGCCTTCGCCCACGCCCCGACCGCCGTCGGCACCGTCGGCCTGATCGAAAACCGCCCGAACAGTAACAATGTCGTGCCCGGCGAGACCTTTTTCACCGTCGATCTCCGCGACCCGAACGACGCCGTCGTGCTGGAGATGGAAACCGAATTCAGAAAGCGTTTCCCCGACATCGCGGAATCCTGCGGCGTCACTCTCGACATCGTGCAGATCTGGGACGCCCCCGCCGTCCATTTCAGCCCCGCCTGCATCGATATGGTCGCCGAAGCCGCGGCCGAAGGCGGTTACTCCGCCCGCCGCATGGTCTCCGGCCCCGGCCACGACGCCGCCTACCTCGCCAGCGTCGCCCCCACCTCCATGATCTTCGTCCCCTGCAAGGACGGCCTCAGTCATAACGAGGAAGAAAGCATCCTGGAGCCGGACGCCGAGGCCGGCGCCAACGTCCTGCTCCGCGCCGTCCTGAAAGCCGACGCCGCGTTCAGCCGGGAACCCTGAACCACACCCGACTGTTCTGATAACAGGGGTTTCCGGAACACACGATCCGGCTCACTCTCAGAATCGAGGTGTCAGGGCTCCGGCCCGAAACCCTCCGGAGGCCCCGCCAGAAGCCGGCAGCCTCCGGAAACCACCGATCCGGGACGCACGGGCCTGATGAGGTCCTGTCCCGTCATCCATCTCCAGGGAGCACACCATGCCACTGCTGCATTTCCACATCGTCAAAGGCAGCCGCACCCCCGACGAACTGAAATCCCTCCTCGACACGGCGCACGGCGCCATGCTGGAAGCCTTCAAAGTCCCGCCCCGTGACCGCTATCAGATCGTCTCCGAGCACGAGCCGACCCACATGATCATCGAGGACACCGGCCTCGATATCCCCCGCACGAACAAGGTCGTCCTGCTCCAGGTCGTCTCCCGCCCGCGTTCGAAAGAGCAGATCGAAAACTTCTACAGCCTGCTCGCGAAAGAGCTGGAGAGGGGCTGCGGCCTCGCACCGGCGGACCTGATGGTCTCCATCGTTCAGAACAGCGACGAACACTGGAGCTTCGGCCTCGGCCGCGCACAGTTCCTGACCGGCGATCTGTAAACTGGCGATCTGTAAACCGGCGATCTGTAAACCGGACGCCCTGCAGCCGGGCAGTCCGTAACCGGGCGACCTGTAAAAACCGGGTGATCAGCAGGCCGGGCGACCCGCAGGCAGCCCGTCATAAGCCGGCATCAGGCGGGCCGTCCGGTACAGTACCGCACGGCCCGCAGTTGCGTTAAACGGGGCACGTCCTACAATCCCCGATACCAAACAGGATGACAGACAGGCTGGTCTTTTGCCCGAATCCATTTCCAGTTCGAAACCACCGGCAAAACCCCCGGCAAAATCAGCCGCGAAGCCCGTGGCAAAATCCGGAAACCCGCGCAGAAGCACGGTCCCCCAGATTCTCAACGCCGCCGAGAAAATATTTTCCGCCCGCGGATTCGCAGGCGCCCGCGTCGATGACATCGCCCGGGCCTGCGATCTGCCCAAGGCCAATGTCCTTTATTATTTCGGCACAAAAGAAGACCTCTATCAGGCAACGCTCGAACGCCTGCTGACCCACTGGCTCGATGACGCCGATCACTGGCTCTCACCCGAGCACGAGCCGATGGTGGCCTTCGAAGGCTATATCCGGATCAAAATGGCGTTTTCCCGCCGCCGCCCCGAAGCCTCCCGCATTTTCGCCTACGAACTGCTCTCAGGCGGCACATTCGTGAAGGACTACCTCTCCGTCACCCTGCGCGAACACGTCGAACGCCGCGTGGAAGTCTTCCGCCACTGGCAGGAGCAGGGACTCATGACGACAGGGTTCGACCCCGTCCATTTCATGTTCCTGCTCTGGTCCATGACCCAGGCCTACGCCGACATGCAGGTCCAGCTCGTGGCCGTCCTCGGCCGGACCGGGATGAAGGAAAAAGACTTCGAAGCCGGCGTTCAGACCATTATGAAACTGGTCGCGTCCGTCTGCCTGCCTGCACGGCAAGATGTGTCAGAGCTATGTGCAGAATAAGACCGGCGAAAAAACCGATAAACCACGAGAAATTCTGCAGCGGACCCAGAAACGGCACAAAAATGGTGCTCAGACCGCACGCCACCGAAAGCAGCAGCGCCATCATCGCCACCGGATTGACCCCGTTCACATACCAGTAAGGCCCGCGCGGCGAGGCGCTGTATAACGCCTCCGGCGCCATCTGCTGTTTCCGCACGATATAATAATCACCCAGCAGAATACCGGTCAGCGGCGCAATGAACATGCCCAGCGTATCGAGCGTCAGATGAATCAGTTCAGGTCGCGCATACAGATTCCACGGCATGACGATAATCGCGCCCGCCGCCGCGATCAGCCCGCCCATGCGCCACGAAATGCGGCTGGGCGCCATGTTGGAAAAATCGAACGCCGCCGAAACAAAATTCGCCGAGATGTTGATGCCGATCGTCGCCACCACGAACGTCGCCACACCGAGAATCACCGCCAGCGAATTGTCGATCTGCGTCACCGTCTCCACCGGATCGAGAATCATGCGCCCGAAAACCGGCACAGTCAGCGCGATGGTCATCAGGCTGAGCAGCGAAAACGCCACGTAATTGAACGGCAGACCCCACATATTGCCCCGCCGGATATCGGCCATACTCTTCCCGTAGCGGGCGAAATCGCCAAAATTCAGAGCGATCGGAGAGAAAAAGGCGACCACCAGCGCCGTCGCATTCACAATCAGCGCCACCCGATGCCCCATGCCCGGCGGCGCGATGTGGAAAACATCAAGACTCAGCTGCCAGTGCGCCCGCGAGAGCAGCCAGACATCCAGCAGAACCATCATCACGTAAATGACCGGCCCCGCCCAGTCGATGAAGTGACGGATCGCCTCCATCCCGCGCCAGAACACCAGCGTCTGAAGCGCCCAGACCAGCAGAAACGCCCCCCAGCCAAGCAGCGACAGCCCCAGAAACCCGTGCAGCGCGACATTCGCCCACGGCGCCAGCCCCGGCCAGAAACGCATAAGAAGCAGAATGACGGCGTTCGAGGCCAGCCACGTCTGAATGCCATACCAGCCGACCGCGATCACCCCGCGCACCACAGCCGGAACCACCGCGCCATGCACGCCAAACGCCATCCGGGCAATGACCGGAAAAGGCGCCCCGGACCGGAAACTCGGCGCGGCGATCAGATTACAGACAAGCCAGACAACGAGAATCCCGAGAATGAACGCAATAAACACATCGCCCGGAGGCAGACCCATGGTAAACAGGCTGCCGGCCGTCACATAACCGGCCACGCTGTGAATGTCGGACATCCAGAGAGACAGATAATCCCGCCACCGCCAGTGCCGTGCCGTGACAGGCGCCAGGTCCTCGTTGATGAGACGACTGTCCGCATGAACGCCACTGGTTGCCGTCATATAATCTTCCCCGAAACCTGTTCCCCGTCCGGAACATTATATTGACCGAAAAGTCAGAATAACAATACGCTGCCGGGATGGGGCGGCAGCGGGCCGCGTGACATGCACTGATACGAGGAGAAAACGGTGCTTCTTATCAAGGGCGGAACAGTTGTCACAGCGGAACAGTCACACAGAGCCGACGTGCTCTGCGACGATGCAGGCCACATTGCCCGCGTCGCGCCGGATATAGAAGCCCCCGCCGGCTGTGAGGTGACCGACGCCACCGGACTCCTCGTCATGCCCGGCGGAATCGATCCGCACACACATATGGAAATGCCCTTCATGGGCACCGTCGCCAGCGACGATTTTTACACCGGAACCGCCGCTGGCCTCGCCGGCGGCACCACGACCATCATCGATTTCGTCATTCCCGAACAGGGCGGATCACTGCTCGACGCCTGGAAGGAATGGCGCGTAAAAGCAGAAAAAGCCGCCGGAGATTACAGCTTCCACGTCGCCGTCACCCACTGGGACGACAAGGTGCACGCCGATATGGAAACGCTGGTCCGGGACTGCGGCGTCAACTCGTTCAAACACTTCATGGCCTATAAAAACGCCCTGATGGTGGACGACGAAACCTTCATGCACTCCATGCGCCGCGCCGCCGGACTCGGAGCCCTCTCCACCGTCCACGCCGAAAACGGAGACGCCGTTTACTACCTCCAGCGCGCCCTGACGGAAGCCGGCCAGACCGGCCCCGACGCCCACCCGCGCTCCCGTCCCGCAACCGTCGAGGGCGAGGCCGCCCAGCGCGCCATCGGACTGGCCTCCCTGCTCGACGCGCCGCTCTACATCGTCCACGTCTCCACCGAAGAAGCCACCCGCGCCATCGCGGAAGCCCGCCTGCGCGGCCAGACCGTTTACGGCGAAGTCCTGCCGCAGCATCTCGTCATCGACGAAAGCGTCTATCTGGACAAAGACTGGCTGAACGCCGCGCGCCACGTCATGAGCCCGCCCTTCCGCGAACGCCACCACCAGAAAGCGCTCTGGGGCGGCCTCACCTCCGGCCAGCTCCAGACAACGGCGACCGACCATTGCTGCTTCTGCCGCGAGCAGAAGGAAAACGGCCGCCAGGACTTCACGAAAATCCCGAACGGAACCCCAGGCATCGAGGACCGCATGAGCGTCCTCTGGCATTACGGCGTCAGAACCGGAAAGCTGACCCCCGAGAATTTCGTCGCCATCACCTCCGCCAACACCGCGCGGATCTTCAACATCCACCCGCGAAAAGGCACCGTCACCGAAGGCGCCGACGCCGACCTCGTGCTGTGGGACCCGGACGCGACGCGCACGGTCTCCGCCAGAACCCACCACCAGAACGTCGATTACAATATCTATGAAGGACTCGAACTGACCGGCCTCGCCCGCAAAACCATCAGCCAGGGCCGCATCGTCTGGGATGACGGAGACCTCCGCGCCACACGAGGCGCCGGCCGCTACATCGAACGCCCCGCCTTCCCGAAGCCACTGCGCGCCCCCGTGGTCTGACACCCCCGGACAGCGGCGCGAAAATATCCGCCGGGAAACATCCGGCGGACATACCGCACCAGCAGGCAGGGAACCCCGGCATACACACAGCGCCGCCCGGCGCATGGCCCGACAGCACACAGGGCGGCAGGATGCCGGGCCACGGCGTGAGCACACAGGTTCGGTTGACGTAACGGTCCGGCCGAGACACAGGGCATTACAGGACGCAGGGCTCCGGTAACGCACGGGACTGCCAGACGCATGGCCGTGTCGGATATACAGGGATTTGCCTGCGCATGATCCGGCAGATACCCGGACACAACAGACACAGCAGGGCCGGCAGACGTCCGGCGGGACACGAATACAACAGACGCACGGACCCGGCGCAGACAGACGTCAGACGGATGCACAGTCACAGCAGGCAAGCACACGCGGCCAGCAGAGAAACATCCGGCAGATAACACGGACACAGCAGACGTAAGGGACCGGCAGACAGAGACAAATGTCCGGCCAGGAACTCAGGTCCGGCAGACACGCGGGGCCGGCAGACACACAGGCCCACCAGACAGACAGCCCCGGCAGACGCCAGGCACACCAGACGAGGAGGAACAGAACGATGCCGGAAACGCCACAGGACGAGACATATCTCCGCCTCGCTTTCGCCGCCGCCCGCCAGGCCCGGGAGAACGGCGACCACCCCTTCGGCGCCGTCCTCGTCGACGCGGACGGCACCGTCCTGATGGAGCAGGGCAACGGCTACAGCTCGGAAGGCGGCGACATGACCGCCCACGCCGAACGCGTCCTGTCCAGCCGTGCCAGCCGTGAATACGGCGTCGCCCGGCTGCGGTCCTGCACACTCTACAGCTCAGCCGAACCCTGCGCCATGTGCGCCGGCGCCATCTACTGGGCCGGTATCGGACGCGTCGTTTACGGCCAGTCGGAAGCCCATCTCCGGACCATCACCGGAAACCACGCCGAAAATCCAACCCTCGATCTCCCCTGCCGCGACGTGTTCGCCTCAGGCCAGCTCCCGGTGGAGGTCATCGGACCAATGCTGGAAGAAGAAGCCGCGGAACTGCAACGAGCCTTCTGGGCCGCCCGGCCAGAGTAACCCGCCAAAAGTAACAGGTCCGGTCTCAGCCTCTGGCGACTTCCGGCTTCCATACTCTGACACACAGCGCCGCCCGCACGATGTCACAGCCCGGATCGTGACCAGAAGCTCCACACCTCAGCTCGTCCGGTCCGGCCCATGCTCCCGGACCCAGTTGCTCCACAGCAGATGCAGCGCCGCCATCGCCGCCGGCCCCACAAACAGCCCGAGCAGCCCCCAGGTCTCCGCCCCTCCGAGAATGCCCAGCAGCACCCACAGAAACGGAAGCTGCGTGCTGCCGCCAATCAGGCTCGGCCGGACAAGATGGTCCGCAACAAAAATCACCACGGCGCCCGTCACCAGCACACTGATGGCAATAAACGTGCCGGCGCCGCCGATCAGAAGCAGAACGGAGGCCAGCGCAACCGGAATCATCGCGCAGAACGGAATCATCGCCGCAATCGCCGTCGCCACACCCAGCAGCGCGGAATGCGGCGCGCCGGCGACAAGATAGACAAGACCCATCACAAAGCCTTCCCCCACCCCGACCAGCACCAGACCGGCAACCGTGCCATGGATGGAAGCCACAATCTGCTGGCCGATCACCTCGCCCCGCCGCCCGAAAGCCCGGCGCGAGGCCAGCGTGCACTGCCGCGTGATCGCATCGCCGTCCTTGTAGAGAAAGAACAGCGTCAGGATCGAAAAGAAAAACAGCGTCGCGCGATGGACAAGCTGCGACCCCACCGTCCGCGTCATCGCAAGACTGCGGCTGTCCACGGAACTGAGCAGCTCATTCGCCGCTCCCGGATCGGACAGATTGTTCTGCCACCAGGTCGCAACGGTCTTGCTGCCCGCCGGCAGCTCACGCACCCAGGACGGAATCGGAATCCCGGTATGCCGCGCATGGTGCATCAGCAGAAGCACGCTCTGTGCCTCGTTGGCCGCCTGCACACCCGCCAGAATCATCGGAACCAGAAAGATCAGCGCCATCGCCGCCGTGCAAAGCAGAGGCAGCAGAACACCCTTGCGGGCAAGTCCGGGCCAGCGTTTCTCAGTCTTCTTATAAAGCGGCCGGGTCGCCACGGCAAAAACACAGCCCCAGGCCAGAGCCGTCAGAAACCCGTGGATCGTGTAAATCGCAACCGCCACAATCACGGCGACAAGAAATTCACGCGCTTTCCACTGCGCCCGTCCGGTCACCGTCCGCTGCGTCTCGGCTTCGCCTTCCGGACCATAAGGCGTGAGAGGTGCAGCAGGACGCAGCCTGTCACTTTTCCCGTCATGCGGAGGCGGTCCGGCGTGCGACATCAGGCGTCCTGTTCCCCTGCAAGCCTCTTCATCCTGTCCGAAAAAAGCGCCCGCCCCGATGAAGATGCCCGCGGAGAAAGGGGAGACGCCATGCGTTCATACGCGGCGGCACCATAAACCAGTTTCCCCCGGTCAGCGAACAGACAGGCGAACCGGCGGACGACCATAACGGCAGACACCGGCGCCACCACACCCGCGCAGACGACAGAACGCCCTCCGCCGCCGTCACCCCCGGAAACCGGACAGTCTCTCACCACGCCACCGTCATCAGACAGCCACGCCAAATACGGGTCCGTCCACCGGCCACACGTTAACCGCGTGTCTCCCGCGCCACTTCCGCCCGTGTTTCGCCGGCCTGTTTTTCTCCGACCTGTGTTTCTCTGGCCCGCTCCTCCGCCCAGATCGCAAACGCATGGATCAGCGCCGCCTCGTCCAGCGATTTAAACCGCCCCGAGGCCCCGCCATGTCCCGCCTCCATGTTGATCCGCAGCAGCAGCGGATTATCGGACGTCGAATACTCCCGCAGCTTCGCAATCCATTTCGCCGGCTCCCAGTAGGTCACACGGGGGTCCGTCAGTCCGCCAATCGCGAAAATCGCCGGATAATCCTTCGCCTCAATCCGGTCATAAGGCGAATACCCCGCAATCCGGTCGTAAGCCGTCGTGTCCGTCAGCGGATTGCCCCATTCCGGCCATTCCGGCGGCGTCAGCGGCAGCGTGTCATCCGACATCGTGTTGAGCACGTCCACAAACGGCACCACCGCAACGATCCCGGCAAACAGATCGGGACGCAGATTGGCGATCGCCCCCATCAGCATCCCGCCAGCCGACCGCCCGTCCGCCACAATCCGCCCGGCACCCGTGTAACCCTGATCAATCAGATGCTCCGCACAGGCGATGAAATCGGTAAAGGTGTTCGTCTTGGTCTCCCCGCGTCCGCCCAGAAACCAGTTCCATCCTTTCTCCGATCCGCCCCGCACATGTGCGATCGCATAAACCCAGCCCCGGTCGACGAGGCTCAGATTCCGCGTGGAAAAAATCGGATCGATCGAAATCCCGTAAGACCCGTACCCATACAGCAGCAGCGGCGCCGGCTCGCCCTCCGGCGTGTCGACATGCGACAGCAGCGTGATGGGCACCATCTCCCCGTCCGGCGCCCGCGCCAGCAGCCGCCGCGTGCGATACTTCGCCGGATCGTGCCCCGACGGCACATCCTGCTCCTTCAGCAGTTCCCGCGTCCGCCGCGCCATGTCGTAGGCGTACCACTGCCGCGGCGTCGTCGGCGACTGATAGGAATACCGGAGCTCATCCGTGGCGAATTCATAAGCGCCGTCGAGAGAAAGCGCATACGCCTCCTCATCCGTCGCCAGCTGATGCCGCACGCCGGCCCGGTCCTCAATCTCGATCACCGTGTTCGCGTTGACCCGTTCCGTCCACACCAGATGATCGGCAAAGCAGATACAGCCGGTCACATAATGCCCCGGCCGGTGCGGCACATGATCCTTCCACGCGGCGCGATCCCCGAGCGCGTCGTCCATCACGACCATCAGTCTGAAATCGGTCGCTCCGTCCGCGTTGGTCCGCACCACAAACCGGTCATCCCAGTGAGACAGGTCATACATCAGCCCCTTCTCACGCGGCGCGACACAGACAGGCGCCGCTGTCGGATCGCCCCCCGGAATCACCCAGCATTCCGATGTGTCATGATCGTTCGTGCTGATGACAATCCATTTGCCCGACCGGCTCGCGCTCACGCCGGTAAAGAACCCCGGATCAGGCTCGGCATAAACCAGCACATCCTCTGCCGGCATATCCCCACTGCCCGACAGAGCCCGGCGGAAAATCTTCACCGGCCGACCGTTCTCATCCCGATACGTCCAGAAAATATGCTGTGAATCCGGCGAGAAAGTGAAATCTCCCGAACAGTTCCCGATTTCAACGGGAAGAATTTCCCCCGTCGTCAGATCCCGCACCCGGATCGTATAAATCTCCGATCCCTGCGTGTCCTCAGCCCAGGCGAACAGACGATGGTCCGGACTGTGTGTCGCAGACCGCGCCGCATAGTAAGACAGATCCTTCGCCCGCTCATCCGCATTGAGCAGCGTTTCCGGCTCGTCCGGATGCCCCTCCCGGAACCGCACATAATGCGGATACTGCCCGCCGGTCTCATACCGCACGCCATAATGCCAGTCGCCATGTGGCAGGGCAGGGAAGGACTCATCCTCCTTCATCCGCCCCTTCATCTCAGCGACAATCTCCGCCTGCAGCGCCGCCGTCGGCGCCAGAACCGCCCCGGAATACGCGTTCTCGGCCCGCAGATAATCGGCAATATCCTCACGCAGCAGCGCGGGATCGCGCAGAACCGCCTGCCAGTTATCGTCCTTCATCCACGCATAATCATCCGTGCGCACACGCCCGAGCTGCTCGATACGGCGTGTTTCCTTATGGGGAACGGGTGGTGTGGGAATACCGGACATGAAGGCCTTTCCGAGAGACCAGGGGGAAGGGGAAAAAGCTTCGGCTCTGCATCCTGGCTGACTGATACAGACCGGTGTCCAGAGGCCACCGGCCTCTGGCGTGTTTCAGGGCGAAGCCCTGAGAGGTCAGACTCAGCCCTCGTTCTTCAGGGCTTTCTCTTCTTCCTGATACGTTCCAAACGGCACTTCCCGCTTGTCATCCAGCTCGTTCATGCTGCCGCCCGGATTGCCCAGATTCTCCTGAATCCGCGCATCCTCGATCGGCTCTCCGTCCGGACCCAGCGGCACCGGCGGCTCAACCGGAATTTCGCCCGCGTCAGGATTGATCTCCATCCCGATCAGATCGGTCGCCTGCTCCATATAGCCCTCCGGCCCGCAGGTCGGTTTGCCATCCGCAATCCACATCTCTTTCGCCTTAGCGCGGATTTTCGCATCACGCTGCGGGGAGTCCTCAAGCGGATTATCCATAACACTCTGTCCTTTCGCTCAGCCTGACGGCTCGTCCTGTGAACGGACGACCCGTCCGGTCGTTCCGCTCATCCTACCATACAGCGACAGCTTCACCCCATACTCAGGGAGCAGGGTTGGAATGAACCTGATGAATCGCGTTGATCTTCTTCTCCAGCTCCGGCGTGATCACAACATCCACCGAACCGAGAATCACCCGAAGCTGCTCCACGCTCGTCGCGCCGATAATGTTCGACGTCACGAACGACCGTGACGTAACAAACGCCAGCGCCAGCTGCACCGGATCGAGCCCTTCCTCCCGCGCCAGCGCATGATACGCCCGGATCGCCTCATCGACACCCGGTTTCTGATAACGCTGACCACGATCGAACAGCGTCGTGCGCGCACCCGGCGGACGCGCCCCGTCCAGATATTTGCCCGTCAGATATCCCTGCGCGAGCGGCGAATACGCCAGCAGCCCCACCTTTTCGCGCAGCGCGATCTCCGCCAGCCCGATCTCGAACGTCCGGTTGATCAGATTGTAAGCATTCTGAATCGACGCCACCCGAGGCAGCCCGTTTTTCGAGGCCGCGACGCACTGCATCACCCCCCAGGCCGTCTCGTTCGACAGCCCGACATGGCGGATTTTCCCTTCCGTCACCAGATCGCCAAGCACGCCCAGCGTCTCTTCCAGAGGAACCGCATCATCCTTCGGCACGCCCTGAAACGTTGTCCCGTTCGACCCGAACAGATTCACCTGCCGGTCCGGCCAGTGCAGCTGATAGAGATCGATATAATCCGTGCCGAGCCGCCGCAGTGATCCTTCCACCGCATAGCGGATCTGGCGCGGAGTCAGACGCGCTTCCTCCCCGTCCGGCCGGAACCAGGGCATTGCGGTCCGCCCGACCACCTTGCTCGCGATCAGCAGCTTCTCGCGCCCGCCGCGCGCCTTCAGCCAGCTTCCGATAATCTTTTCCGTCGATCCCGCCGTCTCCGCCCGCGGCGGGATCGAATACAGTTCGGCCGTGTCAATGAAGTTGATGCCATGCTCCACAGCCATATCCAGCTGCGCATGACCTTCCGCTTCCGTGTTCTGCTGACCAAATGTCATGGTCCCAAGGCAGATCTCACTGACCATCAGGCCGGTACGGCCAAGTTCACGTTGCTTCATAAAGAGTGTTCACCCGTTGCAGAGAGGACCGTAACGGCGATTGTTACGCCCGTTCCTCCGAAGCGCAAGCTCACGAGACTTTGCCCCGCACCCCGGCAGAAGGTGCGGCCTCCTGCACCTCATTTTACTAAACAAACCGGGATCAAAGGGTCTGCGCCTCTTTGCGGGTTTCAGGGCAGAGCCCCGAGCCGAAAGAAAACACCCTCTTCACAATAGTGACGATTTTTCCATCACGTGTTGAATGTTTTTGGAAATCCCTGTTTAACCTCCACAGAGTTTACTCTCTGGTTCTCCTGACCGCTCCGGACGAAACCATACCCATGCCCATCCAGCATTCCGCAACCCTCACGCCGCGCAAACGTGGTCGCCCCGCCAAAGGGTCGCCGCTCACGCGTGACGCCGTGCTGGGCGCCGCCATGGAGCATTTCGCCCGCGCCGGTTTCGAGGGAACCGCCCTGCGGGACATCGCACAGGATGCCGGCGTAGACGCCGCCCTGATCTGCCATCATTTCGGCAGCAAGCTCGATCTCTGGAAAGCCGTCGTCGATGAAATCGCAGGCCGGCTCGGCACCGCCCGTCAGGCCATCCTCAGCCTGCAGGACAGCGATCAGCCCTGTGACGCCAGAGTGCGTGCCGGTCTGTCGAATTTCATCGCGGCAAACTGCAATGTTCCGGAATTTGCCAGCTTCCTCTCCGATGGCATCAGCTCGGTCGGAGAGCGCCGGGATTACATCATGCACCGGATCTGGGACCCGTATCAGGAAGCCATGCTGCCCCTGCTCAGAGAAGCGCAGACCGAAGGTTTCCTGCGTCAGGGCAACCCGGAACTGACTCTGATGATGGTCATGGGTGCCATCATGCTGCCCCTGATGATGATCCGCTCCGCCGGAACGGAAAGCCTCCAGGAACTGGCCGCCCTGAAAGTCAGACTGGTCAAAAACGTCATCCCGATGTTTCTGCACACAGCCTGATTGTTCTGATCTCAGGGCTCTGCCCTGAAACCCGCCAGAGGCCGGCGGCCTCTGGACACCGGTTTGTTTAATAAGCTGAGGTGCAGGAGGCCGCGCCTCCTGCCGGGGTGCGGGGCAGAGCCCCGCAAAAGCAGACAAACCCGGCTCTGAAAAATTCCCAGCCTTCTGCGGATCACTTTCTCAGAAACAAACCGGGATCAAAGGGACCGCGCCCCTTTGCGGGGACCGGGGCAGCGCCCCGGATGACCATCCCCTCAGACCGAAGCCGCGTCGATCTGCTTCGTCCAGAGCGGCAGATTGTAGTAGTTGGTCACGCGCGCGATCTTCCCGTCCCGCACTTCAAAAAACGCCCCGACCGGCAGCACGTATTTCTGACCCTTCGCCGGCGGCAGACCGATTTCCGTCTTCACATAAGCCCCGTGCACGGCAAACTCAGCCGCCGCACGCGTGCCGTCAGGCGTGGTCATGATAACCAGTCCTTTTGACTCTTCCTTGTAATGCCCTTCCATTTTGGAAAGGAATGTCCGGAATTTGTCACGACCGACCTCCTGGCCACCCTGATTGATGTCATGCACGACATCGTCAGCAAGCAGCGCCAGAACCGCCTCGTTGTCCTCACGATTGAAGGCGTCATAATACGCCCGGATGATCTTCTGTGTTTCTTCAGCAGACATGGATTTTTCTACCTCTCAGCCTTCGACCGTAATCACACGCGGCGCAGGAACCGATTTCGGCCAGTCACGACAGTTGCGAACCGCCCCGTTTTCCTGAACCTCAGCCAGCGTCGCCGGATCGAGCGTGGCATACACCCAGCCCCCCTGGTCCAGCTTACCCTCGGCAATCACGCCATCATCCGGGAACCCCCGATCGACCGGCCCGTAAACCCCGGCGCAGCCATGATTCTCGTCCAGCGTCGCCAGCCACGGCGCATCGCCAACCGTCGGCGAGACCGCGACGAAACACTGGTTCTCCAGCGCCCGCGCCTCAGCCGAAATCTTCACGCGATTGAAGCCGTGCATGGAATCCGTGCAGGTCGGAACCAGAATCAGCCATGCCCCGGCTTCGATCTGAGCCCGCCCCAGCATCGGAAATTCGGAATCGTAGCAGATCGACGTGCCGATCTTCCCCCACGGCGTTTCAAAAACACCCGGCGGATTGCCGGCTTTCACGCCCCAGGACTCCGTCTCGAAACGGGTCATGACATGCTTGTCCTGAAAAGCGATCTTCCCGTCAGGCGCAATCAGCGGCGCACGGTTGCGCACACCGGATGCCTCCGGGCGGGGCAGGGTGCCTGGCATCAGCCAGACCTTATGCTTCACCGCCGCATCGCGCATGATCGCCAGGATCGCGTCGCTCTGCGCACAGACCGCTTCCAGCTCGGCGTTCGGATCAGGCCTGTCCGTCAGCGCGCCCGCCACTTCCATGCAGGAATACTCAGGCATCAGCAGCAGATCGGCATTCGGCGCCGCCTCGGCAACCAGCGCATCGAGATGCTTCGCGTAATCCTCAACCGTCTCACAACGGGCTACCGGCCACGCAAGAACACCCAGGCGAAGAGTCTTGTTCATCAGACGGTCTCTCCGTTCAGCAGCACAGCCGGAACCGGCCTGCCGCGCAGGGATTTAATGAAAAAATCGAGCAGATGCGGCGTCTCGCCCTCATCGCCGGGTTCCTTCCAGTCAATGGAGCAGGTCACGCCCGGCAGCGGATGATAACCCCGCTTCGCCCAGAATGCATGCAGAGTCGTCGCCCCTTCCGGCTTCGACGGATGCACCTCCGGACGACGCACCGAGCAGAAGGTCGCAAAATCCGAGCTGCTGGTCTCCAGAGCATGCTTCTCCCGCTCCTGGAAGAACCGCACACCCAGCCCGTGCCCGCGATACTCCTTCTGAAGAACGGATTCCCCGAAATAGAAGAAATCGCTGACCGGAAGACCACGTTTCTCGAACGGCTCGCGAATGGCGTCCATCTCGTCCGCCATCGGCAGACAGGTCGATGCCCCGATCACCTTTTCCCCGTCACGCGCCAGAATGACCGCCGCACCGGCGCTTTTCACGTAGAGCTGAAGATATTTCTCTTCATAAGCCACATCGCCGTCATAGAGATAAGGCCATTCACGAAACACCGTGATCCGCAGACGGGCAAGATCCGGCAGAAACGGCTCGATCGCCGTTCCCGTCATGGTTTCAACAGTAATGGACATCAGTTTTTCCCTTTAAGGACGGACTGCAGCGTCTCGCCCAGAAGCGCAGGGCTGGAAGAGATGTGAACCCCGGCCGAACGCAGCGCGTCGATCTTGGCCGCCGCCGTGTCGTCACCACCGGAAATCACCGCACCCGCATGACCCATCCGGCGCCCCGGAGGCGCCGTCTGCCCGGCAACAAATCCGACAACCGGCTTGGAAGAACGCGCCTGTTTCAGAAACTCCGCCGCATCCAGCTCAGAGCGGCCGCCAATCTCACCGATCATGATGATGGAATCCGTGTCCGGATCGGCCAGGAACATCTCAAGCACGTCGATAAAATCAAGACCTTTCACCGGGTCGCCGCCGATGCCGACACTCGTGCTCTGCCCGAGCCCCAGCGCCGTCGTCTGCGCCACCGCCTCATAGGTCAGCGTGCCCGAGCGGGAAACAATCCCGACATGCCCGCGCCGGTGCGCCGGTCCCGGCATGATCCCGATCTTGCACTCGTCCGGCGTGATCACACCCGGACAGTTCGGCCCGACCAGCCTGCTGGCCGACCCGTCAAGCGCGTAGCGCACCCGCACCATGTCGAGCACCGGAATGCCCTCCGTGATGCACACGATCAGCGGCATCTCCGCTGCAATCGCCTCAAGAATGGCATCCGCCGCCCCCGCAGGCGGCACATAGATGACCGAGGCATCTGCGCCCGTCGCGTCACGGGCCTCACAGACCGTGTCGAAAACCGGCAGATCGAGATGCGTCGTCCCGCCTTTGCCCGGCGTGACGCCACCAACCATCTTCGTCCCGTAAGCCAGCGCCTGCTGCGCATGGAACGTTCCCTGCGCGCCGGTAAAACCCTGCGTCAGAACTTTCGTGTCGCGACCGATCAGAATCGACATCAGGATTTCCTTCCCTCGCGGACAGCCGCAACAATCTTCCGCGCAGCGTCTCCGAGATCGTTCGCCACCAGAACCGGCAGACCGGAGTCCTTCAGTTTCGTCAGACCTTCCTCAACATTCGTGCCGGCCAGACGCACCACCAGCGGCACCTTCAGCCCGACCTCATGCGACGCGCTGATCACCGCATCCGCGATCACATCGCAGCGCATGATACCGCCGAAAATATTGACGAGCACACCTTCAACTTTCGGATCGGCCAGCAGAATGCGGAACGCCGCCGCGACCTTCTCGCGGGACGCCCCGCCGCCCACATCCAGGAAGTTCGCCGGCTGCTCGCCCTCGGCGTTGATGATGTCCATCGTCGCCATCGCCAGACCGGCGCCATTGACCATGCAGCCGATCGTGCCATCCAGCCCGATATAGGACAGACCGAACCGGGCCGCTTCCTGCTCGCGCGGATCTTCCTCGTTCTCATCACGAAGATCCTCAAGATCGCGATGACGGAAGAACGCATTCTCGTCAAAGCTCATCTTCGCGTCGAGCGCCAGAAGATCACCCTCTTTCGTGACCACCAGCGGATTGATCTCGACCAGCGACGCGTCATACGTCGTGAACGTGTCGTAAGCCGCCCGCAGCACCTGAATGAACTGACGGATCTGCTTGCCGCGCAGATCAAGCCGCACCGCCAGATCCCGCGCCTGCCACTCCTGAAACCCCATGCCAGGATCAACAGATGCCGTCAGAACACGCTCCGGCGTCTTCTCAGCGACTTCCTCGATATCCATGCCCCCGTCCTGCGAGGCCACAATCGTCAGACGCCGCTTTTCGCGATCCACCAGCAGCGACAGATACAGCTCCCGTCCGATCTGACAGCCCGCCTCGACATAAAGCTTGCGGACCAGACGCCCCTCCGGACCCGTCTGCTTCGTGACCAGCACCCGGTCGATCATCTCACAGGCAAAAGTCTCGACTTCACCCGCAGACCGCGCCAGACGCACACCACCCGTCGCCGGCTCACCGACATATTTTCCGGCGCCACGGCCGCCGGCATGGATCTGTGCCTTGACGACAAAAACATCGCCGGGCAGCGTCCGCGCAATATCCTTCGCTTCAGCAGCGGAATGAGCCACATGCCCCTGAGGCACCGGCATCCCGCAGGACTTCAGCAGCGTCTTTGCCTGATACTCGTGAATATTCATCAACAGTTCCTGAAATCTGCTGCTCAGGCCGCAGCAATGTCGGCAACGACGGCGTTCGTGACCTTCTGCGCATCGGCAGGAGACAGCTTCACGACCAGCCCGCGATCACCGGCGTTGACATAAATATAGGGCCGGTCCATCGCCTGACTGGCGATCACAACCGGCACAGGCGTCACCGATCCGAACGGACTGGTGCCGCCCGACTGATACCCGGTCAGGTTATGCGCCTTCTCCGGATTCATCATCTTAGCGTTGCGGCCTTCAAAAAGCGCCGCCACCGCCTTGAGATTCACTTTCTGATCGACCGGAACAACGACACAGACAGGCGTCTTTTTATCGACCTCGACAATCAGCGTCTTGAGCACATTCCCCGTGTCTTCCCCGATCGAGGACGCCGCCTGCATCCCGATCAGACCGCCACCCGGCGCATACTCGTAAGTATGAACCGAAAACGGAACGTTCTGCTCTGTCAGGAATTTCGTAGCACTGGTTTCTGTCGTCACGATCCCTTGCTCCGGGCAGATTTTCCACACATCATCACTGATATGTCAGATTATAAAATCAATGACCGTTGAATAGTTGGAGCGGACCTGCGCCGTCAATAGTCCGCATCCCTGAACCTGCGGCGATAATCAGGATCGGATCGCGTCATAAACATAATGCGCAACCCCCGCGCATTTCTGATGCTCCGGAGCCGGTCAGGCGGAAGGCCAGTAACGATACCCCAGGGTGTGGTACATCGTTATTGTCGTCAGAAGCAGGAAAACCGCGACTGCCACGGTCACAGCCCTTCGCAGGGCAGGCATATATGACCACCGGCCGGTGAAAACCGGTGTTCCCGACTGATCCGGCTGAAACGCAATGACGGGGAGCAGAGGAAGCATCATGGCGAGGGGCAGAAAATATCGCCCCTGAACCCCGTCGATAAAAGACTCCCCCACGCGGGTCCAGCTCAGAAATAATGCGACGTAAATGCCAGTGAAAGCAGCGAGAAGGGCGGCAGAAGCCGCGAAAACACGCAAAGCCCGCATCCGCCACTCCGTCAGCACCGGCGTCTGTTGCGACGCAGAGCGGGAGAGGGCGAGCAGCCACAGCGGAATAACAGACAGGGTCGCGGCAAGATATCCATACGCCAGTTCGCGAAAAACTGCGGGAACGGGCGTATCCAGCCACCCGAGGACCCCTATGAACTGATGCAGATTGTCCCGTCCGCCGAGAGGCAGCGTATGAAAGAAAAGCCCGCAGAACTGCAAAGGATGATGCACAAGAAACCGGGCCTGCAGCGCCACGGAGCCACCGGCCTGCTGCGGCGTCGTCGTCATGGCTGGCTTCAGCCCGCCGATAAACCAGAGCAGAAACACGCTGACGGCGATCAGGGACAGTATCGCCGGACGCAGGGAAAACAGATGTTTTCGCAGCAGAAAAGGCAGCAACACCAGGGTGATATAAGGACTTTTCGCAGCGATGACACAACCGAGAGCGCTCCCCGTCAGGGCAACCAGCCGCCACGGCCAGCGCCCGGGAGGGTATTCAGACAATCGCAGCAGTCCGGCGCAGGCCAGTGCGGAAAGAGCGATAATCACGCCATCCTGAGAGCATGTCGTCGCCAGGTGAATTGTCATCGGCAGAGACAGAACGATCACGAGAAAAGGCGCTGCGATGCCGCCGGCAGCTTTTTCCGCCAGTCTTACAGCAGCCATGCCGAGCAGAACGCAGAGAATCAGATTGCCGGCTCTGGACAGGTAGAAAGTGCTCAGCATCCCCGATCCGGCAGCGCGGGCAGCGGCAATGCCGAGCGCCGAACCGAAATAAGAGGTTGGCGGGTAGAGCGCCGTATTCGGAAGATTCTCGAAAACGACCGACGAGTCATGCTTTAAAGCAAAAGCCTGTTCGATCATCTGCGGTGAAACTTTGAGGTCCGGTGCGAATTTCAGAGGATCGAATATCTGGCTTAGCCGGGGGACGGAGGCAGGCAGATAAGCGCCCGCCTCCGTGTCGCCGCGCCGGACAGCGGTCAGTCTTCCATGGGATATCTGCAGAGCACGGAAATAATGATTCGGTTCATCCGGAGCCTGAAACGGAGGCGTCAGAAGAATGCATAAAGGACCGGTCACCAGCATGAACAGGCCATAAAGCCGGCTGAGAGAACAGTTTGTAAAAACCCTTGCGAGAGCATAGGAAAAAAACCGCACACCAGAAAAAACAGCGGATTTTTTTTCTCTGATGCGGCTCATCGGCGTCCTGTAAGGTAAACTTTGCCTTCTTCCTCGTCTTCACTGAAGCAGAAGGCGGCCGCTCCTGATCAGAAGCGGCCTTCTGACCGGCAGAAACAATCCGGACTCAGCCGAAACCTGTCCGGTAAACGGATCTGAGCATATGTGCGAAGAAAGCCCTGGCGGATCACTGAGATCTCAGATCAGCCCGGATTCCGCATCCTGATGACTTACCGGCACACCCGCCGCGTATTGTCCGACGCAATATAAGTCTGCGTCGCCGGGTCGAAACACGCGTTCTGCGTGCAGGCATTGCCGCTCGAAAGCGGCTGCGGATACATCGCCGCCCCCATCGCATTCGCCTCGCGCGCCGCCGTGCCACAGAGCGGCGTATTTGCCGGCGCGGACGGATCGTTCACCAGCTGCACGTTCTCCGGCGGCGGCGTCTCGGTCACCGTGCCCGGCGGAAATTCCTGCGGCGGAATGCGCGCCGGCGGAACGGACGCCGTCGCCTCCGGCGTCTTCTCAGCGCAGCCCGTCAGCCCAACGGACCCAACCATCGCCGCCAGCAGAACAGCACGCGACATCAGGCGAAAAGACCAGCGCCGCCCGGCGGAACCCGCTTCTGTCACGCCGGCGCCAGAGGCCGGATTGCGGTCCGGAGAGTAAGCCATGAACACAGTCCCGTCAGAGCATGTAACAGATACGCGGCCCGCAGAGGAACGGCCAGAGACGCACCAGAAGACGCCGCCGGAAAACCAGCCAGACCCGCGGCGAAACGCCCGGCCCGACTGTCTCCGGCCACACACCGCCTGATCGGATCAGGCGTGACCGACAGCTTCCGTCTGCGCGAACTCATTGCGGCGCGCCTGCCACAGAGCCACGAAATCGATCGGCTGCAGCACCACAGGCGGGAAGCCGCCATCACGGGTCACATCGCCAAGAATGTTCCGCGCATAAGGGAAGATCAGACGCGGCACTTCCACCAGCAGCAGCGGCTCAACCAGCTCCGGCGGCGGGTTGTTCAGAGACACGACGGCGGCATAGGTCAGCTCGGCGATAAAGACCTTGCGGCCGGCCGGACCACCCTCGGTCGCCGGGGCCTCGCTGGCCTCCGTTTTGATCGTCAGCGCAACCTCGAACACGGACTGGTCGTTCTGAAGACGGTTCGCCTGCACGTCGATATTGACCGAAATCTGCGGCGCGGCCTGCAGGGCCGTGAAAATCTCCGGGCCGGCCGGCACCTCGAAGGACAGATCCTTCGTGTACTGCAGATTGATGGCGAGCGGCAGGGCAGGGGGGACGCCCTGCGCACCCGTCTGGCTGGAATCGGACATGTAGCTTTGGTTCCTGTGTCTGTTTGGGCGCGTTTCAGCTACCGCGCGGTAGCATGATAGCCGGAGTTCGCCAACAGCGCATCCGTGACCACCCCGGCCCCGGCCACCCCATCGCACCGGCCCGCGAAGCACAGCCCGGCCAGCCATCCGCAGGATTTCCGACCCCAGCGATCCACAGAACTCACCCCCGGCCGCTCATCCGCCCCGGACCCGGCAACCCGCCCGGCTCAGACCGCAGGCAGCGGCTTCGTCGGATCGATGCGCCGCCAGCTGCCATTCTCCATGCTGGCCGCCGTCAGTGCGATCAGAAACCCCCAGTGACTGACCACCAGCGTCTTCCGCCAGACCGGGCTCGCGCTCATCTCGGTCCGGAAAATCGCCGCCCGCTCCTCCACTTCCTCCGGCGTCTCGATGCCGGTGGTCCACCACGTCTCCGCCAGCCCCGAAAAATCCAGCTCCGGCCAGGCCAGCGCCAGCCGCGCCGGCGGCGAACCCACATCGCAGGAGAACGCCGCCCGCTCGCGGATCAGCGGATGCACCACCGGCTTCACCCCCAGCGCCTGCGCGAGCGGCGCCGCCGTCTGCAGCGTCCGGGTGAACGGAGAGACGATGATGCGGTCGATCTTCTCCCCCGCCAGCGCCGGCACCAGAGCCTCAGCCTGCCGGTGGCCATGCTCCGATAAAGGCGGATCCGGAATGCCGGGGTCCCGGCGGGTCGCGGTGAAAAGCCGGTTAAATTCGCTTTCGCAGTGTCTCAGAACGATCATGATATGTCGCATATGAGCAACGGACGGATAATGTGCAATCACCAAAGTGGCCTTGCCCCGCTCTTCCTCCCGCCAGCCACAGGACAGGCGCCCGGTTCCGCAACCCGTCCTGCGCCCCGTTCTGCGCCCCGACCTGCGGATGAACGGAAGCGGATATGACGGATTTACCGCCCTTATCGGGGCACGGGTCATTGCGCGGCGCCGCCACGCCGCCTATTCTCTTAAGACGTAATCAGTACTTCATGAAGCGGGCCGGACTGTCCGGCCCTGTGTATCTCGGATCTGGGTGGCATCGCAGATGGACGGTTCCTTCGGCCGGTTTCCGGTCGACATTGTTATCTTCGCTCTGATCGCCGCGTTCCTCGCGCTGCGACTGCGCAGCGTGCTCGGCAAAAAAGTCGGCTTCCAGCCCATGCCGGTTCCCACGCCCGCGCCGAGAGAAGCCGAAGGACCGGTGATCGAAGGCCGGGCCGAGCCGCCCTCATCCCCGAAATTCGACATCCCCGCTCCCGGAACCCGCGTCGGTCAGCAACTCGCCCTGCTCGCCACGAAAGAACGCGGCTTCACCCCGCAGCAGTTCCTGACCGGCGTTGACGGCGCCTTCCGCCAGGTCGTGACCGCCTATGCCGCCGGCGACCGTAACGTCCTGCGCGAGCGTCTCACCCCCGCCGCCTTCACCGCGTTCGACGCCGCGATCACCGCCCGCGATGCCGCCAGCGAGGTGCAGAAAAGCGAAATCCGCGCCATCAACAGCATCGCCATCGAGGACGTGCGGATCGAAGACGTCGCCGCGGGCACCGCCGCCGCCATCGACGCCCGGATCGTCTCCGATCAGATCAGCATGACCCTCGGTCCGGACGGAAAGCCCGTCACCGGAACGGACGCCGTAACCGAGTTCTCCGATCTCTGGACGTTCGAGCGCCTCATCGGCGTCTCCGGCTCATCGTGGCGCCTCGCCGCGGCGCGGAGTGCGTGAAGCGGACAGCCTGCGTCGCAGATATCAGGCCTGTCGCGGAGACCGGGTCCGGGAATATCAGCGGGCCTGAGAATATCACGACGTCAGAAAATATCGCCGGACAGGCGGCCCCTCCCGCCGCCCGCGCCCGTGTCAGACGCTACCATATCGGCCGGCAGGAAATCATTCAGGGCGACTGCCTGCGCGTCCTGCGGCGGATGAAGCCGGAATCGGTGGATGTCATCGTCACATCCCCGCCGTACAATATCGGCCTCGGCTACCGCTCCTATCAGGACCGGCGATCGGAAAACGATTATCTCGACTGGATGGTCGAAATCGCGACCGCCCTGCGGCGCGTCCTGCGCCCGGACGGGTCATTTTTCCTCAATATCGCCGGAACCTCGGCCGAGCCCTGGCTGCCGTTCGAACTGGTCGTGCGGCTGCGCGCCCTCTTCGCGCTGCAGAATCATATCTCCTGGGTCAAATCGATCGCCGTCCCGGATGATTCGTTCGGCCATTTCAAGCCAGTCAACAGCGGCCGGTATCTCAATCGCAACCACGAACACCTTTTTCATCTGACTCTGAACGGCGACGTCCGTCTCGACCGTCTGGGCGCCGGCGTGCCGTTCAAGGACAAGAGCAACATCGCCCGGCGCGGTCACGCCCAGGACCGCCGCTGCCGGGGCGACACCTGGTTCGTGCCGTACGAGACCGTCCGTGACCGGGAGCAGAAATTCAATCACCCGGGAACCTTCCCCGTCCGCCTGCCGGAACTGTGCATTCAGCTCCACGGCCGCGCCGGCGCCGTGGTGCTCGACCCGTTCATGGGAACCGGAACGACGCTGCTCGCCGCTCAGAAAACCGGATCGCGCGGAATCGGAATCGAAATTGATCCTGATTATGTGACGATCGCCCGGAGCAGGCTAAAAGACGCCCCGGACGTCTGATTCCAGACAGAAACGGCGGTCGCGGGCGGTCCGCGGGAAAAAATAATAACTTTGACAGAATGACCGGATGTGCTCAGGAACGGAGCATGACATCATTGACCGGAGGATATGAGTGAAGGGCGTTATTCTGGGGATCGCGGGGGCAGGGCTTATCGTCTATGGCGGTACTGTCGCGTATCTGACACGTTTTGATCATGCGGGCGGACCGAAACTCGCAGCAGAGTCTCCGACACAGAACAATGCCGCGGCAAAAGCCGCGTTCGAGGTGATCCACGAAGCCCGGTGTGACTACTGTCATACAAAAGGCGCTGATCTTCCGTTCTATTTCCACCTGCCGGTCGCTTCGCAGCTCATGCAGCGCGATCTCGACCAGGGCCTCCGGCATTTCCGCCTGGAGCCGGTGATCGCCGCCTTCCAGAAAGGCGAGGCGCCGACCGAGGAAGAACTGTCCCGCATCGAGGAAGTCATCCGTCAGAACCGGATGCCGCCATCGATGTATCTGCTGATGCACTGGCACGCCCATCTGTCAGAAACCCAGCGCCAGACCGTGCTGAACTGGGTCAACGACGAACGCCGCAAACATTACGTGGCCAGAGACGTCGCGCCGGAATTCACCACCGAACCCGTGCAGCCGATCCCGGAAAGCTGGCCCGTCAGCGCCGACAAGGTCGCTCTCGGCCAGAAACTGTTCTTCGACAAACGCCTGTCCGGTGACGGCACCCTGAACTGCGCCAGCTGCCACGGCCTGGACAAGGGCGGCGTCGACAACCTGACAACAGCGACCGGAATCCACGGCCAGAAAGGCCCGATCAACGTGCCGACGGTCTATAATTCCGTCTACAACGTCGTGCAGTTCTGGAACGGCCGCGCGAAAACCCTCGCCGATCAGGCCGCCGGCCCGGTCATGAACCCCGTCGAAATGGGCTCGCATGACTGGAACGATGTCGCCGCGAAACTGACCGCCGACCCGGATTACGCCGCGGCATTCGAGCGCATCTATCCCGGACAGCCGGTGGGCCAGAACACGATCACCGACGCCATCGCCGAATACGAAAAAACCCTGATCACGCCCGACAGCCGCTTCGATCTGTATCTGAAAGGCGACAAAACCGCCCTCAGCGACCAGGAAAAACGCGGCTACGAGCGCTTCAAGGCCATCGGCTGCTCCGGCTGCCACAGCGGCCCGGATATGGGCGGCGGCGCCATGGAGGTCATGGGCCTTGAAGGCGATTACTTCAAAGCCCGCGGCGGTAAATTCACCGACGCCGACGACGGCCGCGAAGCCATCACCCACGACCCGCTCGATCGCTCCCGCTTCCTGATCCCGACCCTGCGCAACGTCGCCCTGACCGGCCCCTGGTTCCATGACGGCAGCGCAACAACACTGGAACAGGCCGTCCGCGAGATGGCGAAATACCAGACCCCTGACGAGAATATCTCCGATCAGGACGTCAGCGACATCACCGCGTTCCTGAAAACCCTGACCGGCAAATACAAAGGCACCCCGATCGACAAACTCGACGCGTCCGCAGAATAACCCGGCGCTTCACAGCACATCACCCGAAACCGGGCCGGCAGGCACTCCCTCCGGTCCGTTTTTTATTCCGAAAAGAACATGCCACCGCTGCCCTGTCCCCGGAAGAGACCATCACGCGAAGCTGCGCTTCACATAATGATACTTTTATTCAGGCGTTTATGTATTTCGCAAACAGGAGACAAAGCAGGGCGCAGCCTTTCACCCATTTAATTTAACAAACCGGGATCAAAGGGACTGTGTCCCTTTGTGGGGTTCGGGGCAAAGCCCTGAAAAGCTATTTCGTCTGTATTTGCAAAATATACAAACGCCTTTCTTTTTGGGGAGTGAGCAGGGCTCCGCTCTGCACCCGGAAGGGGGCGCGGATCTTTTCACCCCTTTTGACTTAGAGCGCCTTTCAAAACCCCATGTACTTTGGTGAAGGACAGGTGATGGGAGGCATGGCCAGCCCTCTTGTTTCCGATGCTCTGCGAGTAGTGATCGAACCGCTCCTGCCCGTCGTTTCTGTGCGCCCGAAAGGTGGACGCCCGCGAGTGCCCGACCGCGCGGCGCTTACCGATTCTGTTCGTTCTTCTGACAGGCATTCCGTGGGAGATTCTGCCGCGCGGGAAGGAGTGCGGCCCGGGCGTGAGCTGCTAGCGCCCTCTGCGCGACTGGCAGGAGGCCGGCGTATGGGCGAAACTGCACCGTGAGTTGCTGACGCGTCTGCACTGCGCGGGCCTGATCGACCGGAGCCGGGTCTGCATGGACAACTCGTCCATTCCTGCAAAAAAAAAGCGTTTATGTATTTTGCAAACAGGAGACAAAGCAGGGCTCTGCCCTGCACCCGGAAGGGATCGCAGATCCCTTCACCCATTTAATTTAACAGGTTGGGATCAAAGGGGCTGTGCCCCTTTGTGGGGTTCGGGGCAAAGCCCTGAAAAGCCATCCCATCTGTATTTGCAAAATATACAAACGCCAAAAAAAGGGGGGGGAGGCGAGCAATCCAGACCCGACGGATCGTGGCAAACCGGGCTCAAAGCGTCACGTCGTCACTGACCGACAGGGTATTCCGCTGACCGTCCTGCTCTCGGCGCCAGCGCCCATGACAGCCGGATGCCCGAACCCCTGCCCGATGCGATCCCCGCCTTCCGGGTTAAGCCCGTCCGCCCGAAACATCGTCCCGCAAAGCTCCATGCCGACAAGGGATACGACTATCGGCGCTGCCGCGCCGCCGGCACGCAACGAGGCATCAGGCACCGCATCGCCCGCTTCCGTTGCCTCGCCGTCCGCTCCGAAAGACATGCCGACATTCATCTTGCCTTCACGCTCATCGCCTGCGTACTCATCTGCCTCAAAGCGCTCAGTTCACGGTTTGAAAAGCACTCTAAACCGTAATCAAAAGGGCCACGCCCCTTTGCAGGGGCAGGACCCCGAAAACCCGCTCATATATGTTCGCACCACATGCAAACAATTTCACTGAAAACAGCCCTTAAAGCATAAGCCTTTTCCGTTTCAGCGATATCCGTAACGCTCACGGTAAAGATACAGTCCCGAAGCCCCGACACCTCCGGCCGGAAACAAAGAGACCGTCCTCTGCAAACAACCCGGCACGCAACAGAATATCCGGAATCGCCCGCAAGGATCGGCAGCAGACGAAAGGACACCCCCAAACCATTCCTTCCCCCTGATGACACAACGCCTGCTCAACTACTCCCCTCGATCCAATGGCTGACAGAGCTCCGGACCCCGCCGATGCCCAACCGTAAATCCGAAGCCCGGTCCGAGGCCTCAGTTCTCCCCAACGCTCCGCTCATCACCTGCCGCGCCAGAGACAGCATCATCATTTCAAACACCCTCTGCCCGCAGCGCAGAACCCGAGCAAAGAAGACAGCGCAGCCACGACTCAACCTGTCAGGATTTCTGTTTCGGCGGCCTCTCGCCACTCTTTCCAGCTCCCCCAAAAAACCATTCCACTCCCGAACCATATTTGTCCGGAACTCTCTGGAATTCCTTCCGTCCCCGGACTGAACCAATCCTCTTTGGACAAAAAAATTGTCCATCGCCGAACCGGAGACAGGTTCACTCACCGATCAGCCACATCCGGAACCCCGTCATGCCATTCCGCAATCACCCTCAGCGCACTCCACTCATCCGTCCGGCCCTCCCGGCAACATGCCACTTCTTCAGTCCGCCAGAAACAATCTGTGATGACCGCTCAGACCACCCCGACCTGTCTGGAAAACTTTCCCTCCCGGGGCCGGTCTTAAAGGGAACCGCCATGAACACAGGAATCGGCGTCTCACCGAAAATCGTTTCACTTCCGTGCAAAAAGCAGTTGATATGTTATAACATATCATTGTAGAACAGCTCCGGATTACCACGACCGGAACCGCCTTCTATGCCATCGCCTCAACACCTGCGGCTCCTGACACTCCTTCTCGTCAGCTCCGCCCTGATCCCCGCCGTCCCGGCCTGCGCCGCTGCTCAGGTACCCGCTTCCGACACAGCCACGGAAGCCCCCGGCGCAGTTACGGATACGAAGACGCTGAAAAAAACTCCGGCAAAGACAAAAGAGAAAGAAACGGAAACAACCGACGCCCGTTCCTCCTTCCAGACGAACCAGGCCGGAATCGAAGACTCTCTGTCCAATGAAGAGCACATTGTCGTCAACGCACGCCTCGACCGCCAGCGCGCTGCCCTGCAGCCCGCGACGGGCGCCACGATCTATCGCTTCTCCCGCAGTGATATCGAGAAAATCCCCGGTGGCGACAACGCCCCGCTGAACGCTGTCCTGCTCCAGGCCCCCGGCGTCGCTCAGGACAGCTACGGCCAGATCCATGTGCGCGGCGATCATAATGAAGTGCAGTTCCGCCTCGACGGCGTCATGCTCCCCGAAGGCATGAGCGTGTTTGGTCAGGCCCTGATGACCCGTTTCGCTCACTCCATGTCGATGACAACCGGCGCGCTGCCGGGTGAATACGGCTTTCTTCAGGCCGCCGTGATCGATATCACCACCAAAAACGGCAGCGCCGACCCCGGTGGCGAAGCCTCCGTTTACGGCGGCGCCCGCGATTACTTTTTCCCCTCTGCCCAGTACGGCGGACATACCGGGAAATGGGACTACTTCGCCACGGCGGATTTCGTGCATGACCGCGTCGGCATTGAAAACCCGACCCCGAAATTCAACGCGCTGCATGACCTGAGCAACCAGTATCACTTCCTCGGCCATCTGCGTTACACGGCTGATGAGAACACCCGCATCAGCCTGACAGCCGGCGTCTCCAGCGCCGAATATCAGCTTCCGAACAATCCTGGGCAGCAAAGACAGTTTGCCAATCCATCCTTCCTCGACAGCGCCCTCGCGCAGCAGGTCTATGGCAGTGTTGACAGCGCCAGTCTGAATGAACGCCAGAGGCAGATTACCGATTTCGGTATTCTGTCGCTCCAGAAAGAAATGGGTAAATTCAGTCTGCAAAGTTCGGCAATTGTCCGCTACAGCTCCCTCGGCTACTCCCCCGATCCGCTCGGCGAACTCGTCTATAACGGCATGGCTCAGCGCGCCCAGCGCTCCGTCTTCTCATCCGGCTCGCAGAGCGACGTCACCTGGCGTGCCGACCCGCACCATACCGTCCGTTTCGGATATCAGGCCTATGTTGAACGGACGATTTCAAAATCCGACTCAACCGTCTATCAGCAGACCGGAACAGATGAAGACGGAAACGCCGTGTATGACGGCCAGACCGTCAGCATCCATGACGGCACCGGCCGCACCGGCTGGGTCTACGGCCTCTACGCACAGGACGAATGGCGTCCCGTGAAAGGACTGACCATCAATTACGGCCTGCGTTTTGACGGCGTGGATGAATACACTCATTCAAAACAGGTCAGCCCCCGCCTCAATATCGTTTATCAGCCCTGGCATGGCGGCGCTTTCCACATCGGCTATTCCCGCTATTTCACGCCGCCACCCTTCGAGCTGATCGGGTCGACCCAGCTGAACAAATTCGCCAACACCTCCGGTGCACCCGGCACTTTTCAGAACACCACGGTCAAGGCCGAACGTGATCATTACTTCGATGCCGGTTTCTCTCAGGAACTTCTCCCCGGCTGGCACGCCTCCGTCGACGGGTACGTCAAGCTGGCCAAAAACCTGATCGATGAAGGCCAGTTCGGCTCCCCGATCCTCCTCTCGGTTTTCAATTATCGCCGGGGACAGGTGCACGGATACGAATTCTCTACCGATTATTCACATGGCCCCTTCAGCGTCTATGGCAACTTCGCCTGGTCCCGTGCCATCGGTAAAGACATCACCACCGCCCAGTGGAATTTCGATCCTGACGATCTCGCCTATATCCAGCATCGCTGGATTCACCTCGACCATGACCAGCGCTGGACCGCGTCAGCCGGTGGAAGTTACACCGCCTTCTACAAAACCGGCCACCCGCTGCGCCTGTCCGCCACCATGGTCTATGGCAGCGGTCTCCGCATGGACGGCCTCACCCCGAACGGCGCTTCCGTCCCGCAATACGCGACATTCAATCTCTCCGTCGTGCAGAGCTTCAACGATCTGTTTCACGTCTCCTTCCTCAAACGCACCCAACTGCGCCTGGATGTGACCAATCTGTTCGACAAACGCTACGAATTGCGTGACGGCAGCGGGATCGGCGTCGGTGCACCGCAATACGGCCTGCGCCGGACAATCCTGACCGGCATTTCACAACGTTTTTAGGCACCGGCTCCAGTGAGGCGGAACCGGAGCATTGCTTCGTATTCCTCCTCACTGAACAGACCCCTTACAAAGTCACGATTTTTTCAGGACGAAGCGCTGCTTTCAGTCCCTGGGCCGCAGATACGCCATGAGCCCCAGCCGCCGGCACATCTCCCGCGCCATCAGCGGCGTGTCATCCAGCGGCGTTACCGGCCAGGTTTCCGGTTCACCCTCAAACATCCTGATCCGCCCGGCCTCTTCCAGTGTTTTCAGAAACAACCCGATCCGTCGGGACTTTCCCGGAAGCCGGTACACATAAACCGGCGCCGGACCGGCGACAGCCTCCGAAACCATCGAGACACTGTCCGCCGTCACAACAAGAAAATCGGCACAGGCAATCAGTCCGATATACGGATTATCCTTCCCGCCGCTCCACAACCGCCCGCCAACTGATTCCACGGCTTCCCGCAGAACAGAAATCGCCTCATCGCCCGTCCGGCGCGAGGTTGTTACAAACAGCGCCGCGTCAGCGCAGCGCGCCGCATGAATCAGATGCCGCGCCAGAACTGTTGCCTCCTCCCGCCCAAACCGGAACCGGCCATTCGCCCCCCCCACCAGCGCCGCCATCAGCGGCCGCCCCGGCACTCTCAGCCGTTCTGACCAGGTTTCCCGCGTCACTCGGAGCCGGGAAGGCGTCAGCCCGTGCAGCGCCGTCCGGCTCAGCAATACATTCGGTCCCCGGATCTCATCGTGATTATTCGCAATCACAAGATTAAAACATGACGGACTGACACGAGGATTCTGAATCTGCACCACCGTGCGCCCCTGCCCATGAAGTATGCGCCCGGCAGCGCCTCCCTTACCCGCGACACTCAGAAACAGATCATGCCGCTCCGTTCCATCCACATCCCGCACGGTCCGCAGAGGATCAGGCCAGAACCGGAACGGAATTTTCTTCAGAAGCCCGGCAGGACTGACCGGACAGAACCGTGCCGGCAGAGAAAGATGCTCGGCCAGACCGAACGCCTGGGAGCGCATCCCGGCCAGATCTTCCGCGATCACGGAGATCCGGTCATATTCTCCGTCACTCACCTCAGTTTATCCGGCACAACTGAACATCCTTATCCGATAATTCTGACTTAATAACGCATTGAGAAAAAACAATAAAAGTTTTTGGTGAAGCTTTTTCCAAAAAGCTTCAGATACGCCGCTTTTTTGAAAAAAGGCGGCACCCAGAAACTTTTGTAATTTAGAGAGTATGACCGACAGTCTCTTAGCGGAGAACTTCCAGCAACGCGCTGTGGAAGGCCTCCGGGTCCTGAATCTGCGGCGCATGGCCCAGCGTCGGAAATTCAATCAGCTTCGCACCCGGAATCGCTGCCGCCGTCGCTTTCGCCAGAACCGGATAATGTCCCAGCCGCGCCCGAACCTCCGGCGACGCGCCATCCGCCCCGATCGCCGTGATATCCTTGTCGCCAATCATCAGAACCGTCGGCACCCGGAGCGCCGGAAATTCATACAGAACCGGCTGCGTGTAAATCATGTCGTACAGCCGCGCCGAATTCCACGCCAGCGCCTCACCTCCGGAGCCGCGATACTGTCCGGCCAGCATCTGCACCCAGGGCTCATAGGCCGGCTTCCATCCCCCGGCGTAATACACCTTTTTCTCATAGGCCCGGATCGTCTCCGCCGTTTTGTGCCGCTCGGCCGCAAACCACTGATCCACGCTCCGCCAGGGCGCGCCTTTCGCCCGCCAGTCCTCCAGCCCCAGCGGATCAACCATGACAAGCTGCGTAAGCCGGTCCGGGAACATCAGCGCATACCGCGCCGCCAGCATGCCGCCCGTCGAGTGGCCGATCATCACAGCCTTCTCAACGCCCAGACTGTCCAGCAGAGCGCGCGTATTCAGCGCCAGCTGCTCGAATGAGAACTGATAGTTTTCCGGCGTATCCGATTTGCAGAATCCGATCTGATCCGGCGCGATCACCCGGTATCCCCGGCCCGTCAGAACCCGGATCGTCTCCGCCCACGTCGCCGCGCAGAAATTCTTCCCATGCAGCAGCACGGCAACCTGTCCGTTCGTCCGCTCCGGAAGAACATCCATATAAGCCATTCTCAGCGTCTGACGCTGCGAGGCGAAGCTGAATTCCCGCACCGGCCACGGATATGCAAACCCTTCCAGACGCGGGCCATAAACAGGCGCCGGTTCTGCCTGCGCTTCCATGGTGACAGCTCCTGCGCCCATCATCAGAACAGCGGCGGCCTCCACCCACCCTGCATGCTTCCGTTTTCCCATGACTGTTCAGGTCCTCTAAAAGCCATCCGGCCATCCTGCCGGGGTTTATATCGGCACTGCATAAGGAAGTTTCAGTCTCTCAGGGACTGGTTCTTCCCGTCAGCAGCCCGGCCCTCGGTTTCGATGCCGAAACCGGCTCAGCCTCGCGTGGTTCCGTTTCCGGGGGTGCGCCCGTGGCCAGGGGCCAAACGAAGCCCATCTGTCCGCCTCCGGATTGTCAGTTGACAACTTCCGTCCGAGAGGCCTTCTGACAGACAGTGATCCGGCAGCGCGCCGGACCCACGTGCCGTAATAAGAACGCAACACGCAGAGGCAGATCAATGAGCGCTATCGTCGATATCATCGCACGGGAAATTCTCGACAGCCGCGGGAACCCCACCGTCGAAGTGGACGTCGAACTCGCATCCGGCGCGAAAGGCCGTGCCGCCGTCCCCTCCGGCGCATCGACCGGCGCCCATGAGGCCGTTGAACTGCGTGACGGCGACAAATCCCGCTATGGCGGCAAAGGCGTCCTGAAAGCCTGCGAAAACGTCGAAACGGAAATCTTTCCCACCCTCCAGGGCGCGGAATCGCAGGACCAGATCGATATCGACAACGCCATGATCGATCTCGACGGCACCCCCAACAAAGGCCGTCTCGGCGCCAACGCCATCCTCGGCGTCTCGCTCGCTATCGCCAAAGCGTCCGCCGCCGAACTGCAGATCCCGCTGTATCGCTATATCGGCGGTCCGTTCGCCCACACGCTGCCCGTCCCGATGATGAACATCGTCAATGGCGGCGAACATGCCGACAACCCCATCGACATCCAGGAATTCATGATCCAGCCGGTCGGCGCACCCACCGTCTCGGACGCCATCCGCTGGGGCTCGGAAATCTTCCAGAAGCTGAAAAAAGCCCTGTCCGAGGCTGGCCTCAGTACCAATGTCGGCGACGAAGGCGGTTTCGCGCCCAATATCGGCTCCGCCGACGAGGCGTTGTCCTACATCATCCGCGCCGTTGAAGCCGCCGGCTATCGCCCCGGTGAGGACATCACCATCGCGCTCGACTGCGCCGCGACCGAATTTTACAAGGACGGCAAATACCACCTGGCAGGGGAGGGGAAGACCCTCGACGCCGGCGGCATGGTCGCCTACCTGGAAGACCTCGCGAAGCGCTACCCGATCGCTTCCATCGAAGACGGTATGTCCGAGGATGACTGGGAAGGCTGGGCCCTGCTGACCGCCACGCTCGGCAAGACTGTCCAGCTCGTCGGCGACGATCTGTTCGTCACCAACCCGCAGCGCCTGCGGCGCGGCATTGAGGATGGCATCGCCAACTCCCTGCTCGTCAAGGTGAACCAGATCGGCACCCTGACGGAGACGCTGGCCGCCATGGAAATGGCCCATCGCGCCGGCTACACCTGCATCGCCAGCCATCGCTCGGGCGAGACGGAAGACGCCACCATCGCCGATCTCGCCGTCGCCACGAACTGCGGCCAGATCAAAACCGGTTCACTCTGCCGCTCGGACCGCACCGCGAAATATAACCAGCTCATCCGTATCGAGCAGGAACTCGCCACGGCCGGCGCCTATGCCGGCCGGACAATCCTCAAAAAAGCCTGAAACCAGAGTAGCAGGCGGACCGGGGCTTTGCCCCGGACCCCACAGAGGGACACAGTCCCTCTGATCCCGGTTTGTTTTTAATAATGAACGGGGCAGTGTCCCTTTCCGGGTCCTGGGGGCAGAGCTCCATCCACATCACAATCAGAGCCGCCAGGAATCAGCGACCCTTAACCAGATCGGGTGCATTCCGCACGCTGGCTATCTTCGTACAGCGCAGACTGTCTGTTGCCGAAAAACCACATGATCTGAAAAAAGATTCAAAGGTTTCTCTCTGTTCACCTTTGACTCTCCATAACCTTGTGACCCGTTTTTGGGACAGGCAAAGTCACGATCTGCCCGACTCCTGCCAGAATCGTGGCTTATTTTTATACTCAGTCCCCGCTTCCCGGAGGACGTTATCGGAGGTCGCAGACTCGCATGCAGCTTGGTCGTCTGTTCCGACGCGCGATGAACGCGGTCCTCCCTCCCGCCGTCTTCCTCTCTCTCTCAGGGTATTTCGGCTGGCAGGCCACCCAGGGCGATCACGGCCTCACCTCTTATCATCATCAGCTTCAGCTGCTGGATGAGGCCCACGAGTCCCGGACAAACGCTGTTGCAGAACAGACCGCCTGGCGCCGCCGCGTCTCAGGCCTCAGTGAGGGCGCTCTGAACGGTGACATGCTCGACGAACGCGCCCGGGCCATGCTCAATCTCGCCAACCCGAACGACATCGTCGTCCCCTACGACAAACACGATCAGCTTTACTGAGCTTTCGCCGGAGACCGGCTCCTGGTCCCGGTCGTTTGTAATATGACCAGCCGCGCTTAAGCCTGATAAACCGGGATCAAAGGGACTGTGTTCCTCTGTGGGGTCCGGGGCAAAGCCCTGAAAACCGCCCCGCCCGTATCTGCAAAATATCCGGACACTATAAAAAAAAGCGCTGCCTCCCGAAGGAGCAGCGCTTTTTACATAAGCCTTTCCCGAAGGAAAAACTTATTTGATTTTCGCCTCGCGGAAGACGACGTGCTTGCGGGCAACCGGATCGTACTTCTTCAGTTCCATCTTGCCGGTCTGGGCGCGGGCGTTCTTCTTCGTAACGTAAAAATATCCGGTGTCTGCCGTCGAGACGAGCCGGATCTGAATGACATTGCTCTTGGCCATAAGATCCTCGGGGTGGTAGCCAGGCCGCCGGTCCGGATATGCAGCCCGATCGCGACCCTGTTCAGATTTGGCGCAATTTGCGCATCCGGGCCTGTCAGGTCAAGCTCTCATGCGCCCCGGAGCCCTCCGGAACCCGAAAAAAGTCGAAAGTCGCCATGATCGACCCCTCCGAAGCCCGCACCCGAATCGTCTCAGGCCTCCCGCTTATGGGAACCGAAACCGTTTCGCTGACCGAAGCCGCCGGCCGAATCACCGCCACGGCCGTTCTCGCACGCCTTTCCAATCCCCCCGCCGACGTGTCCGCGATGGACGGTTACGCCGTCCGCGCCGCCGATACCACGGAGGGCGCGGAACTCCGCGTCACCGGAGAAGCCCCGGCCGGTCATCCCCCGGACCAGACAGTCACCCCCGGAACCTGTGTGCGGCTCTTCACCGGCAGCGTCATGCCGGCCGGAGCCGACGCCGTCCTCATCCAGGAAAACACCCTCCGTAACGGCGACTGCATTACCGTCACACAGCCCGTTTCACCCGGCCGTTTCATTCGCCCTTACGGTCAGGATTTCACTGCAGGCCTCCCCGTCATTCCGGCCGGAAAGCGCCTCTCCGCCCGCGATATCGGCTTGGCCGCCGCCGCAAACTGCCCCTGGATCACCGCCCGTCGCCGCCCCCGCGTTGCCATTCTGAGCACCGGCGACGAAATCGTCATGCCAGGCGACAACGTCCCTCCGGGCTCCATTATCGGCTCCGCCGCTTTCATGCTCTCAGCTCTTCTGAAAGAAGCCGGCGCCGATCCCGTCATCCTGCCCGTCGCCAGAGACAGTACCGGCGATATCCGTCAGGCGACCAGCGGCCTTGCCACTGTCGATATGCTGCTGACCATCGGCGGCGCCAGCGTTGGTGATTACGATCTCGTCAAGGCCGCGCTGGGCGAGGCCGGACTGGTCACGGATTTCTGGAAAATCGCCATGCGGCCCGGCAAACCGCTGATGTTCGGCCACCTTGATGCAACGCCCGTCATTGGCCTGCCCGGCAACCCCGTCGCCGTCTTCGTCTGCGCGATCGTTTTCGTCCTGCCCGCGCTTCGTAAGATGACCGGTGAGACCACACCCGATAACGGCCCGGAAAAAGCCCGCCTCACCTGTGACCTTCCCGCCAACGATCTCCGCTTCGATCACCTCCGCGCTACCCTGAAACGCGATGAAGCCGGTACCCTCATAGCCACCCCTTTCTCAAAGCAGGATTCCGGCATGATGAATCCCCTTGCTGCCTGCGACGCTCTTATTCTGCGCGCCGCCCACGCCCCCGCGGCCAGAACCGGGGATGTCTGTGACATTATCCGTTTCGGCCGGCGCGACGACTGATTTCGACCCGCCGGACTGTCCGGTCTCCGGGTGATTCAGGAGGCTCAGTCCGGCAGTCAGACTCCAGATCTTATTGACCCCGAATGAGAACCAATGTAGAACAAACTTCTCTGATTCCATCTCGAAAAACAGAATAAAGGGTCCGGTGAATGCTCACACGCAAACAACATGAGTTGTTGCTGTTCATCGACACCCATCTGCGTCAGACAGGCTTTTCCCCGTCTTTCGATGAGATGAAGGAGGCTCTCGGCCTCAGGTCGAAATCCGGCATCCACCGTCTCATCTCAGGTCTGGAGGAGCGTGGCTTCGTCCAGCGCCGGCATAACCGCGCCCGCGCACTGGAAGTCCTGCGCCTCCCGGATTCCGGTGACCGCCCGGAGAACGCCCCGGCCCGCCAGCCGCGTACCCTTAACGTCATCAAAGGCGATTTCTCGCAGCGCCTGCCCGGCGTCCGCACCGGCGACGCCACCAGCTCGGTCAATCTTCCGCTCTACGGAAAAATCGCCGCCGGTCTGCCGATCGAAGCGCTCAGAGATAGCGGCTCCCAGGTGGAAGTCCCGGTCGCCATGCTCGGTACCGGCGAACATTACGCTCTCGAAGTCTCGGGCGATTCCATGATCGAAGCCGGAATCCTCGACGGCGACACCGTCATCATCCGCCGCACCGAAACCGCCGACAGCGGCAAAATCGTCGTTGCCCTGCTCGACGATAACGAAGTCACCCTCAAACGCCTCCGCAAACGCGGCAACACCATTGCCCTCGAAGCCGCCAACCCGGCTTACGAAACCCGGATCGTCCCTGCCGAACGCCTCCGCATCCAGGGTCAGCTCGTCGGCCTTCTGCGCCGTTACCATTAAGAGTGCCGAGGCACTTCCGTTTCCGGTCTGCTCATGCCGGGAGCGGCATTTTCTGCCAGTCGGACAGAGGCCTGTAACCGGTTGATCAGACTTCATGCAGGCATTGCCTCCGGAGCAGAAAAAACAGAATGTTCCGGTTTCATAATAAAATGACAGGACTCAGAAAGCGTGCCATCTGCAAACAGAGCACCCGATATCGCATACCCGCTGCTGTTCGGGACCGCGGTGTTCCTGTCCGTGCTGACAGCCCACGCATTCAATTTCTTTTTCCACGAATATGCCCATTCATTTATGGCATGGGGCCTCGGCTGGAAGGCCGATCCGTTCGCTCTCGATTACGGAACACCAACGATCGACAACATTCTGCTCCAGCAGCAGATCAGTGAAAACGTCGATTACACCCCGATTTTCGCCAGTGGACATGGCTGGCAGGCCGCCCTGATCGCCGCCGCCGGCCCTTTATTTGCGAATGGCGGCACCGCGATTGCATGCAACAGTCTGCTTGCCCGGACACACCGTCCCGGCTGGTTGTGGTGTCTCGTCTGGACCGACGCCTTCGCCACCTTCAATGTCTGGAGTTATGCGCCTCTCCGTACTCTGACAACGCATGGTGATATGGCCCTGCTCGCTGCCGGCCTCGGAATTTCCACCTGGCTTCTGTTTCCTTTCGTCACGGCCTTCGCTCTCTGGCTGGTCATCCGCTTTTCCTGCCACGCTCTGCCCGTCGCGCAGGACCGTATGTTTCCCAGGACCGCGCAGCGCACACTCAGCACTACCGTCATCGCCGTCAGTCTGGGATTTTTCTCCATTGCCGGTCTTGCGCCACAATACGGACTGGCATCCGTGCTTCTGAGCGTGGCAAGCCTTCTCTTCCTGATGCCGGTTCTCATCGCAGCACAGGATAACGCGCCGCAATAATCATCAGCCGCTCACTCTGATGTCATTTCGGGGCGCCCCATTTTCCAGCAACAGATAAGACCAGGAAAAACAGAACAGGGCATCCGGACCTGTTCACAAAAGAAAACAGCCCGCCCCATGCCCCCATCCCGTTACCTTGAAGACACCCCCCGAATACGGCCAGGCCCTCACCGAAGCGCCCGGTCTCCGCCGCATCGTCGCCCGTAACCCCGGTCCGATGACGTATCACGGCACCAACACCTGGCTGATCGAGACCGGACCCGGCTGGCTCGTCGTCGATCCCGGACCCGATGATCCCGATCACCACAAAGCCGTGCTGGACGCCTGCGCTGGCAAAATCCATACTATCCTCGTCACCCACAGCCATCACGATCACGAAGCCGGCGCGCAGACCCTCGCCCGTCTCGCCGACGCCCCGCTCTGGGGCGGAACCCACGGCCAGAACCCGGATACCCTGACCATCCCCGGCCTCCGTCTCGTCAGAACCCCCGGGCACACCATGGACCATGTCTGCGTCGATATCGGCGAAGGTCGTCTCCTCACCGGTGATCACATCATGGGCTGGTCAACCTCCGTCATCCTCCGCGCCCCGCATGGCAGCATGAGCGCATATCTCACCAGCCTGAAAGACGTGCGCGCCCGCAGCGACGCCACCCTCTTCAGCGCCCACGGCCCGGCCATCACCGAACCGGAATCCTTCCTCTCCGGGCTGCTCCACACCCGCCTGCGCAAAATCGCCCAGACCCGGGACGCCCTCACAGCCAGCCCGCAGACCGAAAGCGAACTCCTCACCACTCTCTATAAAAACCTGCCGCAAAATCTCACCCGCGCCGCCTCGGAAATGCTCGGCTCCATGCTCGAATATCTCGAAGCGCAGGAAGAAGCTGTCCATGACGGCAAAAGGGGGTGGCGGAAGAACTGAGCATCTGTGACAGCCCTGCCACTCAGGGAGGCGGGGCCAGCAGCACCCGGTTAAGGCCTTCCAGCGTCACAAAAATCTCTTTCCACACTGCCGGAAACCGCTTCGCCGACAGGCCCCGGCTCTCCATCGCTTCCGCCAGATCCCGCACCGTCCGCACTCCGTCAATCAGTGGCAGCAGCCCGCGCGCCTGACCGGGCAGCGGAACCAGAACCTCCAGCGTCCCGAACGCAAAGCGCAGCCGGTTGTCCGGTGTCATCCGCTTCACCAGCTCCGCACCGGGAATCTCCCGCATCACCGGCACACTTTCCGGCGCCATCGGGTCCGCCCGCACCGGCTCCCTTCCACGACGCACCACATACACCACATGCGTCGCCATGTTCCCCGCCAGTTCTTCCGCCAGCGCAGCCCGCGCCCGCCGGTCCAGCCCCTCAATCCGCGCCCGCAGCCGTGGATCGGGCAGCAGCAGCGCCGGATCGTACCGTGACGGTTCCATCAGGCACGTCGCCGTCAGCCCGGTCCGGTCCAGCAGACCGAACAGCGCCGGCACGTCATAAGCCCGGTCACGCGGATTCAGCAGCAGGTCGTAAAGCCCCGCATCCCCGCCACTCAGATGATCGCCAAAATTCCCGTTCGCCCGCAGCCACGCCGTCGCCGGCAGATGACGCATCACCCGCCGCGCCACATCCAGCCGTTCCTTCGGCGGTTCAGACGCCGGAGCCAGACGCGCCAGCGCATCCTGCAGCATGTAAACCCCGGTCCGCCCATACGGCGCATAAACCATCAGCCCCATGCCGCCGCCCGGCGCCAGCACCTGTTCCAGCCCCGCCAGCGCCGCATCCGGGTCCGGCAGATGATGCAGAACCCCACAGCAGTCGATGTAGTCGAACAGCCCGTCGCCCGTCGCCTCCGGCTCCAGCAGAGACCCCTGTACGAAACGGATATTCTCCAGCCCCCGCATCTCAGCCCGCGCCCGCGCAACCGACAGCGCCTTCTCTGACCGGTCCAGCGCCACGATCTCACCCGCCCGTCCGGCCCGCGCCATATGCGTGCCCAGCATGATCGCCGCGTCCCCGGTCCCGCAGCCAGCAATCAGAACCCGCAACGCCACACTCCGTGGCCGCGTCGCCCCGAACACCCAGTAATCAATCTCCCGCAGATGACTCGGACTCCCGATCAGCAGCCGCTTCGTCTCATCCCGCGGATCACGCTCAGGGTAAGGATAAGCCTCATACTGAGACACCAGCGCCTCATCCCGTGCATCCTGTTCCCCGGCCATCGCAGCGTCCTCTCCTCAGTCACGCCGTCCTTGCAGCACCCGTCATCCGGTGTCGCAACCCGCAGGGCCATGCAGAGAGCGGGAAGACATCATGCGTGAGAGACAGGGTGCGGAGAGTGACGCTGGGCCGCATCCTGAGCGTATCCCCACAGGATGACACGCTCCCGCCATCCGGTCTAAGCCCACCGGAAGACAGCGGAGGCACCATGAAGATCATCATCGATACCGATCCCGGCCAGGACGACGCCCTCACCATCCTGCTGGCCATCATCAGCCCGGAAATCGAGCTCCTCGGTGTCACAACCGTCGCCGGCAATGTCAGCGTCGATCAGGCCACCATCAACGCCCTGAAAACCATGGATCTCGCCGGCCGCACCGATATCCCCGTCCATGCCGGCGCTGACCGCCCCCTCCTGCGCGCGCCCATCGACGCCACCCATGTCCACGGCCGTACCGGCTTCGAGGGCGCCGATCTGCCCGATCCCACGCAGAAAGCCGCCCCCGGACACGCCGTCGATTTCATCATTCGGACAGTCATGGACAATCCGCCCGGCAGCATCACGCTCTGCGCCATCGGTCCCATGACCAATATCGCCCTCGCCCTCGCCCGCGAGCCTCAGCTCCGCACCCGTATTGGCCAGATCGTCACCATGTCCGGCGCCTTCGCGGAGGTCGGCAACATTACCCCGACCGCCGAATTCAACGTCTATGCCGACCCGCACGCTGCCGCCATCGTCCTGGAATCCGGCATCAAAATCACCATGGCGCCCCTCGACATCACCCACAGCCTGCACACCAGCGCCGCCCGCCTCGCCCGCATCGAGGCCATCGGCAACCGCATCGGCAGGGTCGTCGCCGACTGGCTCCGTTTCGAAAAGGCCTTCGAGGCTGGCAAATACGGCACCGATGGCGGCCCGCTCCACGACCCCAATACCGTGCTCTGGCTCCTGCGCCCTGACCTCTACAAAGGCCGTCAGGTCAATGTCCGCGTCGAAACCGGCAGTGAACTGACCATGGGTCTCACCGCCGTCGACTGGTGGGGCATCACGAAGCTCCCCGGAAACGTCTTCTTCCTGAAAGAATGCGACACGGACGCGCTCTACGACGTCATCACCGAACGCCTCGCCCGGTTCTGACAGATCACCCGGCAGAGCCGCAACGGCAGACCGTCAGCGCTTCGCCAGCTGCGCCGGAGACACGCCATAGGCCTCCCGGAAATATCGGGTGAAACGCCCTGTATTCGTAAACCCCCAGCGCAGGGCGATGTCCTGAACGGACGTTCCCGGCTCGCGCAGAATGTCCTCCCGGGCCCGCTCCAGCCGGACACGCCGCTGATAGGTCGTGATCGATGTCCCGGCAAACTGGCGAAACCCAGCCTGAAGCGACCGCAGACTCACTCCCGACAGCGCCGCCAGCTCGGCGCCGCTCGAGATATGCTGCGGATTGTCCCGGATGAGATCGATGGCGCATTTCACATGCCGCGGCGCAACCATCGGCGGCGGCCGGTTCAGCGCCTCGGAGTAGCTGTTCGGCCAGCGCTCCAGCACGAAATCGATCAGCAGTTCATGGATATGCGTCGCCGTCAGCCTCGCCCCGTTCAGCTCACCGGCAAAATCCGGAGCTGTGAGAAAATGAAGCAGCGACCGGAGCGCCGGAACAGGCTCGCTTCCGGCTGCCATCAGCGGCTCAAAGGCCAGACTGCTGACAACCGCCCGGCCGAGCAGCACCGACAGCCGCTCAACCAGCAGGGCCCGGCTGATGATCAGCGCGCAATGCGCATGGCCCGCCGGGATTTCCAGGGACTGAGCCGCGATCGTATCGACCGCCAGAGCCGTCTCAGGCGTGGCGGAAAGGCTTTCAGCCTCCGTCCGGACCGTCAGAACACCTTGAGCGGGAAGGCAGAAGAACACCGCCTGCAGCGGCGTCTGCGGAATGAGGCTGAACCCGCCGGGAAAATGCACCCGGCTGAAATCGACACCTCCGATGGCGCCAAACACTCCCCGCATCGCCGGGATCTCTCCGGGTCGCAGCGGTTCAGCCCGTGCCGGCGCAAAACGACGGGTGAAGACCCCGGTCAGACTTTCCGCACCCTGAAAATCGAAATGCGCGACTCCCTAGGAGGCGTATGTATTTTTTCTTTTGGGCATGACGAAACAGCAGTCAGAGCGCGAACGAAACAACAGGGGAATCGTTACAGGCATGGCTGTCGGCATGTGTGGTCATAGCAGAATCCCATCGCAACCATGGTTTATGCTATTCGCCGGGTGTCGCCGCTGTCTCGCGCGACCTGCAGGGCCGGTTCATGCCGGTCCGCTGTCATTACGGTTTCGATATCATAATGGACAGCGTATGCGCCGGCAGCTTCTGCGACGACCTTATCGCAGAACAGAAAGGTGCGACCATAGGACAGTTTGCGCAGAAGCAGAACAAAATGCGCGAAATTGTTTCCGGATAAACCGGCAACGTTCCTGGTATTAAGTAATCCATAAGAACCAGATACCCAGATATAGCGGCAGCCTGGACACTAAAACAATTCCTTCCTGAGTGATTCAGTCTGTAACGGAGACCGGCAATATCAGCGATACGTCCTTCTGTACAATGCTGATTACCGTCTCCACGCAGTGAGAATCGTAACCAGGATCCGGAACCCCATCAGGTGAACAATCCATCGTCGAAGCCGCACCACACAGAAGCAGAGACACACGGCCACGCTGACGAAAGCAGGGTGGTGCGGGAGCGCCTGCGCTTCATGCAGATGACGCCGCCGGACTGCGCCGCGATCCGGTCGCTGAAACCGCTGGTGGAACGGGAACTGCCCGTCGCCCTGGACAAATTCTACGCCCAGGTGCGCAAAACCCCGGAAACCATGAAATTTTTCTCCTCGGAGAAGGACATCAGCCGGGCCGCCGCCGCGCAGGCCGGACACTGGGGCAATATTTCAAACGGCGATTTCAGTCAGGATTATGCGACCCGCGCACAGACCGTCGGCAGGGTGCACGCCCGGATCGGGCTGGAGCCACGCTGGTATATGGGCGGATACGCCATCATCCTCGATCATCTGATCAGAGCCGCCGCCGATGAGGTTTTTCCCAAAGGCGGCCTGTTCAGCAGGCCGTCGATGACAGCCGCCGATTTCGGCAAGGCCCTGGGCAGCCTGGCAAAGGCTGTCCTGCTCGACATGGATCTCTCCATCTCCGTCTACATCGACGAAGCGGAGAAAGCCCGGCAGCTCGGTGAAGCCAACGCCATCGCGGAAGAGCAGAAACTCGTCTCCGATACGTTCGGTAACGCCATGGCCGGCGTCGCCCGCAAGGATCTCACCTGCGAAATCAACAGCGAACTCCCGGAGGCCTACCACCCTCTGCGGGAAGATTTTAACAATTCGGTCGAAATTCTGCGCCAGTCGCTTCTGTCCGTCGCACAGGTCGCCACCTCGATCGAAAGCGCAACAGGAGAAATCAGCCGCGCCGCTGATGACCTCTCCGCTCGGACCGTGCAGCAGGCCGCATCCGTCGAGAAAACCGCCGCCTCCCTCGACCAGATCACGGTCATGGTGCGTTCCACCGCAAAGCGCGCCGAAGATGTCGGCAATCTGGTCGAACGCTCCCGGGCAGGCGCCGAACAGTCGGAAGGCGTCGTCCAGAAAGCCATGGAGACCATGAGCGCCATCGAACGCTCTTCCGGTGCAATCGGAAGCATCACGGATATGATGGATGAAATCGCTTTCCAGACAAATCTCCTGGCACTCAATGCCGGCGTGGAAGCCGCCCGCGCGGGGGAGGCTGGTCGGGGGTTTGCCGTCATCGCATCCGAGGTTCGGGTGCTCGCTCAGCGTTCTGCCAGCGCGGCGAAGGAGATTAAGGCCCTGATCACACAGTCACGGGAGGAGGTCCGCTCTGGCGTCGCCCTCGTGGGTGAGACCGGCTCCGCCCTGAAAGCCATTGTTGGAGACGTCGCGGAAATTAATCAGCATATCTCTGCTATCGTCGAAGCTGCGCGCGGCCAAGCCAGCGGCCTACAGGACGTCAACGCTGCGGTCGCTACAATTGATCATAACACCCAGCAGAACGCCGCGATGGTTGAGCAGACTTCCGCAGCCAGCCGGAATCTCGCCGCTGAGGTCAGGGAACTCAGCGCCATGCTCGGCACGTTCCGCCTCGAGGGCAGCGGACTACCAGAAAAAATCAAAAATCTGACCAGTACGCGCGCTTTGCCTGTCAGGAGATTGCACAGTCCAGGAAGCCCATTGCGTCCGGCAGAAGCGGACCCAACAGCCGAAATAGCATGATGCGAACGACGCGAAGCGGGGAATTTCCAAATTACATATGGACCACGCATGCTCACGTGGTCCTTCTACGGTATTGCTGATTGTTGTCAGGGTGGGCTCTGAAACTGTTTGCAATGCAATCAGACTACCGGTCCGGATATTTTGCCAGGAGTTATCCTGAGATGACGGAAAGAGAAAATTCTGGGATTCCAGACCCGAGGTCCAGTATGTGACATGGAAAAGGCTGCATATGCCTTTTGTTTTTAGAAAGAAACATCTTTTCCGGATGGAAGACTTGCCGACTCTATGCTCTGAAACTGAATGATTCCGGGTAGAAAACGCAAATCTGACGAACATCCGTTATGATGAAATCCGGACTTGAGCATGTCAAGCCTGAAAATCGTCCTGCTGGCTGCCTGAGAACCGGATGATGACGCTCGCTGAACTTCATGGTCTCATCAGGTGGCATTCAGTCGGCAATGCTATCGCTTACAATGTTAAAATCAGGCACTGGCATTTTGAGAAATGCTATCTCGCGCGACATCATCGGATAACCGGTCCTGATATTGCGATTCTTCCCGAAATGCTTGTCATTACGAAAAATATCGACCGTCATACTATATAGTTTTTGTATTTCTATAGGGACAAAATAACTGAGGATAAATCGTGATAATCGACAGATTGAAACCTGTTTCTCCTGCTTCCGGTTGTTGTCACGTTCATTGAACGTACTAACTGCCAGGGACTGACCTGCCTTCAATGAAGGATGTCGAGTCCGATATCGAGCGCCTGGACACTGTGAGTAAGCCATCCCAGAGATAACACGTCCACGCCCGTCTCCGCGACAGAACGGGCTGTTTCCGGGGTGATGCCGCCGGACGCTTCTGCAATGGCCCGATTGTCAATGAGATTTACAGCCTGTCGCAGTGCTGGCAGATCCATATTATCGAGAAGATAGCAATCGGCGATGTTACAGGAGAGAGCTTTTTCAAGTTGCTCGATAGTGTCAACTTCGAGTTCGATTTTGACGAGGTGACCGGCGCGGCTGCGTGCGGTCTGAAGAGCGGAGACGACATCTCCGCCACAGAGAGCAAGATGGTTATCCTTGATCAGGATAGCGTCATCAAGGCGATATCGATGATTGTGTCCCCCTCCGGCTCTGACAGCATATTTTTGTAAAGACCTTAGTCCCGGAAGGGTTTTTCTGGTGCAGGTAATGCGGGCCTTAGTCCCGGAAACCGCATCGGATATCTGGCGGGTAATGGTGGCTATCCCGCTGAGATGGGAAAGCAGATTAAGCGCAGTACGCTCTCCACCAAGTATACTTTCGGCCCTGCCCTCGACAGTGGCGATAACGACGTCAGGATAAAGAATGTCGCCATCTGTAAGGCTGGCATTGAAGCGGGTCTCGGGGTCGAGGAGCGTGAAAGCCAGTTTTGCTCCCTGCAATCCCGCAACAACACCGGGTTTGCGAGCCCGAAAAATGGCTTTCAGTATCTGACCAGGTTCAACCAGAGCCTGCGTGGTGATATCTCCGCCAATGCCGAGATCTTCAAGAAGTGCATTGCGGATGACAGGTTCCCACAGGATGTCGGGCAGCGATATTACAGACATTGTTCAAAAACCTTTTCAGGAGTGACGTCTCTTGCAGAAATTATCTGCCGCGTGAAAACCTGTGCAGATATGTTCAGGTTGCTTTGCTGGCTTTTAAAGGTCTCCGTCCCGGGCCGCATCTCGTGGGTCTCTGCGGAAACATCGTCTGTCCTAAAATGACTGCCCCGACTTCTGTGTCGGTTTAATGCCGCCTGTGCAACGAGAGCTGCCACCAGGGCGTTCTGGTCATAATTAATATATGGACCAGTTTTTTTAAGAAGACTTTTCAGACCGGCTGTATTCCGAAGAATGCCCGCATGCTCCATGAGAGCATTTCCAATATTCAATGTAGCAGAAAAGCGACCGGCCGGCCGGGGATGCACAATGCGAACAGTCTCAGACAACCTGTTGTCGAGATCGCGGGCAGCCCACTGACCGGTGACAAATGCTTCAGGCAGGGAATTGCTGGCAAGACGGTTGGCACCATGGAGTCCGTTACAGGCCGCCTCGCCCACCGCCCACAGGCCGGTAACAGAGGTGCGGGCATTTATATCGGTAGCGATGCCGCCCATGTGATAGTGCATCGCTGGTCGCACAGGTATGAGTTGCTGATCAGGATTAATCCCTGCAGCGCGACACGCAGCTGTGATTCCTGGAAACAACATTGAGAAACGCCCGCCAGACAGGGAGCGTGCATCCAGGAAAACCCTGTGACCTTCTCGCTGACAGGCGGCAATCGCACGTGCGACGATATCCCTGGGAGCCAGCTCATCGGTAAAGTTTCGCCCGGTTTCGTCAATGAGGCGTCCACCCGCGCCACGGACGGCTTCACTGATCAGGGGGCGACGGCCAGAGCAGGTCCCGGTATCAAGGGCCGTCGGATGAAACTGGGTGAATTCCATATCGATGAGATCTGCACCGGCACGGGCTGCGATGGCCAGTCCGGTGCCGGTGCAGCTTATGGGGCTGGTGGCTCCGGCATAGAGTGCGCCTATACCGCCGCTCGCGATCACACACCCCCTGGTGGGAATGAATCCATGATTTGTCCAGACACCATGAAGTTCATTATCTTCGGTGTGCAGACCGGTGAGAATCGTGTTTTCAAGTACTGCGATGCGAGGTGTGTTTCTCACGCGCGCAGCGAGAGCTTTCATGATCGCGGCTCCGCTGGCATCACCGTTAGCATAGACGATGCGATGGCGGGAATGGGCTGCCTCAAGATGAAGCGCGAGATCTCCACTGGCAGTCCGTGCGAAAGGAACGTCCCAGTTCAGAAGAGTTTCGACAGTCTGAGGACCGGCGGCAGTTATCTCGCGGACAACCTTCGGATCGCAGAGACCGACCCCGGCGGCGAGTGTGTCGGCTGCGTGCAGTTCAGGCGTGTCATCGGAGCCGATTGCCGCTGCCAGCCCGCCCTGAGCGAGGCTGCTGGCAGCGTTTTCTCCGAGCGGTCCGCTGGAAAGAAGAATACAGGGATGTTTCAGATGCAGAGCGGCAGAAAGTCCGGCCAGGCCGGATCCGGCTATGACGGGCCAGCCCGCGTATCGGGAGAGGGTAGTCACTTTTATACCTCCCTGACCGTCAATCCGTTCTCAGGCGGCCAGCATTCGCTCAACTGCCTGGCGCGCGCGCGGCTGGAGATGTTCCGGAACAGACACGGGTGTTTCCATCGTTTCCAGTGAGCGGCGAATACCGGCGAGCGTGATGCGCTTCATGTGGGGACAAAGATTACAGGGACGCACGAAGCTGGTGGCCGGAAACAGAACCGAAAGGTTATCACTCATGGAACATTCCGTCACCAGCAGGACTTTTTCGGGCTGCTTCATGGCGATATAATCCTGCATCTGAGCCGTCGAACCTGAATAGTCAGCTTCAGCGACGACTTCCGGCGGACACTCCGGGTGAGCAATGACGGTGACGCCTTTATGGATACGGCGATATTGCCGGATTTCCTGTGGTGTGAAGCGTTCATGAACTTCACAGTGAGCCGGCCAGGTGACCATCTCGATGCCGGTCTCGGCCTCGATGTTCCGGGCAAGAAATTCATCCGGGATCATGATAACTTTCGGAACACCCAGGCTTTCGACGAGACGTCTCGCATTCCCAGAGGTGCAGCAGATGTCTGATTCCGCTTTTACTGCAGCAGTAGAGTTTACGTAGGTCACAACCGGGACGCCCGGATGCGCCGCTTTCAGAGCACGGACATCCCCGGCAGTAATACCTTCGGCAAGGGAGCATCCGGCATGCGTGTCCGGGATAAGGACCGTTTTCTCCGGGTTCAGCAGTTTGGCGGTTTCAGCCATAAAATGAACACCGGCAAGCACAATCACGCTCTGGCTGAGCGTCTGGGCGGCGCGGGCCAGGGCCAGGCTGTCTCCGCGGATATCGGCCACGCAATGGAAGATTTCAGGTGTCTGGTAATTATGCGCAAGAATTACGGCGTCTCGTTGTTTTTTAAGGCGCAGAACAGCTTCGATATCGTCAGCATAGAGTCGTTCCCAGTCGTTGCGATGCATGAGATGTGAGACCGGTTCGTAAAGAGACGCACGACGATCGATGAGGGTCTCTGACATGGTCGCGCTCCTGCGCTTATTATACTCAACATGAGCATATATAGGCCGGAGTTCTGTTGATGCAAGAGAATGCATGTACACGTTTTCATGAGGACAGCGTCACAGGACTCAGCGGAAGTTTGGCGCCGGCCAGATAGCAGTTTTCAGATCCCGCGGGATCAAAACGGTAAAGACGCGCGGGCCTGCCTTGTCCTGCCTGTTCATAGCTACCGGTTTCACTGACGAGATGCTGGCTGAGCACCAGTCGGCGAAAATTTTGCTTATGCATAAAGCGGCCAGCAAGAGCTTCCATGGTCTGCTGAAGCTGAAACAGCGTGAAATGCATCGGCAAAAGATCAAATACGGCTGGAGTGTAGCGAATACGCGCGCGAATACGGGACATTGCTGTCGCCAGCACGCGTCGGTAGTCGTCGCTCATGGCGCGGCTGTGGAGAATGAACTCGCCCTTGATGTGAGATTCGGCGACCAGCCCCGCCTCCCAGAGAAGTTCATAGCGCTGAAGGACGAGTTCATCGTTCCAGGGGTGATTATCAAGCCCGAATGCAATCGCGCAACGCCGGTGGCGATCAGAGCGACCATCAGACCATTTGCGAATATGCTTAACGATTTGCGTCAGGATAACATCCGTATCACCTCGTCGTCGATCTTCCCATGGGAAATAGTCATAGACCGATCTCCAGTCACCTTCATCGGTCGATGTGCTGGTAAGAGCCATATAAGAGATCCGGACCAGTCGCATACCATCCTCGCACTGGGTATCACCGAACGTATACAACTGCTCGATATGACCGAGATGGAAGCCGGTTTGCTGCTCAACCCATGCCCGAAGACCTTTCTGCAGCGAACGATGGGCTGATTTCAGCGGGCCGGCCGGGAGGGAAGAGCCGTTTCTCAGCGTCAGTATATGAGGGGTTTCGTCTCTGACTGTCATGAGCACCGCAACGAGATCGGTTCTGCACAGATTTGCTTCAGTCATAAGGAAGGTAATTTTTACTCGAAGATCGCAGGAGACTTATAACCATACAGATTCACAGGATGTATATAACTGCGAAATTCCACCAGAAAATGAGAATTTTTCTTCCTTTTCCATGAGGTCTGCGTAAAATTTTTGCCTGTTTTCCGGGAAGCACAGAATGGAAAGATATCTGTCAGGCAGATATCCGCCTGCTCCTGACTGAACAGGAAGTGGATTTCTCCAATTTCTTCCTGACACTATCGTGAAAAAAACGGAATTTCAGGATGGCGTATTTTTCCAGGCATGGGAGCGCCATTATAACCTGTAAGTGCCAGGCTGCCTGTACTGGCCTCTGCAGGTGCCGTACAAGACGGATACCTGTAATAGTTTCCGGAGGCAGTTTACCGCATCAGAGTTGTGTTTTTATTGTTGTGGCTGAGCGTTCATCTCCTGCATCAGAGCCTGAACCCCTTCCGGGCTGGAATTAATGAGGGCAACATTGGCCGGATTGAGTTTTGGTGCCTGTGGAGAGTTCTGAGCCTGTGGATTATGAGTCAGCGCCACTGTCATTCCAAAGCAGGTAAGGCCAATCACGAAATCACGGGCTGTAAACCCATGAGCTTTCAGGAGCGGGTCCAGGCCGGGTACGCCGTTAACGCGCTGAATGGTAGCGTCGAGGGAAAGCTGTCCGGCGGGCGGTGGTGGCTGGAGACCCGAACTCCGGAGCGCCTGCAGCGTACTGGTCATGCGGGGAATGAAGTCAGGTGGCAGGCGCCAGGCTGCGGCAGTCTGAACATCCTTGCGCATCTGCGCCATTTCTGCTGCGGAAGGCTGAGGAGGGGGCTCTGCCGTAGATTGCTGACCCTGCTGCGCGGGCATATCCATCTGTCCGCTCTGTGCCAAGGCAGCGGCCGGAGAAAGCAGCATGCCTGCAAGCACGAAACCGGTGATCTGACGAGAGATAAGACTATATGCGATCATGATAAAAATTTTCTCCTTGCCGGAAAGTTGTCGTTTCTGTCAGTATCTGAGTGAATTTTTCGGTGGAACTGCCGGGCTTCGCCTGCTCTGAGAACCGGTGGCTCACTGCCGGGATTTGTTTTCAGACAGCGGTGACCCACTCTCCGGCGCGCATCAGCGGCACAGTTCCTCCCGCGGCGTCCAGACCTGTAACGCTGATTTCCCCTGAGCCGATCATCCAGTCGATATGAATGAGGCTGCTGTTGGCTCCCCGGGCAGCGAGAGCCTCGGTGGTTTTTCCACCTTCTTCTGTCATGCATTCGGAATACGCCTGTCCGAGAGCGATATGACTTGCAGCGTTTTCATCAAAAAGAGTGTTCTGGAAGAGAAGGCCACTCTGAGAGATCGGAGAGGAATGCGGCACAAGCGCGACCTCACCAAGTCGACGGGAGCCTTCATCGGTATCAAGCACACGCATAAGTACGCTTTCACCTTTTGTAGAATGAGCCTCGACAATCCGGCCATCGGCAAAGCGCACTTCAATGTCCTCGATGAGCGTGCCCTGATATGAAAGCGGTTTCGTGCTGCGAACGTAGCCTTCTACCTGAAGCCGGTGAGGTGTAGTGAAAACCTCCTCCGTGGGAATATTGGGATTACAAAGGATTCCGTTTTTCGCTTTGCTGGAGCCGCCAGCCCATAAGTGACCTTCGGCCAGTCCTACTGTGAGATCGGTTCCGGGACCGGCGAAGTGGAGTGCTGCAAAGCGGCGCTTATTCAGATAGTCCGCGCGGCGATGAAGCTGATCGTTATGGACGGCCCAGTCTGCGACCGGATCTTCGCCGTTGATGCGTGAGGCAGAAAAAATAGCGTCCCATAGCCGCGAAACAGCGATAGGTTCCGGCACACCGGGGAAAACGAGTGAAGCCCATGCCGGTGTGGCTGCTGCGACGATATTCCAGTTCACGGCAAAACTGGTGATGAGTTCCAGAGCGGGCCGATTGGCCACCGATGCTGCCCGGCTGGCACGTGACACAAGATCAGGGTTCTGACCGCTGAGCAGGGCAGGGTTTCCTCCGGTGATGGCAAGGCGGGCAGCGCCTTCACGGAAGCCGGCTGCCATGCCGTCAGCGAACCATGTGGCGGCGGTGTCAAAGGTGTCTTCGGCGGCATTGCTGAACCGGGCAAGGGTGGCTTCATCGTCAGCATAGAATGTCGTGACGAGCGAGGCGCCGGCCTTGTAGGCATGTTTCGTGATTTTCCGGACCAGAGGCACAGCCTCAAGAGGAGCCGTGATGATGACCTGCTGTCCGTGTCTGACATTCAGGCCGACACGTACGGCTGCCTCGGCAAGCCGGTCTGTTCCGGCTTCAATCTTATTTTCGACAGGGCAGGGTATGACCATGAATATGCAGCTTTCCTCATTACGTTCTGGCGGGCCGCCAGCCAGAGCGGATCAGAAGTGAAACTGAGCATCCGTCGCGAAAAAGAGCAACCCGGATGGGTAGGGTCTGGTTTGCGGACCGCATGAGAAATGTAATTCCACATGGGGCGAGTTTGTTAAGGAATTTAATACACTGATTTCTTTGAAAATATCCGGGAGCCATAAGATAAACACCCTGTAAAAACAGGTGGCCGGAATGGTTCCTGCGGACGCGGGTAAAACGGGAAATCAATAAATTTCAGGCAACTAGCCATTCTCCGAATACACGGCAAGGTTAAAGCTGCCCTCACACGTGCAGACCCGGCGCCTCCCGCCCGGTCCTGGCCACATATTCGGTATATCCACCGTCATAGCGATGAATTCCGTCCGGCGTCAGCTCAAGAACCCGGTTGGACAGTGCTGCCAGAAAATGCCGGTCATGCGAGACAAACAGCATCGTCCCCTCATAATCGGCCAGCGCCGCGATCAGCATTTCTTTCGTCGCAATATCGAGATGGTTCGTCGGTTCATCAAGCACCAGAAAATTCGGCGGATCGTACAGCATCAGCGCCATGACCAGACGTGCCTTCTCGCCGCCCGACAGCACCCGGCAGATCTTCTCCACATCGTCGCCTGAAAACCCGAAACCTCCCGCCAGCGCGCGCAGTGAACCCTGCGCCGCCAGCGGAAACGCATCGCTCAGTGTCTCGAATACCGTATGATCGCCGTTCAGGACATCCATTGCATGCTGAGCAAAATATCCCATCCTGACGCTGCCTCCGAGCGTTACCGTCCCCGCATCCGGCTCCGTTGTTCCCGTCACCAGTTTCAGCAGCGTCGATTTGCCTGCACCGTTGACGCCAAGCACGCAACACCGTTCCTGCCGGCGAATGAGCAGATCCAGGTCTTTATAAATTATCCGACTGCCATAGCACTTATCCACACCTCTCAGACTGACAACCGCGTCTCCCGAACGCGGCGCTGGGGGAAACGTGAAAGACAGCGCCTGACGCCGCTTCGGTGGTTCAACCCGGTCGATCTTATCCAGTTTTTTCACCCGGCTCTGCACCTGTGCCGCATGAGAAGCCCGCGCCTTAAAACGTTCGATAAAAGCTACTTCTTTCGCCAGCATCGCCTGCTGCCTGTCGAACTGTGCCTGCTGCTGCTTCTCATTCAGTGCCTGCTGCTGTTCGTAAAATTCATAATCACCTGAAAAGCTCGTCAGCGTGCCGCCGTCAATCTCAATCACCTTGTTGATGACCCGATTCATGAAGGCCCGGTCATGGGATGTCATCAGCAACGCGCCGTCATATCCCGCCAGGAACTGCTCCAGCCAGATCAGACTTTCCAGATCGAGATGGTTGCTGGGCTCATCGAGCAGCATCACATCCGGCTTCATCAGCAAAATGCGCCCCAGCGCCACCCGCATCTTCCACCCGCCGGAGAGACGCCCCACATCGCCGTCCATCATCTCCTGACTGAAACCCAGGCCGTGCAGAACCTCGCGCGCACGGCCCTCCAGCGCATACCCACCCAGTTCCTCAAACCGCGCCTGCACCTCGCCAAACCGTTCAAGGATGACGTCCAGTTCGTCAGACCGCTCCGGGTCAGCCATCGCAGCTTCAAGCTCCGCCAGCTCTGCTCCGATCTGCGCCACCGGACCGGCCCCGTCCATCACCTCGGCAACGGCACTCCGTCCGGCCATTTCCCCCACATCCTGGCTGAAAAACCCGACCGTCACGCCGCGATCCGTCAGTACTTGTCCTTCATCCGGCTCATCCTGACCCGTAATCAGCCGGAACAGTGTTGTTTTGCCTGCCCCGTTCGGCCCCACCAGCCCGACTTTTTCTCCTTTCTGAAGCGCTGCCGATGCCTCGATGAAGATCACCCGATGACCATTATGCCTGCTTATGTTGTCGAGACGGATCATGCGTCCTCAGAGCGGTGGAAAAGAAGTGAAATAAGAGATTGTGTCCTTATTACGCAGCCCGCTCAGCCCGTAAACAGCCCGTTGTCCATCTTGTCAGCGCGCCTTTAAACCGCTTGAAAGGCTGCCATTCTTAATCCCGGCTTCCGCGGAGACGCCCATGTCCCGGACAGCTCAGAGCCCCGGCCGTAAATATCTCCGATGCTGACACGCCTTTTTCCCGTCTGGGCGATCCTGATCTCCGCCTGTGCCATCGCATTTCCGGCACCGTTCGTCAGGCTGCTCCCTGCAGTGACACCACTCCTCGCTTTCATCATGTTTACCATGGGAGTCACGCTCACTCCCGGTGATTTCATCCGCATTATGCGTCGCCCTTTCCCCGTCCTGGCGGGCGTCGGTCTGCATTACCTTGTCATGCCTCTCGCTGCATGGGTTATCGCGCGCGCACTCGCCATGCCACCTGCTCTCGCCACTGGCATGATCCTCGTCGGCTGTGTGTCCAGCGGTACTGCGTCCAACGTGATGGTTTATCTTTCACGCGGAGATGTTGCTCTCTCCATCAGCATCAGCGCGCTGTCCACTCTGGTCGGAATTGTCGCCACGCCCATACTGATCCGACTTTACGTCTCCGCCGGCGTCACCGCAGACAGCTGGGGGTTGTTCCGCAGCATTGTCAGCATGGTCGCGCTTCCTGTTCTCGGCGGCGTCATTATCAACATCTTTTTTCATCGTACCATCCGGAGGATCGAATTTGTCCTTCCGCCGGTCGCTATGTTCTCTGTCCTGACAATAATCGGATGTGTTGTCGCCGGTGCCGGGCCGTCCGTTGTTACGGCTAGTCCCGTTATCCTGCTCGGCGTTATTCTTCACAACGCTGTCGGTCTCCTCGGCGGCTACTGGGGTGGGCGTCTTTTGGGCTTCAATGAGAGCATATGCCGTACCCTTGCTCTGGAAGTCGGCATGCAGAACTCCGGTCTCGCCGCCACTCTCGGAAGGATTTATTTTTCGCCTCTCGCAGCTCTTCCGGGCGCAATTTTTTCAGTCTGGCACAATATTTCCGGCTCGATACTCGCCGCGATCTGGAGATATCGCCCGGTAAAACGATAGTATTTATCGTGGGAAGCCACTGGAAAAATCCGTCTGATGCTGTGGTTGCCGGGTGCGACACCGATGAGCGGGTGTTGCAGTAGCCTGAGTGAGCCAGCCGGAGGCGGACTGGCTGAGGATATTGCTGATCGGGACCCTGCTTTGTATGAATTTCGCGATGAGATTCAGTGTTTATGGACAGGAGACTTTTGAGGCGACCATCCGGCGAACACGGCTTGCAGAGAATGCTGTTGTCTCTGCTATAGAATGATTAGCAGCCATCCGGGGAACCTGACGACTATGATGTTACGATCTTCGCTATGAACAGCGACATCACTGATTCGCCATGGGCAGGATCTGCCCCTCCCCAGAATCTCGCCTTCGTTGCAACAAATACTCCTAAAGCCGAAGAGGGCCTTGCAAGGCTCAGTCAGCGATATGGGAACTGCCCGGTCGGAACAGCGGATGTGATTGTCTGTCTGGGCGGAGATGGTTTTATGCTCGAAACGCTCCGTCATGTGATGGACCGGCCTGTTCCGGTCTATGGCATGAACTGTGGGTCGGTTGGATTTCTGATGAATCCGTTTGACGAGGACAACCTGCCGGAAAGGCTGGTAGCGACGCAGAGCGCTGTCTTGCATCCTCTTCATATGCGTGCCACATGCGTCGACGGAGGTATTCACGAAGCGGATGCGCTGAATGACGTTTTTCTGTTCCGTGAGACACGACAGGCGGCAAAGATCCGCGTAGATGTCGATGGGCGCGAGCGGATGCCTGAACTGATTTGTGATGGGGTTCTGGTCGCAACACCTGCCGGTTCGACAGCCTATAATCTTTCCGCGCATGGTCCAATCGTGCCTCTGTCGGGCAACCTGTTGCCTCTGACGCCCATCAGCGCTTTCCGGCCGCGCCGCTGGCGTGGCGCACTTCTGCCATCGACAGCGACGGTTACGTTTACAATTCTGGAGACAGAAAAACGTCCGGTCGCTGCCGTTGCCGACTTTACCGAAGTCCGGGACGTTGTATCCGTCGTAGTCCGGGAAAACCGGACGCGTTCAGTCATGGTCCTGTTCGATCCGGGACAGACGCTGTCTGAACGTATTATTGCCGAGCAGTTTTCAGCTTAGATGCCACTCGGAGGCTTGTGCGCTGAAGCCGGATCAGCCGGCTTCCGAAAGCCATAACCGTCAGCAGGAATCTGTTGCCCGGCTCACCTGTTTCATCGCGCTCACGGTACTGCAGACCATGATGCAAACGGTCCGGCCAGCATTTGCCGTCTTAGCTTATAGTCTCCACAGAAGCTGTCGGAATTAATCTGAATATGAAAAATAACCGGGTATGAAAGAAAAAATCCTTATCAGTTCCTGCCTTATCGGTCAGCCGGTCCGCTATAACGGCACCGCTAAGCAGGCACATCACCCGGTCCTGACCAGATGGCAGAACGAAGGCCGTCTGGTTCCCGTCTGCCCCGAGCTTGCCGCTGGTTTCAGTGTGCCACGCTCTCCGTCCGAGATCGCAGATAACCTGTCCGGAGAAGAAGTTCTGAATGGAACAGCCCGCATCGTCACAGATACAGGGCAGGACGTTACTTCCCTTTTTCTCTCAGGTGCACGGATCGCACTTGCTCTCGCGCAGCAGCATAAGTGCCGCTACGCCATCCTGACAGATAACAGCCCGTCCTGTGGCAGCACCACGATTTACGACGGTACATTCTCAGGGAAAACCCACCCCGGAACCGGTGCGACCGCTGCGCTTCTGCGTCAGAACGGAGTCGAAGTCTTCAGTCACACTGATATCGGTAGCCTGCAAAAACGGATAGACGGGTTCTGACGTCAGAGCGTTACCCGAACCTTGCAGTGCCCGGTTTCACTCCTTTGAGAATCAGTCTGCATAGCCTCTGGTATCAGTTCAGACTGTCACGAGGCACCTCCAGCAATACCAGCCCATGCGCCGGAACTGCCACATCAATCCCCGCAGCCGGAATCACAATATCCTGTCCACTATCCGCTGCAGCCGCCTGCAGCAGCAATTTCTGCTGCGCCGGTGTCGGCACAGCGGGTTCGCCAAGCCGTTTCCAGGCCGGCATGACATTTCCATGCGCCTGATCTACCCGCCACATCCGCGCTTTCACCCGAATGGAGGATGAGCGCATCCGCACATGAAAAATCTTCTTCTTTCCATCCGTAACTGAAGCCGTCTGTGAAACATCAGGGGGCGTATAGTTCCATAGCGCCACATCCATCCGGCCATCTGCATTCCGTGTGACCAGCGCCTCATCGTTGCGTTCCGGCAGGCGCCTCTCTCCGAGCCTGTGCAGAAGGCTGAAAGCATGAAAAGCCGGTTTCGGAATTCCCTGTTCAGACACGATCCCGAACACGCCCGGCAGTTCCGCGCGCGGAATGCCCTGTTCCTCGAAATTATCCGAAAATGTCCAGTAACTCATCATCTCCGTCAGGCCGTCGCAGTCATGCGCTGTTTGTGCCAGCCACGGACCGATATAGGTACTGGCCGCAAGTCCGTCGTCAGAGTTCCAGTCCGCCCCGAATTCGGAAATAATCAACGGGAGCCGTGCCTGCTTTGCTTCCCGCTTCAGATCGGCAACATGCGCCGTTGCCGCGCATACCATATGTGCCGGCGTCTTCTGCGCATCCGGTACCGGAACCCGCTCTGGCGGATCGTTGGCATAAACATGCGTGGACAGAAAATCGATCGGACTGTGTGCCGTCGTTACATGTGCCAGGAACTCCGGTACCCAGCTTGTCGTCGCCGTCGCCGGCCCTCCAACCCTCAGCCGCTCATCAACAGCTTTGACCGCCCGTGCTGTATGGTCATACAGCGTAAAATATGTGTCCATTTGCGGGTTTCCAGCCCAGGACGCCTGATTCGGTTCATTCCACACTTCAAAATACCAGTGCCGGACCTCATCCTTCCCATACCGGTCCTCAACATGTCGCGTAAATGCCCGGATCAGATCATCCCATTGTGCGTAATTCTCCGGTGGTGACACATTCGCCCGGTACCAGAACGTCCCGCTGCTGTAATCTGTCACCCGATGCAGCTTCTGAGCATCCGCCTGCAGCGGCTCCAGACCGCCACGTCTGCGAAAAGCATCCGATCCAAGCGGGCTCGGCATGTAACCGATTTCCACAAATGGCCGCACGCCGCGCGCAAGCAACTCGTCATATATCTGATCGACATATCGGAAGTTATAGACAGGACGTCCATCATCGCCGAACGAGACAATGCCCATCTCATCCCCGAAAACCCCATGAAACCGCACGTAGCTGAACTGCGTCACGCCTTTCACCAGCGCCATGTTCTTCAGATAGTTCTGACGCAGACCGAGAACCGCCCGCCCCGATCCGAACATCTCTTCCCAGAAATGCGGAAACGGTTTTCCGGATTGCTGCGGGTCAATCACGATCTCTTCTGTCTGCGCCCGCGCGGAAGGTATCAGCATCACAGTGAAGGAGAGCAGTATCAGAAGTGACAGATATTTTCCGGTCATGGCGGTCGGCAGATCCCTTGCAGTGGAAACCGGCACTCATCGTCGGGCGCAACCGGAAAGCGGACCCCCGACTTTGTCGTTTCTGTAACGGTTCGTAAAAATCAAGATTCAGCAACAACCCTGCTCAAACCATAAATCACGCCGTCTGGCAAAAATGATCCCTCCCACGGCTCGTTGCATAAGGTGCCCTCGCTACGGACCATGTCATCTGAGCTGACGCAACCGGACAGTTCGCAGAATGGTGACTACGGTAAGATCTCACCTTGCCGGGACCAGAACGGAGGGCTGCATCGCAAAGGCGTTCCGCACCGGAAAGTCCTGTTTGCGTCCGATGTGACGCTCTTTGGGCAGATGCGTGCCAGTGGTGTCACCTGCCGGACACATCGCTGATCAGCTTTCTGAGTCCCGCCTGTTATCGGTCCACGTGTCCCAGATCCCGCTCCGGTTCGATCACATCCCGAACCCGTTGCTTCAGTTCCTTCGGTCCCGGAAACCCGCCATCCCGTTTCCGCTCCCAGACAAGAACCTCTCCGACCCTGATCTCGAACACTCCGCCTGTATCCGGGATCAGCGCCACTTCGCCCAGGGCCTGTCCGAATGTCGACAGCAACTCCTGAGCCATCCAGCCCGAACGCAGCAGCCAGTTGCACTGCGTGCAATACCGGATCGACACCCTCGGCCCATTCCTGTCGTCCGGACTGTCCGTCATGACTCGGTTACCTCCGCACACCACCGGCGCCTCAGCATGTTCGCGATCAGCATCATCGCCGGCCCCACTGCCATTACACCCGCCATCGGAACCACGGAATCTGTTGGCATGAATCCCATCAGAATGCCGCTGACCGCTCCGATAGTGAACTGCATTGTCCCCAGCATCGCCGACGCGCTGCCTGCATGAGCGCCATGATGATGGAACGCCAGGACCGTCGCGTTGGCTCCCACGAACCCAAGCGCCGCATTCACGCCCATGATCAGTGCTCCGATCAGAGCCGGATGTGCCGGAGTCGCCACGCCCGTCGCAGTCAGCAGCAGGAACAGGCCGGCCGTCAGCGCCGTGCCAAAAATGCCGGACTGCATGAGCGTCTCCAGTCTCACCCGATGCACCAGTCGCCCGCTTATCTGATTGGACGCAATGAATACCGCCGCGTTCGCCCCGAAAAACAACGCGTATTGTTGCGGCGTAAATCCGATCAGATGCTCGAATACGACCGGTGAGCCACCGAGATAGGCAAAGGTCACAAACGTGCCCGCGCTTGCGATCAGCGCATTCAGAACGAAATGCGGCTCGCGCAGGATTGCCATATACCGCGCCAGAATCGCCGCGGGCGGCAGATGAAGCCGCTTTGCCAGTGGCAGCGTGTCCGGAAGCAGAAACCAGATCGCGGTAATCGCCAGAACGCCATAAAGCGCGGCGATCCAGAAAATCCATCGCCAGGATCCGACCGCCAGAACCAGGCCTCCCAGCGATGGCGCCAGAATCGGCGCCACACCAAAAATAAGCGTCAGCTGTGTCATGATTCGCGCACCCTCGCGCCCTGTCGCGACATCGCGGATAAGTGCCCGCGGCACCACACTGCCCGCCGAACCGCCAAGCGCAGCCAGAAAACGAAACAGACAGAACGCCCGGTAATCCCCGGTCACCGCACAGCCCACCGAAGCCAGGGTGTAAATTCCCATCCCGAAAAGCAAAGGCACCCGCCGCCCGAACCGGTCCGACAGTGGCCCGCAGGAAAACTGTCCCACCGCCAGCCCCGCAAACCACGTCGCCAGTGTGAACTGCGCCGAACCTGGCCCGCCTCCGAGATCACGGTCCAGCTGAGGAAACGCCGGCAGATACATATCGGTCGAAATCGGGCCGATTGCCGTAATCAGACCAAGCAGAGCAATCAGATAAAACGGCAGACGACCAGTGGCCTGAATCGTCTGAAGCGCAAGCGCGGGCGACATATTTCGACCTGTCATAAAAGGCGAAAGGGGATGGCGGTCATTCGACCGTTTTGAGCGCTCTGTCCACGGGTGCCATACGCGCAGCCGGCCCCGATCAGCGCATGGCAGATCAGAAAATGGTGAACAGAACGATGCGCCGCCGGTCTCATCCGGTTGTGGGTCGACATAAAAGTTTAAAAAATGTATCGCCTCGTATCGCCTGAAAGCGCTGTGAGACCGTTGCAGAGGCGGCTTCACTGTTTTAGGTGCAGGGTCTCTCTCAGGCGCAGTCGACAGCCCGTCCGGTCCGGTGCGTCTCCTGGCGTCACCAAAGGAAGCAGACCGATTGCCACACTCACTTTACGATGGCGGTACATGGGGTCTGAAATCCGGGCGTTCGAAATCCGGTCAGGCCTCAGGGACAGCGTTCCGGCCAGTGTCTGATAGCTCCCGGACGCTGGTGTCGCCACATTTTCTTCGTATCGCCATGACAGCCCTGACGGCTGTGTTGTTCGTCGTATCCGTAATGCCGGCCCGTGCCGGTGAGAAAGCTGCCGGGACCGAAACAGTCCCGGATGTGGAGCACCGTCCGAACGGAGTGCTTGTCGTCGAGCCAGGTTCGCCGGTCGATAAACGCCTCGTCGTCAGTACTGTGAATGTCAGCAAATGGAACCGCGGCACGACTTCACCCGGAACTATCGTCGCCGAACCCGCACGGAACGTCACCGTCCTGCCACCTGCCGCAGGCCGCATCATCGATATGACGGTCAAGATCGGTGACCATGTCCAGGTCGGAGATGAACTCGCTCATATTCTCTCTGCCGACGTCGCCCAGGCCACTGCCGACGAAATCAAGGCCCGCGCCGACCTTGATCTCGCCCGTCGCACTCTTAAGCGTACCCAGGGGGTTCTCTCCGCAGGTGGAGGCACGACCCGGGATCTCGAATCCGCGAACACGGCTCTTATCGAAGCCGAAGCTGAGGAAGATCGCGCCCAGACCAGACTGGACGCCCTTTCTGCAAGCACCACCGACAGTGGCGTCATGACACTGAAATCGCCCATCGAGGGTGATGTCAGCGTCGTCAACGCCACCGCCGGCATGAACATTACCGACATTACCCAGACGCTCGTTGTCGTCACCAGTATTGATGAGGTCTGGGCAGTCGCTGATGTCCCTGAGCGCGACATCGCGGGTCTCGCCCTCGGTCAGCCGGTCAACCTCACCATGCCCGCCTTTCCGGACAAAATCTTTCATTCCACCGTGTCCGGCATCACGCCCATCATGCAGCCCGACTCACAGGTCCTGCACGTGCGCGCCATCCTTCCCAATCTGGATGGCAAGCTCCATCCGAATATGTACGCAAACATGACCGTGATGGAGCCGGAACCCGCCACCTTGTCCGTGCCCCAGTCGGCCTTGCTGATGAACAATGATGCGGTCACCGTCTTTGTGGAAATAAAACCCCACACCTTCGAGCGGCGCGCCGTCAGAATCATCTACGATGAGGGCGATAACTGTCGGGTCCTCTCCGGTCTGAATCCTGGTGAGCGGATCGTGACCTCAGGCGCTATCCTGCTGAACGATGATTAACAAAATCATCGCAGGCTGCCTGCGTCAGCGCCGGCTGGTCTTCCTCGGCGCCCTCATGCTCGCCATCTGGGGCGTTATCTCCTGGCGCAACATCGCCATCGAAGCGTACCCGGACCTGTCCGCCGTCACTGTTATGGTGACGACACAGGTTCCCGGCCTCGCCGCCGAAGAAATCGAACAGCAGATCACTATCCCGCTCGAACGTCAGCTCGCCAGCACACCAGGTCTCGTCGATACCCGCTCTTCCAGCACCTTCGGCCTGTCCCTCATCACGCTGATCTTCAAAGACGGTACAGATGTCTATTTTGCCCGTCAGCGTGTCACCGAGCAGCTTGCCCAGGTCACGGTGCCATACGGTGCAACTCCGGGACTGGGTCCTGTCACGAGCCCGTCCGGCGAAATCTACCGCTACACGCTGGAATCTGACCGCGCGAATCTCATGCAGCTTTCGGAGATCCAGCGCTGGGTCGTGATGCCCGCGCTGCTGCAGATTCCCGGCGTTGCCTCCGTCAACAATTTCGGTGGATTCACCAGAGAATATCAGCTCGTTCTCAAACCGGGCGCGCTCCAGCGATACAATGTCGGCCTCAACGACGTCCTTACAGCTATTCAGAACAACAACGCCAACGCTGGCGGTGGTCGTGTCACGCGCGGCGACCAGTCCTATATTGTCCGCGGCAACGGTCTCGTGCGCAATCTTGGCGACATGGCCGATATTGCCGTCACGCAGCGACATGGCGTCCCGGTCCAGCTTCGCGATCTCGGCCAGCTCCAGCTTGGTCATCAGGTCCGCGAAGGTATCCTGGGCAAAGATAGCAATCCCGACACCATTGAGGGCATCGTCCAGATGCTCACCGGCCAGAACGCTTCTCTGGTGCTGAAAAACATCCATCAGCAGGTCGCCTCACTCCAAAAGCAGCTTGACCCGCTGGGTGTGAAAATCGTGCCCTATATCGATCGCGACACTCTCGTGAACGCCACCACCGACAAGGTGATGGACACCGTGTTCAAAGGTGTCGGGCTGGTTATCATCGTCCTGCTGCTTTTCCTGGGCAGTCCCCGCAGCGCCCTGGTGGCTGCCATTACCATTCCGCTGGCCCTCGCCTTCGTGTTCGTCGTCATGAACGCGCTTGGTATGCCGGCAAACCTCTTCTCTCTCGGTGCCATCGATTTTGGCGTGGTCGTGGATGGCGCCATAGTCATTACCGAAGCCATTCTGCGCCTCCGCGAGGAGCGTCCGAAAGACGTGATCGAGCTGAAAGACGTGTTGACGCTGACCAATCAGATTGGTCGTTCGATCCTTTTTTCTACTCTCATCATCATCGTGGCTTACAGCCCGCTTTTCGCGTTCGAGGGTTCGGAAGGCAAACTCTTCCGTCCTATGGCCTACACCGTCAGCTTCGCCCTGTTCGGCGCCCTGCTGAGCGCGACCATGCTGACACCGTCACTCGCCTGGCTTGCCATGCGCAGGCCGCATCGCCTGTTCCGAAACAAACCGCTCGAATGGCTTCATCGCCAGTATAAACACTGGCTCGGTCATTTCGTCGATCGCCCTCTGCTTGCCTATGCCGGCGGTGGCATCGCTTTCGCTGCCGTCCTTGTCCTCGGCATGACCGTTGGACGCGAATTTCTTCCCGAGCTCGACGAAGGCGCTCTCTGGCTTCAGGTCAGCCTGCCGTCAGGAATCTCGCTGGACAAGGCCAGCGAGATGGCCAGCGAGATTCGCCGGACCATCCACTCCTTTCCTGAAACCTCCTACGCCATCACTCAGCTCGGCCGGAACGATTCCGGCACTGATCCCTGGACGCCGTCTCATATTGAAATGCCAGTCGGTCTGAAACCGTACAGCACCTGGCCGAAGGGCGAGACGAAAGCGCAGTTCGAGCAAAAACTGCGACAGCGCCTTCACCAGATTCCCGGTATCAGTTTCGATATCAGCCAGCCGATTGAAGACGGCATGAACGATCTCGTCGGGGGCGCCCATTCGCCACTTGTGCTGCGTGTCTATGGCGATGATTTCCGCGAAATGCGCCGGATCGGCGATGATATCACCCGTCTGCTCAAAACCGTGCCCGGCACAACCGATGCGTCCATTTTTCAGGGGCCGGAAATACCGGAACTGTCCATCGCCGCCAACCGCCCCGCCATGGCCCGCTACGGTGTCAGCGTCTCTGACGTCATGAATGTTGTCCAGAACGGCATTGGCGACGCGCCCGTCTCACAACTTTATATCGGTGACCGCACCTATAATATGACGGTACGCTTCCAGGACGATCAGACGCGGAATCTACAGCTTCTTGCCCATCTGCCGCTCACAGGGTCATCGGGAGCTCAGATACCGCTTGAAGCTCTGGCAAAAATCGGACTGGAAACCGGACAGTCCAACATCTCGCATGAATACAACCACCGGCAGATAACGATCCGCGTGAACAACGGCAGCCGTCCTCTGTCGCAATACCTGCCGGACGCCCAGGCCCATATCGACCGCTTCGTCCATTTCGACACGACGAAATACCGCCTTGAATGGGCCGGAACCTTCCAGCAGGAACAGCGCGCCCAGGCCCGCCTCACCATCGCGCTGGCCCTCATGTTCGCGGTTATGCTCATCCTGCTCTTCGGCGAGTTTCGCCTTTTTCGTCAGGCGCTTCTGGTTCTCGCCGTTGTGCCGCTCGCCACTCTCGGCGGCCTCATTGCTCTGCATGTCCGCGGCGAGACCCTCAATGTAGCCACTACCGTTGGATTCATTGCCCTGTTTGGCGTTGCTATACAGAACGGCATTATCATGGTCTCGAATATCAACCATCTCCGTTCCGGCGGCATGGGCTTGCGTGATGCCGTGCTCGAGGGCGCCGGCGAACGCTTCCGCCCCGTTCTCATGACCGCCACGGTCGCCTCCGTCGGCATGCTGCCCGCCGCAATCGCCACCGGCATCGGAACCGACGTCCAGCGCGGCCTCGCCACTGTTGTTGTTGGTGGTCTCGGCATCGCTACAATTCTGACGCTCTTTATCCTGCCTACCTATTATGCCGAACTCGAAGCCTGGGTCGAAAAACGAGACAGCCGCAAACAGAGTCGGGATTCCACGGGAGACAGTCGTGATGACTGAGCAGGGCAGGGGGAAACACATCCGCTCGGAGGCTCACGCCGAACGGCACGGCAAACCGGCCCGGGGCAGCGCCTGCCTGCTCCTCGCCGCCACTGCTCTGCTCTCCGCCTGCGCCGTCGGCCCCGACTTCCATCGGCCTGGTGCTCCTCAGACCCGATATATTCAGGGAGGTGTCAGACCGGCAATCAGTGCAGTTTCGGAACGTCTGCAGGGGAATACTCAGACCTTCACCCCCGGTGCAGATATCCCCGCCGACTGGTGGACCCTGTTTCACTACCCGGAACTCGATCAGCTCGTACGCCGTATCCTGGAACGCAGCCCGACCCTGGAAGCTGCCAACAAGGCTCTTCTGGCATCGCAACAGGATAAAAAAGCCAGTGAGAGCGCGCTCTATCCTTCAGTCAGCGGCATGTACAATCCGGCCCGTTTCAAGACCTCACGCGCCTACTCTAACGTACCGATGGCGGATAACTGGAATTACACAATCCATACCGCCCAGCTGAACATCTCCTACTCTCCGGATCTCTGGGGCGGCGTACGGCGTCAGATCGAGTCCGCAAGAGCTCAGCGGAATGCCCAGCGCTATCAGCTGGAGGCCACCTGGCTCACGCTCACTAGCTCCGCCGTCAACGCTGCCATCTCCTATGCCATGGTGCGCCAGCAGATACGCACCACGCAGGAAATGGTCGCTGACCAGGAACGCATACTGAAATCGACCGTCGCCCAGCAGGCTCTTGGCAACATGTCCGGTAACGATGTCGCCATGCAGCGCACGCTCCTTGCTCAGACAAAGGCTACCTTACCCCCCCTGCAGCAGACCCTGGCTGCCCTGCACGACGAACTTGCCGCCCTGGCCAACGACATGCCGGATGCCCCGACGCCGGAATTCGAGCTCGACCGCTTCCATTTGCCGGACAGTCTTCCGGTCAGTCTGCCCGCGCAACTCATCGACCAGCGTCCCGACATCCGCACGGCCCAGGAATATTTCCATGCCGCCTGTGCCCAGGTTGGCGTCGCCATCGCCAATCGCCTGCCTAATGTCCAGCTCGGCTTCTCACCCGGTTTCGCTGCCGCCACCATCGCCCAGATGGCCGTTCCCGGCTACGGTCAATGGACCCTGGGCGCCATGATCACCCAGCCGCTTTTCGATGGTTTCCAGCTTCAGCATCAGGAAAAGGGCGCGCGCCTGCGCTACGACCAGGCCGCAGCACAGTACCGCGCCACTATTGCCAGCGCCGTGCAGGATGTTGCTGACAGCCTGAACGCCGTCCACAACGACGCTGACGCTCTTACCCAGGCCAGTGAAGCCGCCTCTCAGGCCACCCGGACCGCCACCATTTCAAAGGCTGAAACACATCTCGGTGCTCTCAGCCAGATCGCTCTTCTCAATGTCCAGACATCCTCGCTCCAGACCCGTCTCGCCCTTGTCGAAGCTCGCGCTGCCCGCCTCTCCGATACTGTCGGCCTCTTTCAGTCTCTCGGCGGTGGCTGGTGGAACCGCACAGACGACGTGGCTGACAGCAAAGCAGCCGGCGGCTCCGGCAAACAATCGCAGTCTGTCACGTCATCTCGCGTTCTGGCGACAAAGGGCTGACCGGGGCTTTTCTTTGTCCGAAGATCGCGGTTGCCGGGATCTCACTGGAAATGGCTGACAATACCGGCGCATGAGCTCTGGTGATGTTGGCAGGATCGCGGTCACAATTACGGAGCCATAAGGGCTGCCAGCGCTTCCTGAGATATGACCGCTCAGTTTTGTCAGTAAGCTGTCCGGCCTGAGACCCTAAGGCGTGTCGTCAGTTAGCGCGGTGCCATGAGGCTTGTACTTCCATCTGATCTGTGATGTTTTCTCCCTGTTTTTGGGACGGGGAAAGATGGGAATGCGACGGTATGGCCTGAGTGACAGCCAGTGGGAGCGGATAAAGGATTTCCTGCCTGGCCGTGAAGGTCATGTTGGGGGAACGGCATCAGATAACCGTCTGTTTGTGGAAGCCGTGCTGTATCGCTATCGCGCAGGTATTCCCTGACGTGATCAGCCGCCAGATGCAGGAAAATCTGCTCGATAACACCGCTTTCGCACCAGCGGCGCAGACGTCTATAAACATTTTTCCAGTAGCCGAACCGCTCATTGAAAAGCTCGAAGAGCGGCAGATTACAGTAGTCATTCCTTCAAGGAAAACCGTCGTAATCCACGGAAAATACTGTTCCAGCTTTATAAAAAAAGAACGGTTCTTCGTCAGACTGAAGCAGTTCAGAGACATTGCAACACGCTGTGACAGACTGGAATCAATCCTCCTCGCAGCAGCGCAACTCGTCTCCGCCATCATCGGAATTAACTGACGACACGCCCTGGTCGGGTTGCACATGAATTAAGACATGGAAGGCATCAAACATAGCTTCGGTGATAGCGGCCTCCGAGATCGGTGAGCAGTTCGTAGCCAATGGTGCCGGCGGCGTCGGCGGCCTCTTCGAGCGTATTGTGGGGACCGATGAGGTCAAGGGGGGTACCGGGGGGAACCGGAATATCACCGAGATCGGTGATGTCGATGGCCAGAGAGTCCATCGAAACCCGACCGATAATAGGCAGGCGGATGTCCGGATGAGATGGAAGGACGGCGCAGCCCCGGTTGGAGGTGGAGCGGTGGAAACCGTCGCCGTAGCCTATGCCGAGCAGGGCGACGCGGGTCGGACGCCGGGCGACGAAGAGGGCGCCGTAGCCAACGGACTGGCCTTCCGGAATGATCCGGGTCTGGATGACGCGGGCCTGGAGGCGTACGACCGGGGTCATGGGGTTTGGCTGACCTGGTGTCGGGTTGATGCCGTAGAGAGCGGCACCAGGTCTCGCCAGATCGAAGTGCCAGTCGGGGCCGAGAAAGATGCCTGACGACGCCGAGAGGCTGCGGGGGGCTGCGGGCAACAGGGCGCTGAGATGACGGAAGGCGTCGAGCTGAGCAGTGTTAGCGGGGTGCTCGGGGGTGTCGGCGCAGGCGAGGTGGCTCATGACGAGCACGGGGTCGATCCCTGTATAGCTGTCCGGAGTTTCCGCGAGCGTCGCAATGGTGTCGGCAGTGAGGCCGAAGCGGGCCATACCGGAATCGAGCTGGATCGCCGCCGGGAGGGCTTTTCCGCGCTTTCTGGCGAGAACCCGCCATTCCTCAAGCTGTTCGGGGCTGTTGAGGACAGGAGTGAGGCCGGCTTCAAGCAGGTCTTCGGAGGTTCCGGGCGGGGGGCCATGCAGTACGAAGATGGGGACAGCACGGGAGATGGTATTACGGAGGGCGGCACCTTCGGAGAGGTGGGCGACAAAGAAGCGGCGGCATCCGGCTTCTTCGAGGACGGGAGCGACGCGGGCGGCTCCGAGGCCGTAGGCGTCGGCCTTGATGGCGGCCCCGCAGACAGTTTTAGCGCCCCCGCGTGTAACGATTTCAGTGAGGTGCCGGTAGTTGGCCGCGATGGCGCTGAGGTCGATGGTCAGGGCGCCCCCGGCCCACTGTGCTGCAACATCCATCTCTGCGTCCTGCCTCCGACTGCTTTCGCTCCGCAAGCGCCACAGTATAGCGCCCCCGGCAGGAGGCGCCACCGGTCATTTCGTGTCTGGAACGCCCTTGCTGGTGGAGTATTCGAAATGGAGAGCCTGGTCCGGATTGATGATCGGGTAGATGGCGTGGGCAGCCATGGCGGCCTCGCTGAAGCCCTGAAGGATGAGCTTCAGTTTGCCAGGATAGGTGGCGACGTCGCCAATGGCGAAGACGCCGGGAAGACTGGTCTCGCAGGTCGAGGGGGTAACGGGGATTGTGGAGCGGATCTGGTCCATGCCCCACTGGGCGACCGGGCCGAGATCGGTGGCGAGGCCGAAGAATGCCAGAAGATGATCGGCGTCGAGAAGGCGGGTGTCACCATCAAGGGTAGCGAGTTCGACGCCGGAGAGCGTTCCTTCCTTCCCTTTCAGGGATTTCAGCTGATAAGGGGTAATTTTCTCAATCTCGCCTTTGGTGACAGCTTCATCGAGCTGACGGAGGCTCTCCGGCGCGGCGCGGAATTTGTCGCGACGATGGACGAGATAAATTTTGCGGGCGACTTCGCGGAGTGAAAGCGCCCAGTCAAGAGCGGAGTCACCGCCGCCGGCGATGACGAGGGTTTTATCAGCGAAATCCGCGCGGCGGCGGACATAATACTGGACGCCGCCGGTGGCTTCAAAGGCTTCGAGGTTTTCGAGCGGCGGCCGGTTGGGACCGAAGGCTCCGGCCCCGGCGGCGATGATAACCGCTCTGGCATGGATGGTGTCGCCTTTGCTGGTGCCAAGCGTGAAGGCGCCGCGGTGACCGGTGAGTGTCTCGACACGTCGGCCGAGGAGGCGCGGAACATCGAAGGGCTCGATCTGTTCGGCGAGGTTTTCGATCAGGCGCGCACCTTCGACGGCTGGAAGCGCCGGAATGTCGTAGATGGGTTTCTCAGGGTAAAGCGCGGTGCACTGGCCACCGATATCGGCGAGGGCGTCGATGAGAATGCTGTTCAGTTTGAGCATTCCGCATTCGAAAGCAGCGAACAGGCCGGTCGGACCTGCTCCGATGATGGCGACGTCTGTTGTGATCGTTTCGCCTGCCATAGTCGCGCTGCTCCTGTCTGCTATGGGGCCGGTAGTCCGGGCCGAATGGGTTCGGAGGATATGTGCGACAGACGGGGGCGGGACGCAATGTCGGAACATTCCTGGACCGATGAGGAACTGTTGTGCGGGTTTGCAGCAGGCGAAAATTAAAGTCCTGTCCCGCGCAACGTGACCACCGTTCGGCCCTATCCATATTTCCTAAGCGCCTTCGTGAATGACTTCGCTGCAGACTTTATTCATCTCCTGAACTGACTTCTGGTCTGGCGTCCACGGAGTATATTGCGGCAATGATGACGTCGTCCCGCCGTTGGTGGCATTATACTGACATGCCCGGACTCAACGGAAAGAACTGCCATTATGAAAAGTCACGTTTTTGCGCTTGTTGCCGTCACAATACTGATGCTGGCCGGCGGACAGGCCGCTCGCGCCGCACTCCCTGTAGGGCAGGCGGCACCCTCTTTCACACTACAGGCCAGTATGGGTGGCAGAGACTTTACATATTCGCTGGCAGGCGCACTGAAAAAGGGGCCGGTCGTGCTGTATTTTTATCCGGCCGCATTTACGCCGGGCTGCACGATCGAGGCACATGATTTCGCTGACGCGATGGATCAGTTCCATGCGCTTGGCGCGAGCGTCATTGGCGTTTCGATGGACGAGATCGATAAACTGCGCCGCTTCTCCGTCAGTGAGTGCCGTAGCAAGTTCCCGGTGGCAGCGGATCCAAAGGGTGAAGTGACCGGTGAATACGATGCTAAGATGGCGAGCGGCACACATGCGAACCGCACTTCGTATGTGATTGCACCAGATGGCCGGATTCTGATGAGTTACTCCGACCGCTCACCCGACGAGCATGTGACCCGGACGCTCGCTGCGCTGCAAACATGGAAGAACGGACATACGCATTAAACGGAAATGTTCTTTTTCGATCGTGTGATCCGCACGGCTCACCAAAGCAACTTTCCCGTGGCATGCTTCGTTAATGCGCGGGCTCTTCCAGGCCGTTGCTGCCGGCCGGGTAAACGGGCTCTTTCGCATATCACGAGCGACAAACTGTCGTATGACGCCGGCGGAGCTTTTCAGAACTGTTTTCTCCTGAGACGCCGATGGTGATCGCCTCTCATTGTCATAGGACATAATAGTTCCCTGACCACGCTTTCCTGGACTTTATCCTCCATAGTGCCGGCTTGGCCACCTGATGAAGTGATCCCATGAAAAGCAGGCTGCCTGCGCATCTCAGTAAGGTCCGGCGCAGTTCTGCGCCTCGGCGTTGTTGCCACAGTGCCGGCTCTCGCCGGTGTCGCATTTCTGTGGGCCGGGGAGGTTTTCTCCTCATCAGCTGATGCAGGACGCGCTGATGAACGCATTTCGCGCCGTGGATGATCCGTAGTCTCCCGTTGCAGATCATGCTTCCGCGGAGCGCTAAATGGCGCGTGGGTATCAACAACATTCCGGTCTTTCCGGTGCGAACCGTACGAAATTTCGATGAACTGACACTGGTTTCGCAGCCGGTTTGCATTGTCCGATACTACACGGGTGTGGCTGGCCTGATTTCAGAAGCTTTCTGCACAAGTTCCGCGCGTGTTCCGAGATGATCGGCGGAGCGGAGGGACCAGGTGGCTTCCAGCTGTTCTTTCTGCTGGCCGATGATGTCTTTCGGCTCGACGTTCCGGTAGGTGCCGATCTGGCCGGTGAGGACGCCGATGGTGGTCTCGAAGACGGGTTCGGGGTCGTACTGTTCGTGGGGGAAGGCGATCTTTGCGTAATCGAACAGGCGTTTCGTGGGGTCATCCAGCCAGCTTTTCCAGGTTTCGAACATCCGGTCGTTAAAGCCGGTCAGGAACGGGCCGGGATTGATGGTGGCGACCTCGACGCTGAATTCGCGGAGTTCCTGCTGCAGGGCGGAGGCGATGGCTTCGATGGCGTGTTTGGAGGCGGAATAGGCACCGGCGAACGGGTCTGTGGTCAGGCCGGCGACGGAGGACATGAAGACGATTTTGCCTTTTCTCTTCGCGGCCATTTTTCTGGCGATGTCGCGGGTGAGCAGGGCGGGGCCGATGACGTTGACCTCGAACTGATGCCGCAGATTTCTGGCGGGGATGTCGACCATCGAGCCGCCTTCCGAGATGCCGGCGTTGTTCAGCAGGACGCCGACATCCCAGCCGGACGCCTTGTGGCGGTCGCCGGGGCAGGTGACATCGAGCTTCTCAATGCGCAGCCGGGTGTTGCGGGCGGCGGCTTCGTCCTGGAGGGATTTGACCTGTGCGGCGATTTCGACGCCGGCGATGACGCTGTGGCCCTGTTCGGCCAGACGCAGGGCGACTTCTTTGCCGAAGCCGGTGCCGGCTCCGGTGATGAGGATGGTGCCTGCTGACATGCTGTGACTCCGCGATGAGGGGCAAACGCCGTTTTGTTGTTTTTTGCGACGGCGTCGTGATTTTAACATGCGGAGAGCGTGATGGTTCAGCTGGTGAGACAACGGCACTGCGTGCGGGCAGTGCCGTGACTGTTGTGAACAGGCGTCCGTGTGTCAGCGTGGGAACGGAACTGGTGCTGTTGGTGCGGGGCGGAATGCCCCGGCCTAGGTCTCAGCGGTTCAGCAGGCTGTGGCGGCGGCTGTAGCCGAAATAGATGATTGCGCCGAGGGCGAGCCAGACGACGAGGCGGAGCCAGGTGAGGCTGTCCAGGGAGATCATGACGGTCAGGCAGGAGGCGATGCCGAGGATGGGAATGACCGGGCCGCCGGGGACGCGGAATTTGCGTTCCATGTCCGGCGTGGTGCGGCGGAGGATGAGAACGCCGGCGCAGACGATGGTGAAGGCGAGCAGGGTTCCGATGGAGGTCATGTGACCGAGTTCGGCGATGGGCAGGAAGGCGGCGAGGACGCCGGTGATGACCATGAAGAACAGGTTGGACAGCCAGGGCGTATGAAAGCGTTTGTGGGTTTTGCTGAACAGCGGCGGCAGCAGACCGTCTTTTGACATGGCGAAGAAGACGCGGCTCTGGCCGAGGAGGAGGACGAGCAGAACGGAGGTGAAGCCGGCGAGGATACCGAATTTCACGGCGAGTCTGAGCCAGGTGGCGTGGGTGCGGTCGATGGCGGTGGCGACGGGGGCGGGGTCTCCGATCATGTCCTTATAGTTCACGATGCCGGTCAGGACGAAAGAGAAGCTGACATAGGCGAGGACGCAGACGAGCAGGCTTCCGATGATGCCGATGGGCATGTCGCGCTTCGGATTCTTTGTTTCCTGGGCGGCGGTGGAGAGGGCGTCGAAGCCGATATAGGCGAAGAAGATGGTGCCGGCGGCGCGCATAACGCCGGAGAAGCCGTAATGGCCGAAGGTGCCCTCGTTGGGCGGGATGAAGGGATGGTAGTTGGCGGTGTCGATATAGGGCAGACCGAAACCGATGAAGGCGGCGATGACGGACAGTTTGATGGTGACGATGACGGCGTTGACTCTGGCGGACTCTGACGTGCCGCGAATGAGCATCAGCGAAACGAGGGCGATGATGAAGGCGGCGGGGACGTTGGCGATGCCGGTTGTGGTGGTGCCGTCGGGGAGAGGGATGGTTTCGAAGGGAGAGGCGGTGAGGCGGGCGGGGAGATGGATGCCCCATTCGGCGAGCAGGGAGGTGATGTAGCCTGACCAGCTGACCGAGACGGTGGCGGCGCCGACGGCGTATTCGAGAACGAGGTCCCAGCCGATGATCCAGGCGACGAGTTCACCCATGGCGACATAGGCGTAGGAATAGGCGCTGCCGGAGACGGGGATCATGCTGGCGAGTTCGCTGTAGCAGAGTCCGGCGAAGCCGCAGGCGATGGCGGCGATGAGGTAGGACAGGGTGACGGCGGGTCCGGCATTGTCGCCGGCAGCGATGCCGGTGAGCGAGAACAGACCGGCGCCGATGGTGGCGCCGACGCCCAGCGCGACGAGGCTGGCGGGGCCGAGGACGCGCTTCAGGCCGCTGTCATCCTCTGTGGTGACGGGTTTGAGCCGGAAGAGGGTGCTCAGGGCTGACGGGCTCGTCGGTCGGGGCATGAACGGATGGTCTCCGGCTCTTGTTCGTCTGGATGTTTGTTACGGGTGTGTGAATAGCGGCTGCCGCGGAGTTTGTCGCGGGTTTGTCGTGACTGCGCAGGTGACGGGCCGGGGGCTGCGATGGTTCCGGTTGTGGCTCTGGCTGTGGTTTTGGCGGTGGTTTTCCGGTGCCGGACGGGCTACAAGCGCGCGGATGGCAGGGGGCCTCCCGGCTGGCATAGGGAGGCTTTTCTGCATGGCTGAAGCTCGTGGACAGGGATTTTGCAAATGAGCGACACGGATCTGCATCGTTTTTTTGGGTCTTCTCTGGGTGAGGTGGATGCGGACGTCGCCTCTGCGATCGGGGACGAGCTTGTTCGGCAGCGGGATGGCATTGAGCTGATTGCCAGTGAGAACATGGTCTCCCGTGCTGTTCTTGAGGCTCAGGGCAGCGTTCTGACCAACAAATATGCCGAGGGGTATCCGGGCCGGCGCTATTATGGCGGCTGCGTGGATGTCGATAAGGTCGAGGTCCTTGCGATTGAGCGCGTGAAGCAGATCTTTGGTGCGGGGTTTGCCAATGTGCAGCCGCATTCCGGCGCGAACGCCAATCAGGCGGCGTTCATGGCGGTTGTGGCGCCGGGCGATACGGTTCTGGGTATGAGCCTGGCGGCGGGCGGGCATCTGACGCATGGCGCGGCGCCGAACTATTCCGGCAAGTGGTTCAATGCGGTTCAGTATGGCGTGCGGCGTCAGGACGGGCTGCTGGACTATGACGAGATGGAGGCTCTGGCGCGCGAGCATAAGCCGAAGCTGATCGTGGCCGGCAGCTCGGCCTATCCGCGGGTGATCGATTTCGTCCGGTTCCGGAAGGTGGCTGATGAAGTTGGCGCGAAGCTGATGGTGGACATGGCGCATTTCGCCGGTCTGGTGGCGGCGGGGCTGTATCCGAGCCCGCTGCCGTATGCGGATGTTGTGACGAGCACGACGCACAAGACGCTGCGTGGTCCGCGTGGTGGTCTGATCCTGACGAATGACGAGGCGCTGGCGAAGAAGATCAACTCGGCGGTGTTCCCTGGTCTGCAGGGTGGTCCTCTGATGCATGTGATTGCGGCGAAGGCTGTGGCGTTCGGCGAGGCGCTCCGTCCGGAGTTTGCGGACTATCAGAAGGCGGTCGCGGCGAATGCGAAGGTGCTGGGCGAGGTTCTGCTGGAGCGCGGGTTCGATCTGGTGACGGGGGGCACGGACAGCCATCTGCTGCTGGTGGATCTGCGTCCGAAGAAGGTGACCGGCAAGGCGGCCGAGAAGGCGCTCGAGCGGGCGGGCATTACGGCGAACAAGAATGCGGTGCCGTTTGATCCGGAGAAGCCGGCGGTGACGTCCGGTATTCGTCTGGGCAGCCCGGCGGCGACGGCGCGGGGGTTCAGTGAGGCGGAGTTCCGGGCTGTTGGCGAGATGATTGATGAGGTGCTGACGGCGCTGGCCGCTTCGGGCGGCGAGGGGGACGCGGCAGTGGAGAATGCGGTGCATGAGCGCGTGAAGGCGCTGTGCGCGAGGTTCCCGATCTATAAGTGAGGGGAAGGCTCCGTCTGTTTCAGGGCGGGGCTTTTTTGTGAGAATGTGAGGCCGGGTCCTGCTGGGGATCCGGCTTTTTTTGTGGTTAATCTTTTGCAACAGGAGACGGAGCGGGGTTCTGTTCTTTACCTGTTTAAGTTTAATAAACCGGAATCAAAGCGCCTGTTATTCGCAAAGTATACAAACGCTTTTTTTATGGTTTTCTGTCGGAGATACGAGCTGATCCGGTCAGCGGCCGGCTGAGCGCTTTTCAGATATTGGATGATTTAGCAAAGCAGGATCTGAAAAATATTTCGGACGTGGAATTCTGATGATGTGGCTGATGTGAATGTGGCTCAGGCACGGCAGAATTTTGCTGTATCAGGGTGTGCTCAGCAGGGAGACTTGCAGTGTGTTCTAATGCTTATAAAGAAAAAAGCCGTTACATTGAAAATACAGGCCTTGGCATGAGAGGACGACAATGTCTTATTTTGTGGGGTTGTCCGGAAGGAGTAATTCCTTCTTCAGAACAGCTCCTGGCTCCTGAAAATCATTTGTAAAATAAATGAAGATTCAGAGTTGTTCTGGCCTGCTCACAGGCCGGAGTTTTTGGTGCTACCGGCGTCTGCGGTGAATCGTTTTGCGGACATGGTGATCTGAAAAACTGGTTGCCAGGTAATGGTTTTCAACAGTGCCGGCTGTGGGGGCTGCTTCTGCGTACTGCGCGGCGGCCTGCTGGGCGGAGGGGCTATCGGCAGTCATGACCTGAGAGCCGTATTCAGGTCTTGGGTAGATGAAGCCGTATGTTGGATAGATGGAGCCGAAAGTGCCAGTTTTGCCATTCAGTTCGACGCGGACGGCGGACCAGTCATTATCCGGAGAGACATCGACGACACGCACATTGCGCGAGATGCTGTTCTGCCCCCAGTGGGACTGGTCGATCGTGATAACGCGGCTGTTGAGAGTGCCGGTGACGATTGCGACGTGTCCCAGTGGCATGCGCCGGATTGGGCGAAAGTTAAGGACGCTTCCGGATTCAGGTGCCTGACCTCTCGCATAGCGACCGGCAGCGTTGCTCCACCAGTCACGGGCGTTTCCAGGCAGAGCGATATCTGATTCAGCTTTGGCGAATGCTACACACTGAATGACATGTCCTGACGAAGGACGATAGCTGTGCCAGTTACTGTGTGCAGCAGCAAAACGAATGCTTCTGACACCAGAGCGGTGATGGAGGTGGGCTCTTGTGTGAGCAGAAGCAGTTGATGGTTTGGCGGCACTGAAGACGGAAGCGATTGCGACGGCAGTTAAACTTAACTGTTTAAACCCAAGTCCGCCCAGCCGCATGTCGCAGTGCCTCATCTCTTTGAATTTCCTGATCTGCGTAGCAAGCGCAATGCTGATCTGACAAGGCCCTGGGGCTGAGCTTTCTGAAGGTTTTGCAGATAGTCGCTGGCAAAAAGTATCGCCAGTAATTTTAGGAAATAAATCCTATCATAGAGAAGCAATATGGACGTGATTTTACGTGGCGATCTGCCGCCTGGCGTATGGGGCATTGCTGCCTGGAATAGGAGATTCGGTCTGGATGGAGAGGATATAAATGAGTATTTGCCGGACGCCACTGATCCTGTTCCGGCTGTAAGCATCGCGGTTCTGTCTGAAGTGTTTGCCTGCCAGACTGGCTACTCTGGCACGGTCCGAAGTGCGGAAGCACTGTCCGGATTCGTAACGATCAGAGAAGCCGGTACCGGCAATCAGGAGTGTATGACGAGTCTGAGTATCGTCGCGACTACTGCGAGACTTGCTACACCGGCGAACCAGAGGCCTGCGAACCAGGCAAGTTTGACCGGGAGAGATTTTTCGATTGCCTGGTTCACAGTTCTTCTTTGCATGATGATGGGTCTCGTGGTGGTTCTTTAGTCAGTGATAGCTTTCACTGTGCTCGTTCACCGTGCCGCGGAACACGTGATAGGCGAAGGCGGTGTAGCTGAGGATCAGAGGCAGGAGGACGGCGGCGCCGACCAGCAGGAAAGTCTGGCTGGCGGGAGGAGCCGAAGCCTGCCAGATCGTCATCGAAGGTGGCACGATATAAGGCCAGATATTGATGCCGAGGCCGCTGAAGGCGAGGAAGAACCAGCCGAGCGCGCAGAAGAACGGAATACGACGCGAGGTTTTTCCGCGCAGGGCCTGGAACATGACGAGAGCCAGTGTGATGACCGCGACGGGGACCGGAGCGACGTAGAGGATGCGGGGCCAGGTGGTCCAGTTCTGCATGTAGGTGGCGTGCAGGGCCGGGGTCCAGACGGAGACGGCGGCGATCATGCCGAGCATAGCGAGGGACAGGAAGCCGGCCCATCTGCGCATGGTGGCCTGAAGATCGCTTTCGGTGCGCCAGATCAGCCAGGTTGCGCCGAGCAGGGCATAGCCGCAGGCGACGGCGAGGCCGCAGAAGAGGGGGAAGGGAGCGAGCCAGTCGAAACTGCTGCCGGCGAAAGCGTTGTTTTCGATTTTGATGCCTGAGATGAGGGTTCCGAGAATGATCCCCTGCATGAAGGTGGCGACGAAGGAACCAAGGCAAAAGCCGATATCCCAGAGGTTTCTGGTCTGCTCGGTGTGCATCCGGGAGCGGAATTCAAAGCCGACGCCGCGCAGGATGAGCGCGAACAGCATGATGAGCACCGGCAGGTAGAGCGCGGGCAGGATGGTGGCGTAGGCGTTGGGGAAGACGCCATAGAGCGCGGCGCCGCCGAAGATCATCCAGGTTTCGTTGCCGTCCCAGACCGGGGCGACGGTCTGGATCATGATGTTGCGATGTTTCTTGTCGGGCTCGGCCAGGAAGAGCATGCCGAGACCGAGGTCGAAACCGTCGAGGACGATATAGATAAAGATGGCGGCGGCGGCGAGGACGGCCCAGACGATGGGGAGCCAGTAAGCCGCGCCGGTGAGGCCGGTTGTCGCGAGATCCATCGGTTATTCTCCTGAACCGGTGTGACCGGCGGCTGCGGTGTCTGAAACGGCGGACGCCATGGAGGCGGCGCGTTGCGGATGATGGGCGTCAGGGCCGGTTTCGCCCTGATGCGGTTCCTCGGCGAAGCCGCGCAGGAGGATGCCGATGCCGGAGGCGAAGACGATGAAGTAAACGGCGACGAAGGCGGCGAGGGTGAAGCCGATGCTGGCGCCGGGAACGGGAGAGACGCTGTCGGTGGTGCGGAGCAGGCCATAGACCGTGAAGGGCTGCCGGCCGACTTCGGTGGTGACCCAGCCGCAGAGCAGGGCGATGAAGCCTGCCGGGGTCAGGAACAGGGCTGCGCGAAGAAGCAGTGGGTTTGTCCAGAGGGCGCCTTTCCGGCGCAGCCAGAGCGAGAAGAGGCCGGTTGCCGCCATGAGAACACCGAGCAGGATCATGATGCGGAAGCTGAAGAACACCACGTAGGACGGTGCGCGCTGGTCTTTCGGGTAGTCTTTAAGGCCCGGGACCTTGCCGCTGAGACTGTGGGTGAGGATCAGCGATCCCACGTAGGGAATGGCAATTTTGTAGTTCGTGACCTCATTTTCCATGTCCGGGATGCCAAAGAGCAGTTCCGGGGCATAACCTTCTGAATTCCAGTCGCCTTCCATCGCGGCGATTTTGGCAGGCTGATATTTCAGCGTGTTCAGACCGTGTGCGTCACCGGCGAGGATCTGCAACGGGCCAACGATGGCGGCCATCCACATGGCCATGGAGAACATGACTTTGACCGCTTCTGTCGGCTGGTTTCCGCTGCGTTTCGCGCGGAGCAGATGCCATGCGCCGACGCCGCCGACGACGAAGGCGACAGACAGGAAGGCGGCGAGCGCCATATGGGTGAGGCGGAAGGGGAAGGAAGGGTTGAAGACGATGGCCCACCAGTTCTCCGGGATGAAGCGCCCGGTTCCGGGTTCGATGGCATAGCCGCGCGGGGTCTGCATCCAGGAGTTGGAGGACAGAATCCAGCTCATGGAGATGAGAGTGCCGAGGGAGACGACGCAGGTAGCGAAGAAATGCAGTTTCTTCCCGACCTTGTTCATGCCGAACAGCATGATTCCCAAGAAGCCGGCCTCCAGGAAGAAGGCGGTCATGACCTCATAGCCGAGGAGGGGGCCGAGAATGGGACCGGCTTTCTGGGAGAACTGCGCCCAGTTGGTGCCGAACTCGTAGGACATGACGAGACCGGAGACGACGCCCATGCCGAAGACGATGGAGAATGCGCGGAGCCAGTACTGAAACAGGTCGAGATAGACCTGTTTGTCTGTCTTCAGCCACAATCCTTCGAGGACGGCGAGGAAGGCGGCCAGCCCGATGGAGAAGGCGGGAAAGACGATGTGGAATCCGACTGTAAAGGCGAATTGCAGTCGTGCCAGGAAGAGGGCGTCGGCTCCGGTCACGGGATTACTCCGGTTAGAGAAAACGGGGATATGTGTGGTTTTTTTTGGTCTTATCATGTATATATTCAGCGAATATTTATTATTCAGAACGTTATTTCTGATGGTATGTAAGAAGTAACGCAGAATGAACTCGGGATTCATTTGTAATCTTCGAAAGAAACTAGGCTTCCATCGGAATTATGACAAACTGTTTCTTTTTATCGCATCATAAGTCTGATTTATGATGCGCGCATACACATGGCTGAACACAACTGTGTATGGAGGGATTCTTACGGGTTGTTAGTAAAGGCAACGCCGCGGGTTGGACGGGGGATGCATCACGAAGTGTTTCAGGGACATGAAGTGATCCTTTTAATTAATGAAATTCATTAATTATGAAATTATTATAATACGTACTATTTAAATGTGAAGACGTAAAGGCGTCTCCATAGGAAATCCCATTTGTTCTGTTTGCGTTTTGAAAAAAGAGGCCAGAGCGCTTTGTATCGGAATGATACATTTGCTGATTTGCTTCGATAAACTTTTTTCTTTTCTGTGATGCCAAAGTCACAGTTCGGGGCGTAAAATGCTGGATATGCGCGGATGGGGGGCGAGGTCGGATCTGGCGTCTGTGCCGTATCGGGGTTTTTCGTCGGCGGTCTGCCTGATGGTGCCGCTTCTTCTGGCTGGTGGTCCTGCGGCGCGCGGAGAGGAGGGCGGCTATTTCATGCCGCCGTCGCAGTCGGATGGGCGAAAGAGCGGCGGGATCGATGCCGGGACGAAGAGGGGCCAGACGACAGCCGGTGTGAAGCCTGACGGGGCAGCGCAGGCGGCGAACAGGGTGAATGCGCAGATTGCAGCGGATCAGTATTATGTCACTGCGCCACGGCTGGATCTGAGTGCGAAATTTGATTCGCACGATTTCTCTCATGTGGGGCCGTTCGCTGTGGAGCACTCGGATGCGAGTCCGTCGCTGCTAGAGCATGGCAGGACGGTGACGCTGGCTTATCCGGTGAAGGGCGTGAAAGGTATGGATCTGACGATCAATACGTTTGCCGGACATCGCGAAACGAATACCGGCAGCAATGTAGGATCGACGGCGGTGACGGCGGGTGTGCGGTTTAAGTGGTAGGGTGTTCTTCCTGAGATGCTGCCAGAGAGGCGGGATCAGGGAACAGTGAGACCGAGATTGTCGCGCAGGGTTGTGCCGGTAAAGCTGCTGCGGATCAGTCCCCGCTCTCTGAGGAGGGGCAGCACTTCATTGATGAGACGCCGGAACTGAGAGGGATGTTCGAGATAGATATTCAGGGCATCGAATGCGCCTTCTTCGAACCAGTGCGTGATTTCGTCGGCGACGGTGAGGGCCGAGCCGATGAAGGGGGTGCCTTTGCCAACGGCGGCCTTGTTGCCTTTCTGTGTACGTTCGATCACCTGCCGGAGTGTGAGGTTCTCCGCGAGGGCCTGTTCGGTGATCTTTTTTGCGCCGGTGTACCAGCTTCGCTCCGCAAATTTCAGAACGCCAGTCGGGAAAGGCGCGTCGGGATCATAGCGTGTGAAATCGTGCCAGCCGAACAGACGGCCGAACTCCCCGAGCGCCTGTTCGAAGCTGTGGTCGGTTTCGTCGTAATGACCTGCGATGTCGCGCGCTTCAGCGTCTGTATCGCCAATGACGAATTTGATGCCGGGAGCGATCAGCAGACTGTCGGGATCGCGGCCTGCACGTGCAGCGCGAGAGCGTAAATCCTGTCGAAATTCTCTGGTATTTTCGAGTGTCGTGGCATGGGTGAAGATAGCGTCGGCATATTGTGCTCCCAGATTCCGGCCTGGTTCTGAATCGCCGGCCTGGAAAATGACGGGTTCGCCTTGCGGCGACCGTTCGATGTTCAGGGGGCCGGTAACGCTGAAATATTTTCCTTTATGACCAAGCGTGCGCAACTTTGAAGCATCAAGAAATTTCTTCCGGACGCGGTCACGCGGAAGAGCGCCCTCTTCGTAGGAACGCCAGAGACCGCGAATGACCTCGATGCTTTCGGCGGCGCGGGCGTGACGTGTTTCGTAATCGTAATGCTCTTCGAGGCTGAAATTGCCTGCGGTTCCGGCGTCCCCGGTGGTGACGACATTCCATCCGGCCCGTCCATGACTGATGAGATCGAGAGAGGCGAGACGACGGGCGATATTGAACGGGTCATTATATGAAGTGCTGAGCGTGCCGGCGAGACCGATATGATGGGTGACGACGGCGAGAGCGGAGAGCAGGGTGAGTGGTTCCAGGCGGCTGAGATAGTGAGGCGGAGACTGCGGGGTGATGAACTGGCTGTCGACGATGAAGATCCAGTCGAACTTTGCCGCTTCGGCCTGTTTCGCGATATCAATGTACCAGTCGATGTTCACGCTGGCGTCTGGTGGAATCTCCGGATCGAGCCAGCGGTTATAGGCACCCGGACCGCCGACACCGGTGGGTATGACGCCAAGTCTGATCTGTTTCTTTGTCATGATCTGTTCTTTCTCCGGGATGCTCGGGCTTTCGGATATCGTTATCCGATAAGCGGGATCGTGCTCATGTCGCTGCCAGGGGCGAGGATACCGGCGGCAGTGTATCGGGTTGCTATGGCTTCAAGTGCGGCGATATCGGACTGACTGGCGGCTCTGACAGAAAAATTCCTGTTCCTGAGAACCTGAGAGACGATATCGTCTGGCATATTCTGCCACTGTCGGGAGAGGATCTTCGCAGCCTCTTCCCTGTTGCCTGTGATCCAGGTGGCGGCGTCCCGCAGGCCGGCGCGGATGAGCGGGATGGTTTGCGGATTGTCCCGGACGAAGTTGCGGTCGGCCATGTAATAGCGGTTGTAGTGCATGCCGGCGGCGGCGCCATCTGTCAGAACGGAGGCTTCGGGCAGGGCGCGCCCGAAGGTGAGGAACGGATCGAATGTCGCCCAGGCATCGACGGAACCGTTTCGGAACGCCTGGAGGCATCCGGGTTCCGGAAGAAAGACCGTGTGAATATCAGAAAGTTTCAGTCCCGTTTGCTGCAGGGAGAGGATGAGGAGATCAAGGGCGCTCCCGGACTTCGCGACGGCGACGGAGTGGCCGGCCAGGGCCGCGAGAGAGGTTATGTTCCTGTCTTTGCGGGTCAGGATGCCCAGGGCATGGGGGCTGGGGCCTTCCGCGGCGTAGAGCGCCAGATCGGGAAAGAACCGGTGGATGAAGGTGGGAACGGCCTCGGCTACGTCGCTGAGGAAGTCCACCTGTCCCATTTCGGCGGGAGAATGTCCAAGTGTGCTCCAGACGATTTCAAAACCGGAATCGTGCAGAGAAGGAACGAGAAGATTCCGTGACCGGGCGATCTGGAACAAAATAGATGATTCCTGCGCGCTGATGCGCAGCGTGTGCGACGGCGCGGCGCAAAGAGGAGACGTGACCGTTGCCAGGAGGGTTGCGACACCTCCTGCCAGAATCTGCCGCCTGCCGCGAGTGATTGCTTTTCCGGACGTCGTCATGAGATTTCGTCCCTTGTTCTAAAAGGAAAATCCGACACGGGTGTAGTAATAAGACCCGGAGATAGGGATACCGGACGAGGAGGTGTCATAGATTGAATTGCCTTCATAACGGAGGATGAGCGGGAGTTTGCGGGGGCGAACATTGAAAAGATTGTTGATGCCGAGAGTGGCGTGCAGGCGGTGAGACAGAAAGTGGCGCGTGATTTCCAGGTCAGTCATCCAGCATGGTTTGTTTTCAAACTGCGCGAACTGTTCAATGGAATAACGGATGTCCGCCGGGGCGGCGATCTGGTAGGTCATATTCCCGGTGGTCTGGCCGTAACGGGTCTGGCGGACGTTCACATCCCATTCGCCGATGGTCCAGCGGGCATTGAGGATGATCTTGCTGCGGGGCATGGAGGTTGTCAGCCAGCCGATGGCCTGGGCGTTCAGGAGGGGCTGTCCGTTTGTATCATTCGAGAGGTGATGCAGGCGGGTTCGGTTAAGATCGATTCCGGCGGACCAGTCGACCCGCCCGAAACGGCCGAAACGAGTGGTGTAGTCGATGTTGATGTCGACGCCCTGTGTCCGGGTGCTGGCACCGTTTGAAAAGTAATTGGCGGTGACATCGGCCGGATCGAGACCGGAAGGCAGGGCGATCCCGGTCAGCCCGATGGCCTGTTCGGCTATGGCGCCGCTGTAGTTGCCACCGCCGACAATGCGGTCGCGGATATTGATCTGATAGACGTCTGCGGTGACATGCAGGAGCGGGAACGGTTCGAAGACAACGCCGGCACTGACATTGGTTGAACGCTCCGGTTTGAGTGCGCTGGCGCCAAGGAGGCGGGCAGCTTCTGAATCGACGGCGAGGCTTCCGGCGGCCCCGGTAGGGGTGACGCTGAGGCTGCTGAAATGCTGTTCAGCAAGAGTAGGAGCGCGGAAACCATTACTGATGGTGGCGCGGAAGGCGAGACGCCTCGAAACTTCGTAACGGGCAGATATCTTGCCACTCTCGGAATTTCCGAAATCTGTATAATGTTCGAAGCGACCGGCAAAATCGAGATCAAGCCTTCTGACCGGTGAGATATCGACGTCGATATAGCCGGCCCAGACGTCGCGGCTCCAGTTTCCGGCAGACTGGGGAGTAAGACCCGGCGCACCCTGCAGGCCACCAAGCTGCCAGGTGGGGGCGTTCCCCGATGTGATCGTATAGGTTTCCAGGCGGTGTTCGGCACCAAAGGCGAGTTTGAGGGGGCGTGTCAGGACGCTGAAGGAGCGGGTAACGTCGAAATTATTGGTCCATTGTGCGTTTCTGTAGGCTTCCGTGAAACCTTTCGTTGGTGTGTATCCGTACGTGGCGTAATAACTGAGATTTGCTGAGTTAATCGTTGAAAGTCTGCTTTCGTCGGCACCATAGGTCGTACTCAGATCCCAGTGGAAACCCCCGAAGAGATTATCGCCGGTGAGGCCGAGGGTTGCGGCATAATCGTTTTCCTCGTTCACGACGGATGGGTTGAATCCGTAGGGATAGACTTCCGGCAGGACGGAGGCGATGCGGTTTGTCATGTAATTCTGAATGTGCCGATGCATGTAAGTAATATTAAGATATGATCTGATATTTTCGGTGATGTCGCGCCCTGCTTCGATAGCAAGAGATTCCCGTGTTTCTTCGGGGAGGCTGAAATTGTAGTCCTGCGGACGGTAATCCCGTGAGCCGGTTACGTAATGATCAGCGTGATACATCTGGCCGCTGAGTGTCTGACCGAAAATGAGTTGAGTGATTTCAGCGGGTTATGATTCATGGGTTTGCGATAACCTGATGAGATCAAGATGGCCTGGACTGAAATCACCCGAGCGCAGTATC